>JBEHXH010000012.1:0-277980 GCA_048498795.1 Verrucomicrobiota bacterium
GCAGGTCCACCGGCAGCAGCATCGCTGTCGCTCGATCTACATTGACCAGTCGCTTCATCCTCCTTCCCCAGCACTTGCCGTGCTAAGTCCGACAGGCTGATAAAGCCCCTCCCACACTCGCAGTGCGTTGGCTGAGCCGAAGGCGAAGTCTCAGCTCCGATAGTCGGCGTTCTCGCTCACGTACTCGTGCGTGAGATCGCCGCCGAAGACGACGGCGGAGGCGCTGCCGGTGCCGAGTTCGACCTCGATCTCCACGCACTTTTCGTGCGGTGGGAAATCGACGGGCGGCGCGTACACGCCGTCTTTCGGCAGGGCGCTTTGGTACAGCTCGGCGCCTTTGAAGTGCGCGACGAGCGCGGTCTCCTTCTCGGGGTTGAGCTGGAAAGTACCCTTGGCGAAAATCTCGATGCCGCCGATCTTCGCGCGGAGCTGGCTGAGATCAGTGCCGGGCAGGTGCGCGCCGACGTGCTTGCCGATGGCCTGCACGAGGCGGCCGACGTTGGGGTCGTTGCCCGCGACGGCGCACTTGAAGAGCGGGGCGTTGACGATGGCCTTGCCGAGCGCGCGAGCGAGCGGGGCGGTCGGAGCGTTCGTGACGGAAACGCGGATGACGTGGCGGACGCCCTCGCCATTGCGCACGACGTCCTCGGCGAGATCGCGGCACACCGTGGTGAGCGCGGCCTCGAACGCGGCGAGGTCGACGCCGGCGACTTTGCCCGAGGAGAAAATAGCGACGGTGTCCGACGTGCTCGTGTCGCTGTCGATGCTGATGTTGTTGAAACTCACGTCGACCGCGCGCGCGAGGATCGCACGGAGCTGCTCGCGCGGCACCGCGATGTCCGTGAGCACGTAGACGAGCATGGTCGCGAGGTTGGGCTCGATCATGCCCGCGCCCTTCGCGATGCCGACGATGCTGCCGCCGCCGAGATCGGCGCGGCGGATTTTCGGATAGAGGTCGGTGGTGACGATGCCCTCCGCGGCGGGGAGAATCGTGCCGCCGACGAGCGACTCGACGGCCTGCGGAACCGCGGCGCTCATCTCGAGCACAGGGAGTTGCCAGCCGATCACGCCGGTGGAGCTCGGCAGCACTTGCGTGGGCTGGAGGTTGAGCAAGCGGCCGACGTCGGCGCACACGCGCTGCGAGGCCTCGACGCCGCCGGGCGCGCAGACGTTGGAGATTTTGTTGTTCACGATCACGGCGCCGAGGGTGGCTTCGTTGAGTCGCGAGCGGCCGACGATGATGGGCGCGCCGGGAAAGGCGTTCTTCGTGAAGAGCGCGGCGAAGTCCGGCGTCGGCTGGTCGAGCGCGATGAGGGTGAGCGTCATCTTCGCCGGCTTCGGCGCTTCCTTCGGCATGAAACCGAAGCGCGTCGTGCCCACGCGGAAACCCGCGGGCAGCGCGGCCTGCGAGGCGAGCCACGCGCGGTGCGCGTCGCGATTGGCAAACGTGAGATTAGTCGTGGGCACGGTCGAGAAGTGTGCCCGCGAGGCGGGGGAGTGAAGAAAAATTTACGTTACCGAGGGCTTCGTCGCGAATTTGTGATGGAAATGCGGGCGTCGCGTGCCTTAGTCGGAACTTCGCGTTTAAAAATAGAACTGCAGTTTGCTCCGCTCATGAACGTCGAAGAAATCACCGCCAAGGCGAAGGTCCTCCTCGAGGCGCTCCCGTACATCCAGGACTTCCGCGGCTCCACCTTCGTGGTGAAGTACGGCGGCAGCTTCATGGACGATCCCGATGACACGGTGCGCACGCGCGTCGCGTACGACATCGCGTTTCTCGCCGCGGTCGGCGTCAACGTCGTCGTCGTGCACGGCGGCGGCAAGGCGATCACGAAGGCGATGGCCGAGTCCGGCCTGAAGGCGAATTTCATCAACGGCCTCCGCGTGACCGACGAGCCCACGATCGCGATCGTGAAGAAGACGCTCGACGAGATCGTGAACAAGGACGTGTGCGACGCGCTCACCAAGGCTGGCGGCAAGCCCCGCGGCCTCGCCGGCGACAGCGTGCTCGTCTGCCAGAAGCTCACCGTCGACGACGACGGCAACGCGGTCGATCTCGGCTTCGTGGGCGACGTCACCGAAGTGAAGGTGAAGCTCATCAAGAAGGAGATCGCCGACGGCTACACGCCGATCATCTCGCCGGTCGCCGAGGGCCTCGACAACAAGCCGTACAACATCAACGCCGACGTCGCCGCCGGCCGCGTCGCGAGCGCGCTGCGTGCCCGCCGCCTCGTGTACATGAGCGATGTCCCCGGCCTGCTCTCCGCGCCGCCTGACCCGGCCTCGCTCATCTCCACGCTGAAAATCTCGCAGGTCGACGACCTCAAGAAAAAGGGCGTCATCGACAAGGGCATGCGCCCGAAGGTCGCCAGCGCCGTCCGCGCGCTCGAAGAAGGCGTGCAGCGCGTGCACTTCATCGACGGCCGCCTCGCGCACTCGCTGCTGCTGGAAATTTTCACCGACAAGGGCACCGGCACGGAGATCGTGCACGGGTAGTCCACGCGGAGTTCGCCTATGCAGGAAACCTGGACCGCGGTGGATCGCTACATCGGCGGCCTGCTTGTGGCTCCCGATGCTGCACTCGACGCGGCGCTGGCCGCGAGCGAAGCGGCGGGGCTGCCGCCGATCAACGTCGCGCCCAATCAGGGCAAGCTCCTCTATCTCATCGCGCGCCTCATCCGCGCGCGCGCGGTCCTCGAAGTCGGCACGCTCGGCGGCTACAGCACGCTGTGGCTCGCGAAGGCGCTGCCCGCCGACGGCCGCATCGTCACGCTGGAGTACGATCCGAAGCACGCGGATGTGGCGCGGGAAAATTTCCGCCGCGCCGGTTTCGCCGCGACGATCGATCTGCGCGTGGGCCGCGCGCTCGACACGCTGCCGCAGATCGCGGCGGAGACGCGCGAGCCGTTTGATCTCGTGTTCATCGATGCGGACAAAGTGAGTACCGCGGAATATTTCGCGTGGGCCCTCAAGCTCACGCGCCCCGGCAGCGTGATCATCGTGGACAATGTCGTGCGCAAAGGCGCGGTGGCTGATCCCGCGTCGACCGACGCGAGCGTGCAGGGCGTGCAGCGTTTTCTGAAAGCGCTCGCGGCCGAGCGGCGCGTCGATGCGACGGCGCTGCAGACGGTGGGCGTGAAAGGCTACGACGGTTTCGCGCTCGCGCTGGTGGTGGCCGAGCAGTGAGACGCGGAAAATTCACGGCGCTGTTGCACGGTTCTCATTTTCAACCGCGGCGAAGCCTGCCATGACTCTTTTGGAAAAATGAACTCACCCTCGATTGTCCGCACCAACACCGCCGACTTGTACGACGCGCACGTGATGAAGAATTACGGTCGCCCCTCGCTCACGCTCGTGCGCGGCCGCGGCACGCAGGTGTGGGACGATGCGGGCAACTGCTATCTCGATTTCACGTCGGGCATCGCCGTGAGCGCGCTCGGCCACTGCCATCCGCACTGGGTCTCGACGATCCAGCGGCAGGCGGGCGAGCTGATCCACGTCAGCAATCTTTTCCGCAATCCCAACCAGGGCGAACTCGCGCGCCGCATCGTCGGCTACGCGGGCCCGGGCCGGGTGTTTTTCTGCAACAGCGGCGCCGAGGCCGACGAGGCGATGATCAAGCTCTCGCGCCTGCACGGCGTGAAAAAATCCGGCGAGGAGGGAAAGTGCATCAAGGTGATCGTCGCGAAGAACGCGTTTCACGGCCGCATGTTCGGCGGCATGAGCGCGACGCCGCAGGAGAAAATCCAAAAAGGGTTTCGCCCGCTCGTGCCCGGCTTCGTCGCGGCTGAGCTCAACAACCTCGAATCCTTCGCCGCGCAGATCGACGAGAACACTTCCGCGATCCTCCTCGAATCCATCCAAGGCGAGAGCGGCATCAATCCCTGCACGCCGGAGTTTCTCGTCGGCATCCGCCGCCTCTGCGACCAGCACAACCTCCTCATGCTCCTCGACGAGGTGCAGTGCGGCATCGGGCGCACGGGCAAGTTTTACGCGTTCGAGCACTGCGGTGTGCGCCCCGATGCGCTCGCGATGGCCAAGGGCCTCGGTGGCGGCTTCCCGATCGGTGGCGTGTGGGCGGGCCCGCGCGCGATGGACCTCTTCCAACCCGGCAACCACGGCACGACCTTCGGTGGCACTCCGCTCGCGTGCGCGGCGGCGCTTGCCGTGCTCGATGTGATCGAGCGCGAGCAGTTGCTGGATCACGTCACGCGCGAAAGCGCCCCGTGGCACGCGGCGCTGCAAGGCCTCGCAAAGGAATTCCCGCAGCACCTCTCCGCGGTGCGCGGCCGCGGCTTCCTCGTCGGCCTCCAGATGACCAGCGACCCCGCGCCGTGGCTCGTCTCGCTCCGCGAGCGCGGCCTCCTCGCCGTGAGCTCGGGCAACAACGTCATCCGCTTCCTCCCGCCGCTCAACACGTCGAAGGAAGACCTCGCCCGCTCGGTCGACATCCTCCGCGACACGCTGATGGCGAAGGCTTGAGGCGAAGCGAGGCAGGGCGCGGCGAAGTGGAGACTGAGCTGATCGTCCGCGATGATCGACTGTAGCGGCGCTCTATGAGCGCCGGGCGACGCTGTAGATGGACCGAGTCGCGTCGGCGGTCATAGACCGCCGCTACAGGAAGGCAGGGCTGCGGCGGAGTCGGAGCAGTGAATAACTTCTGCTGCCGCGCGGTTGCTTTCTGCGCGTGAGGCTTTACGCGCAGAAGGGTGCGGGGACGATTTCAGCGATGGGGGATTTTGGGCGCGTGGCTGCTCGGGTGGGTGGTCGCGACCGCGACGGCGTGCGCGAGCACACGCGAGATCTATGTGTGGCAGCGCGCGGCGAGCCCGGAGCTGACGGCGGCGCTGCACGAGTTCGCGGACAAGGCCGATGGCTTCTGCGCGCTCGCGGCAGAAGTGACTTGGCAGAAAAACCAACCGCAGGTGGTGCGGGTGCCGCTCGACTATGTGACGCTGAAAACGCTCGGGCGTCCGGTGAGTCTCGCGTTGCGAGTCGGGCCGTTTTCGGGCGACGCGGCGACTGCGGCACCGGCGTTGGCGAATCTTGCGCACAGCGTGCTCGCGGCAGCGCGGGCGGGCGGGTTCGAGCCGGCGGAGCTGCAGATCGATTTCGACTGCGCGGAATCGAAGCTCGCGGGCTATCGCGCGTGGTTGGAGGCGCTGCGGCCTGCGGTCGGGAATACGAAGCTGGTTTTCACGGCGCTGCCGGTGTGGCTGAAGCACGCGGAGTTTGCCGCGCTCGCGCACGCAGCGGACGGCTATGTGCTGCAAGTCCACTCGCTGGAACGACCGAGCGGGCCGGACGTGGCTTTCTCGCTCTGCGATCCGGTGCGGGCGCTGGCGTGGGCGCGGCAGGCAGAGCTGGTCGGAGTGCCGTTTCGCGTGGCGCTGCCGACGTATGGATATGTGCTCGGCTTCGATCCGGCGGGGAAATTTCTCGGACTCTCGGCCGATGGACCGCGGCGCGACTGGCCGCATGACACGCAGCTTCGAGCGGTGCGCGCCGAGGCGCCGGCGATGGCGCGGCTGGCGGCGGAACTGACGCGCGCGGCGCTGCCGCACTGCGCGGGCGTGATTTGGTTTCGCCTGCCGCTCGCGACCGATCGGCTCAACTGGAATGCGACGACGCTTGCCGCGATTTTGCGCGGAGAAATTCCAACGGCGAACCTCGCGGTCGAAGTGGAGTGGAGCAGCGCGGGATTAGCGGAGGTTGTGATCGTGAACCGGGGCACGACGACGGAGCCGCTACCGCGCGCGGTGACGGTCGCGTGGCCCGCCGCAGAAAGAATTCTGCTGGGTGATGGGCTCGGCGGTTTTCATCTGGAAAACGCGACCGCGTCTTCCCAAGCCATTTTGCGTGCAGCAGACGTGCCGGCGGACGCGTCAATCGCGCCCGGACGAAAAATGAAAATCGCATGGCTGCGCTTTGCCCATGAGCTTTCCCTTACCGTTTCGTCGTCGGCCCCGCCTTGAGCGGGGCCTCGCCTGGCTGATCCTCGCCTCGTCCGCGGCCGCGTGCGGCCCGGATTTTCCCAATACGTTTTACGCCGCGTCAAAGGAGGCGTTGCTCGCAGCGCCCGAAGGTATCTTTGCGCGCGAGGTGGCTCGACTCGTTGCGACCGATCCGACCTTGCCGCGGGCGGTGCGAGTCTCTGACCAGTTGTTGCGGTCGCATGTCATCGAACTCGACCTCGCGGACCTGCGGCGCGCGCTGGCAGAGCGGAGCATCGCGGACGTCGATCAAATCGTGTGGGCCTACGAAGCGAAGCGGAGGGCAATCGAGAAGCCGCGCACCGAGGCCAAAGAGTCGACGGCGGAGTCAGACGAGTGGCCGAAGAGCGGTCTGAGTCATTATTTACCGGCAGAGTTTGCGAACTATCTGGCAGGGGCAGAGGCGTGGCATCGGGAGGATTTGGAGGCGGCGCGCCTCGCGTGGTCTAAAGTCGTCGAGCTGCCGGCGGCCGAGCGGCGCTACCGGTCGACGTGGGCGGCATTCATGTTGGGGCGCGTGAATCTAGCAATGGCGCAGGCGGCCAGTGGGCCGGAGCAAGCGCGCGCTGCGGCGGAAGCGGAGCGCTGGCTGCGCGAGACGCGCGCGTGGGCAGCTGCAGGTTTTTCCGATCCGATGGGATTGGCGGCGGAGAGCTATGGCTGGGAGGCGCAGGTGGCACGGCTGCGGGGAGACGCGGTGGGCGAAATCCGCCTCTATCTGAAACAACTCGCGGCCGGCGAGGAGTCGGCGGTGATGTCGCTCCAGTTTACTTGCGCGAAGGTGCTGCGCGCGCCGGGCAAGGATTTCGCCGTGCTCGCCAAGGATGCGCAGGTGCGGCGGGTGGTGACGGCGTATTTTGTTTCCCATGGGGGACGTTTTTCATGGCCCAATACACCGCGGCTCGACGAGAAGCAGGCGTGGCTGGCGGCGCTGGAGAAAGTGGGCGCTTCGGCCGTGGAGGAAGCGGACCGCCTCGCGTGGCTGGCCTACGATGCGGGAGATTTTGAGCAGGCGCAGCGGTGGTGTGTGCTGGCACCGAAGGACTCGGGTGAGGCGCAGTGGATCAGTGCGCGGCTGGCCCTGCGCAGCGGAGATTTACCGGTGGGTGAGAAGCTTTTGCGGGTAGCGGTCGAAAACACCGGGCTCGGCGATGGTTATCGGCGGCGAGCGATAGCGGAACTGGCACGCGTGTGCATGGCGCAGGACAACCTGCCGGGCGCACTGGCCGCGTGGATGCGTGGCGGATACTGGGAAGACGCGGCGTTTATCGCTGAGCGGGTGATGACGGTGGAAGAATTGCGTGCCTTCGTGGATAGTTATCAGGTCGCTAAGCCCGAGATCGTCTGGCCGATCAACTACTGGAGTTCGCAGGAGCCGGCTGAAGCCTTGCGTGCATTGCTCGCCCGCCGCCTGACCCGGCTGGGCAAGACGGCGCTGGCTGAGAAGTATTTCACGCCGGAGCGGGCAAGCCTCGTGCATCAGTACGGTGAGGACGTGAAGATCGCCTTCGATAGCGTACGGCGGGCGGAGGAGCGCTCGGCGGCGTTTTGGCGGAGCGCGCAGTACATTCACGCCAACGGCATGGACCTGCTCGGCACGGAACTGGAGCCGGATTGGCACATCTGCAGCGGAGAGTACGCCGGAGTATCGAGCACGGTGCATCGCCAGCGACTCGGGGAGGAGAACGGCGCGTTTGCGCCCACGGCGTTTGAGTTGGGGCGGTTCAAGGACTTGCCTGCGCCAGACCGCCGCTTCCACTACCGCTATCGGGCGGCGGAGCTGGCGTGGTGGGCGGCGTCGTTGCTGCCCAACGACGCAGACGAGACGGCGCGCATTCTCGCCACAGCGGGCAACTGGCTGAAAGAACGCGATCCGGCGGAGGCCAACCGTTTTTACCAAGCGCTCGTGATTCGGTGTGGCAATACCGAGTTGGGGCGCGAGGCGGCGAAGAAACGCTGGCTACCGAAAGCGTCACAGGACACCCGGGCGAGTCTCTGTAAATCACTGTGCTGCCCTGCGATGGACGGGGCGGTTTTTTCACTCGTGCTGCGGGCGCGCGCGCTCCAAAGTTATCGTTTTTCCAGATGAGACACTTCCTCAAGGAGACCGACTTCGCGGCCCATGAACTGGGCGGGGTCTTTGCGCTCGCCCGCGAATTCAAGGCGCAGCGTGGGAAGAAATCCTTCAACCCGCTCGCGGGGCAGACGTGGGCGATGATCTTTTCGAAATCGTCGACGCGCACGCGCGTGTCGTTCGAGGTCGGCATCCACGAGCTCGGCGGGAATCCGCTTTTCCTCAACCGCAACGACATCCAGCTCGGCCGCGGCGAGTCCATCGAGGACACGGCCAAGGTGTTGTCGCGCTTCGTGCACGGGCTGGTGGTGCGGACGTTTGAGCACAGCGAGGTCGAGACGCTCGCGAAGCACGGCACGGTGCCGGTGATCAATGCGCTCACGGACCTGCTGCATCCCTGCCAGATCTACGCGGACATGTTCACGCTCGCGGAGCGTTGGGCGGGGCCGGGTGGGGATTTGCTCGCGTCGCTGCGCGGGCGGAAGATCGCGTTTGTCGGCGACCGCGGCTGCAACGTGGCCAATTCTTGGATCTTGGGCGCGAATCTCTTCGGGATGAAGATCGCGCTCGCGGGCCCGCCGGGCTTCGACGCGGCGCCGGAGTTCAATAACCTGCTCGCGCAGGAAGGTTTCGCGGGCGGCTACGAGTTTACGACCGATGCCTATGCGGCGGTGAAGGACGCGGATGTCGTTTACACCGATGTGTGGGTGAGCATGGGCAAGGAGGAGGAGACGGCCGAGCGCATCAAGGTGATGTCGCCCTTCGCGGTGAACAAGGCGCTCTTCGCGGCGGCGAAGCCCGACGCGTACTTCATGCACTGCCTGCCGGCTCACGTCGGCCAGGAAGTCACGCAGGAGGTGCTCGATAACCCGCGCTCGATCATCTTCGACCAGGCGGAAAACCGCCTGCACATGCAGAAGGCCATCATGGCGACCTTGGCCGCGGCGAAGACAAAGTGAGGATTTTTTTAACCGCGAATGGACGCCAATGCACGCGAATGAAAGGCCAGAATTAGATGATCTCCCGCTAAAGAAGGAGGTCTACGCAATCGTTGGCGCGGCACTCGAAGTACTGAACGGATTGGGGCACGGATTGCACGAAAAGCCGTATGAGAATGCCTTGGTGGTGGAGTTTGCGCAGAGAGGCATCTCATGTGCGCAACAGAAGATTTTCCCAGTGAATTTTAAGGGCGTGAAAGTCGCTGACTTTGTGCCCGACCTGATCGCTTTCGACAGCGTGATCGTGGATACGAAGGTAATTGAGCACATCACTGACCATGAACGTGGTCAGATGCTGAACTATCTGAGAGTGGCGAAACTGCAGGTCGGTGTGATCTTGAATTTCAAACGCGCGCGGCTCGAATGGGAGCGCGTGGTTTTCACTCAGCATTCGCGTGAATTCGCGTCCATTCGCGGTTAAAAATTTCTCCAACCCTCATCCTTGATTTTTTTCCTATGAAAATCGTCCTCGCCTACTCGGGCGGTCTCGACACGTCCGTCATCGTCAAGTGGCTCCGCGAAACCTACGACGCGGAGATCGTCACGTTTGCCGCCGACATCGGCCAGGAGGAGGAGCTGCGCGGCTTGCCGCAGAAGGCCAAGAAGACCGGTGCCTCGAAGCACTACACGCTCGACCTCGTGGAAGAGTTCGCGCGCGACTTCATCTACCCGATGATCCGCGCCAATGCGGTGTACGAGGGCCAGTACTACCTCGGCACCTCGATCGCGCGCCCGCTGATCGCGAAGGCGCAGATCGACATCGCGAAGAAGGAAAACGCCGACACCGTCGCGCACGGCGCCACGGGCAAGGGCAACGACCAGTGCCGCTTTGAGCTCACGTACATGGCGCTCAATCCGCGCCTCGCGATCATCGCGCCGTGGAAGCTGGAGAATTTCCGCGAGCAGTTCCCCGGCCGCGCGGAGATGATCGCGTACTGCGCCGAGCACAAGATCCCGGTCGAGGCGTCGCTCAAGAAGCCGTACTCGATGGATCGCAACCTCCTCCACATCTCGTACGAGGCGGGTATCCTCGAGGATCCGTGGTTCGACCCGACGACCAAGGAGAACAAGGAGATGTTCAAGCTCTCCGTGTCGCCCGAGGACGCGCCGGACAAGGCGGAGTACGTCGAACTCGATTTCGAGCAGGGCAACTGCGTCGCGGTCAACGGCAAGAAGCTCACGCCCGCGGGCGTGCTCAAGACGCTCAACAAGCTCGGCGGCAAGCACGGCATTGGACGCGTGGACCTCGTCGAGAACCGCTTCGTCGGCATGAAGTCGCGCGGCGTGTACGAGACCCCGGGTGGCACGATCCTGATGCAGGCGCACCGCCAGGTGGAGTCGCTGACGATGGACCGCGAGGTGATGCACCTCCGCGACTCACTCATCCCGAAGTATGCGGAGCTGGTTTACTACGGGTTCTGGTTCGCCCCCGAGCGCGAGGCGCTGCAGGCCCTCGTCGACGAGAGCCAGCGCTACGTGTCCGGCACCGTCCGCCTCAAGCTCTACAAGGGCAACATCATCACCTGCGGCCGCAAGTCTAAGTACTCGCTCTACGACATGAACATCGCGTCGATGGAAGGCGTGAAGAGCTGGTACAACCAGAGCGACTCGCAGGGCTTCATCCGCCTCAACGGCCTCCGTCTCCGCGCGCGCAGCCTGGCGCAGGGTGGGGCGAAGGTGTGAGGGGGCGGCGCAAACGAGCGTAGTTGATTTTTCGATACAAGGCCGGGCTGAAGAGCCCGGCCTGTTTCTTTGATCGAGGTAGGGCGCGTTTTCCGCAACGCGCCGGTTGGGCTCGGCGTGCGTGGTCGGCGGAGTCGCAGCGGCGGGTTAGGGATAACCCGCCCTACCATGTGCGCTCACGCGCCCTTTGCGGGCGCGGCGAATGGGGCGATGGTTTCGCCGACGCGGGGACCGAGGCGCTCGGCTTCCTGCTCCAGCAGGGCGGCGCGGACGGCGGGGGAGTGGTCGAGGAGGTTTTGGAAGTGGTGGCGCTGCAGCGTGAGGAACGTGCAGGGCACGAGCGTGCGGATCGTGGCGGTGCGGGGTACGTCGCGCAGGAGGGCGAGTTCGCCGAAGTTGTCGCCGTCTTCGAGGACGCGCACGCGCTCGTGGGTCTCCGTGACGGGGTTGCGGCGGAGGACTTCGACGCGGCCGCGGGCGATGATGTAGAACTTGTCGCCCGGGTCGCCTTCGACGACGACCTCGCGGCCGGCGGGAACGTTTTCGGTGGCGAACTGCGCGGTCGAGAGCTCCTTGAGCATCGCGTCGTCGAGCGGCGCGAGGAGGCGGAACTGCTTGAGGCGCGCGATGGTAATGTCGGCGCGGCGGCCGTCATCGCTGGTGTGGATGCCCTCCTGTTTTTTCCAGAGGCCGGCATAAATGCCGCCGAGCGCGAGCAGCTCGGTATGCGTGCCGTGCTCGGCGAGCTTGCCCTGGTTCATCACGAAGATGCGGTCGAGATTGACGACCGAGGCGAGGCGGTGAGTGACCTGCAGGACGGTGCGGCCCTTCGAGACGCGCTCGAGCGTGGCGTTGATCGCGATCTCGGTGCCGGGGTCGAGGGCGGACGTGGCCTCGTCGAGAAAGAGGATGCGCGGGTCGCGCAAGAGAGCGCGCGCGATGGCGATGCGCTGGCGCTGGCCGCCGGAGAGGAGCGAGCCGCGCTCGCCGACGGGCGAGTCGTAGCCCTGCGGCATCGCGAGGATGATATCGTGAATCTCGGCGGAGCGGCAGGCGGCCTCGATCTCGGCATCGGTGGCGTCGAGTTTGCCGAGGCGGAGATTTTCGCGGACCGTGGTGTTGTAGAGAAACGAATCCTGGAAGACCACGGCGCTCTGCTTCACGAACGACGCCTTGGTGACGGAGCGGAGATCGTGGCCGTCGATCTCGAGGCGGCCCTCCGCGGGATCGAAGGAACGCATCACGGCGTTGAGCATGGTGCTCTTGCCCGAGCCGGAGGGGCCGACGAAGGCGACCGACTCGCCGTGGCGGATATCGAGCGTGACGCCATCGAGGATGCGGCGATTGGGCTCCGGGGTGAAGACGTAGCCGCGCACCGAGATGACCTGCTGGATCGGCGGCAGCTCCTTGGCGTCGGCGGCGTCGGGGACGGCGGATTTTTCGTTGAGGACCTCCTCGATGCGCACGAGGCCGGCGGCGGAGTTGATGAGCGAGCTGGAGTACTGCGCGAGGTAGTAGAGGCAGTTGGAGACGGAGATGAACACCGTGTAGAACGCCACGAGACCGCCGACGGTGATCGTGCCCTTGAAGGCCATGGAGCCGCCGATCGCGAGCACGGCGATCTGGAGGATGTAGATGCCGATGCCGGCGGAGCGCTCGAGGGCGGAGGTGAACAGTGCGCCGCGGACGACGGTGGCGGCGAGCTCGGTAAGCTTGGCACCGAAGCGCTCGCTCATCGTGCGCTCCAGGCCGAAGGCGCGCACGACATTGCGCCCGCCCGTGGCCTCGTCGACCGCGGAGAGAATGGCGGCCTCGCGGATTTTGCGCGCCTCGGCGGCGGCACCGGCGCGCGGGGCGAAGATGCGCGGGCCGAGCAGCGTCATCGGCCAGAGCAACTGCGCAAACAGGCCGAGCCGCCAGTCGACCGTGAACATCACGATGTTGTAGCCGATGAGATCGAGGGCGGGCTTCCAGCCCCACGCGACCCACGAGGCGAGCGTCTGCTCGACGGCGGCGAGATCGGTGGAGTAGCGCGCGGAAATTTCACCGGCGGAGAATTTCTGGTAGAACGACGGCGAAAGCGTCTGCAGGTGATCGTAGAGCTGCTGCCGCATGCGCGCGAGCACGCGGCTCGAGAGCCGCGCATACGTGTAGTCGCCGAGCATGCCGGCGACGGTCGTGAGGACGACCGCGATCCCAAGGGCCACGAGCGTGTGGACCAGCACGGTGGAGTTTTTCGGCGTGATGGCGTAGTCGATCAGGTGGCTGAAGGCCATCGGCACCCACGCGGCAAAAGCCATCTCCACGAGCAGGCAGCAAACGATCAGGGCGAGCGCGCCGGGATTCTGTTTGAAGCGGCTGAGGAGGCGGGTGACGTAGGTGAACGGATTCATCAGCGAGGTGCGGCAGAAACGAAAAGAGCGCGGCGATCAGAACGTGATGTTGGTGCGGAGGCTGAAGACCGTCGCGTGCGGCGAATCGGTCTGGCCGCCGGCGCGGGCGACGTAGTCGATCTCCGGCGTGAGCGTGAGGAATTTTTTCACCTGCACCTGGTAGTTGAGCTGCCAGCGGTTCTCGAAGAAGTAGCCCGGGCCGCCCGCGGTGACCGACGCGCGCGAATAGTTGTCGCTGAAACGCGTGTAGAGGAAATTGAAGTACACGACGTCGAGATCGCGGCCGGGGAGCAGGCCGGTGTAGTACGGGCCGCCGCCGTAGCCGTAGTGGTAGGTGTTGCGGTCGGGCAGCGTGTATTCGCCCACCAAATACAGCGCGAGGCCCTGGGCGTCGTTTTTCACTTTGGGGTTTTCGTGCCAGAGTGTCTGGTCGCCGTTGAGGTAGAGCGCGTAGTTGCCGCGCTCGGACTTGCCGGTGGTGACATCGGTGAACGTGCGTGTGCTACGATACGTGCCGACCTTCCACGTGCCGCTGGGAAACGTGGAGCCCTCGGCGTAGCCGAAATTACCCGCGACCTCGGCGAGCAGCGTCGCGCCGTCGTGAGAGCCGAGGCGGACCGTGGTGCCGCGGAGCAAATTGGTTCGGCCATCGGCCGGATCTCCGTCGTAGGCGGCGGCGCTGAAGGTCCAGATGCTGCTCGGCGAGTAGCGGAGCCGCGCGCCGAGCGCGCCGGTGGGGTAGAGCGGCAGCGGAATCGTGTCGGCGTAGCTGTACACCGGAAACTCCATGTCCATCGAGAGCTTGCCGGCGCGGAGCGAGAGCTGGTCGTTGAGCCAGGTTTTTTCGAGCCAGACCTCGTGCAGATAGACGCCGCGGTCGATGAAGTAGCTGCTGACCTTGTTCACATCGCCGACGTAGTGCGCGGAGATGCTCGTGCCGTGCGCAGCGGTGGAGCTCACGTGAAAACGCGTGGCCGGCCACTGGAGAAACTTGGCGAGATCGAAATCGAGATTGAGATCGGCGACGCCCTCCACCGTGCCGCCGCGGCGAAAACCGCCGGACGCATTCTTGTATCCGGCGAAGGTGTACGTGAGGCCGAGGTCGAAACCTTTTTCCGACCAGCGCGTGCGCACGCCGTCCCAGTCGCCGGTGAGATAGTCGTCCTTGGAGCCGGCACCGTTGCGCGAACGGTCGATGGCTTGGAGGCTAACCGCACCGAGAGTCAGCGCGGCGAGAAGCGGCGCGCAGCAACGCAGGCGCGAAGCAAACGGAAGACGAGAGAGCGTGAACATCTGGCGAGCTGGAAGGCTAGGGTCGCTTTCCACGCAGGCAGACGAAAACGGTCCGCGCAACGATTCATGCGGCGACAACGCAGAAATGAGTTCGCGCGAGTAGCGTTCGGGCGTCGAGCACGACTCCGCACAGGACTCACAGGAAAATCACCCAATGCATTGAAATTGACTGGGTGCGCGCGAGCGGCCTTTTCACGTGCGCTTCGAACCCAGCCGAAACTTTTGCCCGCTGTGACGAGTGGTTTTCTGCCGTGCTTAATGCACGGGAACGATTCGCGCGGCGCGGCGTCTGCACCTATCCGTGAATAGCTCCCGTCCTTCGCTTCGCCCCGTTTACGACGATGGCCCCGCCACGATGGCGAGCCTCGGCGTGCTCGACGCTCGAGCACAGGAACTCCTGCGCGCGACCTTCGAGGCCGCGCTGAAAAAACTGAGCGACGCGTGGACCGCGAGCGCGGCGAAGCGCGAAATTTTCTGGATCAATCTCTGGCAGGGCAGCGTGGGCGGCGAGCCGATGGACCTCGGCCGCGCGAGCGAGCTGGACACGTGGGTGCGCGAGTTGGTCGCAAGTTGCTACGATGCGCGCGAAGTGGATTTCGACGGGTACGGTTTCATCATCAATCCCATCGGCTCGAAGACGCAGCCGTGGCACGTGGACTACACGATGGGGTACTCGACGATCTTCATCCCGCTCTGCCGGCTGACCACGCACAACTGCACACAGTACGCGGTGCTCCCGCCGAATGTCCCCGACGCGACGCGCGCGCGCATCCAGTCGAATCTCGACGTGATCGATTTCGACCAACTCGTGGAAGACTGCGGGCCGGTGAGTGTGCGGCAGCTCCTCGCGCCGCCGTACTCGGTGATCAAGATGGATTTTGGCACGATCCACCGCGGCATATCGAACACGGGCACGTACGAGCGGACCATGTTCTGGATTTCCGTGATCCGCAAAGGCCACTCGCTGCCGGTCGAGCCGGTGGTCGAGGTGATCCACAAGACCTGACGTTTTCATTTTTCATGATTCATCCGCATACCGAATTGCGCTTCATCCGACCTGAGATCGGCTGGGGCGTCGTCGCCATCCGCCCGATCCCGAAGGGCACGATCACCTGGGCGCTGGATTGCCTGGATCAGCGCTACACCCGGGAGCAGTTTTTGGCCCTGCCCAGCTACGCGCAGAAGCAGCTCGAGACGTACTCATACGTCGATCGCCACGGACGACACGTGCTGTGCTGGGACCACGCGCGCTTCGTGAATCACTCGTGCGATGCCAACTGTCTCAGCGTCGGCTACGATTTCGAGATGGCCATCCGCGACATCGCGGCGGGCGAGGAGCTGACCGACGACTACGGCACGCTCAATCCCAGCGAGCCGTTCCCGTGCAACTGCGGCGTGACCGATTGCCGCAAGGTGGTGCTGCCCGACGATCCGGTGCGCCTCAGCGACAAGTGGAACCAGCTCGCGCGCGAGGCGTTTTTCCTGATGCGCTCGCGCCCGCAACCGCTGTGGGACGTGGTCGGCAAGAAAGACGCGATCAACGCCGCGCTCGATCACCCGGAGCGACTCCAGCCGATCCACGTGCACTTCGACCGGGCGCTCAGGCGCGGGCCGGTGGCGCGGGCGGTGTGAACAGGGGTTAGTTGAAAGTTGAAGGGTGAAAGTTGAAAGACGGAGGTGGGATAGGAGCTATAGGTCCCATAGGACATATAAGTCCTATAGGATAAGACCGACCGGTCCTTGGTGGAGGCCCTCGCTCAGTGCGCGACCGCGGGCAGGAAGTAGAAGAGCACGCCGATGATCGCGTAGAGGGCGAGGAGCTGGATGCCTTCGAGCCAGTGGGTCTCGCCGTCGCGGGCGATCTGGTCGGTGACGAAGGCGGCGAGCACGACGGCGGCGATCTCGGGGACGCTGAACTCGAGGTTGAGCTGGTGCGGGAAGAGGTAGCTCGCGAAGACGAGCACGGGCGCGACGAAGAGCGCGATCTGGAGCGAGGAGCCGACGGCGATGCCGAGGGCGAGGTCCATTTTGTTTTTCAGCGCCATGGTGATGGCGGTGGAGTGCTCGGCGGCGTTGCCGACGATGGCGACGATGATCACGCCGACGAAGACCTCGGTGACGCCGAGCGAGTGCTGCGCGGCCTCGACCGCGCCGACGAGAAACTCCGAGAGCCACGCCACGAGGAGCGTCGCGCCGAGGAGGACGGCGACGGCCTTGCCGACGGGCCACGGTTTCTCGTGCTCGTCGCCGTCGTCATGGGCGTCCTTGGTGCCGACGTCGCCCTCGCCGCCGACGAAGAGCTGCTTGTGCGTGACGAGCGAGAAGATGAGCATCGCGACATACGTGCCGAGCAGGATGACGGCGATGGCGAGCGAGAGCCGCTGCTCGGCGAGGGCCGACCAGCCGCCGGGCGTCTGGACCGCGGTGCGGTGGAAGATCGTGGGAATCACGAGCGCGCCCGCGGCGAGGATCAGCGCAGTGCACGAGGCGCTAGCGGCGGTTTTGTTGAACGTCTGCCGGCGATGCTTCAGGCCGCCGGCGAAGACGGACGCGCCGAGGACGAGCAGCAGGTTGCCGATGATGGACCCGGTGATCGACGCCTTCACGACTTCGATGTGGCCGGCGCGCAGGGCCATGAGCGCGATGATGAGTTCGGCGGCGTTGCCGAAGGAGGCGTTGAGGAGGCCGCCGATGCCCTCGCCCATGCGGTGCGCGAGGTGCTCGGTGGCGTTGCCCATCCAGCCCGCGACGGGGATCAATGCGAGGGCCGAGACGATAAAGAGCGCGGTCTGGTTTTCGAGCGACGGCACGTACCGCAGCGCGATCGCGACGGGGACGAAAACGAGCAGCCAGTTGAGCGACGGGCGAAGCCAGGATGACTTATCAGCAGCAGCAGTCATGCGCCGATGAATGCGCGACGGTCAAAGCCGTGTCGAGCGGAAGGCGGTCGTTTGGAAACGACCCAAAGGGATTCCATTTCGGCGCCGGCCGACGAGGGGGCGGAAAGAAAAAGGCCGCCCGAACGAGCGGCCTTCGAATGGTGGGGATGCGCGGTCGAGCGCGATATCAGTTCACCTCGGCGAGCTCGGGCTGTTCCGTCGCGGGAGACCGCGGCTCCACGGGGGTGGGGACGCGGGCGCCGCGGTTCCAACCGATCGCGAGGGAGAAGACAAACCAGCCCAAGGCGAGCGCGCCGATGGCGAACACGATGTCGCCCGGTGTGCGCAGCCAGCGCAGGGTGCCAAGGATGGGCTGGCCGAGAAACTCGGCGGAGCGCGCGTACCACATGCCGTGGTCGATGCTGGCGGTGGCCTGCATGATACCGATCGGAAGCAGCGAAAGCCCGACCATCAGCACGAGGCCGAGATTGCAGCCCCAGTATGCGACACTGAGGGCGCGCTCGTTCCACTGGGCACGGAGATTGGCGATGCGCAGGGTGAAGAGCATGAGGCCGATGCCGAGCATGCCGTAGACGCCGAACAGCGCGGTGTGGCCGTGCACGGGCGTGGTGTTGAGCCCCTGCAGGTGATAGAGCGCGATGGGAGGATTGATGAGGAAACCGAAGACGCCCGCGCCGAGGAGATTCCAAAACGCGACGGCGGTGAAGAAACGCACCGGCCAGCGAAACGCCGAGAGCCAGGCGCGACCCTCGAGCAGCTTGGCGTTTTCCGCCGCCTCGAGACCGACGAGCGTGAGCGGCACGACTTCGAGGGCGCTGAAGACCGCGCCGAGCGCGAGCACGCTCAACGGCGTGCCGCTGAAGTACAGGTGATGCATCGTGCCGATGATGCCACCGAAGAGAAACACCGTGCAGGAACCGATCACGGCGACGCTCGCCGTCGAAACGCGCAAGAGGCCGAGACGACAGAAGAGGAAGCTGATCACGACCGTTGCGAACACCTCAAAGAAGCCCTCGACCCACAGGTGCACGACCCACCAACGCCAGTACTCGGTGATGGCGAGATGCGTGTGCTGGCCCCACATCAGACCCGCGCCGTAGAAAAGGCCGATGGCCCCCGAAGCGATGAGGAAGAGCGTGAGCAAATGACGATTGGGACCGGGCTGGCGAAACGCCGGAGCGATCGAGCGTACGACGAGGCCGAGCCAGAGGAAGAGGCCGACGAAGAGGAAGAGCTGCCAGAAACGGCCGAGGTCGACGTATTCGAGGCCCTGGTGGCCGAACCAGAAATTCATTTCCAGGCCCATGCGCTGGCGGGTGGCGTACCACGTGCCGAAGAGCGAGCCGACGACGATGGCGAGCAGGCAGCCGAAGAGGACGTTGACGCCCGCGCGCTGGTACTTCGGCTCGTGTCCGGTGATGGCCGGTCCGATGAAGAGGCCGGTCGCGAGCCACGCCGTGGCGATCCAAAAGATGCCGAGCTGCGTGTGCCACGTGCGGGTGACGGAGTAGGGCAGCCATTTCGCGAGCGGAAAGCCGTAGAAGCCCTCGCCCTCGACGCCGTAGTGAGCGGTGATTGCGCCGAGGCCGACCTGCACGACGATCAAGGCCGCGACGACCCAGAAATATTTGATCACGGCGCGCATCGAAGGCGTGAGCTTGAGACTCGCGAACGGATTGGTCTCCGGGGCGGGTGGTGGCTCCTCCTCGTGGGCACGAGCGCGATACCATGCGAGCGCACCCACGCCACCGATCAGCATCACCACGCTGATGAGCGACCAGACCGTCATGGACCCCGTCGGCTGATTGCCGATCAGAGACTCGCCGGGCCAGTTGCTCGTATAGGTGAGGTCGGGGGTGTCGGTGCCGGGGTCCGCGGGACGCGATGTGCTGCAGGACCAGGCGGCCCAGAAGAAGAAGGCGTTCATCGCCTGCTGGCGGGCCGGGTCCTTGATCGTCTCGTGGGCGATCGCGTACGCGTTGCGCAGTTGCGCGGGCGTCTTGCCGCCATCGGCGAGGAACCGGACGTCGGCGGGAAATTCATCGGCGGTGCCGAAGATCGCGCCATAGTAGCGACCGAGGGCCTCGGCGGCAGCGGCGCGCTCCGGGGAGACGAGGATGACGCCGTTGGACGGATCGTAGGTATTGCGGCGGATCTCGGTCTTCAGCCATTCGCGGAGCGCGGCCTGCTGGGCGGGAGTCGAGGCGGCGTAGCTTTGCTGGTGCTCGGCGCGGGCGCGCTGTTCGAGCAGGTAGAGGCACTCGCGGTGCAGGTAGTCGGCGGACCAGTCGGGGGCGACATAGGCGCCGTGACCCCAGATGCTGCCGATCTCCTGGCCGCCGATGGATTGCCAGACATTCTGTCCAGTCTGGATGTCCTCCGCCGTCATGAGCGTCGGCCCGCCGCGGACGATCACGCGATCGGGAATCGGCGGCTTGGCGTGCCAGATTTGAATGCCGTACCAGCCCAGCACGGCGAGGGAGCCCAGCGTGACGCACGCGAAGGCGATCCAGAGTTTCAGGTAGTTTTTATTCACGGGATTGAGAAGCGAGGTAAATCGGACCTTGTTATCCAGAATCGAGGCGCGAATTAAGCTCGTCAAAGATGAAATCGGACCTTTTTATCCTAATTAGATTTTTCGCTGACCATGATAATTTCCCAAACCGCCGAATATGGATTGCGCGCTGCGGTGCTGCTCGCCCGGGCCGAAGGCACCGCGCTGACCACGGGGCAGCTCGCGGAAGCGTCGAAGATCCCCGCGCACTATCTCGCCAAGGTGATGCAGGACCTGCGGCGAGCGGACCTCGTGTGCTCGCAGCGCGGCGCGGGCGGCGGCTTTGTGCTCGGCCGGCCCGCGGGGGAGATCACGGTGCTGGAAGTGGTGAACGCGCTCGATCCCATCGCCCGAATCCGGACCTGCCCGCTGAAGATCAAGAGCCACGGCAGCAACCTATGTCCCCTGCACCGCAAGCTCGACGACGCGATCGCGACGGTGGAGCGGGCGTTTGGCACCTCCACGCTCGAGCAGCTGGCCGCTGAGCCGGCCAACGGCCCGATGAGCTGCGATCAATTGTCTTTGTAAGGCGAGGAACTCGCTGGCGCCGCGGAGAGACGACGGAAAGGGAGAACTAACGATCAGCGGCGGGTGTCGATACGTCGAAGTGCGCGGTCAGGTTTTCGGGCGGCGGCATACAGTGCAGCCGGCATGATTGTGACGGGGGCGTGAAACGAGGAGCCAGTTGAGCGACGGGCGAAGCCAGGATGACTTTTCAGCCGCAGCTGGAGCAGTCATGCGGCCAGAGACGCAGAGGAAGGCGCGGGGTGTCGAAGGGAAGTGAGCGGGGCGGAAAGGGGGGGCAATAGGCGGAGACGTTGTTTTTGAATCACGAATAGGGAAAATTTTTACGCTTATGGCTTAGCGTTTAATATTCAGCGTGTCCCGCTTTGACTTCACACGGAGCTGAGTAAAATGAGTATGCCGAATTGCGATATAGACGAGATATATTCATTTCGAGCTTGACGGAGGAGAATTTTTCTGCATGGTTGTGGCAGTCCGCTCACCCCGCCCTGACGAGAGTCAGTGGCATTAACCCGGGTGGTAGACAGCTAAAATATGACTAAAGATAAAATGCCCTCAAAGGGGCTCGTTACGATTCCGTTCCATTCGGTGAGGCACATTAGCTCGCCCGAGGACGTTATAAACGACCGCAAGGTCTATGTGGGTCAGATGCCACTGCTCGCAGTTCTTGAACTGCCGACGCACGAAAATGTCCGCGATTACTTGGTTGATGCTGAGGGTAAGCGACGCCGCAGCCCGACGCAGGTTCACAAGGCCATCCGGGATACGCTGAATAACAATCCAGAGAATTTCACCGTATTAAATAGTGGTGTGGTTGTTGTGGCGCACGCATGCGAGATTGATGAGGCCAGTAAGCTTCTCAAGCTCAAGCGCCCTAGTATCATCAATGGATCGCAGACCCAAGGTGTGATTCGCGATTTTATCGGTGAGAGCGGAGAAGCTGCTCAGGACTTGGCGAAAACAACGCATCTCAAATTTGAGGTGATCGTACTTGAGGACGAGGACTTGATCGCAGAGATCTCAATCGCCCGCAACTTCCAGAATGATGTGATGACCATATCTATTGCGGGACGTTTGGGTCAGCTGGATGAGCTTGAGGCCGCAGTTCAGGCTCATCGCCCAGGGGCAAAGCTTCAAAAATCTGAAACGAAGCTCTCTGATGACTACATCAAGACTGAGCGCTTGCTGCAGGTGATTACGGCTTTGGTTCCGGAGGAACTGTGGCCGCGATCTGATTTTAACAAAGTTTACACCTACAGCATGAAGGCGAAGTGCCTGAAGGAGTTTCAGGAAATTTATCGTAGAGCACGCGATACCTCAGATCCGGAGCAGGAAAAATTTTCTAAGCTATATCAATTTTATTTAGATATAGCTGCTCAGGCGTTGGAGATCTATGACGAGTGGAAAGCGCACCAAGGTTTTCAGGGGACGGGGCTCCGTTCGATTCAGCGCGATGGGCGCGAGATTGTGGATGTTCCTGATGGTATTGTGTTCCCAATCATTGCTGCGCTCTCTGCCTTTGCACGTAAGACGCCCCATGGGTGGGTGGTGAAGCGGCCCGTGAGATTCGACGACCAAGATCTTATCCAAGCGGCTAAGTCTGTTTATCAGGAAATCGCGCATTCAAACCCTTGGAACATGGGTAAGAGTCGGGCATGCTACTCCAGCCTCTACCAGATCACATCGATCTTCAAGAGGCTCGCAGCCTAGCCTAGGATTTACAGCCGGTCATCGTGAGGGATGCTCTCCCTGCGGTGACCGGCTTTTGTGCGTTTGCATTCATTGATGAGGGCTCCAGCAATGTTTATGAATTCGCGAGCCTCGATCTGGTAAAGAGTCAGGTCGTGAACTTTGTCGTGCAGGCTGGAGTTGAAACTGGCGGTTGAGCTGTCCATGCTCGTTTTATGTCCCTGACACTCGACCAGATCGTCGACGAGACTCGCCAATGGCCGGATGACGTCGTGGCGGAGTTGGTCGACCGCATCATGCTCGCGAAGCACGGGGTGGATGATCCGGCGCTGACGCCTGCTTGGCGGGAGGAGGTTCGTCGTCGCGTGGCGGAGATTCAGAGCGGTAGCGAAAAGGGTATCGATGGGGCTGACGTGATGGCACGGGCACGGAAGGTGATCGGACGGTGAAGCCGTTTCGGTTTCATCCGGATGCCGATGCGGAGTTCACGGAGGCGCTGGAGTACTACACCGAGATAAGTCCGGAGTTGGGCGCGCGATTTTACGATGAGGTTGAGGCCGCGATTGCGGACGTATGCGCGCATCCGCGGCGGTTTCGCGAGATCGAGGCGCCGGTGCGACGTCGCTTGTTGCCGAGTTTCCCGTATGGGCTGCTTTACATCGATGAGCCGGAGCGGGTGTGGGTTGTTTCCGTGATGCCTTTGAAGCGAGAGCCGGGATACTGGCGGCGTCGACGTGATTGAGAGGGACGCAGGGATTTTCGCGAAGATGCGGGGGGTGGGACCGCGGTTGGCCGGGGTGGGAGCGTATAACTCGGGGTGGTTTTGCGAGGTGGGTGAGTTGGCGGGATTTGGGCGGCCGCGGTTCTTTGAAAAGGGGAAGAAAGGCGGGGAATTTCTCCTCTATTTCCCGGCTATTCCCGCGTGTTCTCGGGGGTGGTCGCTTGGTTTGCGTCGGGGTGGGGTATGCGGGTGGTTCGACACACCCCGGCGCGGGCGCGCCACCCCTCTTGATAGAGGGGATTCGGAAAGGCGGACTTCTCTCTTTGTCCCGCTTTGTCCCGGATATTCTCGGGTGTGCTCGCTTCGTCGCGAGTGGTGTGGATGGTGGGCGGACGTGAAGAATCTGCGGCTGGAAGCCGCAGCTCTTCGGAGATTCCGAAAGGCGGAATCTCCCTCTATGTCCCGCTTTGTCCCGGCTAATGCCGGGTTATTTCTTCTTGTTCAGCGCGGAGCTGAACCAGTCGCCGTTGAGGGATTGGGGTGGGGCGGCGGGGCGCGGGGTTTGATTGAAGGGGCGGGAGCCGGGGGCGGGGCGGGGGCCGCCGGTGTTGCCGAGGGGCGTCTTCGGGCCGATCTGGGGGTTGCTGCGCATCGAGAGGGCGATGCGCTGGCGGGGGAGGTCGATCTCGGTGACGGTGACCTGCACTTTCTGGCCGGGCTTTACGACCGCGCTGGGTTCTTTGACAAAGCTGTCGGCGAGCTGGCTCACGTGGACGAGGCCGTCCTGGTGGACGCCGATGTCGACGAAGGCGCCGAAGGCGGTGACGTTGGTCACGAGGCCGGGGAGCTTCATGCCGGGCTTGAGGTCCTCGGGCTTGTTGACGCCGTCGGTGAAGCTGAACGCCTCGAACTTCTCGCGCGGGTCGCGGCCGGGCTTCGCGAGCTCGGCCATGATGTCGGTGAGGGTGGGGAGGCCGACTTCGGCGGTGGCGTAGGTCTCGAGCTTGATCTTGGCGCGGAGTTTCCCGTCGCGCATGAGGTCGGCGACGGTGGCACCGAGGTCGGCGGCCATCTTCTCGACGAGCGGATAGCGCTCGGGGTGGACGGAGCTGGCGTCGAGCGGGTGCGCGCTGTCGCGGATGCGGAGGAAGCCGGCGGCCTGCTCGAAGGCCTTGGGGCCGAGGCGCGGGACTTCCTTGAGATCGGAGCGGGTCTTGAAGGGGCCCTTCTCGTTGCGGCGGGCGACGATGGCGGCGGCGGTGGCGGCGTTGAGGCCGGAGACGTAGCTGAGGAGCTGTTTCGAGGCGGTGTTGAGCTCGACGCCGACGCGGTTCACGGAGCTGACAACGGAGTCGTCGAGGGAGCGCTTGAGGGCGGCCTGGTCGACGTCGTGCTGGTACTGGCCGACGCCGATGGACTTCGGGTCGAGCTTCACGAGCTCGGCGAGCGGGTCCATGAGGCGGCGGCCGATGGAGACGGCGCCGCGCACGGTGATGTCCTGATCGGGGAACTCCTCGCGGGCGACCTCGGAGGCGGAGTAGATGGAGGCGCCGGACTCGTTGACCATCACGATGGGGATGGTGGAGGGGAGGCCGATGGCGCGCACGAAGGACTCGGTCTCGCGGCCAGCGGTGCCGTTGCCGATGGCGACGGCCTCGACGTGGAAGAACTTCACGAAGCCAAGGAGTTTTTCCTTGGCCTCCTCGGCGTGGCGGTCGGGGAAGATGACGTCGTTGTGCAGGAGCTTGCCCTGGCGATCGAGCAGCACGGTCTTGCAGCCGGTGCGGAAGCCGGGGTCGATGGCCATCACCGCGCGCTGGCCGAGCGGAGCGGCGAGGAGGAGTTCCTTGGCGTTGTCGGCGAAGACCTTGATCGCGGCTTCGTCGGCGCGCTTCTTCGACTCGAGACGCATCTCGGTCTCCATCGCGGGGGAGAGAAGACGCTTGGCGGCGTCCTGCACGGCGAGGCCGACCTGCGCGGCGGCGGGGCCCTTGTTCTTTACAAAGAGCGACTGCACCTCGGCGGCGGCCTGCGCCTCGTCGGCGAGCTGCACGCGCATCATGAGAAACGTCTCCTTCTCGCCGCGGCGCATCGCGAGGATGCGGTGCGAGGGGGCCTTGGCGAGCGGCTCGCTCCACTCGAAGTAGTCTTTGAATTTGGCGGCCTCGGCGTCGGTCTCCTTGCCGAACATGACCTTCGAGGAGACGACGGCGTCCTTCTGGTAAACGGCGCGGAGCTTGGCGCGGGCGTCCTTGTCGTCGGCGATGCGCTCGGCGAGGATGTCGCGGGCACCGGCGAGGGCCTCGTCAGTCGAGGCGATGGTAGACTTCACGTTCTTGCCATCGTCGGCGGTGTACTCGCGGCCGACGTACTCCTTGGCGGCGACGAGCGGATCGGTGGCGGCGTCCTGGGCCCAGAGGAGTTCGGCGAGCGGCTCCAACCCTTTCTCCTTCGCGATGGTGGAGCGGGTGCGTTTCTTCGGGCGGAAGGGGAGATAGATGTCCTCGAGGGCGGCGAGCGTGTCGGCGGCGGCGATGGATTTTTCGAGGGCGGGCGTGAGGAGATTGCGTTCTTTGAGAGACGACAGGATGGCGGCGCGGCGCTCGTCGAGGGCGCGCATCTGCTCGAGGCGGTCGCGGATCGCGGTGATCTGCACCTCGTCGAGCTCGCCGGTGACTTCCTTGCGGTAGCGCGCGATGAAGGGCACGGTCGCGCCCTCGGCGAAGAGCTGCGCCGTGGCGGCGACTTGGAAGACCTTGATGTTGAGCTCGGCGGCGAGGCGGAGCACATGGTCGGCGTTGGGTTGCGCGGCGGGAGAGGTCGGCGTGGCGACAGCGGACATGGAAAAAGGCCGAAAGCACACGCACCGCGCGACGCGGCGCAACCTTGAAAGCGCGCGCGAGCGGTGCCACGGTGAAAACATGAAACGTCTTTCGGGAGTTTTACTGGTTTTTCTCGCGCTCGCGGGCCTCGTCCGCGCCGCCGAAGCTCCGACGGCGGCGGCGCTGGAGCAACAGGTGGCGGAGGCGGTGAAGTCGTCGCGCGTGACGGTCGTGCATTTTTGGGCGACGTGGTGCCCGAACTGCAAAGCCGAGCTGGCCAACGGCGGCTGGAAGACATTCGTCGAGTCCAACCCCGACGTGGATTTCATCTTCGTGACGGCGTGGGACGCGAAGCCCGGCGCGCCCGTGCTCGAAGGCTACGGCCTCGGCGCGCAGAAAAACTTCACCCACCTTCAGCACCCGAATCCCTCGAAGACCGCGGGCGAGCGCCTCGAGTCGATGCTCGGCCTGCCGATCTCGTGGCTCCCGACGACGTGGGTCTACAAGGACGGCAAGCTCCGCTACGCGCTCAACTACGGCGAGATGCGCTTCACGATGCTGCAGCAGATGGTGCGCGACTCGAGCGATGCGTGGAAGCACTGAGGAAATTCAGTGATGAGTGATAAGTGATCAGTGAGGAGAGATGAGAGCTGAGAGTTCGGAGTTGAGTGCCTAATCTTCCCAACCAGCTGCGCCGGGATAAAAATCATCGTTGTTCGCACCGTGCGGGCTCCGTCCGCGTCTCTTCTTCTTTCAACTTCAAACCATCAACTTTCAACTGGCCGTCTCCCGTGGAGACGGCCCCTCGGACACGAGTCCCAAAACCATTCTTGTCACCCCTTGCGCTTTCTGTCGAATTAGCCCCTCACGTCCAAAAATCCTCCCATGTCTGCGATCAACGCGTTCCTCCTCTCGAACAATCTCCGCATTGCGACCAATCCGTGCGTTTCACCCGACTTCTGTCTGGATTGGCCGGCGCTGGCGGCGAAGCTCCGCGGCGGCGCGGCGGGCGTGAAGACCTACACGAAGAGCCGCTTCGCCACGCAGGCGGGCGACTTCGTGCTGCTCGAGGATAGCACGACCGGCGACTGCGCGTGGAAGCTCTCCGCGAAAAACGCCACTGCGCTCGAGAGCGGTGAGCTGCTGGCCGATGGCTCGACGATTTTCCCCGCGACCTTCGCGAATCTCGTCCGCCTGAAGAATCTCGCGCAAGCGCACAACCCGAAGTGCACGATCTTTCCCACGGCGGCGGAGCAGCTCGGCCGCAGCACGCTCGGCATTGGCGCGCGCTTCACCACGCTGCACTGGCCGGCGACGGAGTGGGCGATGGCCAAGCTCGGCATCGGCGTGACGGGCAACCAGAATTCGATCCCGCGCGAACTCGTTTACGACACCGACGTGATGCTCGCGGGCAAGCTCGACAGCGTGCCGTTCCCCTTCATCGGCACGAATGTCCCGGAGGGCCACCAAGGCCAGAGCGTCGAGGGCATGAGCCACGGCTGCGTGACGTCGAAGCTCAAGACAGGCTTCCATCAGAAGGGCATCGCGTGGTCCTTCAACGCCGACCATCAGCCGATCGGCGGCAAGTTCGACAACCGCGAGGACGCGCTCGTGACGGGCTGCGTTTTCGCGAGCTACATCACTTTCGACCTCTCGCCGGAGCTCGCGCAGACCAAGGTCGCCGATGACGCCGCCGCGTGGGTGAAGGCCAATGTGCCCGCCGCGCTCGTCGCCACCGTCAAGGCGCGCGTCGCCAAGGCCGGCCTCACGCTCAACGAAACCGATTTCGCCAAGCTCCTCGCGTACGTCTGGCCCTCGCTGCAGAAGATGAAGGTCCGCGACGACAAGTACGCCGCGGCCCGCGCGAAGTTGTTCACGACCGACGTCGGCCGCGCGTATCTCCGTGAGCTCTCGATCGACGAGCTGCCCGGCCTCACGACCGCCGAGACGACCGCGATCATGCTCGCGCTCTGCGAGGCGCTCGGGATGACGATCCACTTCGTCGCGCCCGCGTTCGGCTTCCAGAAGAACATGCCGTACCCGGACAACGCCGCGCTCAAGGTCCTCATCGAGAAGCAGTGGGCCGTGTGCAAAGACTTCGGCGCGAGCATCGGTTTCCACTCGGGCTCCGGCAAATCCGCCGAGAACTACCAAGTCATGGGCCAGGTCACGGGCAGCCGCCTCGAGATCAAGACCAGCGGCCGCTACACTTACGAGATGGGCCGCGCGCTCTTCGCTTCGAAGAACGCCGCCGATCAGGCGCTGTGGCAGGACTGGTACAAGTTCACCGTCGAGCTCGCCGTCGCGGGCTCCTTCAGCGCCGACGCCACCGAGCAGAAGATGGCGCGGGTATTCGTCGCCGACGCGCTGAGCAAGTGCGGCAAGCCCACGGAAGTCTTCGCTTCCGCCGCAAGCACGCGCGCCGCCATCGACGCGCTCGTGCCGAGCCCGGAGCACATGTTCTGGTTCGAGTACAACTTCCTCTACGTGCTCGCCGCCAATGGCCGCGCGGAGAAGGCCGCTCTCGGCGATCACACGCCCGCCGGCTACCAGCAGCGCGCGCGCTTCTACACGATCAGCGACGAAGGCCGCCTGAACTTCGCGAAGAATGTCGCCCGCTACATCGTCTTCCTTGCGGAAAACACCGGCCTCGCGTCCGCCGCCACCTGCTCCGCGGCCAACGCGAAGCTCGACGCCTACACGTCGCTCGACGCGATGCTGGGTGACATCGCAGCCTGATTAACGCTAAGACTTGGGGGCGGCTCGACGAGCCGCCCTTTTTTCTGCCCCCTCTGTCATTGAAAACCCACTACTGAAAATTTCCGCCATGGCCTCCCTTATCCACGACGACTTTCTCCTCGGCACCAAGCAGGCGCGTGAGCTCTACCACCGCTACGCGAAGAACGAGCCGATCTACGATTACCATTGCCACGTGCCGCCGGCGCAGATCGCGGAGAACAAGGAGTTCGCCGACCTCTCCGAAGTGTGGCTCGGCGGCGACCACTACAAGTGGCGCGCGATGCGCACCAATGGTGTGCAGGAGCGTTTCTGCACGGGCGATGCGAAGCCCCGCGAGAAGTTTCAGGCGTGGGCCGAGACCGTGCCGCACACGCTGCGCAATCCGCTCTACCACTGGACGCACCTCGAGCTGAAGCGCTACTTCGGCATCGACGAGTTGCTCAACGGCGCCTCTGCCGAGCGCGTGTGGAAGAAGGCCAACGCCCTCATGCCCAAGCGCCGCGTGCACGACCTCATCACGATGTCCAACGTCGCGGTGATCTGCACCACCGACGATCCCGCCGACTCGCTCGACCTGCACAAGAAGATCGCGAAGAGCGACCTCAAGGCGAAGGTGTACCCGGCGTTTCGCCCCGACAAGGCGATGGCGGTCAACACGCCCGGGGCGTTCAACGCGTGGATCGAGAAGCTCGCCGGCGCGGCGGGCTTCATCGCCACCGGCATCAAGACCTTCGACGACCTGCTCGCAGCCTTGAAGAAGCGCCACGACGATTTCCACGCCGCCGGTGCGCGCGTGTCGGATCATGGTCTCGAGTCCGCGCTTTCCGAGCCCTGCACGCACGCGCAGGCCAAGGCGATCTTCGACGCCGCCCGCGCCGGCACCGCCGCTTCGCCCGAGGACACGGCGCGCTTCGGTAGTTACCTCATGCTGGAGTTCGGCAAGTGGGACGCCGCCCGCGGCTGGACCAAGCAGCTCCACCTCGGCGCGCTGCGCAACAACAACAACCGCCTCCTCTCGAAGCTCGGGCCCGACACCGGCTTCGACTCGATCGGCGATTTCCCGCAGGCCGTCGCGCTCGCCCGCTACCTCAACAATCTTGACTCGACCGACCAGCTCCCGCGAACGGTCATCTACAACCTGAATCCCGCCGACAACTACGTCTTCGCGACGATGATCGGCAATTTCCAGGACGGCTCGATCCCCGGCAAGCTGCAGTACGGTAGCGGCTGGTGGTTCCTCGACCAGAAGGAAGCGATGGAGTGGCAGCTCAATTCGCTGTCCAACCTCGGCCTGCTCTCGCGCTTCGTTGGCATGCTCACGGACTCGCGCAGCTTCCTCAGCTATCCGCGCCACGAGTATTTCCGCCGCACGCTCTGCAATCTCCTCGGCGGCGACATGGCCCGCGGCGAGATCCCGAGCGACTACGCACTCGTCGGCGGCATGGTTAAAAACATCTGCTTCGGCAACGCCCGCGACTACTTCGGCATGGCCCTCGCGCCCGAGTACTCCGGCACCCCCGCCGCAAAGAAAGCCGCTCCGGCAAAGAAGCCCGCGAAGAAGAAAAAGTAAGCGCCGCGCATCAAGCCGGCCGGCATAAAAATCGGCCGGAAAGAAAACGTACGGGCGACTCTCCGAGTCGCCCTTTTCTTTTCCCGAAAAATCAGCCAGTTCATCTGGGCCGCACGAAGACGCTCTCACAGATCACACGATGAACTGGCTCTGGTTTCTCCCCGCCATCCCCGGCCTCGGCTACCTCGCCGCGGGTGCGCGCTCGCTCTACAAGGAGTTCCGCATCGGTTGGCCCGACCACGCCATGCGCCGCCAAGGCTGGGCCTATTTCTGGATCGGCCTCGTGCTGACCGGCCTCGGCATCTTCTGCGGCCTCTGGTTCCGCGGTGCGTAAACACAAAACCGCGTCTGGGAAAACTTAACCGCGGATAGAAAATCCTTTCGTGTGCCTTCGTGTGTTTCGTGGTTAAAAAATCCGACCAGCGTGAAACCGCGAATGAACGCGAATCCACGCGAAAGAATTCGAGCTCACCGAATCCGATTCCGAATTCGCGTTCATTACCGTCCATTCGCGGTTAAAAAAATCCGCGTCTATCCGTGTTCATCCGCGGTTAACTCATCCTGACCGCGAGCTTGCTCCCCGCCCTCGATTGGCGTGAGATGATAGCGATGTCTTCCCCGCTCTCGATCGCTTTCATCGGTACTGGCGTCATGGGTCGCAGCATGGCTGGGCACCTGCAAAAGGCCGGGCACACGCTCCACGTCTACAATCGCACCAAGGAAAAGGCCCAAGCGCTCCTCGACGCGGGCGCCACGTGGCACGACACCGCGGGCGAAGCGGCGGCGCAGGCCGACGTGGTCATCACGATGCTCGGTTTCCCGACCGATGTGGACCAAACTTATCTCGGCACGGGCGGCGTCATCGCGCGCGCGAAGTCCGGCACGCTGCTGATCGACATGACAACTTCGAGCCCCGTGCTCGCGCGCAAGATCGCCGACGCCGCGAGCGCGAAAGGCATGGTCTCGCTCGATGCCCCGGTCTCCGGCGGCGACCTCGGCGCGCGCGAAGCGCGACTCGTGATCATGGTGGGTGGTGACGCGGCGGCGTTTGCGCGCGCTAAGCCCCTCTTCGAGATCATGGGCAAGAACATCGCGCTCCTCGGCGGCGCGGGTGCGGGTCAGTACTGCAAGATGGCGAACCAGATCGCCGTCGCGGTCGGCATGGTCTCGTGGTGCGAGGCGCTCGCCTACGCGAAGAAGGCCGGCCTCGATCCCGCGGCGGTGCACGCGAGCATCAGCGGCGGCGCAGCCGGTGGCTGGGCGATGACGAATCTCGCGCCGCGCGCGCTGAGCGGCAACTACGCGCCGGGCTTCTACGTGAAGCACATCCTGAAGGACATTAAGATCGCCATCGATTCCGCCGCCGAGATGAAGCTCGACCTCCCCGGCCTCGCGATCGCGCAGAAACTCTACACCGACGTCTCCACCCACGGCTGGTCCGAGTGCGGCACACAGGCGCTGTATCGGCTTTACACCGAGAGCTGATGCGCTCGGGAGTTGAAAGGTGAAGGTTGAATGCTGAAAGCCCGAGTCTCGTGTTCGCCCGCTTCAACCTGAGGACCTCCGGCTTTCAACTTTCACCCCTCAACTTTCAACTCTTATGAAATTACCCCCCGATTTCCGAAAGCGCGTGCTCGCGCGCGAGTGGCTGTGCGGCACGTTTCTCAATCTCGGTTCGCCGATCAGCGTCGAGATCGCCGGGCTCGCCGGCTTCGACTGGCTGCTCATCGATCACGAGCATGGGCCGGGTGGAGAGGACACGATGCTGCACCAGCTCCATGCGGCTTCGTCGACGCCCGCGTTTCCGATTGTGCGCATCGCTTACAACGAAGTGCCGCGCTTCAAGCGCGCGCTCGATATGGGTGCGCTCGGCGTGATGGTGCCGTATGTGAGCACCGCGGCCGAGACGCGCGCGGCGGTCAACGCCATGCGCTATCCGCCGCACGGCGTGCGCGGCGTGGCGAAGTTCAACCGCGGCGCGGGCTTCGGCGGCGATTTCGAGGAGTACTATCTTCACGCGCACGAGCGACTGCTCACCGTGATCCAGATCGAGACGCCCGAGGCCGTGGCCAACATCGATGAGATCGCGGCGGTCGACGGCGCCGACGTCCTCTTCGTCGGCCCGACGGATCTCAGCTACAACATGGGCATCCGCGATCAGCTCGAGAGCCCGCGCTTCATCGAGACGCTGCAAAAGGTGAGCGACGCCGCGAAGAAACACGGCAAAGCCGCTGGCATCCTCGTGCATGCGAACCACCTCGTCGCGAAGTGCCGCGACCTCGGCTACACCTTCGTCGCGCTCGGCAGCGATGGCGGCGGCGTGCGCTCGGCGCTGCTCGGCTTCGTCGCGACGCTCAAGGGCAAGTGACGCGCTCAACGTGTTAACGCGCCGCGAGCTTTTCTCCGGCGCGCGCGTTGTTTGATTCGAGTCCGCTTCCCCTCATGCGCATCGTCGAAGTCCGCGTCACCCCTATCGTCCTCGGCGATCCGCCGCTGCTCAACGCCGCCGGCCTCCACGCGCCGTGGTGCTTGCGCACCGTCGTCGAACTCATCGCGGACAACGGTCTCCACGGTCTCGCCGAAGTGCCCGGCTCCGCGGCGATCAACGAGAAGCTCGAGGCCGCGCGCGCCGTCGCCGTCGGCCGCGATCCGCTTAACTGGCACGCGCTGCGCGCTGCGCTCCGCGCGCACTTCGGTACGGACTCGTCCGCGGCGCGCGGCAACAAGCCGTGGGACCAGCGCGCGCTCGTGCAGGTGGAGAGCGCGCTCGATGTGGCGTGTCTTGATCTCGCGGGGAAACATTTCGGCGTGCCGGTGGCGACGCTGCTTGGCGGCACTGTGCGCGAGCGCGTGCCGTACTCGGCGTATCTGTTCTACAAATACGAGGGCGCAGGCGGCGACCTCGCCTTCGGCACCGATCCGGGGGCGACCGGCTGGGCCGCGGCGCGGCAGGCGGCGGCGCTCGATCCCGAGAGTGTCGTGGCGCAGGCGCGCGCGATGGTCGCGGAGTTCGGCTTCGAATCGATCAAGCTCAAGGGCGGCGTTTTTCCTCCGGAGCAGGAGGTTGCGGCGATGCATGCGCTGCGCCGTGCGTTTCCCAATCATCCGCTCCGCCTCGACCCCAACGCGCTTTGGACCGTCGACACGTCGATCAAGTACGGGCGCGAACTCGAGGGCGTGCTGGAATACCTCGAAGACCCGTGTCGCACACAAGAGGGCATGTCCGCAGTGCGCCGCGCGTTGAAAACTCCGCTCGCGACCAACATGTGCACCACGTCGTTTGCCGATCTGCCCGGCAGCGCGCGCGCGGGCTCGGAGGACATCATCCTCACCGACCATCATTTCTGGGGCGGCCTGCGCGCCTCGATGGAGCTGGCCGCGCATTGCCGGACTTTTGGCCGCGGCGTCTCGATGCACTCCAACAATCACGGCGGCATCTCGCTCGCTGCGATGACACACCTCGGCGCCGCGATGCCCAATCTCACCTACGCTCTCGACACGCATTACCCGTGGCAGTGGGAGGACATCATTGTCGGCGGCCGCATGAAGATCGAAGGCGGCTGCGTTGCACTGCCGAGCGGACCGGGTCTCGGGGTCGAGCTCGACCGCGCCGCGCTCGCGCGTGCTCACGCCAATTTTCTCCGTGCCGGACTCACCGAGCGCGACGACCAGATCGAGATGCGGAAAAAAATCCCGGACTGGACGTTCGCCGCGACGCGTTGGTGAGTTGCACTCGCTCGCGCGGGGGCTTTGGCTGGATGCCCCATGAAACGGATCACCCTGTCCGCTGTCGCCTTTGCCTTGCTGGCGCTCGCGCTTCCCGCCGCTGATACGAAACCCGCCGCCGCACCGATCGATCGGCAGGCGCTCGTCATGCGGCACAATGTCGTCGTGCACACGGTCGACGGTGGCTCCGCGCTTTCGGTGGGCAACGGCCAGTTTGCCTTCACGGCCGACGTGACCGGCCTGCAGTCGCTGGAGAAGGTCTATTTCGACAAGAGTTTCCCGCTCGAGACCATGTCGCGTTGGGCGTGGCTTGCCGATCCCAACATCAACAACTACACGCTCGCCGACGCCAGCGAGGTCGTCGACACGCACGGTCGCCCGGTGGCGTATCCGAGCAAGCAGTCTTCGCCCGCAGGTGACTGGCTGCGGAAAAACCCGCGCGATTTTCCGCTCGGCCAGATCGGTTTCATCGACGAGGCCGGCAGCGGCATCGCGCTGAGTGAGATCACCGACATCGACCAAAGGCTCGATCTCTGGCGAGGCGAGATCGTGAGCCGGTTCAAGTTTCGCGGCGTGCCCGTCGAGGTCAGCACGATCTGCCACCCGGAGCTCGACGCGATCGCAGTGCGCATCCGTTCGCGCGCGCTGACCGATGGCACGCTGCGCGTGCGCATCGCGTTTCCCCGCGGCCACGACATCAAGGTCAAGAATACGCCGCCGCTCGACTGGGCCGTGCCCGAGTCGCACACGACGCTGCTCACCGAGCGCTCGGCCACGCGCGTCGACTTCGCGCGCGCGCGGGAAAATCTGCACTATCAAGTCGGCCTCGCGTGGACCGCGGGCGCGAAGCTCGCCGCCGCGGACCGCCCACACACGTACGACCTCAAGGGCGCGGGCGCGGACGACACGCTGGAGTTTTGCACGGAGTTTTCGCCGAAGGCGCTGCCGGATGAGCTGCCCTCGTGGGCGGCTACGCGCGACGCTTCGGCGAAGTCGTGGGAGAAATTCTGGCGCACCGGCGGCGCGGTCGATTTCTCCGCTTGCACCGACTCGCGCGCCGATGAGCTGGAGCGCCGCGTGGTGCTCTCGCAGTACGTGACCGCGATCCAGTTTGGCGGCGATTTCCCGCCGTCGGAGACCGGCCTTACGTCGAGTTCGTGGTACGGCAAGCACCACACCGAGATGGTCTGGTGGCACGTGGCGCACTTCGCGCTCTGGGGCCGGCCGAAGTACACCGAGGGCGCGCTCGACTGGTTCAAGCGCACGCTGCCCACCGCGCGCGAACTCGCGAAATTCCGCGGCCTCGCCGGCGCGCGCTGGGCCAAGATGGTCGGCCCCGATGGCCGCGAGAGCCCCGGTGGCAATCCCTTCATCGTGTGGAATCAGCCGCACCCGATCTATCTCGCCGAGCTGCTCTACCGCTCGAATCCCACGCCCGAGACGCTCGCCAAGTGGCGCGACGTCGTGCTGGAGAGCGCCGATTGCATGGCGTCGATGCTCGCGTGGGACGAGCCGCACAAGCGCTACGTGCTCGGCCCGCCCCTCTGGATCGCGCAGGAAATCTACGACCAGAAGACCAGCCAGAATCCGACGTACGAGCTGAGCTACTGGTCCTTCGCGCTGCAGATCGCGCAACACTGGCGCGGCCGTCTCGGCCTGCCGCGCAATGCCGATTGGGACAAGATGCGCCGCTTCCTTTCCCCGCTGCCCGTCGACGACCAGAGCCGCTACGTCGCGCTCGAGTCCACGCCCGACACGTGGAAAAACAAGGACAGTCGTCACGACCATCCGTCGTTCCTCATGGCGCTCGGCCAGTGTCCGGGCGACGGCGTGAACCCCGAGATCATGAGCCACACGCTCGACGCCGTGCTCAAGGACTGGGACTGGGAAACGAAGATCTGGGGCTGGGACTACCCGATGATCGCGATGACCGCCGCGCGCCTCAATCAGCCCGACAAGGCCGTCGATATCCTCCTCAAGGACGGCCCCAACAATCACTACACGCCCAACGGTCATTGCCCGCAGCGCGGCGACCTTGCGCTTTATCTCCCGGCCAACGGTTCGCTCCTCTCCGCCGTCGCGCTCATGGCCGCCGGTTGGGACGACGCGCCGAATCGTCCAGCGCCCGGCTTCCCCGCCAACGGCAAATGGCAGGTGCGTGTCGAAGGCATCGCCAAACTCCCATGATCTCGCGACTCGGCGCAGCGTGCGTGTTGGCTGCGGGATTTCTCCTCACGGCCGCGCGCGCCGCGGAGCCCGCGGGCGAGGTGATCGACCGCGTATGGGCCGGGCACCCGGTGAGCTTCGCGCTGCTCACGGAGCGCGATCATCAGTTCATCGCGTACTACGACGCCGAGCGCCGCCTCACGATTGTCGGCCGCAAGCTCGGCGACGCGAAGTGGGCACGCATCCAGCCGCCCGGTGCGCCCTCTGCGCACCAGCACGACTCGAATGTCACGGGCTGGGACAGCCACAACTATCTCCGCCTCGCGCTCGATCGCGCCGGCACGCTGCACCTCGCGGGCAACATGCATGTCGACCCGCTCGTGTACTACCGCACGCGGACACCTTTCGACGTGACGACGTTGCAGCGCCTCGACCGCATGACCGGCGAGCGCGAGACGCGCTGCACGTACCCGGTGTTTTTCAACGATGCCGACGGCAACCTGATGTTCCGCTACCGCGACGGCAGCAGCGGCAACGGCGCTGACATCTACAACCGCTACGACCCTGCCACCACCACGTGGCACCGCCAGCTCGACACCGCGCTCCTCGACGGCCAAGGCAAACGCAACGCCTACGCGCTCGATCCCATGCTCGGCCCCGATGGCCGCTTCCATCTCGTGTGGATGTGGCGCGACACGCCCGACTGCTCGACCAACAATCATCTCAGCTACGCGCGCAGCCGCGATTTCGTGCACTGGGAAAACTCCCGCGGCGAGCCGCTCACGCTGCCCATCACGCTCGCGACCGGCGAAGTCATCGATAGCGCGCTGCCGCACGAAGGCCTGATCAACATGACCTTCAATCTCGGCTTCGATGCGCAGCAGCATCCGGTCGTGACCTATCACCGCTACGACGCGCAGCACCACTCGCAGGCCTATCTCGCGCGCCCCGCCGAACACGGCTGGGAAGTGAAAGCGCTGAGCACGTGGGATTTCACGTGGGCCTTTTCCGGTGGCGGCTCGATCCCCGCGGAAGTGACGCTCGGTGCACCGAAACTCGGCACGGATGGCGCATTCACCATCGATTACTGGACAAAAGCCCTCGGTGGCGGTCGTTGGAAAATCGACGCGAAGACCCTCGCGCGCACGGCGGAATTGCCCTCAGCGCCACCGGCACTGCCCGCGAAACTCCTCGCGCCCGAGCACGAAGGCATGGAAGTGCAAACCGTCGTCTCGCGCGCCGGCGGCAAGCGCTGGGTGCTCCGCTGGGAAACGCTCCCGCGCAATCGCGATCTTCCGCGCGATTCGGCACCACCGCCGACCGAATTGCGCTTGTACGAACTGTCCGACGGTGAAGTGGATTCTGCCGCGCGCGTCGGCTCGTAAACTTCGCGTAACCCCATGCGCCTGCTTCGTTACCCCGTCCTGCTGCTCGCTCTCATCGCGTTCGCGCGCGCCGCTGCGCCGACGCACACCTTCGCGATCGGCGAGAAGGATTTTCTCCTCGATGGCCAGCCGCTGCAGATTCGCTGCGGCGAGATTCATTTCGCGCGCGTGCCGCGCGAGTACTGGCGGCACCGTTTGCAGATGTGCCGCGCGATGGGCCTCAACGCGGTGTGCGCGTACCTGTTTTGGAATTTCCACGAGCCGCGCCCCGGCGAGTACCATTGGGACGGCGCAGCTGATGCAGCGGAGTTCTGCCGCATCGCGCAGGAGGAAGGCCTGTGGGTTGTTTTGCGCCCCGGCCCGTACGCGTGCGCGGAGTGGGATGGCGGCGGCCTGCCGTGGTGGCTGCTGAAGAAGCCCGGCATCGCACTGCGTACGCTCGATCCCGATTTCATGGCGGCGAGCCGTGCGTGGCTGAAGGAAGTCGGTCGTGTGCTCGGCCCGCAGCAGATCACGCACGGCGGCCCGATCCTCCTCGTGCAGGCGGAAAACGAGTACGGCTCCTTCGGCAAGGACGTCGCGTACATGGGCGCGATCCGGCAGGCGCTGCTCGACGCGGGCTTCGACGTGCCGCTCTTTGCATGCAATCCGCCGAAGGACATTCCCAACGGCCGCCGCGACGACCTCTTCCAAGTGGTGAACTTCGGCAAGAATCCGCAGGAAGGCCTCGCCGCTCTCCGCGCGCTGCAGCCGAGCGGCCCGCTGATGTGCGGCGAGTTTTACCCCGGCTGGTTCGACACGTGGGGCGCGACGCACCACCTCGGCAACACCCCGCAGTACCTCGCCGATCTCGAGTACATGCTGAAGCAGGGCGCGTCGTTCAGCATCTACATGGCGCACGGCGGCACGTCGTTCGGACTGTGGGCGGGCGCGGACCGGCCCTTCAAGCCGGACACGAGCAGCTACGACTACGACGCCCCGATCAGCGAGGCGGGGTGGGCCACGGAAAAGTTCACCGCTACGCGCGAGCTGATGAAAAAGTACCTCGCGCCCGGCGAGAAACTTCCCGAGCCGCCCGCGGCCAATCCTGTCGCCGCCATCGCGTCCTTCACGCTCACCGAGCGCGCAGTCCTCCGTGAAAATCTCCCCACCGCCATCGCCGACGCTGCACCGCGCTCGATGGAAATGTACGACCAAGGCCAAGGCTGTATTCTGTATCGCACTACAGTCCCGGTCGGCCCAGCGACCACGCTCCACTGCGCTGACGTACGCGATTTCGCGTGGGCATTTCTCGACGGCCAACCTGTCGGCGTGATCGACCGCCGCAGTAAAGTCCGCGAACTCGCACTCCCCGCGCGCACCGCGCCCGTGCAACTCGACCTGCTCGTGGAGGCGATGGGGCACATCAATTTCGGCAAGGAAGTCCACGACCGCAAAGGCGTGCACGCGCCCGTGACTCTCGTTGCCGAGGGCGCGGCGACCGAGTTGAAAGACTGGCAGGTCTTCCCGCTGCGCCTCGACGCAGCGGAAATCGCTGCGCTGAAGTGGAAGTCCGCGGCCTCGAGCGAAACGTCAATCGCTGCTCCCGCATTCTGGCGTGGCAGCTTCACCATCGAGAAACCCGCCGACACGTTTCTCGACCTGAGCACGTGGGGCAAAGGCGTGGTGTGGATCAACGGCCATTGCCTCGCGCGCTTCTGGAACATCGGTCCTACGCAGACCGCTTACGTGCCGGCACCGTGGCTGCACGCCGGGAAAAACGAAGTCATCGTCCTCGACCTGCTCGGCCCGACTGCGCCCACGCTCGCGGGCCTCGAAAAGCCGATCCTCAACCAGATGCGGGCGGAACTGGATTTTGCGCCAAAGCGGAAGGAGTGAGCGCGGCCGGAGCGGTTTTTCGATTCGCTTCGGCCATGTGCGCATCTTTTCGCACGACTCGAAAGATGCGCACGCGATCGTTGACGAATACACGCTGCACACTGTCTGAAGGGAGATTCACGGGATCGTGCAGCGCCCGATCGACGAGCAGGTAGACCGGCTGCTCGATGGGCAGCTCCTGCGGCGAGAGGCCGAAGTAGAACACGCGCCCCGCGAGCGCCATGCGGCGATTTGCCTCGGGCTGATTGCGCAGATAGCTCGGGCCTTCGACCCACAGCCGACGTTCAGAGATGGCCGAGTAGAAGTAGTGCTTGTCGACCGTGGTGGAATCGAGCGACCACAGCTCCGGCCGGAGATGGCGGGGGGTGAAAGCGTTGGCGACCACGATCGCGTTGGGCTCGGAGTTCGTTCTCAGCCAGTCGAGGCCCGCGCGGAGTTGGTCGAGCGTCGGATCGACTTTGGTCAGGGTCGGGTGGAGCCAGAGCTTAAAATCGGCGGCGTTGCGCAGCCGCCAGTGATTGGTTTGCACCAGTAGCACTGCTAGTCCGGCGATGATCGGGATACCGCCGGCGAGGAAAAGCGCCAAGCGTTGCAGTCGAGTCGTCCAAGCGCGCCTCGAAATGCGACGTGCCTGACGAAACGAAGCCCTCCCGGGTGAAAACACGACCAATCCCACTGCACCGCCGCCCACTGCACCCCACCATGGAATCGAGCCATGGCGCACGAGCCACGCGAGTGCGACGATCCCGCCGGCGATGGCAACTAGCTCCCGGTGTCGCCACACGCTTTGCGCGAGGGCACGCACAACTTCGGCGTGAGCGATAGTCATACGCCATAGTGATGGCGCCCACGTGAACAGCGCGGCGGCCGCGAGCGCGCTGATCGCGAGGCGCCCAGAGTAGAGGATGTACAGCTGGCCATTGCTATCCAGCAGCATGAAATGACCGAGTACGCGCGTGACGATCCACGTCAGCGTGAGCCAGATCACGAGTGGGGCATGGCGTGGCGCTGGCTGCAGCACACCGTAGAAAAATCCCAGCAGGCGCACGCCATGCGCTCCGGCGAAAATCATCAGCCCACAGAGCACGCGGGCGAGCGCATCGCTGCTGCCGTTTGATAGGCCGATATGCGCGAGCCAGCTCGTCAGTGCGGCGAAATTATCCCGCCAGAAATCCGTGAGCTGCATCGAAACCCATGGACTGTATTGCGCTCCAGCCGAGCCCCACGCGGTGAGGATGCTGAAATAGACACTGGCGAATCCCAGCCCGAGTGCGCCCGCGATCCAGCCCAGCCGGAAAGGAAACCGCCGCGCGCGTATGACATCCCAGCCGATCCACAGCATGATCGCGGCGAGCATCGGTGGCACCACCGTGGCCTTTGCGCCGGTGGCCGAAGCGGCGAGGGCGGCGAGCGCGACGTATGCGCCGATCCGTTCGGTTCCCGTCGCGAGCCGATGCACCCAGACCACGAGTGCTCCGGTAAATATCATGCCGAAGTAGAACGTCGGGCTGAGATAGAGCCAGCGGACGAAGAGATTCAGAAACGTGCCGCCCTGCGCGGTGAACGATACTTCTTCCGTCAGTGCCAGAAGAAAGGCTGCGAGCACGCCGCCCCACTGGCTGCCGCTGAGTTTTCGGCCGAGCAGATAGGCCTGCATCACCAGGGTCAGGCCCACGGGAAATACAAACGACCGCAGCAGCAGTTGCGCGAGCGAGTCGCCCGTCACGGTCGATGCCGCGGCGATGTGCGTGAGCAGGAAATAGTGATAGCTCAGCGGCTCGCCCGCCATGCTCGGGTCCTGCAGAGGCCAGTGCGTTTTGATTTCTGCGGCGCGGCCGATGAGGTAGATCCAATCGTGCAGCGTGTTGGCGGCGAGCTGACCGTGCACGAGCGGCGAAGCGATGAAGAGCTGGCTCACCGCCGTGACGGCGATGCCGAGCAGTACAACCGCAAGGGCGACCGCGGTCCAAAAGTCGCGCGAGCGCAGTGGCCGCAAGGATGGACGATGGCCGCGCCGCCATCGCGCGACAACGGCCAGCAACCATGGAATCGGCAGAAAGGGATACGCGCCTCGCGCTCCGAGCGCGCTCAGCAGCAGGAACGTAGCGATCTCCAGCGAGAAGCCGAAGGGCATCCCAAGCGCGATCGATTCCACGAGCGTCGGCATGCGACGCTGCACGAGCCACAGGCATGCATTGCCCGGGAGCCACACGTAGAAAACGACATAGCCGATGTAGCGCGCGACCGAGCCGACTTCGAATTCACAGCCGCGCAGCCAGATCCAGCCGATCGCCGCGAGGAGAGCGGCAAGACACGGCAAAGCGACGCGAGCACAGGCAAAGCCTGAGGACGCGGCCAGTGGGTTCGGGGCTGGCGCAACGGGGGACAAGCAGCAGCAGGACGGGGTAGCACCCGTACCGCACGGATCAGCGGCGCAACTGTCAACGCCCTACACTGTAATGTGCGGTTTTTCCTGACGTTATCTGTCGGACTGTCCCGCGCGTCGAAGTTAACGCAAAGCCTCTAAAGCCGTTGCCGCCGCACTGGTTCGATTCTCGACGCCGAGCTTCATGAAGGTCGCTTCGAGGTGTTTCTTCACCGTTGTCAGTCCGATACCAAGAATGGTGGCAATTTCCGGGTTGGATTTGCCGTGAGCGACCCAGAAGAGCACCTCGGCTTCGCGTGGAGTGAGGCCGAGCTTTTCGAGGTGGCCCGGCTCGGCCACGCGTTTTGATTCCACCGGTGGGCGCGAGTGCGCTGCACGCCGGAGTCGCGCCGCGACCGCGGCCAGCAGGTCGTCGGGCGCGACGGGTTTCACGAGGTAGTCGTCGGCGCCGAGATTCATACCGGCGCGCACGTCGTCTTTTTCGCCCCAGCCCGTGAGAAAAATAAACGGCACCTGCGCGGTGCCCTCGGCCGTGCGCAGCGCTTCGAGCACGCGGTGGCCATTCATTTCCGGCATGGTGATGTCGCACACGATGAGATCGGGCGGGGCGGACTGCGCGCGCTCCACGCCTTCGCGGCCGTGGCGCGCCTCGACGACCTCATAGCCTTCGAGGCGCAGAAGTTCGGCCGTGTGCGCGCGTACCTTGGCCTCGTCGTCGATCACCAGAATCCGTTTCACGCGCGCCGACGCTGCCACGCGCCGCAGTGAAGTAAAGCGCCTGACGCAGCGCCATGGGCCGATCGGCCCACCGCGGCCGGCCCATACCGGCGCACGACGCAGTGTGGCATCATGGGCACATCGTTTCATTCCCATGACTCCGCAACAGATCACCCTCGTCCAAAATTCCTTCGCACAGGTTGCGCGCATCTCCGACCAAGCCGCTGCACTCTTCTACGCGCGCCTCTTCGAACTCGATCCTTCACTTCGCCCGATGTTTCGCGGCGATCTCCAGCAGCAGGGCCGAAAGCTCATGCAGATGCTCGCGCTCGCGGTGGGCTCGCTGGAGCGGCTCGACAGCATCCTCCCCGCGGTGCGCGCGATGGGCGTGCGCCATGCCGGCTACGGCGTGAAGGAGGATCACTACGCCACTGTCGGTGCGGCGCTGCTGTGGACGCTCGAGCAGGGCCTCGGCCCGGATTTCCGACCCGAGACGCGCGCCGCGTGGGTCGAAGTCTACATGTTCATCGCGCGGGAAATGACCGGTGCCGCGCGCAACGCTCACGCCGCCTGAGCCGCCCTCGCCATGCCCTCACTTCAAAACGATTACGCCGCATATCCACTGCCGTCTTGGACCGCACCGGCCACGGCGTTCCTCGCGGCGACGCTACTGCTCCTCGCCGTCTGTTTTTCCTGAACTCACCACTTCGAAAATTTCCCCCATGTCCCTGTCCCTTGTTTCCCGTTCCACTCGTTTCACGCTGCTTGGCCTCGCCGCAGCGTCCATCGCGGCGGCTGCGCCGTCGACCGCGCACCTCACGCGCGGTCAGGATCTCGTGAGCGATATCCAGACCGACCAGAAGCTCGGCACTTACGCGTCGAGCGGCGTTTTCCTCAACCGCTACGGCGGCTCGTGGGCCGGCGCGAGCGGTGAGGCGTCGTTCTTCCGCACGGCCGATCCGATCAACAATATCCGCGCCGCCAATCTCACCACCTGCGCGCCACTCGTGAGCCATCTGCTGAAGAGCGTCTACGGCTGGGATTGGTCGAGCTATTCGATCCCCGATCCGCTGGCGGGCGGCACGGCGAGTTCGGCGAGCCCGAAATCCTACCTCTACGTTTCTGCGATCAAGAACCACGTTGGCTTCGCGCAGCAGCTCACGAAGATCGACGACGTGCAGCCAGGCGACATCGCGGCGCGCTGGGAAGTCGGCACCGACGACGGCCACACGATGATCGTCGTGAGCGTCGACCTCGCCTCGGCTAAGGAGTACGTGAACAGCAATTCCTACGCACTCGCCGCACTCAAGGACACCGTGCTGTACGAGGTCACCGTGCTCGACAGCTCTGCCTCCGGTCACACCGTCCCAGCGCCCGCGGGCACTTACAAACCCGCCACGCTGCCTGCGGCCAAAGTCGACACGCGCTACATCACCTACAACGGCGGCACCGGTCTCAGCGGCGGTGCGGGCATCGGCATCATCGGCGTGCTGGTCAACAAGACCACGCACGAGATCGTCGCCCACACCTGGAGTCTGCCCGACAACGATTACGTGGCCGCGAAAAATGCGTGGACGCAGGGCGTCAACTCCCGCGCCAAGCTGCAGAACGCGATGGAGCTCGTCTTCGGCCGTCTGCCCGCAGATCTGCCGGTGCAGCCCGAGCAGCCCGGCGTCAACCAGCTCTGAAGTCGCGCAGCTCGCGCCGTAGTCCGATGCGCTTGAGCGCATATCCCTCCCGCCCGCGCCGGCTCTTGCCCGGTGCGGGCAAACGCATTTGCGCCCGGCGGTCGCGGTCGTTTGTCTGGACGCACTTCGACTGCTGCATGTCCACTGTCCCCTTCGAGCCCGGTGATTCCGCGCAACTGCAAGCTCGCCTCGCCGGCATCCTCGACGTCGCGCTCGATTGCATCATCACCATCGACCACCTCGGCTGCGTGTTGGATTTCAATCCGGCCGCGGAGCGCACGTTTGGCTACACGCGCGCCGCGGTGCTCGGGCGCGAGATGACCGATCTGATCGTGCCGCCCGCATTGCGGGAGCGGCACCGCGCGGGGCTCGCACGGCTCGCGGCCGGTGGCGCGCCGCACATGCTCGGTCAGCGCATCGAGATCACCGCGATACGCGCCGACGGCATGGAGTTTCCCGTTGAGCTCGCGATCACGCGACTTGGTCTCGTAGGCACGCCGGTCTTCACCGCGCATTTGCGCGACATCACCGACCGCAAGCGTACGGAGGCCGAACTGCTCACGCTCCAGCGCCAGCTGGAGCAACGCGTGGCCGAGCGCACGGCCGATTTGGATCAGGCACGACGCGATCTCGAGGCGAGTGCGGCGCGCACGCGCGAGTCACAGGCGTATTTCGCGGCGAGCTTTCACGCGAGTCCGGCATTGATGTCGATCGCGAGCGCGATCGATGGACGGCTCATCGAGATGAACCCGGCGTTCCTCGCGATTGCGGGCTTCACTCGTGAGGAGATCATCGGCCGCACGACCCTGCAGCTCGGCGTGTGGGTGCGGCCAGCGCAGCGCGAGGAATTTCTCCAGCGCATCCGCACCGAACGCTCTATCCGCGATTTCGAAGCGGAGTTTCGCGCGAAGACAGGCGAACTGCGCTACCTCCTCCTCAATGCCCAGCTCATTGAGCTCCGCGGCGAGCCGTGCATGCTCACGGTCGGCATCGATATCTCGGAGCGCCGTCGACGGGAAAAATTTCAAGCGGCCACCTATCAAATCTCACGCGTGGTGCTGGCCGGCGGCGACCTCGCCACGCTTTTCGCGGAGCTGCACCGCATCATCGGCGGGCTGATGCCGGCGCGAAATTTCTACGTGGCGCTGCTCGATGCCTCGATCCCGCAAATCACGTTTCCGTATTTCGAGGACGAGACGATCCCGCCGCCGCCTTCGCGCCCGCCAGGACGGGGTATCACCGAGTATGTGCTCGATACCGCGAAGCCCTTGCTCGCGAGCGGCGACGAACTGCTCACGCTCCTGACCGAGCGCGGCAACTATATGCCCATCGGCGCACCCTGTGCGCAATGGCTCGGTGCGCCGCTGGTCGTCGAAGGCCGCGCCATCGGCGTGATTGCGCTGCAGGATTACCGCGACCCGCGCGCCTATACGCGAGAGGATCGCGACTTGCTGCTGTTCGTGGCCGATCAGGCGGCGGCCGCGATCCAGCGTCACCAAGTCAACGACGCGCTCCGGGCGGCGAAGGAAACTGCCGATGCCGCGAGCCGCGCGAAGAGCCAGTTTCTCGCGAGCGTGTCGCATGAGCTGCGCACGCCGCTCAACGGCATCCTCGGCTACGCGCAAATCCTGCGCCGCGATCCGACGCTGACGGATAAGCAGCGCGACGGCGTGCGCGTGATTCACGAGTCGGGCGATCACTTGCTTTCGTTGATCAACGACGTGCTGGATCTCTCCAAGATCGAGGCGGGTCGCATCGAGCTGCATCCGGTTGATTTCGAACTCGCGGAATTTGCCGCAGCGGTCGGGCGGGTATTTGCGGCTCGGGCCCGCGAAAAGAATCTAGCGCTTGAGCTGACCGTCGCGCCTGGCCTGCCGCGCTTCGTGCACGGCGATGAGCAACGCTTGCGGCAGATCGTGTTCAACCTCGTGGGCAATGCGGTGAAGTTCACCACGGCTGGCCGGGTGGCCCTCACGATTGCGCCTGCAGACACGGCAGGCGCGGTGGTCTTTTCGGTCGTCGACACGGGTCCCGGTATTGCGCCAAACGATGTCGCACGGCTTTTCGAGCGCTTCACCCAGGTGGGCGATCGACGACAAGCAGCATCGGGCACCGGCCTCGGCCTCGCGATCAGTCGCTCACTCGTCGAGTGCCTCGGCGGACGGATGCGCGTCGAGAGTCGGGTGGGTGAGGGGAGTCGCTTCTGGTTTGAAGTGCCGCTGGCGGAAGCGACCACGAGCGTGGTGGCGAGCTCATCGCCCGCGAGCCGGGTGACCGGCTACGATGGGCCGCGTCGTCGGGTGCTGATCGTCGATGATATTGCCACGAATCGCGCGGTGCTGACAGAGCTGCTGCAGCCGCTCGATTTCCCGCTTGGCGAAGCGGCGGATGGGGTGAGCGCACTCAAGCTCGCCCGCGAGCTGCGTCCCGACCTCGTGCTGCTCGATCTGCGGATGCCGGGTGAACTCGACGGACTCGGCGTCGCTCGTGCCCTTCGCGCCGATCCGGCGCAGACGGGGCTCAAGATCGTCGCGGTGTCGGCGAGCGCCTATGACCTCGACCGGCGCGAGTGCATCGAGGCGGGCTGCGATGAGTTTTTAGCGAAGCCGTTTCAGGAAGAGCAGCTATGGGCGGTGATCGCGCGCGTGCTGGGACTCACGTGGCGTACGGCAAACGCTGGAGAAACGACCACGCCCTTTCCCATCGCGGCGCACCCGCCGCCGCCCGAGGAAGCGGATGCACTCTACGAGCTCGCGAGCCAAGGCGATGTCGTCGGCGTACGCACGCGTGCGCAGGCTTTGCTCACGCGCGATGCGCGGTTCGCGCTGTTTGCGCAGGGTGTGCTCGACCTCGCGGCGCGTTTTAAGATGAAGGCTGTTCGCCAATTCGTCGCCGAGTACCGGAGCAAGCCATGAGCACTCCATTGCCTGAAACGATTCTCATCGTGGACGACACGCCGGCCAATCTCGGTGTGCTCGTCGATACGCTTGGCGCCGCGGGCTACCGCCTCTCGGTCGCCGAGGACGGCGAAGAAGCGCTCGCGCTCACCGCGCGCACGCAGCCGGATCTCGTGCTGCTCGACGTGATGATGCCGGGCATCGACGGCTTTGAGACTTGCCGCCGCATGCGTGCGCAGCCCGCGACGGCCGACGTGCCGGTGCTGTTCATGACCGCGCTACACGAGACGGCGGACAAGGTCCGCGCGTTTGGCGCCGGTGGGGTCGACTACATCACCAAGCCCATCGAACACGAGGAGGCGCTCGCGCGCATCCGCACGCATCTCGCGCTTCGCTCGCTCCGACGCGAACTGCAGGCGCAGCTCGCCCTCGCGGAAAACTTCATGCGCATCGCGAGCCACGACCTGCGCAATCCGCTCTACCTGATGATGCTCGCGGGCGAACTCGCGCGCCGCACGCCCGGTTTGCCCGAGCCTGCCGCACGGCACGTGGCCGGCATGATCGAGTCGGCCGCGCAGATGCGCCGTATCATCGATACCTTTTTGAAAATTCGCTCGGCGACCGGAGGCGTGGCTCAAGCCGATCTGACCCCGCTCGCGCGTGCGGCGCTCGATCAGCAGGCCCCCTCGGCCGAGCGCAAAGCGATCACGCTGCGCAGCGAACTCGCGCCCGACCTGCCGCTCGCTGCGGTGGATTCGACGCATGTTTATCAGGCGATCACGAATCTGCTGAGCAACGCGCTCAAGTTCACTCCGCCCGGCGGCACGGTCACACTTCGCAGCCTCGCGGCTGGCTCACGCGTGCGACTCGAAGTCGCCGATAGCGGCCCGGGCGTGCCGGTGGCGGAGCGTGCGCAATTGTTTACGGAGGGCGCACGACTCTCGCCTCGCCCGACCGGCGGCGAGGACAGCCACGGTCTGGGCCTCGCGATCGTGAAGCAGCTCCTCACCACGCAGGGCGGGGCGGTGGGTGCAGAGTTTCCCGCGGAAGGCGGGAGCGTGTTCTGGTTCGAGCTACCGGCGCGCTGAGCGCCGACGCCACGCGACAGCCCCGAGCGCGACGACACCGCAGAGCGCGGCGACCGTGGCTGGCTCGGGAATGGACGAGGTGATGGTGGCGCTGATGCGCGACTCATCGCCGCCATAGCCGTTGCTGCCGTTGCCGAGCACGAAAGAGATCGTGTCTCCGACGTTCACGTAACGAGCCACCGAGAAATTCTGCGAAGTCGTTCCAGTCAGACTCGAGAAAGTCAGTTCTTCGACGCCGTTGACGAACACGTGAAAATCCACCGTTCCTCCAGGCTCGCCTGTTTTGGATAGGTAGCCGGCGATAGTCGCGGTGCCTGCTTCGCCGGCGCCTGCGGTCCAGCGGAGCACGGTGTAGACCGGTGAACCATTGTTGGGATGCCAGGCGAGCTCGGTGCCGGCGATGGGAGTTGCGCCATCGACAAATAGTTTTCCGTTGGACACGGCCGGCACGCTGTAGCTGCCGCTGGGTGCGTAGCCGTAGCCCATGTTGCCGCCGTTACCGACAGAGCGGTAGGTGAGTCCGGTCAGCGTGCCGGAGTTGGGATTGACCGTGGTCGACGCGTAGTAATTCCAAACGCCCGAGCCGTACGAGTCGCTGATTGTGCCGCTCGTGCGGTAGTTGGCTGCGACGTTCGCAAGCAGCGTTTGCGCCGAGGCGGCCGGCGCAGCAAGGGCCATGAGAGCGATAGCAAAGACCACCGACAATAGTCGGCTGACCCGACCGGGGAACTCGGTGGATTGAAGCATGGGACGAAGCCAAAGGATTCATCGGCAGAAAGGTGAGTCAATGGAGTCTTGTTTGCGCCGGCGGACCTTCTGCGTGTGGTTACTACTCACCCCATGCTGAAAACGAAATCCGTGCACTCTGACTCCGACGCCGGTGATGGCCTGCGCATCCTTGCGACGCGCTTTCGCGGGCGTGGCCTGCCGACTGACCGCTACGACGTGTGGATGGCCAACCTCGGTCCCAGCGAACGTCTCTTGAAAACGATGCTCGCCGGAAAAATCACCTGGCGGGAGTTTTCAAAAAAATACCGCGAAGAGATCTTCGCACCCGCTGCGACCGATACGGGCAACGCCACGATCAAAAATCACGGGCAGAAGTTCACCCTGCGTCTCGTGGTCAAGCTAGCTGAAAAGCAGAATGTCACGCTCCTCTGCCACTGCGCCGAAGACGCGGAGGAGTGCCACCGCTTCCTGCTGCGCGATTTGATCGAGCGGGAGGGGCGGTGAAGCAGTCCGTGCGACCAGCTACGGCAGTCTTTGCGTCCAGTAGTCGGGAGCGCGCTTCAGATGCATCACGGCGAGAATCAAGATTTCGCTGGGACGCTCAACGTAGAGAATTCCGAAGGGAAATCGATGGGAGAAATGACGGCGCACGGGTGACTGGAGAAAACGATAGGTCTGTGGCCGAGCTCTCACGTCTGCGATCAAGCGCTCGATTTCATCGAAGAATTTCCCCGCCAGCGGCAGGCTGATCGCGGCGTAGTGCTCCGCTGCTGCCGTGTACTCCAGATCGGCCTCGGGGTGGAGGACGTAGGGCTTCACCGACCAATGATCTTCCGAATACGCTCCGACGTGATGTGCCCTGGAATCGGTTGGGCCTTGCCGCTTTCGATCTCCGCAAGCCGACGCGTGGCGGTGTCAGCCCACGCATGCTCGATCTTTGGATCTAAGGGCTCGTGCGTAGCTAGGGTGATGCGCTCGATCAGTTCCGACAACTGCTCCGGCGGGAGCTTGCGGCTCTCGGCGACAAGTTGTTCGACGGTCATCGACATGGACTTAATAAAGCGGGAAACGGAGATGGCGTCAACGAGCTGCGCCGTGAATTACGGTACCGCCAAGCTTGCCGCGAAGTCGCTCACGGGCATCGACGCCAGTGCGGCGGAGTCGAGGAACTGCGCCATGAGTTGTTCGGTTTTCGCGGGGCCGTAGTGGGCGATGAAGGCGGCGCGGGCTTTTTCGCGGAGGACGGGAATGCCCTCGGTGCGGCGGCGGCGGTGGCCGATGGGGTACTCGACCGCGATTTTCGCCGTGCTCGTGCCGTCGTCGAAGAAGACCTGCACGGCGTTGGCGATGGAGCGTTTCTCCGGGTCGAGATAGTCGCGCGAGTAAGCTTTATCTTCGGCGACGACCATCGTGGCGCGGAGGGCGTCGATGCGCGGGTCGGCGGCGGTGGCATCTTCGTAGTGCTCGGCGGTGAGCGTGCCGAAGAGGAGGCCGATGGCGGTCATGTACTGCAGGCAGTGGTCGCGGTCGGCGGGGTTGTGGAGCGGCCCCGTCTTGTCGATGATGCGGATCGCCGACTCGTGCGTGGTGAGCTCGATGCGCGTGATGGCGTCGAGGCGATCGCGCACGAGCGGGTGAAGCTGGATCGCGCACTCTACTGCGGTCTGCGCGTGGAACTCGGCAGGGAAGGAAATCTTGAAGAGGATCTGCTCCATCACGTAGCTGCCGAGCGGGCGCGCGAGCGTGACGGGCTTGCTCTTGAACGAGACGTCTTGGAAGCCCCACGTCTTTGCGCTGAGCGCGGACGGGTAGCCCATCTCGCCGGTGAGCGCGATGAGCGCGAGGCGCACCGCGCGGCTGGTGGCGTCGCCTGCGGCCCACGATTTGCGCGAGCCGGTATTGGGCGCGTGGCGGTAGGTGCGCAGCGCGGAGCCGTCGAGCCACGCGTGCGAGAGGGCGTTGACGATCTGGTCGCGCGTGCCGCCGAGCAGCGCGGTGGCGACGGCGGTCGACGCGATGCGCACGAGCAGCACGTGATCGAGGCCGACGCGGTTAAAGGAGTTGTCGAGCGCGAGCACGCCCTGGATTTCGTGGGCCTTCACCATGGCGATGAGCAGGTCGCGCACGGTGATCTTCGATTTTCGGTTCTCTATTTTCGTGTGGAATGCCGCGGGCGTCGTGCCGGCGGCTTGGTGGCGGCTGAGCCAATCGGTGACGGCGAGGAGCGCGCCGAGATTGTCGGACGGGTGGCCCCACTCGGCGGCCAGCCACGTGTCGTTGAAATCGAGCCAGCGCACCAGCGTGCCGATGTCGAAGGCCGCCTGCACGGGATCGAGCTCGTAGCTCGTGCCGGGCACGCGGGCGCCGTTGACGATGCTCGTGCCGGGGACGATGGGGCCGAGGAGCTTCGTGCACGCGGGGTACTGCAGCGCAAGGATGCCGCAGGCGAGCGTGTCGAGCAGGCACCAGCGCGCCGTGTCGAGTGCCTCGGCGCTAGGCGAGTCGAAGTTGAGCGCGTAGTCGGCGAGGGTGACGAGCAGGGCGTCGGGCGGCGGGCGGACGTTGGAAATGTGCGAGGACATGGCGGCTAGCGGAGCGAGTTGGGGCGCGTGGTGAGGAGGAGGAAATCGCCGTTTTGGTAGGCGAGGGCGTAGCGGCGTTGGAGCGCGTCGAGTTCCCGGGCACGGGCGTCGTCCGGGACATCGGTGAAGCTAGGCATCGACCAGCCATAGTCGAGGTCCCAGCGCTTGAAGAATGCGAGCAGATGCGGGTCGCGCCGGTAGAACCAGTCGTCGAGCTGCGCGCGTGTGACGAGGTGGAGTCGCGTAGCGCGTTCTGACGAGAGTTCAGCCGTGAAGGAAAATGATCCCATTCGCAGCTCGCGCGGCACCGCGCGGCTAGTCTCGGCCGCGAGAATCAGATGCGGGCCGATGAATGGTTCATTTGGCGGCAGTGTCGACTCGACCACCTGGCGTGCCCCAGCGAGATCGTCGGCTAGCGCGAGATCATAAGGCCGCGCGTGCGGCGGGAGAAAACGACTCAGGCCCGGGCGCACCTCGGTCACGAGCAAGGGTGCGGTGAGAAACTGCACCGCGACAACCGCTGTGCAGAGCGTAGCGAGCGCGAGGAGACCCGCCGGTAACAAATCGTAGAGCACCGCGGCCGCAGCGAGTACGAGCGGCAGCAGGAACGGCACACCGTATTCCTCGTAGACGCCGGAGGGCAGCAGGTTCGCCGCGAGCGTGACGAGCGCTGCGACGAGCACGCCGACTTCGCGTGTGCGCCAGCGGCTGCGAGCCACGGCGAAGCCGAGTGCGACTGCGGCGAGCAGCCACGCGGCCGGAGCGAGCGTGACGATTTCGGTAAACGAGAGGTGCCACGTTCGCACCGGCAGCGAGAGACGGTGGAAATCGAGTGTCCAGAATTTCAACGCTTCGGCATCAGCGATGAAAAACGGAAGCACGCCGACCGCTAGGCCGACCAGGCCACCCGCGAATGCAGCGAGGAGTTCGCGTTTTTCTGGGCGACGTCCGGGAAAAAGCGCGAGCACCCACAGCATGGCGAAAAACGGTGCGGCGGGCAGGCGGGTGGCGAGACCGAGCGCGCCGAGCAGGCCGAGGAGAAACAACCGACGTGGGCCGGCTGCGAGCGCGAGATACGCCAATGCGGCGAGGGTCACGAGCAGCGTGGTGAAGCCGTAGGTTTTGCCGAGATGGATGAAGTGCATCCACGGCAGCGAGACGCCGAAGAGCAGGACGAGCGCGAGGGCCCACTCCGGCCGCGTGCGGCGGCCGAGCCAGACAGCGCCGAGCGCGAGGGCCGCGGCGGCCCAGAGGCCGTTGAGCGTGCGCTGCGCGAAGAGTCCGAAGCCGATGACACGCAACGGCAGGGCGTTGGCATAGAGCACGACTGGCGGCTGCGTGAATCCAAAATCCCGATACGGCACATCGCCCTCTGCGACCGAGCGCGTGGCGATGGCGTAAAAACCTTCGTCCGTGTTGAGTGCGCTGTGCAGCACGTGCCACCGCGCGCTGATCACATAGAGGATAACAACGACACTGAGACCGAAGATGAGGGAAAGCCGGGAGCCGAGAGGACGCATCGGGGAATCGCGGCCACGCGGCTCACTGCAGCTCGAGGCGACGGAAGAGTCGGATGCCGAGTGCGAGGTAGAGCAGGTTGGGCACCCAAAGCAGCAGATCGGGATGATACTCGGGATGGCGGTCGAGCCAGCCGACCATCACGGTGAGAAAATAGTAGCCGACCGCGAGCAGCACAGCGACACCGAGGTTTGCCGTGGTCTCGCGGCGCGACACCCGAATGCCGAGCGGCACGCCGATGAGCGCGAAAGAGAGGACGGCGAGGGCGGTGTTGAATTTCTCGGCGCGGGCGAGGCGAACCTTCATGACATCGGTGTCGTGAGTGCGCTGTTCGTTGGCGGCGAAAGGCAGTGCGGCGACGCGGGCCTCTTCGTTATCGAGTTCGGTGTAGGTCATCTCGCGGAGTTTCTTTTGGCGCGAGGTGCGATTGAAGATCTTGTCGAGCGAGAGGTGAAACGGCTCCAGTTTCTCGAAGGCCATCACCTGCGGATACTCGGTGAAATTCTCCGGATTGATGCGATCGCGGCGATCCCACTGCGCGTGCGAGAGCGTGAGGACGAGCTCATTGGCCTTTTCGTCGTAGTCGATGTGGCCGGACTCGGCGTGGATCAGCGAGGATAGGCGGCTCTTGTCGTCGAGCAGCCAGATGCGGCAATCGTGCAGCTCGGCGCCGCGCTCGTGACCGACCTCGCTCACGTAAATGACGTAGCCTTTGAAATCGCGGATGAAGGTCTTCGGCTTGATGAATGTGAGCGGATTGGCGCGCAGCGCATCGGAAAGCATCTTCTCATACTTGAGCCGCCCGTGGGGCATCGCCTTGAAGTTCGCGTAGAGTCCCGCGAGTCCGCCGAGGATGGCCAAAATGAAGATCGGGCGTGCAAGCCGCGGCAGGCTGATGCCCGCGGCGCGCATCGCGGTGACCTCGCTGTCGGCGGAGAGCCGGCCAAGCGTAAGCAGCACGCCGGTGAGCACGCCCATCGGCAGCGCAAACGGCGCGACCGCCGGAAACAGCATCAGGATAAGCTGCAGCGCGACCCCATAGCCGAGCTGACCGGAAAGCACCGGCGTGATGATCTCCCGCACGGCGTTGCCGAGCACGAGGACGAAGGCGAAAATGCCGACCGCCCCCGCGCACGTGAAGAGCACGCTCTTGAAAATGTGGCGATCGAGGAGGTTCACGCGAGACGACGCAGCGGGAGGGTCATTGCAGAGGGACCGCGACCGCACAAGGCGGTTTCATCGGTGTGCACGCAATCCCTGTAGCGGCGCTCTATGCGCGCCGAAAAGGCCTGTCCGCTTTCTCGCGTCGTCTCGGCGGTCATAGACCGCCGCTACAGAAATCCTTCTTGATACAGCCCCTCACCACAGGTTGAGCTGCGGGCCGTCGCGCTCGGCGGCGGGCGGGTCGGTCGGTTCGGCGGGCGCGAGGCATTCCGGGCCCTCGCTACCAACGGTGCTGACGTGCCGGCTCACGCGACGCACGGTGAACTCCTCGTCGGGAAACGGCCGCATGAACGGAGCGAGCGCGGCGGATTCGGTCGTGCGCGGATCGAGCCAGGCGGAAAACTGATCCGGTGCGAGAATCAGCGGCTGGCGGTGGTGGATCGGGTCCATCAGCGCCCCCGGCGGCGTCGTGACGACCGCGCAGCTCTCGATCGCCGTGCCATCCGGCGCGCGCCAGCTCTCCCAGAGGGCGGCGAGGCCAAACGGCGCTTCATCGCGTCGCTGAAAAACCCACGGCAGCCGGCCACGACCTTGGTGCGACCACTCATAGAAGCCACTTGCAGGCACGATGCAGCGGCGGGAGCGAAAGGCGTCGCGAAAAGATGGTTTGGTCGCGAGGGTCTCAGCACGGGCGTTGACGAGGCGACCAGCGGGTTCGTCGGTGCGAGCCCATGCAGGCACGAGGCCCCAGCGGAGATCGGCGACTTCCAGCGTGGGTGCGGCGGCGCGCGAGGTGGGGCGGACAGCTTTGACCGCGGTGCTCGGCGCGATGTTGTAGCGCGCGATGGCCGACTCGTCCGGAGCGACACCCAGCCGCAGCAGGATTTCGCGGAGATGCTCTTTGAGCAGGAGGAAGCGGCAGCACATGGGCGTCTCCAGCAAAGGGGATCGGCAGCGCGGGGCGATCAGAGAAACGTCAACTGCTCGCCGCCGGGCCGGCGAAAATGATTGGGGCGCGGACCGCTGCGGTCGGTGTTGAGATTGGCGCGGCGGGCGGCGGCGGCGAAGAGATCGTGGATCTGCTCCGCGAAGATACCCTCGCCGCGCATGCGCTGGCCCCATTGGGAAACATTGAGCGCACCGCCGCGAAGTTCGCGCACACGGGCGAGCACGCGCTCTTTTTTGCCGGGCTGGTGCGCATCGAGCCAAGTCGTGAAGACCTCCTTCACCGCGTAGGGTAGGCGCAGGATGACATACCCGGCGCGCGTCGCGCCCGCCGCGGCGGCGGCATCGAGGATGGCGGGCATCTCGTGATCCGTGAGACCGGGGACAATCGGCGCGACCATCACGCCGACAGGAACGCCGGCATCGGCCAACATTTTGATCGCGCGCAGGCGCGCCTCGGGTCGGGCGGCGCGCGGCTCGAGCTGGCTCGCGAGCGCGGAGTCGAGCGACGTGACCGAAACCCACACCGAGGCACACGACCAGCGCGACAACTCCGCGAGCAGGTCGATATCGCGCGTCACGAGAAAGTTCTTCGTGACTATCCCCACGGGATTGCGGAATTCGCAGAACACCTCGAGGCACCGCCGCGTGAGCCGGAAATGCCGCTCGGCTGGTTGGTAGCAATCGGTGACGCCGCTCATCGAGACGAAGTCCGGCTGCCAGCGCGGCGACGCCAGGGCCTCGCGCAGCAGCTCGGGCGCGCGATGCTTCACGAGAATCTTCGTCTCGAAATCGATCCCACAATTCCAGCCAAGGTATTCGTGGTAGGGGCGCGCGTAGCAGTAGGCGCAGCCGTGCTCGCAGCCGCGGTAGACATTGAGGCCCCACGTGAACGGGATGTCGGGGCTGTCGTTTTTCGTGAGGATCGACTCGGTGCCGTCGGCGAAAAACTCGGTGCGCGGATTGGGCCGCTCTTCCGGCTCGGCGTCGGGGTCGGCCTCGCAGTGCAGTCGCTCGAAACGGTTGGGCGGACTCACGACGGCGCCGCGGCCGTGGATCGCGCGGAGGGGCTGGTTAGTGTTCACATGTACACGTTAGCGATTCTCGGCCGGATGCCAGCGCGAATCGGTGCAAGCCCGCGAATTGGCGTGCGCTGCGCGAGTTGCGCGCAGAAAGTTTGAACGACCGTCGCTCCGACGTGTCCACCCGAGCCGGACCCTCATGCGCATCCCTTTTCGCCTCAGTATCCTCCTCGCCGCCGCCATTATGGCCGGGCCGCTCCGCGCGGCCGATAGCGAGACGATGGCGGATCGCGCGTTGAAGCAGCTCGTCGAGCGGCAGAAGGAGCTGTTCGCCGAGGCCGAGAAGCAGGGCGACAAGGTCGATGAGGAAGACCTGCGCGCGAAATTCGAGCAGCTCGCGCACGGCTTCGAGGCTTTCGTCCGCGACAACCCGAAGTCCGCGGCGGGCTTCACCGCCTACGGAAATCTCCTCTGGCGCGTCGGCATGAAAAAGGAATCCGCCGTCGTGCTGCTCAAGGCCAACGCCCTCGACCCCGATATCCCGCTCGTGAAAAATCTCCTCGGCAACTACATCGCCGAGGAGGGCCGCCCGCTGGAAGCGGTGAACTATTTCCTCTCTGCGGTGAAGCTCGCGCCCAACGAGCCGCTCTATCACTACGTGCTCGGCAAGCTCCTGCACGACGCGCGCGACGATTTTCTCAAGAGCGGCGAGTGGACCCGCGCCGGCATCGACAAGGCCTGCTTCCAGGCCTTCAAGCGCGCGGCGGAGCTGGCGCCGGATCGAATCGAATTTGTGTACCGCTACGGCGAGGCGTTCTACGACGCGGAGAATCCCGACTGGGACGCTGCGCTCAAGGTGTGGGCCTCGCTGGAAGAGAAAGCGCAGAGCGATCTCGAGCGCCAGACCATGCGCCTGCAGGCGGCCAATGTGCTGCTCAAGCAGGGCAAGCCCGACCACGCGAAGGCGCTCCTTGAATCGGTGACTGAGCCGGCGTTGCAGGCGCAGAAGGAAAAGCTGGTTGCGCCGTCCGCGGAAACTGCGAAGAAGTGACCGTCTATGGATCTGGGCCTCACACCGGACGCCCTGCGCGCCGGGCTCATCTTCTTCCTCGCACTCTTTGCGGTGCTCATCCTGCGTGCCTTCGCGCAGGCATGGGTGGCGAACTTTTTCGGTGACCCGACCCCGGGCGCGGATGGGCGCGTGACGCTCAATCCCGGTCCGCACATCGACATCCTCGGCACCATCGTGCTGCCGCTGCTGTGCATCTTTTTCATCCAGCCGCGCATGGGGCAGGCGGCGTTCTTCCTCGCTTGGACCGCCCCGCTGATGATCAACGAATCCGCGATGCGCAATCCGCGCCGCGATGGTCTGCTCACCCAGTTTGCCCCGACGGCGATGTGTGTGCTGCTCGCGCTGCTGGTGGCTGTGCTCGGCGCCGTGATTTACCGCTTCGATCCTCGCGTGATCGCGCTCGTTTCCACACTCATCGGCATTTGCTCGATGCTCATCGTGCTCGACTGCTTGCCGGTGCCGCCGCTGCCCGGTGGCCGACTGCTGCACCACTTCGGGCTGATTTCGGAAGAGGCCTACTGGTCGATCGCGAGCTGGAGCGGTTTCGCGCTGATGCTGCTGTTCAGTGTCCCGCAGGTACGGTTCTTCCTCGGGGCTATCACCATGCGCGTGATGTATCCGTTCGCGGCGGTCTTCGATCTGCTCATCCGATGAAGCGTCCTGCCGCACGCACTCCGGGCGGCTCGAAAAAGACGTCGCCCGTGACGGTCGGCGAGTGGCTGGCGTACGCGGAGAAACGCTTTGCGCGCGCCGAAGTGGCGCTCGGCCAAGTCGCCACCAACGCGCACGACGAGGCGTTGTACCTTATCCTGCGCACGCTCGACCTGCCGCTCGACAGCGACCCGAGCGTGCTGGAGAAAAAGGTCGCCCCGGCCGAGCAGTTGAAACTCGCGGAGGTGTTTCGTCGCCGTCTCGAGGATCGCGTGCCCGCGGCGTATCTCACCCACGAGGCGTGGCTCGGCGAGCATCGCTTCTACGTCGACGAGCGCGTGATCATCCCGCGCAGTTATTTTCTCGAAATCATCCCCGGCGAACTCGGCGCATGGCTGCCGGAGGGCAAGCCCGTGAAGCACGTGGTCGACGTGTGCACCGGATCGGGCTGCCTCGCGATCCTGCTGGCGCACCAGTTTCCCGGCGCGCGGGTGGATGCGTGCGATCTCTCGCCCGACGCGCTTGAGGTGGCGAACATCAATGTGCGCGAGCACCAACTCACGCGCCGTGTGAAGCTCTATCAGAGCGACGTCTTCGACGCGGTGCCGACCGCGCGCTACGATATCATCCTCAGCAATCCGCCGTACGAACCGAGTGCCCTCGTCGATGCGCAAGCGCCGGAGTTCGCCGCCGAACCGCGGATGGCTCACGACGGCGGACGCGATGGCCTCGTGATCGTGCGGAAAATTCTCGAGCAGGTGCGCACGCGCCTTGCGCCGCACGGCATTGTGGTGCTCGAAGTGGGCGGCCTGCGCGAAGCGATCGACCGCGAATTCGCCGCGCTCAAACCTCACTGGCTCCACACGACCGACGGCTCGGACTGCGTGTGCCTCTTTCAGGCGGCGCGGTTGGGTGTGAAGTGAGTAAGTAATTTAACCGCGGATGAACACGGAGAGACGCGGATAAGAAATCATTTGGGTCTCTTCGTGTGCATTCGTGGTTCAAACCAATCTTTGAGAACTACGAATGGACACGAATTCACACGAATGACGGAAGGAATCCGCGTCCATCCGTGTTCATCCGTGGTTTAGCTAGTCCAATCCTCGCGCAGCGATTTCGTCTTCGTCCCAGCCGAGGTAGTGGCCGAGTTCGTGGAGGTAGGTGAGGCGGACTTCGTCGCGGAAAATCTCGAGGTCCTCGTCGGAAAATTCCCAGAGACTGTCGAGGTAGAGGAGGATTTGCGCCGGGCGCGGATTGTCGTGCGCGGTTTCCTCGCCGTAAGGATCGCCGGTGAAAAGGCCGAGGATGTCGGGCTCGAAGCCCTCGGCGAGCACGCTGGCATCGGGGCCGTGCTCGTAGTGCACCGGGACATTGCGCGCGAGAGCACGCAGCTCCGGCGGCAGTTTACGCTGCGCGGCGCCGACAGTCTCGGCGGCGGTCTCGGCGAGGCGCGTGAAGTCCACGGGATGAAAGACGCGACGTGACGACGACGCTCAGGTCCGCACCTCGGCGGCGATGTCGAGCTTCTCGAAGCGCCGACCGAGCCACCAGATGCCGAGCCAGATCTCGCCGACGAAGACCGCCATGACCGCGAGTGCGGAGGCGAAGACCGCAGGGCCAGTCGCGGATTGAGCGGCGCCTTTCCACACGGCGTCGAGCAAAACGAACAACCCCTCGGTGCAGAAAAACGCCGCGACGGCCGCGAGGCCGGCGGGCAGCAGCGCGACAAGAAACGTGATCAACTGGCCGAAGACGAAGACGAGGCGCTGACCGATCACGTCGACGCCGCCGGGCCGACCGCGGGTGTTTTGCGCCCACGCGGGAAAGACGAGCGCGGCGGCGTTGGGCACGAGGAGCTGGAGCAGGCAGAGCGGCGGGATCAGCACCATGAGCCCGAGCCCGAGACCGGTGCGCACTCCGGGCGTGATCCAGGCGAGATGCATCGGGCGGGGATTGACGGCGCAGCACGCTGCGAGCACCGCGAGCCACTGGATGCCGGTGAGGATCACGGTGGGCGTAAGCAGCTCGCCGAGCACGATCTGCCAACCGGCGATCGGATACGTCTTCAGGATGTCAGCGTGCATCAGGTCGCTGCGCAGGTCCTGCCGCGCGAGCTGCGGGCCGATGAGCATGGTGTAAAATGCTACGATCGCCGCCAGGCCGATGACGACTCCGAGGAGCGGCGTGGAAACGGAGCGCGGCGGGATCGTCCTCAGCAATGTTGTACTGACCACGATCAGGGCGGCGAAGATCGCGAAGACCTTCACCGTGAAGTACGGCCGCGACGCGAGGAGGTTTTTCCAAACAAACGCGAATTCCGGCCGACCGGGGCGCGAGAGGTCGAAGGGCGCGGGCCGGGCCTTCGGCTTGGTGGCGCTGAAGCGCAGGCCTTTGCCCGCACGCATCGCGGCGATGCGCGCGGCCTGCTTCTCGGCGAGCGAGACCGAAGCCTCCTCGAAGGACGTCTCCATGTTCACCACCCAGAAATACTGCGCGATGAGCACCAGCACGGCGGGCCCAAGCGCGAGGGCGAAGGAGCCGAAGTCCGGCGAGAGGAATGGCGTGATCACCGCGCGAAATGGCCACAGCAGCCAATGCGGCACGCCGGTATCGAGCCACTTGGACAGCCAGATCGTGAACGACTCGAAGAGCTGCCCCGGCACCTCATCGAGGTTTGGCGCCCCCGACCAGTTGCTCACGAGCGCGATTGCGATGAGCACGCCAATCACCGCGGCGACCGCGAGACGCCGCCGCAGCACGCTTACGCCGCCCTCGATCAAGCGGCTCACGGTGAAAGCCGCACCCATGAAATGAAAATGCAGCGCAGACAGCACGATCCACCAGCCGACGGCGTGGGTGAAGGTGTTGCCGGGCAGAAAGCCCCAGCGCTGCGTGATCAGTGCGAAGAAGAGCGCGGTGAACACCATCCGCAGTTGCGCAGAAATCAGGCGGAAATGGACCAGCGAGCGACGCGTCACGGGCGCAGGAAAAAGAAACGCCACTTCGGTCTCAGTGAACATCAGACCGGGTTTTTCCGAGGGCAGCACCCAAGCGAGGAGTGCGCAGATGAGAAAGATGATGAGCCCGCCGACGACGATCAGCGCGGGCTGGAGATCGTCGGGCGAGGCGTGCTCGAGCAGCGGAGAAAGCGGAACGATCGCGCCGGTGCGCGGCGGCCGGGGCGCGCCGATGCGCCGGAAAAAGAAGAACCAGAAGTACGCGATGCCGACGGTCGTGTAGAAAATGTACTTCGGCTGTCGGAGCTGCCGCAGGTTCTTCTTTCCCCAGTTTTGAAAACTGGTGAGCCGCAGGTAGAGCAGGGCGCGGAGCATGGTCGGCGAAGGCGGCTCAGCTCTCGGTCCCGCCCGTGGCGCGGATGAAGACTTCCTCGAGATTCACGTTGGGCTCGCCGTTGCTGAAGCGCGCGGCGACCTCGGGAATCGTGCCGTCGGCGATCTTTTCGCCCTTCTTCAAAATCAGCACATGGGTGCAAACTTCCTCCAAGAGATGCAACAAGTGGGAACTTAACACGATTGCCGCGCCCTCACGGGCACGACGCACGATGGAGTCTTTCATGCGGCGAATGCCGAGGGGGTCGAGGCCCGTGAGCGGCTCGTCGAAGATCATCACGGTCGGCGAGTGCAGCAGGCCGCAGGCGATGGCGAGTTTCTGCTTCATGCCGCGCGAGAGCTCGGCCGGAAGTTGGTCGGCTTTTTCCGCGAGCTCTAGTTCGTCGAGCAGAGCAGTCGCGCGCGGCTCGTGATCGGTCACGCCGTAGAGGCGCGCGACGAACGTGAGATGCTGGCGCACCGTGAGATAGTCGAAGAGGCGCGGCTCGTCGGGGAAGAAGGCGAGGCAGCGTTTCGCGGGCAGCGGATCGGTGGCGAGCGCGTGCCCCGCGATGCGGATCGTGCCGGCGTTGGGCGGGATGATGCCGGCGAGGCAGCGCAGCGTGCTGGTCTTGCCCGCGCCGTTGGGGCCGACGAGGCCGAGCACCTCGCCAGGTTGCACGGTGAACGACAGTTCGCGCACCGCGGTGAAGTCGCCGTAGCGCTTGGCCAGACCTGAGACTTCGATCATGGCGGGCGACCCTGACGGGCCGAAAAGAGGTCGGCAAGATTTCCGCGGAAAATCGCGTAACCAATCACACGAGGGTACGTCTCCCTGTTCCGAAGGCGATGATCTCGATGATCCGCCGCTACGAACTCCCCGAAGAAATTCCCCCCGAATTCTGTCACCCATGAAATCCAGTAAGATCGTTTTCTCCGTCCTCGCTCTCGGCCTCGCGGCCGCGTCGCCCATCGTCCGGGCGCAAGATGATGCCAAGGCCCCGCCGCCGCCCCCCCCGGCCGAAGGTGGTGGTGCCGGCGGTCAGCGCCAGCGTGGCGGCAATCGCGGTGGCGGCATGATGAACGCCGATGCGATGCTCGGCCGTCTCGATCCGCTGAAGCTCAGCGACGAGCAAAAGGGCAAGGTCAAGGACATCTACGCCAAGGCGATCAAGGACATCGAAGCTCTTTCGCAAGAAGACCGTCGCGGCCAGAAGGGCCGAGACATCCTGACCGCGGCCAACAAGGATATCCGTGCGCTGCTCAACGAGACGCAGGCGAAGCAATTCGATGAAATCGTCGCCCGTGGTCCGGGTGGCGGCCGTGGCCCCGGTGGTGGTGGCCAAGGCGGCGGCGGCCAGCGTCGTCAAAAAGGCGGCGGCGGCGGTGGTGGTGGTGCCGGCGGCGGTGGCGCCGAGAAGAGCGAGTAATCGCTCAGCCGCTTAAAACAAATTTGTCAGGGGTTGGTGTTTGCCGCCGCGGTTCAGCAGCCCGCGGCGGCATTTTTTTTGGGGTGCGTGGACGAGAGGCTTTCTGGGAGCGCGACCGCCCTCGGTCGCTGCTCGATGCGATGCGACCGAGGGCGGTCGCGCTCCCAAGAGAGACTGAGCCTTTCGCTTCGACTCGGCTCGGCTCGTGCCGCAGCGTGCGCGCGTGGCTGATGTGAAACAAATCGTGGTGGTGGGCGGCGGCGCCGCGGGATTTTTCGGCGCGATCGCATGCGCGGAAAAACTCGGCGAGCGTGGCCGTGTTATTTTGTGCGAGGCGACGGCGCACCCGCTCGCGAAAGTGCGCATCTCCGGCGGTGGACGCTGCAACACCACGCACGCGTGCTTCGAGCCGCGCGAGCTCGTGAAAAAATATCCGCGCGGCGGACGTGAGTTGCTCGGCGCGTTTCATCGCTGGCAGCCGCGCGACACGGTGGCGTGGTACGCGGACCGCGGGGTGGAACTGAAGACCGAGGAGGATGGCCGGATGTTTCCGACCACCGACGACTCGGCGACGATTGTCGGCTGCCTCATGCAGGCCGCGGAAAAGGCCGGAGTACAACTGCGGACGAGCCTTGGTGTGCGCAAGATCGAGGCGGTCGGCAGTGCGGGCGGCCCACCGAAATTCTGGGTCAGTCTCACCGACGACACGGGCGTGCAGGCGGACCGCGTGCTGCTTGCGACCGGCGGTAACAAATCGTCCATCGGCCTCGTGATCGCCGCGGCGTTTGGCCATGCGATCGAGCCGCCGGTGCCGTCGCTCTTCACGTTTCACATCGACGACAATCGCCTCATCGGCCTCTCCGGCGTGTCGCTGGAAAACGCCGCAGTCGCTGTGCCCGGCACGAAGCTGAAGGACAGCGGCCCGATGCTGATCACACACTGGGGCCTGAGCGGTCCGGCGATTTTGAAACTCTCCGCGTGGGGCGCGCGCGAACTCGCGGGACGCAACTACGAGTTTCCGCTCGTCGTGAATTTTTCCGGCACGCACACGAAGGACTCGCTCATCCGCGAGCTGACGACCGTGCGGCAAAACAATCTCAAGAAACACATCGCAACCTGGAGTCCGCTCGAGATGCCGCAGCGCCTGTGGGAGCGGCTCGTCGTTTCGTCGGGCATCGCGGCCGCGACACCGTGGGGTCAGATCGGCAACGCCGCACTCGCGAAACTCGCCGAGCAGATCGCCGCGGCGGAGTTCAAGGTCGTCGGCAAAAGTTTGTTCAAAGACGAGTTCGTCACCTGCGGCGGCGTGCGCCTGAGCGAGGTGGATTTCAAGACGATGGAGAGTCGCCTCTGTCCCGGCATCCACTTCGCTGGCGAGATGCTCGACATCGACGGCGTGACGGGTGGGTTTAATTTCCAAGCCGCGTGGACCACGGGCTGGCTCGCGGGACAGGCGATGGGCGAGTGCGCGGAAGGATAGAGGTTTTACACGAAGATCGCGGAGGTCGCGAAGAGGTGCTGGTAGGATTTGACGGATAGGAGCAGAATAACCCGCTTGCGGCGCTCGTTGGGCGGTGACACGATAACTGCATGCGAGTGGAAGTTGAGCGCGAGGACGATGGTCGCTGGATTGCCGAAGTGCCGGCACTTCCGGGTGCGATGGCTTACGGTGAGACGAAGAAAGAGGCGGTCGCAAAAGTGGAGGCGCTCGTGCTCCGTGTGCTTGCGGACAAAATCGAGCATGGCGAAGACGCGCCGGAGCTGAGCCACGTATTTACGGTGGCGGCATGAGCACATGGGGCGCGCGAAAAACGAGGCTCGTGCTCGCGGCGTTGCTCAGGATCGGGTGGGTGCTCAAGCGACAGAGCGGATCGCACAAGGTGCCCGCGCGGGAGAGCTGGCCGGATTTCGTTTTTGCCTTTCACGATGGAGACGAAATTGGCCCGCGCATGCTTGCGCGCATCGCGCGTCACACGGGATTGAAACCTGAGGATCTGTAAAATCGACGGTGTTGGAGTACGAGCATCGCGTGGATAAGCGCTTCGCGGCCTTGGCGACCTTCGTGTAAAACTAGTTTGAGGGCCGCGCCTCACGTGGTGAGTCTCGCGGGAGATGGTCTCTTATTGGCAACTGCTGCAGCTCGTGCTCCCGGTGTTCGCGTTGATCGCGGTCGGGGTGGGGGTGCGGCGCATGCGTTGGGTGGAGGGGGATTCGGAGACGAGCCTTATTCGCATCGTAGTGAACGTGCTCTTCCCGTGCTTCATCTTTGAGTCGGTGGCGGGAAATGCGGCGCTGCGCGCGCCGGAAAATCTCCTGCTACCGCCGCTCGTGGGATTCGCGCTTACCGTGTTGGGTATTCGCGCGGGGCTGCTCGTCGCGCGCATGATCGGGCTGCACGTCGGCACCGGACTGCGCACCTTCGCGCTCGCGGTGGGCGTAGCCAACTACTCGTACCTGCCGCTGCCGATCATGCTGGGCATGTGGGGAGCGGAGAGCCGCGGCGTGCTGCTGGTGCACAATGTCGGCGTGGAGGCGGCCATCTGGACGGTCGGCGTACTCACACTGAGCGGACAATCGTTGCGCGAAGGCTGGCGGCGATTGCTAAGTCCGATCGTCGTTTCGTTGTTCGTCGCGGTGGCGGCTAATCTCTCCGGACTCACGCCGCATCTACCGAAAGTCTTCATGGACGTCGTGCATCTGCTCGGCGGCTGCGCTGTGCCGCTCGGGCTCGTGATGACCGGCGCGAATCTCGCGAACTACCTCGATGAGCCGAAAAAACTTTTCGACCCGAAGACGGTGGGCGCGGCGACGGCGCTCCGCCTCGGTGTTTTGCCGGTGATCTTCCTCGTCGTGGCAAAATATCTGCCGTGTGCGGTGGAACTGAAGCGCGTGATCGTGGTGCAGGCCGCGATGCCGACCGCGGTGATTCCGATCATCATCTCGAAACTCTACGGTGGCCACCCGCGCACGGCGGTGCAGATCGTGCTTGGGTCGACAGCGCTGGGGATATTGCTGATTCCGCTATGGCTGTACGTGGGGCTCGCGTGGGTGGGAGTTTGAGCCCAACCGAACGGCGAGGGTTAGCGGTCAGACGTTTATTTAAGCGCGAAGTTGGCGAAGGATCGCGAAGATTTCTTTGGGAGATTCTTTGCCGGAGGAAATGCAGGAGAGGATGCTAGTCGAAAATGGACGCCGGCCAATACACGCGAAGGGGAGGTGCGGTGACGTTAGGCGCTAAAAATGGTCGGTTCATCGCATGTTAATCGCGGCTGGGCGCGATGAGGCGTAGGGCGAGGGTATGAAAAACAAGATCTGGCTGGTGGTCGGATTAGGATTGATGGCGGCGATTGGGTTGCGGGCGGATGAAACTGCGCCGGCTCCCGTGGCGCCTCCTCCGGCGCAGCGGCAGCCGCCGGCGGTGAATCACGATTTCGATTTCTGGATCGGCGATTGGAAGGTCACGACGCCGGATGGGAAACCGGCGGGGACGAATCGCATCGATTCGGTCGCGGGTGGGCGCGGGCTCTATGAGAACTGGGAGGGCGATCCAGCCGCAGGTGGAGGCAACGGCAAGAGTCTCAATGCTTACAATCCGGCGAAGAAGCAGTGGCAGCAGTTTTGGGTCGGCGGTGGCGGCAACGTGCTCGAACTCGCGGGCGGCCTCGTCGAGGGCAAGATGGTGCTCACGGGCGAACACGACGTGCGCGGTCGGCACTTGACCGAGCGGATCACGTGGACGCCGAATGCGGACGGCTCGGTGCGTCAGCTCTGGGATCAATCAGCCGATGGCGGCAAGACGTGGACGACGGTGTTTGATGGGCTCTACTCGAAGGTGAAAAAGTAGGGAGAGGTTTGGTGAAGATTTTTTCTTTTTTGGACACAGAGATCACGGAGAGTGGGGGAGCGAGCACGGAGAAAGGCCGTGAGTGAGCGCATGGCGACTCCGTCCACTCGCTGGCGCTCGTGGCTACGAGGTAGTGAAGGTAGGGTGCGTTTTCCGCAACGCGCCGGTTCTGCTCTGTGTAGTTGGCGAATGGATACGAAGCCAATAGGTGTGGCTGCGGCTTCCAGCTGCTGTTACTAGAGGGTTTCGACTCGGCGAAATGGAGGGCGGAGTCTAACATGGCGGACTAAGGATAGTCCGCCCTACCTTTTAGGGCGCTCAATCTACGCCGACGGGTTCGGCGTTTTCGATGCCGAGGGACCAGCGGCCTTCGTAGAAGTAGAGGTACACCGGCTCGTTGGCGTTGCGCAGGATCGACATCACGGGGCCGAGGGCGACGGTCGAGAAATGGAGCTGGTACGGGGTGTTCGCCGAGGGATCGGCGGCGGTGACGACTGAGCGCGGCGCGCCGGGGTCATCGAAGTAGAGCTCCGCGAGCGGTGGAGTGTTGGCGCCACCGTCGGCGTCGAGCCAGAGCGTGATTTTTGCGCGGGGACTCGCGGGACCGCCGCCTGATGAGTCGGCCCAGAGCTGGCCGATCTGATACACGTGCACGCGCCAGGCTTTATTAGGGCCGGAAGGGTTTTCGCGGAGAGTGCGCAGAATATCGGGCGAGGCGTGCGGGATGGGCGCGACGGCTTTTTCCGACTTCTGGCACGCGCTCACGAGCAGCGCGACGCTCGCCGCCACTACGGCTACGACGTGGCGAGAGAGCGGGCGCATGGAGAGAAAGACGGCGCGGCGGGCGATCGGTGACCGCGCCGCTGCGACAAATCAGAATAGCGACTGGGCGACGACGCCGACCGCGGTGATCGGGCCGGAGTCGTTGAGGCCGTCGAGGGCGCGGTCGGCCTTGCGCATCGTATTCTGCGCGCTCGTGTAGAGCGTGTCGTCCTTGATGAGCTTGCCGAGCGTGCCCTCGCCCTTGGCGAGCTTGTCGGAGACGTCGCGGATGTTGGCCACGGTCGTCTTGAGGTTGTTGGCGGTCTGCTCGTCGTACACCAGCGCGCCGAGCGCGCCCTTGCCGGCCTTGACCTCGCTGACGATCGCCTGGGCATTGCTGACGAAGGTCTTGGCCTCGTCGGCAGCGCCCTTGATCTCGCCGATAGTGGCGAGCAGCTCGTCGTGGAGCTTGGGATCGTTGATGAGCTTGCCGAGCGTGCCGGTGCCGTTGTTGAGCTTGTCCGACACGTCGCGGAGATTGGTCATCGTCTGGTCGATCTTGGCGGAGTTGGTCGTGACCAGCGTATCCAGTTTTTGGAACAAGCCGGGCTTGCCGGGCTCGCCGTTCATGGCGGAGCCGAAGTTGCCGAGCGCACCCTCGAGCTTCTCACCCAGCTTGCCGAGCTCAGACATGATGGTGTTGAGGTCGGCGGTGGTGGTGGTGCGGATCTCGGCGCCATCGGCCAGGGCGGGAGCGCTGGCGGAGCCGAGGTCGACGCCGATGTAGTTGGTGCCGATGAGGCCGGCGGAGAGGATTGTGGCGGTGGCGTCGTTGGCGATCTTCACCTTGCTGTCGATGCGCAGCACGGCCTCGGCGCGGCGGGACGACTCGGCGAGGCGCGTCGTCTCGACGGCGCCAATCTTCACGCCGGCCATGCGGACCTCGTCGCCGGCCTTGAGCTCCTTGAGGCTCGGGAAACCGGCGATGATGCTGTAGCCCTTGTCCTTGAAGATATGGCCGTCGCTCAGCGTCTCGAACGAGACCCAGACGAGGGCGAGGCCGAGCAGGAAGAACAGGCCGACGCGGGCGGATTGTTGGAACTGATTCATGATGGTGGCTCCGATGATTGGCTTACGAGCGCGGTTGCGCGTCGCCGGCCAGTTTCTTGAAACGGGGATTCTTCAGATCGATCTTGGGATTGAGAAAATCGGCGACGCGCGGGTCCTTGGGATCACGCAGCTCGGCGGGCGTACCGAGGCTCACGAGCTCGCCGCCCATGATGATGGCGACGCGGTCGGCGATGTTGAGCGCGAGGTCGCGATCGTGGGAAACGACGATGGACGTGACGCGGTACTCGTCCTTCAGCGAAGCGATGATCTCGCTGATCGTCGCGGACATCACCGGGTCGAGCTCGCTGGTCGGCTCGTCGTAGAGCATGAGCTGCGGCTCCATCACGAGGGCGCGGGCGATGGCGACGCGCTTCTTCATGCCGCCGGAGAGATCGGAGGGCGCCTTGTTCGCGGCGTTTTCGAGCGAGAGGATTTTCAGCGCGTGCATGACCTTCTCGCGGATCTGCTTTTCGTTGCCGATGCGATGCTCGCGCGGATAGAGCGCGAGGTTGTCGTACACACTGAGCGAGTTGAAAAGCGCGCCGGCCTGAAATACCAGTGCCATGCGCACGTGCTCGCGCGTCTCCTCGGACATCGCGTCGTGATTGTCGACGAATACGCGGCCGGACGTCGGCGCCTCGAGGCCGACAATGTGTTTTAACAACACGCTCTTGCCCGCGCCGCTGGGGCCCATGACGACGAAGATCTCGCCCGGCTCGATCTCGAAGCTGACGTTTTTCAGCACGACGAGGGAGCCGAAGTTCTTGCAGAGATTTTCGATCCGCACGCCGACGGCGGGCGTCTCTTCGGCGGTGAACGGATTGCGGGTGGAGCTGCAGGGCATGGTCAGAGCAGGGCTTTCGTGACGAAGTAGTCGAGCACGAGGATGAGGATGAGCGAGGTGACGACGGCCTTGGTGACGGAGGCGCCGATCTCGCGGGGGCCGCCGCGGGTGTTGAGGCCGATGCTGCAGCAGACGAGCACGATCACGAAGCCGAAGACCTCGGCCTTCACGAGGCCGTTGATGACGTCCTTGAACTTCATGTACTGCCGCATCGCGGCGAAGTACGCCTCGGGCTCGAGGCTGATGAACTGCACGAGCTTGGCGACGAGCGCGCCGCCAAACCAGCCGACGAGATTGGCGATGATCGCGAGCACCGGCATCATCACGATGATCGCGGCGAGCCGCGGCATCACCAGCATGCGGGCCGGCGGGATGTTCATTGTCTCCAGCGCGTCGACCTCCTGGTAGACTTTCATCGAGGAAAGCTCCGCGGCGATAGCTGAGCCGACGCGACCCGCGACGAGGATGGCGACCATCACCGGGCCGAGCTCGCGGGCCATCGAGAGGCCGACGAGCGTGCCGATGACCTGCTTGGCGCCGAAATTCTGCATCGAGTAGCCGGCCTGCAGCGCGAGCACGCCGCCGATGAAGGCGCTCAGGATCGCGACGATCGGGAGCGTGGTGTAGCCGATGAGATAGCACTGCTCGATGAACCGGCCAAACTGCCGCGGCAACGTCGGGAAATACCGGATCGCGCGCCACGCCAAGATGGCGGTGTTGCCGAAGCCTTCGAGGATGGCGGTGAGTTGTTTCATGTTAGCGGGACGCGGAAGCAGTAGCCGGTTTCGCCGGGAAATCTAACCAGAATGCACGCCACTTGGTCTCGCCGGGCGCGCGCTTCATGCCGATCAGCCCGCCGAAGAGCGACACCTTCTGCTCGGTCTGGTCGGACTTCACGCCCACGAGCGGGCCGACATGCACCTCGGTACGCTGCTCGCTGTCTTGGCGTTTCCAGGTGATGAGATTCCACAGCAGCGACGTGCGCGTATCGCCGGGCGCCGTCTGGTCGTAGCGGGCGATGGCGAAGAGCGGCGACCACGTGGCGCGCACGCGGGGATTGTCGGTGAAGAGCACCTCAAAGGGGCTGAACAACTGAAACTGTTTCCGGCCCGCGCCATTGTCCCACGTGCTGAAGAGCGGCCACACGTGCGTCTTGGAGGCGGGCGCGGCGGCGGGATTGGTGAGGCTGCGCTGCTCCTGCGACCAGTAGAGGATCCAGAGGAACTGCTTCTTGCTCTGTGCGACGGTGGGGTCATCCCACGTCGACTCGCGCCAGAACGGCCACATCACCCATGTCTTGTCGACGCCCTTGACGAGCGAGTGCGTGTAGAATGGGCCCCAGCGATTGACGATGTGCGGCTCGCCCTTGGCGCTCTGCCCCGCGCCCTGCACAAAAAACGGCCAGAAGTAGCGCGTCTCGTGGTAGCGATCCGGCTCCGTGCGATCGCTGTAGCCGAAGAAGGGCCAAAGGTAGTTTTCGCTGATCGAGCCGGGCTTGGATTCGAGCGTGTAGAACGGCAGCACACCGACCTGCCGCGTGATGGGCGTGCCGGCGGGATCATCGGGGTGGGGCTGCGTGGTGTTGTTCCACACGAGCGGCCAGAGGTAGTATTCTTGGTGAAAGGCGCCCGGCTTGTCGCGGATACCGAAGAGCGGCCAGAACGCGAAACCCGTCTCGGTGCCGCGCGTGGTGCGGATGAAGGGCCAAGGCGTCGCGGTGGTGGTCCAGCCGCCCTTCTTGGCCTGGCCATAGAAGGGAAGCAGGGTCCAGTTCAGCTCGTCGTAGCCGAAACGGTTCTTGATCGTACCCGCGATGGGGAGGAGGGCGCGGTAGTCGGTCTCAGGATTGTTATTCTGCCGGGAAAAGTAGAACGGCCAGACATCAAAGGTCTCGTACTTGCCGCCACGCTCGGCGGGGATGGCCGCGGTGTTACCGGAGTGGTTGATGAGCTTGAAGATGCTCCACTCGTAGGTGTCCTCGTAATTGCGGTAATAGAAGAGCGGATACAGCACTGTGATCTCCTTGAGCGCGCCCAAGGAATCGGTGTGCTGCACGTAGAAAGGGCGGAAACCGGAGGTCTTGCCGCCATCGCTGGCACCCTGCTCGAAGAGAAACGGTCCCGCTGCCGTGCGCGAGATGATGCGCCCGCGGGCATCGACTTCGCTGACCTCGCCGGGCCAGTTGTTGATCTCGGCCGCCCGCGCGGACAAGGCGCAGCCCACGGCCAGCAGCAGGCCGGTCAGCGAGTGACGCAGGCGGGTCATGGTGTTGTAGGTCAGCAGAGCGGTCGGCAGGCCAAGGGCACCCACCAACCTATCACACGGGAAGCTAGGACTTTGTCAGAAAGGAGCAAACGCTATGTTGAACGGCGGTTTCGGGAAGTGTTCCGTCCCGAAAAGTTACGTCAGCGACTGTCAGCCGGTTGCAACGCTGGCCGTCATATAGCCACGCTGGCTCCCGGCACGATGGCGACGAACTCGGTTTCGGTCATCCCGGCCGCCGCGCGGGCAGCCGCGAGCGCCTCGACCGGGGCTTCACGGGCCTCGTCCGTCAGGCAAAACGTCCCCCAGTGCATGGCTAGGCTGCGTCGAGCGCCGAGAGCGCGGTGGGTGGCGACGGCCTCCTCGGGATTCATGTGGGCATCGCGCATGAACCACCGCGGCTCATAGGCCCCGATGGGAATCAGAGCGAGGTCGGGCGCGCCGGTGCGCCGGCCGATCTCGCGAAACAACGCCTCATCGCTGCCGGAGTCACCCGCGAAAAAGATGCGCCGCTGTGCTGTCCGCAGCGCAAAGCCCCCCCAGAGTCGGACATTGGTCGCGCCTGGCCGGCGCCGACACCAGTGGCGCGCCGGAGTGAGCATGGCGGTGCAGTTGGGCGCGATTTCGTGCGTCTGCCACCAGTCGAGCTCGACGATCCGCTTCACGCCGACGCTCGCGAGAAGGCCGCGATGGCCAAGCGGAGCGATGACCAGCGGATCGTGCGCCCGGGCCAGTGCGCGCAGCGAAGGCAGATCGCAGTGATCAAAATGGTCGTGGCTGAGCAGAACCGCGGTGATGGGCGGCAACGCGTCGAGCGCGATGCCGGGCGCGATCACGCGCTTCGGGCCGGCCCACGAAAACGGACTCGCGCGGTCCGAGAACACGGGGTCGGTGAGAAAATTGGCCTGCTCGGTCCGCAGCAGAAAGGTCGACTGGCCGATCCACGTCGCGACGACTGAGCCGTTGCTCGGCGCGGGGGCGGGTGGCTGCGGCTCGAGCGCGACGAGAGTGGGCCACGGAGCGGGCTTGGAGCCGAGTTTCCAGCGCAGCAGGTCGCGGAAGCTCCGGTCGGAGGACGTGTCGCCGGGAAAGAAGAAGGTTTTCCCGTTGAAGTGATCGGAGAGCGGCGGTGTCATCTGAACCCCTGCTATGAATGGTGTTTTTCCCGCGGCGCAACTGATCGAAGCGATACAGGAGATGCGGCCGTGCGCATAAGCGGCGGGGCGGCACGCGGTATCCCGCTCGCGGTGCCGAAGGGCGACGCGGTGCGGCCGGCCACCGACGGCATGCGGCAGGCAGTGTTTTCGAGCCTCGCCGCGCGCATACCGGGGGCACGTTTCGCGGACCTCTTTGCGGGCAGCGGCGGCTATGGTCTGGAAGCACTGAGCCGTGGCGCGACCGGCGGGGTGTTCGTGGAGAAAAACGCCAAGGCCGCCGCGTGCATTCGCCAAAACCTCGCCGCCGTGTGCAAAAGCCTAGGCCGCGACGAGCAAGGCGTCTCCGTGCTGCAAGTCGACGCACTCACCGCCCCCCTCGCGCCCGACGGCGAAGTGCCCGATCTCGTTTTCATCGACCCGCCGTACGAGATCATCAGCGAAGTCGCGCCGAAACTCTTCGCACGACTCAGCGAAGCACTCGCGCCGAAGCCCGACGCGCTCGTGATCTTCGAGGCACCCGGCGAGATCGAGCTGGCGCCGCCGGGTTGGACGCTCCTGAAGCGCCTCGGCAAAGGCGTGCGGCAACCGACCGCGAGCTTCTTCCGCCGCGCATAGCGGGAGCCGCCATGCTGCGCTATCTCGGCCGGGGCGAACGGCACTTCGGCGCCAAGCCGCTCTCGCCCTCGGTGCGGATCAACTGGGAATTTTACGCGGTGCTCGATGGCCGCTGCGCGCCGTGGTTTCCGGGCGCGGCTAAACCTACCGCGCTGCACGCGCGACGCCTGTGGGTCTTTCCGCCGGAGTGCGCGCACGGCTGGGTGGGCGAGCGGCGGGCGTGTCGTGTGGTGGTGTTTCATTTCAGCGCGGTGCCGGCCGTGCTTGCGCAGCAGGTTCGACGTCGCGGCTGGCTGGAGCGACCACTCGGGGCGGCGCAACGCCGACGCCTCGCGCAGCTCGCGGACGAACTCGCGCCGCACGCCGAAAACCCCACCGAGCTCAGCCCGCTGCACGCGCAGAAAGCCGTCGCGGAGCTGGCGTTGCTCGCGCTCGCGGGCGATACCGCCGCGCGCCTGCCCACACTGGCGAGCGGACCGCAGCAGAAGACCGAGACGGCGCTGGAGTATTTCCGCGCGCACCTTGAGGAGCGGCCGACCATCGCGGCGGCGGCGCGGGCCGCGGGGGTGTCGGCGAGCCATCTTCGGCGGCTTTTCGCGACGGCACGGCGTGAGAGTCCACGGCAGGCCTTTCGCCGCGTGGCGATCGAGCATGCGATGGAGTTGCTGAGCCAGACCGATCTCACGCTGGAGGCAGTGGCAGAGCGCTGCGGCTTCGCGGGCGCGAGCGAGTTCAGCCGGGCGTTCAAGCGCGAGTGCAGCGTGCCGCCAGCGGTGTGGCGACGCGGACTCTTGCCTGCGTATGCGAAGCCCGTGCGCACTGGCCGCGGACTCCGGCGCACGACCGATCAGCACCGCGTGGTGAAAACGCTGCGCCGCTACGGCGCGCACGGATGAGCGATTGGGCCAAATATGTGCGCGATTGGGCGCTTCGCGCCGTGCGGTGGTTGTGCTAGCGTGGAGCGCATGAAACCCCTCCGCGTTTTTCTCGCGGTCTGCCTTGGCTCGACGTTGCTGCGCGCCGCGCCATTGCCCACGTGGCATGGCGATCCGGCGCGGGGTGCCGCGGAGCTCGAAGCGCAGTGGAAGATCGTCGCCGACGAGAATAGCGCCGTGCCGATCCGTGGCGTGATCCGTTTCGCGCTGGAGGCGACGGGTCTCAGCTGGCACCCCGAGCGGGCGCTCGTGGCGCTCAAGCGCGCGCGGGCCATCCAGGATCTCGATTCGGCGAGCAAGACCTTGGGGAATTTCAAATGGAAGAGCGACCAGGAGCGCGTGTTCGATCTCAACGCGGTGGAATTCGCATCGCAGTTGATGGGTTTCATGCGCACGCAGCAGGCGGACAAACTCACGCCTGAGGAGCGCGCGCTACTCGACACAATGTTGACTGACGCACTGCCTGCGCTGCGCAGCCACGTCGTGAAGATCGAGTACACGAATATCTTTGTGATGAAGGCATGGGACCTCATTGCCGCGGGCGAGGCACTTGGCCGGCCCGAGGTGGCGGCGGATGGCTATAAACGCTTCGACGACTGGCTGCAGTACACGGCGCGCCACGGTCTCGGTGAATACGGCGCGGTGACCTACTACGGCGTCGATCTCGACTCGCTCGCGCTGATCGCACGCTTCGCGCAGCGACCGGAGGCGCGCGAAAAAGCGATGACGGCGATCCGCTATCTCTGGACCGACATCGCGGCCAACTGGTGGGCGCCCGGCGACCGTCTCGGCGGAGCCAATTCGCGCAGTTACGACTATCTCTATGGCAGCGGTTATCTCGAAGCGCACACGTGGACCGCGGGCTGGCTGCGTCAGCGACCGACGCTCGAAGTCGCCGGCTGGCTCTCTGCCGATAAAGAAAATCTCTGCACGCTCCGCGACGCTGTGACACTCCCGCCGCCCGCGGAATGGACCGATGCGATTCGCGCGCAGTTGCCGCGACTCGTCACGCAGCGCTGGGGCGAGGGTCCCGAACACCAAGCGGTGAACTGGATCGGTCGCGAAGTGAGCCTCGCTTCGTCCGGCGCATCGCACGGCAGCGACGAGCGCACGCTCGTGGCCAATCTCGGCACTTCGCCCGCGGTCCCGCAGCTGACGCTTTTCATGGATGGCCGCGGCGATCCTTTCGGCACGAAGAAAACCGCCAACGCCGCCGCACAGGCCAAGGCGCTGCACCTCACGCCGTTCATCGCGACGGTGCAGCGCGGCGCGGAAGTTCTGCAGGTCCTCTCCGATGAGCCGATGGCGCCGAAGACGAAGCGCAAGCCCGGCGACCTCGCGTGTTTCCTCGCGCAACTCACGGTGCCCGCTGCGGCCGAAGTATGGATCGACGACGCGAGGGTGATCGCTGGTTCGCCGGAAAAACCTACGCTCATTCCGCGCAACGCGGTCGTGAGTATCCGACTCGGCGGAGGTGCGATCGCGGTGCGCTTTCTTGTCGCGACAACGACCGATGGCGCACCGGCCCGCATCGAATATGTGGTCGACGATCCGAAGAGCGCAGCACGCCGCATCACGGTGGTGCACTCGGCGAGTGAGCCGACCGGGCGCGGCACGGTCGCGGTTTGGGTGCGCGCCACCGAAGGGCTCGACGATGCGGGCTTCGCGGCGTGGCGGAAGCGTTTTGCTGGGGCTCACGCCGACGCCACACTGCAGGGCGACAACGTCACGCTGGAGGTCGCGGGTGAGCATGGCCCGATTCGCCTCGAAGCAGATATCGTGAAAGGCGTGCGTCGCACGCTTGCTGGCGGCGAGCCGAGCAGTTTGCTGAGCGTCAACGGTCGCGATGTCGGGCAGGAAATCCTCGGCGCTTTCGCGAAATAGTCCGGATGCTTTCCCTCATCACCCCGCGCACGCTCACCTGGCCCGACTACGTGGCCCTGGCGGGCTACTTCGCGCTCAACCTCGGCATCGGGGCGTGGTGCGCGCGGCGAAAGAAAAACTCCAGCGGCGATTTCTTCCTCGGTGGCGGACGTGTGGTGTGGTGGGCGGCGGCGCTCAGTTTCTTCGCGACCGCGACGAGCAGCATCAGCTTCATGGCGTTGCCCGCGAAGACGTACGCGGGCGATTGGCTGCCGTTTGGCTCGGCCCCGGCGCAGTGCCTAGCGGGAGTGCTCGTCGGCCTCGTCTTCGTCGAAGGACTGCGGCGGCTGAATCTCACGACGATCTTTGGCTATCTCGAAAAACGCTTTGACCGCCGCGTGCGCTTGCTCGGCGCGGGTCTCGGCGTGCTGCTGAAAGTCGGCGGGCGCATGAGCGTGGTGATGCTGCTGCCCGCGCTCGCGCTCTCGACCGTGACGGGCCTCAACGTCTACGCGAGCATCGGCCTGATGGGCGTGGTGACGACTTTCTACGCGATGGAGGGAGGCTTCGAAGCGGTGATCTGGACCGACGTGATGCAGGTGATCGTGACGTATGGCGGCGTGGGGCTCGCGTTGTATTTTCTCGCGCACGGGGTGGACGGCGGGCTTGCGGGCGTGGTCGAGACCGGCACGGCCGCGGGAAAATTCCATGCGGTCACTTGGGCGCCAAATATCTCGCAGGCGACCGGCTGGGTTTTCATCGGGATGTTTTTCGGGCACATCTTCACGCAGCTCGGCGACCAGCCGCTCATGCAGCGCATGCTCGCGAGCGCCGACCCGCGCACGGCGCGGCGCACGGTGATCGCGGGCAATGTGATCGGGTTCTTCAGCTCCGTGCTGTTCTTCTTCGTGGGGACGACGCTGTGGGTGTTTTATCAAAAACATCCCGAGCGGCTCAGCCCAGACCTGTCGAATGACGCGATTTTCCCCTACTTCATTGCCAACGAACTGCCGCGCGGTCTGGTGGGTTTGATCGTGTCAGGCCTTTTCGCCGCGGCGATGGGTGCCCTGAGCAGTGCGCTCAATGCGACGGCGGCAATCGTGGTCACGGATTTTCAGCCGACTTTCCAGCCCACCGCGACCGCGGGGCAGCAAGTGCGGCTCGCGCGCCGTGCCACGCTTATCTGCGGCGCGATCGCGACCGCGATGGCGACTTGGCTCGCGTGGCGCAACGTGTCGTCGCTTTGGGACGAATTCCTGAAACTCACCGCGCTGATCGGTGGAGGATTTCCGGGTGTGTTCGCGCTCGGCCTGCTCACGCGTCGCGCGCACGCCCGCGGTGTGATGGTCGGCGCGATCGCGAGCATCGCGGTGACCTGGGTGGTGCAGAATTACACCGACACAAACACCTTTCTGCACGTCTTCGTGGCGATCTCGTCGTGTGTGATTATCGGCTACGCCGCGAGTCTCGTGCTGCCGGCCGATGGTGAGAAAAAGGAACTGAGAGGACTGACGATTTGGGACCGGCTGTAGGTTGACTTCCGATCTGGGTCCATGGCGGTCAGCAGGAGGATCGCGCGATTCGTCCGTAGCTTCACGGTTTGGCTGGGAGCGGCAGGGTGATCGGTGGCGGGGTCAGCGCGTCGGGATCGGGGGCGACGTAGGGGCTGACGCGCTTGAAGTCGGTGCGCGTGAGTTCGAAGTCGCGGGAGATTTTCATGAGCAGGATGCGGGCGGTGCCGCCGCTGCGGAGATATGTGGGCTGCGGCGGATGCGCGGGGTCGAGGGTCTGGAAGCGGAGCTGCAGGCCGGCCTCGGTGACCTTGACCACGCCGGCGGCGACGCTGAGCGAGTCGCGCAGGCGCACGGTGATGTCCTCGAAGGAGCGGTAGGTTTTGTTGACGCGAAAGAGAGCCTGAAATTTGTCGGACGGAAAGCTGGCGCCAGCGCGGATCGGGGCCTCGAAGACGATGGCCGCGGCTTCTTCGCGGACGATGCGGAGGTCCTTTGCGTCGATGAGATTGCCGAGGGGTGGGATGTCGCCCATGGGCTTCGGAAGATCGCCGCCTTCGTCGTGCCAGCGCTGGAGCTCGGCGGTCGTGGGCGGCTTGCCGTCGATGGTGAGCAGCACGCAGCGCTCGGCGTCAGGCTTCGAGGGATCGCGGCGCATCACGAGCGTGCGGCTGTCTTCGGGTGTGTGGGATTTTTCGGTGTAGGCCCATTGATCGGGCTCGGCGCCGAGCTTGCCGTAGGCCTCGGTAAAGAGCGCCTGCTGCTCGGTGGTGGCGGGCGTGAGTTTCAGAAACTCGGCGGCGAGCGGCGGCGGAGCGGGTGGCGCGCCGGGAGGCGGCTTGGCCGCGAGGCTGGGGAAAATCGCCTTGGAGTCGTAGTCGGGCTTGAGCTCGAAGGGCCAGCGGCCGGTGACCTTCTCGATCTTGGTGGTCCAGAGATCGAGTTCGTTGGCGAAAATGGTGCGGGCGGCCTCGATCTCGATGTGTTCGTCGTCCCTCTTAGTACGCGAGGATTTCTCGAGCGCGCCGGAGGGCGAGGTGAGGAAGAGATGGCGATTGATGCGGGAGCCGGCGGCTTCGAAGATCACGTCAGTGCGGCCGCGCACCTGCGTGACGATGATGCGGTGCTGGCCCTCCGCGCGCGTGCCGAAGGTCCAGCTGTAACCCACCGGACGCGACTCGGTGGGCATGGCCGGATCGAGACCGAGGAAACGGACGAGATCACCGTCGAAGAGAAACGGCACGCCGTTGTCGAGGACCGTGCGGCTGAGCGCGGCGAGGGGGCCGGGCTCATTGACGGTGCTGGGCGCGCGGCCCGCGGGTGGCTGCCAGATCGCGGAGCCCCAGTGCGGCGCGGGCGTGGGGACGATGAGCCGCACGGTGCGGACCGCGCGCGTGCCCGGCGACTCGACCTCGAGCGTCCACACGACATTGGTTTTTCCGGAAGCGACCTCGGCCCATTTTTTACGCTGAGTCTTGTACCACGAGCCGAATTTTCCGGTGGAAAACGGACCGCCAACGGTGGAGCGGCCCTCGGATTTGAGAATGAACTCGCCGGGCTGCAGGCCGGCTTTGGCGGCGGCGGTGTTGGGCAGGACGGAGGTGACGATCGGCGCAAAATCGTAGAACCAGATGGTGGCGATGTTGGGTTTCGAGGTCTTGGTGACGTGATACATCGTGCCCTGTACGCGAAGACCGAAGTCCTCGATGCGGTCGGCTTTCACATTGTAGGCGGCGAGGGAAGTGATCTCGCCGCTCTCGGCGGAATCGGCCGAGTCGGGAGATTCTTTTTCCTCGGAGACGGGAGACTCGGCACTCGGCGCAGGGGCCGGTGCGGCATCAAGTGCAGTAAACGGAACCGCGAGGCCGAGCAGAGTGCCCGCGAAGAACGGAAATGGGAAATGACGGGGCGCGGCGCGGCGTGCAGCAGGCCGGAGCGCGAAGGCAGACAGCAGCATGGAGAGTAGTGGAGGGAATAGAGTGGGAGAGGCGCGCGCAGGGAAGGTTCCGAAGAGGCCACCACGAAATACACGAAAGGCACGAAAAGGGGGGTAGTGCTGCTCGGGATTGTGGGAGGGGCTTTATGCCCCGACGTTGGGTGCGAGCGGACGCTTGAAGTCGACGGAGCGGAGTCGGGGCGTGAAGCCCCTCCCACCGTATACAGGCGGAGGCGGAGCGGAGACTGTCTATATAGTACCGAAAGACGCTGGCCGCGGCTTTATCGTGAGGCCGCGGACCATGCCTTCATGCCGCCGCGGAGACTCGCGACGGCGCGGAAGCCGTGCTGTGCGCGGAGCAGGCGGGTGGCTTGCAGGCTGCGGCCGCCGCTCGCGCAGTAGACGACGGTGGGCGCCGCGGGGTCGAGTGAGGGAGCGCCGCTGGCCGAAAGAGTGCCGAGCGGAATGTGCGTGGAGGGCTCGATGGCACCGGAGGCTGTGCGCTCCCACGCTTCGCGCACATCGATGAGCTGCGGCGGATGGCCAGTGGCGAGCGCGGTGCGGAGCGCGGCGACGTCGATTTCCTCGGCGTTTTCGAGGGCGAGATCGCAAGTGGCGCCGTAGCCGTCGGGCGGGAGCTCGGTGATCGCGCGGCTGCGAGGATCGGTGGCGAGACTAAGGGTGCGCGTGGTCATCGTGAGCGCGTCGAAGAGAAATAGTTTTCCCGCGAGCGGAGTGCCGATGCCGGTGAGAATCTTGATCGCCTCGGTCGCCTGCGCGGTGCCGATGAGACCGGGGAGGACGCCGAGCACTCCGGCCTCGGCGCAGTTGGGCACGGTGCCGGGATCGGGCGGCGCGGGGAAGAGACAGCGGTAGGTGGGCCCGCCGCGGAAATTGAAGACGCTCACCTGGCCCTCGAAGCCTTGGATCGCGCCGTACACGAACGGACGGTCGGCGAGCACGCATGCATCGTTGACGAGGTAGCGCGTGGCGAAGTTGTCTGAGCCGTCGAGCACGAGGTCGACGTTGCGGACGAGCGAGAGGGCGTTGACGCGCGTGAAGCGCTCGGCGTGCGGCTCGATGGCGATGAGGGGATTGAGCGCGCGGAGATGGCGCGCGGCAGCCTCGGCCTTGGGCGCACCGGCGTCGGCGGTGGTGTAGAGGATCTGGCGCTGGAGATTGGAGATGTCGACGCGGTCGTCGTCGACGAGCACGATACGGCCGACGCCCGCGGCGGCGAGATAGAGCAGCGCGGGGCAGCCGAGTCCGCCGGCGCCTATCACGAGCACGGAGCTGCGTTTCAATTTCTCCTGCGCCGCCGGGCCGAAGCCGGTAAGCGACAGGTGGCGCTGGTAGCGGGCGATTTCTTCGGGCGTGAAATTCATCTCAAGTGGCGGCCACCGTGAGACGCTAAACGTCGTAGGTGGCATCCCAGTCTTTCCACGCCGGCTCGTAGCCTTGCGAGCGCATAAATGCAGTGGCCGGTCTCCGCGGGAGGGCGCTCGTCGTCGATAACAAAACTGCTTTAGCGACTCGGGCGCGGTGGCTAGCGGCCGCGATTGATCTTCGAGCCGGTGCTCAGCGAGGTGACGCCGAAACGAAAGGCGTGGTTGCGAAACGCGGTGCACTCGCGGTGGAGAGCGACTGACTTGGCCGTGCTCTCTACACGACGATCCTGTTTTCCCTACGGCGGACTAACCGCATCAGGTTCGAAGGCTCTTGGTGCGGATCACACGCCATTCCCAGCCAGGCACCCCGAGCTCGCCTAAACGAGGTGAAAGCAAACCAAGCGCTCGCGGGAATTTTCAAATGAAAAGACGCTGATGATGGGGAAGGCGTGGGCGTGAGGAGGTGGCCCACGAAACACACGAAAGGGCACGAAAATGAGACGGAGGAGATGAGTAGGAAAGGACGAGAGCGGAGATGGGAGGTGAAGGCGGAGATAGGGTTAAGCGCGAAGACGCAAAGAGAGCGACTGACTTGGCCGTGCTCTCTACACGACGATCCTGTTTTCCCTACGGCGGGCTAACCGCATCAGGTTCGCAGGCGCTGGGCGCGGATCGCACGCCATTCTCAGCCCGACACCGCGGGCTCGCCTAGACGAGGTGAAACCAAGAGGCCGGCGGAAGTTTTAAATGAAAGGGGCGGATGACGGAGAAGGCGTGGGCGTGAGGAGGTGGCCCACGAAACACACGAAAGCGCACGAAAAGGAGACGGAGGAGATGAGTAGGAAAGGACGAGAGCGGAGATGGGAGGTGAAGGCGGAGATAGGGTTAAGCGCGAAGACGCAAAGTTAGCGAAGGTTACGCAAAGGAAGGAGGGCTCGAGGAGGAGATTAGATGGAGAGCTTGTATTTTGATAAAACGTTACGTAACGTTTTATTATGCCTTACGAAGCGCTTAGCCGGAATCGGATCACTCAGGCATTGCGGCGGCTGGGGGAGCTGGCGCGTGAGCAGAAAGTCACGCTGGAGGTGTCGCTATATGGCGGGGCGGTGTTCACGCTCGTGTACGGCTCGCGGGAGGCCACAAAGGATGTGGATGCAATCGTGCGGCCGAGTGCAGTTGCGAAGAAGCTGGCGTTGAAGGTGGCGCAGGAACTTGGGTTGCCGGAGGACTGGCTCAATGACGATGTGAAGCAGTTTCTGGCGGAGAAGGAGGCCAAGCGGCAGCTCACGGGCGTGGAGTTTGGCGAAGGACTGCGGGTGTCCGTGCCGACGGCGGCGTATCTGCTCGCGATGAAGCTGCGGGCCTGTCGGCCACCGCTGCCCGGGTATGCCGGCGATCAGGGCGATTTCCGATTTCTGGTGAAAAAGATGGAGCTCAAATCCGTCGCCGAGGCGGAGGAAATCCATGAACGCTTTTTTCCGCACGACGAGCTATCCGAGGCAGCGAAAGCCGTGGTGCGCGGTACGATTGGAGGGAGCAAAGAATGAGCCTCCGTCCAACTACGTTGAAGGAAATTGCCGAAAGGTCGGAAGCGATCGAGGAATTTGGACGGCACCTGCGCGATTGGCTGCATGAGTTGCGGCGAGTGTCTTCGCGTGGACAGGTAGCGAAAGTAATCGCGGAGGAGCCGCCGCGACTGCGGGGTAAGTTTGCGCAGGGCCACGTGGCCGACGCTTGGCTCGCGGCGTATGCGGAGCATCTCGCGGGTAAAATCGGCGCGGCAGCACCGAAGTGGGCGTTTGCGCGCTGGCGCATCGCAGTCGATCCGATCTTCGACGAAGGTGCTACGCAGGCACTGCGCACGCTGGCACTCGTGCGGGCACCGCTGGCTTTCAAGCGGCGGAATATTTTTACGCCGTCGGTCGACCTGCCGCTGAGATTGAGGGCGGGACGACCAGTGAAGTCGGCGGAGGAAAAGCGGAAGACGAATGCGGAGCGTCAGCGTCGGTTTCGAGAGGCACGCAGGGCAGAGCTGATGGTGCTGCGACGAGCAATGGTGGAAGCGGCTGACGGCGCCGATACCGAGATCGTGAATTGACCGCGCTGGGGGCAGGGGTCATTTCTGGCGGGCTATGTCCGAATCCTCCGTCCCCGCCGAAGTCTCCATGGATACCCTCGTCGCGCTGTGCAAGCGCCGCGGGTTCATCTTTCAGTCGTCCGAAATCTACGGCGGTTTCAACGGCTTCTTCGACTACGGTCCGCTCGGCGTGGAGCTCAAAAAGAACATCCGCGACTGCTGGTGGAACGACATGGTGCGCCGCCGCGACGACGTGGTGGGCATCGAGACTTCGATCATCATGCACCCGAAGGTGTGGGAGGCGTCGGGCCACGTGGCCGGCTTCAGCGACCCGCTCGTGGACTGCAAGGTGAGCAAGCAGCGCTATCGCGCGGACCAGCTTTTCTTCGCGGCGGTCGTCGTCGACGGCAAGACGGTCGGCTATGTCTCCGCGCTGGAGAACGAGCGCACGAAGGACGAGCTGCAGGAGTCGGCGGAGGCGTTCAAGCGCAAGAAGGCGATCCAAGGCAAACTGGAGCCGGTGGTGATGCGCGAGTTCACCGAGGCGACGGCCGAAGAGATTTCGCAGATCCCCTCGCCGGCGACGGGCGAGCCGGGCTCGCTGACGCCGCCGCGGTCGTTCAACATGATGTTTCAGACGAACGTCGGCGCGATGACGGATGCGGCGTCAGTGGCGTATCTGCGGCCTGAGACGGCGCAAGGCATGTTTGCGGATTTCAAGGGCGTGGTCGACACGGGCCGCGTGAAGCTGCCCTTCGGCATCGCGCAGATCGGCAAGTCGTTTCGCAATGAGATCACGCCGCGCAACTTCATCTTCCGCTCGCGCGAGTTCGAGCAGATGGAGATGGAGTACTTCATCCACGAGGACGCCGACTGGTCGAAGTGCCATCAGGACTGGATCGAGTGGTGCCGCCAGTGGCTGATCTCGGTCGGCCTGCCGGAGACGCATCTCTCGCTCTACGCGCATCCGAAGGAGAAACTCGCGTTCTACTCGAAGGGCACGGTGGACATCATGTTCAAGTACCCCTTCGGCGTGCAGGAGCTGTGGGGCATCGCGGCGCGCGGCAACTACGACCTCGAGCAGCACGCGAAGCACAGCGGGGTGCCGCAGGTGTATTTCGACGAGGCGTCGAAGAAGAAATTCACACCGCACGTGATCGAGCCGGCGGTGGGCGTCGACCGCATCTTCCTCGCGGTGCTCTGCGCCGGCTACGCGGAAGAGGACGTGAAGGACGACAAGGGCAACGTGGAGAAGCGCGTCGTGCTGCGGCTAAGCCCGCGTATCGCGCCGGTGAAGGTGGCCGTGCTCCCGCTGCTCAAAAATAAAGAGGCGCTTACCACGCGCGCCCGTGAACTCTACCTGAAGCTGAAGCGCAAGTACGCGGTCTTCTACGACGAGACCGCGGCCATCGGCAAACGCTATCGCCGTCAGGACGAGATCGGCACGCCGTGGTGTGTGACCATCGACTTCGACACGATCGAGAAGGACGGCACGTTCACCCTCCGCGAACGCGACTCGATGCAGCAACGCCGCATCACCGAAGCGGAGCTGTTCGCGCTGCTGGAAGAGAAGGTGTATTGAGCGGAGCGATTCGCTGAGGAAGGCTCGGCGTTTTCGCTAAGCGCGAAGACGCTAAGATTGCGAAGGTTCGCGAAGAAGGACCAAGCACCAACCTCCAGTGAAGCTCCAAACTTCAAGCTTCAGTGATTGAGATTTCACTGGAGCTTGGAGATTGGAGTTTGGTGCTTCCGCCCGAAGTTTTCCCTTCGCGAGCCTTTGCGTCTTTGCGCTTAACCAAGCGCCTATCCGCGCTGAAGCGGGCGGCGCTTATTGATCGATGGTTTTGAGGGCGCCGATTTTGACTTCGAAGCGTTCGTCGTAGGGCTTCACGCGTTGGAAATCGGCGCGGGTGCGGTCTGCTTCGACGCCGACTTTCATGAAGAGGGCGGAGCCCTCGCCCGTGCCATGGAACGTGGTGATGACGGGGCCGTATTTCGGATCGATGGTGCTGAAGTCGATGTTCACGTCCGCGCTGTTCACTTTTACGATCAGCTTCATGCGGATCGGCTCGGTGAGGCTGCCGCCGACGTTTTCGATCGTGCGACGGGTTTTGTCGATGCGCACCGCGAGGGCGAGCTTGTCGACGGGGATCTTCTGGGCGCCGTCGCCTTTCAGTGCGACTTGATAGGTGATGCGACCGTGCTCGTCGCTGATGACCTGAAGGTGCTCGAGGTCGGGCTCCACGTTGCGCTTCGCGTTGGGCTTGCGCTCTTCGGGCGGGAGCTCGGCGTTGGCGGCGTTCTTGGCGATGCGGGTGCCGCGGTCCTCGCCTTTCTTGCGGTATTCCTTGAGCTGCTTGTCGGTGGGTTGTTTGCCCTCGATGAGGATGGGCGTGTATTGCTCAGGGTACGGTTTCGACGGATCGAAGCGGACGATGGTATCGCCCTTCTGACGACCGCGCGTGGTCTTCGTGTGCGTGGTCTCGGTGTAGGCCCAGCGGTCGACCTCCTGCTGAGAATTTTTCATGGCGTCCTTGAAGAGCTGAAGCTCCTCGGGCGTGGCGGGGTGGGGGCCGGCTGGAGCGGCCTGCATGCTGTCGGGCAGCGGGGCGTCGAGGCCGGCGGCGGGTGCGAGCGGGAGCGCGACGAGAAACAGCAGCGTAGCCAGCAGACGGAGCATGCGCTGAGCACAGCGGACCGGCGGGGGCTTTCAACGGCAAAGCGACAGCGGGCCGGGGCGTTGAGAAAGTAGAGAGACTATATTGGCGGGCGGAGTTGAAGTCGGCTCGCTGGTGCTCGCCGCTACGCGGAGGATTTGTATAGCCGCAAAAAAGCGCAGAAGCTCCTGATGACCTCATTTCTTTTTGCGCCTTCGGTGCCTTCTTGCGGCTGTCCCCCCTCCGATCTATCAAGCGGCTGCGGCTGCGGCTGGGGATGGAGGTGCAGCTTGTTGCGAGGCTAGCTCGCAACCCACAGGTGTTGGGGGCTGCGGAGAGCTTGGGGAGTGGGCGGAGGGTTGGTCCACTCGCTGGCGCTCGCGGCTACGGTGGGTGTTGCTTAGCGGGCGTGGGGAACTCGATGCGATGCCTCGGCTCGCTGGCGCTTGCCGCTACGGGGCGGCGAGGATAATCCTAGACCATCGCGAGGCGGGTCTCGGCGAAGGTGATGGCGGCTTCCTTCGCGGCTTCCTGCAGGCGCTCTTCGCAGAGGCCGGCGGCGGAGACTTTTTCGCGGGTGGGCTCCCAATACTCTTTTTCGCCGGCGAGGTAGGAGCCGCCTTCACGGGCGATCCAGCAGGCGAGGTTGAGACGGACGGCGAAAGGGTTGGCGAGGTCGGCGGGGCGGCGGAGGTAGTGGTCGCGCACGGCGTTGGAGAGCGGGCGGGGGAAGCGCCACTCCTCGAGGATGAGCGCTGCGATGTCGCAGTTGGTCACGCCGAAGATGCGGCCTTCCCACGCGGCGTAGTGTTCGTCGCGACCGGGAGTGAAGCCGGCGTCAGTGGTGCCGCGGAGTTTCGCGGCGCGGTCGAGCACCATGATGCCGAGCGGACGGAGCAGGCCGGCGGTGTACGCGGGGCGCGGGTCCTCGCCGACGGCGCGGGCGAGGGCTTCGCAGGCGAGGGCGCTGAAGAGCATGACGTCGTGGAGCGCGTCGGCCTCGATGCCATAGTAGTCGAGCGAGCGCTCGGCGAGACGGGCGGTAGTGGCCATGCCGACGAGGCGGTGCACTTCGGCGAACCCGATGCGCTGCACGGCCTCTTCCACGGAGGATACGCCGCCGCCGGCGAAGACGGGGCTGTTGCTGATGCGCACGACGCGCGCGCCGAGGGCGACGTCGCGGCGAATGACGTTGGCGATGTCGTCGAGATCGGTGTTCACGTCCTGGAGAATCTCGCCGAGGACCGACAGCACCTGCAGGTCGGCCGGGAGCGTGCGGGCGATCTCGATCAGCTTCTCACGGGAAAGGGCAGACGTCTGGACAGGCATGGTTTCCCTGCATCGGCACAACCGGGCTCCAGCTGAAGCGGTGATGCGGAGTGGACTTGAGGTAAAATCGTTACGAAATTCCGCGGTGGCTGCTCAAGTGCGGCCCGGCTCCTGACACACGGTTGTCAGCGCCCCGTGTATCATCGCGCCCAACTCCCCGCCCATGCCCACGAAGAAGAAGCCGACGAAAAAGAAGACGAAGCCCACGCTCTCCTCGCGCCGCGCGGCCATCGCTGTGCGGGCGCTCGATTTCGTGATGTACAACACGAAGGACATCCGCGCCACGCGCGCGTTTTACCAGAAGCTTTTTGGCTTCAAGCGCGGCCATGAGTGGAACGATTTCTGGACGGAGTTTGCGACCGAGCCGCTGACCTTCTGCCTAAATGGCAACTCGCGCTCGGCCGACCCGAAGTGGGACTGGCACGGCCCCGCGTGCGTGGCGCTGGCGGTCGATGATGTGCCGGCGGCGATCGAGATCTGCCGCCAGCGCGGCGTGAAGATCCTCATCGAGCCGGTCGAGACGCGCGTGTGCTGGATGTCGTGGATCGCCGATCCGGATGGCAATCGCATCTGCCTGCACTCGCGCAAGGATGGCACGGCGGGATGACGCGCCACGAATCGCTCCGCATTTTTCTTCGATTATGAAACTGAAAGCATCGCTCCCAATTTTTCTCTGTCTCACTGCTGCGGCGCCGGCCTCTGCGCCTACTGACACACTCCCGCCGGCGCTACCGTGGCATGGCGCGAGCGAGGCGCTGATCGCCAAGGCGGACAATCCATGGATCACGCCCGCGGAGAAAATGGATCTGCGCGATTCGCCGAGCTATGATGAGACCGTCGCTTGGCTGAAGAAGCTCTGCGCGGCCACACCGTTGTTTTCGCTGCAGGAGTTTGGCCGCACGCCGCAGGGCCGCGCGCTCTATGTGGTGGTCGCGACGAACGAGAAGGCTGCGACACCCGAAGCACTGCGCGCGTCGGGCAAGCCCGCACTGCTCGTGCAGGCGGGCATCCACTCGGGTGAGATCGACGGCAAGGACGCGGGGCTGATGCTGCTGCGCGACATCGCGTTTGGCGGAAAGGGCGCGCTGCTCGACGGCGCGAATTTCCTCTTCGTGCCGATCTTCAACGCCGACGGCCATGAGCGCAGCTCCGAGTGGAATCGCCCCAATCAGCGCGGACCCGTGCACATGGGTTGGCGCACCTCGGCGCAGAACCTGAATCTCAACCGCGACTACATGAAGGCCGACGCGCCGGAGATGCGCGCGATGCTCACGCTGATCAACACGTGGCAGCCCTCGCTGTACCTCGATATCCACGTGACCGACGGCCTCGATTACCAGTACGATATCACGTACACCTACGAAGGCTCGAACGGCCGAGTCGCGCACTCGCCGCAGATCGGCGCGTGGCTCGACACGGTGTTTCACCCGGCGGTGAGCACGGCGCTCACGGCGCAAGGACATTGCCCGCTCAATTTCTACATCAACGAACGCGACTCGCGCGACCTGACGAAGGGCCTCGATGTCGGCCACGCGACTCCGCGCTTCTCGCAGGGCTACGGTGATCTGCGTCACCTGCCCGCGGTGCTCGTCGAGACGCACTCGCTGAAAGATTATCGCCGCCGCGTGCTCGGCACCTATGTGCTGCTCGCGACGACGCTGGAGACGCTCGGCCGTGATCGCGGAAAACTGCAGGCGGCGATCGCAGCGGACAACGCGGTGCGTCCGCGTGACTTTACGCTCGCGTGGGTGCCGAGCGACGACGTGAAGCGCACGGTGGATTTCCTCGGCGTCGATTTCGAGACGTACGACTCGCCGGCATCGGGCACGAAAGAAGTGCGCTGGCTTGGTCACGCGAAGACCTACGCGAACCTCCCGGTTTACGGTGATCGCCCGGGCGCGACGCTGCCGCGGCCCGCGGCATATTGGGTGCCGGTCACTAAACCCGAAGTGATCGAGCGCCTGAGCTGGCACGGCGTAAAGTTTGAAACGCTCACGGCGGCGAAGACCGTCACGCTCTCGATGGCGCGCCTCGTTGACCCGCAGGTGGGCGACGCGGCGCAGCCCTTCGAAGGGCACTATCTGTTGAAGGCCGGCACGACTTGGGCGCAGCGGAGCGAGACGTTTCCCGCAGGCTCGGTGCGCGTGCCGACAGATCAGCCGCTCGGCGATCTCGCGATCATGCTGCTCGATCCGCGCAGCGCGGACTCGTTGTGCGCGTGGAATTTCTTCCCGGAAATTCTGCAGCGTACGGAGTACATCGAAGGCTACGTGATCGCGCCGCTCGCGGACAAGATGCTCGCTGAGGATCCGAAGCTGAAAGCGGAGTTTGACGCGAAGGTCTCGGCTGACGCGAAGTTCGCGAAGGACCCGCAGGCGCGACTCGGCTGGTTCTACGCGCGGACGAAATTCTACGATGAGCGCTTCCTGCTGTATCCCGTAGGGGTTGAGCAGTGAAAAACGAAGCAGCCCCGCGCGCAAAGCGGGGCTGCTCAACGTAACAACGTAACAGATCAGCCTAACGTGTCAGGGGTCTGGGGCAAATTAGCGCCAGTAGCCTTCGACGAACGAGTAGCCGTCACCACTACGCTCCCAACGCGCCTCGATCCACTGCGCCTCGGCGCGCGGCGGAATCTCCCAGCGACCGGCGACCCAAGTCTGCTGGTTATTGCGCCAAGCCCAGTAGCCCTTGATCCAGACGTACTCGCTGGACGGCTGCACCGGCTGAGTCTCGGAGCGCGGCGCGGGCGGAGCCTCCTTCACGACAATCACCTCGCGCTCTTTTTGCACGGGCGCGAAGTTGTTGGAAGGAGCGGGGGCGGGCGTGGTTTGATTGATGACGGTCGCAGGCGGGGCCTGGACGATGATGGGTTTGCGGGCACAACCGTTGAAGAGCAGGAGGGAACCGAAGAGTGCCGCACTCGTGGCCAACCACTGGCTGGCCGGGATGCGTGTCGAGGGTTGAGTATTCATGACGGGCCATTGGATTGCCCGCCTGATTGGAGCGTTCCGCGGCCGGTCCCGCTCACGCACAAACTCCGGCGCGGCATGACGGGCTTTCCCCCATGCCTCTTTTAAGTAACAAAAAGCCCGGACGGCATGAGCACATCCGGGCAGAAAAGTGGCTTAGATTAGAAGCGATTGACCGATATTCTTCGCTCAGCGCCAAGACCCCTCGATCATGATGTAGCCACCATCGCGGCGTTCCCAGTGCGAGGCGATCCACTCATGGCGACCGCGCGGCGGCATTTCCCAACGCCCCGGGACCCACTCGTAGCCCCGGCCGCGCCAAGCCCAATAGCCCGCGACCCACACGTGATTTGGCGAGGGCCGGCCGCGCTCGACGATCACCTCGCGCTGCGGCGGAGGCGGCGGCTGTGCGACATAGACGTAGCCGGGCGGCGGCGAGTTGGGCCGCACCACGACGACCTCGCGGCCCGGGGGCGGGGGAGGGCCGCGGCGATCGTCGCCCACCGGTACGCCGACGGAGACGCCGATGTTTTTCCAGAAGCCTTCGATAAAGACATAGCCATTGCTGCGGTGCTCCCAGCGCGCGGGCTCCCAAGTGACGTTGCCCCGCGGCGGACGCTCCCAGTGGCCCTGCACCCAGACGCGCTGACCGCGCGCCCAGCCCCAATAGCCTTGAATCCACACGTAGTCACGACCCGGGCGTTCCACGATCACCTCGCGCACGACCGGGGGCGGGGGCGGGGCGTCCTGCATCACCACCACGGTTGGCGGTTGCTCCGGCGCGGTAGTATATACTGGGGCGGGAGCCGGCGTGTAAACCGGCGCCGGCGTGGGCTGCGGCCCGACCGGCACGCTCTGCGGACCAGCGACACCCGGCTGCCAGAAACCCTCCACGAGCACGAAACCATTGGTCTTTTGCTCCCAACGCGGCGCGATCCACACGCCGTTGGCGATGGGCGGCACTTCCCAGTGCCCGCCGACCCAAGCATATGCACCTTCTTGCCAGCGCCAGTGGCCGGCGAGCCAGACATGCTGGGATGACGGCTGCGGATCCATCGTGTCGTTGGCCGGCGGGGCCAGCGGCTTCTCCATCACGGGGGCCGGCGGCACGGTGGGGGCGTTCGGCACGGTCGCCACCGGCTGGGCCGAGGCGACGCCAAGGCACGTCGCAAGAATCAGACCCAAGCCAACTTGGGTAATCTTCAGGGAACGTGAAGAAAGGGACGAGTTCATAGCTACGGGGTTAGACGCGGAAGGCTCCCCGATGTTTCATCATGACACTCGGCGACGATTGGGTTTCACGCAAACGTCGGTTTGCGGCCCGGCAAATGCTATTCCACTGTTCGCGCCGCCAAACCTTCCACATGGCCATCCACGCCGCCCTCCATCATCGCACCAGCTACACGTACGACCGCCCCGTCAATCTCGGGCCGCAGGTCGTGCGCCTCCGCCCGGCTCCGCACTGCCGCACGCCCGTGCTCAGCTACTCGCTGAAGGTCGAGCCGGCCCAGCACTTCATCAACTGGCAGCAGGATCCGCAGGGCAACTACCTCGCCCGCCTCGTCTTCCCGGAGCCGACCACGAAGTTCTCCGTCGAGGTCGACCTCGTCGCCGAGATGTCGGTGTACAACCCCTTCGACTTCTTCCTCGAGCCCGGCGCCGAGAAATTTCCCTTCGCCTACGATGCGAAACTCGCCGTCGAGCTCGCGCCTTACCTGCGCAAGGACGACCTCGCCAACACCCCCAAGTTCGCCGCGTTCGTCGCCAGCATCGACCGCAAGGAGGTCCGCACGATCGACTTTCTCGTCGCCCTCAATCTCCGCCTAAACCAGCTCGTCCGCTATATCATCCGGCTCGAGCCCGGCGTGCAGTCGCCCGAGGAGACGCTCACCAAGGCCTCCGGCTCGTGCCGCGACTCCGGCTGGCTCCTCGTGCAGGCCCTGCGCCACTGCGGGCTCGCTGCGCGCTTCGTATCCGGTTATCTGATACAGCTCCGCGCCGACCAGAAGTCGCTCGATGGCCCCTCCGGCGCAGCCACCGATTTCACCGACCTCCACGCGTGGTGCGAAGTGTACCTCCCCGGCGCCGGCTGGATCGGCCTCGACCCGACTTCTGGCCTTCTCGCCGGCGAGGGCCACATCCCCCTCGCGTGCTCGCCCGAGCCCTCGAGCGCCGCGCCCATCACCGGCGCCGTCGATAAGAGCGAGGTGAAGTTCGACTACGCGATGACGGTGAAGCGCATCTACGAGTCGCCACGCGTCACCCTCCCGTACACCGAGGAGCAGTGGGCCGACATCGACGCGCTCGGCGATCGCATCGACGACATCCTCAAGGCCCGCGATGTCCGCCTCACGATGGGCGGCGAGCCCACCTTCGTCTCCATCGACGACATGGATGGCCCCGAGTGGACCACCGCCGCGATGGGCCCGCGCAAGCGCCAGCTCTCCGAAAACCTCATCAAGCGTCTCTGGCAGCACTACGGCAAGGGCGGCTTCATCCACTACGGCCAGGGCAAATGGTACCCCGGCGAACAGCTCCCGCGCTGGGCCTTCTCCGCCATCTGGCGGCGCGACGGCCAGCCGATCTGGCGCGAGCCTGACCTGCTCGCCGATGTCGCCAAGCCCGGCGGCTTCGACGTCAACGCCGCCCGCCGCTTCGCCGAGCGCCTCGGCGCGCACCTTGGCGTCGGCGACCAGTGGCTCATGCCCGGCTACGAGGACGCGTGGTATTATCTTTGGAAAGAACGCCGCCTGCCGAGCAACGTCGACCCGCTCCGCAGCAATCTCGCCGATGCCGAGGAACGCGAGCGCCTCGCGAAAATCTTCGAGCGCGGGCTCGACCGCATCACCGGCTACGCCCTTCCGCTGGAGCGCGCCACGCCGGGCGGGTGGGCGAGTGGTCCGTGGTTCCTGCGACCCGAGCGCATGTTCCTCATCCCGGGCGACTCCGCGATGGGCTTCCGCCTGCCGCTCGACTCCACGCCGTGGGTCGCGCCGACCGACGCTCGCCACATCATCCCGCCCGATCCCTCGCTGGAGTTGCCGCCGCTGCCAGACCAAGAGGAGCTGGCGAAGCAGTATTTCCAGGCCCTCTCCGACCGCGCTCGCGGCCTCAGCGGCGGCTCTCGCGCTGGTGGCGGCGCCCTCGATCCGCGCGGCCAACCGCTTCCGTCGCTCGATCCCGCCAACCGCATCCCGTCGCCGCACGAGAGCGCGCCGTGGATCGTTCGCACCGCGCTCTGCGTGCAGCCGCGCGACGGCAATCTCCACATCTTCATGCCGCCGGTGCACCGCGCCGAAGACTACCTCGACCTGCTCACCGCCATCGAGACCACCGCCGGCGAGCTCGACTCGCCCGTCGTGATCGAGGGCTACCTGCCGCCCTACGACCCGCGGCTCAACTCCATCAAGGTCACGCCCGATCCCGGCGTCATCGAGGTCAATATCCACCCGTCCGCCACCTGGCGCGAGCTCGAGGAAAAGACCACCTACCTCTACGACACCGCGCGCGAGTGCCGCCTCGGCACCGACAAGTACATGGTCGACGGCCGCCACACCGGCACCGGCGGCGGCAATCACCTCATCCTCGGCGGCGAGCGCCCCGTCGACAGCCCGCTCCTCCGCCGCCCCCATGTGCTGCAGAGCCTGCTCTCGTATTGGCACAATCACCCGTCGCTCAGCTACCTCTTCAGCGGCCTCTTCATCGGCCCCACCTCGCAGGCCCCGCGCGTCGACGAGGCGCGCAACGATTCCCTCTACGAACTCGAGATCGCCTTCCGCGAACTCGAGAAACAGCGCGCCCGCAACCACTGCCCGCCGTGGCTCGTGGACCGCATCTTCCGCAATCTCCTCACCGACGTCTCCGGCAACACCCACCGCGCCGAGTTCTGCATCGACAAGCTCTACTCGCCCGACAGCTCCACCGGCCGCCTCGGCCTGCTCGAGCTGCGCGCCTTCGAGATGCCGCCCCACGCCCGCATGAGCCTCGCCCAGCAGCTCCTGCTGCGTGGCCTCGTGAGCCGCTTTTGGGACGAGCCCTACCAGCCTGAGCGCCTCGTGCGCTGGGGCACCGATCTCCACGACCGCTACCTCCTGCCGCACTATTGCCGCGAGGACTTTGCCGATGTCATGGCCGACCTCAAGCGCTGGGACCTCCCCTTCGAGGAGCAGTGGTTTGCTCCGCACTTCGAATTCCGCTTCCCGCTCAACGGCCGCGTCAACTACCGCGGCATCGACCTCGAGCTTCGCCACGCACTGGAGCCTTGGCACGTCATGGGCGAAGAAGGCGCGCCCGGCGGCACCGTGCGCTTCGTCGACAGCTCCGTCGAGCGCCTGCAGGTCAAGGTCAACAACCTCACCCCCGAGCGCTACTTCGTCTCGGTCAACGGTGCCCGCGTCCCGCTCCAGCCCACCGGCGTCAACGGCGAGTTCGTCGCCGGCGTCCGCTATCGCGCGTGGCAACCCGCCTCGTGCCTCCACCCGACCATCGGCGTCGACGGCCCCCTCGTCTTCGACGTCGTGGACTCGTGGAACAACAAAGCCATCGGCGGCTGCACGTATCACGTGGCGCACCCCGGCGGCCGCAACTACGCGACCTTCCCCGTCAACAGCTACGAAGCCGAAAGCCGCCGCCTCGCCCGCTTCTTCCCCTACGGCCACACGCCCGGCCAAGCGCTTCCGACCCCACCTCGCGAAGTCGCCCCCGAGCTCCCCCACACCCTGGACCTCCGCGACCCCTTCAAACGCGCCCGGTAAAAAGAAAACCGCCGCGCACACCCTTCAGCCCGCCTCCCCAAAGAGGCGGGCTTTTTCGTCCATTTCAAAGAACCCTCCGAGGTAGGGCGGATTATCCCTAATCCGCCGCGTCCACCTCCGCCCACTTTCCGCGCCGCATTCACCGCTCGCCCCGCCAACCCCCACTTCGCGCCCTTTGCGATCTTCTGTAAAAATCCGACCTCCTGCCTTACCTCCGTTACCTCCTGTAAAAATCAAAAGACACCGCCCACTCCCGGCCCTTCGCGAACCTTCGCCAACTTAGCGTCTTCGCGCTTAGTCCGTGTCCCGCCTTCAGCCCCTCGCTCCGCCCATCTCCCCTCCTTTTTCGTGCCCTTCGTGTGTTTCGTGGTCTCCTCCGATTGGTCCCCCCATTCGCGTTCATCAGCGTCCATTCGCGGTTAAAAGAATTTCTCGTTCTTCCCGAGAACACCCGGGAATAGCCGGGAAATCCCGGGAAAACGCCACCATCTCACCGCCCATCTCCAATGAAGCCTCCGATGGGGACGCGGCGCCCCCGCCGCGTTCAACGTCCTTCATTGCCACGAATTCACCGCCCACTTCACCCGCTCTCAGGCCCGCACTCGCTTCCGCTCCCGCCACACCCGTCTTCGCCGACGCTACCACCCCGCACTCCTTCTCCTTCATCACCGCTTCGCCCACGGCTCCACGCTCTTTCTCCTCCTTTCTCTCCGTCACCGCCTGCGCCTTCCCCTCCATCTTCTTCACCTTCATCCCCGCCACCACCTCCTTCACCCCCGCCAACCGCTCCCGCACCGCCACTACGCGCTCCTGCAGCTCGACCCGCTTCTCCGCGATCTTCGCCCCATCGATCGTCGCGATCGCCTTCGCCAACCGCCCCGCCGTGCCCACCTCCGGCCGCGGCTGCGCCAGCGCCTCGAACAACTGCTGCGCCATCAGCCCCCGCGCCGCCTCCACGAGCACCGCCGTGTCCGCCGCCCCGCCGGTTAACCGCGCGGCGTCCACCACCGCCGCCATCATCCGCTGCGGCGCGATCCACCGCGCATAGTAGCGCCCCAGCGCACTGCGCGACGACTCCACGCCCAGCTCGCCCGCCAAGAGCCTGAGCACCTCTGCATAGCTGCGCCCCTCGTGGAGCCATTCGTCGAGGCGCTCCCGGGCTACCGCCGGCATCCGATCGAGCACCGAGTCACTGCGCGTCTTGGTCGTAGTCATAAAGAGAAGAGGGAAGAGAAGGGTTTTGGCGAAAAATCCCCGCGCCGATCACCCGACCGCCGCGAGCTCAAATTCACCCTCCAGTCTACCCCATCCGCTTCAAACCCGTGAGCGCTCCATTGACTCCATGGACTGTATTGCGTGTTTTTTTCGAAAAACCGCACACCGCGCCCCCTTTTGAGCGATTTTTTGCCCGCGGATACTCCGTATGGGCCTTGTGCCGGAGCAAAAGACTCCCCTCTCTTGCACCGAATATCGTTCCGCCGAAGCTGCCCTCATTGGCGGCGCATAAACTTGCTTAGCCCACAAATGGAAACCTTCCGTAATAAGTTCGTGATTCGGCTAGAGTCCGGTCACCCCGGCTATCGCAGCACCACGATTGTTGCGAGGCGTGAGGACTTGGCCGCACTCGCCGACGAGATAAAGAAGAAGCTAGCTGAAGGCTATCAGCCCCCATTCGTTTCCCATTACGCCACGGAAGCACACGGTAAGTCAGAGCGAGTTTACCTTCAGTTTGAGCCGGCCACCGAACAAGAAATGGCTGTATATCACCAGACCAAGAACCGCGCTTGGCACTGAGGAAGACCAAAAAGACGTCAGGTCTTGACTCTTGACAAGATGAACTGGCTCAGCGTTCCGCGTCCTTGTGACGTAATTTTCAATTCGCCGTTCGCGGCATGAGTAAAAGATGACATGAGGCGGACAGCTTGGCGCCTGCGCCCTCACTGTCCGCCTCATGTCATCTTTGGCTTTGGGCTCTTTTCTTCAGCTGGCGGCGGCGATGGACGACGGCGGAACCGGCGAGGAGGGCAGCGACCGCGCCGGTGATGGCGGGCTCGGGGATGGCGGTGGTCTGGCCGGCGAGGATCGACTCATTCACGACCGTGTCGTAGGCGAAGCTCAATAGTGTGACCGTGTTGCCGGTGTAGTTCACGTAAGCCCAGCCGTAGTTGAAATCAGAGCCCGTCCCGATCAAAAGGCCAATGTAGGCCGTGGTGCCCGAAGTCCAAGGGCTATTTACGCCACCCTTCGTGAGGTAATAGGCGTTGTTGTAAGGGTAGCCGATGATTGGGGCATTGAAGGCGTAGGCGGGTGTATAGCCGAATGGACCGATCGGAACGTTGGCGAGGGGGTTCAGGCCGGCGGCGGTGGAGTCGATTCGGAGCTTGTTCGGAGAGAGGCTGCGGAAGGCAATCCTGAGGTCGGCGCCCGACAACGAACTGGTGCTGGCGAACCCGTTCGTGCCGTCACCAGGACCGGAGTGATCGAGGTCGAAATAGATCGGGGCGAAGACGGTGCTGACACTCACGCCGGCACCGAGGTCGGTGTAGATGATCACGGCCCGGGAGCAGGGGACGGCGGCGAAGGCGAGCGGCGCGGCGGGGAGGACGGCGCGAGCGATGCGCGACAAGCGAGCTGGAGCGGGCTGACTCATGGAAAAGGAAGGAACCGGGAGGCTTCGGCGAAAATACCTAAATGATCAAATGACGGATATTTAGGAACCGATCCTCCCACGGTGGATGCGCCTTTCCCCTCGTTGCGTCCAGTGAAACACGTCGGAATAGGCCGAACGGCCCATGCAGCTTTGAGCCGCGTAGTCGCGGGACGGACAAAAAGTAGTCGTGGCTCGAATCTCGACAAACGGCCGCCCTTGCGGCGCTCGAAGCCGAGCGAATTTCAGTCTCCATCACTCATGCGCCTCACTCACCTCACTCACGGCGAAATCGCATTGCCCTCGGGAAAGCCCGATCACCGAATGAGCGCTTCGGATGAAGCAGGGTGAAACGAATCGTGGCTCCTTTTTGCCGCCGGTCCCGGCGGTCATCGTTGCGGTCGTGAGCGTGCAGGGTGGGGCGGCGTTTGCGAAGGGACTGTTTCCCGCCGTCGGGGCCGCGGGCACGGCGGGCCTGCGTATCGGACTGTCGGCGCTCATGCTGCTGGCAGTGTTTCGCCCGGCGCTCGGGCGACTCACGCGCGCGCAGTTCGGCGCGGTGGTGCCCTATGGCTTCGTGCTCGGCGCGATGAACCTGAGTTTCTACACGGCGCTCCAGCGCATCCCGCTGGGCTTGGCCGTGACGCTTGAGTTTGTCGGGCCCTTGACCCTCGCGGTCTTCAGTTCACGGTGCGCGTTGGATTTCCTCTGGGTGGCGCTCGCGGCCATCGGCGTCGCGCTGATCGCACCGTGGCACGTCAGCGATCGCGCGCTCGATCCGTGGGGCGTGCTGCTGGCGCTGGTGGCCGGTGGCTTCTGGGCCGCATATATCGTGCTCGGCAAGCGCGCCGCCCAAGCGCTGCCGGCCGGGCAGAGTGTCGCCGCGGGGATGCTCTTCGCCTCCCTCACGATCCTGCCCTTCTCTTTTGCCTCCGGCCTGCTGTCGCACCTGACGCCGGGCCTCTTCGCCCAAGGCCTCGCCGTCGCCCTGCTGTCCAGCGCGGTGCCCTTCACCTTGGAAATGACGGCGCTCCGCGTGCTGCCCGCCCGCACCTTTGGCGTGCTCCTGAGCCTGGAACCCGCCGTCGCCGCGCTCTGCGGCCTGCTCTTCCTCCACGAACAACTCACCCCGACCCAATGGCTGGCCCTCCTCTTCGTGAGCGCCGCCTCCGCCGGCATCACCCTCACGGCCCGCAATCTTTCTCCCGCTGTCGAAACCTGAAAACTCTGCGACGATTTTGCGCCTGTGGCGACCAAAAGGCGCCCGGCTCCTGACTCTTTTCCGGCGACTGATCCGCGGGCGATTCCGCCCGGCTGGCGCTGGCTGCGCCCATCGTGCCGGTGGGGTGTCACGTATAGGCGCAAGGCGAGGGTCGATCGTAATGTATTTCGACTACCGGCTCCTGCGCTGCGCAATAGTGCTTCTGCAACTTACTTACGTGTTGATTATCATCGATTTTGGGCACGGCCGCGACGCATAATACCGCGTTCAGCCTTCACCGTCAGTTCCCCACAACCTATGAAATTCGCTCCCGTTTGTTCCCTGGTCCGTTTCATCTCGGCCGCTGTTGCTGCCGCGATCGCCACCGCCGTCCAAGCCCAGGTCGTCGGCGTTTCCAGTCTCGGTGGTGCCTCCGTCGGCACGATCTATTCCAGTGCCCCTCGCGTGATCGGGCAATCGTTCACGACCGACAATAGTGCCGCCACCTTCAGTCTCACCACCGTGAGCCTGATGTTTTTTCAAAATACCGGCACCATCGCCGATTTCTCGGTCTCCATTCGCACCAACTCGGCTTCGCTCCCCGGCACCGTCCTGGGGACCCTGACCGGCAGTGTCTCGCCCACCGCCGGCATCACACCCCAGCAATACGACTATACTTCGGGCGGCATCACGCTCGCCGCCAACACCACCTATTGGGTGACGTGGGGCTATAGCACGCCCACCGGCGGAGGCACCTTCTTCGGCAACCCGCAGGTCAACACCGGCGTCACGGGACAGTGGACGCTGGGCAACAGCGCCCTCTCGACCGACGGTGGCTCGAACTGGTTTCCTTCCACGTCCGCTCCGCAGGTGAACCAAATCGCGATCCAAGCCACGGCCACGGCCATCCCCGAGCCGGGCACCTACGCCGTGATCGCCGGCCTCGCCATGCTCGGCTACGCCGCGGTCCGCCGCCGCCGAACCGTGGCACGCGCCCGAGCCTGACGCAAACTATACCCCGTGGTGCACACCACGGGTATGGACCGGCAAGGCAAGGGTACGAACCGTAAAACGAGCCGCACGTCCGTCGAATTTATGAAGCCACTAGTCGCCCTGATCAGCGCCGTGATCCTTGCCAATTCTGGCTTCGCGCGAAGCCCCGTCATCGAACCCTTTCCTGATGCCTTCGCGCGTTTTGAATCCAGCTATCCGCAGCGATGCGAAGTGCTCCTCCGCGAGGTGCAGGCCACGTTCAAGCCGTTGAGCCGCGAGAACGTCGAACGCAATCTCGCGGGCTTGGTGCAGTACGTGTCCAATCTCAAGGAGGGCACAGTCGACGTGCGAAGAGCGTTAGACGACAAGAACTACCGCCTCTCCCTCAAGGAAGCGTTGTTCAGGCTCGATGTAAATATCGTCGGATTCCGTCGCTCCCTTGACTTGGTAATCATTGAAGGGGTGGCCGCTGGAGCCTTTGTGCCCACCGAGAATTTCATGAAGAAAGTGCGAGAACTCTGGGATGCGGAGTATTATTACAGCGGGCGCTTTGAGGATGAATTTTACCCCGTTCGTGAGGAGCCGCAGAAATCCGAGAAGACCCACGCGCCGTCGGCCAAGGCCGACACGCCTGCCGCGCCGCGCTAAGCTGGCCGAAATCGGGCTCGCGTTTCGAAGCTAGAATCTTGCCCCGCTTTCGATTGCTCCGATGCAACGGGTCGATAGCCTATAGCTGAAGATGAAACCCGCGCTGGCGATCATCGTTGTACTCGCCCTCGGCCTGACCGCCTGCGCTCCGCGCGAACTGAAAGTCTCCGCCAAGTTGATCGTCCCCGGCGAATTCGCGCTCCGCGGAATGCAGGCAGACGGCCCGATGACAGTCACCTTCGAGTGGAATGAGGACGATCCCGTGCAGATCCCCGTCTGGAAACCTGGCCCAACCATGGCCACCGCGAAGATTCTTGGCGAATGGCAGGTCTATTACCCCGACGGAAAACTGGTCGAGGAAGTGGCGGCGATTGGAACGCTTGTTGATCGTCCCAATGCCTCTATTGTTGGCCGGCGCGGCGAGCACCTTAAGATGACGTTTTCGCCGTACTCCCTTTTTACTTTCAAACAGCCCGGCACCTATCGCGTGGTCGCCCAATTCCACGGCACCACGCTCCGCGGCACCCGAGTCACCTTCGTCTGCGGCGAAGAAACGATGCATCTCGTCACGCCCAAATCATGAAAGAGCCGAATCCTCCAAGCCCGGCCGCCGGACATCCCCTTTATACCGATGAATGGAGCACACTTGGCCTCGTATCGTCCGCCGAGATAGCCGAAGATGTCGCGGAACTCGCACGCGGAGAAGATCCCAGTCCGGAACACTATCGGTGGCGGAGATTCGTGAAGTTCCTGAAAGCTCGGGCGGTGATCGATGCTGCCATGGCGACTTCGCTCTACGAACTGGGAGAGCGAGATCCCGATCGCCCGATGGGGGAGGCGATGATGTCGACTGTCCTCCGCCGCGATGATTGTCCGAGAGAGTTGCTTGAAAAGGCGGCGCGAAGCTCGTCTGCATTCTTCAAGCGCCTGGCGGCCGCGCGTCTCGATGGAAAGAGGGGCTGATCTGCCATTACGGCGCGCTTCCCCGCTGGCGTCTGCTCCCGTGCAACCACATTTAAGACTTCCCCGCCTAGCCGTCGCATTTCTCGTGGCTTTTTTCGGCATGACCCTCCGCGCGGCGGATCCTGATATCAAAATCTTGGTGCTCGGAGGCCTGCCCGCGGGGCGAGTGCTGGAACTCTACGAAAACATGAGCGGCCAGAAAATCGCGGCGAGTGCCGAAGCGCTCGCCGACAAGACGCCCGTGAGTCTGAAGATCGAAAAGAAAACCAAGGCCGAGGCCCTCGCGCTCATCGAGCAAGCCCTCGTTCAGCAAACCACCATCGAAATCATCCACGCCTCCGACGGCAGTCTCTCTGCGACAAAGCGCTCCGCGAAGAAATGAGCTGGCCGTCAGTAAAGACGGTTCTCCAACTTTGGAGCTCAGCCAAATGAAGATCACCCTCCCGCTACTCGCGGCGTTTGCCGTCCTCATCGCTTGGCTGCGCTTCGAATACGGGGGGCTCGATACGCTAGGTAACGCGAAGGCCACGACCGCTTTCTTCTTTGTTCACCACTCGATGGAGCACGCGTTCGCGGTGTTCAAACGGGATTTCGGTCGGTTCCCGACGACTGAGGAGGGATTGCACGCGCTTAGCTCCTGCCCGCATGGCCTCGAAGGGAAATGGCGGGGTCCCTATCTCGATAAAGTAATACTTGATCCTTGGGGTCACCCTTATCGCTACCGCTCGCCCGAGATAAAGTGCGCCGCCAGTTACGCCCTTTGGAGTCTCGGCCCCGATGGCGTGCCGAGTGACGATGACATCGGAAACTGGCAATGAACGAGAATCATCGCTGCCCGTGCTGTGGCTACCGTACGCTTTCTGCTCGGGCGGGGTTCGAGATTTGTCCGGTATGTTATTGGGAAGATGACGGTCAGGATGATCATGATGCGGAAGTAGTAAGGGGCGGCCCCAACGGTCGTTTGTCGCTCGCTGCGGCGCGCCGAAATTTTAGGGTTCATCGAGCGAGTGACCCAATAGATATCCCGAAAGTCCGACCACCCGAAGCCGACGAGATTTGACCGATGAACGCCACCATCCCCACCGGCAGCGAACTCGCGCGGCCATTTCTGCCCGCGAAAGACTTCGAAAAATCCAAGCGCTTCTACGAAGCGTTGGGCTTCGAGAAAAAGTTGGATGGCCAAGTCGCGAACTTCGGCGTCGGCGCCAGCAGCTTCATCCTGCAAAACTATTTTCAGAAAGAGTGGGCGGAAAATTTCATGATGCAGCTCATGGTCGACGACCTCGATGCTTGGTGGGCGCACATCTCATCGCTCGACCTCCCCGCGAAATTCGGCGTGCCCACGCCCAAGCCGCCGCAGATTCAACCGTGGGGCCTGCGCATCGCGTACGTCGTCGACCCCTCCGGCGTCCTCTGGCACGTGGCCCAGCGCCGTCCTAATACGAAGCACGACGAATAGAGACCGATGAGCTCATGGATCAATTGCCTCTGCGGCGCATCCCTGAACAAGAATTTGTTCTGCGGTGCTGGTCTGGCGCTCGTCGTCGACGAAGCCTTCCTCGAGAATGCGGCCAAGAATGGAACCGCGGAGAGGATGCTTACGCAAATGGTCGTGAAGAGCGATGTTCTGGTTCGCTGCAAAAAATGCACGCGCCTCGCGATTGAAGATAAAAAGACCGGTGCGATTGCGTTCTATCTCCCCGAACCCCCATAAGAAAGCGGAGGCGATGAAGCCTCCGCCGTGAAAAAAACGAACGACGCCGTGCGTTACGGCTTCGTCGAATTGGAGATCGCCTGCTGCCGGGCGAGGCGTTCCCACGCCGCGCGAGACGCGGGGCTGAGCTCTTCCCACTTCAGCTTGATGCCATGCTTGCTGTGGAAACGCTTGCGCAGTTCCGGCTCCGCCTGGTCGAACGTCGCGCCATTGGCGCTCAGCTCGGCATAGTTTTCATAGCCGATCTCGTAGGCCGGATGGAAATCCTCATAGGCGCGACCGCGCGCATACGGTTGATTCGGGTGTTGCTGGCGCCAGTAGGCCGCCTCGGCCGTCGGGTTGATCTTTTCCGCCACGCCTTTGCCGGCGAGGCCGCCGACCACGGCGCCGACCGCGGCTCCCGCAATGATGCCGGCCGGGCCGGCGACCGTGCCGATCGCAGCTCCAGCCGCCGCGCCGCCGGCGGCCGCGCCGATGCCCGTGCCGACGGGATGCGAGCCGGGGGCTCCGGTGATGGGGTCGGGATTGCGGGCCGGGTCTTTTTTATCGAGTGAGTTCATCGTGATTTTCTGAGGGTTTGGGTTGTACGTTTGCCCCGCGAATGACGCCGGAAAACTTTCGCCGTTGGGATTCGAATACGACCGACCCACGGGCCGTGCTCTCGTTCCCCGACCTCCCGTTTATGCCCGACGGGAAAGGTCCTACCTGCGGCGTAGGTGGGCACCTACGGGAAATTCTCGGGTGAGGGGGAAATATATTAAAATGCATATACCCGGAGGAGCCCCCCGGCCTTGCTTCATGGCCGATGCGTCGCTACGAATTACCCGCTACTTCATCATGAACCCCAAAGACAATCCCCCGCCCAAGCTGAAGGACGGCGCGCGCTGCAAGGTCGTCGGCGGCACGCACGCCGGGAAGTCCGGCATCGTCCGCGACATCAACACGAGCAAGACCGGCTACGTCACCATCACCGTCGTCCAAGCCAACGGCGACCGCTTCAAGACCCTGGCGAAGAACACGGTCATCCCGTGATCGTCCGTGACCGCGGGCGGCCGTCGATTTGGACGCGTTTGCGCGCTCCGCGCTGCTCCTCTGCGTTTCGGAAAAACGTCGCCAGCGAAAAAGCTGCGACCTTTCGCATCGCCAGTGCGGCGCTCGCGCCGCAGTGTTTCCGCATCCAGTCATGGAATCGCCGCTCGAGCCTCCGCCCCTGGCCGCACCTCCGGCGCGCTCGCCGCGGCGAATAATTCGGGCGATCCTGATGGTGGTGACGCTGGCTCCGACGCTCTGGATCGTGCTGGTGTTTTTCTTGGGTATATTGAGCGACGGTTATTTTAAGGAAATCGTCCTCTGGGTTGCACCGGCGGTGGTGACGGCTATCGCGATCGCATGGATCGTACGCTTGGGCTGGCGGGCCCGTGAGCCGTCCCGTGGCCAGCTCTGTATCTGGAGTTTGGCGGCGAGCGTCGTGGTGGTGTTGACGGTGCTGGGTGGATTCGAATTTCGCTCCTTTAGCCGCAGGACCGAAGAGAAGGTCGTGCTCGGCGATATCCGCCAACTCGCCGCCGCGGTCGACCAGTTCGCCTTGGAAAATCCCGGCCGGCTCTATGTCGGCTACGATGAAATCATCGGCCCGGAATGCTATATCAAGGCAGTCAATCCCATCGAGCACCTCGACTACCACGGCCTTTTCCCGCGGAGCCTTGGCTGGCCCGAGAAGTTCGCCGTGCGGATGCCATGGGGTGTGGTCGTCGAGTACGACGGCTCCGGCGGCTTGCCTGACGCGTCGCCAGCGCCGCTCCCTCCGCGCGACGGGGTGCAGGTCGAGACGCGGGCCGATCGCGCTCGCTTGGAAACGACGTGGCGCGCCGGCGTCCGCGATGGTCCGGCTCGTGCCTACTATCCCGATGGCCGCCTCTGGAGCGAGGCTACATACGTGCAAGGCCAGATCGTCGGCCCCTGCTGGCTCTACGCGCCCGATGGCACCAAGCTCGACGAACTCAAAACTCGCGGCGGCCCAGCCAGCAAGTGAAGGGATGTGGCGGCAACTTCAGGTTTCGCTTTCGCCAAAATCCATTGGTCCGATGAAAATTCAAAACACGAAGAAAGCCCTCCAGACCACGAACGAGGACCTCGCGCAGAGGTGAGGAAAAACACCACGGACTGCGAACTCGGCCGCGTGCTGGATCGGGTTTGCCACAAAGCGACGAAGTCCCGTGACTTGGGTCTGCCTATTTGGCTTTTTGGATGATCCTCCGCTTCTGCCTTCTCGCGCTCCTCACCGCGCTCGTCGCCCACGCTTCCACGGTCGACGTAAAACTCACTCCCTGTGAATCGCCGTCGGCTTTGCCCGCGGCGATTGCCGCGTGGCCTGCGCTCGAGGTGCGCCCGGCCAAGTGGGGCTACTTTCCCGCTCCCGAGTATCCGCCGGAGTTGGAACGCTGTGGCGTGAAGGGCACAGTCGAAGTGGAATTTGCGGTCAACGAGCACGGGTGGGTCGTTTACGCGGGCGTGGTAAAGGCGACGGACCTACGCTTTGCCGAGGCCGTGTTGCTCACGCTACGCTGGTTCGCGCCCAATCTCCCCAAACCAGCGACGTGCACGGCAGGGCGCTATCGCCTGCCGATCAATTTCAATGTCGCCGCGGATAGCGTGATGCGTGATCCCAAAATCACGGCCAATATCATCACCCAGCCAACGGTCTCCGCCCCGAAGCCGATCGTTCGCGCCGCGGATTTCGAGCCGAACTACATCAGCCTCAGCGATACTCAGGCGAAAATCGCCCCAGGCATTCTCGTCATCGAGGCCTTTGAGAAAATCGGTCCGCCCAAGATGAAGCTGAAGAATGCGGATGGCACAGTGGTGTGGTTCTACGGTGCAGACCTCGGCACGCTCGACACGATGATCGTGCTGAGCGGGGAGCGCGTTTTTGCGATTCAACGCTATACTGACAAGGGTCGGCAGCACCGCACGCGATAGCGCCGGGCGCCCGGTCGCGGCTGCGCGGCCGAAGCTCGCCGGAAGATTCTCGATTTAATCCACCGTATGCACGACCATCCGGCTGCGTGAAACGCGCGCATACCCCATGAATGATCCTTTCCAAATTATCCCTTGGGCCGTCGCGATCGGAGTCGCTTGGGTGATCCTCGGCGCCATGACCGGCTTGGATGATTTCCTCAAGAAGCTCGCGGGCCGGAAGGACAAAACGGCGGACTTGGAGGCGAAGATCGTCGCGCTGGAAAAGCGTGTCGCGCAATTGGAGGCGAACAGCGCCGCATCCCTTTCCGCGAAGTGATCGCAAGGCTGTCCGCTCGGGTCAGCGCGATTGACGAGCGTCGTCGGAAATGACGCACCCCGTCTATCTTTTCCTTTTTTTGCCCCCGTTCCTCGCGCTGGGCTGGGTGTGTTTGCGCGCGGGACGGTCCGAGCTGGCGCTGGCGGCCGCCTCGAAAAAGTGGCCCGCGATCAGCGGCACTGTGCAGTCGCTGACTCCGCTCCACGTCGGCAATTATACGCACTCGTGGCAGAAGCTGCGGCAGCAGTTGTATGTCCGTTATCATTTCGAGGTCGGCGCGCAGCGCTATTGGGGCGCGTGGAAGAGCCCGCCGGCGCGCACGCTCGAAACCGCTATGCGCAAATGTGGCCTGCAGGAGAGTGGGCCGGTCACGATCTACTACTGCCCCGAAGACCCGCGCACCTCGGTCGTCGTGCGCGGATTGACGCTCGAGCGTGCGATGCTGACTCTCGCCGGAGCGGCTTTCATCGTCTTTCCCTCGCTGCTCGTCGCGATCGTGTTCGTGGCGCTGAGCGCGACATGAAGGAGCATTGCCTCGGCTGAGGCCTGACATTCCGGTGCCACTCCGCCGAGCAGTCCCGCGCCATCGCTTGCGCCACGCGCTTCTCGTCCCGTGCGTCATCGCCGCCGGTCTCGCCACGCGAGCGTTTCCATCGCTCTTGCCGAGCGTGCTGGGCAAATATCCCGGCGACGCTCTGTGGGCCGTGATGATCTTCGTGGGTCTCGGCGCGATTTTTCCTGCGCTCTCCACCCTCGCGCTCGGTGGATTGGCGCTCGCGATCTGCTTCGCCGTAGAGACCGCGAAGCTCTGTCCGTTCGCGTGGCTCACCGCGCTGCGCCACACGACGCTTGGCCACCTCGTGCTCGGCCGCGCCTTCACTTGGCAAAACTTTTTCGCGTACTCTGCCGGCGTCGCCGTCGCCATCGGCAGCGAATGGCTCGTCGTGCGCTTTACGGCTATATATCGTTCCGGAAGAAATTGATTTTCGAGGCCCTCCTGTTGCTTTCATGCGACCACCGCCCGCCCTGATGAGCCCACTGCGCAATTTCCCTCGGTACCTCCTCTGGCTGGCCTTGAGCGCTGGACTCGCGGTCCTCTCTGCTGCCGAAAGCCCGCCAACTCCGATGCCGGCGTTTCGCCAGCTCGCGCCGCTGCCCAGCATTCGCGAGGCGGCTGTCGCGACGAAGATCGACCTCGGCGGGATCGCGCCGGCTTTGGGGCGTGAGACGTTGCACCTCGGCGACACCGTCGTCGCGCTCGTGAGTTTCACGGAGAAGGAGAAGCTCCAGCAGTGGCTGATCGAGCTCACCGCTGTCGAGCCCACGGCGGAGGAGAAAAAACAGAAGGGCGAGGCCACGGTCCTGTACACCACGACCGGCAACGAACTGCGCTTCGGTAGTGAAAAAGTGTCCATCGCCATCCGCACGATCGGTCCGCTCACCGCCGCAGATGCGACGCGCAAGGCCGCCGCAACGCCGACCGTGAAGGCCGCGCGCGCCACCGCCGACGCGGCTTATCTCGCGCTCGGACTAGACCGCCTGCCCGCCTTGATGGAGCGGATGAAAGAAAAGCGCACGGTGGACCCTAATCTGCCGAGCATGGAGCTCGGGATGAGATCGACGCCCTACGCTGCAGAAGTGGTGGCCAAGAACCGCCCCGCAGCCCAAGCGGCGGGCGTAGCGGCGGCGGACGAAAAGGGGATGATCGGCAGCATCTATGCCTTGATGCAGTTTTTCCAGATCGCGAGCAGCACTCCTGGATTGCAGGACGTCGTCAGCAGCGTGGTCGATATCCCCTGGTGGTCGATCATTCGCAGCGGCGGAAAAATGCCCGACATCGGCATCAACGCGCAGTCGGAGATGAACGCCCTCGATCCCGTGCCGTGGGGGCTCGCGAAAGGCACCGCCACGTGGTCGATCGGTTACCAGCTGAGCTTGAACACCAAGCCTGCGCTGAATTTCCAACTCGCCGTGACCGCCCCGCGTCCGCCGCTGCTGCCCTGCGCCGGCATCGTCGGCCTCGCCGCCGCCCGCCCCGATGGCAAGGGCCCGGTGCTCACCCTGCAGATCATCACGGCGCGCGGCGCCGAGCGTTGATTCGCGGGCCGCGGCCCGGAGCAAATCGCGCCGAGCCAATCGGCCGCCGACGCGTTCATCACTCTGCCGGCAAAATCTCGATCGCGTTGATCTCCGGGTTTTCGACCTTCGGGGTAAACTCGATGTCGAGCGCGCCGTCGGTGATTTCGACGGTCACGGTCTCGATGTACGCCTTGAGCGGGCCGCCGGCCTTCACCCACACATCGAAGTCTTTGAACTCCTTCCCCTCGATCTTGAACGAAAACACGCGCTGCCCCGGCCCATCGATGCCCTCGTACGTCTCGGCGAAGTGCAGCTTCACGGTGTAGCGCCCATTGGGCAGTTTGCGGGAAAACTTCGTCATGCCGTAGCGCTCGGCCTGGTAGAGCGAGGGCGTCTTGGTGTTCGCGATCGTGACTTCAGGTCGCTCGATCGTATCGCCATCCGCGAAGCCCTCGTCCGCGAGCCATTTCACCCCCGCCGCATCCGTGTGCGCCGCCGTCACGCCCGTCTTGATGCGGATGGGCGCGAAGGCGCTGGCGTTTTTTTCCGCGGGTTTTGCTGGAGCGGGCGCAGGCGCAGAAGGAGCCGGGGCCGGAGCGATCTCCGCCGCGGTCAACGCGGCATAGGCGAGAGCGCAGGCAAGAATCGAGAGCAGGCTAAGGCGACGAGAAGTATTCATGGGGTGGGGAAGTGCGGCGGGGCGCAGATGGGAGGTACGTGCCCACGCGCATCGGCCAACACCCCGGTCAGTCCAACGATGGACCGAGCAACACCTTTGCTCGTTTCGCTCAATGCGGCGGCAAAAAGAACTCGGCCTGATCGGCGTACGCGCTGCTCGCGACCCGGGGCACATGGTCGTGCGTCGTGCTGATGCCTCTGACTTGGCCTGAGGCCGGATCGAGGTGGATGATTTCCCGCTCGACGCGGAAGCCGCCGAGATCGGGTGCGGCGCTGATGGTGAGTTTGAGGTGATTGGTGCCCAGCTGATTGTTGTCGCCTTTGAAGGCGAGGATCAGGCGGGCCTTGAAGGCATCGAGTGCAGGGGCATCGCCCAGTGCTTGATCGAGCTCGCGTTGAAAATCGCGGGCAAACTGGGCGCCCGCCTCGGCGTAGGGTGAGACTTCGATGGTACGCACGTCGCCCGCGACCCGGTTGCTCGCGATCTCCACCTCGTGGCGTGCGCGCGCGATGCTGTAGCGGGTATAGACGGCTTGGGCCGCGATCGCCTCTTCGGGTGAGAGGGCCGGCTCGGGGTGCTCCTTGGCGATGAGGAATACCCGGCTCTTGTAGAGCGTCGTGACCGGTAGTTTTTCGATCGCCGCCCAGCCATCGACGCCCGCGGAATTGCGCGGCTGCGTCGCAGTCGCAGCTGGGAGTGAAGGCGCCAAGTTCACGACCGAGGAGGCTGAGCTTTTCGGGATCGGTTCGGTCGACGCGGACTTCAGCGCCGCTGAGTCAACTCGCCGGCCAAGCCGGAGCCACAGGGTGACGCTTAGCCCGACTATGAAGACAATCGCGAGACGGAGCAGAAGTTTCACCGGTAAGGGGGTCGTTGTGTGCCGTGCGCCAGACTTCGGGTCACGATAAAAATATCCGCCAGGGCGGCCCGAGCGCCGAAGGAGTGGCGCGCGAGAAATGCTCGTCGGGTAAGCGGAGCGGCCCGACGCGATCGCTTTAGTGCGGCGACCATCCTGTGCGCAACCGCGCCAGGCTTTTTCCAAACGAGGTCGATTCCAACTGCTCCACTTGCGCGGGCGATAGACCCGCGGTGAGCTTGGGGTAAACGTGATCGGCCAGATCGGGGGCCTGCGCGGTATTGAGATTCGCCATGAATTCCATGACGCCTTCATACGCCTCGACCAGCTCGGCCGGAGTTCTGCCCTTCGCCTGCATGAGATCCGCGATCGTGGTGAATTGCGGATCACGCTTCACCACTTGGGCGACCAGCTCGACCGGCACGGCGGTCGTCATCGCTTTGACTTCGCCGCCGCGATACCCAAACCACGCTTCGCCCATCAAAGCCGCGCGCGGATCGAGGCCATTGTCGCGGTAGGCACGGGCCGCCTGATATATCTTGAGGTAGGTTTCATCGTCGAAGGTCGAATCGCCCAAGCGACCCTGCAGCCGCTTTGCAAACGGACTTTGAAATGGAGCATAGCTGGCGAATTCCTGCGGGGTGAGCGCTTCGGCCAGATCTTTCATCAACTCCTGCTCGACCGCATCCGCCGCCTTCAGCTGCTCGATGGGATTCACCAGGCGGTTTTTGATCAGCGCGGAGTGGTAGTCGGATTGGATCTCTCCCACGCGCCGGGCGTGATCGGCCGTGAGGCCCAAGCGCTCTCCCGCCGCAGCCGAAGCCTCGTCAATCGTGGCATCGTAGTCCGCTCCCAGCAACCGGCGGAGGTCGGCCTCATGGGCCTCCCGCAGGGCCTGCATCTCCTCCCGTTGCTTTACAGTCGGAGTGTGGCCGGAGTCCTGTTTCCAGCGTGGCCCGGGCCCTGCGAGGATTGCCTGCAGGCGCCCCGAATATTCCCGTTGGATATACGCGCTGACCGCGGCATTGATTACCGGACCCGGCGTCCCGATCTGCCGCAGCGCGGCGATGAGTTGGTTGACGCTCGCTGTGGTCTCGGGCCGACGAACGATCTCGGTTGGCGGGGCACTTTGCTGGGGCGCGTTTTGTCGGGTCTCGGCCACGATTGGCCGCTCTGCTTTTGCGATCGGAGGAGTTGGCGTCGGTCGTGGCCAAAGATAATAGCCGAGGGCCGATGCGAGGATCACATTGAGCGCGCCGGAAACATATAGCGCTCGCGTGGGCAGGGAGGTTTTCATGGGGCGTACGTCCATCGACCTGAACGTGAATCTGGACCGTATATTGGGGGGGTGGGTGACAATGCGGTGTGAGTCGAGCATGCTGTCAATGGCGATGCGTATGCTCGCGGCGTCGATTGCGCTCTGCGTAGGCACTGTTTCTGCATCCCGCACGTCGCGCTTGCTCCCTCGCGTGCGCGCCGAAAATCTCTCCGCTGCATGTCCGCGCCGGCTTCCGCTTCCACGACCGACCCGCTTCCCGCTTACGCGGGGCTGGAGGGGCGTTTTGACGAGTGCCGCGGGCCGGACGGCTCGCTGCGGCCGCACTGGGCGGAGTTCCTGCGGCTGCTCGGCACCGATGCGGCGGCGACGCTGCGCAAGGCGCACACGGACTGCCGCCGCGCGATCGTCGAGCAGGACGTGAGCATGAACGTTTACGCCGGCGAGCGCTCCGTGCCGCAGCCGTGGCCGCTCGACGCGGTGCCGTTTCTCCTCGGGGCCGACGACTGGTCCGTGCTCGCCGCCGGGCTGCGCCAGCGCGCGCATCTCTACAATCACCTGCTCACCGATCTCTACGGTCCGCAGAAACTTTTCCGCTCGCGGATGCTGCCGCCCGCGCTCGCGATGGCCAACCCGCACTTCCTCCGTCCCTGCGTCGGCCTTGGCAAGGGCGGCGTGGCGATGCACCACTGCGCGGTGGACGTGGCGCGTTCGCCCGACGGCCAGTGGTGGGTGCTGCGCGACCGCATCGACGCGCCCTCCGGCCTCGGCTACGCGCTGCAGAATCGCATCATCGTGCGCGATGTGCTGCCGCACGTGTTTCACTACGCGCCGGTGCACCGGCTGCTGGGATTTTTCCGCGGCTTCCGCTCGTCGATCGCGAGTCTCGCTCCCACGCGCGGCCACGCCGACCCGCGCACAGTGTTTCTCACCCCGGGCCCGGCCAACGAAACGTATTTCGAGCACGCCTATCTCGCGCGCTATCTTGGCTACTCGCTCGTCGAGGGCGCGGATCTCGTGACGCGTGACCGCCAAGTTTATCTGCGCACCGTCGGTGGCCTGAAGCCCGTCGACGCCATCGTGCGGCGCGTCGATTCCGATTTCTGCGATCCGCTGGAACTCAATGGCACGTCGCTGCTCGGCGTGCCGGGCCTCGTCCACGCGGCGCACGGCGGCCACGTCGCTCTCGCGAATCAGCTCGGCGGCGTCGCACTGGAGAGCACCGCGCTCCTGTCGTTTCTCGATCCGCTCTGCCGCCATCTGCTCGGCGAAGACCTGCGCGTGCCGAGCGTTGCCACGTGGTGGTGCGGCCAGGACAAGGCCCGCGACTACGTGCAGGAGCATCTCGAAGAACTCGTCATCAAGCCCACCTTCCGCAGCGTCGGCCCGTCGAAGCCCCGCTACGGCGGCGCGCTCGATGAGGCGGGCCGCACCGCGCTCGCCGCCGAGATCGCCGCGCGGCCGTGGGCGCACTGCGGCCAGGAGCGTGTGCTGCTCGGCACCACGCCCGCGTGGGTCGACGATGCGCTGAAGCCCGTGCCGTTCATCCTGCGGCTCTTCATCTCGTGGCACGACGGCGACTACCACGTGATGCCTGGCGGCCTCGTTCGCTTTAGCACCACCGGCGAGGATGCGATCGTCTCGCTGCAACAGGGCTCGATCACGAAAGACGTGTGGGTGCTGCAGAGCGGCGTCACCGCGCCGCTCGCGACTCCGCCCGCCACGCCGCTCGGCGAAGTCCGCCAGCGCGCCACTGCCACGCCGAGCCGGCTCGCGGATCATTATTTCTGGTTTGGCCGCTACCTCGAGCGCACCGCGCGGCTCACGCGTCTCCTCGAAAAACTCGACCCGCTCCTCCGCGACGAAATCGCTGCGCTCGATCCCACCGTGGCCGAGGCGTCGCTGCGGCTGCTGCTCGCCACCCTCGGCTGCAATGTCCCGCGCGACGCCACCCTCGACGAGCTCGACCTCGCCCTCGAAGGCGCGATCGACGACCCCGCGCTCGGCGCGAGCCTCACGAGCAACCTCACGCATCTCATCCGCAATCTCGACCAGCTCAAGGTCCACTTGCCGACCGAGGCGTGGCGCGTGCTCCGCCAGCTCCGTGCCGCCGCCGATTCGCCGGAGCCGCCCGCCACCGCCGAACTCGCGACCCAGCTCGCCGCACTGGAAGCGCTCACGCAGGACACGCTCGCGCACGATATCGCGTGGCGCTTCCTCATGCTCGGCCGCCACCTCGAGCGCGCGCAGCAGCTCGTGTTTCTCGCGCGCCAGCTCCTCGAGAGCGATGCGACCTCCACCTCGCTCACCACCGGGGAGGCGCCGTCGGAATTCCGCCTGCAGACCGTGCTGCATTTCAGCGACAGCCTCTTCAGTTACCGCAGCACGTACCACGGTGCGTTTGACGCCGCCGCCGTGCTCGGCTGGCTGCTCGCCGCTCCGGAAAATCCCCGCGGCCTCCGCTTCCAAGTCGACGCCATCGTCGAGCACCTCGCCGCGTTGCCCACCGAACTCGCGCCGCGCGCCGTGCAGGATCTGCGCAACGTCGCCCAGCGCGCCCTCAACGCGCTCCGCCTCCTCGACCCCGCCGCCCTCGCCGTGAGTCCGCGTCTCCGCTCCACGTTTTTCTACGACCACGCCGCCTACCTCGCCGACATCAGCGACCGCCTCACCCGCGTCTACTTCAGTCACTCCGAGTCGTAAAAAATGAAGCTGGTCACAGAGAGCACTGAGAGAGTGAAGAGATCACAGAGAAATCCTTCTCATTTCTCTGTGTCCTCTGTGTTCCCCTCCGTGTTCTCTGTGACCAGTAAAACCGTCGCTTCTCGTTCAACACCGACTTCGACGTTCGATGTTCAACGTTCGATGTTCGACGTTCACTTCCGCTCCGCCGCCTAACATGCCGCGCTATCGCATTACGCACACCACTCGCTACCGGCACGGCGCGCCGGCGACGGCAGCGTGGCAGTCGCTGCACCTCCAGCCGCGACACGAGGCGACGCAGCACTGCGATGCATTTGAGCTGGAGATCGCGCCGCACCCGCACGACCTCGCGGCGCGCACGGATTATTTCGGCAATCGCCAGCATGTCTTCACGCTCCGCGAGGCTCACGCCGAGCTCACGATCACGAGTCGCAGCATTGTACGCCGCGATGGCCCACTCGCGCGCGCGCTCACGCCGCCGCTCTCCGCCGCGCTCGCGCAGGTACCCGCATCCGTCGCCGCCGAGTTCACCCTCGAGCAGTTTCTCCATCCCTCCGCGCACGTGCCGCTGCTGCCCGAGGCGCGCGCCCTCGCCGAAGGGCTCGGCGAAAAAAAAACCACCGCCACCGAGTGGCTCGCCGCCCTCGGCGCGCGCTTCGCGAAGCAGTACACCTTCGATCCGCGCGCCACGACGATCTCCACGCCGCTCACCACCGTGCTCCATCACCGCCGCGGCGTGTGCCAGGATTTCGCGCACCTGCTCATCAGTTGCTTGCGCAGTTGGGGCCTGCCCGCCGCGTACGTGAGCGGCTATCTCCTCACGAAGCCGCCACCCGGCAAACCCCGCCTCCGCGGCGCCGACGCCTCGCACGCGTGGGTATCGGTCTTCATCCCCGGTCCCGGCTGGATCGACTTTGACCCGACCAACAACTGCTTCGTCGGTGCCGAGCACATCGTCACCGCCCGCGGCCGCGATTACGCCGACGTAAGCCCCGTGAAAGGCCTCTTCAACACCGGCGCCTCCGCCTACCTCACCACCGCCGTGACCGTCGAGCCGGCGGAGAGTTGAGCCGCTTCATCGGATAGATCATCCGACCCTGTAGCGGCGCTCTATGAGCGCCGAAATCCTCCGTCCGCGTTTGACCCAAATCGGCGGTCACAGACCGCCGCTACAGCAAACCATCGGATCTTACCAAAAGCACACGACCGGGATTTTTGCGCCTTCTGCGCCTTTTTGCGGCCACCTATTCTCTGTCTCCCGCGCTAGGCTTTGCGGACCCAAGCGTTCTAACCGCTCACACCTTCACCTCGACGCGCTTGCCTGTGCGCGCGGACTCGTAGATCGCCTCGATGATGCAGAGGTCGCGGCGGCCCATCGTGCCGGCGACGCGTGACTCGCGGTCCTCGCGCACGCAGAGGGCGAAGTCATCCATCTGTTTCGCCTGCTGATTGATGAAGGGGCCGTAGTCGAGTTTGCCGCGGCTCGTCTCGACGACGGAGCCACGGTACGTGAACGCCTTCTCGCGGAAATCGATCCAGCCCTTCGCTCCTTCCGCACGAAACGTATCCGCACCGTCCTGATAGCTCGTGATGAAATCCGCCTTCGCGCCGTTGGCGTACTCCATCGTCCAGCGGATTGTCTCCTCCGTATCTTTGGAAATATCCGGCCGCTTCTTCGGCTCCTCGTGTGCAGTCACGGCCACGGGCACCGCATGATTCTGTGCCATGCACGCGGCCTGGATGAGATACACACCGAGGTCCATGAGCGGTCCGCCGCCCGCGAGCTTTTTGTCGGCGCGCCAGCGCCACGTGCTCATCGTAAACGCGCGCTTGCCCGTCATCTTTTCGAGCAGGCCGAAATCCTTTTCACGGGCGAGCCGCATGAGTTCCTGATGATACGGGTCGAAATGCAGGCGGTAGCCGATCGAGCATTTCACCTTCGCGGCGCGGCACGCCGCGAGGATCGCGTCGCACTCGGCCACCGTGTTGGCCATCGGCTTCTCGATGATCACGTGCTTGCCCGCCTTGGCCGCCGCGACCGCGTCGCGCATGTGCAGACCGTTGGGCGTGACCACGTACACGATGTCGATGTCGCGGTTGTCCGCGATCTCCGGCAGCGTGTCGTAGCTGTAGATATTCTTCTCCGGAAAGCCGTAGTCCTTCGCCCACTTCTGGCCCTTCGCGCGATCGCCCGTCACCACGCCCGCGAGAAAACAATTCTGCGTCTCGCGTAGCGCGGGCCCCAGTTGTCCGGTGCTGTAGCTGCCGAGCCCCACGAGCGCCACGCCGAGCTTGCGCGCTGGCGTCGGCTCCGCGCCCCGGAGCGGGAAGCGCAGCGCCGCCAGCGCGAGTGCGCCCACGGAGAGCTGACCGACAAAATGACGACGCGAGACACCACGGGGCGACGGTGACGAGTGCATGGGGTTGCCCGCAGATTGGCCCGCCGCTCACCCCGCCGCAAGCGCCCACCGAATCTCATCGTTGACCACCGCCGATGCGCGACCGTGCGAAGAGGAAACGTATTTCCGGATCAGCGCAGATGAGCGAGCATTCCAAGAAATCCGATGGCTTGCTGTAGCGGCGCTCTATGAGCGCCGAAAAGAGTTGAGTGGGATACAGCGGTTATTTCGGCGGTCATAGACCGCCGCTACAGACTCGAATCAGCCTACGGCTTGACCGCATCTTTCGGTTTCAACGCCGCAAAGACCGTTTGCGCGATGATCGCGTAGCCGCCCGCGAGCGGATGCAGGTTGTCGAGGTAGAGGTCACCCTTGCCCTTCAGCGGCGTGTAGGTGTCGATCACGCCCACGCCGGCGTCCTTGGCTGCGACAGTGAGCAGGTGGCGGATCTCGGGGAGATTCCCGGAATACTCCTCCGTGCGTGTGGCAAACGCGGGCGCAGGCAGGCAGACCCACACGGCGGGCTTCTCGGGAAGATTTTTGAAATGCGCAATCAGCGCCGCGGCGTCGGCAGGAAACTCGGTGCCGTGGGTGGGCCAGTTGCGCGCGGCATTGTCGTTGGTGCCGAGCTTGATCACGACGATCTGCGCGTGAAACTCCGACGCTTCGCGGAATGCCGGCTGATCCCAGTAGGGCAGGTGACCCTTCTTGAGCAGCGTCGCGCCCGAGACGCCGAAGTTTCCGACCTCGTAGTCGTCGCCAAGCAACCGCGCGAGCACCGCCGGGTAGCTGTCAGCGTCGCGATGCGGCAGCCCGAAGCCATACGTGATGCTGTCGCCGACGCACGCCACGCGAATCTTCGTCGGCGCAGCCGCCTGCGCGCAAAGCGCGAACGCGAAGAGGGAAAACAATACAGCGAAGAACGAGCGGCGCATGATTCAGAAAAGGGAAACGCTAATCTGCGCTGATCCCCGCTGATTCGTCAGGCCGAAATTTGACTTAGGTAGTCCGAATGGGGACGCGGCGCCCCCGCCGCGTGGTTTTAAAAAAACTCCGCGAACCGCAGTGCCCGAAAACGCGGCGAGGGCGCCGCGTCCCCATTCAAACCCGCTGTCGCGTTTCCTCGATGGCTGTGACTCACAGCGTTAACGATACATGCACCGCGGGAGTTGCGGTGCGGGTGCGCGCTGCCCGCTATGCTGAAGGATGATTCGAACCCTGTTAGGGCTGGGCGCCATGGCGCTCGCCGTCGTCAGCGCGTGGGCGGAGCCGTTTCCCAAGCCGGAGCCGGACAAGATGTTTGCGGAGATGAAAATATTCGACGCCGCTGGCCACTCGTGGCGCGCGGCGAGCGAGGACTGGGACGCCGCAAAGAAGCGCGTCGCCGAGGACCCGACCTGGGCCGCGTGGCTCGCGAAGGAGCGCGCCGAGGTCGACCAGTGGATGGCGAAGCAGCACGACCGCGTGGAGTGGGTCGCCGGCTGGTCGCACGATGGCATCAGCCCGAAAGACGGCTCGCACCTGCGCTGGACGCCGGAGATTCCGGGCGAGGAGATCGATCACTTCGCGAGCGCGTCCGACCCGCGCGTGGAGTTCACGCCGAAGCTCATCGCGTGGTGGGTCGTGGGTTTTCGCGCGCGGCACGTCGGCGAGATGGAGACCGCCGCGCAGCTCTGGCGGCTGACCGGCGACGAGCGCTACGCCGACTGGGTCGCGGACCAGATGGATTTCTACGCGACCAATTACTTGAAGTGGGCCCCGGCGCGAGAGGGCGCGCGGCTCTTCTGGCAGACGCTCACGGAGGCGACGAATCTCACGAAGTTCACCGAGGCCGTCCGCCTGCTCGGCGACCGCGTCGCGCCCGAGCGCCGGCAGATGTGGAAGGAAAAGTTCTTCGACCCCGAGGTGGCGGTGCTCAATGCGAATTTCCAGAGCATCCACAACATCGCCACGTGGCAGCGCTGTGCCGTCGCCGAAGTGGCGTTGGTCTTCGGCGACGAGGCGCTGTGGAAAGGCGCGATTGATGGCCGCTACGGCCTGCGCCGCCAAATGGCTGAGGGCATCACGAGCGACTACATCTGGTGGGAGCAGTCGCTCGGCTATAACAATTTCGTCGTGTCGGCCGTGCTCTCTCTCTTCGAGCACGCGGGCATCGCGGGCCGCGCGGCCGAGCTTGCGCCGGAAATGACCACGGCGGAAAATCTGATGCTCAGTCTCAGCTACCTGCGTTTCCCGAATGGCCTCCTGCCCAATCCCGCCGACAGCAGCGGCCTGCCCACCGCGCCGGATCGCGGACTGTTTGGCCGCGCCTATCGCGTGTTTCCCACGCCGCTCGGTCTCGAAGCCGCCGCGAAGCGTCGCGATTGGGACACGCTGCTCGACCCGCCTCCTGCCGCTCCGCGTGCGGCGACGCTCCCCTCGGTGGTGAGTCGCAACATGGAGACCTCGCGCATGGCGATCGTGCGCAGCGGGCAGTGGCAGGTCTTCATCCACTACGGCCAGCTCACGCGCTCGCACTCGCAGTCGGAGGCGCTGAATTTTTCCGCCGCCTATGGCGAAACGGATGTCACGCATGACTCCGGCACGACCGGCTACGGCTCACCGATGCACCGCGGCTACTTCAACCGCGGCGCCAACCACAACGTGCCGCTCATCAACGGCGAGGGCGAAGACCTCGGGCCACTCGATGAGAAACGCGAGTGGGTCGTCGAGGCCGCGGATCCGCAGTCTCCCGTGCGCGGCGAACTGCTCGCCTTCAAGCCCGAGGGTTTCGTGAGCGCGCGCCAGCCGAGCTACCGCAAAGGCGTCACCGCGCAGCGCACGCTGGAGATCAAAGGCGACGCGCTCGTCGACACCGCCACGATTTCCACCGCCGACGAAACCCCGCAGGTACTCGGCCTCACGCTTCACGTGCAGGGCAAGGCGCAACTGCCGGAGAGTTTCGCCCTCGTGACCTCGGAGGAGTTCAAGAAAGACCGCCCCGAGCCCTTCGGCTACTGGCGAGAGGTGAGCGGCGCGACGTTTCACGACCGCGCGGAGTTCGACGTCGCGTACGATAAGCTCGTGCTGCACGTGACCATCGCCTGCGAAGGCGAATTTCGTCTTTGGCACGGCAACACCCCCGACTCCCCGCCGAAGCGCCGCGAGAGTTTCTACGTCGAGACCACCGGCAAGCAGGCAACCTTCACGACCACGTTTGCGCCAAAGCAGTAAGGTTCGACTGGCTCGAAACTGTCGGAGGGGCTTTACGCCCCGACATCACCGCGAGCTGACCTGAGAGAGATACGGAGCCAAGTCGGGGCATAAAGCCCCTCCCACAGTTTCCAAACCACGCGATCCTTTCGTGCCCCTTCGTGTGTTTCGTGGGCACCCAATCAGTGCCTACCGTCTTTTCGCCGGCTTCGTCGCGACCGCCCGGATCACGTTGATGAAATTCGTCGTGAGCTGAGACGTCTGCTCGTCGCGCCAAAGCGCTGTTAGATTGAGCACTAAATCAGGGCCGGCTTCTTTCAGCGGCTTCATCAAGAGTTCGCGGCTGTGCGAGAGGCTGCCGGATTCGGCGATGAGCGAGAGGCCGAAGCCGCTCTCCAGCATCGCGCGAAATGACTCCACGCCATCGATCTGGCGGAGCGATTTTATCTTCAGCCCGCGCGCGGCGAACGTGCGGCGCATAATCTCGCCGTGGACGGACGCGAGGCCCTTGCGCGGCGAGAAGCAGAGCAGCGGCTCGCGCTCGAGGTCTTCGAGGCCGATCTTTTTCGCGCGGGCAAGGCGGTGCGTGCGGCCGATCACGACCTTGATCGCCGACTGCGCAACCGGGATGCTCCTCACGTGCGGCGGCAGCGCCACGACGCCATCGATGGCGAAGGCGATCTGGATCGTGTTGGCCTCGAGCGCCTCGAGCTGCTCCATGATCGGCATCTCCAGCAGCGAGACTTCCACGTCGGGAAATCTATCGCGAAATGCCTTCAGGCTCGCGGGCATCAGGCCCATGAAGATCGGCGCGAAGTAACCGATCGCGAGCCGCCCGCGCTGGCCCTTGGCCGCCTCGCGCGCGATAGTCACGGCCTGTTGCGCATGGGCGAGGATGAGCCGCGCCTCATCAAGAAACGCCGCGCCCGCATCGGTGAGACGCACGCCGCCGGTGTTGCGATCGAAGAGCCGCACGCCGACGTCCTGCTCTAGGTCCTGGATCTGGCTGCTGAGCGCGGGCTGGGCGACGCGCAGGTGCTCGGCGGCCTTGCGGTAGTTCAAGTGCTCGGCCACGGCCACGAAGTAGCGGAGATGCCTCAACTCCATTTTCCACTGATAGGAAAAAACGATTAGTCTGGGAAGAACAAAGTCATTCCTCGCGCGCGGGGGTGGTGATATTCTGCGGGTACCACGGGCGAACACTCGTCCGACACAAGCAAGCCACCATCAAAATTTCGCCGCCATGAGCACTCTCACCACCGCCGCTCCCACCGAGGTCGATGTCCCCGTCATCGTCCCGGTCAATCCAATCATCGCCGTGCGCACGCGCCGCCGGCTGCCTTGGGCGAAGATTTCTGCTGGCGCGGCCGTCGTTGCGGCGCTCGCGGTCGGCATCGGCGCTTACGTGCACCACGCCGCGGGCTTCGCGAGCACGGACGACGCGTTCCTCGAGGGCAACATTCACCCGGTCAGCACGCGCATCAATGGCACCGTTCTCCGTGTGCTCGTCGACGACAACGCCCACGTCGAGGCGGGGCAGCCGCTCCTCGAAATCGATCCGGCCGATCTCAACCTCGCCCTGCAGGCCAGCTCGGCCGATCTCGCGCAGGCGCGCGCCAGCGAGACGCAGGTGACCGCGCAGATCGCGCGGGCCGAGTCCGACGTCGAGGCCGCCACCGCACGCGTCGCGCAGGGCGCGGCGCAGCTCCGGCAGGCCGAGCTCGATTTCCACCGCGCCGAGGCGCTCATGCAGGTCGATGGTGCAATCTCGAAGCAGCAGTTCGATGCGGCGCAGGCGGCTTACGATGCCGCGCAGGCCGCGCAGCGTTCGCTCATCTCGGGCCGCGCCGCGGCCGATGCCGCGCTCACCGCCGCCAACGCCCAGCGAGGCGTCGTGCAGGCGCAGGTGCAGAAGGCCGAGGCAGCCGAGCGCATGGCTCGCCTGCAGGTCGAGTACACCATCGTGCGCGCGCCGAGCGCAGGCCACATCGCGAAGAAAAACGTCGAGGCCGGCCAGCGCCTCCAGCCCGGTCAGCCGGTTATGTCGGTCGTCAACGATCGCGTGTGGGTCGTCGCGAATTTCAAAGAGAGCCAGCTCCGGCAGCTCCGCGTCGGCGAGAAGGTCGAGATCAAGGTCGACGCCATCGAGGGCCGCGCGTTTACGGGGACGGTAGAAAGTTTTGCCCCCGGCACGGGCGCGAAGTTCTCGCTCCTGCCGCCGGACAACTCGACGGGCAACTTCACCAAGATCGTGCAGCGCGTGCCGGTGAAGATCGTGTTCGACGCGGACAGCATCGCCGCTGCGGAGACGCGCCTAGCTCCCGGCCTCTCGGCCTTCGTGAAGGTCAACGTGCGTCGGTGAACGGGCACTTACTCAAGAAAACCAAAGGCAATTTTACAGAAGAGAACGAAGGGAACGAAGCGTCGGTTCGCGGGCGGAGACGCCAGTGATTTCGGAGTTTAGTTCGATCTTTTGGTCTCGGAAATAATCACCATGAAAACGACCGCGCTTCCTGTCTCTCCGGCTTCGCCCGTCGTCTCGACGCGCGCGTGGATCGGCACGCTCGGCGGAATGCTGGGCGCGTTCATGGCGGTGCTCGATATTCAGATCACCAACTCGTCGCTGCGCGACATCTCGGGCGCGATTGGCGCGACGCTCGACGAGAGCTCGTGGATCTCGATCGCGTATCTCGTGCCAGAGATCATCGTGATCCCGCTCACGGCGTGGATCGCGTCGATCTTCGGGCTGCGGCGCTATCTCGTGGTGACGTCGGCGCTGTTTCTGATTTTCTCGGCGCTCTGCGGGCAGGCTTGGAGCCTGAGCAGCATGGTGGTGTTTCGCGCGGGCCAGGGATTTTTTGGCGGCGCGCTGATCCCGCTCGCGTCGACGGCGATGCAGCAACTGCTCCCGCCCTCGAAGCACCCGATGGGCTTCGCGCTCTTCGGCCTCACGGCGATGTTTGCGCCCGCGATCGGGCCGAGCATCGGCGGCTGGCTCACGGACCACTGGGGCTGGGAGTGGAATTTCTATCTCAATCTTCTCCTCGGCCCCGTGCTCATCGGCGCCGTGTGGTACGGTTTCCCGCGGTCGCCGGTGCGCTGGGAAAAACTCCGCGAGGCCGACGGCTGGGGCATCGTGCTGATGTCGCTCGGCCTCGGCGCGCTCGTGACGCTGCTCGAGGAAGGCACGCGCGACGATTGGTTTGGCTCGAGCTTCATCGTCACCCTCGCGTGGATCGTGGCGATCACGCTGCCGGTTTTCATTGTGTGGCAATTTCGCGCGAAGAAGCCCGTGACCGATCTCCGTCTCTACGCGTCGCGCAACTTCACGCTCGGCTCGCTGGTCAACGCCGTGCTCGGCGGCGCGATGTATGGCTCGATCTTCCTGCTGCCGCTCTATCTCGGCAGCGTGCAGGGCTACGGCGCGGCGGATATCGGCGCGACGCTCATCTGGGGCGGCGTGCCGCAGCTCTTCATCCTGCCTTTCATGCCGTGGTTCATGAAGCGCTTCGACACGCGCTGGCTGATCGTCTTCGGCCTCGTGATGTTCGGCGTGAGCTGCCTGATGAACACCTCGATCTCGGCGGACTTCGCGCAGGAGCAACTCCGCTGGTCGCTCTTTGTCCGCGCGCTCGGCCAGCCCTTCATCCTCGTCCCGGTGTCGGCCCTCGTCACCGCGGGCCTGCCGGCCGAGCGGCGCGCGGGTGCCTCGGGTCTCTTTAACATGATGCGCAATCTCGGCGGCTCCGTCGGCATCGCGCTCCTCTCGGCTTTGCTTACGGTGCGCGAGCGCTTTCACTCGAATCGCATCGGCGAGGCCGTGAGCCTCTACAATCCGCTCACCCGCGAGCGTCTCGACGCGCTCACCGCCAAGTTCACCGCCGCGGGCAGCGATGCTGTTACAGCTGGTCATCAGGCCGTCGCCGCACTCGACAGCATGGTGCGCCGCGAGGCGACAATGATGGCCTTCAACGACTGCTTCTACGTCCTCGGCCTCGTCCTGATCGGCGCGACCGTCGCCGCGTTTCTCTGCCGCCCGGCGAAGGGCGGCGATACAGCCGGTGCGCACTGATTTTTCCCCATGATCGCAGGCATCATCATAATCGCAGGTCTCGTGCTGCTGACGGCGACGGACGAAGAGTAAGGAGGCCGGCGGCGGCTCAAATGCTTTTGGGCAGGGGCGGCGGTCGACGGGCGGACCGATAGCGGCCGTAGATAACAAGCGCGACGATGAGGATGACCACCGGCCCACCGAAGAGGATCGCCTTCATGAACAGGGTGCCGATTTTCTGGCCCATCTCGTAGGGCGAATCGGCTTCGAGGTTGCCGGCGACGACCAACGGATCGATCCGAATTTGAGCGAGATAGCCGGTGACGAGCGGATCGGCTGAGGTCAGGCTACCCGCTCCATAGATCGCGATGGAATATACGGCACGGTCTGAAAAAACGAGGTAGGTGACGATGGTGATTGATCGGCCATTGGCCGGGCCCCGCGAGGTGACGCAAAAGCCTTTTAGCTTTCCTACGTTGGCCGGCAGTTTGGAAACGACGGTCTGGCCTTGGGCGAGGATGGATGTCTCGTAGCCTTTGACGGTCGCTTCCACGACCTGATGGTTTACGCCGCCAGGCAGGGCTGACTCCAAGAGGTTGGCACCGCCGCCGCCGACCTTTGTTGAATAGTCAATGATCCGATAGTTGCCGCCCGCAGCCAATTGCCGCCACTGAGCGTCGGGAGCCCGCTGCCACCCCGGGCTGGGAAAAACCGTGACGCCCGCTGCATGGACCACGCAAGTGAAGCCGAGGAAAAAAAGGAGGGTGAGCTTTGCGATCATGGGCGTTAGAGGCACGCGATACCAGGAAGGTACACGAGTGACGGAACGAGGCGGTTGAAGGTCGAAGCGAAGAGGCGTGAGTAACGGAAGGACGGAGAACCTGAAATCTAAAACGTAGAAAACGGAATCTCGAAATCGAGGACGAGCCCGGCGAGGTGCATTTATTCGCGCATCGGCGCTTCAATACTTGAACCAAACACGGCCAGTGATGTTTGCGGCTGGGATCGGTCCCCAATAGCGACTGTCGAAGCTATTGGCTGAATTGTCGCCTAGGGCGAAATAGGTGCCTTGGGGTACGACATAGTCGTGGCCGACACTGAGCAACGCGACGTTGGCATAGCGGACAGGATCGCCGGCAGGAGTGTAGAAAGAAACGGGCTCTCCGTTGACCAGAAGCTTGCCGCCGATGATCTCCAGGCGATCACCCGGCAAGCCGACCAAGCGCTGCATGTAGATTTCGTCGCGGCCGATCCCCTTTATGCCAGCGGTGCGAAAGACGATGAGATCACCCCGAGCGGGCTTGCGGAGGAGATAAGTGAAGCCTTGGGTGGTGAGATAGTCCCCACGTTTGATGGTGGGATCCATTCCCGAGGTCGGAATTGAGTATGGCACCAGCAGGCCGAGCACGCGCGATATAATCAGCGCGAGCACGACGGCGCCGATGAAGCCGCCGATCCAAAAGAGCGCGACAGTGACGACTCGGTTGCTGCGGGAACTCATCCGGCAGCAACCTTGGGCAAGCTCGATTGAGGTGCGAGCCTTCGCTATTCCTCTGGCGGCGTGAAGCCGCGGCGCATCACGTTTTCGGCGATGGCGCACGGGAAGAGAAAGTTTTCGAGGTAGCTTTTGCCGCCGGCTTTGGTGCCGCCGCCGCTCAGCTTGAAGCCGCCGAAGGGGTGGCGCTCGACGATCGCGCCGGTGATGCCGCGGTTGAGGTAGAGGTTGCCGACGAGGAGTTCGCGTTGGGCGCGTTCGAGGGCGCGGGGGCTGCGCGAGAAGAGGCCGCCGGTGAGCGCGTACTCGACGCCGTTCACGAGGGCGAAGGCTTCATCGAGGTCCTTGGCGCGGAGGATCGCGATGACCGGGCCGAAGATTTCCTCGCGCGCGATGGTGGCGTCGGGCTTCACGTTGACGAAGACGGTTGGTGGCACGTAGTAGCCGCCGGTCGCGATGAGCTCGGCGGGGAGCGTCGCTTGGAAACCGACCTTGGCCTCGCGCTTGCCGATCTCGATGAGACCGAGGATTTTTTTCTGCGCGTCGGCGTCGATCACAGGACACACGAGCGTGCCGGGTTTCTGCGGATCGCCGATGGGAAGATTGGCGCACGCCGAGGTGAAGCGCGCGACGAAGTCGTCGTAGACATCATCGAGCACGATGAGGCGCGAGAGCGCGGAGCACTTCTGGCCGCTGAAGCCGAAGGCGCTGTAGAGCGCGGCGGGAATCGCTTCGTCGAGGTCGGCGTCGTTGTCGATGATGAGCGCATTTTTGCCGCCCATCTCGCAGACGATTTTTTTCAGATTGGTCTGACCGGGCAGCGTGCGACCGGCGGTTTCCCAGATCTTCGTGCCGACGGCACGCGAGCCGGTGAACGCGATGAAGTCCACCTGCGGATGCGCGACGAGGTGCGCGCCAATGTCCTCGCCGAAGCCGGGGAGAAAATTCACCACGCCCGCGGGCAGGCCGGCCTCGATGAGCAGGTTCATCAGCGTGGCGCCGATCACCGTGGTCTGCTCGGCGGGCTTCATGATCACGCAGTTGCCCGCGACGAGCGGCGCGACGACGAGGCCGGTGAGGATCGCGAGCGGGAAATTCCACGGTGCGATGGCGACACCGATGCCGCGCGGCGTATGGACGAGCGTGCAGCGCTCGCCGGGCACGGCCTGCGTCACGGTAGGTTTGTCGAGCTGGCGCATCTCGACGGCGTAGTAGCGGCAGAAGTCGATGGCCTCGGATATGTCGCCGTCGGCCTCGAGCCACGGCTTGCCGGCTTCGAGGATGAGCAGCGCATTCAGCTCGAAGCGGCGCGCCTCCATGAGGTCGGCGACGCGCTCGAAGATTTTCGCGCGATCATCGACGGATGTGGCGCGCCACGCGGGAAACGCGGCGCGGGCGGACGCGACGGCGGCATCGGCGTCCTTGATCGTGGCGCGGGCCCAGTGGCCGACGATCTGCGCGGGGCGCGCGGGATTGACCGAGGAGATGTACTCACGGTCAGAGATTTTTTTCCCGGCGATGATAAGCGGATATTTTTGGCCGCCCGCCTTCGCCGAGGCTACGGCGAGGTGAGACGGCGTTGAATCTCCGGTGAGGGCGGCGAGCGCGGCGCGCTGCTTTTCGCGCGATGCGGCGAGCGTGAAGTCGGTGTTGGCGGCGTTCTTGAAAAGGTAGGGCGCGTTATCCTTAACGCGCCGTTCGTTTGAGCTGAGTCCAACCGGCGCGTTGGGGAAAACGCGCCCTACCTCCAAGACTTCCACCGGATTTTTCAGCAACTGCTCCTTCGTCGCTTCGCCCATGTTTTTCTGGCGGAGGAAGCCTTCGTTGCTCGTGTTTTCGAGGAGACGGCGGACGAGGTAGGCCATGCCGGGGAGGAGTTCGCCGATGGCGCAGTATTCACGAACTCGATACCCGTTTTGGAGGAGCGCGGCCTTCAACTCGTCGGCCATGCCGTAGAGCGCCTGGAACTCGTAGGCGCGCGGGTCGACCTTGAGGCGCTCGGCCTGCGCGATGGCGTGGGCGCAGGAGCGGACGTTGTGCGAGGCGAAGGCGGGGGCGACGATGTCGCTGTTTTCGAGGAGAAACGTGGAGAGCTTTTCGTAGTTGGCGTCGGATTCGGCCTTCTGTGACCAGACGGGGATCGGCCATTCGCGCTGCTGGGCGATGATCGTCTCGTAGTCCCAATACGCGCCCTTCACGAGGCGCACGCCGATGCGGCGATTGTTTTTGCGTGCCCACGCGACGAGCTCGCGGAGGTCGCGCTCGCAGTCGCGGAGGTAGGCTTGGATCGCGATGCCGATGGCGGGCTTTTCGCGGAACTCCGCTTCTTCGAGGATCGATTTGAAGAGCGCGAGGGTGAGGTCCTTCAGCTTGTAGCTCTCCATGTCGAAGTTGATGAAGGCGCCGACCTCGGCGGAGCGGCGCAGGATGGGGCGCAGCCGGGCCTTGAGCGCGACGACGGAGTTTTCTGGGTCGGCCGGATGGACGTCGGGTGTGAGCGCGGAGATTTTGACCGAGAGATTGAGGCGCGGGAGCGGCGTGCTGCCGGGGCCGAGATCGCTCGCAGCGGGCTTCGGGTCTTTCGCGAAGGCCTTCGCGATCGTGTCGAGCACGGCGAGATTGCGCTGCAGAAACTCATCCGCCTCCGCCTCGCTCACGACCGTTTCGCCGAGGAGATCGATGGTGGTGGCGAGGCCGAGCGACGCGTTTTTGCGCAGCTGCTTCACGAGATCGTCGGGCGTCTCGCCGGCGACGAACTGCGCGGCCATCGAAACAACATTGGCCTTCACCGGCCCGGCCACGAGTGCGGGCGCAAACGACGACGCGGCGAGGCCGGCCTTCATCGCGGGGTTGAGCTCCACGGCCTTGTCGCCGAGGTACTCCTGCAGGTGGCGCACGATCTCGCCGGAGGACTTGAGCGAGGGGAGGACGTCGACGAAGCGGAAGAGCTGGGCCTTGAAGGCCGGGTCCTTCATCGACCACTCCATCACGCGCGCGTACGCGCCCTTCTTGGAGAAAATGCCGGGGGCCGGGGCGGCGTCCATCGCGGCGAAGAGCTTTTCGCCGATCTCGCGGACGCGTTTTTCAACCACCGGATCAGGGGGGAGAAACGAAGACATGGGGGTGCTTTTTGTTGCGCTCAGTCTTGCCGGCGCGCCGCGATTGGCAAGGGACCGGCGGACGCGCGGCGGCGTTGCAATGCCGCCTTATCCTCGGGCGCGCAGGGATTTCTAGCGACGAGACCGCGGCATTTTAGGCCAAAGGGAGTAGGCTCGGCGGCGGCCGATCGGCCTGAAAATCCGCCGATTTACCCGCCTCGCGCGGCGAGAATCCTCAACACCTTACGTTCGCGCTCGCGCTGGGCGGGGGAGGGGCGCAAAACTTTTTTGCGACTTTCCGGCGCGGGCCGGGTTCTGGGCATGAACGATGACCCTCCAGTGCAAACCACAACCACGGGAGTAGCCACCGAGGCTGACTTCACCACTTTCATGCGCAATTACCAGGACATGGTATTCTCCACCGCCGCGCGTCTCACCGGAAATGAGACGCAAGCGGAGGACATTGCGCAGGAGGTGTTTATCAAGGCCTACGACCACTTCGAGATGCTCGCCGCGAGTCCGACCGCCGGCGGCTGGCTCAAGACCGTTACGACCAATCTCTGCCTCAATCACCTGCAGCGCTACCGCAACCGCTGGAAGTTCTTCAGCGAGTTCAAGCGCGACGAGGGGGCCGAGGAAGACGCGCCGGAGGTGGAGTTTGCCGCGCCGGATAACTTTTTTTCCGGCATGGAGTCCGGCGACCGCCGGGCGTGGGTCGAGTCCGCCCTCGACCAGCTGCCGAACCACCAGCGCGTGCCGCTGGTCCTCTATCATTTTGAAGACATGCCGTACGACGAGATCGCAAAGCGCCTCGGCGTGTCCCTAGCGAAGGTGAAGACCGATATCCTCCGCGCCCGTACCGCGCTCGCCAAGATCCTGGCGCGCACCGGGGCCGGACAAGAAACCCTCAACAATTAACCGCCATGAACTCCCCCCGCGAAGACCGCGAAAAGAAGCTCGAGCAAGCCCTCCACCGCACCCTGCGTGCGCTGCCGGAGCGCCGGGCGCCGCGCACGCTGGAGAACCGCGTCATGGCCGAGCTGGCGCGCCGCGCCGCCCTGCCGTGGTGGCAGAAGAGCTTCAAGCACTGGCCGGTCGCGGCGCAGGGCGGCTTCTTCCTCGTGGTCGCCGGTGTCGTGAAGGTGCTGCTGATCGTGTCCGGGTTTTTCCAATCGACCGTCGCTTCAGGCGAAATCACGCAGGCCCTCGCGCCGCAAGTTGGCGCCGTCGAGCGCACCGTCGGCGTGGCCCGCTGGATCGGCGACTTCGCGAGCTCGATGGTCAACGCCATCCCGCCGGTCTATCTCTACGGCGGCATCGCCGTCGTCGTCGGACTCTATGTGACGCTCTTCGGCCTCGGCGCCGCGGCGTACCGCACCCTCTACGCCAATGCGAACCGCTGATCGCGGCCGCTCCGCTCCCTTTATGAAATCCTCCACCCGTCAACTCTTCGTCTGCATGGCCGTCGCGCTGTTTTTCACGCTGACGTTTGCCGCCCTCGCTCAGGATAAGCCCGCCGATCCACCGAATCCAGCACCGGCGGCCGCCCCCCAAGCCACTGCTGTGCCCGCATCGGCCGCTGAGACCGCGGCGCCCGCGGAAAAATCCGCTCCCGCTGACGAGGCGAAGCCCGCCGATGGCGATGAGCCGAAACTGCGCCGTCTCGACCAGTCGACGACCGCGCCGGACAAGGCCACGACTCCGTCCAAGCCCCGCCGCGTGCGGCCGAGCAATCGCAATAACGAAGAGCACGTCAGCATCGGTCATGATTCGGTACTGAAGGCTGGCGAACGTTCCGATGCGGTCGTATCGATTTTCGGTTCTTCGTCGAGCGCCGGCGACGTGACCGACGCGGTCGTGTCGATCATGGGCAACACCCGCGTGACTGGCGGCACGGTTGGCGACACCGCCGTGGCCGTGCTGGGCAGCACCTACGTCAATACGAAGGTCAACGGCGAGGTCGTCGCCGTGCTCGGCGATGTCGAGCTTGGGCCCGACGCGGTGGTGGGCGGCGATGTCACTTCCGTTGGCGGCCAGATCATCCGTGATCCGAAGGCGGTGGTGCACGGCAACACGAACAACGTCGCTTTCGGTTCGCATTTCCCGCGGTTCGACGGCCTGCAGGCGTGGTTTCGCAACTGCCTTTTGCTCGGCCGCCCGTTGGCGCTAGAGCGCAGTGTGGTGTGGGCCTGGGTCGTCGCGTTTTGTTTCCTCGGTGTATATGTCCTGATCGGCCTGCTCTTTCCCACCGGCGTGCAGAAATGCAACGTCACGCTCACCACGCGGCCCGGCATGTCGGTCGTGACGGCGCTGCTCGCGATGCTGCTCGCCCCGGTGGTGATCGTACTTCTGTCGATCACGGTGATCGGCGTCGCCGCGGTGCCGTTCGTGGTGGTGGGGCTCTTCGTTGCCTCGCTGTTCGGCAAGGCCGTGCTTCTCGCCTGGCTCGGTAGCAAAGTCACTCGCCTCCTCGGCGATGGCCCGCTGGCTCATCCGGCCGTGACGATCTTGGTCGGCGGCTTCATCCTGCTGCTGATCTATGTGATGCCGATCTTGGGCTTTCTCGTGCTCAAGATGACCGATGTGCTCGGTCTCGGCGTGGTCGTGCTCACCGTCATCTCCAGCACCAAGCGCGAAAAACCCACCACGCCGCCCGCGTCGGGTGGTCGTGGAGTGCCGACGGTGCCCGTCACGCCGTTCGTCCCGACTGTGCCGGTAGTGCCGGCCGATCCGGTGACGAATCTGCCGATGGCGTCCGCCAGCGACGTGACCGTAAGCGGCGACGCGCCGCAGCCGCCGATGCAGTCCGCGGGCTTCGGCGCGGAAACTCCGCCGCCTGCAGCGACCGGCTTTACCACGCTGCCGCCGGTGCGCCCCGCGCCGTTTCAAGTGCCGCCGGTGATTCCGCCGATCGACCTCACGATCCAGCCGCGCGCCGGTTTCTGGCTGCGCATCGGAGGTCTCGCGATTGACGGCATGCTCATCGGTGTGCTCTTCGGCGGCATCCTAAGTTTCCACGGCAATGTCGTGCTCTTCATGCTCGCCGCCTACGGCGCCGCGATGTGGCAGGCGAAGGGCACAACCATCGGTGGCCTCGTCTGCGGCCTCCAAGTGGTGCGGCTCGATGGCCGCCCCATCGACTGGGCGACCGCGGTGGTACGTGCGCTGAGCTGCTTCGTGTCGCTCGTCGTCTGCGGCCTCGGTTTCTTCTGGATCGTGATCGATGACGGCAAGCAAGCCTGGCACGACAAGATCGCCGGTACGATCGTCATCCGCGCCCCGAAGGGCCAGTCGCTGGTGTAAACAGAGATTAGGCTAAGCGCGAAGACGCTAAGTCTCGCAAAGATTCGCGAAGGTCATGCAGCGATTTTGGTGCTGCGTGACCTTTGGCTTTTTCAGGGATGCAATTTTCGCAGTTCAAACTCTCCCTCTTCTTAGCGAACCTTCGCCATCTTTGCGTCTTCGCGCTTGGAAGCGACTCAGCCCAAGAACCTAACTCTAGGTTTACGGTTTGCGGAGGCTGATCGTTCTCGCTTATCGCTTGGGTCTTATGGTCAAGCCACTCGTCGGGATCATCATGGGCAGCACGTCGGATTGGGAGACGATGCAGCACGCGGCGGCGCAGCTCGAGGCGCTCGGGGTGCCGTTCGAGAAGCGCGTCGTGAGCGCGCACCGCACGCCGAAGCTCATGGTGAAATACGCCGAGTCGGCCGAGAAGCGCGGACTCAAGGTCATCATCGCCGGCGCGGGCGGCGCGGCTCATCTGCCGGGCATGACCGCCGCGATGACCACGCTCCCGGTGCTCGGTGTGCCCGTGGAATCGCACGCGCTCAAGGGCATGGACTCGCTCCTCTCCATCGTGCAGATGCCCGGCGGCATACCCACCGCGACCTTCGCCATCGGCAAAGCCGGCGCGATCAACGCCGCGCTCTTCGCCACTTCGATCCTCGCGCTCAGCGACTCGCGCCTGGCGGCAGCGACGAAGAAATTCCGCAGCGATCAAACCGCGAAAGTGATGCAGGCGAAGCTGCCGTGATCTGACCCACGAAGCGAGAGCGGCGGATTTTTTAACCACGAATGGACACGAAGAGACACGAATAGGAATACCGAGATCGGTGGCCGGAGCGCGATGCGCCGCATTTTGATCGCTGATACTTTCGTCGAGTCTAACCACCCTCCACCATTCGGGTGAATTCGTGTCCATTCGTGGTTTCCCCGTTTGAGCCTTTCGCGTGACGGAGAGCGGGCTTGCCGCTCCTCGATCTCGGCTTTCAGCTCTTCGGCTTCGCATGATCCTTCCCGGAAAAACCATCGGTGTGCTCGGCGGCGGGCAGCTCGGGCGCATGTTTGCGCAGGCGGCGCAGACGCTCGGCTACCGCGTGCACGTCTTCGAGCCGGTGGGGCCTTGCCCGGCGGGCGCGGTGGCGAACAAGGAAGTCAATGCGAGCTACGAGGACACTGCGGCGCTGACGGCTTTCGCGCGCGAGTGCGATGTCGTGACGTACGAATTTGAAAACATCCCGAGCGGTCCGCTCGAGACCATCGCGCCGCTCGTTCCGCTGCACCCGCGCGCGGACGTGCTGCACGTGACGCAGAACCGCCAGCGCGAGAAAGCGTGGCTGCGCGCCAACGGCTTTCCGCACGTGCGCTACGCCGAGGCGCTCGATGGCGACATCGCCGCGGCGGTCGCGCACACCGGCCGCCCTTGCGTGGTGAAGACCGCGGACTTCGGCTACGACGGCAAGGGCCAGATGAAGATCGAGACCGAGGCCGATCTCGAAAAGGCCGCGGCAATTTTCCGCGGGCGTCGCTGTGTGGTGGAGCGCTGGGTGGATTTCTCGCGCGAGCTCTCGGTGATCGTCGCGCGCTCGTCGGCCGGCGAGGTGAAGGCGTTTCCCGTTGCGGAAAATATCCACACGCATCACATCCTCGATTTCTCGATGGTGCCCGCACGCGTGAGCCCGGCGGTGGCGCGTGAGGCGGAGCAGCTCGCGCTCGCGATCGCGGAGAAAATCGGCGTCGTCGGCCTGCTCGCCGTGGAACTGTTTCACGCGAGCAACGGCGATGTGCTCGTCAACGAGCTCGCCCCGCGCCCGCACAACAGCGGCCACTGGTCGATGGACGGCGGCGAGACCAGCCAGTTCGAGCAGCACGTCCGCGCCGTGTGCGGCCTGTCGCTCGGCCCCTCGACCGCGCGTACGCCGACCGTGATGGTCAACATTCTCGGCGATGCGTGGAAATGGCGCGACGGCCGCGTGGTCGGCGAGCCCAACTGGGCCGCGATCCTCGCCGAGCCCCGAGCGAAGCTCCACCTCTACGGCAAAGCCGAGCCGCGTCCAGGGCGCAAGATGGGCCACTTCAATGTCCGTAGTGACTCTGTGGATACCGCGCTGAAATTAGCAGAGGAGCTGAAGGCGAAGCTGTGAGCAGAGCCGCAGTGTGAAGCGGCGGTGCAGTTAAGCGCGAAGACGCAAAGGTGGCGAAGAAACGCGAAGTTGGGGTAAGGTTCTTGGGGACGCGGCGCCCTCGCCGCGTTTTTCGTGGTGAGGCGCTGCTAGAGGAGCGACCGTAGATCGGCGCCGATTTTTTCTTTTGCTGCTCGCTGATCGGATCCGGGCCTTGGCGAATTTTTAGGCCCTCGTGTAAAACGGTTTGGACCGAATCAGAGCAAACCGAGCTTCGCGCGGACCACCGCGAGGGCTGCCGTGGTGGCGGTTTCGGCGCGGAGGACGCGCGCGCCAAGATGGGCGAGCGTGCAGTGATGATTGCGCAGGAGGGTGCGGTCGGTCGGGCCCCAGCCGCGCTCGGGGCCGAGGGCGAGAGCGACGGGTGTATCCGGTTTTATGGGACACGCGCCGAGCGAGCCGGTGGCCTCATAGTTATCGAGGGCGAGGAGAGTGGTGGTGGGTGAGAGGGCTGCGATGGCTTGGGCGAGCGTCTGGGTGTGGGAGACGACGGGCAGGCGCGGGTCAAAGGCTTGCTGAGCGGCTTCGATCAAGTGGCGACGCCATTCGCCGGAGGACCATAGGCTGCTCTGGGCGTAGTTGGCTTCGGCTTTTTCCGTGGCGACGAAGTGAATCGCGGCGACGCCAAGTTCGGTTGCGGCGTGGAGGATTTTGCGCGCCGTCTGCGGTCGCGGCAGTCCGAGGATCAGGGTGATCGGAGCGATGGGTGGGAGCGGGGCTGCATCGGCGATGAAGGCGAGCGTGAAGCTTTCGGGCGCGAGTACGACGAGCGTAGCTTTGCCGCGCGGGCCATCGATCAAGCCGGCGTCGAACGTGTCACCGACTCCACGGCGCAGCACATCGAGGATATGCGCGGCGCGTGGATCGGTGCGCGGCAGTGGGGCCGCAAACTCGGCGGGCGTGAAGAGAATGAGATTCATGCGCGCGAGCGGCGCTGACTTGCGCTTCAGTCGGCGAGGATGCGCTCGATGGATGCGAGTTCGTCGGGTGTGAAGGCGAGGTTCGCGACGGTGGCGACGTTTTCCTCGATCTGTGCGACGCGGCTCGCGCCGATGAGCGCGGAGGTGATGCCCGGCTGACGGAGCACCCAGGCGAGCGACATCTGGGCGAGCGACTGGCCGCGTTGCTGGGCGAGGTCGTTGAGTGCGCGGATCTTTTTCAGTTTCTCCGGAGTGATGTGCTCAGGCTTGAGGAAGCGAGGGTCGTGCGCGGCACGGGAGTCGGCGGGGATTCCAGCGAGGTAGCGATTGGTCAGCAGGCCCTGAGCGAGCGGGCAGAAGGCGATGCCGCCGATACCCTCGTGCACGAGTGTATCCAGTAATCCAGTACGCTCGGGCGCGCGCTCGAACATGTGATACTTTGGCTGGTGCAGCAGGCACGGCGTGCCGAGGTCGCGCAGGATCTGCGCGGCACGGGCGGTGAGCTCGGTAGGGTAGTTGGAGAGCGCGACGTAGAGGGCCTTGCCTGAGCGCACGGCGTGGGCCAGCGCGCCCATCGATTCCTCGAGCGGCGTGCTGGGATCGGGCCGGTGATGGTAAAAAATGTCGACGTACTCGAGGCCGAGGCGCTTTAGCGACTGGTCGAGTGAGGAGAGGATGTGTTTGCGGGAGCCCCACTCGCCATACGGGCCGTCCCACATGAGATAGCCGGCCTTGGTGGAGATGATCAGCTCGTCGCGGTGAGCGGCGAGGTCCTCGCGCAGCATGCGGCCGAAGTTCTGCTCCGCGGAGCCGGGTGGTGGGCCGTAGTTGTTGGCGAGGTCGAAGTGCGTGATGCCGAGGTCGAACGATCGGAGGATGAGCGCGCGGCTATTGGCGTAGGAGTCGACGCCGCCGAAATTGTGCCAAAGCCCGAGCGAGAACAGCGGGAGCTGGATGCCACTGCGTCCGCAGCGGCAGTAGAACGCGGGATTGGTGTAACGGGTCGGCGACGGGGTGTGCATGCGAAGGAGTCGAGTGATGACGCGGAGCAGGGCAGGTGTCCCGAGAAAACTTTCACGGACAGTCGACCGAGCCGAAGGGGTGAGGTCGGTCGCGCGGCAGGGCAGAGTGATGGCTGAGCGGCAAAAAGCGCGGAGCTTGACCGCGCGAGCCGGGCGATGAAGCTGTGCGGTGCGCCTCTGCGGGCGTAGTTTAGTGGTAAAACTCCTGCCTTCCAAGCAGGCCTCGTCGGTTCGATTCCGTCCGCCCGCACCAAGCTCGATTGAGGGCCGCCCTGCGTGTTGTGAATGGAACCATATCTCCGTGCCGATTGCTGAGGAGGAGCATATCTGTTTAGGCCGGCTGATTGTCCTGATTCGAAACCTCAATCGCTGACAAGGCGAACGAGACCGCAATTCTCTCACTCGGCGGACTAGGATTCCCGCTCGTGATAGTCCCAGTTTCGCCTCACGTTAACAACAGGGATTGCCCATTCATGCGCATCCGCTCGATGGAGCACCGCGGCAAAGCGCAGGAATTCGTTGCCGCTGCAAAGTGCGATTTCCTTCACGAAGGTGTGCGATGTCGCTGGCATCTGAGTAGCCCGAGATCGTGTGTCGTTCGTCTTAATCTGTAGGATCTCTGGGCGTGGTTTCATGGCTCGCTCAATCGAGCCCTTCAACCATGCCCCGCCCTTCCACTCTCCAGGATGTTGCCAACCGATCCGGCGTCCATCGCTCTACGGTCGCTCTGGCGCTCCGCAATCACCCTCGGTTGCCCGCAAGCACTCGGCAGCGCATCAGAATGGTTGCTGAACAGCTTGGCTACCGAGTGAACCCATTGGTGGCTGCGCTGATGCGATCGCGCAGGGACGGCCGGATAGTGCCAAGCGCGACACTGGCATTCGTGACTAATCACTCCACTCGTTACGGCTGGCGATCGCCTCATCATGGACGGCCGGATTTTTTCCCCGGAGCAAGCGCTCGCGCAAGGGACTTGGGTTACAAGCTTGAGCATTTTTGGCTGGCCGAGCCAGGCATGACTCCCGCGCGCTTCTGCAAGATCATGAAGGCGCGCGCGGTACAAGGGCTTGTGATCGGGCGAATGCCGCCCGGGCAATCCACGCTGGACCTCGCTTGGGATCAGTTCTCGGTCGTTGCGCTCGGCCAGACATTGCATTCACCGAAAATGCATCGTGTGTCGGAGAATCACTTCGAGGCCGCGTCTCTCGCGATGCAGCTCTGTCTACAGCGGGGCTATCGGCGTGTCGGCTTTGTATTCACCGAGATCAACGACAGCCCGCTGGTTAGCGCGCCATGGCTCGGCGCGTATCTCCGGCATCAGTTAGCCTATCCGGCTGAAGACCGAATTCCGGTGTGCCCGGGCCACCCGCCGGACGCCGGCGTGTTTCGCGAATGGTTCGAGCATACGCGTCCCGACGCGCTGCTTGTTACAAGCATGGCAGGCGTCGAAATCAGCAGATGGCTCGCTGATCTCGGCAAGAAGGTGCCGGAAGAAGTTGGGCTCGTCGAGCTGCAGCACAATCCCGGGTACCGCACAAGCGGCGTGTACCACGACGCTGCCAAAATCGGGGCGCATGCCGTGGAGATACTCGTCAGCTTGATCAATGGTAACGTGACCGGCGTTCCGACGGCCCCGCACGAGGTCTTGCTCGCCGGGGAATGGCGGGAAACGGCTTCGCTACCAACGCGCCTGGCTTGAACGGATGCATCGCGCCAAATCCGCCGACAGTATGCCCACTTCGCAGCTTTCTTTTCGCTTGGTCGGAGAGTTTTCCTCGGAAATGCGACTCTGCTGACGCCCCGCCTCGTACTGTGAGCCAAACTCGCCTCACAAAGTTTATCCTATTCCTTGGCCTTGTCGCATCGCGCCATGTGGGCGGCAAAGTCGCGTAGAAAATCTAGGCGCCACTGACTGATGCTTTTCACGCCCGGATGTGAGCCTTCAGCGACAGTCGGATCGGGGTCATCGGCCCACCAATTAGGATGCACGATGGATGGACGGCTCGTGCGTTCGATGGGTGGCGGCACGGTGCGAAACTTTCCGGTCTTGCCGTTGAGTGCGGGAGAATCGCTTTCGATCGTGTACGAGAAGATCTTGGGATCGCGCGTCGTGAAACGGAAGCGGATCACCTTTCCTTCATTCACCCCGGTGTATGATGCACGTGTGTCGAGCGTGATCGTCGCTTTGTTGGTCGCAGAATAACCCTCAGGCACAGGCAGCACAATTTCGATTACGCCGAAGACCTCGGCCTGCTCCTCCTCGTTCACGGGAAGGTGGTCGAAGATCGATTTTCTCCCGTCCCACACGCGGACGTATTTCCCACCCCAACCGGGTTGCGTCGGATCTTCAGGTACACCGTGCAGCAGCCAAGCGAGCGATGGAGTGTCGCCCATCTTCATCTTTCCGTTGAGCAGCGTGACAAAGAAATCTCCGAGCGCGCCGTGACCGGCGACGTATTTTGTCACGAAGCCTGAGTCGTCCCATTCGCCGGTTTGATTTCCTCCGACGAACCAGCCGCGGTAAGTATCGTTGCTCTCGATCATCCACAGCTTCGGATGGTTTTCCTCGATGTAGTTGTAGGCATTCACACTGCCTTGCTTGTTGGGGCCACCGATGAAGTACACGCGCAGCTTCGGCAAAATCTCCGGCGCATCGTGCAGCGCTTGCGCGACGTCGTAGATGCCACCCCACACGAGAACGTAGAGCGGGCGCGGATCGTCGCGGCGCGCGCACTGAATGATCCAGTTGGAGCCTTCGGTCGGTTCGCCAAAACCTGACGCGCCGATGTGCGTCGCTGCTCCCGATTTTGTAATGGCTCGCAGCGCATCCGGCGTCGGGTAGCGGTCCGAGTAGGTCTTCAGGTTGGGGTAGTCGTGCTCGTAAAAACCAATGAGCTTGAGGATTTCCGCCTTCTTGCTGCCTCGCGGCTGAGTCGAGATCAGGCCTTCGAAATCCAGCGCGTCCGCGTAGGCGAGCAGGTGCACCATCGATTGATGATCGTCCGGATCGCTCCCGCCGATGTCGGTGGAAACGATCACGCGGTACCGCGGAGCAGCGCCGGCGGCGGGAGGCGCTGAGGTTTGCTCGGCATTTGCGACGCCGAGCGAAATCAAAAATCCCGTCAGAGCGAAAGTGCGATGCAGGAGGCGATGGATCACGGAGAGGACTTGGCTTCGGGAGCGGGTTTTTGGCAGCGCTCCATCCGCGCGGCGAAGTCGCGCAAGAATTCTTCGCGCCAGCGGCTCACCGTTTTTGCGCCGTGCTGGCTGCCCTGTGCGAGTTCGGGAGATAGATCGTCGGCCCACCAATTCGGGTGCTCAGCGGATGGGTGCTGGGCGGCGTCGGCTGGCGTCGTGTACGTCGTGATCGCGCCGGTCTTGCCATCGAGCGCCGGCAGGTCGCTGTAAATCGTGTAGTTCCAGGTGCGTGCCGCCTTTGGCGAAAATCGAAAACGGAGCACGCCCGTTTGCGGATCGACGTAGCCAGAAATCAACTGGTTCTCCATCGCAAGATGAGCGCGGTGGGAGACGGTCATGCCATGGCCCGGCGGCAACTCGATATCGACGATGGCGTAGAGCTCTACGCGATCCGCTGCAGTTGTTAGCCGATTAAAGACGGCGCGCGGGCGATCCCAAGCGGGGATGAAACTTCCACCCCAGTGTGGTTTCGCTGGGTTCTCCGGTTCCGGACTAAGCAGGTAAGCGACGGTCGGAGTGTCGCCCATTTTCATGGTGCCGCGATCGAAGCTCGCGAGGTAATCGCCGAGCGCGCCGTGCCCGGCCACGTGTCGGGTGATAAATTCCGTGTTGTCCCACTCGCCCTGCTGGTTGCCTCCGGCGAACCACCCCGCGTACGTCGAGTTTGCCTCAATCATCCAGAGCGTGGGGTAGTGTCGCTCGATGTAGTTGTAGGCGTTTGCGCTCCACTTTTTATTAGGACCGCCCACCCAGTACACGCGCAGCTTTGGCAGGATGTCGGGCGCGTCGTGCAATGCCTGGGCCACATCGTCGAGCCCGCCCCAACCAAGCACCCAGAGCGGCCGCGGATCCGGGCGCCGCGCGCAGGCAACAATCCATTGCGAGCCTTCGCTGGGAAAGTCGAAGCCCGCGTCGCCCACCGCGTCTGCCGCGCCCTGTTTGGTGAGGTCACGCAGTGCTGCTGGCGTTGGATACGCGGCGGAGTAGGTGCGTAGTTTAGCGAAGTCTTTCTCGTAGGCGTCGATCGTGCCGAGGATGTCTTGTTTACGGCCGGGGCCGTAGGGCGAAGCGATCAGTCCCTCGAGCTCGAGGGTATCGGCATACAACAGCACGTGCGCCATCGATTGATTGTCATCCTGATCGGTGCCGCCGATGTCCGAGGAGACGATGACGCGATGGCGAGGTGATTGAGGTACGGTGCCCGTCAGCACGGACGAAAACGCGGCAAGCGCGACAAAAACCGACAGGAGGATTTTCATGCGGATTCTCGGTTTAGAACACACTGCTTGTCGAATGCGCCGGCCAAAAGGATCGGCGTATCCTTGGTTAACTGTCGCTGACTGATCGACGCGTTCGTGGCCGCTCGCGAAAAAAGATCGTGGACTTGCCCAGTCGCTTATTCCTAAGCCGCTCCATGCAGCGTCACCGTCATGCGGTCATCGGCTACATGTTGCTCAGGTCGACGGAGAGCAAGTCCACGATCCTTGTGATTGTTCTAAGTTCTACAGGTCGTACTTCGCCGCGAAGAGCCACGCGATGCCGGTGGCCTGCTGGGTGTTTCGAATGATGCCGACCTCCGAGAATTTGGGCCGTTCGGAGAACAGATTCCGGGCGGTGGCACTGAGGCGCAGGTTCGAGGTGAGGCGATAGCTGACGTCCATGTTCCAGAAGCGATAGGCCTCCTGACGCGGAGCGCGCTGGGCGGCGGCCGCAGTCGCGGGAAGATTGGCCGTGGTTCTCGCCGATTGATAGTTGGCCGTGAGGTTCACCTGCAGCAGGCCCGAAGGAGTGCGGTAGCTGATGCCGCCGTTTACCAACTTCGGAACGACGTTTGCCAATTGCGTGATGGTCGCCCCCGGCGTACCAAAGTCTCCCGACATCTTGTAGATGTTGGTGTAGTTCGCCTTCAGGGTCACTCCCTGCAGGAACTGCGGGACAAAACTCCACTGACGGAGCGATTGCTGGAAGCTGAGTTCGTATCCGGTCTGCGTCGCTTGGCCCAGATTCGTTTTGGTCGTCACCTGATAGTTCGCGAATTCTGGCCCGAGGCCGAGTTCGGTGAGAAGCTCCGGCGTCATCGGGATTGTCGCCGTGGAGATGAAGTCCTTGATCTTTCGATTGAACCAGCTGGCGGTCAGTTGACCTGCGGCCTTCGAGTAGTACTCCACGCTGAAGTCCCAGTTCTTGGAGCGCTGCGGCAGCAGGCCGGCGCGGTTCGTGGAGATCGTCTGGGTCACGTCGTTTTGCGTGACGTTGTTTGGCAACACATCGGTAAGATTCGGCCGCCCGATGCCCTCCGTGTAGCTGCCGCGGGTTTGCAAGCCCGGCAGCCACTCGTATTTCAAGTGCAGGTAGGGGAACGGCGTGGAACGATAGTTCGAGCTCGTGGGGAAGAACCGATACGAGGCCAGAATACCTTCGAGCGAGTTTGCATTTACTCCCGCCGGAAGAACGGAGGTGGCTCCGGACGTGGGGAGGACGCGATAGCCGAGCGCTTTGATGTCGGTCTCTTCCACGCGCACGCCGGCGAGGACGTTGAGCTTCATCACGGTCGCATTTGCCATGATGTAGCCCGCACGGACTTTCTCGTTCACTTTTTGGCGACCCACAATCCGTTGCTGCGCGGCGTAGGCGGCATTTTCGACGAGAATCTGTGGGTGTGACTCCCAGTAGGAGTAAAACTCGTGCGCGCTAAAATACGTGGGTTCGCGCAGCGTCCAGCCGGGGATGTTTTGCGTGACGGGAACCGGCTCGGCAAACCGGGCCATGTTGGTGGCGACGGTCCCAGTCAATGTGTCGTCTGCCGTGCCGATCACACCATCGTCACCGGCGTAGTACCAGCGGCGCTGGCTCTGGGTCTTGTCGAAGATTGTCTCGTTGTACGCGAGGCCAGCTTTGAGATAGAACGGGAAGCGCGTCTGGAAATCGCGCTGTACGTCCAGGCGCCCCGAGTACTTGCCGTCCCAGGTGTCGCGATGGTTGTTGGCGACGAAGTTGCTCGAATTGGCGAGTAGGATACCGCCGGCCGGCGCAGTTTGGTTCGGCCGATAGCTGTTGAGGTCGTAGATGTCGGCACCGGTGTTCTGCGTGATCGACGTCGGTACGTCCGTAGTTAACGGCGTGGTCATCGAATAGCCGACCGTGGTGGGAATCTGCAGATTCACCGACGTGAAGTCGTGCGGATTCTTGTAGTGATTCGTGGACTTCGAGTAGCCGCCGTCCAAATCGATCTTCCAATCGCCCGAGCGAAATTTTAGCCCGGGACTGAACTGGGAAGAGCGCGTGTACTTGTCGAAGATACTGGTGGTCTGAGTGACAGTACCGGCGGTCGTCGTGTAGCTGGTCACGGTGTCACCAGCGGCCAACGCTCCGGGCGTAAGGTTGAGGCCGTGGTTGCGATTGGTGCTGTGATAGTAGGCGTAGCTGGTCTTGAGGTAACCGGACAGCGTGTTGGAGAATTTGAAGTCCGTGTTCAGCGAAATGTCGGCGCGAACGCGCAGCTGGCGATTCGGCGCGATGGAGAAAGCGCCGCGCCTGACCGTGACATTGTCGAGGGTGTAGAGCGTCGGCGCGGCGGGCAGTGTGCCGCCCGGCAGAGCCGTGACGTTCAAATTGTTGGTCGTGCTCGAACCAAGCTGATTGGTGTGGTCGTAGCCCACCGAGAAGAGCACGCCGACACGATTTTCGAAAAACGAGTTGGAGTATTCTACACGGCCAACGGGATAGATTCGACGCTCAGCGGTTTCGCCATGCCCAGGGCCGGGCGATTTACGAAAACTAAAATCGTTCGAGTCCATGTTTACGCCTACTTGGGCAAAAGCCCGGCGACCTTTTTGGTCGAAAGCGCTCTTCGTGATGAAATTCACTGCGCCGCCAATCGCATTGGCTGACATTGAAGGAATCGGCGCCTTGTAAACCTCCACGCTCTCGATGCTCGCGATCGAGAGCTGATCGATCTGCACCGAACGATTCGCGCTGCTGGAAGCCGCCGAGGCGATTTCATTCCCATCCATGGTGACCATGGTGAGATTCGGGTCGAATCCACGGACGCGAATCTGCTGCGGCTCATTTTGAGAGTAATCCATTTGAATGCCCTCGACGCTCTTCAGGAATTCACCGGGATTGCCGGTGGTTTGATCGATGAATGCGTCAACCGAAGTCACGACGCGGGCTGATTCTGCGCGTCGCTGCTGATTCACCGCGAAGGCATTGCCCTCGGCTGCGGAGGTGACAACGAACTCACCCATCTTGTAGATTTCCGACGCGAGAGCGAAATTCGCCGTGGCGGGTGCTCCCTCGGTGACTGCCACGCTGGTGGTTTCCGGGTTCAGATCCGTGTAGCTCGCGACAATTTTGTAAGAGCCAGCCGGGATTCCAGTGATGCGGAAATTGCCCTGGCTGTCGGTGAGGGCTTGAAAAGTCGTTCCCTCGACGATCACCGATGCGCGCTCGAGGAATTTTTGCGTGTTCTTGTTGATAACTGTGCCGCTGAGTTCAGCGGCAAATCCACGGTGTGCAGTGGCCACGAAAGCGGCCAAGCAGGCGATGGTAGCGGCGACTAACTTTTTTCCATTCATAGGGTGAGTTCGACGGTTTGAGGTATCGATTGGGCCGGGGCACGCGCATGCGAACGCGCTGAGCAAGCGGGAAGTTGCCCGAGTGGGTTCGAAATGCGGTGACCGGGCCGCCAGATAAGAGCTGGTCGAAATTCAGACGAACGGTCCGAAAGTATGGGCTATCCTCGCCGCGAATTTTTTTGCTGCGCTCGCTGTGGTGCCAGAAGATCGGGATCGGCGCGCGAGTACTGCCTGGGACACAGTGCACGCAATTCCTGAAGGCGGCGCCAAGTCGCCTCCAGATGCGCGACTGCAGTCGCACGACGCGGGTCGACCGTTTTCCACGCAATGAACCGCCATTCTGCGTCTGCGGTGAACCCTTCGTCTCGTTCGGCTAGCCAGGCTGCGGCCATCACCTCGATGGCAGTATTCGAGCCGTCTTTCTCGATCGTAAAATCGGCTTTCACGCGGCTCATCGACGGCTCGCGGCGAACGAAATACCAAAGGGGTCGAATGACGGTGAGGTATCCGTAAATCGCATACGACAAGATGAGGCGGGGTGCCGGCATAGTATGGCTAGGTCACCGAATGTGGTCCGGTGCCAACGATCTAGACGCTTAGCTCCTCAAAAGCGGCTACGTCTGTGACGCCGAGATCGTCATAATTCTATCTTGGTCGAGAAGAGCCAAAAAGTGCCGCTGTCGTTCTGCTCGTTGATCGTACGCCCGAGCTGCGAGAGAGTGCGTACCTCTGCACCAAGATTTCGGCCGGTGACGGTGAACATCACGCGGGGCGAAACTCGGTACCGCGCCTCGAGACTGAACAATTGATATGGATCAGTCTGCTGTAGGTTCTGCCCGGCAGCGGTCGGGTAGTTGGCGGCTAGGATGGCCGCTTGGAAATTCGTGGTGACTTGGACGTAGAAGTTTCCACGCGGAGTCCGGTAGCTGAGACCAGCATTGTAGAGCCGAGGTGAAACTCCCGCGAGCCGGGTGATCGAAGCCCCCGCTACGCCGAAATTTCCGCTCATCCGCTCGATGCGCGTGAAGTTGGCGAAGAACTCGAGCCCATGCATCCAGCGAGGAATTTCGGCGAAGTCTCGCAGCTGTTGCCGGACGTCGACCTCGTAACCCTGCCACAAGGCGTGCCCCAGATTCTGCGTAGTGGTTAGCGAATAACCGACGAGGTCGGGGCCAATGCCGAGCGCAGCGTCGGGCTGTGTGATTAACGATGAAGTGCTCCCGAGATAGTTTTTCACGTCACGCTGGAACCACGCGAAAGTCCATTGCCCCGCCGAGCGGGTGTAGTACTCGAGGCTCGCGTCGAGGTTCTGCGAGCGATTTGGGCGCAGGCCGGGATTGGCTGCCGTGACGGTGTGCGTCGCGTCGCTCACGGTCACTGAGGGGAAAATCTGCGAGAACTCGGGACGCGCGATGGCTTCGGTGTAGCTGACTCGCGACTGCAGGCCCGGGAGCCACTCATACTTCGCATGCAGATATTTGAAGGGGGGCGACGTGTAGCGATTTGTCGTTTGGACTCGTGAGTACTTCGCCATCACATTGGCGAGTGACGTGCTCGGGATGTCGGATTTGGCGATCGCACCAAACGCTTCCTCCTTCGTCGCCTCGAATCTAAGGCCGCCGAGGATTTCCGCCGGGCCAATCGTCCAACTGGCCATCGCGTATGCCGCAGTGACGGCTTCATTGATTTTTCTCCGCTGCGTCATGTCCTGTTCGTAGTTGAACGCGAGATCCCGAACGAACGCCTGTGGATTGGCGCGAAAGTAGTCGTTAACGAGTTTTGCGCTGACGTAGGCAGGCGTGACGACGCCGAAGCCGGAGGGCACAGGCGTGGGCTCGGCGAAGCGGCCCATGTTGACGACTGCGGGATTGGTATCGTCAGCGGTGCCGGCGACACCATCGGGGCCGACCCAAGCCCACCGTTCTTGCGGCTGATTCCGAGCGCGCTCATTCAACGTGTAGGCCACGCCGGCTTTGAGATAGAAGGGCGACGAGGTTCGAAAATCGCGCCTGACATCGAGCTTCCCGGAAAAGATCGCGTCTTGCGAATTCCGCACGTTGTTGGACACGAAATTCCCGGCGACCGGGAGGTAGTTGTTGAGATTCAAAAAATCCGGTCCACTGAGCTGCTTGAGCGAAGTGGGGATGGTCGTCCCTTCTGGCGTAGACACTGCGAGTGAAATTCCGGGCAAGGTCAGGTTCACACTCGTGAAGTCGTTGGGGTTGGAATACCGATTCGTCGCTTTCGAGAACCCGCCCGTGAGATCGATCCGCCAGTCGGTGGACTTGTAGCGAAGGCCGGGCGTAAACGCCCAAGTGTTGCTCGCCTTGTTGAAAACGTTTCCGGACTGCGAGGCAGTGGCATCAGTCGCGGTGTAGTCTGTCGCGGAGAAATTGGATGCGACGACGTTAGGTGTGAGCGTCAGGCTGTGATTGCGGTTGGTGCTCCGGTAGTACGTGAACCAAGTCTTCAGGAAGAGCACAGTGTTTTCCGTGAGCTTGTAATCCGTGTTTATGGAAAGGTCCGTGCGACGGATGTGCTGCTGATTGGGTGAGATCGTGAATGCACCACGACGGGCTGCTGGCTGGTCCTTGGTGAACAACGTCGGAAAGCTCGGCAGCGGCTCCGCATAGACGATCGCGTGCGTCGTGCTGTCTGCGGGCACCCAAGTATTCGCGTGACCCGAGGTGAGAGCGATGCCGAGTTTACCCTCCAGGAAAGTGTTCGAGTACTCGAAGCGTCCTACGGGCAGGATTTTCCTTTCGGGCACATCCGATTGTCCGCCACCCGGCGTCCGATCGAAGTTGAATTGCTGCGAATTGGCGGTGAGCCCTAGGGTGAGCGAGGAGCGCCGGCCTCGCTCCTCGAAAGCACTCTTCGTGACGAAATTCACCGAGCCACCGATGGCATTGGCCGACATCGACGGCACTGGCGCCTTGACGACTTCGACTTTCTCAAGGGAGCCGAGCGAGAGTTGGTCGATCGCGACCGACCGCGTTTGGATGCTCGAATTGGCCGACGCGATCTGGTTACCGTCCATCGTCACGACGGTCATCTCCGGATTGAATCCGCGGACGCGGATATTGTTCGGCTCGATCTGAGAAAAATCCATCTGGATGCCCGGCATGTTGCGGAGAAATTCGCCGGGATTTCCGGAGATATTATCACCGAACGCATCGATCGAAGAGACGGTGCGAAACGACTCCGCGCGACGCTGCTGGTTGATGGCGTATGCGTTTCCTTCGCGCGTCGACTTCACGACTACCTGCCCCATTTCATAGACGCCAGAGGTGAGGCCAAACTCCATCACGACGGTCTTGGAAGGCGTGATCGAGATGCTTTTCGCTGCAGAATCCAGATCGGTGTAGCTCGCCTCGACGACGTAGCTGCCGAGCGGAATACCGGTGAGGGTGAAATGGCCGTCTTTGTCGCTCAGCGTCTTGAGAGAAGTGCCAGCCACCCGAATCGTCGCGCGCTCAAGATAAGACTGCGTGGCCAAGTTGAACACGGTGCCGGTGATCGCGCCGGTATTGTCGTGTGTGCGGCCTTCGTCCGAAGGCGCAAATCGACCATCAGTGGAGCGCATCGTGTCGCCTGGAGGCGGATCCGCCTTCACTTCGATTTTCCCTTTTTGCGGTTGGCTACGATTGATCATCAGCGCGCCGCTTGAGTCTTCGATGGCGACCAAGGCTGTCCCGTCGAGCATCAGACGAATCGCTTCGCGCGCCGTGAATTCTCCCCGGATCGCATGCGTGATCTCTCCGCGCACTCGTGGCACCACATAGATCACCTGCGCCCCGGACTGCTCGACAAATTGGACCAAGGTGGCCGAAGCGTCACCCGAAGGCACCGAGAACTTGCGCGTGGCTGGCGCCTCGGCACTGCGCGCGACTACGCTGATCGATAGCGCAAAGCAGCAGAGTAGCAGATACCGGAGATATCGCGCCATCGTGAGGACCGCCAGCACGCGCAATCTTCCGCGGGAGATTTTCCGGGGCAGGTTCATGTTGCGAGCCGCGCGGGCGGTGGCTGGTCAGCCCCAAGAATCGGTGCGCGCTATTTTCGACGACGCAGGTTGATATGCTCCGAGTCGACTCGCTCGACGATCAGCTCCCGGTCGGAAGCGAGCAGGCGTACAAATCCTTCCACATTGTCGGCGCGAAAACTTCCGGCGAACGGCAGGTCACCCAGATCCGCTTCGGCCAGAGTGATCTGGACGCGATTCCTGGCATTGAGCTGCGCAATCACTTCACGGAGGGGCGTGTCGACGAAGCGCAGTGGCTGATTCTGCCAATCGAGTGCCGCATGGATCGATTCAGGCGTGACTTTTTCAGTCACTAGTCGGGCCAAGGCGGTCTCTATCTTGGCCGGTATCACTAATCGATTGCCGGCATCGACCGTCGAGCCGTCGACGTCGGCTGATTGGGCCGCGACTTTATCGATGTGAACGCGTCCCTCGGTCACCAGCACGCCGATCGCGTCCGAGCCGATCCGCACGTCGAAAGCGGTTCCTACCGCACGTACCGTGATCGCGTCCGCTCGGACGACAAACGGACGCGCGGCATTTTTTGCCACCGTGAAATGACCTTCGCCGTGGACAAGTCGGATGCGACGCTCGGAGGGCGCATACTCCACGCGGATTTCGGTATCACCGTTGAGATCGACGATTGATCCGTCCGAAAGCGGCACTCGCTTGTATTGGCCGGTCATCGTCACGTAGCGCACGCCCGAGTCCGGAGAAATCCGCTGCCATTGCCAGATGGCGAGTGCGACCACGGCGACGGCTGCCACTGCGGCCAAAATTGGAAACGACAGGATACGCTGCGACGATTTCGGCGCCAACGCATCGGCGTCCGGCCGACCACCCTGCAGTGGACGATAATTGCGGAGGGCCTGCAGGGTGCCCCACGTCTGCTCCAGACGAACCACCGCGGCTTCGTGCCGCGGATCAAGGGCTCGCCAGGCAGCAAATTCACGGAGCCGGTCTGCGCTCATGCCGTCGTCCCGTTGTGCAAGCCAGGCTGCCGCCATCGTTTCGATGGCGTCGTCAGTCGGCTTGCTGTCGCGGTGCGGTGTCATGCGCTGAGTCTTTTACCATCAGCGGTCCGCAGCCCCGATCGCGAAAATATTCGCTGCACCGACGCATGCCTTTGGCGATTTGCGCTTTGACGGTGTGCTCTGAAATTTGAAGTTCAGCCGCGATTTCCTTGTGCGATAGTCCATAGAGCAGTCGCAGGGTGAGAACCTGCCGACAGCGATTGGGCAGGAGCCTTATCGAATCCGCCAGCATGTCGAGTTCCTGCTGACGACTGACCGTTTCCGCTACGCTGGGTCGGTCTTCCACCACGGCACCAAGATCCGTGGCCGGCTCCATTTTCACCACTTTACTGCGGCGAAAAAGATCGAGCGCGAAATTCCGTGCGGTGCTGAAGAGATAGGCTTTGGCATATCCCACCTTGCCTTCACCCTTGGCCCGAAGCAGACGGACATACGACTCCTGCACAATGTCGTCTACGTCGGACATCGCAGGAAAACGACCGTGCAGCCACGAACGCAGCGCCGACTCGTGAGGTTGCACTTCGCGTGCAAACCAACGGGCTTGTTCGGAGGGCTCGACGTTCATTGGTTAGGGGAAAGCCGGGGTCAGGTCATGAGTTTGGCAGTTGGGGTGGCCAAACTGATGGAGTCGGGGTTGCTTGCGACGGACCGTAGCAGATAACTTTAGCGCAGGTCTTCCGATTTTCGGCTAATTTATGGTGCTATTCTAAGTATCTGAGCAAATTCAGTGGCCGGGAAACGTGGGCGGTGGCGAGATGGCTATCCACGGCGAGCGCGAAATTGCGCTACGTGATGCGTGTCGCGTTCGATGGCTTTCGCAGCCACTTGCTCAATCTATTCTGCGCGTATCCTGGCTCTGGCTTGCTTGGAATTGTCCGATCACGCGCCCGACTAGTAGCCGCTGGGGAGGAAATCACGTGATACTTTCCGGGCAGTATTGGTACGCGCGAGGGTGGAAACGCAGACCGCAAGCGACTAAAGTCCAAGCGCTACCTCCCGCGAATTCAGACGCGCATCGGATTGCGTCTCCCACGAGTGAGTTCGCCGAGATTCGAACCCCAACTTCTCTGTCCAAGCGCAACCCTTCGAGGAACCTCGCCATGCCATCGTCGCCGACCTCTCGCCGGAATTTTCTAGCTCAATCTGCTGTTGCCGTTGGCGTGCTCTCCCTTGCCGCCCTCCGCGGCCAAACCGGAACGCCAGCACCGACTCCGATCGCGGCAGGACTCACCTCAAAGCGACGCACGGCCGTGTCGATCGATTGTGACCGCTTCCTGATCAACGGTGAACCCACCTACAAAGGCCGTTCGTTTCGGGGCCAAAAGATCGAGGGTCTGCTGCTCAACTCCCGCATGGTGCAGGGGCTGTTCGATGATGCGAATCCAGAAACGGTAAGCCGTTGGGCGTACCCGGACACCGGTCGCTGGGACTGCGAGCGCAACACGCGCGAATTTCTTTCCGCAATGCCGATCTGGCGCGCTCACGGACTCCTTTCCTTCACGATCAACCTGCAGGGCGGATCACCAGAGGGTTACTCGAAGGCCCAACCTTGGATCAACTCCGCCTTCGGTCCGGACGGTTCACCCAAGGCCGATTATTTCTCACGGCTGAAACGCATTCTCGATTTTGCCGACGAGCTTGGGATGGTCGTGATCGTCGGTTATTTTTACAACGCGCAGGCGCGCCGTTTTACCAATGAAGCCTCCGCGTGGCGCGTGATCGAGGAGACTACCGCTTGGCTCCTGGATAAGGGCTACACCAACGTGCTCGTCGAGATCGCGAACGAGACCTCGGCGAGTTTCCCTTTCAAATTTCTCCAACCGGAAGGCGCCGAGGAAAGTATTCGTCGTGCGCAGTCGATCGTCCGCCAAGGCCGCCGACTGCTCGTGGGCATTTCTCATCTGGGGAACCGCCTGCCCACCGACGCGGTAATCGGTGCGTCGGATTTTGTGCTCATTCACGGCAATGGCGTGAAAATCCCGGATCGGATTCGGGAAATGGTGCGACTTGTAAGAGGAAGCCCGTCGTGGAAAGCGAAACCGATTCTTTTTAACGAGGATGACCACTTCGACTTTGAGCAGCCCGACAACAATTTTCTCGGGGCCATTTCGGAATACGCATCATGGGGCTATTTCGATCCGGGCAAAAACGACTATGCCGACGGTTATCAATGTCCTCCGGTCAATTGGGGCCTGAGTTCGCCGCGGAAGCAGGCGTTTTTCTCGCTGGTGAAGGAAATGAGCGGCGCCTGAAGGTCCGCGGCTAGTCAGACACGCCGGAAGTATACACCCGCGCTGGCCAGCGAAAAATACGCGACCGCTGTGAGCGGACGCTTTTCGCCCGCCGGCCATCTTCCGTCCGGGCGCATGAGATCGGAGGAGAAATATCGCGCGGACGGATAGCCCGACTGGAAGCGCCGTTCGTCTGAAGGGCTACGGGCAGGCATTCGATTCGGTGACCGCCGCATCAGGCGCGTTATCGAGGTGTACGCGTGCCTGCCACGAAAGCATGATTTTTTCCTTCGATCCAAGTCGGGCAGATTTGGCTCCGTACGGATTTTCCTGCGGACGGTGGACGCCGTCGGTGATGAAACGCGCTGACCGGCACAACGAAATCGAACTTAATTTCCTCAGCGAAGGCTCTCTCACGTACCTATTCGGCGGCCAGGTGATTCGGATCGAGGCGCCGAGCGTCGCAGTTTTTTGGGCCGCGATTCCTCATCAGGTCATCGCGCACCACGCCGAGCACGATTACTTCGTGGTCACCATACCGCTCAGCGGTGTGCTGAAGTGCAAGCTGCCGAATCAAGCTGCTCAAGCCCTGCTCCATGGGCACATGATCTGTAGTCCATGTCCCGAGAGAGTTTCGATCGATCAGCATCGTTTCAGTGTCTGGGAGGAAGACCTCGCCAGCCAAGAGTCGGAACGAATCAAGGCTAGCCACATGGAGATAGAGGCGCGGCTTCGGCGCATCGCTCTGCGCTGGCCCGGGACGGCCGCCTCGGTCCGACAGGAGCCGCCGAAACAAAAGATCCTCGTGCAAGACGGCGGCTTTGCGAAGGCCGAGGAAATCGCGCGGCTGATCGCCGAACGGCACACTGACGCCCTGACCATCGACACGGTGGCCAATGAGGTCCGTCTGCATCGGAAGCTGACTCAAAATCTCTTCATCAATGTTTTCGGTGCGAGCTTCATTGAATACCTGACCGAGCACCGAATTTTTCACGCCCAGCGAATGTTGCTCACGACCTCGATGAGCGTGCTTGATGTCGCTGAAGCTGCCGGGTTCGGCTCGCTGAGCCATTTCAATCGGGCGTTCCAAAAATATTGCGGGCGTTCGCCGCGTGAATTTCGGAAGTCGAACACGCTAGAATTAGAGCGGCCATCTTCGCGCCGATCACGTTCGTAGAATTTTCCGCGATCTTAGAATCCGGTCAGAATCACGATCCCGTGAGGGGGACCGAGTTGGATGGCGTGGTGTAGTTTCGCGCCAGAGCACGGCCTAACCCCAGCACCGTCACCACCAACCCTCCGAGCAGGGTGGCCGCGCACTTATTCCATCAAAACCTATGAACACCCCTCAAGGCTCCTGGCTGCGAACCGCTTTGCGGTTCATCTTATTGATCCCCGTGCTCGCGGTTGTCGCCAGCACGGTTCACGCACAACAATCCGGCACCGGCACGGTGGTCGGCTCAGTCTTGAACGACTCGACGCAGAAAGTCCTTGAGCGAGCGTCTGTGACCGTAGTCGGTATCAACCTCTCAACGCTCACCGAGGCCGACGGCACTTTTCGAATCTCGAGCGTGCCGTCCGGAGCGCAGACCTTGAAGATCTCCTACGCTGGCCTGCAGGACGCGATGGTCGCGGTAAACGTGTCGAGCGGTGGCGTGGCGACGGCCAATACTACGCTCAAGTCGGATATTGTGCAGTTGTCGGAATTCCGCGTTTCGAGTGAACCCGAGGGCAATGCCTATGCGGTGCAGCAGCAGAAGAACGCGGAGTCTCAACGGAACGTGATTTCCGCGGATGCATTCGGCGTCGTTTCGGACGCGAACCCGGGAGAGTTCCTGAAGCTGATGCCCGGTATTCAAATGGACTACACCGGCATCGAACCGCGCGGGCTCATGGTCCGAGGGATGGAGACCAATTTGAATTTGGTCATGATCAACGGAAACCAGGCGGCCGCCGCCAACAGTTCATCGACCGGCCGCACGTTCGAATTCGACCAGATCACCATCGACAACATCGAGAGCATCGAGGTGTACAAAGCGGCGATTCCCTCCATGCCAGCCAATTCCATCGGCGGCACGGTCAACATGGTCACGCGTAGCGCGTTTCTGCAAAAGGGCCGCCGCATCAACGCCACGGTCAACCTCACGGGCAACACGGACGGACTTTCCCTCGCCAAAACCTCTGGCCCGAGCGACGAGCCGACGCGCAAGATTCACCCCGGCGGTTCGTTCACTTTCTCGGATACGTTTTTGGACGGCCGACTCGGTGTCGTGTTCAGCGCGAGCCAGGTCAACGTCAATGGCTTTGGCGGCACGGCCTACGACGATTACACGTACGTTTCTCCTCCTGCGGCGCCGGCGACGTACCCCCAAAATCTCAAGACGTACATCAATCGTCTTCGGCGGGAAGATTTCCAGACCATCACGGCGCGTAGCGGTGCGTCGCTGAATCTGGACTATAAAGTCAGCGAGAATACGACCGCGTTTCTGCGGACGACTTACACTGATCACGACTACCAGTTCCGCAGCCGGTTTTTCAATCTGCTCACCAACACCCTCTCCGGCACCGACCTCGCGAACTCCAACACGACGCACGTAGAAGTCGCCGCGACTGGCACTGCGCAGCAGAACACCTCGATGGGCGACAAGCGCAGCAAGTCGACCACCGTCAACGCCGGCGCCAAGAGCCGCTGGGGCGACTGGCTCGTCAATTACGACGGAGAGGTCTCTCGGGCGACCAACCACTACGGGTACCTGCCGAGAATGTTCGGCGGCATCACCCTGCAGATTCCGAACATCGGCTTCACCCTCGATAAGAAGTCGGAAGGCACCGCGCTTGCGGCCATCCGCCAGACTTCCGGTCCCGACATCTACAATCTCGCGAACTACGTCCCGGTAGCTAACAGCTTCACGGTCTCGAATCGCGATTCGATTGATCTCATCACCTCCGGCAAATTCAGCGTGCGCCGGAACTTCGCGGCCGAGCATCCGTTTTATCTCGAGGCTGGCGGATCCTACCAAAAGCAGGAGCGCTCGATCAAACAGCCGAATCGCCGCTGGAGCTATGCAGGCCAAGATGGCGTGGTTGGCACCGCGGACGACACCACGGCCGCCAACATGCAGGGCTTCGCCGAGATCGACTACACGCCGAAAATTTGGTTCGGCGAGCGCGCGCCCAATGCCTGGATCAGCCCCTTCCGGACCGCCCAGCTCTACAACACGCTGCCCACCGCGTTTGTCGAAGATGTCGGTTATGCCTATCAGCAATCGTACATCAACAACCGCACGGTCGACGAGACCATCTACGGCGCTTACGTGATGGGTAACGTTAAATTCGGGCCAGTGGATATCCTCGGCGGCGCGCGATTGGAAGAAACCTATGTCGACGCCGAGGGCGCGCGTCTCACCGGCACCGTCAATCTGGCGTCGCTCGCCGACGTAATGGCGAAGTACACCCGCGCTCAGGGTTCGAATCACTACACGCCCGACCCGTTCAAGTACCTGCACCTCACCTGGCACGCGACGCCGCAGGTGCAGGCGCGCCTCAGCTATTCGGAAGCGATCGGCCGCCCGAATTTCGGCAACATCATCCCGGGCCTCACGGTGAATGATTCGGCCCGAACCGTGGCCGCCAACAACACCGAGCTGAAGCCGCAGCGGGCGCAAAACTACGACGCCAGCATCGAGTGGTATCCCGGCCGCACGAGTTCGTTCAGCGCTGCGTGGTTCCGCAAGGACATCAAGGACTACATCGTCAGCAATTCCGTCACGCTGACCTCAGCACTGCCTGAACTTGAGATCGGGCCCGAACTGATCGGCTACACGCTCACCACCAACTTCAACCTCGGCACCGCCAACATCGAGGGCTTCGAGGTCGGTGGCCGCTACAAGCTGACGTTTCTTCCTTCGTGGGCTCGAAACACCGAGGTTTTCGCGAACTACACCTACCTCTACAAGACTCAGGGGAATTTCAACGCAGGTGCAGCCACGACAACTTACGACCAGATCCCGAACCTCGCTCCCCGCCTGTGGAATGGCGGCATCAGCTACACCACCCCGGACAGCAAATGGTACTTTGCGCTCCGGGCCAACTACACGGATAACATCCCGCGCAACATCACGGGGCGCCCCCAGGAGCAGACCGATGAACGTCTGACCTACGAAGGGGAGATTCGGTATCAGCTTTCTCGCCAGTACACGATGTCGCTTGCCGGCAGAAATCTTGGACAAGCGGAAGAAGGCGGTAGCCAGTTTGGCCGCGCCATTCGTCAAGGGACAGGCGGAGGTGCTGCCCTCACGCTAACCCTGAATGGCAATTTCTAGTCCAACCGCACCGGTTTCCTATCTCCGGCGCCGCACCTGCGACCTGCTCGTGGGTGCGGCGCTCGTCGTCGCTTCCCGACCCGCTTCACAACTCAATCGATGAGAACAACCCCTTTCCTGCGTCTGCTGGCACTCGCCGGCTTGGCGATTTCCCTTTTCACGAGCGCATGCAAGCGCGGTGAGACGGCGGCCATGCCGCCCACTAATCAGCCGGCAACGAAACGCGTGGCGGTGGTCGTTTCCACGCTCAATAATCCTTGGTTTGTCGTCCTTGCCGAGACGGCGCGCGATCGCGCGAAAGAACTCGGCTACGAGGCGACGATCTTCGACTCACAAAACGATCCAGCCAAGGAATCCCAGCACTTCGACAATCTCGTAGCGGCTGGCTATGGCGCCGTACTCTTCAACTGCACCGACGCCAAAGGATCGATCGCCAATGTCCGCCGCGCGAAGGCCGCAGGCGTGCCGGTCTTCTGCATGGATCGCGAGATCGAGGCCAATGACGCAGCCGTGTCGCAAATTCTCTCGGACAACTACTCCGGCTGCGTGGCCCTCGGCCAGTACTTCGTCGAGCAGGTCGGCGAAACGGGAAAATACGTCGAACTGCTCGGCATCGTCGCCGATACCAATACGTGGAACCGTTCAACGGGATTTCACAGTGTCGTTGATCGGTTTCCGGGCCTGAAAATGGTGGCGCAGCAGAGCGCCGAATTCGACCGGAGCAAGGCACTGGAGGTGCTCGAATCCATTCTTCAGGCGCATCCGGACATCAACGCCGTCTTCTGTGGCAACGACGCGATGGCCATGGGCGCCTATCAAGCGCTCCTCGCCGCGGGCAAGGCGGACAAGGTAAAGGTGTTCGGCTTCGATGGCGCCGACGATGTCGTGAAGGCCGTGGGCGAAGGCAAGATTTCCGCCACCGTCATGCAGTTTCCGAAAACGATGGCGTGCACGGCTGCCGAGAACGCTGATCGCTATCTCAAAGGAGCGCGGGATTTTCCTCAACGCGTGCCAGTCGCCGTCGAGCTCGTGAATCGCGATAGCGTGAAAAAATTTGGCAACTATGGGCGCAAGCCATGAGCCACGCAGCTCGTCCGCCTTCAAACTTTGCTGGATCCGGGGTGTGCTTGGTCACGTTCGTCGTGGGAACGCGAACGTCAGTCGGATCCATCAATGCGAAAATCGCCGCATGCCCAACCCGTGAAAACGGGTTGGCATGCGGCGACCAAACATTGTCGCTGGCTTGGTCGCGTGAGTTTCGGTCCGCGGCATTCGCCGCTCCGATTTGCTCATGAACCAGACGGTCATTGGCGGAAAGTCCCCGAGACTCGGAAACTATCTACGGTGGATTCTTATCGGCACGGTAGTCGTGGCTCTCCTGTACGCTTTCCCGCCTTTCCGCATCATGCCGCTTAAAGCTAGCTCTGGAGGCAAGGACTCGGCGGGCGCCATCGCATTCGACGCGATTGACTTTGCGCGCCAATTCTGGGGTTCGCGCCTGCAGCCCGCGGCGGTGAACGCGGTGAGTCTCACGCCGTTGCTGGCCGATCTCGGCGCTCATCCCTTGCTGGCGGCGAAACGATACGGCCATCAGGTCGGCGTGGATGGCCCGGCGTTCTATTTCGTCTCCGGTGAAGGCCGCATCGTAGCGATCGAGCGGGGTCGAGTGGTCGTGGCGATCGATGGGGCCAATGGCGCCACGGTCGCGCTGCGGCGCGGCCCTGTATTCGGAAACGTGATACGCGATGGCACCGGCTTGATCGACGTGAATTCCGTGCCGGGCCTGGCCGAATTCAATGCCGTCTCGAGCGAACTCAACCGAATTGTAGAAGAGCGCGTGCTGCCGTTGCTGAACAACGTCGCGGTCGGCTCGAAGCTGCGCTTCACCGGCTGCGCCGAAGCACCGGAGACCGTGGCCGAGGGACCTTTGCTTCAAATCGTGCCGGTCAAGCTGGAGGTGCTCCGGTGAGTGCGCACGGTGAAACCCTCCTCGAGGCCACGGGCATCGAGAAATCCTTCCCCGGCGTCCGTGCGCTCGATGGCGTGGGCCTTCGCGTGCGTGCAGGGCGATTGCTGGCGCTGCTGGGTGAAAATGGTGCAGGCAAATCTACGTTGATGAACATCCTCGCGGGGGTTTTTCACCCGGACGGCGGTCAGGTCCGCATGAAGGGCCGGGAGGTAGGATTCGCCAGTCCGAGCGATGCACAGGCCCGCGGGATAGGAATCGTCTTTCAAGAACTCAGCCTGATCCCGCACCTTTCGGTCGCGGAGAATGTTTTTCTCGGACGAGAGCCGCGCAATTATGCGGGACTGATCGACTATCGGAAATTGAATGCTGACGCCGCCGAGGTGCTGCGCCGTCTCGATCTGAATGTGGCGCCTACCACATTGATCGCGGAGCTCCGAGTCGGGCAGCAGCAGCTCGTGGAAATAGCTCGGGCGGTTTCGGCCAATGTTCAGGTGCTCATTCTCGACGAGCCGACGTCATCGCTGTCAGCCCATGAGGTGGAGGTGCTTTTTCGCGTGATCTCCGAGTTGAAGGCGCGGCAGGTGGGTCTCATCTACATCACCCACAAGTTCGAAGAGCTCGCGCGGATTTGTGACGATGTCACCATCATGCGCGATGGGCGCGTAGTCGGCGAAGCGCTATTCACCGAGGTGACGCGCGACTCCATCGTCCGGCTCATGGCTGGGCGCGATTCGAAGAGCATTTTCGAGAAAACCACACTGGTGCCGGGCCGCGAGCTGTTGCGCGCGGAAGACGTTACCCTCCCGGGCGAAAGCGCCGGCCGGGCTTTTCTCGTCAACCGTGTATCTTTTTCACTGCGACGTGGCGAAGTGCTCGGGATATTTGGCTTGGTCGGTGCTGGTCGGACAGAATTGCTCGAAACTTTATTCGGGCTGCACCCGCGGCGAGGAGCCGGACGGATTTCAGTCGATGGCGCCGCGGTAAAATTCTCCTCCCCAGCCGATGCGATCGCGGCCGGCTTTGCCTTGGCCCCGGAAGATCGAAAACGCGATGGCCTGATTCTGCCGATGAGCGTCGCCGCCAATGCCAGCCTCGCCAGTCTGACCGAGACGCTGCGTGGTGGTTTTGTGAGCAGCGAACGCGAGATCAAGCACGTGGCGCCCTACATCGAGCGCTTCCGCGTGAAGACTCCTTCACTCACTCAGTTGATCGTAAATCTAAGCGGCGGAAATCAGCAGAAGGTCATTCTCGCGAAGTGGCTCGCGACTGCCCCGAAGATTCTACTCCTCGACGAACCAACTCGTGGCATCGACGTGAACGCGAAGCGTGAAATTTATGCGTTTATCGACGAGTTGGCGCGAAATGGCCTCGGCTTGATCGTCGTTTCCTCCGAGTTGCCCGAAGTACTCGCTCTCTCCGATCGCGTTCTCGTGATGTGCGAAGGCCGTAAGACCGCGGAATTCGACCGTGAGGAAGCCACGCCGGAGAAAGTCCTGGCCGCGGCGCTGCCCGATAAAGCCGCCTGAATTGATGAGTACCTCCAAGCTCAACCTCCGTCGCTTCCAATCCCTCTTTGCCTTGGGGATCATGATCGTCGCGCTCGCGATTCTGTCGGATAAATTTCTCACCGTCGACAACGGCTGGAATATCCTGCGGCAGATCTCCGTGAATCTCTGCCTCTCGATCGGCATGACGCTCGTGATCTTGAGCGGCGGCATCGACCTCTCGGTAGGCGCGATCCTCGCGCTCGCGGGAGCGATCGCTGCCGGGCTCTTGAAGAGCGGCGTGCCCCTCGGGGCATTCGGCGTCAAACTCGAGTTCACCGCATCGGGCGCGATTGTGGCGGGAGTGCTCGTTGGTGCCCTTGCTGGTTGGTTCAACGGGTTTGTCATCACCCGGTTCTTGCTGCCGCCCTTTGTGGCCACGCTCGGCATGCTGAGTGTCGCGCGCGGTTTGACGATGCTCTGGACCGGGGGCTTTCCCATCACCTCCCTTGGGGCAGGCTTTGGCTACATCGGAACGGGTTCGTTCCTTGGCATGCCGATGCCCGTTTGGATCATGGGTGCGCTCATCGCCGTGTTTGTTGTCGTCACGCGACGCACCTGTTTCGGGCGGCACATCTATGCCGTGGGTGGAAACGAACGCGCCGCACGGCTGACGGGGCTGAATGTCGGCCGAATCAAAATCGCAGTCTACACTCTCGCGGGAGCGCTCGCGGGTATTGCCGGGCTTATCGTCACTGCGCGCCTGGATTCGGCCCAACCCAACGCGGGTCTGGGTTATGAACTTGATTCCATTGCCGGCGTCGTGATCGGTGGCACGTCACTGTCTGGCGGGCGCGGCTCCGTCGGTGGCACGGTTCTTGGCTGTCTCATCATCGGAGTCCTGAACAACGGCTTGTTTCTTCTCAATGTCTCACCCTTCTGGCAGCAAGTTATCAAGGGAATCGTCATCCTGATCGCAGTCGCGATCGACAAACTCAATGCGCGTGAGCGCGAGAGCTGATACCTGTGCTTCGTAAAACCCTAGGCCGAATCAAAAAGAAAACGATACCTGCCCCAGTAGTTATGAACTCACGCGCCAAATTTCTTTTCCTCGCCTCATTGGCTACAACTGCGATCAGCGGCACGTTGCTTGCCGCGGAGGCCAAGTGGGACTCGTCGATTCTGCGCAAGCCAGCCGACTGGTATGCTACCGGAGAAGCACACGCGGACGCCGATACCGTAGTGCGCTACCAATCCACGGAGGGCGGATTTCCGAAAAACACCGATCTACTCGCCCCTGCCACCCCCGAGGCCGTGGAGGTCGTCAATAAAGGGGGCAAAGGAAACACGATCGACAACGGCGGCACGACTACCCCGCTGCGCTTCCTTGCCTTGGTCGCGACGGCAGCGGACGGTGCGAAATACCGTGAGCCCGTGCTGCACGGCATCGATTATCTCTTAGCGAGCCAGTATCCCAATGGAGGGTTTCCGCAGTTCTTCCCCCTGCGCACAGGCTACTATGCGCACATCACCTATAACGACGATGCGATGATCAACGTGCTGTCCTTGCTGCGCGACGTCGTGCAAGGCGCGGCCCCGTTCGCGTTCGTCGATGCTGACCGGCGCAAGCGCGCCGCGGATGCGGTCGCGCGCGGCATCGCCTGCATTCTGAAGACGCAGGTGAAGCAAGATGACCGCCTCACGGTATGGTGCGCCCAGCACGACGAGCAGACGCTCGCTCCGGCTTGGGCGCGCAAATTCGAGCCGCCCTCCTTGTCCGGGGAGGAAAGTGTCGGCATCGTCAGCTTTTTGATGCGGGTGGAGCAGCCGTCTCCTGAAATCGTGAAGTCAGTCGAAGGCGCAGTGGCTTGGTTTCGGCAGGTGGCGATGTCGGGAAAGCGCATCGACCGCATCAAGCGCTCCGATGGGCGCATCGAGCGAGTGCTCGTCGACGATCCAAAGGCCCCGCCGCTGTGGGCTCGATTCTACGAGCTAGGCACCAACCGGCCGCTATACATGGATCGTAACTCGATCCCGCTGTATGATTTTTCGAAAGTCGATTACGAGCGGCGGAGCGGATACAACTATCATACCGATGCGCCGGCGCAGTTGCTGGACAAGGAATATCCGCTTTGGCGCGCCAAGCTTTCGGATTCGAGTCATTTCGCCACTTCGTCACGACCATGAAAAAACTCCTCACCACGGTTCTAGCTCTCGTCTTTGTTGGGATGCTAACCGCGGCCGAAAAGCCGCGGGTGTTTGTTCTGACCGACATCGAGAACGAGCCGGACGATGCGATGTCGCTGGTGCGCTATCTTACCTACGCAAACCAATTCGATACCGAGGGACTCGTCGCCACGACCTCGATTCACCAAAAGGCTCATATCGCGCCGCAACGCATCCGTCAGATCGTCGGCGCCTACGCCAAAGTCCGCGACAATCTTGAAAAACATGAACCGGGCTTTCCGACCGGCGACCAGTTGCTCGCCGTGGTTTCAGAGGGATTGCCGGTGTACGGATTGCAGGGTGTCGGGGAGGGTAAGGATTCGGCGGGCTCTGAAGCGCTGATCCATGCGTTGGATCGTGAGGACTCGCGACCGCTTTGGGTTCCAGTCTGGGGCGGTCCGGCTGTCCTGGCGCAAGCGCTCTGGAAAATCCGAGCCACGCGGTCCGCCGAGCAGCTTGCCCGGGCCGTGGGGCAGCTTCGCGTGTACGCGATCTCCGATCAGGACGACTCCGGCCCGTGGCTCCGCAAAGAATTTCCCGGCCTCTTCTACATCGTCAGCCCGGGCTTCAGTGCCGGCGGCGCCTATCATCATGCGACGTGGAGTGGGATCAGCGGCGACAATTTCCATGCTCGCTGTCCGGGAGCGGATTTTTCCTTGGTCACCAACGAGTGGCTTGATCGCAACGTGCGAAAGAAAGGTCCCCTCGGTGCAGAGTATCCCCGGTGGGAGTACCTGATGGAAGGCGACACACCGTCGTATCTGAATCTCATCGGCAACGGCCTGAGCAATCCCGAGCACCCGGACTGGGGCGGGTGGGGCGGCCGTTACGAACTCTACACGCCGCGCCTGCAAAAATGGCACCTCTACGCCGAGACTCGGCCGATCTGGACCGATTCTGACGATGAAGTGATGGGTGCCGACGGACGATGGCAGGACACCAATCACGCCACGATCTGGCGCTGGCGTGAGGCCTATCAAAACGACTTTGCTGCGCGCATGGATTGGACGATCAAGTCCTACAAGGAAGCAAATCATCCGCCGGTGCCGAAGCTCGGCCATTCCGCTAGGCTTACGGCCAAACGGGGCCAACGCGTGGACCTCAGCGCCGAGGGAACCACCGATCCCGATGGCGACGCCGTTTCATACCTCTGGTTCTACTACAACGAGGCCGGGACATTCCCGCTCTCGAGCGCTCGCTCAGGTCAGCCCCTTGAGATCGCGAATTTCGATCAACCGAAAGCATGGTTTACAGTCCCCACGAGCCGCGTGATGCCGCCCGGAACTGGTGACATGCATATTATCCTCGCGGTAACTGATCATGGCTCTCCACGCCTCACCCGCTACCAGCGGGTGATTGTGACTGTGACCGAGTAGGCGCCGACGTACCGGGCACGCGATGCGAGCCTAGGATTCGGCAACGCTATGGTGCCGAATCGAGTGCGCGGTCGCCACAATTTGCGCTATCTTTTGCTTCCGAGAGGGAAAATTCCCGGATTCGGGCCGTAGGGACTGGCTGACATCTTTTGATTCCTACTACCGTCAACTTTTGTCCCATTCACACGTGTTGAGGCGGGCGCTACGATCTACTTACTCAGGTATTTGGCGATGGCCTTGGAGCGTGAGTTTACCTGCAATTTTATATAGATGCGGCGAACGAAGGTCTCCACGGTCGAGCGCTTAACGTCCAGCGTCTGGGCGATCTCCTTGTAGAGATAGCCTTGGGCCAACAGCTCCAGCACTTTGCGCTCGCGGGGAGACAGGGCCTGCAGATCGGGATGATCGTCGATGGTCCGGGCGAAGGACTGCACGACCTTGCGGGCGATGCCGCAGCTCATGGGGGATCCGCCCTCGGTGATTTGCTGGATCGCCGCCAAGAGTTCCGTGCGATCGGTGCCCTTGAGGAGATAGCCTGTGGCTCCGGCCGCCAGCGCGGCGAAGATATGATCGGCGTCCGAATACGCCGTGAGCATGAGAAATTCCGTATGCGGCAGCGATGGCTTCAGCTGGCGCACGCACTCGATCCCGCTGGGCTCGGGCATATTGATGTCCATCAGGACGACATCGGGCTGCTCTTCCGGCAGTTGGCTTAGCGCGGTCAAGCTGTCGTTGTAAGCGCTCAAAAGCACGAGGTTTTCGGACTTCTGCACCAACTCGACCAGGACATGGCTGATGGCTTCGTCGTCATCGACGATGGAGACACTCAATTTCATGGATTAAAGAGGTTTTCGGGTGAGCGGCACCGCGAGGTGGATGACTGTGCCCTGCGACGTGGAAACGATCTCGCATGAGCCGCCCACGGCAGCCAGCCGGCTGCGCATATTCGCCAAGCCATTGGCCGTGCGACGTCCTGCGGACGGCGTCACTTCGTTTACGGCGAAGCCACGGCCATTGTCTGAAATCGTGATCCGCAACTCGTCTCCACTCGCTTCGACTTTCAAGGAGACCTCGGTCGCGTGGGCATGCTTGGCGACATTGTTGAGCGCCTCCTTGCAGGTCAGGAAAAGATGATGCCGCCCTTGGGAAGTGAAGGCGCGAGCGGGTAGAAAATCCGGCAAAACAATACGGCAACGGATGCCCGCATCGGAGAGAAAGCCCTGCGCGTACTCCGCCAGATAATTGGCAAAGCCCTCGAGGTCGTCGTTCTTCGGGTTCACGGCCCAGACGGTCTCGTCCATCGATTGGGTCAGGTTGCTCACGATGTTTTGGATGCGGGCGAGCTGGGCACGACCATCGCTCTCGGGATCGGACTGAATGAGGAGACTGATACGACTAAGCCCAGAGCCGAGATCGTCGTGGATGTTGCGCGCGATGCGCGCGCGTTCGCGCTCCAGCGCCGAATCGTGCTCCACCTGCGCCAAGCGTGCCTGCAGCCGGCGATGCGATCTCACGCGGACAATGACCATGCTGGTCACCAGTACCAAAAGGATCGCTCCCACGCGGAACCACAGCGTCTGCCACCAAGCCGCGAGCACCACGATAGGCACGCTGGCTAAGGTCAATGTCTGAGCCGCGCCGGCCAAGTGCGCTTCAACCAGAAAACGGTATTCCCCCGGCGGAAGCCGCGTGTAACGGGCGAGCCCCTTGGCATCGGTGACGGTCCAGTCGTCGTCGTAGCCTTCGAGGCGCACGCGAGCGCGCACCCGCTCCGGCGTGGACAAACACAGGACTGAGTAGTCCAGCTCCAACGTGCGCGTGAGCGGGGGCACCGACACGGCTGCCGTCGTCGACCAGTTCCGTTCACCCGCTCGCACTGCATCAATCTTCACCACCAGCGGGGTATCGGCCGCCTTCTCCCGCTGGGGATCGATGGCCACTACTCCTTGTCGTGTGGCAAACCAGATCATGCCTGAGCGCGATCGCCAGACCGACGGCTCGTGGACACTCACGCACGTCGCCTCGCCCAAGCCCTCGTCCGCCCCGATCACCACGGCATCTACACGGGAAATGCGGCCCGCAAAGAATCGGTCCAACTCCTCGCGTCGCACATGAAAAATCCCTTCCGGCGATCCGAACCACAGGTTTCCCTGATCGTCACTGACCACCTGAGTGATGTTTTGCGTAGGCAAGCCCGCTCGGTCGTCAAGGTTGCGCGACGAAGATGGATCGAGGGTCAGCAGCCCCGCTCCCGCGGTGCCGATCCAGCCTGTGCCCGTGCGATCAAAATGGATAGCCTGCACTGGCCCGGCACTAGCAGGGGCAGCCAGCGGGACCTTGACGAAGTGGTCTTCCTCGAAGCGATACACCCGAGCCTGCGACGTCCCAATCCAGATCCGTCCCTGCGGATCCTCATCGATCGCCAAGGCCGCCGAGCCCAAGCCGTCGGCGGCCGTGAACACTCGCCAAGTCCCTGCTCGGAGGAGCGCCAGGCGTCCCGGCTCAAGCGCCATCCACAAATCGCCGTTGCGGGCCCGATAGGTAACCCGCAGTTCACCGTGATTGGGAGCTTTCGGCGGAGCACCCTCGGAATCCGAGTTTATCAAGCCCTGCTGGCTTGCGCTAAACAACCCGTAGGACGTAGCGACCCAAACGCCATTCGAGCCCGTTGGAATGACGGAGCGTGCACTGAACGTCTTCTCCCCTTTCGGCGCATTGAGCGTGCGGACGCGGCCTTGATCGTTGACGAATGCCAAGCCGCCATCCCGATCCGCGACCCAGATCGTGCCCGACGCGTCCTCGCAAACACTCAAGGTGTGACTCTCCAGCAGACCCTGAGCCTTGGTGAACGTTCGCACGGCGCCATCGCGAATCCGCATCAAGCCGCCGCCGTTTGAGCCCGTCCAGATGTTGCCGCTCCGGTCCTCAAACAATACACCCACATCCTCCGGCGCGGGGACCGTCAAATCGAAGCGCTGCTCATCAAAAAGCAGGCGGCGAATTCCACGTGAGCGCGTGCCGGCCCAGACCACTCCGCGCGAATCCTCCAGCACCGCTTGCACCGCCTGCGCCGTGAAATATCCGCTGATCGCGGTCTTCCCGGTCGGCCGCTCCCCAACTATTTTGTACAGCCAACCGCGGGTCAGCACCCACGGTCCATCGTGCCGGGAGGACGCAATCCGGATATCTTCCACGATGCCCTCCATGTTCGCCGCATGCAGCGAACCCATCTCGTAATAGAGCAGATGCGCGCGGTTGGCCACCCACACTCGCCCTGCGCCATCGGTGGCCAATTGGGTTGCACGCTGCGGCCCCAAACCTTCGTCCGCCCTAAAAACCTGGTGCTGTCCTGCCTGCAGGCGCATGACCTCGCCGCCCTCGAAAGCGAGCCACAAGGCACCATCTCGCGCCACGAGGATTTGCGCCAGCCGCTGGCCGGCGTATCCCTCCGGCAAAGCATACTCCGCGTATCGACCGTTACTGAACCGGCCGAGGCCACCCGTCCGCGGAGCGACGAACAAGCCGTCATTCGCGTCATCGCTCGCCATGGCGACAAATTCGTGCGCTTGCGAGGCCTCGCCCGGACTCAAATCGTAGCCAAAGAAACGCGACCCATCGAAACGCGCCAGCCCCTTGGGCGTGGCGATCCAGAGGTAGCCTGTCCGATCTTGGCAGATGCTGTTGATCACGTTGCTCGGCAGGCCATCCGCCCGAGCCCAGTTTCTCTGGCTGAAAGACGGAGCCACTTCCGATCCCGTGGTCTGGCTCCAACCCGAGGTCAGCGAGCACAACAGCACGATCCAGCACCGCAGCCACAGCGGCAAAAGAATCGTGGAGGGCACCATTCGCATGGATTGGGGTATGACCGGAAACGTGGAGTATCCGACGAAAAGCGTTAAGCGGAATATCGGGGAGACGAAGAAGCACCCGCTACCAATCGGTGGGCTGGTTGATCGATTTTTCCAGTCGCGGGGTTCAGTCCGTAGCGGGTTAACCGTCAAAGCTAGCGCGGGAGCGGCGCCGCGTCATGTCCCGTAAACATCGGACAATTTCCGCTCAATCGAAGCTCGTGCCTTGGCTGGCACGTACGAATCTAGGCGAAAGTATGGCGATGCGCACACGATGGCTACGCTGGATGACGGCTGTCCTTCTAGGCGTTTCCGGATTGTCCGGAGCGGAAGAATCTGCGGACGCACGGATGAGCTGGTTTCGCGAAGCAAAGTTCGGGCTCTTCATTCATTGGGGTCTCTACGCCGCACCCGCTGGGGTTTGGAAGGGCGAACGAGTGCCCGGCTTCGGCGAATGGATCATGTCACACGCGCGAATCCCCGCGAAAGACTACGCACGCTTGGCGGAGCATTTCGACGCCAAGCACTTCGATGCCGATGCGTGGGCTCAGCTCGCCGTCGACGCAGGCGTGCGCTATGTGGTGGTGACCGCCAAACATCACGACGGCTTCGCGATGTTTCACTCGGAAGTGAGCGACTTCAACGTGACCACCGGCGCGCCCTTTCATCGCGACCCAATCAAGGAGCTCGCCGCCGCGTGCGCGAAACGCGGCTTGCGGCTCGGCTTCTATTACTCGCAGGCGCAGGACTGGCATGAGCCTGGTGGCGCGGGGAACACTTGGGATTTCGGTCCCGACGAGGCGAAGGATCGCAGCGGCGCCTATGATCGCTATCTACGGGAAAAAGCCGAACCGCAGGTGAAGGAATTGCTCACGCACTACGGCCCGGTCGCCTGCATGTGGTTCGACACTCCGCAGATGATGACCGCGGACCGCGGCCGGCGCTTTGTCGAACTCGTGCGGAGTCTGCAGCCCGCGTGCCTGATCGATGGCCGGCTCGGCGATGCCGGGGATTATGTCACGACCGACGACAACACGGTGCCCAATCTGAAGCAGGAAGGCGACTGGGAGACTCCGATGACGATGAACCACACGTGGGGCTTTCGCGCGGACGATCGCGATTGGAAATCGCCCAACGAAATCCTCTTCAAACTCGCCGACGTAGTCAGCAAAGGCGGAAATTTTCTGCTCAACATCGGCCCCGATGCCAGCGGCGAAGTGCCTGCAATCTGTCAGGAGAATCTGCGCGTGGTCGGAGAATGGCTGCGCGTAAACGGCGAGGCGGTTTACGGAGTGCGACGCTCGCCGTTCGGCGCCGAGTTCGGCGAGTTCAGCGCGACCCAGAAAAACCGACGCGGCGAGCCGCTTTTCCTTACACTGGCGCAATGGCGCTGCACCGCGCGACCGGGCCGGCTTTATTTTTTCTACTTCGGCGATCGCCGCAGCACGCTCGAGCTACCGGCGTTTAAAAACACCATCAAAGGCGCCTTCATCCTCGGCGATCCAAAACACACGCCCTGCGCGATCGAGACCGTGAACGGTATTCGCACCGTAAGCATCCAACGCCAAGGACCACACGCGACCGCCAATGTCCTCTGCGTGGAAATCGACGGCGCCGAAGTGACTTTCTAGTCGGGCTCCAGCGCACGACTCACATCAAAGACCTGTGCGGATAAAGTGCTTCTCGAAGCACCTATCCTAGCGTGAGCGCGGAGAGATTTCACGGGCTTCGTGTCGGCCTAAATCGGCGCAGTACTAAGTTTACGTTACAAGACAACGGCCGGTTTTTTCCGTAAGTTGGGAGGTCCGCTAAAGCGATTTAGTCGAGCCATCCTGCTACCCTCAACCCCTTCGCCCCATCACACCGGCGGCGCGCTCTGCGTTGCCTGACCCCATCGATCATAAGCGCCCGTCGGGCCGTTCATTCCCGTTTTCCCGTCAGCCGAAGTTATCCCTACACCACATGCCTACTACCAACAGCCGTCCTGTCGGAAAGCCGCGACCAGGCTTTTCCCGTTTCATCCTGCCGCTCATCGTGATTTTGAGCGTGATTCTCTTGGCGCCCTTCGCGCCCGGAGCGGAGCCCGCCGCCACCGGCAGCATCACCGGTCGCGTCTTCAACGCCGACAGCGGCACTTATTTGAACAACGCCAAGGTGACGGTCGAGAGCACCCAGGCCCAAGTATTCACCAACGACGCGGGTGAGTTCACCGTGCGCGGCCTCCCGGCGGGCCCGACGCGCGTGAAGGTTTCCTTCGCGGGTCAGAAAGATCTCGTCGAGACCGTGACGGTCGCGGCTGGCGCGGCGGTGGTGACGAATTTCACTTTTAACGCGAAGCAGCCTGAAGCGGAGGCGAAGACCCTGGTCCTCGATCCGTTCACGGTCGAATCGCAGCGCTATCGCACGGCGCAGGAAATCGCGACCAACGAGGAACGCGCCGCGCCGAACATCAAGCGCGTGGTCGCGCTCGATTCGCTCGGCTACGTCTCGGACGGCAACATCGGCTCGTTCGTACGCTTCCTGCCCGGCGTCGATGTAGGCTACATCGGTTTCGGCTCGGCGAGTTCTTCCTCGATCAATCCCGAGGATGCGATCTCCGTCGGAGCGCGCGGCTTCGGCTCGGAAAACACCTCGGTCATGATTGACGGCGTGCCGATCGCGAGCGGCTCGCCCGACGCGGTCTCGCGCTCGGTACAGCTCGACGGCCTCTCGGTGAACAATGCCAGCCGCCTCGAAGTGGTTACGGTGCCGACGCCCGACATGCCGCAGAATTCGCCCGGCGGTGCGATCAACCTGATCACGCGCGGCGCGTTCGAGTTTTCCCGTCCGGTATATAGCCTCTCGATCGCCTTGAACGCGACAAGCAACGCCCCTGATGGCTTCAAGCGCACGCCCGGGCCGTACGATCCGAATTTCAAGACACTGCCCAACGTGCGCTTCAATGCGACCATCCCGATCTCGAAGAAAGTGGGCGTGTCGTTCTCCGTCGCGTCCGACAACAAGTACTCGATCTCCGACTATTCGAACATGCGCGACGTGTTCTTCTCGGGCAAGACCACGACCGCCTCCGGCACCACCCAGGCGGTAGCCAATGCCAAGGGCGGCATCCGCATCGACAATCCGGTGATCGACCGCTTCGAGCTCGATGACTACCAGTTCACCGAGCACCGCAAGTCGGGCAACGTGCGGGTCGACTGGCGTCCGTTTCCCTCGCTCGAACTCCGCGCCAACGCGCAGGTCTCGACGATGACCAACCAGGGCATCAATCACCGCTCGCAGTGGCGCTACACCAACGGTGTCGGCATCAAAGACTGGGGCGACGGCTTCGTGACCGGCTTCCAGAAGACCTCGACCTTCAATCCGTCGGACTCGATCCAGATGACGATCGATTCGCGCGACCGCGAAGGCATCACCACGCAGGGCTACCTCAGCGCCAAGTTTCACCGCGGCCCTTGGAACCTCAATGGCCAGATCTCGGCCTCGGAATCGTACAATCCCGCGGTCGACGTGAAGAATGGCCACTTCTCCAACTCCGATGTGAACATCACGCCGGGCCGCATGGATCTGACCAACATCACCAAGGGTGTCGTCGGCGCGGTCAAGCTCTACGATGCCACCGGCAATCCTCTGGAATACTCGAGCATCGCCACGTGGGATCCGTTCATGGTCTTTGGCTACCGCGCACGCAGCAGCGAGTCGTACAACCGCGGCCTCGTCAAAAAGAGCAACCTCGATCTCGAGCGCTCGTTCGACTTTTTCCAAGCGGTGCCCTTCAGCATCAAGGTCGGCGGCCAGCGCGAAATCCGCGACGACCATCGCTGGGGCGCTGGCGCGACGCACGAGACGCGCTACATCGGGCCGACGCAGGCCAACCTGCAGTTCCAGACGGACTACGCGGGCGACGCTTTCGGCGGCTACGCGGGACCGCAGTACTGGGTGGACGAGAAAAAGATCTACCAGTTCTACAAGGCCAACCCGCAGCTCTTCGACGAGAACCTCATCACCGCCAACGGCAACCTCAATTCGCAAGCGGCGAACTACTCGTCCCGCGTGAGCAATACGAAGAGCGTCACGCAGACCTTCGACGACTACTATGGGATGCTCACCGCGCGGATGTTCCACAACCGGATCACCCTGATCGGTGGCGCCCGCCAGACGCGCCAGACGATCGAAGGCTACAACGTCTATAACGATCCGACCTACCAGTTCGTGAAGCTCAAGACCGGCGAACTCTATCGCGACTCGGAGAATCCCAATGGCGTCCGCTTCGACGGCGCGGCCAATCCAAATGGCCGCCCGCGCGACCTGATCCTCACGGACACCGCGCTGCGCGCCCGCATGCAGGCCGCCGGCGTGGCTTATCTGCCGACGGGGCTGCTCCTCGCGCCGGACAACACGACCACGGGCACCACAGCCAACAATCTGCAGCTCGCGCAGTTCAACCGCACGCTCCGCCGCGTCGATTCCAAACGCACACAGCCGGCCAACCCGCAGCTGCAGCTCGCCTACAACGCGACGGAAAGCATCAAGCTGCAGCTGAGCTGGGCGCGCACGATCAAGCTGCCCTCGCTTGATGGCACCAACGCCATCCTCGTCGGCGGCTCCAGCTTCCAAGTGAACGAAGCCACGGTGCCCAGCGCCAGTCCGGGCGGCGACGGCGTCATCGCCATCGGCAACGTGAAGGGCCTCCCGGAGGTGAACAACGCCTACAACGCCAAAATCTCCTGGTATCCGACGAACGGCGGAGGGCGCTATTCGTTCAACTACTATTACAACGAGATTAAAAACTCGCTGCAAACGACGTCGTTCTACAACAGCGACGCCGGCTACTCGGACCTGCTCGCCAGCATGGGCCTGTCGGCCGACGACTACGCCAACTACCGCATCGACACCGTCCTGCCGACCGGTCTGCAGCAAATCCGCAAGGGCTATGAGATCGAGGCGGTGCAGAACCTCGGCGTGATCCATCCGTGGGTAAAGGGCTTCGACGTGTTCCTCACGTACAGCCGCCGCCCCGTGACCGCGACCGTGCGCCCGAATGTCCTCGGCTTCATCCCCGAAGTGCCGGTGCGCGCGAAGTGGACCGGTGGCGTCTCATACAGTGCGCGTCGCTACTCGATCCAGGCGCGCTTCACGTACACGGACGCCCGCATCACCTACAACGGTTCCGGCAATAGCGTGACCATGCCCGACGGCACGACGAATACCGTGCAGCTCTATAACCTGAACAAGACGCCGATCGACCTGAACCTGCAGGCGAACTTCACGCTGAACAAATCGGTGTCGCTCTTCGCCTCGGCCGATCACGTGCTCTCCTCGAAGGTCTACGTCCGCACGACGGATTCGCTGACGGGCTACATCCCGGACTACTTCAGCTACCGCCAGCTGCAGAACTCCGGCGTCCGCTTCGCCGTCGGCGCGCAGATCAACTTCGAGAGCCTGCCCCGGCTCTGGCATCGCAACTGATCCGCGGCTGACGATTTATTTGCCGGTCGTGGGCTTGTCCCGCGACCCCGCGCCTTGGCGAGCCTCCGGCGTTCGCCAAGGCTTTTTGTTGCATTGAACTGAGGGCTGCGCTCGTGACCGCCGATAATTCTCGCCCAAGAACCCATCGCTCGTGCACGGTGCTGGCCACTCTCCGTGGCAAAAGCGCCCCAAAAGCCCATCACGATTCACACGGTCGCCAAGCACGTGGGCGTGTCGACGGCGGCGGTCTCGGCCGTGCTTTCGAATCGGCATGAGGAGCGTGGTTTTTCTCCGGCCACGGTTGAGCGGATCCGGCGCGGCATCAGCGAACTGGGCTACGTGCCCAACATGGAGGGGCGTCGCCTGCGCACGCAGAACAGCGGTATTCGGAGCATCTATCTCGCGCTGCTGACCTCGTACGAAGCGCCCTTTTTTCTCACCGGCATGACGATGCGGGTGGTGCAAAAAATCATCGCGCAGCGCACCGCGCCCGGCGTGCAGTTTTACGTTTCGATCGAATTGTTTCACGCCGGTCGGTTGAAGGAAATCCGCGGACTCTTCGAATCGAGCCGCTTTCACGGCGTGATCGTGACCAATACGGTGCCCGAGGATGACCGTTTCCTCGCGGCGACCACGCCGCCGTTTCACAGCGTGATTCTCGGTCGCAGCATTCCCAATTACTGCTCCGTGCTCGAAGAGCCGATTCACGCGGGGCGCCGCGCGGCGAAACTACTTGTCGGTGCAGGCCTCCGCAAACTCGCGGTGCTCTGCCCGGCGCTGCTCACGCAGACGACCTCGGCGCGCGTCGAGGCGTTCTGCACCACCGTGCAGACGATGACGGGCATGCATCCGCTGCGCGTGACGAGCGTGGATTTCTCGCCGGCCGCCGGCGAAGCTGCGCTGCAAACGCTGCTCACTCCGAAGCCGGTGATCGACGGCGTCTTTGTCGTCACCGACTCGCTCGGGGTGGGAGCCTACCAAGCTGTGAAGGCCAGCGGCTTGACCATCGGTAAAGATCTCTCGGTGGTCGGCATCGGGGATCACGAGTTTTCGGGACTTTTCGATCCGCCGCTGACCTGCGTGAGCCCGTTCAACGACGCGGCTACCGAGCAGGCCGTGCGTTCCCTCCTCCTCATGTTGGACGGTGAGCCGGTGCCACGGGTCGAGACCTTCGTACCGCCTCGCCCGGCGCAAAATCCGGGGCTTTCGGTCCGCACCGCCTGAGCGCTTAGCGTACGGACGCGACCGCGCAAAAAGCGCCGGCTTCGCGCTCGAGGAACGACAACCCGCGAGCCCGCGGACGACGGCCCTCGGCATTCGCCAAAAACTAACCGGGCGAACATTTGTTTGACTTTATTAAAACGTTTTAACTTATCGGAAACAACCCAGGCCGAAGTCGACTTTCGGCATCGTTACTCTCCCTTTCCAAAACCGTTTTAGCCCGTTTGCGCTGTGCGCTCGAAATTGCCCTCCGCTTCCGCTCGCTTTCTTCCTCCCGGCGTCTGGCCGGTGATGCTCACGCCTTTTCGCCCCGGTGGACGGGTGAACTGGGCGGCGTTGGATGAACTCGTGGACTGGTACGCAGCGGCCGGAGCCGCGGGGCTGTTTGCGGTTTGCCTTTCGAGTGAAATGTTCGAGCTCACGCCGGAAGAGCGGCTGGCGGTGGCTCGGCGCGTGGTGAAGCGCGCCCGACCCCTCCCCGTCGTCGCTACTGGCACATTTGATGAGAGTCCGGAGTTTGTCCTCCGCATGGCGGAGACGGGCGTCGCTGCCGTCGTCGCGCTCACCAATCACTTTGCACCGGAGGAAGCATCCGACGACCGCTGGATGCGCAGTCTCCACCGCTTCCTCGCGAAAGTCCCCGCGGAAATCCGTCTCGGGCTCTACGAATGCCCCCGTCCCTACAAGCGCCTCCTCAGTCCGCGACTCTACCGCGAAGTGATCGCGACCGGCCGCTTTGGTTTTCTCAAGGACACCTCGTGTCGCATCGAGACCATGCGGGCACGTCTCACCGCCGGACGCGACCGCGGCCTGCAACTTTACAACGCCAACACGCCCACGTTGCTCGCCTCACTGCGCGCCGGGGCCGATGGCTATAGCGGCATCGCCGCGAATTACTTTCCCGCACTCTACGCGTGGCTGGTCGCGAATCACGCGAAGCAACCGTCACTGGCGGAGAAGCTCAGCCGATTTTTGACCGTCGTCGATCCGCTCATCGGCACGCGTTATCCGGCGTCAGCCAAACGCTTCCTGCACGACGGCGGCTTGCGCATCGGAGCCCATTGCCGCGTCCCGCAGACGCCACCCGGCGCAGATGACACGCTGTTGTTTGGCGCGCTGCACGCGGAGGGCGCCGAGTGGCACCGCGTCCTCGGTATCGACGATCCGTTGCGACGGCCTCCCGCCGCGCTCAAACCCCGCTGAGCCGCTTTCTTTTCCCCAGAACACCATGAACCATACCCTCCAGATCAGACCGCGCGGCCTGTCCGCGCTTGTCGCCGCGGCAGTGGGCTTGCCGGCCCTGTCCGCGCTCGCGCAGACCACCCCCGCGCCGGCCGCCCCGGCTTCGGCCGCGGCTGAGCAACCTATCGTCCTCAATGTCTTCGAGGTCTCCGCGGCCAATGTCGGCCCCTACCAAGCGCAGGAAGCTGTGGGCGGCGGCCGCATCGCGCAGTCGCTCTTCGACTCGAGCGACAACATCTCGGTCGTCACGCGCGAGTTCATCGAGGATACCGCGCCGCGCGACACCTTCAACGCGGTCAAGTACCTCGCCGGCATCGCCAACAACAGCTCGCAGGTCGCCGGCGATCGCGTGTCGATCCGCGGCTTCCAAGTCTCCAGCCCTAATCTCGACGGCTTTGGCACGGTGCAGTCCGTGGTGAAAAACGATCCCGCGCTGCTCGAGACGGTCGAGTTCGTGCGCGGGCCCGACTCGCTGCTGGCTCCCAGCGGCAGTCCGGGTGGCACGCTCAATCTCGTGAGCAAGTCCGCCAAGTTTGGCGACTTCGGCAGCGTCACGATGCAGCTCGGCCGCTACGACACCAATGCGGCGAACTTCGACATCAACCGCACCGCCACGGCGAAGTTTGCCTATCGTCTCGTCGGCAGCGTCATCGACGATGAGCAGGGAAAGAACCAAGGTTTCCACCGCAGCGTCGGCGTCAGTCCCTCGGCTTTGATCAAGCTCGGCGACAACACGCAGCTCCTCCTGCAGGCGACGTTCTTCTGGGGCCGCGGCTACAACTACCTCGGCTTCCCCATCGATCCTACTTCGCGCAATGGCACGGACAATATTCGCTTCCTGCCCGGCCTCGACAAATACTCGAAGAGCTACGCCGACAACTATGGCGACGAGAGCAGCGCGAATCACTCGAACCGCATGATCTATCGCGCCGCGCTCACGACGCGCATCAACGATCAGCTCTCGATGCGCCTCAGCACGCGCTACCTGTGGGACTGGCAGACCAACAACCAGTGGAATCTCACCGGCAACACCGGCGGTAGCTACAATCCGAATACCGGCTACTGGAACCAGGGCATCCTCTGGTCGGGCACCGCTGCGACCGGCTTCACCTCTGCGCCCGCTCCCGCGACCTCGACCACCTACGCGGTCAGCCAATCGCCGACCAATGCGCACGAGCACTACTTCGATCTGCAAAACGATTGGGTCTACCAACTGAAAGGCCCGGGCTTCGACTCCACGACCACGGGCGGCATCGCCGCGGAAGCGTTTCACGTCCGCATCAAGGGCTACAGTGCCACCAGCCCCGCGGTGAACGTCCTCGCGATTCCCGATTCCGCCACCTGGACGCCGGGGACGACGCCCGTCAGCAATCAGAATGTCACGGGCAATTTTGCGCAGGTTTACCTGAGCGAGAAGCTCAAGCTGCTCGATGGAAAACTGTCGCTCAACGGCAGCCTCGTCCCGACCTGGTTCAGCCAAGAGGTGAACAACTACATCTCGGGCGCCACGTCCTCTTCGTCGCCGCACCCGACGTTCGTCAACTACGGCGCGGTTTATACGCCGATCAAGAACGTTGCGCTCTACTACGGCCATTCGGCCGACGCCGCACAGATCTCGCCGCCGTCCGCACCCACCGCGATCAATCCCAATCCCCCGCAGCTGCAGGCGGGCAAGCAAGATGAGGGCGGCCTCCGCCTGCGTTTCTTCGATGGTCGCGCCACCGCGTCGCTGTCGTACTTCGAGCTGCACCAGACGAACAACTCCATCGTGAACCCGGCGCTCTTCTCTGTGCCGCCGCCGACCGTCACGCCGCCGAACATCTTCGCCGACCGCATCGCGCGCGGTTGGGAGTTTGAGTTCAATGCCTCGCTCACGCAGAACCTGTCGCTCCTCGGCAACTACACCGCGTGCCGCAATCGCAGCGTCTACGGCGTGGAGTTCCGCGCCAACCCCGAGCACTCGGGCGCGATCTACGTGAACTATCGTTTCACCGAGGGGCCGCTCAACCGCCTGAGCCTGGGTCTTGGCGTCGTGGGTCAGAGCAAGGCCGCCGGCGACAGCGCCTCGGGCGTGACCGCGGCCAGCACCCCGTCGAAGCTCATCCCCAACCAGCCGAGCTTCTACATCCCGGGCTACCAGCTCGTGAACCTCAACGCTTCCTATAAGGTCGACAAGCACTGGACGGTGCGCGCCTATGTGGACAACGTGCTGAACAAATCCTACATCGCGGGCTCGTTGAACGCGAACGCCGTCATGCCGGGCGTGCCGGTCAATCCGCACGTGTCGGCGACGTACTCGTTCTGATCGCGGCGACGGCGGTGCCTTCATGAAGCTCCTCTCGCTCGACGCCGCCGTCGTTGTCCTCTACTTCGGTCTCACGATCGGCCTGGGCCTCTGGGCCTCGCGCCGCAGTCGCGGGACCGAAGGCTATTTTCTCGGCGACCGATCGTTCCCCGGCTGGGCAATCGGTCTCAGCTTGATCGGGACGATGATCAGCTCGGTCACGTTCCTCGCGTACCCGGCCGATGCGTTCAAGACCGCGTGGCTGCGCTACGCGGTCAATTTTGCGTTTCCGCTGGTGGTGCTGCTCACCGGCTGGCTCTTCGTGCCGTTTTTTCGGCAAGGACGGCTGACGTCGGCCTATCAATATCTCTCACTGCGCTTCGGGCCTTCAGTGGCGATCTACGCCTCCGTGGTGTTTTTGCTCAGTCAGCTCGCGCGCACCGCGACCGTGCTCTACCTCGTAGCGGTGCTGCTCGCGACGATCACGGGCTGGAGCGTCGGCGCCGCCATCCTCCTCGCGGGCTCGATCACGGCGCTCTACACGATCAAGGGCGGCTTCGCCGCGGTCGTCTGGACCGACGTGATGCAAACAATCCTGCTGATCGGCGGCGGCGTGCTCTGTCTCCTCACCATCGCGCACGCGCTGCCCGGCGGATTCAGTCAGATTTTCAGCGAAGCATGGGACGCGGGGAAACTTTCCTTCCGCGATCTCAATGTCAGCTCGGGCCAGCTCGAAGCGGTGGGGCACGGCTTATCGCTGCAGGAGAAAACGGTCCCCATGCTCGTGCTCGCGGGCTTCCTGCAGTTTCTCACCGGCAAGGTCGATCAGACCACCGTGCAGCGCTGGTGCGCTGCGCGCTCGATGCCGGAGGCGAGAAAATCGATGGTCGTGCTGGGTCTCGCGGGCCTGCCGATCTGGGGCCTGTTCATGCTCATCGGCACGGCCCTCTGGGTTTACTACCGCCACAATGCCGATCCCGTCGCCGGCCAGATTCTCGCGGGCACGGCCAAGGCGGAATCCATCCTGCCGCATTACATTCTCACGGCTCTGCCCCGCGGTCTTTCGGGTCTCGTCGTCGCTGCCGCGCTCTCGGCCTCGATGGGCGCGCTCTCCAGTGCGATCAACGCCTCGGCGATGGTGTGGGTGCGCGATCTGTACCAGCCGTACCTCGCACCGCGTGAGAGCGACACTCACTATCTCCGCATCGGCTTGATCGCGTCGCTCGCCGTCTCCGTGGTCATGATCGTCGGCGCGTGGCTCTTCTATCGCACCGAAGCAAAAACGATGAACGAGATCGGCTTCATCGTCGTGCAGCTCCTCGGCGGCGGGATCTGCGGCGTGTACGTGCTGGGGCTCTTCACCCGATTGGGCGATGCACGCTCGATCGGCTGCGGCCTCGCCGCGGCGACGGCGACCACCGGCTACGTCCTACTCGCCAATCTCGGCTGGGTGCCGCGGCTCTTCGATTCGTACTACACGTCGATCGTGGCGAACACGGTGATGGTCGCCGTCGCCGTGCTCGCGGCCCTGCTGTGGCGCAGAGCCCCGCGCGACCTGCGCCAGTTGACGCTCTGGGATCGCTGACTCGCATGACGGCCAGCGAACTGCGCGCGATCTTCGCGCAACCGCCTTCGCGTTACCGCCCCGTGCCGTTTTGGTGGTGGGTCGGCGAACCGCTGGATCGTGCACGGCTCCTCTGGCAGCTCGACGAGCTCCGCCGCGAAGGCGTCCACGGTGCGATCATCAGCTACAATCACTTCACCGATGGGCGAAACAATCCCGGTGAGCCGGCGGTGTTTTCTCCGGAGTGGTGGGACCTGCTGCGCTGGCTGCTCGGCGAATGCCGCGCACGCGACATGTTCCTCGGGTTTCAGGACTATACGCTCGTCAACCCGATCCTCGCCGAAATCGGCCGCGCCACGCCGGACATGGCGGGCAGCGGCAGCTTGGAAGAAATCCATGCGCACGTCCGCGATCAGCAGACGGTTGAACTCGCAGTGCCTGCGGGCGGTCGCCCGCTCGTCGCGATCGCGTATCGCCGCGAAGCAACCGTCACCGAAAAAAATGTCCTATCGATCTCGCTTGAGGAGCGCGTCCTTCGCTGGACCGCGCCGGAGGGGGAGTGGCTGGTCAGTCTCGTTTGGGTGCGCCCCGCCGATTTCGATCCGATGCATCCCGCCTCCGGGGCCAAAGCGATCGAGCGATTGTATGCTCCCTTCGTGCGCGAGTGCTCCGGAGAAGTCGGCCGCACGCTCACGATCTTCTTTCAGGACGAATTGGATTTCGGCTCCCGCATGCCGCTGTGGTCGGAGCGGCTCGCGGCCGAGTTTACCGCTGCGCACGGTTATCCGCTGGTCGAGAATCTGCCCGCGCTCTGGCACGATCTCGATACACGGTCGGTCAAATTGCGTATCGACTATTCCGATACAGTTACGCGACTGCTCGAGCGTCATTACTTCATTCCCGTCTTCGAATGGCACGAGCGCCATGGCACACTCTGGGGCCACGACAATGCCGGCCGCGGTGCCATCGGCACGGGCCGCCGTTACTACGGCGACTATTTCCGCACGATGCGCTGGTACTCCGCTCCGGGTAGCGACGACCCGCAGTTGCGCCGTCCACGCGCCTTTGCCGGCTTGAAGGTCAACAGTTCCATCGCGCAGCTCTACGGCCGTCCGCGCGTATGGGTGGAGGCGTTTCATTCGAGCGGGTGGGGCGCCTCTCCGGCCGACATCGTGCGGGGGATAAACGAGGACTTCGTCCTCGGCGCGAACTTCGTAAATCTGCACGGCCTGTACTACACCACCTTCGGCTCCTGGTGGGAGTGGGCCGCACCGGATTTTCATTTTCGTCAGCCCTACTGGTTGGCGGGCCGGGTGATGAACGATTACCTCGCACGTCTCAGCGCGGTGCTTAGCCAAGGCGTGCACGTTTGCGACACGGCGATGCTCTATCCGATCACCGCGCTCGAAGGCGGGCTCAATCGTGGCGCGACTTCCGAAGGTCACCTCGCGCTCTCACTCTCCGAAGAACAGCGCGCGGAAAACGAGCCGCCCATCGATCCAGCGGAAGTGACCGCGTTTCAGTTCGGCCGCGGACTAGTGGAGGCGGGCGGCGATTTCGATTTTGTCGATTTCGAATCGGTCGAGCGTGCGGAGATCCGGGACGGCCACCTTTGCGTCGCGGGCGGGCGCTACCGCACGCTCGTGCTGCCGCGGATGACGACAATCCGGTTTCGCACCCTGCAGCGGCTGCTTGAGTTTCACCGCGCTGGCGGACGCGTGTTGGCCATTGGCGCGCTCCCGATTGCGAGCGATCGACAAGGGGCCAACGATCCTGAAGTGCGGCGAATCGTGGAAGAGATTTTCGAATCCGCGACGTTTGCGCGTGACTCCGTTGCTGCTCTTTCAGCGCTGCTGGAATCCACCGAGCCGAACGATTTCGATCCGGCCGGTACCGGGTGGCAGGCACTGCATCGCCGTGCTGGCGGTCTCGATCTGTACTTGGTCCGCAATCCCCAGTCGCAGACCATCCGCGGCCATGTCAGTCTGCGAGCGCATGGGCGCTGCGAAATATGGGATGCATGGAGTGGCCAGACGAAGCCTGTACACGCCACGCGAATCTCTCACGGCACGGAGGTCGAACTGGAGCTCGCGGCCGGCGAAGCGGCGCTCGTGGTGTTCGATTCAACTGTTCCGCCAATTACTGGATTGGTGCGTGGAGAGCAGAAACTGCTCTGCGCTCTGCCGGCCGAAGATTGGGAGTTTGAACTCGTGCCGACGCTGGACAATCGGCACGGCGATTTTCGCCGGCCGCCTTCGCCGCGTTTGCTCGGCGCCGAGGCGCGTCGTTTTCGTCATCGCGCCACGCCGCCTTGCGATCTGGCTCCGATGAGGGCGAATTATGATGACACGACGTGGCCGGTCGTTTCCGCATCGGTCGGCCCGCAGTTTTGGAAGCTCGGCCCGCTGCCCGCGGCGGTCCTCGGCGGTCCACATGAGGCGTCGCTGCGACAGCTGACGGATGTGAATCCCGCCGTGCCGGTGGAGATCGACGGTCGCTCGTGGCACTGGGCGCCCTACGAATTTTCCCGCGAGACCGGTATCGAGCGCGATCCCTTCATGCTCGATTGGCGCAGCGGTCCGCATGGTTTGAAAAACACCGTGCCGGACGAGTTCATCGATCTCACGACGGATCGCGCCGGAGACGTGTGGTACCTGTGGACCACGCTCGATATGCGGCAGCCTGGCCCCACCCCGCTGGTCGCGGGAAGCAGGTCGGCGTTCGCAGTGTGGTTGAATGGTGCCGCTGCCCTTGAGCGAAAGGAAGCGTTGCCGCCCGGTATTCATCCCGCATGGAATCTGCCTTTCTACGAGAGTGAGCCGCTGCACGCATCGGTCGCGCTCGCGCAAGGGCCCAATCCGCTGCTGCTCCGCTTGCAGCAACCCGCTGGCCAGCGCCTTCGCGCCTATGTCGCCTTGGACGCACCGCCGGCGAGCGACCGGCCTGCGCTGCGCTGGTTCGCGCACTCGCCCTCCTGGCAGTTCAATCCCTCGCCTAGTTCGCGCAAGCACGCTGCGTGGTATCGCTTTTCCGCGCCGCCCGGGATGACGGGGTTTCGCGTGCCGATCCGCGGCACAGTGGAAGCATGGTGCGACGAGCAATCGTTGCACGTGGTGCGCACGCGGCGGACGGAGGAGGGTATCTCGCATTACATGATCACGGCTGCAATGGCGCAGCCGCGGACCGCGGCCATCGCGTTGCGCGTGCAGCCCGAGCCGGGCTCTTTTGGTGGCGACACGATTGCGGGGCCGGTCGAGTTCGAGTGCGGCGCGGGCCGGGTCGATCTCGGCGATTGGTGCGCTCACGGGCTCGCGACTTACTCGGGCGCTGCCTGGTATCGGCGCTGGGTCGAGCTGCCAGAGAGTGCGCCTGATGCTGCGTTGCAAATCGATCTCGGCGATGTGCGCGCGGTGGCCGAGGTCTGGTGGAATGGGCAACGCTGCGGCACGCGCGTGTGCGCACCGTGGAACTTCGCCTTGGTTGGCCCGATCAAATCCGGGGCGAATCGCCTCGAGATCAAAGTCGCGAACACCCTTGCCAATCACTACAGCGAAGGTGTGCCCACGCCGTACAATTTCCCCGAGCAATGCGTTTCCGGTTTGCTCGGCCCGGTCAGAATCTTTTCGAGCTGACTGCGGCGTCGGCCAGATGGCGGGCAGGTCATTGGGGCGAAAAAATTTCCCGCAATAGATTCAATGGATTCAACGGAGCGCTTGGAGAGCAGTGGAAAATCGGGTAGACTCACCGTGTAAGGCAAGCGGCCCTGTTGTGGTGGTTCGCTTGGCGCTCTTTGATAGTTCAGATGCTATTCGCGGCCATGAGTCGTGGCGTGCGGCGACCGTTGGGTCGGCTTTTCCCGCTATTTCCCGGCTATTCTCGCTTATTCTCGCGTGTGGTTGAGAGACGATCCGTCGGTTGGCGGACGAAGCAGGGTGGGCGGTTGCGGTGAATCCGTCGCAGATTAACGGCATTTCGTCGCGTTGCGTTTGCGTCTGGTCGCGGCGCAAAAGCACGCTCCATGCACGCCCCTTCACACTCGGCGATCCCCTATGACTACGCTCAAATCCGCGCTGCGCGCGCTGCTGAAGTCGCCTGGTTTTTCGCTCGTCGCGGTGCTCACCATCGCCATCGGCGTCGGTGCCAACACCGCGCTTTTTTCCGTTTACGACCGGCTGATTCTGAACCCCGTCACGATTCCGCAGCCGTCGAACCTCGTCGCGATCTGGGCGGTGAACAATACGATCAACTTCGTCGCGCCGGCGGTGTCGTGGCCACGCTACGAGGAGATCCGCCGCAGCGCGAAATCGTTTTCCCAGCTCGCGAACAGCGCGTTCGACAATTTCACGATCACCGGCAACGGCGATCCCGAGCAACTCGCGGGGTTGCGCGTGACGCCGAGTTTTTTCCCGACGCTCGGCGTCACGCCCGCACTCGGGCGAAACTTTCTCCCGGAGGAAGACGCGCCGAATGGCCCCAACGTGGTCATCATCAGTTACGAATTCTGGCAGACGCGCTTCGGTGGCCGGACCTCGATCGTCGGCGAGACGATCCAGCTCAACGGCCTCTCGTGGCTAGTGGTCGGCGTGACGCCGCCGAATCTCAGCAATCCGTTTTCCCAGACGAAGGTGTTTGCGCCGCGCATCTTCGACGTCGCTGGCCTCACGTCCGCGCAAGTGCAGATCGGCGCCGGCTACGCGCAGCCGATCGCCCGGCTTAAGCCCGGCGTATCGCTCGATCAGGCGAAGGCCGAACTCGCGGCGCTCAGCAAAAGCTACGCCGAGCAATTTCCCACCAAGCTCGACGCGCAAAACCTCTCCGAGCCGCGCGTCTACACCGAGACCCTCGTGGGCAACCTGCGCCCCACGTTTTATACCCTACTCGGTGCCGTGGCGTTTGTGCTGCTGATCGCGTGCGCCAACGTCGCCTCGCTGTTCCTCGGGCGGCTGTTCGCGCGCCACAAGGAGATCGCGCTGCGGCAGTCGCTCGGTGCCTCGCGCGGCGCAGTGGTGAAACAGTTTCTTGTGGAGAGCCTCCTGTTCTCCGCCGTGGCCGGCGCGCTCGGCGTGCTCATCGCCGCGTGGTCCCTCTCCGTACTGCAATCGCTCGCGAGCGCGCAGTTGCCGCCCAACACCACGCTCGCGCTCGATTGGCGGGCGCTCGCATTCACGGTGGGCGCGACGCTCTTGAGCGCACTGCTCGTCGGTCTCGCGCCCGCGTGGCAGGCGTCAAAGACCGATCTCGTCGACGCGCTCAAGGATGCCACGCGCGGATCGTCGGGCGGTGTGCGCGGTGCGCGTTTCCGTGCGGGGCTCATCATCGGCGAAGTCGCGTTGTCGGTCGTGCTGCTCGTCGGCGCAAGCATGCTCCTTCTGAGCTTCTGGAAACTCCAGCACACCCCGGCCGGTTTCAACCCGAAGGGCGTGGCGTCGACGTTCGTCGGTGTGCCGCTCTCGCGCTACAAAACGAATCCCGAGCAGGCGCAGTTTTTCGACGCCGTCATAGACCGCCTGAAAACGGTGCCTCAGGTGAAGCACGCCGCGGCCGTGATCGGTTTGCCGATCAGCGGCTTTCAACCGCGCGCGCCCTACAGCGTGCTGGGCCGGCCGGTGCTGCCCGCGGCGCAGCGGCCGCTCGCGAGCTTCTGTGTGGTGAGCGACGATTATTTCCGGCTGATGGAAATCCCGTTTCACGAGGGCCGCTCGTTTACTCCGCAGGATCGCGATGGCGCGCCAGGCGTGTGCATCGTCAATGAAACGCTCGCGAAGCATGTCTTCCCGGGCGAATCGGCGATCGGCAAGGTGCTCATGCGCGGACCCAATGGCGACGTCCGCCACGAGATCGTCGGCGTGATTGCCGATGTGCGATCCCTCGGCCTCAGCACGCCCGTGCCGGAGGAGGTGTACTATCCCTTTCGCCAGCTCGGCCGGCCCGGCATGGCGATCATCGCCAAGACCGATGGCGACCCGGCGGCGCTGCAGGCGATCATGCGCTCGGCAGTGGCGGGCGTGGACAAGGACCAGCCGATTTCGTTTTTCGCGACGATGGAGGGGAACATGGCGCAGAGCCTCGGCGTGCAGCGGATCGTCGCCACGCTCACGGCGATTTTTGCCGGCATCGCTCTCGGGCTCGCCGCGCTCGGCCTCTACTCAGTGCTCGCGTACGCGGTCACGCAGCGCACGAGCGAGATCGGCATCCGCATGGCGCTCGGGGCGCAGCGGGTGCAGGTCGTCCGCTTGATCCTCCGGAGCGGGCTCACGCTCGTCGGCATCGGTCTCGTGGTCGGACTCGCCGCCGCGGCCGGCGTCGCCCGCCTACTGAATACGCTGCTATTTAATGTGCAGCCGCTCGACCCGGTGATTTACGGCGGTGTGGCGGCGGTATTCGCGTTGATCGCGACGCTCGCATGCTTGGTGCCCTCGCTGCGCGCGAGCCGGATCGATCCGCTGATCGCGCTGCGGGCGGAGTGAGGGATTGGCGGTCGGCACTGTCGCGGATACCATGAGTTGGCAGCGCGACCCCCTATAAGTTGGCATTCGTTCAGAGGAGACGGGGGTTTTGCTCGCCCAGAGTTGCCCCCATAATTTGGCAGAATCCGGAAAATCGCCTCATGAGTTGGCAATCTACGGATGTCTCAGAGGAGAGATAGGCATCACGAAAACTAGCGATCTAGCGCTCTCAAGATTGGCCCCACGAGGGCTGGCTCCTCTGAAGAAATCGGCTCCGATATGGGTGCCATTGTTTTGCTGAACCCACCATGCCGCGTTGGGGAACGTGCCGCCCTGCTGCAAAGTGAAATTCACGGGATGCTCAGGCACCTCAAAGATCAAGGCACATCGCGGCACCTGCTCAGGGCGAGCCTTCTGCGCCGCTTAGCTTTTGGGCGAAAAACAGTAAGCTCAACGCTTGGCCTGTGAAGTCGTGCCGGCCATCGCCCTTTTTGTCCGACGCACGGCGTCGAAGAGATAGGAGGAATACTTCGGATTATACATGAATCCGTGACCCTTGAATACAGAGAGTGTGCCGATAACGGTTGGCATTGTGCCTGACTCCTTGGCGACTCGAACGTAGCGGTCAACGCGTTGGCTAAACCACTTCCATCTACGTTTGCGGCTGCGTTCCATGGCAACTGAACGATCCTTTATTATCTGTGAAACCAATTCCGGGAGACATCTAGCGAGTGTCTCTGGGCTGACTTTCAATTTGCGCGCCATTGTTTTTATACCCCAATCTGGGAACTCTGTGCGCCATTTTTGCAAATTTGCTTCGAAGCGCTCAATCTCGGGCGCAGGAATTCGTGAACTCAAGGCGGACGTTCTGCGTCCAAATTTAGTGTGCTGAATCGGTCCGCGTGCCGAGCCGTCCAGAAGTGCCAATGGTGGAATCCCATTCGTCACGGCAACGTCAATCAATCGTGAGAGCCTTGGCCTATGTCTCCCCGTGACCCATCCGCTTAGCTCCGAAAATCCAATTTGAAGGGAGCGAGAAGCTGCAGATGTGACTCGGCCGTCCGTTTGACCAGCCAAACGGAGCAGACACTGCATGCATGCCTCCCGCTGACAGGAGAATGGTTGTTTGGTAGACGTCACTATTGCAACCAGAGCCGCGATCTCTCGGGACACTATAGAAAAATGATCGCGACCTTCGCTGACTCGGCCGACCACACGCAGGTCGGCTTTGCATCGACGACACTTCAATGGATCAAGTCTCCCAACCAAGGGGTCTCGAAAACCGCACGAATTGCATTCTGACTCGAGCGGTCGAGAATGAATTGGGCACTCAGTTACCTGTGATACTTCCCAAAGCATTCGACCATAGGGAACTGTATCCGTACCAAGGCAATCGGGACACCATGAATTAAACGATTTATTGAATGTGTGAAATGAGAAATCGGGAAATATGAGGCGCCAGCTGGTCCGTTTGATTTCCTGGCGCCCTATGATATCGGCCAAGGTTGAAAGAAAATCGGCGCCAGTCTCCGACGTTGAAACATGACGTTCCAGGAAGAAGTTCGGCCCCCAGGCCTGTAGCCTCAATAAATCGGGTTGACTAGTGGTGAGGGGGATGAGTGGGGATCCCTGTAGTATCTGGGTTGGCTTGACATCATTAAGTTTGGCCAAGCGACAAAAGTAGCTTATAGCAGATTCCGCCTCTTGGGTTCCTAGACCTATCGGGTCTGGACTCATCAAGGCGGAGTAGCGTCGGGGCGTTGTAAGAGCAGGGGCCAGAATTGAATTCACAAGTGGCTGTGGGCGTTGGGTGTGCACTCTGTGATATCGAGAAGTAGTTGTTCGGGGAGCGAGCGCATCGCCTCTTGCCCACGACGAACTGCGTCCGCTGCATAGAGGCGTCTCACCTTTTCGCGCAGGATGCCGGGTTTAGACAGCGACACCGCTAATCCCCTCCACGTCGGCATTTCTCGCCTGCCAAGACAGTCCGAAACGTAGCGATCAATTCTGCGGAAAAACCAACCACGCTTTGCGTTCTTTGTTCTCTTCCGGTTGGCTGCGCAGGTAGTTCGAATGTTGAAAAATAGCTCTGGAGCTATCTTAGATAGTGTGTGACGGTCTATTCCTGCCTGGTGAGCGATCTTACCTACCGAGCGCGTAGGATATTGGCTAGCCGTCTCTTGCACGTGCTGGATCGCGGTTACACGATCATCATTCGAAAGACGTTTTCGCGCCCAAGCCGTGGAACCATTATTACGATGGCATTTTTCTTTCAGGAAAAATTGGCCTCGAAGGAAGTTCAATAATGGGACCTTGGCTGTTATGGATAGTTCGATTACCCGAGACAGGGCCGGCTCTGATTTATTATTTTTCCAATGCGAAACAGTTCCCTTGGAGATACCCAATAACCGAGCAATGGAATTGCCTGAAGCCGGCTCACGGCATCGATGCACGTATGACATTTCCTTGATCCATTCTGCAGCATGAAAGCTACAAGGGAGGTCGTCTTCTCCCCGAGTTATTGCAGGGACGATACAGGCAAGTTGTTCGTCGATTAGGACCTCCGCTGGTGAGCAAATTGGTCTCGGATCTGCCTTTCTCGGTTCAACTACGCATTTCTCGCGATACAGAGTGGCGTCAGTCTGGACGGCGGCAAGGGTTCGCCTGCCGTGCCGCCAACATTCTAGGCGACATTTGTGTAATGCGCAAATCTGGCTGAGCGCCGGTTCCCATGCCATACGTTGATAGGGGATCGGGTCTTCGCTAATACAAATAGGGCAATAGACCTCATCTTCTCGCAGGAACCTCGCAAAGGAGAAACCGCGTAGCCGAGTCGCCCAATGAAGAAGTGGTAGTTGGGGTCTCCCAAGCAATGCAGAAAGGGTGGACGCGATCCGGTAGCCTGCTTTAGAGACGCTGAGATTACCTCGCGTAAAACACTTTCGCCCTTCCGATTGGAGTTGAGCGAAAAGAGGAATTTCCCGGGCAATGTCGGAGATGCAACTCCCGAAAAACAATTGCCCGAGAGTTAGGTCGTTGATCGCAGCAACTCGTGTAACATAGCTGATAAGTGATTCCGCGTGAGGGCCGCCGAGGCCAATTATTTCCGGGCTCATCAGGCGAGATCGCTCCATGGCTTCTAAGTCTTCCCCTTCGACTCAGCACGCTCTTCGTGGCTGAGCTGCTGTGCTTCTTGATCAAGGCGGTCCCCCAATCCGCGACTGGAAGATTTGGAGTCATAGAATTGCTTCTCGCTAGACCTCACGTCATCGTGAATAGCGGCTATCTCCCAATCATCTTTGCGGGCAGTAGAAAGGTGACCCAAGTTGATCTTCACCGCAGAGCTGGTCTGGGCGACGACCGACGCTTTGACCAGCCAATCGCGCAATACGCCGATCAGGCCAATGCACTCGCGATAGATAAGTTTTTCGTTAGCCTCTAGGCTGAAATCGAAGTATTCACTGAATCTCGCGTCCATGTCGCGCAAGACTCCGGTGAACTGGGCGCGCTCTTTCAGTGAGTTCCTATACCTCCGCAAGTGGATTGGGCTGTTACGTCGGATTGCGGCACCATTTACCGTTATCATTTGGCCAATTTCGTAAGATGATACGAGAGCTAACTTCGCTGGAGTGTCGTCGACCAACGATTTATACACATCTGCTTGCGCGCGGTTGGCTCGAGTGTCGTCGGCCGGAATGCCTAGGATCGGATGGAATGCCTCGTCAATCAACACCATGAGGGTCTTGCGTTGCTTTATACTGTTGATCCACTTGCGGCGGCCGTCACCTAAATCGTCAAAACGTGGATTGATGTGCCCGCTAGCTGTTAACAGATCTGTGACGGCGTCTGTCCAGTTGAATTTCTTTCCGGCAGTGGTTCTGAACCGGCAATATACTATCGGTAAGCACTGAGGATCTTGCATATCCTTCGCGCACTCCTTCTCGACCATGGCTTTGAACGCTTTTACGAGATGAGTCTTCCCGGAACCTGTCGCACCTAGTATCGTTGCGAATGAGGATTCGATTGGTGACTTGTGGAATAGTCTCAACTCTTCCAGCGCGTGCAAAAGATGTGGGTGGTCGAACGTCCTTGTCCGGTCTCTTAGAGGAAAATTCTCAAGATCGACTGGTTTCGCCTTCATTCAGAGTATCCTTTCAGTCCGCTGGATTGCAGCGAAGTCGTCTTCGGTGGAAATATAGACCACTCGGTGGGTTGCGAAGGCGGCGGCGGCTGCTGTCTGGGTGGTTTTGTACCGCGACGCTTGTCACTGCGTGCGAGTTGATTCGCTTCGGCGCGCGCTCGATCTCGTTTTCCCTCCAAAGTCCATACATGCTTGTGAAAAAAGGAGGCTAGTGTTACTGCATTTACAGCGCGGCGCTTCTCGCGGAAAGTCCGTGCTGCTCCATGAAGATATATACTAGCTGTCTTGATTTCCCGCTCGCTTAGTCCCTTGAAGTTGTAGGAAAATTCCCTATTTTTGCAGTGTATCCATTCGTTGTCTATGTGTACCCACGCGCGGCTGCAGTCGAACGGATCATACTTGATGGGCACAGATTTTCCGTGGTTTTTTTCCAGCTTCATCTCCGAGCACCAGTATGGGAGATAGTTGATAGTCACTCCCTGACGATTCGAGATTGTTGCATGTCCCGTCTTGGTGGAGGGCATGGTGGTTAGCAGGAAATTTTCGTCGTAGAAAATGATCTTGTGGCTTCGTGGTCCGCCGGCGGTTTGGGCGGATTCAAATGCGCTGCGTGGACTTATCCCGGTGGTTAGGTTGGCACGCGTGTCGACGGTTTTATAGCAGTACGCCTCGAGGAGGTCTGCGAGTTGGGACAATGAGAGCCTGGCGAGTCTTTTAGGCGAGTGTGAGGCGGACACTCGCCGAGGGTCCTTCATCAACTTTGTGTTTCCCGGCAAATTGTGTAAGAGCTGCGTGTTGATGGTGAGATTCAGCCGCTCAAGGACGGAGCCCCAGCGTGGCTTTCTTGGCGGCCGAAATGCGTGGGAGATCCCGAATGTTTTGCACATCACTCGGAAATAGGAGGAGCGGAATTCTCTGCCTCCGTCGGTAACGACAATACTTGGTAACCTTCCGTGGCGACGAACGCATTCACGTAGCACCGCTAGACACGACCTGTAACTCGGAGGTTCATAGCTCGAAACGACGGCGAGGAAACGGCGAAACCGAGGTGAAACCATTACGGTGTGCCATGGTCGGCCGAGAGAGAGGTCGTCTGCGGTTTTCTCGGTTTCGCAATCGTGCTGTGTGTGGTCGATGTGGACTACTCCCCACGCAGATTCACCTTCGAAGCTCAATCCGTCAGACGCATCGTCCCATACTGCGCCATCGTAAACCGACGCCGCTTTTTCTCCTTCTTGTGCCCGTCGAATTGAATTTTTACTCCGGAGCTTGATTTGGCGCATCACCGACTTTCGGCCTGGTGGGCTGAGCGATGGTTTATGATTTTGGCACCGTCGCTGAACTTCACCCCAAACCAACTCCTTGGTTATTTTCTCTTTCTTAATAAAGCGCTCGTCGATCACCGCATTAATTATCTGTACCACGGTTTTTTCGAGCTTCGAGCCGGCGTTTCCTGGGCGTGGTTTTTCGCGTAGTCCGAGAATTCCGTAGTCACTGCCGAACTCTACCTGCGCTTTGCGATAGTTTTCTAGGTACCGAAAAACGGTTCGAGTCTTGGGTGGAAGTTTCTTTCGTTCGTATGCTGTATGCGCATTGAGGTAGGGCTGAATCACCAGGTGTTTCTCGTAGATGGCGTCCCAGTCGGCAGGATCCATTTTACGAAGGATATTTTCAGCAGCCTCTCGGAGGCCGTTGGACGGCGCATTCTTTTCCGGAGTTATCCTGCCCTTCTTTAGCATGCGCTCGAGTTCGCTTACTAACATATCCACGCGTGCTCCGCCCTTTTCTAAAGTGATAAGGTTGGCTGCGACTGTGGTGATGCGGCAGGGTTCGGAGTCGAGTCGGAGTTCGGTGCCTGCTCGAATTGAAATAAATGATTGTGGGTGGTCATTCGCCGCCGTTTCGAGTTGGAATAGACCCGAGAGGTGAAAGGTTGCCTTGTTTGTATATAAAGGAACGCGATAATTCGGGCAGATGGGCTCTTTATCAATGTCTGCAAAGAGGCTTCGCTGGGCGATCATGAAGAACAGGGTGTCGCGTTCTTCTATGGGAAGTTGGTCTCGTACTTCACAGAGCGGAATCCCTGGATTGTGGGCTACCATTGCCAGAATCCGTTTTTCAGCGATAAGGTGGTAATTTCCCTTCGGTTCATCGAAATAGTCTTCGAGAAACTCCAGATTGTTCATCATCGTGATTTGATCACTGGTCATGACGAACATCTTGTGCTTCATTCCTAGCGCTTCGATTGCTTGGTCGCAGGGCGGTGCGGTCCATATGCCGTTTCTCTTCACAAAATAGCCCGGCTTGCTTTTGGGATTGGCGGGATTAAGAATCCACTCGATCTCGTTTTCCCATTTGCATTGGACACACCCGGTCCATTTGGGAGAGAGGACGAAGTAGTCCGGCGTATAATTGCTCTTCGCCACCAATGCACCGCACTTAACGTTACAGGTCACCTTTGTTACTAAGGGCTCTGCAAGAACCAGGCACGTTTCGGAAGCTGGGTCGTGTGCTTCACGAAGGAAGCTCAACTCGCATGTGCGACTGCCAAACGGGATGCAGTCGCCCATGATTCGACTGAAGAATCTACCTGTCACTGCCCGCGTTGTACACGGTTCGCGAACCGGTCCTGTTTTCCACATGTGGATCACACGCTGCGTCACCTCCTCGCTTAGACCCAGTTCTCGGGTCATTTTCAGAATTCCCTCCTCTGTAATCGTGTTGGGCACAGTACCGAGGAGCGGGCGACGTTTTGTTAGTGCGAAGCCCTTGTGGAAAAGATTCCGATCCGCTTCGCCAAGAGTGCGCGAGTCGCCACTGACACTCCTCGTTTAACCTGATTCTCGTGTGATGGCGCTGCAGGATTCCACCGATCGCGTGAAGCCGTTGCTTGGGAAGACTTTTGCATGGGGTAGGGCTGCCAGCTGCAGAAGTAGGCCAGACTGTGCGTGGTAAAAGAAGGAACACAAGGTAAAAATAAGAAATAACCAAAGGAAAATGTATGCCTTTGAAACCTGTCGCATTTGGACGCATTTACGCCTGGAGGCTGAAATGCAGTGCCCGCGGTCCCGAATTTCCAAGGAACTGTTGAAAGTTCCAAAACCAAGATTGCGAACGCGACACCACTGGATACGCCAATTGTCGCCGATGAAAGCTCGCTTGCCGAATGTTACGCGACGAACCCCAACTGAAAATCATTAGTTCATATCCTTCGTTTCCAAGTAGGCGATGACACGCACGACGATTCATCAAGCGCGCTTCTTATGAAACCAGATCTGTCTAGCGATGACTTGGCATTCATTGACCGTTTACGACAGGGTGTCGTTAAGGCCGGTACCCAATCGTCTCTTGCCGACGAGGCCGGTTTGAACCGGCCGATGATATCAAAATACCTGAATGGCAGTGAGCCAGGTAGGGCCGCGCTAGTTTCGCTGGCAAACGCGATGAAGGTTCCTGTGGGGTGGCTGGTTGCGGGCGAAGGTTCTGCTACATCTGGACCCCTTATTGCACCAGCAGTTGTTGGTGCAGGAGGAGATTACATTCCGATCCATGAAAACCGAGCCACCGGCCACGGTTCAACATCGAGACGGGGCTTGGTTTCGATTGGTATCATTTGTTTTATACGGCGCGATGTTGCGGAAAAACTCTTTCCTGCAGCAAATTTGGCCAGCTTGGCTGGTTTCCAAGTGGAAGATTCGGGTCCCTTTCGTGATCTAGGCAAAGGAGATTGGATCATAGTTGACACGTCCCGACGCGAACTATTTCCGGGTGTAGGTGCATTCCGAATTGGTAACAAGCTCGTCACTTGTGCGGTCAATTTGCTCGAGGCCAAGCCAGGCAGAGCACCGTTGTATCGGATTAATATGCAGTTTTGTGAAGAACCGACGGGCTCCCTCTGCATAACCACGGAAGATTTGGGGGAGCATATTGATTTGATTGGTGAGGTGGTGTTTCCTGGGCGTTTGTATGTGGACCATCAATTTAGCGCACCTTGATGGGTAGTGGGGTGCGTATCTCCAAGCCGCGCTTTGACTTTTCGGCAATTGCTATCGAGTGCGATCTATGGTGTCGTCAGTTGACCTGTCTCGCTCCGACATGCTTTCCCATGAATTATTTCGTGAAGTAAGTCCGGGATTTCTGCGGTTACTCGGCGCACCAAGTGCTGCTGTATACCTCGATGCGTCGGATTCGCTTGAGCGGGAAGTCGCGTTACGGACCGGATTTCTCGCGCGGGACGAGGCTTTCGAGATATGCCGCATGCTGAGTTGTGCCGTAAGGTCGAGAATCTGCCTTTGATGGGTTATTAAGTCTGCGGCATAATTCGGCGCTGTTTTGAGATGCAGCTTACTGCCCGTTGAACTACGACGTTCGTGGTTCGAATCCACGGCGGGCAGCCAATTTGAAATTAACGCGAACTATACCCCTAGTCTGGAAAACTTTTTCCAAGCGCGCGTGAACCGAGCGAGATACGAAAGCGTCAGTTTTCCTGACTTCGAGAATAGTTCTTGATAGGGATCGAACCGAGGTAGCCTTTCAGCCGGTTTTTGCTGTTTCGGGAAAAGTCAGGAAAATTTTTTCGACGCAAAAAAAAGCGCGGCGAATCCTCATTCCGGCTTTGTGATCGCCAGCGTGAGTTCGGCCCGCGCAAGGCGCGAAAGGCTCTCGATCACTTCATCGTAGTTGTCGCCGATCACCGACGGATGCGCGACGACGATCACCTTGAGGCCTTTGGCCTTCGCCTCATCGCACATGCGGATGAAGCCCTCGAATTTTTTCGCGTATCCAATCGGTGCCGGTTTAACCATGCACGGACGCTGCAACAGCGGACGGCGGACTCAAAGGGGAATTACACAGCGCGGCATCGCCGGCGCCGGACGCGCCAGACCTGAGCCGGCGGCTCCTTGCCCGGTTGCGTTTGCGACCAACCCCCTCACGGTTTGCTCGTGTATTCCAGCTGGACCAAAGCGGTCGATCTCGAGCAGTGGTCAGGACACGCGGACGCGCGTCTCCGCCTGCCGGCGCTCGTGCGCCGGTTGATCTGGGCGACGACGAAAGGCCAGAGCGTGTTTCGGTTCCCGGCACAGGAAGGCGTGCAACGGCCCGGCTGGGACGGCGAACTCGTCGTGGCGCAGGGAAATCCGTGGGTGCCGGATGGCGAGAGCGTCTGGGAGATGAGCACGGGCGCCGATCCCGAGGCCAAGGCGGACGAGAATTTCGAGAAGCGGACGAAAGCGACGCCTGCGGCCGAGGCTGCGCAACGCACCTTCGTCTTCGTGACGCCCCGCAAATGGATCGGGCGGCAGCAATGGGCTGAGGCGCGCCGCAAAGCCGGTCCGTGGCGCGATGTCCGCGTGCTCGACTCGGACGATCTGGAGCACTGGCTGGAAATCGCGTGGGCGGTCGACATCTGGTTCGCCCGTTCCCTCGGTAAGCGCCCTGCCGATGTGGTCGATCTCACGCACCATTGGGAAACATTGCATCAGCTGACCGAGCCGCCACTGCCGGCGGCGGCGTTCCTCGCGGGACGGATCGCCGCCCGCGACAGCCTGAACCAAGCCCTGTCCGGCCCGCCGCAGGAAGTGCGCGTCGCCGCGCTGTCGGTCCAGGAGGTGATCGATTTCGTGGCCGCGGTGCACGGTTCCCAAGGCGAGGAGGACGCCTTGCCGGCGCGAGCGGTGATCGTCAGCTCTGCCGACGCGCTCCGCCAACTTTCGACGAGCACGGAGCCGCTCGTGTTTCTCCCGGCGCCGGAACTCGCGGTCGATCGCGCGGCGATCACCCGCGCGGTCAAAGGCGGTCATCACATCATCACCCACCGGCCTTACAGCACCCATGCGGAATCGGATTCTATCCGGCTGCCGCGCGCATGGCGCCACGAATTGGAGCAGGGGCTCGTGGCGGCGGGATTTCCTGAAGCGACAGCTGGCCGCTGGGCGCGCGAATCCGGCGGCAGTCTCCTTGTGCTCCAGCGGCTGGCCGCACCGAACATGGGAAACGTCGGCCCGGCGTGGACCCAACCGGCGGAGGCCGCGAAACTGGCTCCGTTCGTCCTCCTCGGAAGCTGGGATGACGCGAAGCCCGCGGACCGGGCCGCGGTGGCGAGCGTCACCGGGCGCCCTTATGAGGAAGCGCTCGCAATTGCCGCGAGCTGGCTCGCGCGACCGGACGGCCCGTTCCGCCGGAACGGGACGCAATGGCATTTTCTTTCCCGCGAGGACGCCTGGCTGCACCTCGCGCCCCAATTGACGTGGACGCAGCTCGATGCGTTCGCCCAGCTCGCCGGCACGGTGCTGACCGAGGACGATCCGCGTTTCGACATGCCGGTCGACGAACGCGTCTTCGCCGCCATCTACGACAAGCTCCCGCGGCATTCGGCGCAGCTGCGTGAAGGCGTCGGCCAGACGCTTGCTCTGCTCGGTGCGGATCTCATCCCGTTCCCTGCGCTGCCCCCGGACGCGGTTCTCTGGTATCCGCGGCGGATCGTCCGCGATCTGGTCGCCCCGGGCATCACGGCGCAGCGGTGGTATTCGCTGGCACCGGTATTTTCGCTGCTCGCGGAAGCCGCGCCGCTGGAGTTTTTGGAAGCGGTGGAACGCGACGTCGGCTCCCCGCAGCCTGCCCTGCTGGCGCTTTTTGTCGACGGCGGCAACGCAGTGTTTGGCGGCAGCCTGCATTACCATCTGGTCTGGGCGCTCGGCGCTCTCGCGTGGCACCCGGATTATCTTACCCGAACGGCGCTCGTGTTAGCGCGGCTCGTGGCGATCGACCCCGGCGGCAATTCCGGCCCGCGCCCGCGCGACATGCTGCACTCGATTTTCCGGATTTGGTTCCCGCAGACGGCGGCGACCGCGGAACAACGGTTCGAGGTGATCGATGAAATCATTCGCCACGTGCCGGCCGAAGGCTGGCGGCTTCTGATGTCGCTCCTGCCGAAAGGCACCGACACCGGCTCCGCGACCTACCCGCCGCGCTGGCGCGAGTGGCCGTCGGTCAAATCGCCGCGGGTGCCGCGCGATGTGCAGGTGCGTCAGGTCGAGTGGATCGCTGCGCGCCTTTTTACCCTTTGTCAGGGGGATGACGCCCGGCTCTTGGAACTCGCGAAGGAATTCGACCACCTGCCGCCCAAGGAATTCGACGCGCTGGCCGCGCACCTGCGTACGCTGGATCTCAACGCCTTGGCCGAACCGTCGCGGCTGGCGCTGTGGACTGCGCTGGACCGGAAGGTGCGCGACCACGAGTATTTCACCAAGGCCCACTGGCGCATGTCGGCGGACCGGCTCGCCAAAGTGAAGGAAGTTGTCGCCTATCTCGCGCCGACTTCCACGGCGACGCGGCGCCGCTGGCTGTTCGAGCACCACTACGTGCACATGGGCGACATGAACCTGTCGCACGAGGAGCAGGAGAAACTGCACGAAGCGAAAAAGCGGGAAGCCGTAGAGGAAATTTTCCGGGCTGGCGGCCTCGACGCCGTCGTGGAGTTCGCCGTGACCGTGCCGTATCCGTGGGCCGTGGGCCACACGCTGGCGGCGAGCGGCCTCGTCTCCGACTGGCGCACAATATTGCCGCGTTACCTCGACGACCCGCGCCCGGCGGCGAACACGTTTGCGCAAGGCTACGCCAGCACGACTTTTTACGCGCAGTCGTGGGCCTGGGTCGAGGCACTCCCGCTGTCGTCGTGGAGCCCGCAAGCCGCCGCGCAGTTGTTGTCCGTGCTGCCCTTTGGCCAGCGGACGTGGACGATGACCAACGCCCTCGGTTCCGACGTCAGCGCCCGCTACTGGGGCGCGATCATGCCGCGCACGCACGGGCTCACCGCCGCCGAGGCCGAAACGGCAACCCGTCAGTTGCTCCAGCACGGCCGCGCTCTGGAGGCCGCGGACTACGTGCCGATGGTCTATCACACGAAGCTGACGCTGCCCGCGGATATGCTCGCGCTGGTGCTGGAGCAAGCGATCACGCCGATCAACGAGGCGGCCGGTCGCGAGCGCGACGTGTCGCACACGGTCCACGATTTGGAAGAGACACTGACTTTCTTGCAGAACGCTCCCGATGTCGACGAGGCCCGGGCCGCGAAGCTCGAGTGGGCCTATCTGCCGCTGCTGCGGCACGGGTCAGCCTCCCCAAAATTCCTCCACCGCGAGCTCGCGCGCGACCCCGCGTTTTTCGCCTGCTGCGTCGCGATGGTCTATCGTCGGCTCGGTCCAAAGCCGGCCGAGAGCGCGGCGCAATCCGAACACTCGCCGGGTCAAATTCAGCTCGCGGGCGAGTTGCTTAACTCCTGGAAGCAACACCCCGCGGTGATCGCGCAAGGCGGCCCGGACCACGTGGCCCTGAATAAATGGATCGACGAAGCCCGCCGTCTGTGCGGCGCGAACGGCCGCCTTGATGCCTGCGATTCGCTCATCGGTGAACTGTTCGCCTCATCGCCCAGTGAGGCGGACGGCTCTTGGCCCGTTATCGCCATCCGGGACGCGGCGGAGCGGATCGGAACTCCGGCGATCCTCGATGGATTCCGCGTCGCGATCTTCAACGGCGGAGGTGCAACCATGCGCGGCCCGCATGAAGGCGGAGACCAAGAACGAGATCGGGCCAAGAAATATCACAGTTTCGCCGATTCGTGCCAGATGCGCTGGCCGTGGGTAGCCGCGACCCTGCGCGAGCTTGCCCGTCAATACGAAGCCGGGGCGCGGCGGATGGACGATCAGGCTGACGACCATCACTAGCCTTCGGGATTCTGGCGGAGCGAGCACCGGGCACCGCCGTGACCAACGGGAACGATTCGGTGAGGTTGCTCGCGTCGACGCGGATCAGCGACTGCGACGACCTATTGACTTTGGGCGATTCCGGCTTGAATCCAGCGCAGCGCTGGCGATGAGGACGCCATCGTTGCATTGCATTCCGATTATTAAGGTCACGTGACGCGCGGCAAATCCAAGCCCGGGATGTCACGCGCAAACCAAAACGGCGCGATGTAGGTTTCGTCCTCGTGATCTGGTGGCGCGAGAAAATGCCCGATGTAACCCAGATTCGGCTGAGCAATGATGACGAACGATTCGCCGTCTTTCAGCGTCGGCCCATGAAGCGCCAATGCCGAAACGAGCTGATTCGCTTCGAGCCACTGTTTGGCCGACAGAACGACGTCACGAGAAATGGACCCAAACAAACGAATGCATCCAACGTTGAGCCGGTCGGGCGGCGCGGCCGGCGGAAATTTGGCGAGGTCATCGAAGACCGTCTTCCATTTGAATTTCGGGACGTCGATGGCGCGCGCCATGTCGCCGAGCCGCCGCTTCACCTCCAGGTTCAAAATGACACCGCTGGATAGTTTCACACGCCAGTCGAAGTTTTTGCCCTGCGGTTGGGCTTGATCGACTGGGACGCCATACTCGGCGGTTTTGAAGTCCGCGCCAATGCATCGTGCCAGCCACCAGACTTCGGCCAACGTGTTCAAGTGCTTGTTGGGATCCCGCAAATCGTCGCGAAATTTTGCCGGCCACAGATGTGGAATGTGCGTGTGCGCCCATTCCGAAATCTTCGAAAAATACAACAAGCACTCGCGGTCAAGTCCCCCACCGCCCATGGACGTATGCCGCCGGTCGCCGCTCACTGCGTGGTTAATGTCACACTCGCTGCCGATCAGCTGGTAGCTGGCATACGGCAGCACCATGCCGCGATACCGGGGAACCGGTATTTTCTGGCACGCCAACGAATACTTGAGGCCAACGGCGGCGAAGTCGGATTCAACCAGGGCGGCGCGCGCGTCGATGCGCTCCTTGGAGAGGAAGTCCAAGTTCTGTGCGGCGAAATGAAGCGCTTCGGCAATCGTCGGCATGGGACCGCAGAGCTAAGCGCCCGAATCTTCAGCCATGAATTTCACCCGGTCGATACAACAGTGTTTGAATTTGCGCTGGCTCCCACAAAGACAGGGATCATTTCGACCCGGTTTCTTTTGTCCGGGCCGGGCAAGAAATTTGGTGACCTCGGCGCCGAGGATGCGCTCCAACTCCTCGTCGCGCGCCCAGGGGAATTCAAACCAGACGGCTCCGACGAAGCGCACCCTATGGGCTGGATCGAATCCAAGGCCGACCGCACGAACCGCGCGGCTCCGATATTTCTCGCGCACCGTGCGCTCAATGAGCTGGCGACGGAATGTGGCCGGCTCTACACCCCGGTTGCTCATCGCCAACACCAACAGGCCATCCTCAAGGAAAGTGGTGCGCGGCAATTTGCCGGACGGCATCGCAACGGTTTGGATCCGCGAGATGTCGGCATCTAAACGATGCGCAGCGTGCGGAGACAGATCCAACAGCGAGACAGCAATCGACCGGCCGTCGTCGTCGCCCGATTGCCGCAAGGTTTCGAGCACCAGCGCAAAGTTGGCGGGAACGTCCAGCCGGATTTCGGGCAACGGCGCGGTGCCTTCTTCCTCCGCTTTGAGCCGCGCCTCAAATTTTTCCGATCCTCCACTAATCGTCATCATCGAGAATTCGCGACCGCCTTCCGTCTTGTTCCAGTAGTAAGATGGATGGAGCCGCCCATCGAGGTAGTGCGCAAACAGGTCCAGTTCGTCGCCCGACATATCCTTGAGCGATTCCTGCAGTTGGATGCGCCGTTGCGCGTAATGTAGCAACACGTCGGGCGAACCCGCGAAACGGGTTACGAGATCAAAATCAGCGAAGCTGAGACACCAAGGGAAGGTGCCGCCGCCGAACCAGCGTGCGCCGCCGGTTGTGGCCAGTTGCGTCGCCAGCCCCCCGAAGTGTTCAAGCGTAACGACAATGGGGAAGCACCGTTTGCTGCGGACGCGCGAGAGCTCTAGCACCCGACCGGTTCCCCGCTCCACCAACCTCGCATCGGCGACCGATTCCAGATAGCGGATGACTCGGCGAGCCTGCCAAAAACCCTCCGCGATATTCGCCCGTAGGTCTTTCTTTAGCGAAGTTTCGTCGCCCTGTTGGGAGTCGGCTCGAAATTGGCGCCCCTTGAGTTCGACCGAGCAAAAGAACCCTCCCCACGAAATAGCGAGATCGAGTTCGGCCGTGGCGCCAGGCTTGTCGGGGTCGGGATAGTCGAGGTTCCGATAAACGTGATCGGCGGGAAACAGTCGGAGCAAAAACTGCTCCGCCTCTCGTTCCATCCACGTGGCGATGTGGTGACCGTAACGATCGCGGAGGATCGAGTTCGAGCGGCCGAGTCGATCGAATGCGCCGAAAATGGCGTCAAATGCCGCCGACAAATGGAGCACGGTGAAGCCATGCTCGGGGACAAAGAAGATCGGACGCTGGCGGATTTCGTTGGCCTCGCGAATGGCGCCACGTGCGGCGGCCGTCATCCCACATAGCGCCTGGAAGGCGTCCCATTCCGCCGCCGTCAATTCCGGCACCCGCGACTGCGCAGCTTCCAATGTCACGAAGAAATACCAAGGCGAAGCCTCGAGGATGGCGTCGACTTCGCGTGTCACCATGCGAAAGCGATCAAGGTCCCCGTTCGGGACCCAGCCGTCGCCCTCACGCGTGGCGACCTCGTCGAGCCGGGCCATGGCCTCTCGATATTTGGCTCGGCCGGTATCTGCTTGGGCTTGGGCGAGTGATGCGAACGAGTCGATGACGGCAACGATCCGTGCGGGCGAAACGCCGGCGATGGCGATAAACTCGGCTTCAAACGGTGCAAAGAGTCCGAGGATCTGTTTGCGGGTCTGGATCGGGAACGCGGTGCCGCGCACGAATTCATTTTGGAGCCGTGCACGGTAGGCCGCATCGGAAAACTCGCCTTCGAGCGATTCGCCGAGCCGCATTACGCGAAAAGCACGGCGCGAATTGAGCTCCTTTAACGCCGTAAGGAACTTCTCGATTTCGTTTCCATCACGGGTTCCGCCCAACCCAAACCTCGGATAGAGATAATACGCCGCGAACTCGACTAGCGCCGGCAATGTATCGTGGTCGAAAGTGGTCTGATTGCCGACCCGGACCATTTGCATGAGATAACCGAACGCGTAATCCGCATCGAGCGGCGCCATGAGCTCGAAAAGTCTTTCCTCTCGCTGCGCGTATTCCGCATCGAGTCGCTTACGAAGTGATTCGTCGGGGGTCACATTGAGGCCATTCGCGTGCGAGTTTCACCCTTGGTCAAACCGAACCGCTCATCGGGGTTGATGACGGCGGAGCGAGCACCGGGCCATGCCGCGACCACCGGGAGCGGTTCGCCCGAGCGAACCCGGCGCACAGCGGGAGGCTCCCCTCTCCTGGAGGAGAGGGGGAAGGGGCGAGAGGTGAACGTTTGCGCGGAATCTTGACTGGCACCGTGCCCGCACACGGTCGCGGAATGACCTACCGGGAGAAACTACAAGATTCGCGCTGGCTGGAATTCCGCCGGGAGGTGCTGGAGGTTCACGGGTATCAGTGCGCTCGTTGCCGGCGCCCTGAAAGCGAAGTCATCCTGAACGTGCATCACCCGTTTTATGTGTGGGGCCGCGAGCCGTGGGACTACGACGTCTGGGACGTGGACTGCCTGTGCGAAGAGTGCCACCGAAAGACCCACCGTATCGCGAACCCGAGCGACGACGACGTGCCGTTTTGAACGCCGCCGGTCCAAGAGTGCTGCGCAGCACAGTTGCACCCGGCGAGCGGCCAGCATTGCAATGAAATGCGCCGAAAGGCCGCGAGTCCGGAGGACGGTCACCCGAGCCACTCGAATCGCGCTCCTTCCCAGCACCGTTCGATGTGAAGGGAAAGTGACGTGGCGCAACCCTCGGTCGTGATGGTAGAGTAGCAGCGCAATGAAACTAACAATCGAAGCACGACGGGCACTGGGAAAAGCGCTGGTGGCGAGGCGCCTCGCGCAAAATCTCACGCAGGAAAAACTGATCGCGATTGCCGGCGTGTCGATCAGCTCCCTTCAACGCGCTGAACGTGGCAACGGGATCAGTCAGGAAGGCCTCGATGCGATTGCGCTGGCCCTGCGCACCAGCGCCGACGAGTTGCTGGCGGCGGCGACGAAAACGAAAGAGGCGTCGCCCGAGCTCCGCCTCAAGCTCGCGGAAGTGACGGAGGGCGAAGTTTTGGTCCGACAGATGCGGGCCGCGCGCGGCGTGGTGCATGTAGGCCCCGAAGGTGAACATGCCTTCAACGAACAAATCGGCGGTCAGGTACACGAACTTGCAGACACACACGACCCGCAAGCCCGCCGAGACGCCGATTACATCTTAGAATTCTGCGCACACATGGGCTTTCGCCTCTTCACCTGCAGCTATCACGAGGTGATCAAACACAAAGGTAAACTTGTGCGGAATCCGACGACGCTCGCGATCGCGACGCCATCTTCCGATCCGCGCGTGCACAAAACCGCGAAAGGATTCGTCCTCGATTACGTGACGGACAGTCGGAGACAATTTCTGCACCAAGCCCTCAACACCAAACTCACGTTTTACGACTGGGCTGAAGATCAGTTGATTTCGCGCTCAAATGGCGAAGCTCGAGTCCGAGCCGAACTGGCCCGCATGAACGACAAGATTAGAAAAAAGCGGAAGAAGTGATCTTCGCAGTCAGAGGGGAAAGGACTCCCCAGCGAGAAACGGAAAAATGTATTGCGGCAGACCGCCGCCAAATTCGTGGAGCAAGGCCGGATCGGTGATGCCCGCCTGCAGCGCGCGGAAGAATTCCACCAAGCCGCGGAGGAAGTGATCGACGATTGCCTCGGAAAGGAACGGAAAACCGATCCCACCCTTCATCGCCATCGGCTCAATCAGATTGTGTTGGCGCAGATGGGCGTCGAGTTCGGCGATATTCTTAGTTGGCCGCAGCTGGTAGTCTCCAATCGGATTTTCGTGTCGAGCGGGAAACGTCCCGGCCGCGAGGACGGTCTGGCCGTGGACAATGATGTTGCGCAACAGAAAAAGACAACGAACAGCTTTGACGACCTCGCTCGGGATCGTCGGTGCATTGAAATCCAGACCGAGGATGGTGCGTGAAGCGTCGGCATACTTGGTCGCGCCCGCGGCCGATTTCGGAATCGGGTTCCCGTAAGTCTCACCGTCGAAAAACGCGTCGATTTCTTCCGCCAGCCGATTTCGCACCGCGTCGTGTTCGGGTAATTTTGGGAGTACCCGAAGCCGATGCTGGGCAGCGTTGACCAAGCCACGGCTCATGGCGGCCTCGAAAAAAGCGCACGCGAGCAACACGAGCTGGACGTTGTAATGCTGCGAAGTGGGACGTGTCCGATCCCGGTGCACCTTCAATCCCTGCAAGCAGTCGGCCAAAACATAGACGAGCGAATGCTGAAAAACTCCCGGCTGCCCGCAAAAAGGCGCATTTTCCCATTTCAGCTCGTCGGGCAGATCGATCTTCATACGTTCAGTCCGCGTTGGGATCGTCAATCACCGGACGCACGGAGTTGAGATAGGTGCGGAAGCTATCGACCGGAGGCATCGGTTTACTCATGAGTTGGGTCAGATGGGTGTGAATCGTCGTGGTCGGAACCGCCCAACCCAACTCCACGCGCAAACCCGAGTCCTCGCTAGCGTGCTTGATCAGGAACCGCAGCAGCCGGTCGATGGTGTTGGGATGCTTCGCGCTTTTGACCTTCCGCGGCGCGTAGAGCTGGTGGACGGCAAGAATCGAAAACATCGCCGCAATCAGCATGATTCGTTTTTGTGCCACGCGGGGGTCATCCGCAAACGTCCGCCACTGTTGCATGATCCAATCATAGGCCCATTCGTCGGCCTCGAATTCATTGCGGTAGAGCACGTCCTTCGGGACATCGGTTCCGCCGGTATGATTTAGCACAACATGCCCAATCTCGTGCAGCACGGCGAAACCGCCGATGCCCCAGAAAAGCTCGTTGGTCAGCTGGTGCTGTTCGTCCGTGGGCTGCGCTTGCGGCCGGGGCAGATCGGCCGGCCACGGTGCGGTGTTCCCTTGCAACTCGCCCTGCAACGCCCAGCCGATCAGGCGCTCGGTCTTTTTGCCTTCCTCAGTGGACGGAAGAATAATGGGTTGGAACCCTGCTGCCTGAAACTCACGGAAGACAAACACGGCACCGTAGGCGTGAGCCCAAAGTCTCTCCAAGCCGCGCAGACCCACGAACACCATCCCAACACTTTGAAAGAGATTCGCGCCTTCAAATCGCAGCATATGAGTGGCGTCATCCAGATTGAACTGAATGTTGCGCTCTGCGATTATCTTTAGGAGTTCTTCTCTCCGCTCAGGCGCGAGTTGAAACGGGGCACCCGCAAAGCCGGTCCAAACCGGCGCTATCGGCGAACTCGCGAGATCAGAGGGCATGAGACGAAGGTGGAGATTAGACTTTTGAACGCGAACCAACGATGTTGCGGCAACACTCATCCACGTCGATTCACCATGATGCCCGGTGCCAAATACATTCTCGATCTTCGCTGCCTGTCACCAGAAACCATGATTTATGCTCCGAGAGTCGATCTGCCGCCCTCCTTTCGAGAGGTTGCACTCCCGGCAAAGGAGCTGAAAATTGGTGGCATCGTTTGTCCCGCCAGAGAACAGCGGTAGTAAATGGTCGAGATGAATAACGCCTTCGAGGTTCAGCAGTCCGCTGACATCTCTCCCACAGCATTGGCAGATTCCGCGGTCACGGTGGTAGACGCCTTTTTTCAGCCATTCGGGGATGTAGTTGCACCTCGGGATCGGGGCGACGGCCCTGGCATTTTTCTTCTCCTTGACGGCGTGGTTCACGGCGAGACGAACGATCTCGTGAAAAAGGACCAGGAAATCACGGTCTTGGAACAACAGGTTGAACGCGGCGTTCGCCGCCTTCGGGATAGCCTTTTCGACCAAGCCCCAGATACGGTCGTCACGATCACGCAACGCTTCCGCCGTGAACCACGCGGGAACCGAAACCTCGCACACCTTGAGAAAATCGCTGACGAGCGCGTATTCGCCGGAAAGTTCTGGGAAGGCCTCATCCCAGCTGAATAACTCCCAGCCTTCGAGATATTGATGCAGCAAAGTGCGCTTCGTGGGGTTGAGGGCAGCAGTCCAGAATTGATCGCTGGAACAGTCGATAATGTCCACGAATGCGATGTCGCCATAGCGACCCTTGAGGGCAGCGGTTGCAGACTCCGCCAAGTTATAGGCGGCGCCGATGTTGAAACGAGGACCGGTCATTTTTTGATCTATAGCGCGCCCGACCGGAGACGTCCAGTGTTGTGCCCGCACGGAGCACGTCGCGGAAGCCCGCGGCAACTAGGGGCCAGGTGGGTCACCCAGTTCATTCTCCACCCGACGCTTCAGCTCTTCGACTTTTTCGACCGTCCACGGAACGCCCGTCGGGCCGCGCACTTCGTCTAAAATTCGTGCGATCTGCGCGTTCAGCAGAATTTCTGGGTGTGATTTCATCACTGCGGAAATCCGTGCGCCCTGCCAGTCCCACACTCGCGAACCTAGCTTCGGGGGTTGCCCATCGAAGTCGGGAATCGCCGCGGCGCTAAACTCCGGAGTCCGCGACTCTGCAGGCGCAGGGTGTCGCAGGGGATTTACGACGTAACCGATCTTGAACGCCGGACCGGCATATCCTTGAGCGAGTCGCACGACGTGTTGGATTGCTCCGAAGAACTGCACGATCCCAACGACCTCACTTCCGCGAACTGTCAGGAGGATGTAGTGGTCAATAGGTCCAATCCTCGTTTCGGGCCGAAATGCATTCTCTACTGCGAACCGGATGAAGTTTTCCGGTTGACCGGCTCCGGTTCGCACGAAATCCCGCACCGGGTCGAACGCCGCATCGAACACCGGCAGTTTCGCGGCGCCGATAAGATTGAAGACTGCCTTCAAGGCGGCGCGCTCGTACAGCCGTCCGCCAGCCCGAAACTGAACTTTAACAGTTTCATCAGGCGTCATACCTCCGGGGGCGGGTTTCGCCATTCGTAGATCAGACTTCAGTTTCTCCTTGTTTAGTTCAGGTACCTGCTGAGCTGCAATGTGAACTGCCCAATCAAGATTTCCTGGCCTTGCCGCAATGGAGAGCATCTTGGAACCGTCTGGGAGCACGTTGATCTGTACTCGTGGCTCTTCAACCGCAAGAAGGCCCCCTGGTTCAAGCGCCGCTTGGTATCCGGCGGATGAATCGAGGCACCGGAGCGCAGAGGCAGGCTTTCCTCGTCCCGTCGCCACGTTGAAGAGTGACCTGAACGGGTTCAACGCAGCGGCTAGCTCAACATCAATCGTTTCGCCGAACTCCTTCTGGAGCTCATCGCAGACAATCGCCTCCGAGGTCCATCTAGTTCCAAGTGCGTTTTGGAGGATGTGCTCGCCGGAGGAAGTTGCGCATTCCTTGCGCGAGTAGATACAAGTGAACATCGGTCAGGTCCGGTTGGCTTGCCACGCCGAAAGTTGTTTCTCGATTTCAGAGGTACGGAAGTCGTCCATTGATCTCCGAATTCGAAGCGAAAGGGCTGATTTCTCTATGGCTTCCTCGAGCTGTCCCACCGCCGCGGACGCCAATGCCGAAAGCCAGAGACTGTTACCTTCCGCCTGCTTGTCGCCCAGCTCCCGGGCGATCTCGACAGCCCCATCGAAGTTGGACATGGCCTCGAAGGAATCACCAAGTGCGACGAAGGCGCGGCCGAGATCTTCCCGCGCGTAACCCTCACGCCTCCGGTCCCCGATCTCTCGGGCCAGCGCTACGGCTTCAGCGGCTAGCGCGCGAGCCTCTTCGCCCCGGCCATCTGTTGCCAATTGGTCGCTGAGATTTCCCAAATCCTGGCATTCGCCGTGACGATCTCCGATCTCTCGGCGGATCGCTAGCGCCTCACGGTACAATCGAATCGCCTGACTGCTCTCTCCGATTGCGGCATAAGCAGCCCCTAAGTTTCCCACGTCTTGTCCCTCGCCCTTTCTGTCCAGAAGTTCCCGATCGATGATCAGCGCTTGTTCGTAGTGTCCTATTGCTTCACCTGCCCGGCCTAGGTCGGTCAATGCGAGCCCCAAATTGGTGAGAGCGTTGCCCTCTGATTTTCTATTTCCGCATTTCCTTGCCGCAAGCAGCTGTGCTTGGAGCCAGCGTAACTGTTGCTGCGGATGAAAGCGAATGTCGCCAACGTAAGCGACCGATTCGACAAGCTCAATCAACACTGCTTGTAGTTTCGGATCTTCGGTCGAAGAAAGTCGGGAGAACGCTAGTTCGATATTCCCTCGCTCGGCATCAAAGGCGGCCAGACCTCGAATGGCGCCGTCGCCGCCAGCAATGTACATGTCGTCCGCCTCGCGCCCTCGTTCGCAGTAATGCTTGGCGTGAAGATAGACCACGCGGTTGAAATCTACTGGTGGCATGTTGCTGACGCGGATGCGTTTTCCGCTGGTTTCCAATTCGAGAACCGCATGGTCGAAATCTAGTCTTCGCTGCAAAGACACCGAGCATGCCATACGAGGAGGGCATGCATCTGAAACCTATCGGTCTCCGCAATCGATTCGAGCAGCCCTCGATCAACTAGACTGCGGATCGTTGGCCTCGGATCGTCCGTCTCCCAAATCGCGGTCAGGGCTCGGAGATCGAAGGTCGTCGGCTTAGGCGCGAATGAACCTAGCGATGCATATCGGGCTCGTGTGACAGGGTCGAGGCGATCGGTACTTTTCTTCAATAGCAGATCGACGGTTGCGGGCACATCGTCGTGCCCCATCAGCGCTGAGACGGGCGCATTGGCGGATAGCACATGTTTTCCTGCTTTCAGCTCCGACAGAAGAATTTCGATGCTGAAGCCGTATACGCTTTCCGTGTGCAGCAACCGCCCAGCGACCTGGATCGCGAGCGGAAGGCCCTCGAGTTCACGCACTAGCTCGATCGCAGACTCTTTGTGTCGGTCTAAAACCTCAGGCGCCAGGGTCCCGAGCAAGGCCAGCGCGTCCTCATCCGTAAGCACGTCCAGTTTAACCACACTCTCCGGCGTGGGTGCGATTTCTTGAGCGACACGGCTGAGTCGAGTAGTCGCCAGAATCGCGCATTCGGGACCTCCAATTTGCAACAGAGCAAAATGTTTCGCTTCCCACACGTCGTCGAGAATCAGCAGCATCTTGCGGCTTTGAAGCCGGCCCCGTAACACTGCTGCCGCTTCGTCCAGAGTACTGGCTCGTAGTATGTCGGAATTTACTACACGGCCCCAGCCGCTAAGCGTGGCGAACAGGTCCGGTTCTGGTCCAAGTGAAGCCCACAAAATGCCATCGGGAAATGCCTCCTGCACGTCGCCATCATGAGCGAGCGCCGAGGCAATCGTGGTTTTTCCCACGCCAGGCCATCCACGAATAGTTGTGAGAACCCGAAGTTCGCCGACGCCTTCGGAATTTGCACCGACCCCGAGGTATCTTTTTAGATTTCTCAGGTCTCCGACTCGTCCAATGACCAAACTCGGCCGAGGTGGCAGGAAATCGAATCTAGGCGATCGCTCCTTCGTCCCCGCGACTCTAGCACCAACGTCACGGCCCGAATGCGCGCCGATTGTTGTCGCAGCTCTTGGAGTTTCGGCTGTTCCAAGAGCTAGACTTTTGGGGATACCCCCGGCGGATTTGGACCGGTGACAGCGGGTGCCGGTGGATGTGAAACGAATTTATCGCCGCCCAAGGTGTCGATGTGGATATTTACTAGTTTCTTCACGCCCATCACTTCTTGAAGCACTTGGTGCCGAAGTGCAGCGTTTTGATACCAGTGGGGGTCAGGCTGATGCCCCGCTAGTCCGATGGCAAAGTGTTCGAGGGTATCCGTAATCGTATTCTGCTTAAGGCCGGCGTTCTTGAAATGCCAGTGAGCTTGCACGATGCTTTCTCGAACCGCCGATAGAGATTCGCCCGCTGCCGCGCGATGAACACCATCGGCAAGATCGCTACCTAGCCAATAAAAGTGCGCTGAAACGTCCGACGGAATGGATTCCCGCGATGGGTTCGCCGGTGCCAGCAAGGGCGGGTCGATGCCCACGATGTGCGCGACATACTCGGCCGCGTTATTCGCCGCCTCGGTTTGTCGCTTAGCCTTCTGAAATTTTTTCGTACCGTCACCCCAGTCGCAGATACCTTTCGCCATAATCCACGGTATGCCTGCGTCGACGCAGGCAACGTACAATCCGGAGCCTTCCATTTCCACACCTATAGCCTCCGGTTCATCACCAAGAAGATCAGCTCGGAATTGAGGATCATCAACCAACTTCTCGCCTGATAGGATTAGTCCATATCTTACTTTGACGGCGGACGACTGCGGCCAAACCAGCGCGGCGGTCTGGCAACGGCTGAGGAGAAATGCCGAGGAAGAGACCCGATCACCCCGGATCACCTCCCGCTCGCCGAGTCTGCGCGGCTCATAACTCGTAAGTTTTTTGGACACCAGCACATCACCGATACTTTGTTTCTTTCTGTCCGTACCCATAGCCACGCCAATCATGATTACAGCTTGAGGCGATAGATGGTCGATGGCCTTGGATACGTCTTGGAGAGAGGCACCCACACCCACTGAGCCCATCTGACTGATCATTTTCCAGACCCGCTGTCCGCGAATTTCCCCCAAGTACAGATAACTTCGGTCACCCACTTGGCGCAGCGTTGGCTCGGAGCCGGATCGTTTTTTGAAGGCAGAGATGACTGCGGTCTGTTCGATCTCGTTTACCGCGACCAACAAGATATCTGCTTCGGAGTGCACGACCGGAAGTTTTTTCTAAGCGCACGAAAACGCGAGCTTTCGCTGAGCAATAGAGTACTCTCGGCGATCGCTGCGCAGTCACGGAGGCGGCGCGCGGCTTAGGAATTCGGACTGTGGTAAGTAACATCGAAGGAATCGCGGTGCAATTGCTCTACGTGTGCGTAAGTTACCTTTGCTTGATTACTATAACAGGACGCGCAGCGTTTGTGTAGATGCCTCAACTGACCGCGCCACTTGGTCGTTTTCAGGTCCCGCCGTTCTTCGAACTTCCGTGGCAGGACTTTCAGTCACTATGCCGAGAGATACTGTCCCGTGAAACGGGAATTGGGGCGTGCTACGAGTACGGAAAAAATGGCCAGGCGCAGTTCGGTGCAGATTTGCTAGCAGAGTATGACGACCGCGGTGAAGTCGACGTCGCACAGTGTAAGTGTTGGCGCGAAGTAGCGGCCCCCTTGGTTCGAGATGCAGCTGCAGTTTTTAAAGCCAATCGCAAACATTGGCGAAATCCAAAGGCCCGACGTTTCATTCTAATCGTAGCGTGCGACGTAGCGGACATGAGGGTTCAGTTGGCGATACGAGACGCGAAGCAACTTCTCAGCAAAATAGGGATGCGTCTGCATGTGTGGGGTGGAAGGCAACTCGAAGACAAGCTCAGGCTACATCGCGACCTGACCGAGCGATACTGCGGCGAGGTTTGGGCAGATCACATTTGCGGGAAGCCAGCCGTTGCACCGATTCCAGCATCTATCGTCTTAGGGATGACGACAATGTCGGCACAATTGGGGGACCTCTCCAACGAACTTTCAGCCACCAGGACCAAAGAACTAGATCGCCTCACTGCGCTTTCAAAGCAGCACCGGTTTCAGGACGCATTCGACGGCATCCGCGAGATAAGAAACAGTCGATCTTGGAGCGCTCTCGAAGCATCATTGCAGGCGCGCATTCTTCGATTCGAAGCGACAACAGTCGTAAACCTGAAAGGTGATTTGAAAGCCGCTCAGGAGTTGATCGATGCCGCGGTGAAGACGTACTCCGCAACGGATGTGCAGGTGGTTACTGCTTATGTTATCTACCGGTCGGGAAAGCGTGATGATGCCCTGCGGATTCTCACTGAACCCAAGTCGATCAACGCCTTCAATCTTCGCCTTGGCTTGACCCTTGAAACCGGGAACGCGGAGGCCGTAATTGCTGCGACTGAGAAACTGCCGGAAGGGTGGCAGCCTGATGCGGATACTCACCGCTACAAAGCGCTTGCGTTGTTGTTTGAACGACGGGTGCCCGAAGCGCTCGCTGCAATCGAAGCGGCGATGAAGACGGGAAGCAAACAACCCCCTGTTCGCGAAGCTTACGGGCAAATCCGTTACTTCGCGGCGATATCGCCCGCTTTGACCCAAGCGTTTCGTCATCTGGTATGGCCGACGCCGATCCCGTGGAGCTTTGTGAAGCGTGGCCGCGCGGAGTTGGACAGTTTGAAGCGTGCGGCTGAGGTGTTCGCTAGTTTGGCTGCCGATTCCGCGACGAACACGGAGGAACACGCCAAGCTGCTGCATTGGAATCTCGCTGCATTATGCTGTCATGTCGAAGAGCAGACTGCTGCGGCGGAAGCTGCTCGGACATGCCTTGCGAAGGCTGCAGATGACCCCACGGCAATCGTGTGGGCGCTCGAACGAGGTTATGACTTCGATCACACGAAATCTATCCAAGCGCTGACGGAAAGATTGTCGAGGGGTGGAACGATCGAACACGGTTTAGCGCTCTGTGCATTGTTCGTTTATTCCGATGAGCTTGATCGTGCTGAGCAGCTCTTGGACGAACATCGCGCGTTGTTCGCCGGCCTTGGAGGCGCCCTATGGGCCGCACAGAAAGAGCTAATCGGGAAACTAAGAACAACGAAAGGAATGGACCTGACTGTTGCGGCTAAGCGAGCAATGGCGGAGGAGGTCAGTGCGGAGTATGAGAAGTTGCACGAGCCGAGAGTTCTTTTCGAGCTTTGTGAGATTCGCGCGCGGCTACAAGAGTGGCAGTTTGTTGCGGATCATGCTGAAAGGCTAGTTCAAGGAGTGGCAACCGAAGGTGCGCTTCGGCTGGCGCTCCACGGATTATTTCGAGCTGGTCGATACGCGGCATGTCTGGAGACGCTCGAAAGGAATCTGTCGATGGTGCCCGACGGATCACCATCAACTGATTTGGTTGAGCTGCGAATTGAATGTCGGAGGCGGCTCGGGCATGTTTCCCGGGCAGTTGAGGACGCACGGCGTGCTTTCGAAGCGACAAGAACCTTCCGTCAACTCCTTCACCTATTTCAGGTGCAACTCGGCGCCAGCGACACGCCTGGCGCGACTCACACCGCTCGGCTCGCGTTAACAGTCACCGACACACCAAAGGAATTCTTGATCGAAGCTGCGCGCGTCATCCGCGCGTTTGATCGCCCGTTGGCGACCGAGTTGTGGCGTAAAGGAGTTCAAGGCGGGGTCACGACTCCAAAGTACGTTCAGCTCGCGTATGAGACGGCGATAGGCCTTGGCCTGGAGCGGGAGGCCGCGCCGCTCCTCCAACGCATGGTTACGTTTGCCAAGGAGGGCAAAGGCGGGCTCATCGCACTGGACTTGGTCCAAGTGCGCCACCAGATCCAGACCCAAAGGCGTGCGACGTCCGATATTCTTCAAACCTACGCTCGGGGTCACACCATCGCGCACTTGGTTGCGGCCGCGACGCCAATCAGCCTCGGCCATCTCTACTATACGTTCCCGCAGAGAAACCACGAGCAGGACTCCGCGCACACGACCTTCCCATGCTTTTTGAGATCGGCGAGTCGGAGTGTCGACGAGTCAAAAAAGTTCAAGGTGCCAAGCGGGCCCCTTCACGCCGATGTTTCTGCTCTGCTAGTCGGTCATCAACTCGGCATTCTCAATCTCGTCGAAAAGGAGTTTCGGCCAATCGCGATTTCTCAGCATGTGCCAGAGACCTTCATTCACGAAGCAGCGCATGCTTCCGGGCTCCAAATAAGCAGAAGCGCGACCGCTGAAAAGTTTATCGACCTCGTCGATACCAAAAAGGCGATTTCGTCGTTTCGTGCGCGTGCCCGCCCACGTTCTCCTGCGCTTGAGAAATGCATGGGAATCGAGTGGAGTAGCCGTTTGAGCGAGGCCTTCGAAAATGGGGGCGCGATAGTTGACTACTTGCCGCTTCGCACCAACGACGAGGACCTCCGACCAATCGAACTAGCGCCCGATGATTCGGCAAAAGTTCTGGGAACGGTAGATATCGCGAGGGTACTTTTTCTCACAGGAAAACTATCCGAGACGATCTTCGAGGAAAAGATCGCGGGCCTGAGCGAGAAGACCGCAGCAAAACCGGACGACCAATTACGGGCGTTTGTTGGAAAGCCATTACACCTCGCCGGCAACATTTGGGAAACTTTACTCGACGCAGGCCTTATGTCGGAGTTGTGCGATATTTGCGTGGTATCGGTCGAACACGACGAGGTCGAGTCTGCGCGCCGCCTCCAGTCGCAAGCGACAAACGTCCAGGATCTCGTCAAAACTCTCCAGGAATTGAGCCAACGAATTAAGGAAGGATTGGCTGATGGGCGCTACTTCACGGTCCCGAATTCGTCGGAGACACTCAATCCCGCGCGAGGTGAAACTCTCGCCGAGAAATCATTGAAAGACTTGATTGAAGCGCCCAGGGGATCGAATGGCTGGGTATGGTGCGACGATCGCATGATCAGTCTTCATCGACTTTGTGCGGATATGCCGCTGGTTGGGATCTGGGAGGTCCTTCAAGCGTTGCGTGAACGCAATGCGCTCAATGATCACGAATACTTTCAAAAGGTCGGGTGGCTTCGTCGGGCAAATGTTCGGTACCTGCCGGTGCAAGCAGCCGAGATTGTCTATCATCTCCGAACGGCCGCGGCGGATGAGAGTGGGATCGCCGAAACGCCCCAGCTTGCAACGCTTCGGCGTTATATCGCGAGTTGTCTCTTGGATCGGGAGCGATTGCAGCCACCGCAGGCCGGCCCCACTAACATCCGATCCCTTCACGATTATACCTTCCTATTTGAATTGAGGCAGGAGGTCCACGCCGCGCTTCGGGCAGTATGGGAAGACAAGTCCTCTTCGGAGGGCGTGCGCGGCGCTCGAGCAGACTGGCTGTGGAACAGTCTCTACTTCGATATTTCGAGCTTTAATCAAATTGCGTCAGATACCGGATCAGATCCGGAGGTCGTAAAGAACACGCTAATGGCCGTCGCTAGTCTGTTTGTTGAGGCGATGATGACAAAACGTGAGAGCAACCAGCCCGATAGCCCGCGACAACTTTATCTCAAATGGGTCGAACGTCAGGTCGTCGAACCCTTCCTCCAAGCGAATGCAGCAACGAAGACCGCTCTTGCGCGAAGCATCGGCGAGCACGTCCGGTCCGCACTGAAAGTGCGCGTCGTAGAAAAAACAAAGCTTCAGGCGAACGTCGTTCGTGCGTTCGTCAGGGAATTCGTCGGGGATCTGCCAGACAAGTTGGTAACCGATCTTGGACTTTCGAGCGGAGAATGGCGGCAGTTGGGTATCACGTTCTGGGGCACAACACTTTCGATCGGACGGCATTCGATCGATGCGAAAGAGTTTTGGACTGCCGTTGAAGCTGCCCTGAATGGGGGGACCGGAGAAGTGTGTCCACGGGGGCTCAATCGGACACTCCATGTAAAAAAGCTGACGGATACTGGGCAGCCTTTCGCCGTTGAGATGATCGATCCACACGGTGGTGAGACTCTCAGGCTCAATGACCCGACCCATTCGGCCTATGCTCCTGAAGAGTCACAACGGCTTGCCGGAATTCGAGGACTGGCCTCTTGGTTCGATTGCGCGTCGAGCGACCGCGATAGAGAGATTGCGAGGATCGTAAAACTTCAACCGTCGGCAGACCGTGGAATATTGCTAGCTGAGTGGCGACAAAGCTCGCTGGAAATGTTCTACAGCGATCTGCTCGCTAACATTCAAGGCTCTACGAGCTTCGACTTAGCTCAACTGTGCCCTGAGCGCTGGAATGGTATGCTTCGGCACTTGCGACTGTCGCCCGAGGCACAAGCAATTGATTTCGATTCCCTCTGCCAGCAATGGTTGGCGGACGAGGGGCTAACAGTCGCGCTGGAGCGGGCAAGCTGCTTACCGATCCACCTGCCGGCAATGATGATCGACGCACTTCGCAGCACGGATGATTTCACGAAGGAGAAGATCGTCCAACGGCTCGCTGATCGCCTCCTTAGCCCAGTTCAGCAGATCGCCTTTGTGCGAATCTGCGGCGAAGTGGGCAGTGACCTCGCTCTTGGGAGAGCGAGGGAAGTAGTGAAGTGGCTTTTTTCTTCCGAAAGTGCGGCATGGTTCAAAGGATTTTCCGGCTTACTTCAAATGGTCCGATGTCAGCTCAACATCGTTGGGTCTCCTTTCCAAAATACGCCGATCGTTTCCCTGTTCGTTAATTGGTATCATGCCTCTCGCATCTATGCGGTCTTGGCGCGTGCCAACGTAGACATCGGGGTGCTGAGTTCACATTTTGCTGCGACTGCGTCCGCATGGAGCGCAGACATCTTTGCTCGTATCCCGGGTTACCGAGAAGATATTGCGCATCCACGTCACGTCGGTCGCGCGAACCTCGTGTTGAGTGGATTCGAGGCAATCAAGGCTACCTTGCCTTCCACCGCCCGAGTTGCCTTGGAGGCTGTGCCCGAATTTGTCGGGGTGTTAACGGACGCGAATCCTGACCGCCTGATGTTCGCGCTCGGGTTCATCACGGACTGGGGACTTTTCGAAAACAAACTTCGGACATACATCGGCGCTCCAATCGCTGGGCCCGTGAATTGGCCCGACGACATTCCCGTCGTGGTTTCGGGCGCATCGGCCAACATCGAACTTGGTAAGAAATATCTTGTGGCCGTACGGAATGGCGAGCAGTCGAAGCAAGCGTGGGCGAAGCTTGTAGCGCTTTTTGCCGACGCGCCATTGCCGACCGAGGTGCGGCCTTTGTTTCGCGAATTCGCTTCTGAGATCGATTTTGTCACAATTGCTAGAGTCCCGGGTGAGAGTGCGTCTCTTGGAATCAGGTTCTTCTGCAAACACGTGATCGAGATTGGCGACTCGAAGTTGTCAGAGAGATTGGTGGAGCAACTATTTGCTCTTGCGCGGCACTGCGCTCGAGAAGAGCCAAACAGAGTAGAGCTCGGGCTGTCGCTCCTCGATTCGCTCGTCCTGTTGTCAGTTCAGCCGAATGACGGTAAGGGCTCCGCAAAACTTTTCTTCGACCGAGCGGAGGAGCTTCTCAAATTGTGGCCAAACATCGCGAAACCTTGGGTTTCCGCGATCGGTACTTGGCCATTAACAGTCCCGGTTGAGCAACAGGGAGCAATGTGGAGATTTGTACTTCATGTCCGGGCACTCGGCTGAGCGTTGATCCACTTCGGAGCGTTAGCTCGAGTAGCTGCCGTTCGTTTTGCGATTCATACTCGCTGGATGGCAGATGTGGTGCATTGGACGCCGCATAGCTTAGCGCCGGTTATCGCTTGCTGGCTGAAAGGACCTTGGCCTTCGAAAGGTTTTCGCCTGATTTCGCAGGCCTTATCGGGGTCGAATTTATAGCAATCAGCCTCGAAGGACGATCGATTGGGCTAAGATATCCATAGTTTCCAGTGTAATCGAAAAATGGCTTCAAGAGTTTTTGGAAATGTCGATGCAACTTCCGCGAACCATGAAACTCTACCCCTCGGTCCTCTGGCTTAAGTTGGGTGTCGCGCTGGTCGCGACTATGCATGCGCTCTTTGCTGGCCCAAAGATCGGCATTCTTATCGGTGATGCTACTTCTCCCTTTGGGCAGTCGTTGGTGAAAAGCTTCCGGCAGGTCGCCGAGCAGCGTGGCGTGGAGGTTGTTATCAAGGCGCCTCTAGCGGCCGAAAACATCGCTCAATCCACCAAGTTGGTCACAAGCTTCACTGCCGATGCCGACATCAAGGGCGTACTCATCGCTTGTGGCGTCGGGGCGCAGGAATTGGCCAAGGCTGCGGAACCCCTGCAGGCGCGAGGGGTGATCGTCGTGTCGCTTCTGGGACGTCTCCCGGGCAGCGTGGCTAAATCTGCAGTCTTGATTGACGAAGAAACAGTGATCGCGACGGCGGTCGAAAAATGCCTCGGCTTGGTCTCCAGTGCAGATGAAGTCGCTCTGTTGCGATCCAACATCAAGCAGCAGGTCGCCAACGATCGTGAGCGGCTGGTGATCGATGCCCTCAAGCAACGATATCCGCAGCTGGCGATTCACGCGGACATTTTCATGAATGTGGAGGGACGACTCCCCGTGGATCAGGCTAAGCTTCTGCTCGAAAAATACCCGGGCACGAAATTGGTTTATTCGCCCTACAGCACCGCGACGCTAGCTATGATCCAAGCGCTACGAGAGACAGGGCGCAGTGGTAAAATCCGGCACGTTGGAGTTGGTGCTGGACTGCCTCCGGAATGTGAAGAGGCCGTCGCGACGGGCTCCTTGGATGCGTGGATAGCGCTGGATGCCGATGACGTTGCCCAGAAGGCGGTCGACACGATGGTGAGCGCGATCGATGGGCGATCGGTGTCGGAAGTCGTTTTCTCGAAGGTTAAGGTCGTGACGCCAGAGTCACTGAAAGCACGGCCCAAGTCGTAGGCGCAAGATCTATCGAGCGGCATGGTTGGGCTTCGTTCGATGGCTGCGTATCAACCGGCACAACGACGTGAATTCGAAGAAGCTGTTTTCCAGCGTTTGGGCGAAACTCAGGCGTTTCAGGCTTGGGCGATCATCCGATCGAGATCGTTTGAACGAGGAGCTGAGAAGAAAACTCGAGAGGTGCGAAGCTGAGTTAGACGATGAGCGCGTGGCGCGAACTCGGCTCGAAGGTGAATGGATTGACCTGAAACATCGCTCGTCGATCCAGGCCGAAGCGCGGCTTCAGTTCATCTTCGACTCTGTTCCCATTGGCATCTCACTGACGCACGAGACACCTGACGGTCGCGTGACACGCATCATCAATGACGCCCACCTCGCGATCTCCGGACTTACACGCGAAGAGGTTGATGATCCCGCCAATTTCAGGCGAATCAGTCATCCGGATGATCACCAGAAGCAGCTGAGTCTGATACGCGAACTCGAGAGTGGTGCGATCGATCACTTTTCTCTCGAGAAGCGCTATTACCGTCCCGATGGCTCAATCGCGTGGATAATTCTTTCGATGCAGCGACGACACTATCCCGATGGCTGTTTCGATCAGCTCTCTACGGTCGTCGACGTCACAGCGATGAAAGTCGCACAAGAGGCGGTTGTGCAGGAGCGATCGCGGCTCAAGTTCATCTTTGATACGTTGCCGGTTGGCGTGGCTTGGAGGCGCTTGGCCGATGAGCACTCATTGATTTGCAACCCGGCCTTCGTCAGAATCTCCGGGATCGATGCCAATGCGTGCTCATGCGAGAGACTGGACGCAGGGTTGCACCCCGCGGAACGCCAAAAACACGAAGTGCTCTCGCGCCGCCTGGCCGCTGAGGAGGTTGATGCATACGAGGCTGAGCTCCGATACCTGCATCCAGACGGGGAGGTGCGCTGGGTCGTGCGAAGTGTACGGCGATTTGGCGTGAATGATAGTGGCGATGCGCAGGAACTGACGGCGCTCGTCGATATCACTGATCAGAAGTTGGCCGAGATTGATGCCAAGGCGGCGCGTCGCGACTTGGCTGATATTTCTCGCCAGGCTGGCATGGCAGAGATCGCAGCAAGTGTTCTCCATCACGTGGGGAACGCGCTGAACAGTCTCAATGTCTCGGCGAATCTCATAAATGAGCAGCTTCGCAGATCTTCCCTCCCACGCTTAGTCAGATTCAATGGGCTCATTCAGGCACGAGCAGGTGACTTGGCCACCTATCTTACTTCCGATGAACGCGGCCGCAAGGTGCCCGAGTATCTGGCGATGCTCGCTTCAAATTTCACCACGGAGCACGAAGCGGTCTTGGCTGAGCTGGCTCAATTGTCCGGACATGTCTGTCGAGTTCAGGAGACTGTAGCGGCGCAGCAGCAAATCGCGCGTGTTGTCGGAATTAGAGAGCAGACGTCGATTCACGAAATCATCGACCGAGCGATACGAGTTGGTGAAAGCCGTGAGGAGGTCGAAGTGGGTTGCGAAGTCCGGAAGACTAGCGATGACATCGTGGTTAGACTCGATCGGATGAAGCTCCTCAGTATCTTGGTCAACTTGCTCACGAACGCTCGCGAAGCATGCGCAGCGATACCTCAGGGAGAGATTGTGGTGGAATGCTCGAGAGGCACAGAAAGAGAGGTCTGTTGTATCGAAGTCAGAGACAACGGCGTTGGCATGCCGGACGGGCACGCGGCCAAACTTTTTACGGTTGGGTTTACCACCAAAGGCGAGGGGCGGGGATTTGGCCTACATACCGCAGCAATTTTTGCGCGAGAGCTGGGCGGTCTCCTCTCGGGATTTAGCGGCGGCAAAAACAAAGGTGCCTGTTTTCGGTTGGAATTTCCGCTAGATCAGAACTGAGAGGTCATCATGGCGAGTACTTTGGTGCCGCGAAGTACTCGTGTGCTTTGTCTGGCGCGGGCGGACAGGGGCTCTGATCGGAATTCATCTGCGCGGCGCCATCGCGCATAGCATCGGAATTTTCCGGTGCTAGCTCAGCCGGTTACCAATATCCAATGGTGGCACCACGTTGCTTCATGAGTGCTTCCATGAAGAAGTAGTCGCCCCAACTGGTGTAGCAGGTGCGCGCTCGACCGACTCCGTCGCCTACCTCGCCTTGACGCAACAATCCCGGGCAGGCCGGATCTGGGTTCAGATAGTCTTCGGAAGAGAGGCGATCGAGAAGTCGTTGCGTTGCCGCGATGAGTTCCGCGTCGTCCGGTAGGAATTTGATCAGCTCAATGAACGCTGACGCGGCAATCGCTGCCGCTGAAGAGTCTCGCAAAAGCTTAGCCCCGGCTGGCAGGCGGAAATCCCAGACGGGAACGACCTCGCTATCGAGAAGGCGAATGAATTTTCCTGCGATACGGCGAGAGCAGTCGAGATAGCGCGCATCGCGCGTGTAGCGGTACGCTAAGGCGAACCCGTAGATCGCCCACGTGGTGCCACGCGCCCAGTCGGAATGAACTTCGTAGCCGCAGTAGTTATCCGGGCGGGCGGGCCGGCCCGTGACGAGATCGAAGCGGAAGGAATGAAAGACCGCCGAATCTGCGCGGATGAAGTTCGCGAGCACCGTGTCGGCGTGCTGCACTGCGATCTCGTAGTAGCGTGTGTTGCCGGTTTCTCCAGCGGCCCAGAAAAGCAGCGGAAGGTTCATCAAGCAGTCGATGATCGCGAGACCAGCATAGTCGGTGGCGGTCTCGTCCATTCTACCCCAGGCGCGGATGTATCCGCCGATCGGAATAAATCGCTTCGCGAGTTCGTCAGCTGCTCTGAGTCCGACGGCGCGAGCGTCCGGATCGCCGGTCAGGCGGAACATTGCCACGCTGTAGAGGCTGTAGAGAAATCCAAGGTCATGCATCGTCTCCATCCCATGCACGAAAACCTTGTCGTGATACGCAGGAGCTAGACGCTGGCATTCTTTGAGCAGCGAGTCATCGCGCGTCTTTTCGTAGGCGAGCAACGCCATCCCCGTAAAAAATGAAGACGTCCAGTTGGAGATCTCGAAGAACTCTTCGTCGAATTCGAAGTAGCTTCCATTGGCGGCGAACGCCCCCGATTTTGGCGCTGCAGCAAGGCGCGCGATATTCGCGCGGGCTTTTTCAATGCAGATATAGAGTGCAGAATCGAGATCAGCGGCGGGGATAGGCATGGGCGAATGCAGTGCGCGCATGGCATCGTGATGCACGTCGCGAGTCTACGGGTTCGGCGTTTTCACTGGTAATCTCCGAGCGATTAGGAGCCTTTGGGCCGGCTTAGTTGAACCGCGTTCTGCGTGTCCGCCTGCTCCGGATTGATGTCGGGGAAGCCTCCTGGGGTTTGGAGTGGAAATCGTAGAGTGAGGCATCCCGAAACGGCGTTCGCGTCCAATCTGTTTTGGGTTTTAGTTACCAGTGTATATTTCGATGCGCTTGTCTCTCCAGGGGCTGAGCGCAATGAAGCCCCCATCGCAGGCCCGACCCTCCCTGCGGTCAAACCCACCCCTTAAGTCTTACCGACCTATGAAAACACCTCGCACCGTCGATCAGCGTTCGTCCGTCCAGGCGAACCGATCACTCTTAGTCGCCGGCCTTCTGTTTACGGCCATGGCGTCGCCGATTTTTGGACAGTCAGCGACTGCGGCCTCCGCGGCAGACCTCGCAAAGTACGATACGAACAAGGATGGAAAACTCGATGCCGCAGAGTTGGCGGCGAAGGACGCGAACGAACACCGGATTGCCAACACCCCGGTTGCGTCGACTCCGACAGATAACGAGATCAAGCCCGGCGATGATACCGTGAAACTTTCTCCCTTTGAGGTCAGCGCCGAGCAGGACACCGGCTTCGCTCCCTCGAGCATGCTTTCCGGCGGTCGTCTGCGTACCGAACTCAAGGACACGCCGATTGCGTACTCGGTCGTGACCCGCGATCTCATCGATGCGCTGGGGATCACGGATCTGAACGCGGCGATGGAATGGACCACCAATACGTTTCGGTTTCCGGACGGCGCCGGCGGTGGTGACACCTTCAACATCACCAACCCCATCAACGTGCGCGGTGTGAACAGCGTTGGTTCGCTGCGCCAGCGCAACTTCTTCGTCTACTTCGCCCCCAACGATAGCTACGCGGTTGAACGTTACGATTTCGGCCGTGGCCCGAACCAAGTCCTTTACGGCAACGGCACTGTCGGTGGTACGTCCGTCACCATTACCAAGCGCCCGCGTTTTGATCGGCCGCGCGAGTCGATGGAGCTCACGTACGGCTCGTGGGACAACGTCCGCGGTGTGATTGATGTGAACCGCCCATTGAACGATAAGTTTGCAGCGCGCGCAGCTGCCGTGTGGGCGAATCGTGGTGGATGGCGCGATTACGAGATGGAGAAGACCGAGTCGGCCTTCCTGACCACCACGTACAAGCTGACCCGAAACACGGAAATCCGCCTTGAGGGTGAAACCGGCCAACAGCAGCGCCGGACTCCGAATGCTGCGCTCACCGACCGGCTCGGTGGCTGGGATGGCGCGACCGTCTTTACGGGACGCATCGATACGCTCCCGAGCAACGCCGCTGCACTCGGCATCGACCGCCGTGGCGCGAACTACTTCGTGCTGAGTCCGTCTTCGGGCTCAAGCGCGATCATGAACTACCAGTTCGACCCGATCACACGTGGCGCTGGCGATAGCGCCACCACTCCCATCGGCAGCATCCTGCAGGTTGGTACTGCTAGCCCAAACACGAGCAATGCGAGCATCCTGCACTCCCTTTACATTCCTGGAAACCGATTTGATCGAGCTATCGCCAACTCGAAGTTCCGCCTGCCTTCAGAGGGATTCACCAACTCGATTGATGCGCCCGTGATCAATCAAAACTACAAGGACGTTCAGCTCACCGTTAGCCAGAAGTTCAGCGAGAACCTGTACGTGGAAATCGCGGGCGACGTTAATCGCAACTACAACAAGATTATCAATATCGAGAGCGGCCTCGCCACCACCTATATCGACATCAACCGCATTCTTCCCAACGGCGTAACCAATCAGAACTTCCTCCGCCCCTATGGAGACGGCCAGTACCGTGAAGTGGGTAAGGAAACGAACGCCGATTCCGTCCGCGGTGCCCTCGCGTACGTCAAGGATCTCGGTAAGTGGGGTAACTACAGCGTCAGTCTGCTCGGTGGCATGACGCGCCAGCACGTCAACACCTACAACTGGGGCCTCCAGACGGGTCTGCCGCTTTTCATCAACAATGCGTACCAGACGGATGCTCGTCTCCTAGGCAACCTCGGCAACGGATTGCGCGTACGTAACTATTGGGGTGACACCCATCCCTACGCGCCGCCGACCGGCCCGACTTCCTACATCGATCCGTTCACCGCGGCTCCTGCTTCAATCACTCCCTTCTGGGCCTACGATGTCACGTCGTTCAACAACGCCAACGAGCAGATCAACGATTACAATTATCTCCTCGGTGCGGTTAACGCTAAATTCTTCAAAGATCGCTTCATCATCCTTGGTGCACTTCGACAGGACGATTCCACGCAGCATCTCCGCTACACCAAGTTGATCGGCGATTATCCGACGAACTGGGACGGCCGCTCGGTCATTTTCCGTCCTGATGCGCCTGCCAATTGGTCTGCGCTCACCTACATCCCGAAGACTGCGGCTGGAGTCGCTACCGGTCCTGCCCGCTTGGCTTCCGTTCGGCCGCGTACGAACAACTCTGCGAACATCGCTGTGCCAGACGCTCAGTACGCGAACGACTTGTTCCAAGACGATTTCAATCCCCCCGACGTGAAGGGAAAGTCACTCAGCCCGTCGGTTGGTACGGTGATCCATGCTCTCCCGTGGGCTTCGATTTCGTACAACTACTCGAAGGCGTTCGCGTTTAATACGTCCGGTGCACCCGATCCGAATGGAAATCTTCTTCCTGCGGTGAAGGGCAATGGCTGGGATCTCGGACTGCGTTTCACGTTTTTGAACAACCGTCTGAACATCAGCGCAGCCACCTATTCGAACATCGAGAAGGGCAACTACATCGATCCGTCCGCAGTGACGGGCAACATCAACACCCTGTATCAGTCTCGTACCCTGGCGGACACCTCGGCGGGTGGTCGCAACATTCGTGACGCCGGCGACATTTCGGGCGTGGTGCGTGACACCCGTACCCGCATTTCTGACGGTTACGAATTCGAGGTGACCGCTAACGTCAGCCGCGCTTGGCGCGTGACGGGCAACGTTGGACTGCCGAAACTTTGGCAGAAGGACTACGCTCCAGTTACGCGCGCATACGTCGCGAGCCATGCGGATTTGTTTAAGCAAATTCTCGCGGACTCTGGCGGCACGGTTGGATCGGACGGAGTGGCGGTAATTGCGACCGGCGTTCCGACGTCGGGCAACGATGCTCAGAAAGCCGTCAACGCCTACAATGCCATCTACCAGCAAGTGCGGAATTTTATCCCTGATCTCCAGCGTGGGACGACCTCGCCGATGACGGTGAACATTTACACCGACTACCTCTTCGAATCTGGTCGCTTGAGTGGCTTGCGGGCGGGTGCGGGTGTGAACTATCGCGGCCGGCGCGTGATCGGTTACCGCGGTGCGGACACGATCGCGACTGGCACCACGACGGCTGCAGACGATCCTTCGGTCGATGCACACAACGTTGTCTGGGGTGGCGGCGCCGCTACCGTCAGCGCGACGTTGAGCTACACTTGGAAGCTCAAGGAGCGCCGCGAGATCCTGTTCGCATTCCGGGTGAACAATCTTCTGAACAATCGCTCGGTGATCTACACCGACACGACGACCACGCTGCGGCCGAAGGGCAACGACTACACCTCGCCCGCTCGTGAAACGGTACCCAATCCGTTCGCCTATCAGCAGCCGGTCAGCTTCAGCTTCTCGTCGACGCTACGGCTGTAACAATCCGCTGTCGTTTAGTGCGCTGGTGCTCTTCGCTTCAAATGTCTCCTAAGTAGAAGCGGAGAGCGCCGCAAAAGCCCAGGGGTGAATGTCTGCCAACCGGCGGACCATCACCCCTGTTTTGTTGTTACGGGTTTCAGATCGAACGAAGCTGCTTCGAACCCGCTTAAGTGATAGTGAGGTCGATGTGCCGGCGGCCTAACTGCCGGCACTCTTCGACGCATGCGCGGCTGCGGCCGGTAGGCTCGCACCGTCTACCCATCGGCCTTCGACAAGGATACGTCGGCAATACTGAGGCACGCCTCGTTCGTTTTGTTGAATGAGACTGGCGAGCGTTCGAACGGCGACCTGGCCAACCTCGAACGAATTCTGATCCACGCCGGCGTCGAAATTTCCGTCGAGCACGCTGAGTGCTGCTGCACCCATGTCCCGTGGCACCTCGATTCCAAGATCCATCAGCATGTCATGCACGCGAGGGTCGGTCGTAATGATGGAGTCAGGTTTATACCTGCGCAGCCAAGGTCGAAGCGCTCTCTCGTCCAACACTGCTTCACGCTCGTCGAGAATGAGTGGCTCGAGATGTTCGCGGAGCGGCACAAGGGCGTCCTGGATCGCCAAATAGCCGGCGCGAAAATTTCCTCCCGTGTTTCGGTCATGCTTACGTGACGTGACGAAACCAATTCGGGCGTAGCCGTGTTCTCGCACTTTCCTGAATGCGAGCTCGGCGCAGTTCATCTGGTCGCTGGTGATGACGTGTGCACACGGGTCAGCAACGGAGACGCCAAAGCGAACGACCGAAAACTGACTCCAGTCGAAATTCGGCAGATTAAAACCAGCTGGGTGTGGAGGTAGTAGAACGCCGCGTACGCCACGGGTAAGTAGAATCTTTTCCAGTCGTTCGCCGTTCAGTTCCGAATCGAGCACGAATTCCTCCAGGCGGTAGCCAAGAATCTCCGCTGCTGTTTTCGCGCCGCGCCAGTACGCGGCAAACTCGCGTAATTTACGCAGGGCCCGCGAATCCGGCCATTGATTGAGCCACGCAATCGTGGAATGGATTGCAACCGATCGACGCGATTGCCGATACGCGCACAGCGACGCGAGCATCGGATCGGGCCGATAGCCGAGCTTTCGTGCTGCGCGCTCGACCTCTATGCGCCGTGCTTCCGAAACGCGCGGATCCCCGCGTAGCGCGAGTGAAACGGTTACGTGGGAAACACCGACCGACTGAGCCACATCTCGTAAGGTAACGCGCGGAAGCTGAGGATTGGACGCGGAAGGCATCAGGGGTCGATGGCTAGACGCATGGAGGCGACAAAAAGACGCGTCGCAAGCTAACAATGTAAATGAAAAGAGGGTCGAGTTCTCAACGGGCGGATACGATGCCAGAGATGTCGTAGTCTCTTCTTCGTCTATCCCGACCTCGCCTCAAGATGCACATCGAAAATCCCATTCTCCGCGGTTGTTTTGCGGATCCTTCGATCGTTCGCGTCGGTGACGACTACTACATCGCAAACAGTACCTGCGAGTGGTTTCCCGGCGTCCCGGTGCACCATTCAAAGGACCTCGTGAACTGGCGATTGATCGGGCACATTCTGACCCGAACATCCCAAGTTGATCTGCGAGGAGTTGCTGACTCATGCGGTGTTTGGGCTCCTTCGCTGAGTTATGCCGATGGGCAATTCTGGCTGATCTACACCAACGTGCGGACCGGAGGAATGGGGCGTCCTTTCAAGGATCTCGGCGTCTATCTCACAACCGCCACGGACATTCTGGGCCCTTGGTCGGAGCCGGTTTCAATGGGTGCGATCGGATTCGATCCGTCGCTCTTTCATGACGACGATGGGCGAAAATGGCTCGTGAACATGCAATGGGATTTCCGACGGCAAGGTCTTGCGCGGTTTGCTGGAATCGTAGTTCAAGAATGGGACGCACGCTCCCGAAAACTGGTGGGGCCAATTTTCCCGCTGCTTGAGAAGCAGACCCTCATCGAAGGCCCCAATCTTTACAAACGTAGCGGCTGGTATCATTTGATGATGGCGGAGGGCGGCACGGGTTGGAATCACGGTATCGCGATGGCTCGCTCTCGCTCCATCACCGGGCCTTTCGAACTCGATCCACAGCCATCGCTTCTTACCACACGTGATCAGGTGGAACACCCTCTTCAAAAAGCGGGGCACGGTGAACTGGTGGTGACGCCTAATGGCGAATGGTTTCTAGCGCATCTCGCCAGTCGGCCTATCGGCGAGGGCGAGAATCGTCGCTGCATGCTTGGCCGGGAAACATGCCTGCAAAGGGTCGAATGGAATGAGGCGGGATGGTTGCGACTCTCCTCCGGAGGATGGCACCCTCAATTGAGGCTCTCTGCGCCGCAAGGGCATGATTCGGCACCTGGGCCGATCCCAAACCTGCGAGACGATTTTGATGTCCCGAAACTCGGGGTGGAGTGGAGTTCGCTTCGCGTCCCGATGGACGAGTCTTGGTTGTCGCTGAACGCGCGGCCCGGTTGGTTGCGCCTGTTTGGGCGCGAATCGATGCATTCGCCTTTCAGTCAGAGCCTGGTCGCAAAACGTTTAAGATCGTATCGGGTGGTGGTAGAAACTTGTCTCGAGTTCGAGCCCGCGCATTTCACGCAGCTTGCCGGTCTGATCTGTTACTACGACACGCGCACCCATTTCTATCTTCGAGTGACGCATCACGAGAAGCTCGGGAAAATCGTAGGGATCGTGCTGACCGACGACGGCGCCTATCACCAATTGACCGATGATGATTATTCGGTCGAAGGATGGCCGCGTATTTTCCTTCGGGCTGAGATTGATCGCGCAGAGCTGAGATTTTCGTTCTCGCCGACTGGGATGAATTGGGAACGTATCGGTCCGATCCTTGACGCGAGTAAGCTCTCGGACGATTACGGCGCAGGGCTTCATTTTACTGGCGCATTTGTCGGCTTGTGCGCTCAAGACTTTAACGCGACGCGCGCATCGGCGGACTTCGACTACTTTCTCCTCAAGGATATTTGAGAGGGGTTTAGGTCGGCTCGGTCAGAGCATAAAATCTGTACGAGGATTCGTAGCAGCAAGCGATCGCGGTGCCTCCCAATGCCCATTTGTCGGCGACGTGAGCGCCTGAAATTTGTGAATCACAGAGTTTTTGGTCCCGTCAATTACCAGTGAAACTGTAGCGAGCGTTGAGGTTTATTCTTTGGGCTGAGATTCGACGTACGCTTTACCCAGCCCCAACCAGCAATCGCTTGCTCCGGTCGCCAGTGCGAATCATCGCGTTCGCCAATGGTACGACCCCGGGCGGGTGCCTGAAGAGTGGCGCTGGGGTCCCTCGTCGATCCGTTTGGTTTTCCACGAACTCCCGCCTCATGAAATCGATCATCCGCCTTTGCGAAGTGCGCCGATTGTTTGCCGTAGCCTTTGCACTCGTTGCCTTTTTGCCGTTGCGCGCTGCAAGCGTTTCATTCGTTCATCCCGGGTTGCTGCACACCGGTGCCGATTTGGACCGAATGAAAAATGCCGTCGCGGCTCAGACTAGCCCGATTTATCAAGGCTACGTAGCCTTTGCGGCCGATTCCCATTCGTCACTCACGTATACGAAACAGGGAGCGTTCGCTACGGCAGGACGGACGAATAACACCACGGCGCTGCATAACGACGCCCACGCTGCTTACCAACAGGCGATCATGTGGGCCGTCACCGGCAACAGCACCTACGCAAACAAGGCGATCCAGATTCTGAACAGCTGGTCGTCGACCATGGTTACCGTCGATAGTACTGACGGCCCGCTTGTGGCGTTGGATGGCTATCTTTTCGTCAACGCGGCTGAAATCATCCGCTACACCAACGCCGGCTGGGCTTCGGCTGATATCGCCCGCTGTGAAGCCTGGTTCCGCGAGCTCTGGTATCCCACGGTCGAAAACTTCGCCTACTATGCTAACGGCAATTTTGAGGGCGCTGCGATCAAGGCGATGATGTCGATCGGCGTTTTCTGCAACGACCGCGCGGTGTTCGAGCGTGCAGTGCGCTATTACCTGGATGGGGCTGGAAACGGCCGGCTCACTTACTATGTAGTCAACGAAGACGGTCAGGGACAGGAAAGCAGTCGCGATCAAGGGCACGCCATGCTCGGCATCGGATTGCTCGCCGAAGCTGCACAGATTGGCTGGAACCAGGGAGCCAACCTTTTTCAAGCGGCGAACAATCGCTTGCTGAAAGGATTCGAGTACACCGCCAGCTACAATCTCGGCAACACGGTGCCGTACACGCTCTACCTCGATCGATCGGGAAAATATGGTGCGGGCGGTTCGACCAACAACTTCACGGACATTTCCTCGGATGGACGAGGCGTGTATCGCCCGATCTTTGAGATGGTCTGGAATCACTACCTCTATCGCGCCAACGTGTCGGCGACGTCGGTAACGTACACGAAGCAGTTTGCTGACGCCAATCGCCCAGAGGGCCAAGCGACTTCGGCCGATCATCCGGGGTTTGGAACATTTCTCTTTTCGTTCTCTGGTGCAGTGGTCCGCCCTACGCCCGGCACCCCACCGCTCGCGCCGGTCGGGCTCTACGCCTACGCCGCGCCAGGATCTGTGTCGCTAGGATGGGCTGCGTCGCTTGATACGACGACCTATTCCGTCAAGCGAGGCACTACCAGCGCTGGGCCGTATGCGACGATTGCAAGCGGACTCACCACTCCCAGCTACATCGACACGACTGCGACAGCCGGCTCACTCTACTACTACACGGTGGTCGCAGCCAACGGTGCTGGAGAGAGTCCTGAAGCGAGCAATGTGTCGGTCTCGGCGGGTCTGCCCGCCTCGTGGTCAAGTGTCGATGTCGGCAGTGTTTCGCTGGCCGGCCGTACGGATTTCAATGGGCAATCGTTCAAGCTCGAAGGTGCGGGAACTGACATCGATGGAACCAGCGATTCATTCCAATTCGCCTACGTTCTGCTGGCAGGTGACGGAACGATCACGGCGCGCGTCAATCTACCGATCTCATCACAGCGCGCGAAATTGGGTGTGATGATGCGTGAAACCCTCGCGCGTGATTCGGCCCATGCGTCGATCTTGCTGCCAGTCGCGTCCGCGGCTCAATGGATAACCCGAGCGACTTCGGGAGCAACGACGACCGTGGGTGGATCGGTGGCTATTCCCGCGAACTACGTTTCGACTTTGCCCTACTGGGTGAAACTCACTCGGTCGGCAAACACGTTCACCGGTTGGGTTTCGACCGACGGCAGCAGTTGGACGCAGGTCGGCTCTTCCGTGCTGACCTTGGCGAACAACATCTATGTTGGCTTACCCGCCTGCTCGCGCTTGACGACAGTTACGACGACGGCGACGTACGACAATGTCAGTGTGCCCGGCTGGAATGCATCGGTACCCGATGCAGTATCGGGTTTGAATGCTGCTCTGGTTGATACACGAATTCTGCTCTCATGGAGCCGAGTTAACGGAGCGACTCTTTACACCGTGAAGCGGGCTACTTCTCCGGGTGGCCCCTACACGACCCTGGGCACGACGACCGACATTCTTTGGAGCGACACCACGCCCATGGTGGGACAACCGTATTACTACGTTGTGACCGCTAGGTCTGCTGCCGGAGAGGGATCTGCCTCGGCCGAAGCATTCCAGACGATACCCGCTCCGCCCGTTCCGGTCATCACTAGCGCCAATTCGATAAATGGAAATCTTGGCGCGGCGTTCAGCTACACGATCGTCGCGACCAATCAGCCGACGAGCTACAGCGCGACGGGCTTGCCCTCAAATCTGAGCGTCAACTCTTCTACGGGGGTCATCTCCGGCACGCTGAATCAGACCGGACCGATTCAGGTGCAAATCGCGGCTAACAATGCCGGTGGTGCCGGTACGGCCACTCTCACCATTACCACATTACCGGTGATCAATAGTCCGGCGTTGGCGAGCGGTTACACCGGCGCATCGTTTAGTTATTCCATCTCGGCGACGAACCAGCCGAACTCTTTTTCGGCGTCGGGACTACCCGTTGGTCTCAGTCTGGATCCGCTGACCGGAATTGTCTCGGGTACTTTGCCTGCCGCGGGGAGCTATTCTATCGTTCGGGGCGTCACGAACCCTTCTGGGGCAGCCACTTCAAACATGACGTTGCTGGTCGCGGAGCAATCGCCCGCGCCCGCACCGTGGACAGATACGAGCGTGGGTACCGCGATTGCCGGCATCACGAGCTACAGCAACGGCAGCTTCAAGATTCGCGGCGCCGGGAGTAATGTCGGCAATGCGGCCGACAACTATCACTACCTCAATCGACCGGGCACGGGTGCTTTTACGGTCATCGCCCGTTTGGCGAGCGAAGTTCCAGGCGGCACCGGTGATCAAGTTGGAATCGCTGTTCGTGCCAGCACCGCTACCGGGGCGGTAGCTGCGACTGTGATGAAGGACCGTGGAAATTCGCGCGTCTATCTAAACACACGCACCTCGACGGGAGCCACGGCGACGCAAAGCAACACCAATTCGCCCACAGTCACGGCTCCCGCGTGGCTTCGGCTCAATCGCACTTCGGCGAACGTATTTGCCGCGTACTACTCACCGGATGGCCTTACGTGGACGCAGATCGCAGCGAACACCACGTTAAGCAACATGCCGACAGCGATAAATGTCGGCCTTGTAGTAACCTCGCGCGTAGCCACTGCGTTCAACACCTCGACGTTCGATCACGTGACGATTGTGACGGCTGCGCCGACAGTGACTAACGCCAACGTAACTGCGGCTGTCGGTGCTCCATTTAGTTTTCCCGTCAGCGCCACTCAATCGCCGTACATGTACCAAGCGACCGGCCTCCCTACGGGCTTAACGATCGATGCGGATACCGGAATCATTTCCGGTGTGCCCACGACTGCAGGCACTTTCAACGTTACGATTACCGCAATCAATGGATTTGGCACTAGCGCTGCCGCTGCTTCTGCGACGGGCACGGTCACTCTGACGATTGCCAAGGGTACTGCCGCCGTTGGCCTGACAAATCTCAGTTACATCTTCGATGGTTCGCCAAAGAGTGCCATCGTAGCAACTAGCCCTGCGGGACTCTTGGTGACGGCTACCTACAATGGTGCCACCACGCCCCCGACGGACGCTGGCAGCTACACGGTCGTCGCGACAGTCAATGACGCCAATTACAGCGGAGTCGCCTCCGGCACGCTCGTGATTGCACAAGCCTCAGCGACGGTGACCCTAAGTGGCACTGCTCTCACTTACGACGGTGGCCCGAAGAGTGCGACTGCCACGACGAGCCCTGCTGGGTTAGCGGTCGAGCTAACGTACAATGGGAGCGCTGCGCTTCCGGTGAACGCCGGCATGTATTCAGTCACCGCTGCAATCAACGATGCCAACTACGTCGGAGCGACGTCGGGCACGCTGGTTGTGTCCAAGGCCCTAGCTGCGGTAGCGCTGGGCAATCTCGCGCAGACCTATGACGGTTCTCAAAGGAGTGCGGCGGTCGCCACCACTCCGTTTGGCCTCCCCGTAGGTGTCGTTTACAACGGCGGCGCTGCCGTGCCCGTGAACGCAGGCTCATACGCAGTCGGCGCTGCGATCAACGATCCCAACTACGTTGGCTCTGCCTCCGGCACGTTAGTCGTCGCCAAGGCTTCAGCTACCGTGACGTTGAACAATCTGGGGCATACCTACGACGGAACGCCACAAAGCGCGGCGGCAACGACCAGCCCGGGAGGCATAGCCGTTGGTATTTTGTACAACGGTATAACCGCGTTACCGGTGAACGCTGGATCGTATGCCGTAGTCGCCACGGTGAATGACGCGAACTACTCCGGTGTGGCTTCTGGCACGCTCACCATCGCTAAAGCGGTCGCGACGGTTCGATTGGAGAATCTTAGCCAAGTCTACGATGGCGCACGGAAAAGCCCGATTGTTGCGAGCAGTCCTGAGGGTCTTACCGTTGAGCTGGCTTACGTAGGAAGTGATGGGCCGCCGTTGAATGCGGGCTCTTATGGTGTCACCGCTGCAATAAATGATCCCAACTACGTCGGCTCGGCTTCCGGCACGCTGGTGGTTGAGAAGGCTCCGGTGGCAGTGGCTCTGAGTAATCTCAGCCAAACCTACGACGGATCGAGAAAGAGCATCACGGTCACGACAAGTCCCGCGAGCATCGGTTTTGCGGTTGTTTACAATAACGATGCGACGCCGCCGACTGATGCAGGATCGTATCCGGTAACGGTCACTGTCACGGACAGCAACTACGCAGGCTCTGCGTCCGGCGTATTGGTGGTTGGCAGGGCCTCCGCGACCGTGACTTTGGGCAGTCTTTCTGGCGTGTACGATGGCTCGCCAAAGAGCGCGACCGTGAGCACCAGCCCTCAAGGGCTTCCCGTCGTGTTGACCTACAACGGAGCAAGCGAGGCGAACCCGCCCATTGACGCCGGATCGTATGCTGTCATGGCGGCAGTGAACGACGGCAACTACACTGGTTCCGCGACGGGCACTTTAGTCGTCAGCAAAGCGTCGGCGACGGTGGCTTTGAGTGGTCTCGTCGGCATTTATGATGGTTCACCAAAGAGCGCTACTGTGGTGACGAATCCTCGAGGTCTCTCTGTTGGGCTAACCTACAATGGATCGGCTGCTTTGCCGGTAAGCGCCGGCTCGTACGGTGTGCTCGCTGTCGTCAACGATCCCAATTACGCAGGCACGAGTTTGGCTACGTTTGTAATCGGCAAGGCGTCAGCGACCGTGAAGTTTGACGATCTCAATCGAGTGTATGACGGCTCGCCAAAAAGCGTGACGGCTACGACGGATCCGGCGGGCCTCACACTGAAATTCACCTACAGCGGTGGAACGTCTCTACCGACGCTGCCGGGGAGCGTGCCGGTCGTCGCCACGGTCGATGACCCAAATTACATGGGAAGCAGCGAGGGTACGTTGCTGATCAAGATTACCGCACTCGTGCGCCACGCGCCAACGCTCAACGGCGATCTGGAAGGCTCACTGCAATTGCTTACCGGCGAGAGCTTCACGCTTAACAGCAACAACTACGTCAGCGGTGACCTACTCGTTCCCGGCAGCCCTACACTGCGATTGAATGGACAAGTTTTGCTCGGCGGTACCAGAGATGCGGGTGGATCGCCATCACCAGCCAACTACACTGTTACGCTGAATTCGAACTCGGTCCTTCGTTACTTGGTTCACGGGGTCGACCCAATTCCTATGGCGGCCGTTGTAGCCCCTCAGACGCCGGCTGGCACTCGAAGCGTCACACTCAATCAGCCGGGGCAGAGCGCCGGTGATTTCGCCACCCTTCGCAACGTGACATTGAACGGTAACGCTGGCACACTCGCGATTCCTGCCGGGGCTTACGGCAGCCTCACTGCGAACGGAAATAGCTCATTCGTTATTGGTGTCACTGGGGCTTCCGTACCTTCCTACTATGATCTTCAGGATCTGGTGCTGAACGGGAACGCAAAGCTTCAGATCGCAGGCCCGGTCGTTCTCAGATTGGCCCATAGCTTAACCGTGAACGGCAGTGTTGGTGCGAGTTCGGATCCAGACTGGCTGCAACTCGAAATTTTCAGCGGTGGACTGACACTTAATGGCCAAGCGGTGCTGCACGGCACGGTGAATGCGCCAATGGGCACCGTCATCGTTAATGGCGGAGCTACACTCCGCGGACGGGTGATGGCCTATAAGCTCACGATTAACGGCAACGGAGTTTTGAGCGATCCGACCTCCCAGTAAGCAGCTGCGGGCGCGCCGCCGACGTGCCGTGAGCGTTACTTTTTTCTCTGCACCAGACCGGACGCGATGAGCTTCTCTACTTCGACACGCATCCTATCGGTGTTGTGCGCGAGTCCGCTTGAGATTTTTCTCGGGCACGCGACCGCGCTGATTCGTGAACTCGTTGGGACAGCAGTGACGAATGCCTTTACCGAAAGCTTCGAGTTGGAGTCTCTGCTTGGTAAGCACTGAGTTCAGTACGCATCTCGGTGATCAACGCTGGGCTCTCGCGACTGCCCGCTAGGGCTAGTGCCCGATGTATCCATCCCCTCGCTTCGCTGAACCGTCCGGCTTCCGCGTAAGCAGCTGCCAGAAGCCGGCATGTTCGGGCGTCATTTTCTCCAGCGATTCGTTCTACTTGCTCGGCCAATGCTACCGCGACTTGTGCGTTTCTCGCAGCAGGATCAGGACATGTCGCGCAAATCCATGCAGCGTTGTAGCGGGCCCGGATGAGTTTGGGGTCGAGCTCGATCGCACGAGAGTAGTGTGCGAGTGCTTCTGTGTAGTGGTGTGATTCACGCAGAGCGTTGGCGAGGTTGGCGTGCGCTTCGGCGTTTGGTTCGGCGACCAAGGCACGTCGAAAATGGTAGATCGCATCGGCCCAGTGAGCCTCTTTGTAGAAGGCGACTCCTAGATTCATGTGGAGATCCGCGGCATCTGGTTCCTGCTTCAGCGCCCGTTGGTATTGGTAGATCCCTTGATCGACTCGACCGAGTTGAACCAACGTGTTGGCGAGATTGAAGCGGGCGGTGACGAACTCTGGCGCGATCTCCAGCGTACGACCAAACTCACGAATCGCTTCATCCGGTCGCCCGCATTTCAGAAGTGCGTTCCCGAGGCCATTGTGCGCCTCCACGCTGGCTGGGTTCGAAGTGACGGCCGCGTTGAAATGCGCGATGGCTTCGTCCACTCGGTTTGCTTTCAGCAAAAGGACACCGAGGTTGCTATGGGCGTCCGAGAGACGCGGGTTGGTCTGGAGTGCTGCGCGGTATGCCGCGGCGGCCTCCTCGAACTGGTGTTCTTCTTGGAGCGTATTTCCCAGCAGATTGTGAAGTTCGGCATAGGCGGGATTGAGCGCCAAGGCTTCTCGATAGTGTGCGGTCGCTATTCTGCGTTGGCCACTCTTAGCCGCTTCTTTGCCGAGGGTGATGTGGGCTAGCCAACATTGCGGGTTCTGTTCCAGGGCGTCGCGCCAAAGCGTTTCGTTGTCTTGGTAGACGTGCGACCGCTCCCACGTGGTCATGCTGAGGATTCCTAAGCACCACGCTGCTCCAATCGGAGCGATCAGTCCATGCGCTGCTTTGGGGAGGAACTCGAGGCCGCTCGACGCTCCGGCAACGATCAGAGCGATCGGTGCGACGCTCGCTAAGTACTGAAAATGATCCGCGACGAACGAGTAGCGGAAAAAGTAAACATTGAAGAAGCCGAGAACCGGAAAGAGGAGAGCTATGAAGCAGACAACCGAGAAGACTGCGGCACGGCGAGCGACTGGCGGGAGACGCCACACGATCAGAGCGGCAGTGACTATTGCTGCGATAGGCAGATAGCCTGCGAGCTGTGCCGTGCTCGGAATGATCCGAGGATAGATGAACATCAACGGGTACGGCCACAGAGCCTTCTGTAGATAAAACCAGCAACCACGGCTCGCGATCAACCCGCGTTCTACAAGAGACTGATTCCATTCCGCACCCGATGCACCGGAGTGTGAGTGCTGTTCCCAAATTGTCCACGCCGCAGCAATCGCGGAAATCCCAAAGATCGGTGCGAGGCGGGCAACCTTTCGCCAGGCCAATGCACCATCGAGCCACCAAGTGATAGTCGCGAGAATGATCGGCAGCATCACGGTCGATGTCTTGCTCGTGTAAGCACAAAATGCGCTGAGCAACGTGAGGAAATAGTAGGACTCTCCGCCGAAAAGCACGGCGGTTGCCCGCGTTTTGCGCCACTTTAGCCAGAGCCAAATTGCCAGAAAAAAGAAGAACCCCGACTGCGTGTTCTTTAGCTCGGTGACCCAGGCGACTGACTCAACTTGAACTGGATGCAGAGCCCAAACCGCGGCAGCGAGCCAAGGCGCACGCACTCTCAATTGAGCAAGTACCTGCCACAAGACCACTGCTGTGGCTGCATGCACGGCAATGGTGAACAGGTGAAAGTGGACAGAACTCAGTCCCCAAAACCAGTGCTGCACCCAAAAAGAAGTGAGTACCATCGGGTAGTAGTACGCTGCGGCGCTCGTCCAAATGTCGAGGAAGCCAAGCGGGCCGACAATGCATGCGTTCTCCGTCAGGTGAAAATCGTCGTCCCAGATGAATCCTGCATTCCACGCCGGTGAATAGGCGATGAACACGCCGGCCACGAGTAGCCCGAAAAGAAGCCAATCGGGGAGTGCGCGCTTCATCTCAAACTTCTCGAGACGCACACTAATTTTTTCGCTGAGACCGGAACCTCTCCGCGACCGCGGCTTCTCAGTCGCTCCACGGCGCACAGCATGCGCCAGCCATCTCGAAACATGCGGACGCGGCTCTGCGGGTGCTCGATCCAGTCGATAGGAAACTCGCTGAGTGGGACGCCGAGCCGAGTGACTTGAGCCAGAATCTCCAGATCGATGCCGAATTCATCTTCACGCAGATCGCGACGAATGGCCTTGTAGCAGGCTGCCGGAAGGAATTTCAGGCCGCATTGAGAATCACGGCACGAGATGCCGAGACGTTTCCTAGCAAAGAGCGAGAAGATGCGACCGCAAAGATCGCGCAGTGGCCTGCGATTTACTTTTCGGCCCGCATCTTTTGCACGCGTCGCGAAAACCACGGGTTTTCGTGATTGGTTGGTGATCCACTGCGCTGCACGCACGACTTCCTGGGCGGGAATGCTTCCGTCGGCGTCGACAAATGCCACTATCGTTTCATCGGTGAGCAGTTCCCATCCATGTCGAATCGCCGCACCTTTGCCCCGGTGAACGGGCAAGTATTCGATGGCTGCCAGCGTAACATTTCGACTGACGGACGGAAACAAGCTCAGGGCCTCGCGCAGCCGCCTGCGCTCGTCGGGTCCTGAACCATCGTCAACAATCTGAATGGTCGTGCACCAATCTGCGGCGGCTAGCGCAGGGATAAGGGTGCGAAGATAGCGGGGAAGCCGGGTACTCTCGAAGTAGGCTGGAATTACTAGAAGGAGTTTTTCGCGAGAGGGGGGCATAAGGCGAAATCTCAGATCGTTGCTAAGGAGACTAGGAGGGGTGCTGACGCATCCGCGAAGCCGGCCGCGCACTGTGGGAGCTGCGGTCGCTTGTTCAGCCGTCGACGTGGAGGCGGTGTCTCAATTCGCTCCGGATGTCGGGCGCGAGTTGATCTGACTTTAGCAGGAACGCCTTTGCCGAACGATCGTCGCGTGTCAGCCAATGGTCGAAGATTTGAGCGAGGGCCTGCATTCGCACATCCGAATCGGCGATTGTGTCGGCCCACGAGATCGCGAGCGGCGGATTCTGCCAGACTACGCGTTGATTGGTCGAAATTGCGGCGAGGATTTGATCGAAGTCGCCGTGCTGTTGGTACCGGAGAAGCCATTCTCCGACTTCGCTCGGGTGATCTGTCACCCATTTGTCGACGGCTGAGGACAACATGCTCGCGCGCTCGAGACTGGGCGGAAGATCCGCCGCAAAATCAGCCACACTCTGCGGGTCCACCTCGGCCCACGACTGACCCAAACTGATCAACGCTTGGCGCCGCTCAAACCCTTCTGGGAGTCCACGAAGCCACGCGGCCGCTTTTTGCGGTTCGTAGCGCCCCCAATCGCTTGCGATCAAACTCGTGAGGTCATAACGACCCTCGCCGTTTGGAAAATGGGCTTGTTCGATCATACCGATCGCGCCCTCGAAGTTTCCGGTGTACAGCATACCTCGCAACGCACTCACATAGAGACCTTGGGCATCGTATGGACGCTGTTGAGCTGCTTGCGAAGCTAGCTCCCAAGCGATTGCGGGCTGATATTTGCTCGCCTCGCTCAGAACCGCATCGGCGATTGTTGGGAACGTAAGCTTCGATGCTTCTTCCGTGGAAAGCCAGGCCCACGCTCCGCGCGGATCGCTTTTTGCCCATGTGGCGAGAATAAGCGGCACGAGTTGTTCTTGGCGCTGCCGACTGAAGGTAGCGATCACGTAGCCCAGCGCTGCCCGTGGATCGCGCGCAGCCCATTCTTGAAGCTGCCGCCTAAGCTCGTCGGATTGCGCGGCATTCAGAGGGGCCGCGCCAAATCGAGCCAGTCGCGAAGCGAAGGTGTCGGTCGGCGGCGAAGTTGTCTCTCCGCCGCCGACTAAGACTTTTGACGAAGAACTTGTCACCTTAGTCGCCTGCCGTTTTTCTTGAAGCGTGTATTCGAGTCGCGCCCGCGAATAGCCGAGATAGAATCCAGCGATCACCCCCACGGGAACGAGCAGTAAGGCGATTCGCGACGAACGCATGTGAGCTAGTCGGCTGGCAGGCGCTAAGGTGAGTAACGGCGACATCGCACGCAGTGCGTGCTAGAGTTTAGTGATTGTTGCTTTGTGTGTAGCCGCTCCCGATTTGGTAGTTCGCGCCGGCATTGCCGGTGGAAGTGCAATTCTTGATAGTGCCGCTGCCGGCCTGCGCATTGATGCCAATGCCGTCGCTGCGACCAGCCGTGGCGTTGCGATTGCCGTTGGTGGTGCATCCATCGACCGTGTAGCCCGAAGGCGTGTCCTGAAGATTCATGCCATCCTGACCGTTAGTGTTGAGCGTCGTCGTTTTGATGGACCCACCCGTTGTCACGCCCGCGAGGTGAAAGCCGCTGCCAAAGGGCGAGTTGTTCAGACTCGAGCCACTCACATTCGTCGACGAGCATTCGCGAATGTAGAGGTTGTGCGAGAACAGGTCGGAGCCGTTATCGTGGAAATTGCAGCTGCTGATGCTCGAGTTGTTGGCGCGCTTGTAGTGACACGCGATGCCGCCGAAGTTCATCAGCTGGATGTTGACGCCTTTCACGTTGGTGAAGGCCGTGGTCAGGGCCGACATGAAGTAGCCGCAGCAGTTCACCGAGCCGGTGCCGCCGCGGCCGACCAGCTTGATATTCTGGAGCGTGACGCCGGATTCGCCTTCGACGTCATTCACGAACACGGTGAAATCGCCGCCGGCGTTCAGGGTGGTCGTTGGGTTGCCGGCGCCGTTGACGACGACGTTGGTTTTCATCCGCAGGCTCGCCGTGCGAGTTGCCGTGCCCGAGGTTATGTTGACGGTGCCGCCGCCCGCGGCGGCCACCTGATCGATCGCGGCCTGAATGTCTCCACTCGGGGCAACGCTTACGACAAGCGCGAAGAGCTGGGTTGAACTGGCAGCGAGGAACGCAGCGACGAGGCCGCGGAGGGCGAACGATGTTTTATTTTTCATTGGGGGAACGAAAGCGTATGTGGTCGAACGGATCCGCACAGGTGCGAGCTGGGGCGGGGTCGCGTGGGGTACGGCCGAGGTGTATCGGCAATGGCGGGACCGGTAGGCCAATCCCGAGCGAAGACAAACTTCACGACAGTTACACTGGAAAATAATACATGGCGCCAAAGGATCGAAAGAGCTTTCTCCGAGGAGAAACGAATCGCTCTGGAATAGATTTCGATGGCGCAAGAAAACATCGCAAATCGATGTTCAACCCAGTTCGATTAACAGTGAAACAAGCGGAGACTTTGAAACATTTCCGCGCATCGGTCTCCTTGGTGGTAACCCGCTTCGCTCCGGCCTCCGCTGCCGCGTGTATGATTCTAGGAGCGGCATTTTAGAAACCCAAAAAATTGCCACGTTGAACCCTGTTCCCCTGATCGGCTATGCACTGCTCGCTCCATTTTTATCCTAAGTCGCCGATCAGCTTTGTGCGACAGTAGCCACGAATCCGTACACCCCACGCTGCCATTACCCCCATGCGATCCTATCTTAGATTTTTCTTTGTGTCGGTCATTGCGGTCGCGGGCCTGTTGGCGGTCGAGCGGTCCTCGCCGGTCGAAATCTCCTCACTTAAGGAACTCCGCGAGCTCGCCACCAAGGACAGGGTCGATGTGAAGTTGAGGCCCGGTACCTATACGCTGGATACAGCAAACTCACATCATTTTATCCGCTTTACGGGTCGCGACAGTCACTTCGATCTTCACGGAGTCACGTTGCGGATCGATACGAAGCTGTTTCGTCAATTTGGTGACCCCGGTGGCGTCGATGGATTTTACTGCGTCATCGATCTGATCGGCGATCACATCGTATTCGAGGGACTCAAGACTGAGAATTTCGGTGGCCAGGCGGGCATCCAAAGCCGCAACAAAATCTTCAATGTCTGTGGCGAGGGCGTCATTCTGCGCGACGTTGACGTCACTTCGTCAGGGTCAAGCCCATGGGGGTACGGCAGCCTCTACGGGATTAGTGGCGGCGACGTGCGGAAGATGAATGGCATTCGAGTAGGATGGCCGGCCGTGGGCGCAAAATTGATCAACTGTCACGTCCACATGCGAGCCATGGGTCATGGAATTTTTGTGCAAGGGGCAACGGATACGCTGATCGAAAACTGTCAGGTCGACGGCTTGTTGCGTCCGACGAATGAGATACTCGCCGAGAAGTCCGGTTACGCGTTCGATCGGAAGTTCAGGACGGCCGGTCACAGCTACATCGAGGGTATTACGGTCGGAAATGGTGGAGAGATCCTACCGAACGAAATGATTTCGCTCAGCGAGGACGGAATCCGGCTCTACGATCAGGGCGGTGGTGGGCATCCGACGGGGCCGACTACGATCCGGCAATGCACGGTTCGGCAGATGCGCCGAGGCATCTGCACCGGAATAGGCCCCGCGGCGGACCATGTGATCGACTGCGAGGTTACCAGCTGCGTTGCCGCCGGCTTTAACGTGGGCGCAGGGGACATTCTCGAGCGATGCCGCGCGGACGCGAAGTATTCCGAAGCTCTTAGCTGTCCTTACATGACATCCCGCGGCGTGAAGGTGGATTTGGAAATTCTCGATAGTCGCGGAGGACTTGCCAACGACGTCCTCGCGACGATCAATGGTCAAGGCCACCAAGTGTGGTTGCACACCGCGAATCCTGAGTTTGTCCCCGCATCGATGCTCATCGCGGAGGGTACGCATCGCGGGTACGCATTTTACCAGCGTGGTGATGCCGTAGCGAAAGAGATTCACCTCAAGAACGAGACGCCGGCGAAGGCGATCAACGAAGCCGAGAGGGGCTCACTTTGAGCAATGATCAGAGCGATTGCGCTCCTCCTGCACTTACGCACCTGACAGCCCCGCATCAAATGACCGCTCGCGTCTCAGTCGAATCTCCCCGCGAAGGAGCAAACTCATGATTACCGGCTACGACTACGCCGTCATCGGCTTCTATGTCATCTTCATGTTGGCGCTTAGTTTGGCTTTCAAGGGGATGAGTAAGAATACAAACGACTACTTCCGCTGTGGCGGGGCGATGCCTTGGTGGATCACAGGCACTTCCGCGTGGTTGATCACCTTCTCGGCGTGGTCGTTCGTTGGCGCCGCATCTGAGATCTATCGTTCTGGTCTCAAGGTGATGCTGTTGTGGTACGCTTCAATTCCCCCGCTCGTTGCAGTGGGTTGGTTCACGGCGGTGCGGTTCCGGCGGATGCGTGTCATCACTTGGATGGAGGCGGTGCGTGAACGTTTCGGACCTGGTACGGAGCAGTTCTACACGTGGATTAAGGTACCGCTGGAGATGATCAAAGCCGGCATTGGCCTGATGACCATCGCGGTATTTATGGCGGCGGTTTTCCGTACTCCGATCAACACCGTGATCGTTGTGCTAGGTCTTTCGATCACGCTGGTGGCTTTTGCCGGCGGAGCGTTCGCGGTCCTCGCAAGCGACTTTGTCCAGATGCTCCTGGTAATGACGATCACGATTCTCGCGGTGATTCTCACGTTGCGAGCGCCGGAAATCGGAGGCCTCTCAAATCTCATCACGCACGTAAACGGTCTTCATCCCGGCCACTTCCAGTGGTGGCTTTCTTTCAGGCCAGCGATCCTTGTCGGCTGGAGTGTGGCGTTCCTTTTCGTGAAATTTGCAGAGCTAAACAGCATGGAGTATTCGACCATGTACCTCATGCCAAAAAGCGAGAGGCATGCGCGGCGTATGGTTGTGATCCCACTCATCGGTGGCATCGTTGGCCCGCTCCTTTGGATCATTCCGCCGCTTGCCGCGACGATCATGTTTCCGGACTTGGCCAGTGTCTTCCCGAATCTCTCGAAGCCGACGGAGGGCGCATTTGTCGCGGTTGCGATGAAGGTGATGCCTGTTGGTCTGATCGGACTTCTGCTCTGCGCGATGTTTGGTGCGACCCTCACTCAGATGGATGCCGCGGTGAACAAGTACGTCGGAGTGTTCGTGCGGAGTTTTTATCGACCGGTCCTACGTCCCGATGCACCGGAGAAACACCTGCTGTACGTCGGAAAGATCTGCACGCTCGTCTTCGGCGGGATCATCATCGGGTTGAGCGTTTTGATTAACACCTATCGTGCGACGGACGTCTTCACGCTGCTGAATCAAGTGATGGTCAGCGTGGGCCTGCCGCTGACCATTCCGGTGTTTCTGGGCCTGTTTTATAAACGGACTCCGATGTGGTCCGGCTGGGCGACAGCCCTCGGCGGTTTCGCTTTCTCGGCCTGGGCGAACTTCGTCTTTAAAGCACAGGTTGAATCCCCTGACTTTCTTTTGCGACTACCGGGGGTTGTGCGTGAGGTCTTGGGAAATCCCTCGAACGCACTAAGTGGCGCGGAGCAAGCGGATCTCCTTCTCGCGGTGACTGCGATCGGCACGGTGCTCGTAACCTTCGTGATCTTTTTCGGCTCCGCACCTTTTTACGAGAAAGCGCCGGCAAAGGATCACGCACGAATCGATGGGTTCTTTGAGAAACTTCGTACTCCGCTAGGTGCGTCGGAAGACGCGCAGATGAGTGACGAGCCGGTTTATCGATTGTTGGGTGTGCTCTGCCTGATCTATGGTGCGTTCATTCTTCTCCTGATGCTCATCCCTAACAGCTTGGGCGGGCGCCTTTGTTTCTTGTTTGTGGGTGCCACGGTTGGATTCGCGGGCGCAGTGCTCTACAGTATCGCGAAGAAAAAACGTGCGCAGGAATTGAGTTTAGTACGTTGAGCAGGGACGCAGTCGCCTAGCATGATCGCGGCGCCAATTCTTCACCGCTTCGTCGCCATCGATGAGGGCTTAGGCACGCTTCTCTACGTCGATCAGCGCCAACCGACGGGCGATTGGATTGTACCGCTCGATCAGCCCGGTGCGCGCGATATGCAACTCGTCGGTAGACATCGGATTCTCGTGAGTCATCATCACGGGTATTCCGAGTATGATTTGCGCGATGGTACGCTTCTGAAGTGTTGCTCGGGTTTCTCCGGCGTGACTGCGGCGCGCCGGCAGGCGGACGGATCGCTCTTGCTCGCTGGCGTTCACCTAGCAGGTGCTCCTGGCGTTGTTGTGCTAACGCTGGATTCCGAGGATCGGGTTATTCGCCGTGTCGACTACGCTGGAGATTACGTGCGGCTTCTCAGGCAAACGGCTGTGGGCACATATTTGATGTCGTGCGACTCGCGCATCAGAGAAGCCACTCCCGACGGGGAGTTCATCCGGGACTATGCCGTTTCTGGATTCAAACACGCTTGGAAAGCGATCCGTCGCCCTGACGGACGGATGTTCATCTCTGCAGGCTACGGTGCGTTTCTTTGCGAGCTCAATGCTGACGGTGTGTTGGTGAGCCGTTGGGCGGGAGCTGCGGGCACGCGTCCGTTTTTTTATGCGATGTTTCAACTCCTGCCAAACGATCGAATGATCGTTGCCAACTGGCAGGGGCACGGACCGGGACACGGCGCGTCTGGTATTCAGTTGATCGAGTTTGATCGGAGTGGGCGCGTGGTTTGGCAATGGAGCGATTCGGCCCGTATCTCGTCGTTACAGGGATTGGTGGTTCTCGATGGACTGGACGTGATGCGGTTGCATGACGAACGCGACGGTTACATGCGCCCACTCTCTTAGGGGGTGAGGCGCTAGTAGGCTGACGCGTTAAGAAAGTTTTCCGTGATCAAGACAACGGACTGCTCACGGGCGATCCATTGGGGACCCGCCGCATAGGGCACCAAGACGTTGTCGCCTGCGGACAACGCGCCCTGTTGATGATCTAGGGCTCCGCTAATTACGGAGACGATTCGTGGCTGTTCACCGGCCTTAAGCTCCAACGAGGAGCCTTTGTTTAGCCGGCGCTCCGTGATGCGAAACTCTTCACACTCGGCCAAAATGGTCACATCACCGGATCCGCGCACCAGCGGTGATGGTGTGGCGGAATTGGCTTTCAGACTCAGCAACGATTCACGGACGTGCAGCGTTCGAGGTTTCCCGTCTAACCCCTGCCGGCCCCAATCATGCACGCGATAGGTCGTGTCAGAGTTTTGCTGGATTTCGAGAATGAGGTTCCCTCCGTCGATCGCATGCATGACGCCGCTGTGCACGAGCAAGGAATCTCCGGCGCGCGTCGGCAGCCGTTGCACGCATTTCTCAACCGAGCCGTTCTCAATCGCAGCTTCGAATTCGGCTTCGTCGATTCCAGACTTTAGCCCCACGAGCACGGCAGCGTCGGGTTCCGCTTGTACGACATACCAATTCTCGGTCTTTGGCTCACCCCCGAGTTGAGCGGCAATTTTGGCTGGCGGATGAATCTGAAGGCTTAACCGCTCGCGGCAGTCCAGCCACTTAACGAGAATAGGGAACGCCTGGCCTGGGGCCCAAACGGGCCCCATGATTTCTTCCGATCTCGATTCAATCAGTTGTCGCAGAGTTCGGCCTTCTAACGGGCCGCAGCGCACGACCGATTGGACGTCCGCTCTATCGACGATTTCCCAGCTTTCCCCAACAGGGCGCATTGGCGGCAGCGATCGTCCCATCATCTGTTCGAGGGTACGGCCGCCCCAAACGCGTTCCTGTGGCAGGGGCTGAAATTTGAAAAAGAATTGTTTCATGAGCGACCTGTAGCGCTTGAGTGCAGCCTAAGCTTCAGCGCTGGGCCGGTCATTTCATGCTTTCACAGGAAAGCAGGGGCATAGCGGCTTCAACCAATTGAACGCGGTCCTCGCCTTACCAGTGAAACTAGCGGGCGCGTTGAGTCGAACGACCGTAAGCGCGATGACTTCGTCTCTCGTATCGAAGCCATTCCAACCTTCATCCCGAGCGCCCCAACCCCATGAAGACTCGGCTTCCTCACTAGCATCAACTTTGCGACCCGAAGGAGACCGATTTGCCCGCTCAATCATCCAGAATGTTTCGTGCCCGTGCCCATCAACAGCTCTTAGCTCGCCGAAAGCAGATCGGTGGGCGGCGGGCTTTTGTTGGGTTTGACGGATTCGTTGACACGATCGTCGAGCCCGTCGGGTTGCGGCGCGGCATCGGTGATGATTTTGTGCCGGTCGAGACCCTCGCGGATTTCGGCGCGCGAATTGTCGCTGCAGCGGGGAAGAGCACGAACATCGAGCTCTATCCACGCATTGAAAAGGTGGGCGGTAATGGGCCGATCATGGCCACCGCGCTCCTGCATGCGGGGGCCGAAGTCAGCTATGTTGGCACAGTTGGAGGCGCCTCCTTGCACACGGTTTTCAAGGACCTGTCGGAGCGAGCTCGCGTCGTGTCACTAGGGGAGCCAGCGCGTACCACCGCACTGGAATTCCGGGACGGTAAGCTGATGCTCGGAGTGATGCGCGGCTTTGACGACATCACCTATGATCAAATCGTCGATGCAATGGGGATCGATGCACTGAGGAAAGAGGTTGGCTCCGCTCACCTGATCGCGCTCGTGAACTGGACGATGATCCCGCATATGACCGCGATATTTCGTAAGTTCGTAGAAAGTCTCCTCCCCAAGCTTCCGCGATCGGCGGAGCGGAATTTCTTTTTCGATTTGTGTGACCCTGAAAAACGGAACGTCGCCGATCTACGCGATGCACTGATGTGGATCGCGAGGTTTGAGCCGTATGGTCAGGTCACGCTTGGGCTCAATTTGAAGGAATCGCAGCAAGTTGCGGCTGCGCTTTCCCTCTTGGAGATTCGCAACAGCCGGGATTCGTTGGTTTGTGGTGCGCGTGCGATCCGCGAAGAGCTCGGCATCTCATGCGTGGTGATTCACCCACGCGGATGCGCCGTTTCGGCCGATAAGGACCACGCATACTGTGTGCCTGGTCCGTTTACTTCGAAACCGAAGATCACAACGGGAGCAGGCGACCATTTCAACGCGGGCTTTACCATGGGGCAGTTGCTCGGATTGGATCTTGAAGCCTGCCTTGTCACGGGAGTCGCAACCAGTGGCATTTACGTTCGAACGGGTAAGAGTCCGAGCCTGGACGACGTCGAAAGGTTTTTGTTGAATTGGCGTTGATCGGCTAGTGCCACCGGCTGCGCTCAAGCTACTTATGATCCGTTCCTCTCTTTGTTTCGCAGGGTGTCTCTTGGTTTGCATGCTTGCTGAACCTGCACGGGCTTCGCTCACGGTTTTTCCGGCTCCGGCGGGTGTTCCCCACAACGACGATTACACGATCAAGGTTCGCATGCCCGGTGGCGCATGGCAGGAGGTGTTCGCCTATGCTGCGCAGGTCGACATGCGCAACGTGCGCACTGTTGCGATGGCGACGTTTGATTTTTCGGGAGCGGTCGAAGTATCGGTGACGAATCACCGTGGGCGCATTGAGTCGGCCCGCATTCGTCCCATCTCGTCCGGTCTCATTCCGACGGTGAAGGACAACGTCCTGACCTTTACGCTGACACAGCCTCGCAACCTGTCGGTGGAAGTGAACGGCGACCTGTATCACAATCTGCAGATCTTCGCCAACGCACCTGAGGCTGATGCGCCCGATCCCCACGATCCGAACATTATCTACTTTGGACCGGGGCTGCATACCTTGCCCAGCGGCTCGATGGACGTTGGCGTGGATCGGGTCGTAAACGGCAACTTCGAATCGCAGCGAGTCGCGGCCAGCGTACTCGATGTGCCAAGCGGCAAAACCTTGTATCTGGCTGGTGGCGCAGTGCTCAAGGCGGCCGTGCGTTGCAGTGGAGTGGAAAACGTTCACATCCGCGGCCGAGGTATTTTGCTGAATGGCAGAGAAGGATTGCAGATCGTCCATTCCAAGAACGTCACGGTGGATGACCTCATCATCGTGAACCCACAGCACTACCTCGTCTTTGGTGGCGACGTGCATGGATTGACGCTTCGGAATGTTCGCGGGTTTACCTGCCGTGGTAACGGCGACGGCGTCGATCTCATGTGCGCTACCGACGTGCTTGTCGAGGGGGCCTATCTCCGTTGCTCCGACGATACGGTCGCGCTCTACAACCACCGTTGGGATTACTATGGCGACACGCGAAACGTCACGGTGCGCGATTGCGTGCTTTGGGCCGACGTGGCGCACCCGATCCACATGGGCACCCATGGGAATCCGGCGAAGCCAGAGGTGCTCGAGCATCTGGCTTTTTCTAACATCGATATCCTTGAGCACAATGAGCCGCAGCTGGGCTATCAAGGTTGCCTGAGCATCAATGTTTCCGATGACAACCTGGCTCACGACATTCGCTTCGAGGATATCCGCATCGACGACTTCACTGAGGGCCAGCTCGTGAACCTCCGGGTCGCGTTCAATCGCAAGTACTGCGCCGCACCCGGTCGAGGTATCGACGGGGTTGTCTTCAAAAACATTTCCTACCGAGGCACGCACGCGAACATGTCGATTGTCGCGGGCTATGACGACACGCGCGTGATCAGGCACGTCACCTTCGAAAACCTGACGGTCAACGGCCGTGAGATTTCATGGCGCATGGACAAGCCCAGCTATTATCCAGCCTGGGATTTGGGACGGATTTTTGTCGGAGAGCATGTCGAAGATATCGAGTTTCTGCCGGCGGATGGGGCTCGGCCGTCTAAGTGAGATACCCAGCTAGGCTCAGTTCCCAGTGAAACTGATCCCGTACTGGCGACTGTCCCTTGCCGTGACTAGTGATCGGGCAACCCCAGAATTTCCATGCGGCTTCGCTTCCTCCTCGTCGTACTTGCACTCTCGTCCGGGCTGTTCGCACAGTCGCTGAGCCCCAAGGGTGGTCATCCGCGCTTGTTTTTCACTCCGGACCGTATTGAGGCCCTGAAGGCGCGGATCACGACGGAAAAGTCGTCGGCCGAGGCCTGGGCCGTGATCCTCGCCGCGGCAGACCACGCCGTGGAGAAACCGTCGGACGCGGGCCGAACGCTGGAGCAACTCGCTTTGGCGTATCGAATGACGGGCGACAAACGCTACGCCGGGCTCGTGCGCGATGCGCTGCGCCGCGAAGTCGCGAAATCGAACTGGGGTGAAGCCGACCTCTTGAATCGCGATCCGGTCTGGCACTCCGGGCTAGGCTTGGCTCGGTCGCTCTACGCGGCGGCCGTGGCATTCGATAGCGTGCATGACGCACTCACGCCTGACGAGCGACGCGAGATTGCCAAGGGCATCGTCGATCTTGGGGTGAGGCCCACGCTTAACGACTGGATACTGGGCAGCCAGCGGATCCACTCACTCGATACGATGGGCCACAACTGGTGGAGCGCCTGTGTCTTTGTCGGCGGCATCGGCGCAATGTCCGTAATGGATGAGGAGCCGCAAGCGGCGGCGTGGCTGGCCCGCATAGACGCCGGTTCGGTCGAGTGGTTTTGCTACGCAGGTAGTGTACTCGAAAACAAGCCGATGAATTTCGACCGCACGGGCGGATTCTACGAGAGTGTCAACTACTCGTCGTTTGCGATGTCGCAGTATCTACTTTATCGCCTCGCTTGGGCCAATGCTCTCGCCACTCCGCCAGCATCGATTCCCGTGCTCGAGCACACGGGCGACTACTTCATGCACGTGTGCTACCCGAACACCGGGCGGATGATGACGCTAAATTTCGGGGACGGGTCGCTCAACGCCGATGGCAGTCGGCCTCTCGCACTGCTCTGGTCCAATGGCTGGCATAATCCCAATTTCGCGTGGTACCTCGCGGCCACGCGTCAAGCGAGTTACCGCGAAGGTCTCGATCGCGCGACCCCGTTGGGTCTTGTGTATTTCCCTACCGACTCGGAGTTGGCTGCTGCGCCCACTGCGCCGGCGCTGACGACATCGACCACGATGCGCGACATGGGCTGGGCGACACTGCGGAGCTCATGGGAAAAGAATGCGACGCTACTCGGCGTGCGCGCCGGGTATACTTGGAACCACAGCCATGCGGATGCAGGCTCATTCATCCTCTTTCATCGGGGCGAAAACCTGTTGATCGATTCTGGTAACTGCAGTTACTCGCGCCCCGAGTACGATGATTACTATCGGCAGAGTCGCGCGCACAATGTCGTGCTCTTCAACGGCGAGGCCGAGAATCCGGACGATCTCTATCACGGTTCGAAATTCCCCGGTTCGGTCTCTCATCTCATCGAGTCGGGAGACCTGAAGTACGTTATGGCCGATGCGACCGGCCCCACGTCCAAGACGTTTAGTCGAAATTATCGGCATTTCCTCTGGCTCGGGGACGTGATCCTCGTGATCGATGATGTGGAGAGCTTCGTACCCGGCCAATTCGAGTTCCTTCTGCACACGGCAACGAAAGCAGAGCGGCATGGGCAGGACCTCACGGTTGCGCTAAACGGTGCCAGCATCTTGGTGCGGCCGCTTTATCCGATGCCTTTTCCCGATGGGGGTCTGCCGACGGACTTTCCCGAGTACATGCGCCTAGCAGAGAAAACCGGCCTGAAGGATCACGAGCCGGACGAAAAGATGACGTACTATTCGTTCCAGCCGGCCGAGCACACGCGCCGAATGAAATTCATTACGGCGATCACTCTCGTTACCGATGCGAACAAAGGCAACCTGCCCAAACTCGAGCGTCTCGCTGGAGAAAATTATCTCGGCGTGCGGGTGAAGCAGGCCGGTACTACGACGGAGATCTTCCTCAATCTTCTCGCCGACGGCCGAGTCCGTCATCGCAACGCCAATGCGTCGCTCAATGGCTGGGACACCGATGCATATCTCCTCGCATTGACTCACACTGACGGCGCGAATCCCGCCGACATCGAGTCGACCTTGCGCCTATTCGTAGTCGACGGTAGCTACCTGCGGCGCGACAGCAAAGTCGTGCTTGATTCGCTCTCGAAGGTTTATCTCGCCGTGCAACGCCGCGAGGGCGCGCTCGAGGTGCAGTTGCAGGGACAGCCGGTTATCAATGCCCTGCTGCATTCCGCGACGAAACCGACGAGCGTAATTCTGAACGGTGCGGCGTTGGTCGCGCCATTCGATCCCTCGACCTCCATGTTGACGTTGGCAGTGCGCCCGTGATGAGCATGATCGACTGCCGCAGTGGTTTCCGAATCCCGGCGGATCGTTTCAGCAGAATGCTGACGATTCTCGCATGGTGCCTGTTGGTCGGAGCCCTCGTTTCGCGGGCGCAGGCGGCGGTCTGGCAATGGTCGGTGCCCGTAGTCGCAGCCGACGCCAAGCCCGGGGATCGGACGTTGGCATTTCTGTGGATTCCCGAAAATTGTGCGCGGGTACGCGGCGTTGTGTTTGCGCAGAATAACATGATCGAGGAGGGGCTCCTGGAGCATTCGGCCTTTCGGCGTACGTTGAGCGAACTGGGTTTTGCAGAAGTCTGGGTGGCGCCCAAGTTCGATCAGGTCTTTGATTTCACGAAAGGTGCTGGCGAGCGCTTTGATGCGATGATGCGGGCACTGGCGGATGCGTCGGGCTACACCGAGTTGGTGTCAGCGCCGATTGTGCCGATGGGGCATTCGGCATGCGCTTCGTTTCCCTGGAATTTTGCCGCATGGAATCCAGCACGCACCCTCGCTGTTCTATCAGTGAAGGGTGACGCTCCGCAGACAGAACTCACAGGTAGCGGAAAACCGAACCCCGATTGGGGCAACCGATCGATCGACGGCGTGCCCGGGCTGATGGTGATGAGCGAGTACGAATGGTGGGAGGCACGCTTGGCTCCGCTCATGCGGTTTCGGGTGAGCCATCCGACGGTACCGCTGGCCGTGCTCGCCGATGTCGGACGCAGTCATTTCGACATTTCCGATGCACTCGTGGAGTTTTTGGCTCATTTTATTCGCTCGGCCGCGGCAGTGCGCTTGGGTGCTGGGGCGGCGACGAATTCCAACAGCTCTCCCACGCTGTATCCGGTTGATCCGGCGCGCGGATGGCTGGCTGATCGCTGGCGCGGAGACGAGCCGCCGCGCGCACGGCCCGCTAAGGCGAACGACTTTCGTGGCGAGCGCACGGAAGCATTCTGGTGTTTCGATGAGGAAATGGCGCGGGCGACCGAAGCCTACTACGCGAGGACGCGCGGAAAGCGGAGTCAGCAGGTCGACTTTGTGCAGGAGGGCGTATTGGCACCGATCGCATCCAGCCATACGGGTGTTACCTTGAAATTCGTCCCACTGAACGATGAATTTTCCCTGCGCGTCGGAGGAGATTTTATCACGCCGCTGCCGCCGAAGCCACCGGTCGCCGCCAAAGATCGGCCGCCTCCTTTGACGGAAATCACACCGACTAAAGCGGTTCCCGAGGCGCATGCGGGCGGTCGGGTCTTGATCACTCGGATCACGGGTCCGGCCACGCTTGAGCCTGGCGGCACGTTACGCGTGGAATTGAACCGCACCGCATCGACAACGGATCGGCGCAGCGCGGATATATGGCTGCTCGCCGAGAATCAGGGCGATCGTGATTTCAAGAGCGCCGTGCAGCAGGCGCTGCTTCATGTGCCGGAGGTCAAGACCGGCACCGAGCAGCGCATCACGTTCCCAAAAATCGCAGATCAAAAGCGGACCGCGCCGACCTTGAAAATGGCCGCAATGTCCGATGCCGGATTGCCGGTGAGCTACTATGTGCGCGAGGGGCCGGCGACGGTGGAGGGCGACCGACTGGTGCTGACGCCGATTCCGCCGCGGGCAAAGTTTCCTATGCATGTGACGGTGGTGGCATGGCAGCTCGGTCACGGGAGCGAACCTGTGGTGAAAGCGGCTCAGCCGGTCGAGCAGACATTCGCCATCTTCCGGTGAAGTTCCACGGGTTCTGCTCAACGAAATCGAAAGCCATTTCAAAACCATGAAGCTTATTCCTCTACTCCTTTTGCTCGGCGTGCTCGGGACTTCGGTCGCCGTCGCTGATGATCGCGTCACGTCGCCCGATGGAAATGTGAGCATAGGTTTCGCACTGCGCCCCAATGGCGTCGCGACCTATTCGATCGATTATCTTGGCCGGCCGCTCGTGCTTGAATCTCGACTAGGGTTTGAGCCCGATTTGCTCGACGGCTTCGTCGTCCTTGGCGCGAAGAGCGACGAGCATCACGGCGAATGGAAACAGACCCTCGGCGAGCGCAGTATCGTACCGGACAACTATCGGGAGCTGATTATCCGATTGAGACACGAAGCGACCGGCCGGTTGGTGAATGTGCTATTGCGAGCCTACGACGAAGGGGCGGCGCTTCGTTACGTTTTTCCGGAGCAGACGACCAAGGAGTTCAAGTTTTCCGGCGAGCGCACAGAGTTTCGATTTCCAGCCGAGACGATGGGTTGGGAGGAGCACGGCACTGAGGGCGAGTATCACCGGGTGAAGATCGGGACTATGGAGCCCTTTGGTGAGCGGCCGCTGACATTGGAATTGGCCGATGGGCGCTATGCTGCGCTGGGAGAAGCTGCGAATTCTGCCTACGCACGGACGCTATTGTCGGTCGTCCCGGGCACAAACGATACGTTGGTGACGGCGTTGGGTGGCACGAGCGCGAATCTTGATCGAGTCGAGGAGTTCGCTCAGCGACACAATCCCAACGTGACACTACACGGCGGCGATACCACACCGTGGCGCATGATCGTGGTGGGCCGCCGGCCGGGAGACCTTCTCGAGCGCAATTACCTGATGCTAAACTTGAATCCACCGTGCACTTTCAGCGATGCCACATGGATCAAGCCGGGCAAAGCGATGCGCGACACGACGATCACCACGGCAAACTCAAAGGCGATCATCGATTTTGCTGCAACCGCTGGGCTCAGCTTCGTGCACCTCGACTGGAAGTGGTACGGCCCAGTGGAGTTCGAAGCCGAAGGCGAGGTGAAGGTGCGCGCACCCAATCTAGATATTCCGGAGATCGTGCGCTATGGGCGTGAGAAAGGGGTGGGCCTGATTCTGTACGTCGATCGCAGGCAGGTTCGGCGGGAGCGTGAACGCATGTTCCAAATGTTCGACGAGTGGGGCGTCGTTGGCGTGAAGATTGGATTCGTGGACGTTGGCCCGCAGGTTGAGACCGCTTGGATCACGGAAACAATCGAGGTCGCCGCGAAACATCATCTGATGCTCAACATCCATGACGGCTATCGCTCGACCGGGCTCAGCCGCACCTGGCCCAACCTGATGACCGTCGAAGGCATTCGCGGTAACGAGCACTTTCCGACGGCCGCTCACAACTGCACGCTGCCCTTCACCCGTTACGTCGCCGGCGTGGGCGACTACACAGTGTGCTACTACGACCCTCGGCTGAAGAACACCAGCCCCGCGCATCAGCTTGCGATGGCTGTAGTGTCATTCAGCCCGCTGCAGTGGATTTTTTGGTACGACAAGCCTTCGGCCTACCAAGGTGAGCCAGAGGTCGAGTTCTTCCGTGAAGTGCCGACGGTGTGGGATGAGACAAGGGTCCTCGCCGGCGAGGTCGGAAAGTTCGCGGTGATCGCACGACGCAAAGGCGACGCATGGTTCATCGGTGCGATCAACGCCGATGAGCCACGCGAATTGACTCTATCGTTGTCATTTCTCGCGCAGGGGCAAAGCTACGTGGCTCATGTGTACACAGACGACCTAACGGTTCGGACCAAGACGCATGTAAGCGTTGTAGTGAAGGCGATGTCTTTACCCGATACTCTAACACTCAAGCTCGGTAGCGGTGGAGGGCAGGCTCTTTGGATTGAACCGAAATGATCGATTGGTCGTTGCCGCAAAAGCAGGACTGCGCCGAAACGAGTGAGCGAGGCCGGCTCAAGCAGGTTGGCCAGTGAGGATAGCATCCTCGGCAAAAGAGCGTACGAACCGACACATTCGCTACTTCGTTCTCGACGTTAGCCATTTCATTTTGCGTCCGATGTTACTGTCCCGCGCTGAGCTAAACTCGGCCGGCGGCCGAAACTCGTTGCAGAATAGCTCGGAGAGGAATTGGCCGAATGCGTTTTTGTCTGATGTATGCCCTTAGCTATTAATTTCTGCCAACTTAGGGCTACCGCGACACCACGATTTGCGCCATGGAGGGATCGCGAGGAGTGTAAATATTCACTCACGCAAGGTTTAGCGGCCCCCATGAGCTGGCAGAAACCGGAACACCCCATAAGCTGGCAATTTTGCCAAAATATGGGAACCCGGACAGGCACTATTCGTGCGCGACGAATTTAAAATGGTGGAGGTGGCGGGAGTTGAACCCGCGTGCCCCTGACCTTCGCACACCGCGTCTACCGTCATGTCGTGATTTTAGTCTCGCCCGGGTTATGCGTTCACGCGCGCTTAAGCCCGGGCCAACTCCCGGATGAAGATACAGTGCACAAACCGCGAGTCGCTCCGCGCACTATGCCTGCTGTCGACGTTCGTTCCGGCTAGCAGGTGTCGCCGGGCAAACGTGGCTGTTTAATTAAGCAGCCAAGGGCATTTCTTCGTAGGTGCCTTTTATTGTTTTGCAGGGGGATTAACGAGAGACCTAACACTCTCGAACGGCAGCGGCGCACTCCGACCAAGGGTCGAATCCAGAACACCCCCAAAAGTTTTTGAGATTTGCCCGAGGTCGCTGGTGGCGGCCTGGAAACGATTGGTGATTTCAGATTTTGGAAATGCGGCCAATCAAAGAACGGATCGATCAGTGTGCAGGCGCGCGATGGGAATGCAAGCGGAGGCGGTGGCGCCGCCGGGCACCGGGCTTTAGGCGATAATCGGTAAGCACTAGGCTGGAGCCCAGTACGGAGAAACTGCCGATGCGGCGCGAATGCGCGCTTTGCGCTACGGGCGCTCGAGCAGGCGGCGGAGTTTGTCGCCGCCTTCGCGGAGCTGGCGGCCCAACGCCGTGAGCCGGGCTTGCGGGAGGCCACGCTCGGTCTCGAGGAGCTGGGCGATCTCGGCGATGGCCTGGAGTTGCGCGGTGACTTCGGGGGCGAGGGCGCGGGCCGCGCGCTCGCTCGGTAGACCGGCGGCATGGTGGAGCTTGAGCTGGCGATCGATGGTGTCGAAGAGGTCCGAACTCGAGAAGGGCTTCGGCAGGTAGTCGTCGGCGGCACCCATCATACCCTCGCGCATGCTCTCGAAAGTGGCGCGGCCGGTCATGAGGATCACGGGGACGCGAGCGGAGTGGGGATTGGCGCGGACGGCGTGGAGGACTTCGTAGCCATTGACGCGCGGCATGTTGACGTCGCACACGATGAGGTCGGGCGGGTTGGCGTCGATGGCCTGCAGGGCGCTCTCGCCGTCACCGAAAGTCTCGGCGCGGTCGCCGCGCAAGGTGAGGGTGGTGTGCAACTGCAGGCACACGGTCGGTTCGTCGTCGATGATCCAGATTCGAGCCATGGTGAGCCGCGCAGGCGGCGGAAACGGAGCGTGTCAGTGAGAGCGAGGGCGGCAAACCGATTCGTCGTGATCAGCCCTTACACAGCTCTGTGCCAAAACTCTACGGACGCTGGGCCGTCATAATACACGATATGTAGTACCCGACGATGACGCGGTTCACGCGCAGGCGAAGAGGCGTGAAGCAGGAGCGGACGGAGAAGCAGGGCGTCACCGGTGCGAGCGAGGCAGGTGGTTTCACCGTGTTGTGCAACTCGAGCCGAAATATCCGTGCTCGGCAAAATTCCGCCGCGATGTGAACCGGGAGCGATGCGCAGCGGACCATTGAACTCGTCGCAATCGTCGAGGTGCACACGCACGGCGAGCATGCGCTCCAACACTTCACGTGGCGGGCGGGCATAGTCGATGCCGTCCTTCACGGTCGGCAGGTCGTAACCGGGCGTCCGCACCCGCTGGGCGAAGGGAAACATCACATCCTGATGCCACGTGACTTTCCAATTGGCCGAGGGAGTCTTGTCGAAGGCGATCGCCTGCACCGCAACAGCGCTGGATTCGATCATGTTTAGCTCGACGAGGCGCTCACGCATTGATCGCGCCGCGTTGGCCACGGTTGGCACATCGAGGAGGCAGCGCGTGCCGGGCGTCGTTTCGGTAAAAAGCTCGCGGCGCAGCTCATCGAGTTCAGATAGGCTGAGAGCGGATGCAACCAAAGCCCAACCATGATCGGCGAGGTGTGAGATGGGCGAGGAGGGTTCCAAGTTTACGCTACACTGATGTGCGCGACGGGTGAGGCAAACCATCTGGCCGGGTGGTGTCGTCGAAGTTGACAGCGCGTGAAGGGCGGCGCTGACTTTGAGTGTGCGCATCAGGCGCCGGCGGGTTCGCGCGAAGGGCTAAGCCCACTGTCACTCCCAGTTCACGGCACGTCCATCACCGTGCTGCCTGCTTGCGAACCACAGGCTCTAGCATGGAGATCGTATGACGTCACCGCAGTTACCCGAGCGCCCGAATCTCGAGCAGCTCAAGAAGCAGGCCAAGACCCTGCTCCACGCCGCGCAGTCCGGCGACCCCGCCGCCCTCGCGCGTTTTCAGGCCCAACCGGCTTTCGCCAAAAAATCCGCCGCCGAACTTACCAAGCTCGGTCTCGCGCTGCACGACGCTCAGTCGGTCATCGCGCGCGAACACGGCTTTCCCTCATGGCCCGCGCTGCGCGAACGCGTGGAGGAACTCACGCTGACCTTCGATGCGGCGCATGCGGAGTTCGTCCGCTGCGCCACGGGTGGCGCACCGGATCGCGCGCAGCGGCTGCTCGCGCTGCATCCCGGCATCGCGCAGGCGAGCCTGCACGCGGCGCTGGTGCTCGGCGATACGGCGGCAATCGAGGCACGCTTGCAGGCCAATCCGGAGTTGGCGCGGCAGGCGGGCGGGCCGCAGGAGTGGGAGCCGCTGCTCTATGTGTGCCACACTTGCCTGCACCGTGCGGTACCGGAGCGGGCGGCGGGACTGGTCGTGATCGCGCGACGACTGCTCGCGCTCGGAGCGAATTCCAATGCGCAATACCACTGGCGCTGGCATCCCGAGCTGCCGCGTACGGCGCTCTGGGGTGCGCTGGTGGCGATGGGACATAAGGCGCTCGCTGAAGTGCTGCTGGAGCACGGAGCCGATCCGACGGATGGCGTGTCGGCGCACATCGCGGGTGGGACGCCGGATATCGGTGCGCTGGAGCTTCTACATCGCCACGGCATGAAGCCCAACGGTATTCCGGGTGGCGTGCCGCCCCTCGTGTATATTTTCGGCTATGGGCGTAAGCCCGAGGGTTTGCGCTGGCTGCTCGAGCACGGGGCCGATGCGAATCTCGCGTGGAGTGAGACGGGCAATGCGCCACTGCACGTCGCCGCGCGGCGCTGGGATGTGGCGATGGTCGAGCTGCTCGTGCGCCACGGGGCGGACGTCACGCGGCGCACGAGTGAGGGCATGACCGCGCACACGGTCGCTGAGCTGAGCGGGCACGCGGAGATCGCGGGGTGGCTCCTAGCGCATGGGGCGACGGATGAGCTGACGCCGCTGGAGCGATTCGTCGCGGCTTGCGCGCGCGGTGATCGCGCGGCGGCGGAAGTCATGTTGCGTGAGCGTCCGTCGCTGCGCGGCGAGTTGCGTCCCGAGCATCATCTCATGCTGCAGGGTCCGGCTGAGCGCGGTGACGCGAAGGTGCTGATGGCGATGCTCGCATGCGGTTTCGATCCGCATGCGAAGGACAAGGACAACGTGACACCGCTGCACCGCGCGGCGATGGCGGGGCACGTCGAGGCAACGCGCATACTGCTCCAACATGGCGCGCCAGTCGGGGCGCTCGATGGTATGTTCTCCGCGACGCCGCTGGTGTGGGCGGCGGAAGGCTGGAGTCATGGCGACCGCGGTGGGGATTACCCGAAGGTCGCGCGACTCTTGATTGAGGCGAGTTCGCCGCTCGAATGGGTTGCGCCGGCCGATACGCCGGGACCCGAGCGCGTGCACGATCAGTTGACCGATTTGCGTCGGGCTGCAGCGGAAGTGACGAGCGACTGAGTGTGCTGGTAGTTTCGCAGAAAGGAAAACGCCTTCCCGTTTTGGGAAGGCGTTTGAGTTTTGATCAATCGACGGTGGCCGCCACGAGTTTCTCGGGCGCGACGGCATAGCGGCTCGGCGTCATGGAGTATTCCGCGCGGCCCTTGGAGAGCGAGCGGATGTCCATGGCGTAGCCGAACAGGTTTTGCAGCGGCACCTCGGCGGAGACGACGCACGCGAGACCATCGGCGGTGACGTCGCGGATTTCTCCGCGGCGTCGGCCGAGGTCACCGAGGATATCGCCTTGGTACTCGACGGGAGTCGTGACCTCCACGGCCATGATTGGCTCCAGCAGCACGGGCGCGGCTTCGCGCATCGCGTTTTTGAAGGCGATGCGCGCGGCCGTGCGGAAGGCGATCTCCGTGGAGTCGGTGGCGTGAAAATCGCCATCGACGATACAGACGCGCACATCCGTCACCGGGCTGTGGTTGAGCACCCCATCGCGCAGTGCATCCTCGATGCCTTGCAGCGTCGGTCGGATGAACTGTTTGGGAATGGCACCGCCCACGATCTCGTTGACGACCTCGTTGCCGCGGCCCGCGTTGGGCTCGAGCGCGACGACGACGAAGCCGTATTGGCCGGCTCCGCCGTTCTGGCGCTTGAATTCGCCCTCGGCGCGTGCGGCCCGTGTGATCGTTTCGCGAAACGCGATCTGCGGTCGGCCGGCCGTGGTCTGCACGCGGAACTCGTCCGCCATGCGTTCGCGGATGATGTCCAAGTGCAGCTCACCCATGCCGGACAGAATGGTCTGGCCGGTTTCGGGATCGGTGTGCGAGCGCAGCGTCGGGTCCTCGGCGATCAGGCGCTGCAGGGCGAGGCCCAGGCGCTCTTGGTCGTCGCGCGTGCGCGGCTCGATGGCCAGCGAGACCACGGGCTCGGGGAAGCTCGGGCGCTCGAGGAACAGATCGAGGTCGGCGGACAGTGTGTCGCCCGTGCTCACGTCGCGCAGACCGAGCACGGCACAGATATCGCCGGCGTGGGCCTGCGAGATGTTTTCCTGCACACTAGCGCGCATGCGCACGAGACGCGTGATGCGCTCGTGACGACGCGTGCGGGGATTGTACACGGACTGGCCGGGCTTCAGCGTGCCTTGATAGACGCGCACGAAGACGAGCTGGCCGTTGGGCGTGCTGGTGAGCTTGAACGCGAGCGCGAGCAAGGGCGCCGCGGCGTCGATGCGCAGCGGATGAGACTCGCCGGATTCGTCGAGAGCGCGGGGCGCGACATCGAGCGGGCTGGGCAAGTAGTCGACCACCGCGTCGAGCAGGCGCTGCACGCCCTTCTCCTTGTAGGCGGAGCCGGGAATGATGCCGAAGAAGGCGCGCGCGATCGTCGCGCGGCGGATTGCCGCGTGCAGATCGGAGGCGGTAATGTCATGGTTTTCCAAATACAGCTCGGCGAGCGGTCCATCGACCTCGGCGAGGCGCTCGATCAATGCAGAGCGCCCCGCCGCGGCCTGCGTCGTATGCGAAGCAGGAATGGTTTCCCACGTGGGCTTCAGCCCGCGGGGATCGGTCGCGCTAGCGCCGAAGCGCGTGAACATTAGCTCCACGACATCGATGACGCCGATGAAGTCGTCTTCCTGTCCGACGGGCAGGAAAAGCGGATGAGCGTTGGCGCCGAGGCGCTGGCGGATCTGCGCGACCACGCGCGCGAAGTCCGCGCCGGGCCGATCCATCTTGTTGACGAAGATGAGCCGGGGAACCTGGTACTTGCTGGCCTGCCGCCAGACGGTCTCGGACTGCGGCTGCACGCCGTCGACCGCGCTGAAGAGCACGACGACGCCGTCGAGCACGCGCAGGGACCGCTCGACCTCGGCGGTGAAGTCGATGTGGCCGGGAGTGTCGATGAGGTTGAGCGTGTGCGCCTGACCGGCGCGCGCGCCGCGATGCGTGGCCCACGAAGCGGAGATCGCGGCAGCCGTGATCGTGATGCCGCGCTCCTTTTCGAGACGCATGTGATCGGTGACGGTGTTGCCATCGTGGACGTCGCCCATCTGGTGGATTTCGCCAGCGTAATAGAGGATCCGCTCAGTGGCGGTGGTCTTGCCTGCGTCGATGTGAGCGGCGATGCCGAGATTGCGAATGAGGGAAGTGTTCATGTCGTTGCCTTGAATTTCTGAATGGTTGAGCGCTGCCGGGCCGAATGCCTGCGTGCAGGCATGAAAAAACCGCCGGGTAAGGCACCGGCGGTTTCAGTGGCAAGTCGGTTCGTCGCTCAGCGCAGGGCAACGTCAAACCAGCCACGGACACCCGCGGTGCCGTGAGAGCTGAAGTTTGACAGGAGGAGGATCGCTGACATGCGGCGAAACTGGATGTGTATATAACGAAATGTCAAGCGACACACCGGGTCGTGTGGCGGCGAGGACTAGAACAGCACGTTGCGCACAAACGTGGCCAAGTGTGCCGGTACTGTGCGGTGCCGGCGGATCGCGACGACGAGTTCACGCTCGAAACGGGTGGGCAATGCGAGGCGGCGGACGGTGCGCTTGTTGGGATAGAGGGCGAGCACGCGGATCGGCACGAAGCCGACTCCGAGGCCAAGGGCGACGAGGTTGACGATGAGGTCGAAGCTATCGAGCTGCATGGTGGGCTCGGCGGTGAGGCCTTGGCGTTTCATCCACGCGCGGAGACGGGCGCCGGTGTTGGTCGTGGGATCGAACTCGAGCCAGTTTTGCGCGAACAGCCAGGCGTGGCGTTTGCGCGCGGGCAGGGCGGCGTATTCGGCGGCGAGCGGAGCGGGTGCGATGAGCGTGAAGGCGTCGGTGAAACGATGCGTGACGGTGAGCGTCGTCGGCAGGCGGCGCGGCGGGCACAGGACGGCTAGGTCGAGCTCGTGACCTTCGAGTAGGGTGAGCAGCTCGGCGCTCGCGCGGTAGGTGAGGCGGTAGCCGAGGCGCGGTTCACGGCGGAGGTTGGCGTGGAAGAAGCCCGGTAGGTAGGCGAGGCCGATCGAGCGAGCGACGCCCACGCGCACGATCGGGCGGGCGTCGGCGAAGTCCTCACGCAGGCGTTGAAGCGACTGCTCCACGTCGCCGACGAGACGGCGGGCTTCGTTTTCGAGAAAGGCTCCGGCGGCGGTCACGCGCACGCTGCGGGTCGTGCGCTCAAGCAGTGGCAGACCGAGGCTGCGCTCCATGCCTTGGATCTGGCGCGTGATCGCGCTCTGCGTGAGGCCGGCGACCTCGGCGGCTTTGGTGAAGCTGCGGTGCTTCGCCACGAGATGGAAGAGATGCAGCTCGTAGAGATCGAAGGGCGAGGTCTTCAGGAACTCATGCATGCAGCGCATTAATCCATGTAACTAATGAAATTAACGGCAATCACGCTTCGTGGCATCGTAAGGACGAACCGAATCACTTATGCCTAATCTTACCGAACGCTTCGTCCGCAATGTCCCCGGTCTCTTCTATGTCGATACTACGTGCACCGACTGTGACCTTTGCCGGTCGCTCGTGCCGGCGTTTTTTCGGCGCGATGAGGAGACGGGTTCCTCGTATGTGTATCGCCAGCCGGTCACGGCGGGGGAGATCGAGGCGGCGGGTGAGGCGATGCGGTCGTGCCCGACGGAGTCGATTGGGAGTAAGGGGGCTGCGGATGCAGCCTGAAAGCGGATCGGACGAGCGGGCCGCTCGTCCCTACCTCGGAGAAGTAATGCGCGAGCTTGGGACAAAAAGAAGGGCAGCTCGGAGAGTTGCCCTACCTGCTCTGCTGGCAGAGAAACTCGCTTACGACTTTGCGTTCGTGAGCATGTCTTCCATCAGGGCGAGGGCGACGGCTTCGGTGATGTCGCGGACGTCGAACTGGCGGGCGATCTGGGCGGCTTGGTGCGTTTTGCCGAGGACGTCGCTGGCGGCGGCTTGGCCGATGATGGCGGAGTCTTTCAGGCGGATTGCGGTGACTTGGATGTCGGGCACGGCGTAGGTGGCGTCGCCGGTGACTTCGACGACGGTGAGATTGCGGCTGGAGATCAGGACCTCGATCGCGACGTCGGCCACTTGCGCGAGCGCGGTGCGGTCCTTGGCGGCTTGGTCGCCGACGAGACGGCCGCCTTTGTCGGCGAGGAGGGCGGTCGCGGTTTTCTGATCAGCGAGCTTCGCGCCACCGGCGCGGAAGACGCGGCCGAAGAGGCGCTCGACCTCGCGCACGGTCTGCTGGTCGGCGAGCGCGGGCTTCGTGCCGTCTTTCGCCGCGTAGGTGTTGACGCCAGAGGTTTTGGTCGTGCTCGAGCTGGCCTCACCCTTGGTGGTGGAGGAAGTCTTTTCGTAGTGCTCGGTGTGGTCCTTGAGCTGCAGGCCGGAGGCGGTGTCGACGAGCTCGCGGTTGACGTACACGACGAGGCGCGGGTGGTCGCCGTAGGCGGCTTTGAATTTCTCCACGAGCGCCTGCGCGGCCTCGGGCGCGACGAGCACGGTGCGCGCGGGGACGTAGAGCTTCTGGTCGTCGGGCGTGGTGATGAGCGCCTGATTGTTGCGGTTGCCGGTGGTCATGCCGGGCGCGACCTGCGTGATCGGTGGAGGCGGGGACACGTTCTCCGTCTGGGCGACGAGCAACGGAGCGACGAAGAGCGGGGCGAGGAGGAGAGCGCGGTGGTTCATGGCGGGCAGCGATGAGGGACGGGTGAGACGCGCAGCAGGTGAGCGCGATCAGCGCGCCTGGCGGACGCGGATGGTGTAGTTCTTCGCGAGGCCGTTGATCGCGGTGAAGCGCACGGCCTCGGTGGCGTTCTCATCGAGGATGAGAGTCTGGAAAGGCGTCTCGTCGCCGGTGGAGAAGCCCTGCTCGTTCTTGAACACGCAGTTGACCTGGACCTGCACACGGCGGCTTTCGCGGTTCTTGATGTTGGCGATCACCTCGAGGCGGCCATCGGCCAGCGGCTGCTGCATGATGCCGGTGCAGGTGATCGAGTTCTGCGTGGGCTTGTCGAGGAGGACGAACTTCTCGGTGTTCTCGAGATTGTATTTCGTGGTGTCCTGCGGTGCAAAGGGACCCGGCTCGGTCGCGCAACCTGCAAGGAGGAGCAGGAGGGCGGGGGTGGCGAGCTGGAGGAGGCGATGCTTGGTGTTCATGGTGGCGTCGGGCTGAGAGGGTGAGACTGCGGGTCAACTTTTATGTTCGCTCAAAAATAGCACGGTGTCGCGCACGGGTGCGCCATCGGCGGTCGGGGCGGAAACGGGGATCACGATGTGCTGGGTCAGCGTGGGCAGGGGCTGGCCCTGACGGTCGTAAAACTGGATCGTCGCGGAGTGCAGGCCGGGGGCGAGCTTGTACGCGGCGAAGCTCAGGCGCTGCGGCAGCGTATCCCACTGGCGCGTGTCGGCTTGCGGCGTGGTGGCGGCGGAGAAGCCCTTGGCGATGACGCCGGCGAGGCCGAAGATGAGGGCGTTGGTGCGGGCGTCGTCGGCCTTGTCCTCGTCGCGCTTGCGATCCTCATCGGTGCGCTTGTCGTCGGTGCGGTCCTTGCGGCGGCTCTCGCGCTCGATCTCGTTGGCGCGATCGTTGGAGAGGACGGCACCCGCGAGCGCTAGGTCGCCGACGGCGCTGCTGGCGGACTTGAAGACCGCCTTGCGGCCGAGCACGTAGTCCATCACACGGCCGCCGCGGGTGGTGGCTTGGAAATTGAGATCATCGTAGGCGGGCATGAGCTTGGTCTCGTCGTCGATCAGGATCGCGGCGGAGAAGGCCTTCGAGTCGGTCGTGGCGAAGCGCAACTGCTCGCCGTACTCGCCGCCGGCGTATTTGCGCGGGCCCTGGCCGAACTCGACGAAAAACAGCACGTTGGCCGCAGGATCGTAGGCGGGCAGCTCGCGACCGGCGAAATTTTTCTTCGCGCGAGCGAAAGAGTCGGTGCCATCGCCGCCGAGTTTTGCGGTCACCAGGCCATCGAGATAATCGAGGAGCACATAATCGCCCTTGTGCCGATCCTCGTCGGCCGCGGAGTCGATGAACTGCCCGGCGCGGAAACAGGCGCGGGCATTGTCCGGCTGGCCGTCGTGCCAGTAGAGGATGCCGCGGTAGTAGTAGGCCATCGCGCGCTCGTAGGGCTCGCCGATGAAGGGTTTGTCGCTCTCGGGCGCGAAGAGCTTGTAGGCACGCTCGGCCTGCTCGGAGTTGGCGATGATGCCGCCCATGAGGCCGATGGCGTCGTCGAGCTTGTTGCGCGCCTCCTCGTAGTGCGCCGTGCGCAGCGCGAGCGTGGCGATGCGGTAGTCCCAGAGCACCTTGTCCTTCGTCGGTGCGGCGGCGCGGTCGAGGTTGGCGTCGGTGATCGCGTCGCCGGTGTGGCGCACGCGCACGACGGGCTCCTCGGGCAACTCGACACAACCGCTCAGCGCGGCGAGCGCTGCGACGAGCGTCACCGCACGAGCGGCGCGCGGGAAGCGGAGCGAGGCGAATGTGGAGCGATTCTCCATCGAAAAATCAGACGCGAAAAAACCGGAGGGCGACGTGGGCCGCAATCGTGTTCAGGAAACGAGACTGCGGTGACGCCGCTGCTCCGGCGAAATGAGAAACGGCGGACGCCTCAGCGATAGGCGGCTTCCTCGAGGCCCTGCTTCTTGATCTCCGCATTGTCCTCCCAGACGATCTCGCTCGTGCGGGCGTCGGTGAGGCGGAAGCTGTAGAGGATGTAGTCGCTCGTACCGGCGTTGGCGCGCGTGGAGGACCCTTGAAGCTCACCCGTGAGGAAAAAGTCCGCGCCCTTGAATTCGTTGACCGTCGGGTCGGCACTGGCCTGCACTTGGCCGGTGCGCTTGAGTTCGCGCTCGCGGACGAGCGTGGCCATCATCGCGCGGTCGAGGAACGAGACCTTGCCGAGCGCCTTCGAATTGAGCTGCGTGCGGATGCGCGTGAGGAAGATGTCCTTGTTGATCGGGAAACGCGTATTGTTGGTGATCGGTTCGATCACGATGCGCGGCTTCACCTGGGCCGAGGCGATCTGCGGGATCGCGAGGATGCTGCGGGCCATCTTGTCGGTGACGAACACGATGTCCTGCGACTCGGGGCCGGTGCCGGCGACGAAGCCGCGTTCATCGGGGCGCATCTCGGTGACGGGCACGCCGGAGGGATTCTGTACGCCGGCGGTGGTCTCGCAGCCGCCGAAGAAAAACGGCGACGCGGCGAGACCGGCAAGAAGGAGGACGGATTTGTTCATGGTGTCGGGATCGGGGAGAGTGGAGGGAAAGGTCGGCGGCGAAGCCTCGCTCCTCCGCACACGCGCACGCGCGCGGAGGCAGGAGCAAAATCAGCGACCGAACAACGAGTTCGCGGGGGCCATCTGCGACGGCGCGGGCGTGTTGTAGTAATTGTTGTTGATGATCGTCACCGGCTGCTGCGCGGGAGCCGGAGCGGCCTGCGCCTGCACGACCGGCGCGGCGACCACGGTCTCGTTGGCGCGGACATTGGCGTCGGCGATGCTGCCGAGGAGGAGGCCGGTACCCGCGCCGATGGCGGCACCGCGCCAGCCGTTGTGGCGGAGATCGCCGCTGTTGTGGCCGATGATCGCGCCGAGCACGCCGCCCCAGAAAAGTCCCGCACCGGCGTAGCTGCCGCCGCCACTGTAGCCGTATCCACTATAGCCATACCCGGTGTAGCCGCCGTAACCGTAGCCGTAGTCGCGGCCATAGCCGTAACCGTAACCCCGCCCGTGATCGTGGCTGTAGCCGTACCCGCGACCGCGATCGTATCCGCGGGCGTAAACGACCTGCGGCTCACGGTACACGTAGGCGCCTTGGGGAGCGGGGATGCTGCGGTCGTAGGCGCGGGATTCGCCCGCGAGCTGGCCGAGGATCAGGCCCGCGCCCGCGCCGATGGCGGCACCCTGCCAAGGGTTGTGATGGAGGCTTCCGCTGTTGTTGCCGATCACGGCACCCGCGATGGCGCCGAGGACGGCGCCGGAACCGGCTTCGGGATGAAACACTTGCGCACGAGCGGGCGCGAGGGCCGCGAGAGCGAGGCAGAGCGTAAGGGAAGCTTTCATGGTGTGAGGTCACCTTGTGCGACATGCCGCCCCGGGCAAGGTTTCGTGAAATGGTGCAGCGGACGGCCCTCAGCGGACATCTAGTAAGCTGCTGGAGGCTAGGTTTTTGGCCACAGATTACACAGATGAGCACAGATGGTCTAAGGACTATCCGTGCCCATCTGTGTAATCTGTGGCTGCTTTCCGTAACTTAGCCTACTTCGCCATTACCGGCTCAGCACTTGGTTGAGTGGCGGCGTTCTTTGGCTTTTTCAGCCAGACGGTGAAACGCTCCATGTAGATGTAGATCACGGGGGTGATGTAGAGCGTGAGGAGCTGCGAGACCATGAGGCCGCCGACGACGGCGAGGCCGAGGGGGCGACGGGAATTGGCGCCGGCGCCGAGGCCGAGGGCGATGGGGAGCGCGCCCGCGAGCGCGGCGAAGGTCGTCATCATGATCGGACGAAAGCGCACGAGGCAGGCCTCGAGGATGGCGTTTTCGGCGACGAAGGCGGCGCCGAGCTCGCGCTGCCGCGCGAGGGCGAAGTCGATCATCATGATCGCGTTTTTCTTAACGATGCCGACGAGCAGGATCACGCCGACGTAGCCCATGATGTTGAGCTCCTCGCGAAATGCGAGCAGCGTGGCCAGCGCGCCGAAGCTCGCGGCGGGCAGGCCGGAGAGAATCGTGAGCGGGTGGATAAAGTCCTCGTAGAGGATGCCGAGCACGATGTAGATGACGATGACGGCGGTCGCGAGCAGCAGACCCATGCCAGCGAGCGACGAGGCGAAGGCCTGCGCCGAGCCGACGAAGCTATAGCTGACGGTGGCGGGCAGGTCCTTGCGCGCGATCGCCTGGATCGCGGTGGTGGCTTCGCCGAGGGCGACTCCGGTCTTGAGGTTGAACGAGATCGTCACCGCTGGGAGCTGGCCGAGGTGATTGACGGTGAGCGGGCCGACGCTGCGGTCGAGCGACGCGACCGTGTCGAGCGACACGAGCTTGCCGCTGCGGGAGCGCAGATAAATCAGCGAGAGCGCCGAGGCCTCGCGCTGAAATTCCGGCGCGACCTCCATGATGACGAAGTACTGATTCGTCGGCGTGTAGATGGTGGAAACCTGGCGTGTGCCGAAGGCGCTGTAGAGCGCGTCCTCGATCTGCTGCGGAGTGACACCGAGCGTGGCTGCGCGGTCGCGCTGGATGTTTACGCGGAGCTGCGGGCTGGTGATCTGGAGGTCGGAATTGACGTCGGCGAGCTGCGGCAGCGCGCGGAGCTTCGTCTCCATATCGCCCGACACGCGGTAGAGTTCCTGCAAATCGCTTCCGAAGAGGGTGAGCTGATAAAGCGCCTTCGTGAGCTGGCCGCCGATGCGGATTGCGGGCGGGATCTGCGGGTAGCATTTCAGGCCGGGAATCACGGAAAGTTTTTTCCGCAGATCGTTCATGATCCAATCGATCGACGGGCGCTCCGAGCGCGACTTCAAGCGCATGAAGACGCGACCTTGGTTGGGCGTGGAGGCGACGGAGCCGCTTGCGCCCATCGCGGACATGAATGCCTCGACGTAGGGCTGATCGGCGACGATCGCGGCGGCGGCCTGCTGGTGGCGCACCATTTCCTCGAAGGAAATATCCTGCGCGCCCTCGGTGAACACGAGGAGGATGCCCGTGTCGTCCGTGGGGATGAAGCCCTGCGGCAGCGCCTTCGCGCAGAAGAACGTCAGCACGGCCATGATGCCGGCGACGGCGACGACGGCGATGCGATGGCGCATCGCGATCTTCAGCGTGCGGCCGTAGAAGTTCTTCGTGCCCTCGAATAGGTTCTCGATGAATTGGTAGAGCTTGCCGTGCGCCGAGTCGCCGTGGCCGCTGTGCGGCTTGAGGAAGCGGCTGCACAGCATCGGCGTGAGCGTGAGCGACACGGCGCCCGAAACGAGGATCGATGCGGTGATTGTGACCGCGAACTCGTGCAGCAGGCGGCCGAGGATGCCGCCCATGAACATCAGCGGGATGAACACCGCGACGAGCGACAGCGTCATCGAGATGATCGTGAAGCCGATCTCGCGTGAACCGCGGAACGACGCCTCGCGCACCGTCTCGCCGTGCTCGATGTGACGCACGATATTTTCGAGCATCACGATCGCATCGTCGACGACGAAGCCGACCGAGAGCGTGAGCGCGAGCAGCGAGAGATTATCCAGCGAGTAGCCGCAGAAGTACATCGCGACAAACGTGCCGAGCAGCGCCATCGGAATCGCCACGCTCGGGATGATCGTCGCCCAGAGCGAGCGGAGGAAGATGAAGATCACGAGCACGACCAGCGAGATCGAGAGCATGAGCGTGAACTGCACGTCGGCGACGGAGTCGCGCACGGCCTCGGAGTTGTCGCGCAGGATGTCGAGCTTCACGGACTCCGGCAGCTGCTTCATGAACTGCGGGAGCAGTGCGCGCACGCGGCCGACGACCTCGACGGTGTTGACGCCCGGCTGCTTCTGCACGGCGAGCACGATGGACCGCGCAGGATCGAGCTTCTCGTTGCCCGTGCGGCCAGCGAACCAGTTGGCGACACGCGCCTCCTGCACGCTATCGATCACCTCGGCGAGTTCACCGAGGCGCACGGGCGCGCCGTTGCGATAAGCGACGACGATGCCGGTGAATTGCGCGGCGTTGGAGAGCTGGCCGCTCGCCAGAATCTGCATCGACTGGCGGTAGCCATCGAGCAGGCCGGTGGGCTGGTTGACATTGTTGGCGCTCAGGGCCGTGCGCACCTCGTCGAGCGTGATGCCGCGGCTGGCGAGCAGGCGCGGGTCGAGCCGCACGCGGAGCGCGTACTTCTGCGCGCCGAAGACCTGCACCTGCGAGATGCCGTCGACGGTGGAGATGCGCTGCGCGAGCATCGTCTCGGCGTATTCGTCGACGATGGAGAGCGGCAGGGTGGGCGAGTAGAGCGCGATGTAGAGGACGGGCTGGTCGGCGGGATTCGTTTTGCGCAGCGAAGGCGGCGACGGCATGTCGCTCGGCAGGCGGCGCTGCACCGCGGCGATGGAGGCCTGCACGTCCTGCGCGGCGGCGTCGATGTTGCGATCGAGCGTGAACTGCAGCGTGATCTGCGTGCTGCCGGTGCCACTGGTCGACGTCATCGAGTCGATGCCGGCGATGGTGGAGAATTGCTGCTCGAGCACGGTCGCAACCGCGCTCGCCATCGTCTCGGGCGTGGCACCGGGGAGCGAGGCGTTGACGACGATGGTGGGGAAATCAACGGTGGGCAGATCGCTCACCGGCAGGAGCCGGTAGGCCATCACGCCGAAGATGCACAACGCCGCCGTGAGCAGCGTGGTCATCACCGGCCGGCGGATGCAAAGCTCGGGCAGGTTCATGACGGCGGCTCCTTATTTGTCTGAGACGGCGACCTTGGCGGGGACCACAGCCGTGAGCTTGGTGGGCTCGGCCTTGGCGCCGGGGACGAGGCGGAGCTGGCCGTCGGTGACGACGGTTTCGCCCGCGGCGACGCCTTTGGCGATGAGGGAGAAATCGCCGGCGGTGCGCGTGACGGTCACTTGGCGCAATTCGACGGTACTGTCGGCTTTTACGACGTAGATGCTGGAGCCGTTCTGGCTCGTCTGCACCGCAGTGGCGGGCACCACGATGGCACCGGCATCGATGCCAGTCTGCGTGACGACATAGACGAAGCGGCCTGGCCAGAGGGCGTTGTCGGTGTTGGCGAACGACGCCTTGAGCGTGATCATGCCGGTGGAGGGATCGACGGTATTGTCGACGAACTCCACCTTGCCGTCCTCACGTTTGAGGCCGGTGTTGCGCTCGGTGACGGCGACCGAGATGCGCTTCGCGCTGAGGGCGGCGCGGATCTCGTCGAGCGTGTTTTCCGGCACGGAGTAGGCGACCGCGATGGGCGCGAGCTGGTTGATGGTGACGAGCGAGAAGGCGTTGTCGTTGGCCTTCACGAGCGCGCCCTCGTGGAGCAGGCGCTGGCCGGTGCGGCCGGTGATGGGCGAGCGGATCTGCGTATAGCTGAGCTGCAGCTCGGCGTTGGCGACGGCGGCCTCCTTGGCCTGCACCTGCGCGGCAGTGGTCTCGGACTTAGTGACGAGCTGCGCGAACTGCTCCTTGGAAATGGCGTCCTGTTGGTCGAGACGCTTGTAGCGTTCGACGTCCGCCTGCGCCTTGGCGGACTCGGCGCGGGCGTTGGCGAGATCGGCGCGCGCGACGCGCAGGGAGTTTTCAAACGGCCGGCGGTCGAGCGTGATGAGCAGGTCGCCCGTCTTCACATCGTCGCCCTCCTTGAAATTGATCTCGGCGATGATGCCGTCGACTTGGGACTTCACGGAGACGGAGCGCAGTGCCTGCACTGTGCCGATGGCCTCGACGCGACGCGGCATGTCCTTGGCCTCGGCGGTTGCGACCTGCACCGGCACCGCGGGCGCAGCGGCGTGGGCGGTCGAGGTGCTGGCGCTGCGATTGCAGCCAGCGAAAACGCTCAAGGCGGCGAGGGCCGCGAGACTCTGACGAAACCAGCTCGTGTTCATGAGAGGGATTTGGAGGAAAGTTTTTTGCCCCGAGCCGAATCAATGCGGACGAGGTTGTTCTTGATGCTTGTGAGATCTTCGAAGAGCGCGGTGCGTCGCTCGGGAGCCACGCCCTGCAGGTAGTCCTGCCGGAGGCCGGCGGCGACCTCGCGGAGCTGTTGGGAAACCTCCTGCGCTCGCGCCGTCAGATGGAGGTGGTAGGCGCGGCGATCGTGCTCGTGGTCACGCCGCTCGATCCAGCCGGCCTTGACGAGGCGCTCGGCTTGGCGGCTCACGGTGATCTTCTCCAGCTGCAGCGACTCGGCGAGATCGCTCTGGGTGCATCCGGGCTGGCGATCGAGGTAAGCGATGAACAGCCACTGCGCCCGGGTGAGTCCGAGGCTGCGGACGCGCCGGTCGAACTCTTTGCGCATCAAGCGGTTAATATCTGCGACGAGAAATCCGAGACCACGCATCGGGTCAGTAGCGGCGGCAACCATAGGGAGAGGGAGGCGAGTAGTAAGCTAGCTTACCATTGGCGCGCAAGTGCGAGTTGTAGGAATTTTGGCCTAGGCTTGCTCCGCAAGGAGCTGCGCAGCGAAACTGCACGCACCCCGCCATGCGCCGCTTTGTCCTCGCTCTCGATCAAGGCACTACGTCGTCGCGCGCGCTCGTGTTCGACGCTCAAGGCCGCCCCGCGGGCGCGGCACAGCAGGAGTTTGCGCAGCACTTTCCCCAGCCCGGCTGGGTCGAGCACGATCCGGCCGATCTCTGGGAAACGACCCGGCGCACCGCGCTCGCCGCCGTGGCCGAGGCCAATCTCACCGGTGCCGATCTCGCCGCGCTCGGGCTCACCAACCAGCGCGAGACCACGCTCCTCTGGGAGCGCGCGACCGGCCGGCCGCTGCACCGCGCGATCGTGTGGCAGGACCGCCGCACGGCCGATGCCTGCGCTAAACTCAAGCGGCGCGGGGTCGAAGCTCTCGTGCGCAAGAAAACCGGGCTCGTGCTCGATCCTTATTTCAGTGCGACGAAGCTTGCGTGGCTGCTCGATCACATCCCCGGTGCGCGCAAGCGCGCGGGTCGCGGCGAACTCGCCTTTGGCACGGTCGACACGTGGCTGCTCTGGCAACTCACCGAGGGCCGCGTGCATGCGACGGATGTCTCCAATGCCTCGCGCACGCTGCTGCTCGATCTGCGCACCGGCGACTGGGACGACACACTGCTGAAGCTCTTTCGCATCCCGCGCGAGGTGTTGCCGTCGGTGCGGCCGAGCAGTGGCGTGCTCGGCGAGGTCTCGGCGATTCCCGCGCTGCGCGGCGTGCCGATCGCGGGCGTGGCGGGCGATCAACAGGCGGCGCTGTTTGGGCAGGCCTGTTTCCGTCCCGGCATGGCCAAGAACACCTACGGCACGGGCTGCTTTCTGCTCCTGCAAACGGGCGGGAAACCCGTCGCATCGAAGCATCACCTGCTCACGACCGTCGCATGGCGCCTTGGCGAAAAAGGTCCGCTGCACTATGCGCTCGAGGGCAGCGTCTTCATCGGCGGCGCGGTGGTGCAATGGCTGCGCGATGGACTCGGGATCATCGCGCGCTCGGGTGACGTCGAAGCGCTGGCCGCGCGGGCAAGTGACAACGGCGGGGTTTACCTCGTGCCGGCCTTCACGGGACTCGGCGCGCCGCACTGGGACGCGTCGGCGCGCGGTGCGATCGTCGGACTCACGCGGGGCACGACCTCGGCGCATCTCGCTCGCGCGGCGATCGAAAGCATCGCCTACCAGAGCGCCGATCTCCTCACGGCGATGCAGGCCGACGCCGGGCAAAAACTCCGCGAGCTGCGTGTCGACGGCGGCGCGACGATCAACGATGGACTCATGCAGTTTCAGAGCGACCTGTTGCGCGTGCCGGTGGTGCGTCCGCGCACGACCGAGACGACGGCGCTCGGCGCGGCATTTCTGGCGGGTCTCGCGGTGGGGGTGTGGAAAAACCAGGCGGAGATCGCCGCGCTGTGGAGCGCGGAGCGGAGATTTGCGCCTGCACCGGTGAGCAAAACGACGCGCAAACTCCAGGCCGATTGGCACCGCGCGGTCGAGCGGGCGAAGGATTGGGCGTGAGGGTCGCGTCGCGGGATCATTTCGGCGTAAGTAACTTTGCTGCTACAGGGGCGGCTTTGGGCGTTGTCACGGCTTAGGAAGCGGCTACGCCTCTCGCGTCCCATGCGTTTGTCGCCCCGTCTCGCACTTTCTGCCCTGACCATTGCCCTCGCGCTTCCCACGAGCGCGCAGCCGGCTGCGCCGGAGCTGGTGACGCTCCGGTCCAAGGCCGAGGCGGGCAATGTGATCGCGCAGTATAATCTCGGCCTCGCTTATGCCGAGGGACGCGGCGTGTCCGCCGACCCGATCGAGGCTTATGTGTGGCTGCAACTCGCCGCCAACAACGGTGCGACCGGCAAGGCGCTCGATTCTCTCCTTGCGCGGCTCAATCCTGCTGAACTCGCTACCGGGCGCGAGCGGCTGGCGGCCAGACAGGCGGCGATGCCGTCCGCCGCGGCAACGATCCCGAACGATGTGCTGGCCTTGCAGGCGCGCTTGCGCGAGGTGGAGACTGCGGCAACCGAACTTGCGGCGAAGAATCAGCAGCTGGAGGACGTCGCTTCCGAGCGCGGTCGGGCGCTGGCAGCGGCGAAGACCGAGGCGAGCGAATTGCGCACACGCCTTGAGGCCGACCGACTCAAGCCCGAGTCCGTCGAGCAGGCCAAAGCCGACGCCGCCCGCGTGACTCAGCTCAGCGCCGAGCGCGAAGTGCTCAATGGCCGTCTCGCGGCGGCAGAACTCGCAGCACGTTCGGCGAGCGAGGCAAACATGCGGGTCAACAACCTTAATCACCAGCTCGACGCGGCGCAGGCCGAGTTGAAGGAAGTGAAGGCCAGTCTCGGCACCGCAAAAGCCGCCGCTGACAGCGCACAGGCAGCCGCGGGAGACCAAGCCAAGCTCGCCTCGCAGATCAGCACCCTCGAAACCGAGCGGGCCAAGCTCCGGGAGCAGCTCGCCGCCGCCGAGTCTGCGTCCAGCGCTGCTAGCTCGGCCGGAGCCAATCTCGCCGCGGCGAACGCGCAAGTGCAGGCGGCCGAGAAGCAAGCCACAGAGCTTCGCACCCAGCTCGCCGCATTGCAGGCGGACCGGGAGAAAGCCCAAGCGGCGGCCACGACTGCAACGAGCGAGGCGGCGGCGCTGCGCGAGCAGGTGAATGCACTCACGCAGAAAGTTTCCACGCTCAGCACGCCGGCCCCGGCTGTGGCTCCGGTGCCCGATCTTTCCAAGGAACTCGCCGAGGCACAGGAGAAATTGGAACTGACCGTGCGCAGTTTCGCGCAACTGCAGGAAGAGAACACCCGCCTGCGCGCCGCCGCCGAAGCGGCCGCAGCCAAGCCGACACCCGCGCCCGTTGCTCCGGCCGACTCGGCTGAGTTGGCCTCCTTGCGCGAGCAGCTTCGCCAGGCGCAGGATCGAGTCGCTGCGCTTTCGCAGGAAAATGCGCGTCCGCGTCCTGCAATGCCGTCGGTGGCGAGCGCGGTACCATCAGCTCCCGTTGCGAGTGTTGCACCTGCGCCTGCACCCAGCGGCAGCGTCCGCGCGGCGCCGACCCGCCCGGGCGCAGTCGTTGTGCCGGTCGAGAAACCTGCGCCGCCGGCTCCCGCGATTCGTACGCACGTCGTGGCTATCGGCGATACGCTCACGAAGATTTCCACCCAGTATTACGGCACCCCGTCGCGTTGGCGCGAGATCCTCGCCGCCAATAGCGATACCCTGCACGATGAGAAAAGTCTCGTCGTCGGGGCCTCTTTGAAAATTCCATAGACCCCGTCCATGCGCCGCCTCGTCCTCCTCCCGCTTCTCCTCGCGTTCACCGGCTGCGGCTACGTCCATTTCGGACGCCTGCCCACGGCGGTCGCTGTTTCCGACAACGACCTCACCCGCGAAAACACCGACCTCCGCACCGAGAAGAAAATCCTCACGCAGGAACTCGATCTCGCCCGCAAGGAGGGCGACACGCTGCGCAAGGCCCTCGAAAATCCGGCCAACGCCAACGCCCAAGCCGAGCTGGTCACCAAGCTCCGCCAGACCTCCGATGAGCTGACCGCCTTGCGCGCGAGCTACGCCAAGCTCGAGCAGGAGCGCAGCCGCATCGCGTCTTCCGGCGTGTCGGGCGACGCGGCCGCACTGCAAGCGAAGCTGAGCGAGACCGAGGAAAAACTCGCCGTCTCACTGCGCACCTACACCGACCTGCAGCGCGACAACAACCGCCTCCGCACCGAGATCGACCAGACCCGCTCGGCCAACGTCCTCCTCACCGCGCAGGTCCGCGAACTCACCTCACGCAACGCCGAGACGCAGGCCGCCCTTTCCCAGCTCAACACCGAGTTGCTCGCCCAGCGCGATGCCCGCGCTCGGGCCGAGGCCCAGGCGCAGGCTGCGCGCGCTCAGCTCCAGACCGTGGTGCAGAATCGCCCCTCGTCGCTGGCCGATACCCGCGACACTTCCGCGGCCGGCGCCAACGCCATCAGCGCGGTATCCGTCGCCAACGGCCCCGCCGCCGCCAGCGCTACGGCCGAGCTGCGAACCAATCCTGATCGCGTGCAGGGCCAGAGTGCGCCGGCCGCGCCCAAGCCCGCCGGTCCGAAACAGCGCACTCACGTGGTGAAAGCCGGCGAGTCGCTCGATAGCATTGCGAAGCAATATTACGGCACCCCCGATCGCTGGACCCTGATTTACCGCGCCAACAACGACCTGCTCAGCGGTGGCCGCGAGCCCAAGGTCGGCATGGAGCTGGTGATCCCCGAGCCCTGATCGGACCCGGGCTCCAATGGGGGGCGTTGCGTTTTGCCCCTGAGACAGCCGCCTTTGACACATCGGCGGGAAAATGTGGTCTAAGGCTGCGGCGCAGCCTCAGCCATGTCGCACCTCGATCTCAGTCCCTCCTGGCACTTCGTGAAGCAGCTCTTCACGCAATACCAGTTCATCACGATCGTGTGCGCCTTCCTCTTGGTCGCGATGACCATCGGGTGTTATCGGTTTCTCAAGAGCGTGAGCCCGGCGCTGCCGCCGGTGATCATGCTGCTGATCCTCGTGATTCTGATGCTCCACTGGACGCAGACGCGCACCGAGCCGAAAATATTGTCGCCGGCCGTCGACCTCGTGACGCGGATCATCCCGTCGAGCAATGTCGTGCCAGCCAAGCCGCCGCCTCCGCCGAAGCGCGTGACGTAGATTGTCACTGGCGGTTCACTTCACCAGCTTGCGCAGGGCAGTGTTGATCTTGGCGATGTCGCAGCGCTCGGGATCGTAGCTGGGGCCGAGCCATTCGAGCCACTCGCGGCCGAGGTCGGTGTGCGGCTCCTTGATGCACGCGAGCATGTCGTGAAACGCTTCGAGGCCGCCGCAATCCTCCGGCGGGCCCGCGCGCTCGCCGCCGATGCAGTGCGGGTAGCGCACGCCTTTCTCGACCGCGCTCGCGCCTTCGACGTGGATCTCCACCTGCCAGCCATCGCCGAAGTGGTAGCCGTACGTGAAGCGCGCGTGATGATCGAGGTCGAGGTCGGCGAGCGCGACATCGCGGTCGTCCTCGATGTTGAGCGAGTCGCGCTTGAGCGGATTGCCGAAGCGCAGTTCGTCGAGGGCAAAGGCGTGCGTCTGGTAGTCGAACCAGTCGAACATGAGCTGGATGCTGTCGTGCAGCCGGGAAAGCCACATCATCTCGCGCACCTGCAGGCGGCGCCAGACGGCCGGTTGAGCACCGAGCACGGCCAAGCGCAGCGTGAACACCCGCTCGGGTGCCTTGCGCTTCTTCTTTTTGCCGCTGCCTTCGTGCAATCCGATCATGGGGGCGAGTTGAGCGTCACGCGCCGCCCCGGGCAAGGCCGGACGCGTCGCGCCTCAGGCGGGCGCGGGGAAGTTCTGCTTAAACGTAAACGCGTGCGGCGTCGGTCCGTGAGTGCGCAGGTGCTCGAGACGGGCCTTGGCTTCCTCGACCCTCGGGATCGTGCCCGCGGGAATCCACCAGAGTACAAACGTCGCTTCGTCCGTCGGCACGAACCACTCCTTGCGGCGCGCGAAGAATTTCCCATGCGCGCTGCGATACGCGTAGTGCTGCAGCGTCTCGATCGAGGTCCACACCGTGAGATTCACGAGGATGCTCGGGTCGGGATAAGCCTGGATCGCCGTGGCGTCGCCGCTGTTGTCCTTGAGCCGCCAGACGAAGCCGGGACTCCGCTCGCCGAGGCCATTCATCTCATCGAGCGCGGCGGCGAAGTCCGCCATCACCGGATCGGTCATCGTGCCGCGGGCGTGGCCGATGTTGAGCTGGGCGAGATGATACGGCACGGGGGTGCTCACGTTTCCCAGCGGCCGTAGATGCCGCACGGGAGGACCTTGCCGTCGCGCTGGATCGGCAGGCCGATCTCGCCGGCGGTGATAGTGCCGGGACGGCCGTGGAACAACTCGGCGAGAAGATTGGCGACGACCGTCGGCGAGAGGCGCGCGGTGTAGGCGTTGATGAGGACGAAGAGGGGAGTATCGGTCAGCAGTGCGCGGCACTCCAGCAGCAGCGCCCACAGGCTGTCCTCCAAGCGCCAGAGCTCGCCCGTGCTGCCGCGACCGTAGGTCGGCGGGTCCATGATGATCGCGTCGTACTTGCGGCCGCGCTTCAGCTCGCGCCGGGCAAATTTCAGGCAATCGTCGACGATGTAGCGGATCGGCGCGGCAGCGAGGCCGGAGAGCGCGGCGTTGTCCTTGCACCACTTCACCATGCCCTCGGCGGCGTCGACGTGGCACACGCTCGCGCCAGCCTTGGCGGCGGCGCAGGACGCCGCGCCGGTATAGCCGAAGAGATTGAGCACGGAGACTTCGCGGCCGGTGGCGCGGGCGGCCTTGATCTTGGCGGAGAACCAATCCCAGTTCACCGCCTGCTCGGGAAAGAGCCCGGTGTGCTTGAAGGAAGTGGGGCGGATCTTGAGCTTCAGGCCGAGCGGGTCGTAGTTGATCTCCCACTGCTCGGGCAGCTGGCGGCGAAACTCCCATTTGCCGCCGCCGGTCTCGCTGCGGTGATAGTAGCCATCCCAGCTCTCCCAGCGCGCGCCGACTTCCTGGCCGTGGCGCGGCCAGATGATCTGCGGATCGGGGCGCACGAGCGTGTACTGGCCCCAGCGTTCCTGCTTCATGCCGTCGCCGCAATCGATGAGCTGGTAATCGCGCCAACGATCGGCGACGAGAAGCGCGGGGCGGGAGGGAGCGGACATCGCTGCCGAGGGAAAAGCCCGGCCCGCGGCGTGTCGAGCAGGGGTTTCGGAGCCTAAAAGTGACATTTGGGCATTATTACGAAGCAGGCCAATGGCGTTTGACTCAGTGGGGGTGCGGGTGTGTTGGTGGGGCGTTCATCCTTAGCACTATGCAAACCAAAACCTCCTCCCGGGCGCTCCTCGCGCTCGCCGCGCTGGCCCTCGCCGCGCGTCTTTCCGCCGATGTCGTGGAAGTCAAAAACGGCACCCGCATCGTCGGCAAGGTCGTCAAGATCGACGGCGGCAATATCGCTGTGGACACCGATTTTGCGGGCACGATCGCGATCAAGCAGGAGCTCGTGAGCTCGATCACGACCGATGCCCCGGTGGCGGTCCGCCTCGCGAGCGGCACGCGCTTCGACGGCAAGATCACGGCCGGCTCTGACGGCAGCCTGCAGATCGCGGGCGCCGACGGCACCGTGACCACCTCGGTGGCCAAGGTCGCGGCTTCGTGGAAAGCCGGCGAAAAGGACCCGGCGGTCGCCGCGATGGAGCGTCACTGGGCCTACGAGGCCGCGGTGGATGTGACCGGCAAGACCGGCAACAAGGAGCAGCTCGGTACCTCTGCCTCGCTCCGCGCCACGATGAAGACCGATCAGGACACCCTGCAGTTCTACACCGCGTACGACCGCCAGGTCTCCGACGGCGCGAAGTCGGCCGACCAGTTCAAGGCCGGTTCGGACTACCAGAATAACTTCTCGCACAAGACCTCCTGGTACGTGCGCGACGAGGGTGGCTTCGACCGCGTGAAGGACATCGAGCTCTACAACATCGCCGGCGCCGGCTTCGGTTACGACCTCATCAAGAAGCCGACCCACACGCTGACGACCCGCGCCGGTTTCTCGTTCCGCTATGAGGGCTACAAGAACCCCGCCACGACCGACATCAAGAGCGCGGGTCTCGACTTCGGCCTCAATCACGAGTGGACGCTCGAGAACTCGAAGATCGTCAACCGCCTGAGCTACGTGCCCTCCTTCGAGGACTTCTCGAACTACCGCTTCAACCACGAGTCGTTCTACGAAATCCCGCTCGCGGCGCCCTTCTGGAAGCTCCGCCTCGGCGTGTCCAACGACTACAACAGCCAGCCCGGCAAGGGCGTGAGCCGTCTCGATACGTCGTACTTCACCCGCCTCGTGCTGAACTGGCGCTAAGCTGGCCGGCCGTCGCGGCGACGATCCGGGTAGCGCGGTGCTTCAGCCCGCGCTTTGGACTCGGGGCGCGGGATAGCGATTGACCCTGCGCTTTCGATCGCCAGCCA
>JBEHXH010000013.1:0-212155 GCA_048498795.1 Verrucomicrobiota bacterium
TATTGCGTCTTTACTTATCAGGGTCGGGGTTTTCGGTGAGTTTTCGGCGGCAATTCACTTTGAACGATTGCATCTGTTTTCGACTGATCGTTCGCGATTGTTTTGTGCACGGGGTTTCCGTTGCTGGAGTGAATTGGCCGTGGTGAGTGTTTGACGAGGTGCAGGTGATTTTCGGATTCTGGGAAGAGTATTGTCGGTGGTTGGTCTTTCGTGGTGATCGTGCTCGTTTTGATGCACGTGTTTCTCGGATGCCTGTTAAGTTCTTGTGGCCGGTTTCCCGAACGCCCGCGGCCAGCAGTCGCGTTGGTCTATCCGGTTGCGGAGGCCCCAAGAGCCGGAGCAGCCGGATAGACCGATGCGTCTGCGCCTGCCGCACCTCACGGCGGATGCCGGTCGACGCGCCCCCTGGCTAGGCGGCGCCACCGTGCGTCACAATAGACGCAGGGCCGGGCAAGCGCAGCCGGATGGGTTGCGGTCTGCTCCGGCTCTTGGGGCCTCCGCCGCCCGCAACCCATCTGCCTGCTCGCCCGAACGGGCCACGAAACCCGGCTGCGCCCGGACTCCGTGCCGGAGACCGCGCGCAGCGTTCGGGGTCGGGCAGGACCATGATGCCGATCGGTTCGCAAAAGCGAAGGAAGGCGAAACAACACCAGCCTACTTCCAATCGGTGCAACCACAACGACCTGCTAAAACCTCACAATGCAGAGAGTCCAGTGACTGCCCAGCAACCTCGACACCTGCATCAAATTCTCTGCGCAAACCTGCTCGTCGAAAACCAAGTCACGGGAAACTCTCACCGACTTGGAATAGGCAAGCAACCCGCAGTGAACGAACTGTGACCATGCGCAACTCTTCAAAAGTAATAGGCAGGGACACCAACGTCCAAGCGGTGCCGCTTAGAAGCTCTCCCAGTGATTTCCCAGCGCTTGACCGAAGAGATCCCGGCACTCGCCAAAACGACTCCAAATATTTCCCAAGTGATCAGGATGCGTAAATCGAAACGCATTCCGTGAACGGCATTCGCCGCACTCCTTTGATTTTCTCAGTTAGGGACACGCCACCCCTAAGAATCTTAGCCGGCCTGCCGCCGATTGCCGCCGGCCCGCCGCCGAATTCGCCGCCGGACAACCGCCGAAATAACCGGGGCGAGTGCGGCGTGAGGTAAGTTCGACTTTCACCCGGCAATTCACACGATGCACTCGCCGGCAGAAACAATTGCGCGGCACGCCAGTCTAATTGCTCGCGAACCCGTATTCATGCGCGAGCCACTTGACCGCACCTTCCAGCGATGCAGCAATTTCGCGGAGCCATCTCGCGATGGGGCCGGCGACAGCGTCCGGGATATTCTGCGGGACTGCGACCAGCAGGGCCTGCTCGATGAGTTGCGCCATGCGCTCGGAGTTGCCACCAACAACGACCATGGCGCGGTGCGAGCGGTGCGCGATCTCGTCTATGAACTCGCCGGCGCGAAGGATCGCGACCTCGCCGTCGACGCTTTGATCTATGCAACGGGCGTCGCGGAATTCGATCTGCTCAGCCTGCGTGACTACGCGAGCAAACACGGACTCTCGCCGGAGGGCTTCCGAAAGCACGTCCTCGCGACGCAGCACCGGCTCGGCCTGCCACCGCGCCCCATGCAACATGCGGATACCTACTGAGGTCGAACAACTCGCCGCTGCTCTGCCCGCCGCTGGCATCATTCGCGCCACCCGCATCGGGTTGGCGCTGGCGCCACAAATGAACCCAGACACTTGGCGCGGGTTAGTGGCCCACATGACCAGGCTTGCGCGCACGACTACGGGCGCACGCCAGACGTTGACAGCGTGGCTGGGCGATATGCTGGTCCACCACGAAGCCCGAGGACGTGGCTGGATTGCCGAGTGTGCCGCGGCCGCCGGGCTTGATGCCGGGACCCTCCGTAATGCGAAGCTCGTGTGCGCACGCATTCCCGTGTCATGTCGCCATGACGCATTGAGTTGGACGCATCACTGCGAAGTCGGGCTTGCGTTCGCCGAGCCAGGTGAGATCGAACGATGGCTGGCGTTTGCCGAAGCAGAAAAGCTTTCGACGGCGGATTTGCGCCGGCGCATCCGAACCCATCTGGCGGGCCGCACGGGCGAAACGCCGGCCGTGTCGGCCGATACCGTCGCCACGTTCCGGCTGATGCGGGAATTGCGCGCCGCCGGACGAATGCTCAGTGGCCAACCGGGATTCGGGTGGCACTGGTCGCCAAATACTGCGCAGCTCGCCTTGGCGGAACTGGAGCCGATCGCGGACTTGATCGACGCATTGCGCTTCCGCGTGTCAGCGGACGCGGTGCCACTGCCTAGCGACCTCGACTGGCGCTAACCGCCCATTGATTAAGGCAGTAGGATTGGTTTCCGTTCACCCGCCGCGCGCCGGCACTTTCATCTTGGTGCGGATATGGAGAGCGACCTCGGACGGATCGTAATAGACGAAGTGCCCGACACGGTGATGCGGGATGCGCCGGAGCTTCGTCCATTCGCGAAGCGTGCGGATGGACGGCTCCTTGCCGGCCGGAAATATCCCGCAGAGGCGGAGGCCGAGAATATCCGTGAGTTGGCTCTGATTGAATGAGGGAGTGGCTGGCGTTTCCATGTCCTTGGTTGCGTGTCAACGGAAGCGATCACACCGCCACCCGCAGCGTCGGCCCTGGTGGCGGGAAGGGTGTCGCCTCCGTTGCAATGGCCTCCGCCCGCTTGGGCAGGATGCCGAAAAACTGCTCGGCTTCAGTTTCGCTCTTCAGGTCGAGGTAGTGCTTGCGGATGATGCTTTCCGAATTGCCCGCTTGAAGTGCGGCTTCGCCGAGGGAGCGAAATTTCGCGACGAACATTGAAATGAATGTGTGCCGCATCACGTCGTGCGAGAGAGGAAATTTCTGGGCCACCTTCTCGCGGATGTGCTGGAGGTTCGCCGGGATGATCGGAAATTTCTTCAGCGGATATGCACGCAACCACGCCAAAAGATTCGGCTGAATCGTGACATTGCGAGGCTCGCGCACTTTCGAAACCTCGGCGTCGATGCGAATCATGCCATCGTCGAGTTTAACGTGGGCTGGCTGAAGCCGGAGGATTTCGCCCGTGCGGAGGCAGGGCCGGATGCCAGCAAACAGGCAGAGGGCGAAGAACGGCACGGCGGTAGGATAGTGCTCCTCGACAAAGGCCATTAGGTCCTTGGCTTGCTGTGCGGTGAAGGTCACCGCGCCACCGCGCCGACGGCGAATCCGCCGCTGCGGGATTTTATCGAGCGGATTGTCGGTGACCCAATCGCGTTGCAGCGCGAACTTGAGGAAGGTCGAGACGATGCCCCGGCGGTTGTTGTAGGTCTTGAGCGCCGCTTTGCGTGCCTCGAAATAGCCGACGAGCCGCGCTCCGGTCAGCTCCGCGACCGTTGCGCGGGGGAAGTGCTTTTCCAGCCGTTTTAGGTCGCGCTTCATGCGCGTCAGGTGCGGCTCGGAAAGCAGGTCCTGCTCATGCTCGTGCTGCTTGGTTGCGACGTATTCCGTGACCGCCTCCGTGAGGAGTTTTTGGGTCACCGGCTCCCGGTAGTTCGCCAACGCATAATCGAGGTAAAACGTCAGCGACCGGGGATTGGTTTGGAGGCGGCGAAAGGCCGCCTCGGATTCACGCAACTGGTCGGTGGTGAGAAACGTGATGACGGATTGCAGCCCGGAGGTGGTCTGCACTGCTTTCAATTCGAGCGTGGCCTTTTCGGCGGCGGCCTCTTCCTGGGTCTTGAAGTTGCGGCGGATGCGGACGCCGTGGAGGCGGCCATCGACCCGCCACGAAATCGCCCCGTTGCGGTTTTCAAAGCGACTAACGCCAAACTTGTTTTCCTGATTCATGCTTAGGTTGCCGCGTCAACTGGGCAACCTAGCTTCGGGTTTTCTCTCCTCAGAGGAGAAAAATGGCGGAGAGGGAGGGATTCGAACCCCCGGTGCGGTATAAGCGCACACCGCATTTCGAGTGCGGCGCGATCGACCACTCTGCCACCTCTCCGGCGCAGGAAGGGTGACGGTAGGACGCGGAGCCTAAATGGAAAGACGAAATTTTGGGGAAACTGCTGGTGCGGAAACGCGGCAGGGGCGCCGCGTCCTCATGGGGAGTGAATCTGATTAGCGGGGCGTGGGGTGGGGCGGTCGGCTCGCTGGTGCTCGCCGCTACGGCGGAGCGAGTGGTGCGGTTGAGCGGGCGTTTGACGCGGACGGAGTCGAAGTCGGTGCGTAAAGCCCCTCCCACAGTGAAGGCAGTCGGCTTGCTGGCGCTCGCCGCTACTTGGAGGCGGCGCTACTTCGTTTGGGCGAGGACGGTTTTCACGTCGGTGAGGAAGCGGGTGAGGTCGGACTCGGTGGTGTCCCACGAGCACATGAGGCGGTAGCCGTTGTCGCCGATGAATTGATAAAAATGCCAGCCACGGGCATGGAGGGCTTCGACGGTGGCGGGGGCGAACTCGGCGAAGACGGCGTTGACCTCCGGCTCGACGCAGAGAGTGACGCCGAGGGCGCGGAGGCCGGCGGCGAGTTTTTGGGCCATGGTGTTGGCGTGCGCGGCGTGGCGGAGCCAGGCGCCGCTCTCGAGCATGGCGACCCACTGGGCGGCGGCAAAGCGGAGTTTGGACGAGAGCTGTGCGGACTGCTTCACGCGGAAGTCGAATTCGCGGGCGAGGTCGCGGTTGAAGAACACGACCGCCTCGGTGGTGAGCATGCCGTTTTTCGTGCCGCCGAAACTGAGCACGTCGATGCCGGCGCGCCACGTGAGGTCGGCGGGCGTGACGCCGCGGGACTGGAGCGCGGCGGCGGCATTGGCGAAGCGGGCGCCGTCGAGGTGCGTGTGCAGGCCGGCGGTGCGTGCGATGGCGGTGAGGGCGCGGAGTTCGTCGGGCGTGTAGACGGTGCCCCACTCGGTGGACTGGGTGAGGGAGAGCGCGCCGGGGCGAGGATAGTGCACGCCGCGGCCGTAGCGGACGGAGCGGGCGAGGGCGGCGGGGAGGAGTTTGCCGCGCTCGCCGGCGATGGGGATTACTTTGCTGCCGCCGGTGAAAAACTCGGGCGCGCCGCACTCGTCGGTGTCGACGTGCGCGTAGTCGTGGCAGAAGATGCGCGCGTGGCGCGGGCAGAGCGCAGAGAGCGCGAGGGCGTTGGCGGCGGTGCCATTGAAGACGAAAAACACCTCGCACTCGGTGCTGAAGAGCTCGGCGAAGAGCTGCTTGGCGCGCGCGGTATGGGCGTCGTCGCCGTAGCTCGGCACGCGGCCGGCATTGGCGGCACTGAGGGCGGCAAGAGCCTCGGGACAGACCCCGGCGGTGTTGTCGCTCGCAAAGGCGTAGTCGTGGCGCTGATCTGTCATAGACATTTTCGTGTTTGGCAACGCAGGGTGCGGACCCTTGCGTGGGAACGCACGCGATGAATGCGGCAGACGTCAACCTCTACCTCGTCGGTTTCATGGGCACGGGAAAAACCACCGTGGGCCGCGCCGTCGCGCAAAAACTCGGTTTCCATCTCATGGACAGCGACCACGAGATCGAGCGGCTGCAAAACAAGACGATCCCTGAAATTTTCGCGCAGCAAGGCGAGCCGGCGTTTCGCGTGATGGAGCGGGAGTTTGTCGATGGTGGTCATCCGACGACGGGTCACGTGATCGCGTGTGGCGGCGGGCTCGTGGTGCAGCCGGGCATGAAGGAACTGCTGCGCAGCAAAGGCGTGGTGGTTTGTCTGCACGCATCGGTGGAGACGATCCTCGCGCGCACCTCACGCCACCAGAATCGTCCGCTCCTTGCGGTGGAAAACCCCGAGCAACGCATTCGCGATCTCTTCGCGGTGCGCGATCCCATCTATCGCAGCGTCGGCAGCGTGATCCTCACGGATGGACGCTCGATGCACGACATTGTGGGCCACGTGATCCGCACGTGGCGGCGCGACGCGGCGGATTTCGCGCGGAAGCAAGGAGGCTGAGATGAGCGAGAACCGCGTGGTCGAACCGGCGAAGCAAGACGCGCTGCGCCGGAGGCTGGCGGAACTCGGCTTCGACGACGTGCGCTTCGCGGTGCTCACCGATCCGCCCGCGGAACCCTTTCACGCATGGATCGCTGCAGGACATCAGGCGGACATGCAGTGGCTCGACCGCAGCGCGGAGAAACGCAGCGCACCCGAACTCGTGCTGCCCGGCGCGCGCTCGGTGATCATGCTCGGCGTAAATTACTGGGGCACGCAGCTGCAGAACGAGCGCAGCCATCCGCGCTGGGCGCGCTATGCGCTGCATGCCGACTATCACGACACGATCAATCCCGCACTCGAAGCGGCAGGGCGCGTGATCGAGGAATTGCTCGGCGCGGGTCCGCGCGACTACCGTTACTACGTCGACACCGGACCGGTGTTGGAGCGCGGGTGGGCGGAGCGCGCGGGCATCGGGTTCATCGGAAAAAACGCGATGCTGATCTCGCGGCGGCACGGCAACTGGCTCTTTCTCGCGGCGATCCTGACGACGGCGGAGTTTGCGCCCGATGCGCCAATCAAGAAGACCGAGCCGCCGCGTGCGGCGAAGGAGCGCGACGACCGCGTGGGGCTACTCTGTGGGAAATGTACGCGCTGCCTCGACACGTGCCCGACGCAGGCCTTCGCCGCGCCCGGCGTAGTCGATGCGCGCCGCTGCATCTCTTACCAGACGATCGAGAACAAGGGCATCATCCCGCGCGAACTGCGTGCGGGAATCGGCGACCGCATTTACGGTTGCGATGTGTGCCTCGAAGTGTGCCCGTGGAATCGCTTCGCGCAGGAAGGACGGCGAGTGCTACTGACCGTGCGCCATGAGATCGCGACGGTGACGCTCGCGGAATTACTCGCACTCACGCCGGAGCGCTTCGCGGAGATTTTCCGGAAGACCGCGATCAAGCGCGTGAAGCTCGGCGGGCTGCTGCGCAATGCGTGCGTGGTCGCAGGCAACTCAGGCGATGTGACGCTGTTGCCGGCGCTCGTGCGGTTGGCTTTGCATGAACTGCCGCTCGTGCGCGCGCATGCGGTGTGGGCGGTGCATCGGCTCGGTGGAGCGGGGATGCTTGAGGCAGCGCGAGTAGGGGAGACCGACGCGGCTGTGTTGGCGGAGTATGCGGCGGAGGCGGGGTAGCGGTAACCGCGGGTTGAATCGGCCTCGCGGGAGCTCGGCCCTCCATGGAATCTTTTAGGCAGCGGAGTCCTTGAAGGCCGTTGCGAATTTGACGACGACGCTGGGTGGGGGACGGACGGGTTTGCCTTGGAGGTCGACGAAGGCGTGCTGGGTGAAGCCGGTGGCGAGGAGTTCGTCGCCGCGGTAGACTTCGTATTCGAGGCGGATGCGGAGGAGGGGCTTTTCGCGCAGGGTCGTGACGATGGTGAGGGTGTCGTCGTAGACGGCGGGGCGGCGGTATTTCGCGGAGGCTTCCAGTACGGGAAGGCGATAGCCTTGCGTTTCCAATTCGCGGTAGGGCAGGCCCATTTCCTTGAGCAGAGTGGTGCGGCCGATTTCGAACCACGGCAGATAGTTGGCGTGGTAGACGATGCCCATCATGTCGGTCTCCGCGTACCGAACGGTGACCTGCGTGCGGGATTGAATCATGCCGAGGAGCAAGGCCGACGCGGCGATCGGCGCAAACGCATTGTACGGGTCGGGTCTGGCCTTACGGACCGAACTCGGGGCCGGTGGCGAAGAGCGCCTCGGCGGAGTGGCGCCAGCAATTGCGCCCGGCCCACTCGCGGCCGGCGTGGCCGAGGCGGTGACGCAGGGCGGGATCGTGGATAAGCTTTTCGAAAGCGGCGGCGAGCTGTGCCGGCCGATGTGGCGGTACAAGAAGGCCAGTCTCACCATCGAGTACGGCCTCGGAGACACCACCGACATCATGGGCGACGACGGGCAGGCCATGCGCGGAGGCTTCGAGGTAGACGAGGCCGAAACCCTCGATGCTGTGACCGTGGTTGATACTCGTCATCGCGAAGATGTCGGCGCGGTCGTAGATCGAAGAGAGTTCTTCGTCGGGCAAATTGCCGAAGAAACGCACGGAGAGATCGGGGTGCAGGGCGGCAGTAGCGCGGAGCTTGGCCTCGTAGCCATCCTTGCTCTGGCTGCCGACGATCCAGTACTCGAGCCGGCGACGGACCTCGGGTGGGAGTAGCTGCAGGGCTTCGAGGGTGAGCAGCTGTCCTTTGCGCGGATGAAGGCGGCCGACGGTGAGGACGATGACTTTGTCTTTGCGCGGGGCGGGCTTGGCGGGGACGACCGCGAAGTCAGACCGCAGCGCGCCCGGTGTGAGCGTGATCTTGTCCGCGGCCTCGGGAAAATATTCCAACAACAGCTCCTGCGTGTAGTTGCTCAACGTGCTCACGCGGGAGGCGTGCTTGATCAACTGTCGGGCAAGGCGACGGCGGACCGGACTCTGGGCAAATCGCAGGATTTCCGAGCCATGAAAGGTGAGAACGAGTCGCTTCGGGCGAAATGCCTCGAAAAACTGCAGCAACATCATCGTCAGCATCGGGCCGGGCTCGGGCAGGTAGACCGTAGCGTAGCGCAGCTGGCGGCGAGCCTTGACCAGCTCACGGGCAAGTTGGGCTTGGCAGCGAAGGTCTTGCGTGCCCTTGAGGGGCAGGCGACGCAGGCGAAAAGGCCAGGTTTTCTCTTGGGCCGGCTTGGCGACCGCAGGTGCCCAGACTTCGATATCATAGCCGAGGCTCGCGGTGGCGCGGGCGATTTCCTCCGTAAAGGTCGCGATACCGCCTCGCACGGGGTAAAACTCGTGCGTGATCAGGAAAACTGGGCGGGCCGGAGTGGCGGACTTGCTCATGTCGGATGTCGAATGGTGTCGAAACACCATGAAAGGCGTTCAACGGCTACCTCCGAAGCAGGATTCTGGCAAGTCCGGCATGGGACCTGCAGAAGTAGCCATGCTTACGCAATTATGCGGTCTTCCAGCCCTTCCCGGTCCAAAGAAATGGGTTTACTTTAAAGGGGGCTGTAACATACAGGGAAATCATCATGCCAGACGCAGTTTCATCCACTTCTAGCGCAGCGAAAGCCGCGGCGGTCACGCCAAAGCCCTTTGCTCCGGAAGACGAGGCCGCGCTCCGGGAATCGCTCAAGCGCTGCTCCCCTTCGACCTTCGAGGCCGCCATCCAGTATCGCAAGACCCTCAATCCCGAGCATGTACCGGCGGTGGTAATCGGCGTGATCGAGCGCTTCGTCGAACCCGACCTGCGCATGAAGCTCAAGGATGCCGATGACGATCTTCGCCTGATCGAGGACCTCGGCATCGACTCGCTGACGATGATGGAAATCGTCATCCTCGTCGAAGAAGTGCTCCAGATGACGATCAACAACGACGAGCTGCGCAACTTGCGCACCGTTGGTGATGTTAAGACCTTTATCGACTGTAAGATCCGTGGTTTGCCGCTGCCCAAGCCGACCAAGTTCCTGCCCATCGAGCATATCGGCGCGGTGATGCCGATTCAGCCGCCTTTTCTCTTCCTGAACGAGGCGTCGGTCAGCTCCAGCGGGGCCAACGGCAAGTACAAGATCAGCGGTCAGGAGTTCTTCCTGCAGGGCCATTTCAAGGACAACCCTGTCATGCCCGCTTCGATCATGCTCGAGGCGCTCGGCCAGCTGGCGGTGCTTTATCTCCTCGAAGGTCACGCGGCCGAGCCCGGCAAGGCGGTCAATCCCGCCCAAATCTTCTTCACCGGCTGCGAGGGCGTCCGCGCTCACCGCATGTGCAAGCCGGGCGACATCCTGACTCTCTCGATTAAGCCGAAGCGCACCAAGATGCCGCTTGCGACCTTCGAAGGCGCCATCCGCGTTGGTCAGGAAAAGGCGGTAATCGCCGAGGAAATCTCGCTTATCTTCGCCTACGCCGACGTCGTGGCGGCGCCGACTCCGGCTCCGACTCTCGCGCCCGTCGAGGCGACGCCGACTCCGCTGCGTGCGGCGGCCAACGCCTAAAGAAACTGAGGCTATTGGCAGACACGTTCAGCGCCCGATTTCGGGCGCTTTTTTGTGGGCATGGACTGGCTCGTTGGTTGACCGAAAGCGAACCCTGAGCCTTGATTGGTGGTCCATCACCCTCCTTTGCGTTAGGATCAAGGCCGCCCGATGGCGGACTTTGCGCCGAGCGCTGTCGTATCACTACATGCCCAGAGTTTTTATCACCGGCCTCGGTTTCGTGACCAGCATTGGCAACGACGCCGCCACCGTGTCGAAAAACCTCCGCGAGCTCCGCCACGGCATCGAGACCTACGCGCCGTTTCAGAAGCCCGAGGTGCCGTGCAAGGTGGTCGGCACGATCAAGGACTTTTCGACCGACTCCACAGACCCCGAGGACTGGACCTTTCCCGCGAGGTACAAGGTGAAGCGCGAACTCCTGCGCACGATGGCGCCGAGTGGGCTCTATGCGCACTGCGCGATGGTGCAGGCGATCGAGGATGCGAAGCTCGGCGAGGCCGATATCTCCAATACCCAGACGGGCCTCTATGCAGCTTCGGGCGGTTCGCCGGCGCTGATGGGCTACATGCTGGAGCGGATGCATCGGCTCGGCGTGATGCGCTGCTCACCGCTAGGCATCGTGTCGTCGATCGCGGGAACCCTGAATTTCAATCTCGTCGCGTCGTATCGCATTCGCGGCGCGTCGTGTGGTTTCTCGTCGGCGTGTGCATCATCGGCACACGCGATGGGCTACGCCTACGACGACCTCGTGCTGGGACGACAGAAGCGGATGTTCATCGTCGGGGCCGAGGACGGCAACGTGGACGCGATCCTGCCCTTCGCGGGCATGCGCACGCTGTCGCTGCAGACCGACCCAAATATTGCGTCGCGGCCCTTCGATGCAGGACGCGATGGATTTGTCGGCACGGGCGGTGCGACGGTGCTGGTGCTCGAGAGCGAGGACGAAGTGGCGCGCCGTGGCGTGACGCCCTACGCCGAACTGCTCGGCTGGGGACAGGCGTCGGACGGCCACAATGTCGCTATTTCTCACCCCGACGGTGCGGGCCTGAAACTCGCTGTCGAAAATGCCCTCGCGGCCACGCGGACCGAGGCGGCGCAGATCGACTACGTCAACGCCCACGCCACCTCTACGCTCATCGGCGATGTGTCGGAGGCGCGCGCGCTTCGCGCTATCTTCAAGGACGCGAGCCAGCGCCCGATGGTGAGCAGCACGAAGGCCCTCACCGGCCACGGTCTCTCATTGGCGGGCGCGATGGAGTCGGGCTTCAGCGTGCTCGCGATGCGCGAGGGCTTCACTCCGGGCAATGCCCACCTGACCAAGCTCGATCCCGAGTGTGAGGGTTTGAACATTCCCACCACGACGCAGGCCGTAGCGCCCGGCGTCGTGCTGAAAAACAGCAGCGGTTTCGGCGGCGCCAACGTCGCCCTGCTCTTCAAGCGCGCGAGTTGATCCACGTGCTCGCTGCGCCTCTTTGTCACCTGCCCGGCATGGAGCGTCGCATCCGCGTCGCTTTTGCCAGCGTCAACTGATCCATGTCCAAGCTTCGCATCCTCGTTCTTACGTCCAGCACCGGCGGCGGCCATGACGCCCGCGCCGAGGCTTTTGCGGAGTGGTGCTTCCAGCTCTACCGGCATGATGTCGATGTGCGCATCGAGCAGATGCTGGAGAAGTCCTCCATCGTGAACCGCACGGGAGTGAATCTCTACAATCGTATCCAGCGCAGTGCGCCTTGGGTGCACAAGGCCTTCTACGCGATCGTGGAGATCCTGAGCATCCTCAACACGAGCTCGGTCACGTTTGGCCTCAAATACTATGTGTCGGTGCTAAAGGAGTACCGGCCTCACCTGATCTTCAGCGTGCACGACTGTCTCAACCGCGGTTATTTTCAGGAAGCACGGAAAATCCTCGGGGCGGACAAGGTCCGTTGCGCGACGTACTGCGGTGAGTTTTCCGGCGGATGGGGCTACTCGCTCAACTGGATCGAGCCCACGGTGGATCTCTATTTTTCGCGCACCGCGACGGCGCGCGACTACGCGGTGAAGAAGGGCATCCCGATGGAGCGGAATCGCGTGCGCGGCTACCTGATGCGACCACTCGCGCATCTCGAAAACATCGCGTCCGAGCATCGCGGTGAGTTTTTGGAGAAGCGCCTCGGGCTGCGGCCGGACCTGTTCACCGTGTTTCTCGCGACTGGGGGCAACGGGGCGAACAACCACTTCGAATTGCTGCCCACGCTCGTGCGGCACCACAAAAAGTGCCAGGCGATCATCATCTGCGGGCGCAACAAGCAGACGTACAACGAACTCGTCCACTGGCGCTCGGACCACCCCGAGTTCAACTGCTACATCGAGGGCTACTCCGAGATCGTGCATCTGCTGATGCAGGCGAGCGACGTCACGGTGTCGCGCGGCGGCACCACTACCTGCGCGAAGGCGCTGCACTTCAAGTGCCCGATCATCTTCAATGCTTTCGGCGGGATTATGCCGCAGGAACAACTGACTTGGAAATTTTTCCGCAACGGCGCGGGTTGCGAGAAGGTCGAGGATGCCGAGGATTTCGCGCGCATCATCGACGAGTGGATGGATCACCCCGAGATCTTCGCGCGCAAGCGGGAGGATTTTCTCAAGCTCCGCTATGAGGAGGATCCGACCATCTTGATCGAGGAGTTAGTCGGCCTCGCCAACGAAGTCGTGCACGCGAAGCTGGAGCGACATCCGTTTCCGCCGCCCAACACAGGACAGTCGCAGTCGCTCTTTGAGCGCTGAAGACTCGAAAACTGCATCCGGGCATCGGGCACACTCGTTTCAATTACAGGTCCAATGAAAGTGTCGTGTTGAAGGAATTCCATCAGGTCAAACAAGAGGCCGGAGCCCGGCGTCGTCGCTGGTTCGAGGACGACGTAGCGGAGCTAGAGCTCATTGTCTGGCTCGATCAAGGCGACGCGATCGACGGATTCCAAATCTGCTACAATCTCGGCCGCGGCGAATATGCGCTCACGTGGAAAGAGAAAGTGGGCTTCGCGCATGATGCGGTCGATACGGGCTCCAAGGGGCCTTTTGCCAATCTGACTCCGATCTTGGTGCCCGACGGCCGGGTGCCGTGGCATCGGCTGCATGAGTTTTTCTCGGAGCGCAGTGCGAGCTTGGATCCTAAGGTACGTGATCTTATCGAGGCGAAACTCACCGAAGGTGAGTCGCGTTTCTCTCACGGCTTTGGGAAAAACTGAGGCGAAGTTGGCGGCTAGGAAGGCGAGTAAAGAGGAGGGGAGTATCTCCGAACGCAGGAGTATCATTTTCCTCGCAGAGTTTTCATTGCCAGTCTGTGCCCGGCACGTTGGCGTCGGCGGGTGTCCACTTCGTCCAAGCCCGTAAGGATCCCGCGGTCATTTCAGACTGCGCTCGGAGTGCTAGGGGTGTTCATGGCGCTGGTCGCTTACGACCAATCGTGGTGGTGGCGCATCAAAGACGACTACGGCTTCGGCTGGCTCGTGCCGGTATTTGCCGGGTACGTGATCTACGATCGTTGGCCCGTAATCCTCGCGGCCATCACCACCTGCACAGCGCCAGGCAGTCCGCGGATGAGTGGTGCAGCGGGGCGCATCGTAGCGGTGATTCTCTGGCTCGGGCTCGTGGGCGCGGCGTTGTTTGCGCTGCTTGGTGTGTCGTTCCGCGTCTCGTACGGCGGCCATCCGGTTCCGGCGACGCTTGCCATCACCCTAGGACTCGCGGCGACGGGGCCGTTGCTGATTTTTCTCACCGCACCCTCGGCGGACGAAACCACTCCGGTGCCGTGGCGTCAGGATGCGCGTTGGGCGCTGGCGGCGAAGTTCGTGTTTCCGACGGCGGTGTGGCTGATTTCAGCGCCGCTGTATTCGGAATTGGAGGACGCGGTGCGACTCTTCCTCCTGAGCAAGGTCGTGAGTGTCGTATCGTTTGTCTTCGGTCTGCTCGGGCTCGCTGTCGAGCAGCAGGGCAACATCCTGATCCTGCCCAACGGGAGCGTGGGCGTGGAGGACGCGTGCTCAGGCATCCGCTCGCTCACGGGTTGTCTCTTCGCGGGATCGTTCCTTGCCGCCGTGTTTCTGGATCGCTGGTGGAAAAAGATCGCGCTGGTGGTCTGCGCGATGGGCCTCGCGTTTGTGACCAACCTCATCCGCGCGCTCTTCCTCACGGCGTGGGCCTACAACAACGGCCCGCGCTCAATCAGCGGCGCGGTGCACGACATCGCGGGCTACGCGGTGCTCGGGCTCACGACGCTCGCGCTGCTGTGCCTGATCCCGCTCTTCAACCTGCGCATCGACACGGTGCGCGAGGTGAAGAATCAGCCGGCGGGCTGAGTCGATTTTTTTCGACGGCGCCAGACAGCGAGACCGAGGGTCGCAGCTCCAGCGACCATGGCGTAGGTGCCGGGCTCGGGGATGGCGCTCGCGCTGATCACAGTGATCGAGTCGAGCGTGATGCCGCCTTGGGCGGCGCTGTCCCAATACTGATTGTGCAGGCCGACTTCGAAGTTGGACGAGATAGTGCCGAGACCGGTCAGGCTGCCCGAAGCGGCGCCGGTGGTAAACGTCGCGGAGGAGCCGCTCGCTCCGGAGAACGACAGCGAGTACGTTGTATCGGTCACGGCGAGGGAAAGGATGAGACCGCTGAGGCCGTTCGCGTTACCCCAGTCCCATGAGGCGATGGTGGTGGCGGTGCCGCTGCCGTTTACGGCGACGAGATTGCCCTGGTGCGTGTAGGCGGTGTCTTCGGAAGCGTTGTTCTGGACAACGGACACGTACAGGCCTTGAGCTCCGGTGCCTGGGAAAAAGTGATTGGTGGTGGCTGAAGCGATACGATAGCCGAGCCATTGGCGCTGCTGGCTGTCGAGTAGCACGGTGCCAAAGGTGAACGTGGCTGTGGTCGTCAAGCCCGACTGGAACGGGTTGAACGCGTCGTTGCTCTGGATCACCATCGTTTGCACGAACCCTGACGGAGACGTATTGAAATTCGCGAAGCCGCCGGACTCGGTGACGGTCGACTGACCCAAGCTGGTGAAGCCGGTGCCAGTGCCGCCGGAGTTGGTGCCGAGGGAGCCATCGTTGAAGTTATCGCTGATGATGGTCGTTTGAGCCCGGCCCGTGGAGAGGGCAAGGCCGGCGATGAGGAGAAGTTGAAGATAGCGCGAGGAGTGCACGGTGGTTCTGTGCACAACCTGAGCTCTGTGCCGTGCGGCTTAAGCGCGGCGTGACAAACAGCACCGCCGGTGTGACGAACGACACACCGGCGGGCAAAAACGAGCGAAGACACTCGCGGTTTAGCCGAGCGACTTCAGCAGGCGTTCCAACTCGGCGCGCTTGGCCTGCTGGTCGGCGAGCTGCTTGCGGGCGCCTTCGAGCACGGCGGGCGGGGCCTTGCTCACGAACGCTTGGTTCGAGAGGCGGGCCTCAGTGCCGGCGATGTGCTTGGCGATGACTTCGAGTTCCTTGGCGAGGCGAACTTTTTCCGCAGCCGGATCGACCGCACTCGCAAGATCGAGATAGATCGTGCCGAGCGCGGAGATGATCGCGGGCGCGCCCTCGACGGTGTCGCGACGCTCGATGCTCGCAGCGCCACACATGCGGGTGAGCTTGGCGAGGTTGGCCTCGATCTGCGTCCAGTCGCGGTCTTTGGCGGACACGAGGAAATTCACGTCGCGGCGGCTGGCGAGGTTGCGCTCGGCCTTGAGCGCGCGGGCCTGCGTGACGAAATTCTTCAGGCGGCCGACGGCGGACGCGGCATTGTGGTCGAGCGTGAGGCCGCGGTTGACGCCGGCGCTGGCGAGATCGGAGGCGCTGTCGATGCGCGCGTCCTCGATGGACTTGCCCTCGGGACCGTAGCCGAGCAAGTGCCAGAGTTCTTCTGTAATGAACGGGATGAAGGGGTGGAGGAGCAGCAGCGTCTGCCGCAGCACAAGGTCCTGGATCGCGAGGCAGTTGGCCTTCGTGTCGGGCGACTGTAGTTTGGATTTGGATACCTCGACGTACCAGTCGCAGAAGTCGTTCCAGAAAAATCCGTACAGGCCCTGCACGATGGCGCTGAACTCGAAGTCGGCGAAGAGCCGGCTCGTCTCGCGGGTGATCGAGAAGAGACGGTCCAGAATCGCGTGATCGTCGTCGTCGAACTTCGTGGGATCAAGACGGGTGAAGATCGCGGCGAGCGTGGAGTTGTCGCCGGCCTCGCCGCTCATCTGGCGGAAGCGCGAGGCGTTCCAGAGCTTGTTGCAGAAGTTTTTCCCGCTCTCGATCTGCGGGTACTTTTTGTTGGCGGCGTCGGAATTGTCCTCTTGGAAACGCACGTCCTGACCCTGCGGTGCGATTGACACGATGCCGAAGCGCAGACCGTCCGCGCCGTACTTCTCGATGATGTCGAGAGGGTCGGGCGAGTTGCCGAGCGACTTCGACATCTTGCGGCCCTGCTGGTCGCGGATGATGCCGGTGAAGTAGACGTTCTTGAACGGAATGCGGCGGCGAATCTCCTCGTCGCTCAGCTCCGGGATGCGCGCGGGCGCGGGTTGACCGGCGAGCAGCGCATCGGCGTCGGAGCCCATGTACTCGAGGCCCGCCATGATCATGCGCGCGACCCAGAAGAAGATGATGTCCGGGCCGGTCACGAGCGTCGTGGTCGGATAGAAATAGCCGAAACCCGACTGCTTCATCGCAGCCGCGTCGGGCCAGCCGAGCGTGGCAAACGGCCAGAGCCAAGACGACGCCCATGTATCGAGCACGTCGTCCTCCTGCACCCAGTTCTCCGGATCGGCGGGGCCGTCGAGCGAGACGTGGACCTTGGTGGAGTCGGCGAGATCGGCCTCGGTGAGCTTCTGCTTGTCGAGACCCTTGCGGTACCACACGGGGATGCGGTGGCCCCACCAGAGCTGACGGCTGATGCACCAGTCCTGGATGTTTTCGAGCCAGTGGAGGTACACCTTGCTCCAGCGCTCCGGATAAAACTGGATGTGCCCATCGCGCACCGCGGCCTTAGCCTCGGCGACACGCGGGTACTTGAGCCACCACTGCCACGTGAGGCGCGGCTCGATCGGCACATCGGCACGCTCGGAGTAGCCGACATTGTTGGAATAGCTTTCTTCACCCACGAGCGCGCCGCGCTCCTTGAGTCGTTCAGAAGCTTTTTTGCGGGCAACGAAACGGTCGAGGCCCGCGAGCTCGGGTCCGGCGAGCTCGTTGAGTTTGCCATCGGCCTCGAGCACGTCGATGACGGGAAGCTTGTGGCGGAGGCCGATCTCGTAATCGACCTTGTCGTGGGCGGGCGTGATCTTGAGCGCGCCGGTGCCGAACTCGCGATCGACCGAGGCGTCGGCGATGATCGGAATCTCCGCGGCGGGCCCGATAGGACGACGCACGGTCTGGCCGATGAGGCTCGCGAAGCGCGGGTCGTCGGGATGCACGGCGATTGCGACGTCGCCGGGGATGGTCTCGGGGCGCGTGGTCTTCACGCTCACGAACTCGCCGGGGCGGCTCGTGATCTCGTAGCGCACGTGGTAGATCGTGCCGTTGACCGGCTTCATCACCACTTCCTCGTCGGAGAGGGCGGTCTGCGAGGCCGGGCACCAGTTCACCATGCGCTTGCCGCGATAGATGAAATTCTTGCGGTGCAGATCGACGAAAACGCTCAACACCGCGCGCGAGTACGCAGGGTCCATCGTGAACTGCGTGCGATCCCAGTCGCATGATGCGCCGAGACGGCGGAGCTGCTCGAGGATGATGCCGCCCTTTTCGTGGCGCCATTCCCAGACCTTCTCGACGAACTTTTCGCGGCCGAAATCGTGACGCGTCTTCTTGTCCTTGCGGAGCTGCTTCTCGACGACGTTCTGCGTGGCGATGCCGGCGTGGTCGGTGCCGGGGAGCCACATGGCAGAGCGACCCTCCAGCCGGGCACGGCGGATGAGGATGTCCTGCAGGGTGTTGTTGAGGACGTGGCCCATCGTAAGGACGCCCGTGACGTTGGGCGGCGGGATGACGATCGTGTAGGGCTCCTTGCCGGCGGCGACGCGGCCCGAAAACGCCTGGGTCGCCAGCCAGTGGGCGTACCACTTCTTCTCAACGTCGCGCGGTTCGTAGCTCTTGGTGATTTCGGCCATGGGCGGAGATTAAACGGGCAAAGAACCCGTCACGGCCCGGCGACGCAAGCGGGGAAAACACGAAGACCAGCATAGCTTGAAGACAAATTTCGCGCTTTGCGTAGGCCCGTTCCCGGCCACAGTCTGGAGGTTTCATGTCCGCCACGCCCGCCCACTCCTCTCTTCGCGACCATCTGGCGTTTCGCAGCGACGCGCCCGTCGCCGAACGCGTGGCTGCCTGCAAGGAATTCCTCCGGACGGAAATGGCGGAAATCCGGGCCAAGCATGAGGCCGGTGCGACGGGTGGAGCGGTGGCGCGCGGTCGCGCTGCGATCGTCGACACGATGTTGGCGCGACTCTTCGACAACGCGGTCGATTCCTACACCCGAACCAAAGGCGCGCCGCCCGCAGCGGTGGCGCTGGAGGCGCTCGGTGGCTATGGCCGCGGAGAGCTCTCTCCGTGGAGTGACATCGACGTGATGTTTCTATTTCCCGCGAAGACCAAGCCGGCGGTCGCGAAACCTTTCCAAGAGCACCTCACGCAGGAAATTCTCTACGTGCTCTGGGACTGCGGGCTGAAGGTCGGCCACTCGACGCGTACGCTCGACGAGGTTTTTGCCGAGGCGCGCCGCGAGATTCAGTCGAAGACCGCGCTGCTCGAAGCGCGACTCATCGCGGGCTCGACGGCGCTGCACGAGACCTTCGTCCAATCGTACCGCAGCTTCTACACCGACGAAGACCCCAAAGCCTACATCGCGGCGCGTCTCGAAGATCAAGCGCAGCGCCGCGCCAAGTGTGGCGACACGGTTTTCAATCAGGAGCCCGACATCAAAAACGGCGTCGGCGGCCTGCGTGATTATCAGAACGCCGTGTGGATGGCCCGCGTGAAGCTCGGCATCACGGCGGTGGATGAGCTGGTGGCACAAAATCACCTGCGACCCGGCGAGCTGAAAGACTTCGTCGCCTCCTACGATTTTCTGCTCCGCGTTCGCAATGAGCTGCATTTCCAGAGCGCTCGTGCGACCGATGTGATGCTCCTCGAAACGCAGCCGCGCGTCGCCGAAAAACTCGGCTACGCCGAGGCCGATTTGCTCCAGCGAGTGGAGCATTTCATGCAGGATTACTATCGCGCGGCGCAGACGATCTTCCGTTTTTCGAAGGTGATCGAGGACCGCCTCGCGCTCTCGCTGAAGGCCGGCTTCCGCGAGTCCATCCGCGAAACGCTGCTCGCGTCGCGTCTGCGCCGCGCAAAGCGCATGGACGGCTTCGTGCTCCGCGGGCGCGAACTCGCCGCGGAACGGACTAATGTCTTCATCGAGGACCCGGTGCGTCTCATCCGCGTGTTTCGCCACTGTCAGCAGCTCGACTGCGCGCCGCATTTCCACCTCAGCCAGCTGATTCGTGAGTCGTTGCCGCTTCTGACGAAAGAGGTCGCGTACTCGGCGGATGCGAGCGAGACGTTTCGCGCGATCCTCTCCGAAGTCGGCGCGGTGCAGCCCACGCTGGCGCTGATGCACGAACTGGGCGTGCTGGGAAAGTTTATCCCGGAGTTCGACGCGCTCACGTGCCTCGTCCAGCACGAGTATTATCATCGCTACACGGCGGATGTACATACGCTCAACGCCATCCGCGAGCTGGACCGCGTTTTCACCGAGGCAGAGCCCATCACGCTGAAGTACCGCCATGCCCTCCACGAGTCGGCGGAGCCTGCCATTCTTTACCTGACCCTGCTGCTCCACGACATCGGCAAGTCGGAAGGCATCCGGGGCCACGCCGAGAGCGGGGTGCGGCTGGCGGAGCCTATCCTCGAACGGTTTGGGATATCCCGGGAAAACCGCGAACTCGTTACCTTCGTCATCAAAAATCACCTCGTGATGGCACGATTCTGGCAGAAACGAGACGTAGATGACCCCGCCACTGCCAATGCCTTTGCTGAACTCGTCGGAGACGCCGAGCGGCTTCGCCATCTGTATGTCCATACCTTCTGCGATGCCCGCGGCACGGCGGCCGATTTGTGGAATAGTTACAAGGACACGTTGCACACCACGCTATTCCGCGCCACGTTCGAGAAACTAAAGCTCGGCGCAGCCTTTGAAGCCAGTTACGAAGAGAAGAAAAAAATGACCCAGCAAGAGCTCATTGCCAAACGCATCCCTGGCATCAGCGATGACGAGATCGCGGCGCATTTCAGCCTCCTGCCGGACCGGTATTTCATCCACACGGACGCGACGGAAATCGCCCTGCACATCCAGATGGTGAATCGCCTCCTCAAGTCGATCACCGCCGCGGATTCCGTGGGCAGCCTCCGTCCGATCATCGAGTGGAAGGACGACATCAACCGGTCGCTCACCGTGGTCAATATCGTCACGTGGGATCGCGCCGGGCTCTTCTACAAGCTCGCCGGTGCGTTCAGCGTCGCAGGGCTCAACATTCTTGGCGCCAAGGTCATCTCGCGCACCGACCACATCGCAATCGACACCTTCTACGTCGTCGAGCCGGGCCGCGGCGTGGTGCAGAGCGGCGCCGCGCAGGAACTCTTTGCGAAGACCATCGAGGCTGCGCTCGTGACGAACAAGGACCTGATGCCCGACATCGTGTCGCAGGCCAAGCGCATCGCCGCGACGAAGTATCTCTCCACGCAGACCAGCGAAGTACTGCACAGTTCGTTCCCGCCGTCAGTCGACGTGTACCACGAACTCTCGATGCAGCGCACGATCGTGGAAGTGCAGGCGCGCGACCAGATCGGCCTGCTCTATCGCCTCGCGAAGACGATCTCGAATGAGGGCTTCGACATCACCTTCGCCCGCATCGGCACCGAGCGCGGTGTGGCGATCGACACTTTCTACATCGAGAACGCGACCCGCGAGCCGATCGAGGACAACAGCCGCCTGCTCGGCCTGCGCTCCGCGTTGTCCGATGTGATCACGCCGCAGCCGCAACCCGCGGTCGCTTCGGCCAAGTAGGCGGCTGTTTCGGGCTGGGTTTCCGCGGCAAACGCGGTGTAGTTGGCCCTCGCCACCACGGTCATGCCGCTCTCCGACGTCCCGCCCGCCGACGCTTTGCCGACGCTCTATGCGATCGCGCGGCTGACCACGCGTTTCGAGGACCCGACCGAGGCGATGCAGGCGATCCTGCCCGTGATCGCCGAGTCGCTCGGCGCATCGAGTGGGTCCATCGGTCTCGTCAATCCCGACACAGGTAAGCTGGAACTCGAGGTGCGACACAATCTCCCCGACGACGTTGACGACCTCGCACTACGGCTAGGTCAGGGCATCACGGGCTGGGTGGCGTTTCATGCGAAGGCGCAGCTCGCGCCCGATGTTTCCGCCGATCCGCGCTACATTCGTCTCCGCCCCGAAGTGCGCGCCGAGATGGCCGCGCCGATGCTCGCGGCCAATGGCCAAGTGCTGGGCGTGCTCGACCTCGACAGCGATGTGCTCGGCGGCTTCACGTCTGACAATCTCTCACGCCTCGAACTTTACACGGCGGAAATCGCGCCGGTGATGGAGCGCCTCTGGCAGCTACGCCAGCTTCAGGCCAAGGCCCGCCAGCTCGAGACCCTCGCGACCTCTGGCGTGACTCTGGTAGCGAAGCTCGAGCAGCACGAGCTCTTCGACAATCTCACGCACGACGCACGCGAGCTACTGCAAGGGCACGCCTGCGCGCTCTACCTTCACTCGTCGGAAAGCGATGTGCTTCGCTGCGCCTTTTATTCGTCGGCCGGCAGTGCCCCACCGCCCAGCGGCGACCAGCCTCTTTCTTCGTGCCTGCTCGCTTCGGCGGTGCACACGCGCCACGCGGTGAGCTTCGCCGACATCCAGTCGCCCGAGTATCACGACGTGACCGACCTGCCGCGCGATCCGGCGCTGCGATCCGTGCTCGCCACCCCGCTCCTCGCGGAAGGCGAGGTGCTTGGTGTCCTCGCCGTATTTACGGAGCGGATACACCGCTTCGACAACGACCAGAAGCGGCTCGCAGCTGCGCTGGCCGGCATCGGTGCGGTGGCGCTGCAGAACGTGCGACTCTACTCGCGTGTTTTTCAGAGCGAGGATGCCCTCCGTAAAAACGAGCGGCTCACGACCCTCGGCCTGCTCTCCGCCGAGATCGCGCACGAGATCCGCAATCCACTCACGGTGCTCAAGCTTCTCCTCGGCGGCATCGGCCACGATTTTCCCGAGGGCGACCCGCGCCGGACCGATATGCGCGTGATCGGCGAGAAGCTCGACCAGCTCGAAGCCATCGTCGCCCGCGTGCTCGGCTTCGGCAAAGCCCCGACCACGCACCTGCTCACCCGTTGCGCGCTCGGCGAGGTGGTGACGGACACGCTGACCTTCGTGCGTCTCAAGCTCGCGCAAAGCAAGGTGCAGCTCCGCTCCAACGGCCCGGCGCAGCCGGTCTTTGTCGATTGTCACCGCGGCCAGCTCCAGCAGGCGTTGCTCAATCTCATCTTCAACTCCATGCACGCGATGCCCGCGGGCGGCACGCTCACCGTCGAGTGCGGGCAGCTGCTCGTCGAAGACCAGATGCTGGCCTACATCGATGTGCGCGACACTGGCCACGGCATCCCCGAGCACCTGCGTGCGCGGGTGTTTGAGTCGTTTCTCTCTGGACGACCCGATGGTACCGGCCTCGGTCTCGCGATCACGCGCCGCATCATGCAGGGCCACCATGGCGATCTAGCCCTCGTCGATACGGGCGAGCAGGGCACGACGATGCGCCTCACATTGCCTCTGGCGAAACATTAGACCATGCCGCTCGATCCCGCTCTCCGCGCCAAGCGTCGCCGCACGCTGCTGCGCCTTTCCGCGCTGCTCGCGGTTTGCGCGATCGCCATCGTGACACTCGCGACCCGGGTGCCACTGCCCATGCGCCTGATGACCGCAGGTATCGATCTCGTCGCCGCGGCAGCACTGTGGTTGTTCGCGCGCCAGAACTACTCTGAGAAGTGACTAACCGCGGATGGACGCAGATGTACGCGGATAACCAATTCGTTCGCGTTACTTGGTGCCCATTCGTGGTTCTATCGGTTTTTAGAATTTGAACCACGAATGGACACGAATTCACACGAATGAGAAATCAGATATCCGCGTCCATCAGCGTGTATTCGGGGTCAGTTATTTAGAGCTGCAAAAAAGTTGGCCGTCGGTGGGAGGATAAATCGCGTCACCACCGACGGCCGTGCTCGCAAGCACAGATCACCAGGCTATCGAACCCTAGCTTTGGCAACCACGCGTAGATTGTATCAGGAATAGGCCGGGGACGTTCGGGAAAATCGGAAAAAGGAGCCGGGAAAATTTCCCGGTTTTACCGATGACTGAAAGCGCTTACATCGGCCATTTCCCGAGCGAAAGTGCGTTTTGGCTGGTCGACCCGATCCATGCACGGGTCCGAATTCCGTGCGCAATGCAGGCTTGGCCGACTTACTCCTCGAGCTCGACGTTCCAGTAGGCGAGATCGAGGAAATCCTTCCACATCTCGCGATGCTGGTTGCCGAGGACGAGCGAGATGACGGGGCGCCATTTCGGACGCACGGGCTTGCGGATGAGGCGCATGTTGGCCTCGTGGGGGAGGCGGTTGGCTTTACGCGTGTTGCAGCGGATGCAGGAGCAGACGATGTTCTCCCACGTGGTCTTGCCGCCGAAATCGCGCGGGATCACGTGATCGAGATTGAGCTGCTCGCGGGGAAGGGCTTTCGCGCAGTACTGACAGGTGTTCTTGTCGCGTTCGAAGACGTTGTTGCGCGTGAGCTTCAGCTCCTTGCAGGGGAGCTTGTCGAAGAAGGTCAGCAGGATCACGCGGGGCAGGCGGATCGTGCGGCTCGGTGTGTGCACGGACTCGATGGCGGTGATCGGAGGATTGTGAAACGAGAAATCGAGCCAGTCCAACATCGAGAACGTACGGAAGTCGTCACGGTGGTGATGCACGACTTGGGCATGACCGCGGGCGAGGAGAGCGAAGGCACGTTTGGCGCCGATGACGTTAACCGCCTGCCAGAGGCGATTCAAAACCAGTACGGGTTGATCGAGCGCCATGTCCATACGGGGTCACGGCAATAACGGCGGGCGTGCCCCTCTGTCAAGTGAGCCACTGTGACCTTCGCGGGGCGGATTGGCATTTCCTTTTCGATCCTGCGCCGCAGGGTGAATAACTTCATGAAGACGATCGGCCTCATCGGCGGCATGAGTTGGGAGTCGACGGTGATCTACTACCGGCTCCTCAACGAGGGTGTGAAGGCACGCCTCGGCGGGCTGCACTCGGCGAAGATTCTGCTATCGAGTGTGGACTTCGCAAAGATCGCGGAACTCCAGCGCACGGGTGCGTGGGAAGAAGCGGGCCGAGTCCTCGCCGATCATGCACGACGGCTGCAGGCGGCGGGGGCGGAAGGCCTGCTCATCGGTGCCAACACCATGCACAAGGTTTCACCCGCCATCGCGGCGGCGATCTCGATCCCGCTGCTCCACGTGGCCGATGCGACCGCAGAGGCCGTGCGCAAAGCGGGAGGAAAGCGACCGGCGCTGCTCGGCACACGGTTCACGATGGAGCAGGCGTTTTATCGCGAGCGGCTGGAGGCGCGGGGCGATCTCGCGGTGCTCGTGCCCAATGCCGAAGATCGTGCCAGTGTGCATCGCGTGATCTACGAAGAACTCTGTGTGGGAAAAGTCCTGCCGGAATCGCGCGCGGAGTTTCGCCGTATCATAGCGGCGTTGGTTGCGGACGGGGCGGACAGTGTGATCTTCGGTTGCACGGAGATTCCATTGCTGGTGAGCGCCGCGGACTCAACGGTGCCGATTTTCGATACGACGGCGATTCACGCGGCGGCGGCAGTCGAGTGGATGCTGGGTGGTGAATAACTTTCGGTTATGCAAATTTCGGATATCCCCTTTGGCACAACGGATTGGTCGGCCATAGAACCGGAAATAAAGCCCGGCGAGCAGGGCACGGCCACGTGGCGCACCCGGCAATTCGGTGCGATCCGTGTGCGGATGCTCGACTACTCGCCGGGCTACGCGGCCGATCACTGGTGTGTGAAAGGCCACATCCTGCTGTGCCTAGAGGGCGAACTGCACACGGAGCTGGCCGATGGGCGACGCTTCGTCCTTCGGCCGGGCATGAGCTATCAGGTGGCGGACCACGCGGAGCCGCACCGCTCAACCGCGCCGGTGGGAGCGCGGTTGTTTGTCGTCGATTGACGCGTCAACTGGACGCGATCGAGGGCGTGAGGCGCGTGCCCTTGATCATGATGCCGAGGAGCTTCTCGACGACGGTCTTCGCATGCTCGTCTGCGACATCCACGAGCAGATAGTCATCATGAAGGTCGATGGCACCGACGACATTGCCCGGCAGTCGAGTGACGCCGGCGATTTTGCCGACGATATCGGCGGGCGTGACCTCCTGATCGCGACCGACATTGAATCGTACGGTCACCATTCCCGGCTCGCGGCCGGTGCGGGCGGGACGGGCGTACTTAGATTTTTTCGGAGCGGGGAAAGCGGCGGGCGCATCACCGGCGGGCGGAGCTTTCGGCGAGGTGGCGGCTTTCACCCAATTGGGCGCGGCGGTGGGCTTCGCTGCTGGCGCGGCCTTCGCGGGCGGCTCGGACTTCGCCGGTGGGGCAGACGGAGGCGGAGCTTTTTGCTCCGGTTGCGCGGGCGGAGTGGGCGAGCCGGGAGCGCCGCCTTGCAGGAGGTGGATCAGGGCGGAGCAGATGTCGGTGCTCGCGTGGCCCTCGTCGAGGAGACGGTCGATCATGCGGTCGTGCGGCTTGAACTGCTTGGCGTCAAGCGTCGCGCGTATCCGATCCATGAATACATTGGCGCGCGCTTCGTCGACCTCATCGAGCGAGGGGATGCGGCCGCGGCGGATATCGAGCTTGGCCCAGCGGACCATGCTCTGGAGTTTGTACAGCTCTTGACCCGAGACGAAGGTGAAGGCGCGGCCCTTGCGACCGGCGCGACCGGTGCGGCCAACGCGGTGGGTGTAGTCTTCGGCGTCGTTGGGCAGGTCGAAATTGAAAACGACCTCAAGGTCGTCGACATCGAGGCCTCGGGCGGCGACATCAGTCGCGACGAGAAACTCGAATTTCCGCTCGCGGAATTTCTGCATCACGCGGTCGCGCTGCGCCTGCGAGATGTCGCCATGCAGGCGGTCGGTGAGATAGCCGCGCGAGTGCAGATGCTCGTCGAGGTCATCGACCATGATCTTCGTGCTGCAGAAAATGATGCCGTAGCGAAAATCGTGGACGTCGATGAGACGCGTGAGGGCTTCGATCTTCGAGCGACGGTCGACTTCGAACCAGATCTGCTCCACCTGCGGAGCATTTTGCGCGACAGAGGCGATTTTGATCCATGCCGGGTCTTTTGAATAGCGGCTGATCAGGTCCTGAATCGGCCGCGGCATCGTGGCCGAGAAAAACAATAGCTGCCGCGTCGGCGGCACGGAGGACAGAATGCGCTCGATGTCATCGCGAAAGCCCATGTCGAGCATGCGGTCGGCCTCGTCGAGCACGACGACCTTGAGCGCATCGAGGCGCAGCGTGCCGCGCTCCATGTGGTCCATCACGCGACCCGGTGTGCCGATGACGATCTGCACCCCGGCATCGAGTGCGCGAAACTGCCGCTCGTAACTCTGGCCTCCGTAGATCGGCACCTCGCGCACGCCACGTTTGAAGAAAGCCAGCTTGCCCGTCTCTTCGGCTACTTGGACCGCGAGTTCGCGGGTGGGGCAGAGCACAAGGACCTGCACCGCGCGGAGCTTCGGATCGACGCGCTCGATCGCAGGGATGGCAAACGCCGCGGTCTTGCCCGAGCCGGTGGAGGATTGCCCCACAATGTCGCGGCCGGTGATGCCGACGGGTATGACCGCCGTCTGAATCGGCGAGGCTTCCTCGAAGCCCATTTTTTCGACTGCCTTGAGGATATCCGGCGAGAGGCCGAGTTCATTGAACGGACGCTTTTCCATCGGGCCAGTGTCGCAGCACATTTACATACTCGCGAGCCTGCAATCGTGCCCGGTCGATTTTATCCAACCACGGCCGATATTTTCCGGCGAGTGGGCTTGCGCCGGGACTTGGCGGCCCTGTAGTTTTGTCCTTTCACACGCATGAAGAAAGCGCTCATCACCGGTATCACGGGTCAGGACGGCTCCTATCTCGCCGAGCTGTTGCTCGAAAAAGGCTACGAGGTTCATGGCATCATCCGCCGCGCCTCGACCTTCAACACGAGCCGCATCGATCACCTTTACCGCGACCCGCATGTGAATGGCGTGCGCCTCTTCCTGCACTACGGCGACCTCGCCGACTCGGTGCAAATGGTGAAGCTGCTCTACGACCTGCAGCCGGATGAAATCTACAACCTCGGCGCGCAGTCACACGTGCGCGTGTCGTTCGACATCCCGGAATATACGGGCGATGTCGATGGCCTCGGCGCGCAGCGTATCCTCGAGGCAGTGCGCGAGGCGGGGCTGGTGAAGAAGGTCCGGTTTTATCAGGCGTCGTCGTCCGAAATGTTCGGCAAGGTCCAGCAGGTGCCGCAGGTCGAGACCACGCCGTTCTGGCCACGCTCGCCGTACGGCTGCGCCAAGGTCTACGCGTACTGGCTCACCGTTAACTACCGTGAGAGCTACAATCTCCACGCGTCCAACGGCATCTTGTTCAATCACGAGAGCCCTCGCCGTGGTGAGACGTTTGTCACGCGCAAGATCACGCGCGCGGCGACCCGCATCAAGCTGGGCCTGCAGGACTCGCTCTACCTCGGCAACCTCGATGCCCAGCGCGACTGGGGCTACGCCAAGGAGTATGTCGAGATGATGTGGCTGATGCTGCAGCAGGACAAACCCGACGATTACGTCGTGGCGACGAACGAGACGCACAGCGTGCGCGAGTTCTGCCAAGTGACCTTCGATCGGCTTGGGCTCGATTGGGAGAAGTATGTGAAGTACGACCAGCGCTATGAGCGCCCTGCAGAGGTCGAGCTTCTCATCGGCAATCCCGCCAAGGCGGAGAAGCAGCTCGGTTGGAAACCCAAGGTGCTCTTCAAGGATCTCGTGCACATCATGGTCGATTCCGACCTCGAACTGGCCAAGCGCGAGGCGCAGATCGCGCAGTTGCCGAAGCCGTAATTTTTTTGGGCCCACGAAACACACGAAGGGACACGAAAGCCGGAAGTGATTTGGTTTCGCGTCGTTCGTGTGTTTCGTGGGCTAAAGGGATTGAATGAAGCTCTTCATCGCAGGTCATAATGGCATGGTTGGGGCCGCGCTCGTGCGGCGGTTTTCGGCCCAGCCAGGCGTCACGCTTTTGCTGCGATCACGGCGTGAGCTGGATCTCACTTCGGCGGCGGCGGTGGATGCGTTTTACGCCGCGGAGAAGCCGGACGTCGCGATCATCGCGGCGGCGAAAGTCGGCGGCATTCACGCCAACAACACGTACCCGGCGGAATTCCTCTACGACAATCTGGCGATCGCGGCCAACACGATCCATGGTGCATGGCGCACGGGCGTGAAGCGCCTGCTCTTCCTCGGCAGTTCCTGCATCTACCCGAAGCATGCGCCGCAGCCGATGCCGGAGGATTGCCTGCTCACGGGGCCGCTGGAGCCGACCAACGAGGCCTACGCCATCGCGAAGATTTCCGGGCTCAAGCTCGCGCAGTACTACCGCAAGCAGCACGGCGTGCTCTTCCACTCGGCGATGCCGACGAATCTCTACGGCCCGGCGGACAACTACCATCTGCAGAACTCGCATGTGCTGCCCGCGCTGATCCGCAAGTTTCACGAAGCCAAGGTCGCGAATCGGCCCGAGGTTGTGGCGTGGGGTACCGGCAGCCCGAAGCGCGAATTCCTACATGTCGACGACCTCGCGGAAGCCTGCGCTTTTCTACTCAAGCTCGATAATCCGCCCGACTGGATCAACGTCGGCACGGGGACCGATGTCACGATTCGCGAGCTGACGGAAACGGTTGCGTCAGTGACCAAGTTTGGCGGCAAGGTCGTCTGGGATTCCACGAAGCCCGACGGCACGCCGCGCAAGCTCATGGACGTCTCGAAACTTTCCAGCCTCGGCTGGACGGCGAAGATCGGCCTGCGTGAAGGTGTCGATAAAGCTTACGCGAGTTTCCTCGCGGAGATGGCGGCGGGCACGCTGCGGCAGTGAAGTCGGTTTAACCGAGGCTGGATTTAACCGCGGATGAACTCGGATCAAGGCTTGCTCATCCGCGTCCATCCGAGTTCATCCGCAGTTAAAAATCCTCCACTAGATTGTGAGGTTCTCGTGAGGAGATGGCGAAACGCTCACGCGTTCCGCTACGAGATCAGCTTTTCCCGAGACGGCGCTTTAGGCCCTTCAGCTTAATGCGCCACCAGATTTTCAGCGAGTTCGCGAGGCTCGGGTAGTGGATCGAGCGACGATAGATGTGATCGAAATGATGCGCTAGCGATGCGTTGATCTTGAGGTCGTGCGTGCGCTTTTCGGGCAGTAGCAGCGCGAAGGCGAGACCGCCCCAGATCTGATCGCGGAAATCTTCCGCGGCGTTGAGCGTGCCAGGGACGAAGTCGAGTTCGACGACATGCACGTGAGGATTGCCCGCCCAGTCGGCGTCGGCGATCCCGCGGCGGCACTCCGGGTTGCCGCTGTCGTGCATGAGGACCCAGAGCGGCGACGTGGTCGGGCGGTACGCGAGCAGGGCATTTAGGTCGGCCTTCACGCCCTCATAACGATGGTCGCCATCGACGAGCGCGAAGTTCAGCGGCATGCCGTTGGCCTGGCACTCGGAGAGGACGAGCGGGATGAGCTTTGGCGAATCGCCCGTGAGAAATTTCACGTTGGGCATCTGCGGCTCGAGGTTCCGGCGGACGTCGGGCGAGATGTCGAGCGAGTACGTCAGCTTGGCGTGATCGCGGATCTGGCGGAGGCAGCCGCCCTCGCACGTGCCGATTTCGAGTGCCGCCACGGACTGGGCGCGCCGCAGGACTTGGAGCAGAGCGCCCTTCTCGCCGTCCTGCATGAGCCAGAGCTGTTCGGGGCTTTTGGCGGGATAGAGCAGGGCGGAGAGATCGTTCACAGTCTTCATCGCTGGATAGAGGGGCGTGGCGCGGACCGTGGCCGGGCGGGGCGGGGATGAAAAGGCAAAACGGCGCGCGCAAAGTTTGCTCGCGCCGGGGCCTTTCGCGCCAAACGATGATCCCTCATGGCCGACGTAGACTTCCTCCCTGACGACGCCGCCGAGGGCGGTGAGCGCAAATCCTTTTGGGAGCATATCAACGACCTGCGCCGCGCCCTCGTGCGCTCGGCGATCGCGATCGGCATCGCGCTGATCGTCTGCCTGTTTCTCGACGACAAGCTCGTGGCGATCCTCGAATACCCGCTGCGCCGGATGGACATCTTCGAGAAAGAGAAACCGACCGTGACCTTCCAACTCGGCGCGACAAAGTTCGGACCCTTCGAGGTGACGAAGGAAGAGTTTCCCGCGCTGCCGGACGGCGTCGCCCCGCGCGCGATTTACCACCTCGGCGTCATGCAGGTCGCCGACCAGCAGGTGCTCACGCTGAAGCTCGATCCCAACGGGACGCAGGACGACAGCCTCAAGGTGCGCCTGCACAACCTCGGGCCGGCGGAGGCGTTCTTCATCGCATTTCACATCGCGCTTTACGGGGCGTTCGTCTTGGCCGCGCCGTTTTGGATCTACTACATGGGTGGCTTCCTGTTGCCGGCGCTGAAGGACAACGAGCGTAAATCCATCCTGCAGTGGCTGGGGTGGGGCGTGTTTCTCTTTGTGCTCGGAGTGACGCTCACGTACTTCGTGCTGCTGCCCGTCGCGCTCAAGGCCTCCATGCAGTACTCCAATATCCTCGGCTTCGCGTCGACAGACTGGCGCGCGGAGGAATACATTCGCTTCGTCTGTAAGTTTATCCTCGGCATGGGTATAGGGTTTCAGTTTCCGCTGGTGGTACTCTTCCTGGTGAAACTCGGCATGCTCACATATCGCGACTTGGCGAAATACCGCCGGCATGTGATCGTGCTCGTACTGATCCTGGGTGCGCTGCTCACGACTCCTGAGGTCATCACGCAGGTCTCGATGGCGGTGCCGCTTTACCTGCTCTACGAGACCTGCATCTGGATCGCATGGTACTGGGACTGGAAGAAGCGCCGCGCGGGCGGGATCATCGAGACGTAGTGTGGGGCGGTTTAGGCCGCACCCTTTTTAGCCACAGATTACACCGATGGGCACAGATAGCTGGCGCGTTTATCTGTGCCCATCGGTCTAATCTGTGGCTAGGTTGGATGGCGCTTCGGTTTTTCGTCATTTGCAACTTAAGTACTAAAGTCCGCGGCCCACGCGCCGATTGTCGGGTTTGATGTCTGTTGGTGCTCCAAGCCCGGTGGAGGCTCCGTCAGCGCTCGGCGAAGCCGGTCTCGCGACCGATGTGTGGCCGCGCGTTGGCGAGCGCTGGCGTTCCATCTACGAAATTCGCGAGCAGTTGTCGGAGACGACTGCCGGGCGCTACTGGCGCGCCGCGCGGATCGACACCGACGAAAACGTCGTCCTCCGCATCTTTCACACGACCGTCGATGAAGCCCGACCCGGCGCGTGGGACGGCATCCTTGCCCTCGACTCTGCGCACCTGCTGCGGGCGCGTCCGGCGTTCATGGTGGAGAACTGCCGCGTCGAGGAATTCGAAGCGCCGGTGGGCACCGCGCTCAGCCGCTGGCGCCGACAGTCGGGTGGTATTGACGCAGACGGCATCGAGGCGCTGGTGCGCCAAGTCGCCTCGGTCCTTAGTCAATTGCACGGCGTCGGTCTCGTGCACCTCGGCCTGCATCCCGACTCGATTTACGTGCGCGAGGAGGATGGTAAGCTGCATTTTGTCGTCGGCGCGCTGGAGTCGGTCACACCGTTTGAGCGAGACCGATTGATCCCGGCGCCGGTCGATCCCTTCTACGCTCCGCCCGAGGCCGCAGGACTCTTTCAGCACTCGCCCGGCCCCATACTGCGGGCGTGGGATTGGTGGACCCTCGGACGTGCGGTGCAGGAAGCGATCCTCGGCTGCCATGTGCTCGGCCACATCCTCGAACGCGAAGTGATTCCTGCTACGCCGGAGCTCAATGCGCGCATGGAAGCCATGCTGCTCGAGCGCGACGCCGCCGGTCTTCGCGCGGGCGCGGTCGAAGCGATGCCCGTGCAGGACAAGCGGGTGGACAACCTTCTCCGCGGCCTGCTCACGTCCACCCGGGACGGCCGCTGGGGCCGCGAGGAAATCGACGGCTGGCTCAAGCGCGATACCATCAAGCATCGCTACGGCCTGCCGCGCACGGAGCGTCTTTTTCGTCTTGGCGAGCGCCCCCTCACGGTGCCCGAGGCAGCGGACCTGCTGCGTACGCCGGACCTGTGGCCCGAGATCGTGCCGCACGTGTTCAATCTCAAGCAGCCCGGGATGCTCGCGCATTTCCTCGATGACTCGCACGCGCACCGGTCGTTTCTCGAAAAACTCACCGACGCGCTGAAGCTCGCGGAAAGCGACGCGCTCAAGTCGTATCCCTCCGCATTGGTACGTGAAGTGGTGGCGGCGCTGGCGCTGCAGTACCTCGCAGGCAACGAATTCATCTGGCGCGGACGCCGCACCGATACGGCTACGATCCGCGAAATCCTCGACGCGCCCGGCGACCCCAAGGCGCAATTAGAGCTCGCGCGGCTCTTCAGCCAACGCGTGGTTGTTGGGCAAATCCAGCGCTGCGATGCGGAGTCGGCGCAGATTCTCGGCGACCTCGGGCGGGTGGGTGGCGAGGCGGAGGCGCTCGCCATCTCGTCGGGCTGGCTGACGATGACCGACACCACCGGCATCCTCCGGCTCTGGTCGACGGTGCTGCTCTCCCAAGCTGCGATGCAGGGTGCGCGGGCCAATCTGAAGAAGCGCTTCGCGTGCTGCTCGAATGCCGCGATGAACAAGATTTTCCAGCTCGAAGCGCCCGCTAGACTCGACCTCGTGGTGTTGGCGTGGGCGGACCGCGAGCCGGCGAAGTTTGGCTTTGTGACCCACGCGGAGTGGGCCAAGCGGCGTCTCGGCGAACTGCGCGCGACCGGCGACAAGTACGCGATGGCGCTTTTCTGGCGGCGTCTCGGCAAGGCACTCTCCATTGGCACGTGGCTTTTCTCCCGCTGGCGCATCCTCGTGCCCATCTGGGTGGGCGTGATCACGCTCGGGCTCGTTGCACATCCTGGCCCGCGCTGGGCGTTTGTCGCGATCCTGCCCGCATTGCTGGCAGCGGCATGGCGCGTGTTTTCGCAGAAGATGCATGCGTCCCAGACGAAGCTCTTTGCGCCTGCTGCTGCACCCTGGGGCTGGCGCGATGGCGTGAAACGCTGTCGTACTGAGGCCGAGGCCGTTGCTCCCGGGCTCGATGAAGCCGGACTCCTACGCATGATCCGTGAGATCAATGCCGACATCGCCAAGCTCCAGATCGAGCCGAAACCAGAGGTGATCGTGATGCCGCCAAAATTTCATAGCACATGGGTGGCCGTGATCGGCAGCTGGATCGCCGTTGGGCTCGTCGTTGCCACGCATGGATGGGAAATAAAGATCCACCCGCCGAGCATCGCGGCATTTCGGGCTGCATGGGCGGCGAAGCCTCCTCCCATCGACGAAGAAGCGGCGAAGCCGATCAAGGTCACCTGGCCGCACAAGGCCGTGGGCGAGATCCATGTCGTGAATCTCAAGGGCCATGAGGAAGCCACGCCCGAGCAGCGCGCGGCGGCGATGGCGGCGGGGCACAAGATTGCCGATCCCTATTTGCCGGAGACGATCACGCTCTTCATCGCGGTGCGCGTGCCGACCGAGAAGGAATACGGCTTCATGATGTACAACGGCAAGACCGGCCAGCTCGCCAACCAGCACGTGTACCTCACGATCTACGAGCCGCTCCCGCGCATGTGGATCGAGCTTTCGGGCGAGCAGGCGATCTACATGATCCCGTAAGGGCGGCGGAGAATCATTTCCGGAGATTTCGGTTGCGCCGGTCGCGATCCGCTTTGCACTGGGAGCCGATTGGCAGCTAACGGATATCAAGTCATCGCCCGCAAATGGCGCCCGCAGACCTTCGACGATGTCGTGGGGCAGGACCATGTCATGCGGACGCTGCGCAACGCGATTGTGCGCGGCCGTATCGCGCATGCCTATCTCTTCGTGGGACCGCGCGGCACGGGCAAGACCTCGACGGCGCGCATCTTTGCCAAGGCGCTCAACTGCACCGATGGGCCGAAGGCAGATTTTTCGCTCGATGACCCGGCGGTGAAATCGATCAGCGACGGGACGCATCTCGACGTGATCGAGATCGACGGTGCGTCGAACAACGGCGTCGAGCAGGTGCGCGATCTCCGCGAGACCGCGCGCTACGCGCCGGCGCAGGGCAAGTTCAAGATCTACATCATCGACGAGGTGCACATGCTCTCGACGGCGGCGTTCAACGCGCTGCTGAAGACCCTCGAAGAGCCGCCGCCGCACGTGAAGTTCGTCTTCGCGACGACGGACGTGCAGAAGGTGCTCCCGACGATCCTATCGCGCTGCCAGCGCTTCGACCTCAAGCCGATCCCGGCGGAGCTGATCGTGGAGCGGCTAAAAAAGATCGCAGCCGACGAGAAGATCAAAGCCTCCGACGCAGCGCTCGCCTGCATCGCACGCATGGCGGACGGCGGCATGCGTGATGCGCAGTCAGTGCTCGACCAGATGATTTCCTTCTGTGGTGCCGAGATCGCCGAGGCGGACGTGCTCGATGTCTATGGTCTCGTCGCCGCAGAGAAGGTCGCAGAACTCGGCGCGGCGGTAGCCGCGGGCGATCACCAGAAGATTGTTTCCATCGTTGATGATTGCGACGCGGCCGGTCGCGACCTCGTGCGCCTCCTGTCGGATCTGCAAGGGCTCGTGCGCACGGCGCTGCTCGACTCGATCGCGAAGGGCGGACGTAGCGAACAGCTCGGCGTGGCGATGACCACGGAGCAAATCACGCGCCTCCTTGATGGCCTGCGCGAAGGTGAATCGGGCGTGAAGCTCGGGCTAGCGGAGAAAATCAATTTCGAAGTCACGCTGCTCAAGGCCGTCGAGGCCAGCCGCGCTCGCGCGATCGATTCGCTCATCAAGGAGCTCGCTGCTCTCGCCGATGAAGCGCCCGCGGCCGTGGGCGCGGACGACAGCGAAAAAAAAAAGGGCTGATTGATCGGCTCGAAGTACGGCTTCTCGCCGTACGACTGCCGGAGATTCGCGGACCGCGGCCCGAGGTAACGACAGGCTCTTCGGTTTCGGCTGCTTCAATCGAAGAGAGCGATGCGGTGGCGCTCGCGGCCATCGCACCGGCCAAAACGAGAGATGAAGCCGCTCCACCGCCGACTACCGGCAGCGACGACGATGCGCCTTCTTGGCCGCTGAGCGAAAGCGACGAAGCGGCGTTTTTGTCGGAGGCACGCGATAGGGGTGAAACCGTCGTGGCCGCTCCGGTCGCCCAGCGGGAGACCGAGGAAGCCGCAATCGACCCGAAGGCTCTCCCCTCGGCGGATCAGCTCGCGGCGAAGCTTTCTCCCGAGGTGCGCGAAGTGCTCGACGATCTCTTCCGCGCGAAGTTCACCAACGTGCGGAAGGTGTCGCCGAAGCTGCTGAAGTGAGGGGTGGCAGAGGTTCGTTTTGAATCGCGAATGGGCGCAAACGCACGCGAATGGAAGGCGAGCTAGGCGCGGGTCCTGGGCAAATGAGCTACATTAGCTGTCGATGCCGAACCGAACGTACAACGGCCTAAAGTGGCTGCGGCATTTTGCCGCAGATGTTAAAGATTCTGCGGCTGGAAGCCGCAGCTACTTTGGCCGAGTGCACCGGCGCGTTGCGGGAAAACGCGCCGATCTTGATCACTTCTTTTGCTCGGCGGGCGGGGGGGACTTGGCTGGAGTGTCAACCACGGTGGGGATACCGACGTCGACCCGACCCTCTTTCACGCGACGGTTGAGCGCGGCTGGCTCAGGCATGTCTTTGCCGAAGTACGGACCGGCGCTGAGGATCAGCGCGGGGAGCGACTGAGTCATGTTCACGCCTTGCGCGCTCACGGTCATGCGCGTGCGCCAGAGGAGCACGCGCTTTTTCTGAGCGATGGCTTGATAGTCGTACGCGGAGGCGACGATGAAGTAGATATCGCTGTTCGCTTGATCTACGAGAAACTCGTTGGTCGGGCTCTGGCGGCGGAAGACATTGACCGGATTCGCGAACTCAAAGGCTTCGTCGCTCATGATCGCCTGGCCACCGGGGACGCGGCTACCGGCATCGCTGGACTGCTTCATGATGGTGGCAGCTTCGAGCGCCTCGACGAATTGGTGGGTAAACTTCACGCCGCCGACGAGGAGGGCGCGGCTGACGAGATTGTCGACCTTGGCCTCGTTGCTCACGGTGGGATTCTCCGCGTCGTCGATCAGTGTGCTGTGAGAGCCCCAGCTGTAGAAGATTGCGAGAGTAGGCGGTTGCTTGGCTTGCTCGGCGTCAAGGTAGCCGGCGGAGGAGAGCGAGCGGTGGAGGATGGCGTCGAGCTGTTCAGTCGGCGGCTTGGTTTCGCCGGCGGGGGCGTGGCCGATGGTGAGGTAGCCGGTGCAGATCGCAGTATAGTAGGCGGGGCTGCTCGACGAGGCGGGAGGGAGTTTTTTCCCGGCCTCGGTCATCTCTGTCATCACCGTGATGTCGAGCGAGGGATTCGATTGGAAGGATTTCGGCAGGATGTTGAACACCCAGCCGGAGTCCTTGGCGTTTTTCACCTTGGGGACCTCGTCGAGTTCACCGGCGGCGAAGGCCGTAGTGAGCGGCAAAAGCAGCACGAAGCTCAAGCAACGAAGCACAGCAGGGGTAGTCATCGGAGTAAGGTGACGGCAGGTGAGCGCAGAAAGTTTCGCCGGATCATTTTGCCTCAGGCTTGCTTGCCGGTGGCTCGACCACGGTAGGAGCGCCCACGCCGACGGTGCCGTCGCGCACGGCCAAGCGGCGAATGATCTGGCTCTCAGCCATGTCTTTTCCAAAATAGGGCCCGGCGGCTGCGATCAATGTGGGGAGGGCGAGGTCTTGGCCGACGCCTTGCGCGGCGACTGTCATGCGAGTGCGCCAGACGAGTTCACGGTGATTGACGGCGACAGAGTGGTAGTCGAAAGCCGAAGCAATCACATAGTAGCAATCGCTGGTTGATTGCGTGAGAAGGAACTCGCTTTTCGGATTCGCGTCTTGAAAGCGCTTCACCGGGTCATCGAGCGCATTCATTATGGCCACGGCTTGGGCTGCGCCAAGATTGGTCCCGCCATCGCCAGGACTCAAATGGGTGCTCGAGGCATCCTGCACGTCGGCGGATTGACGCAGGGCGCTGGCGAGATCGGCGGCAAATTTGGTGCCGCCCACGAGCACCGCGCGTTCAAGGATATTGGGCCGAGGGTCGGTGTAAAATACGCCATTGATGTCCGAATCCGGTAAATAACTCGTCCCCCAGAAATAAGTGATGAGCAGACTGGGTTGATGCTGCGCGTCGGCCGGCAGGTAGCCGCTGTTGGCGAGCGAACGCTGGAGCAGCTTGTCGATATCCGATTCGCTCAGGCGCTTCTGCACAGGTACGCGACCGTAAGCCCGGTATCCACTATTGCGCGCCACGTAATAAATCGGGTGATCTTTTTCGCCCGGAGGCAGTTTTTTTCCGAACAGCGAGACTTCGGTGATGATCGTGAGCTGGAGGTCCGGATTTTTCTGAAACGCCTTTGGCAGAAGGATGCGCGAAATATCGCGCCGCGGTGGCTCAACGGGAGTAGCATCCTCGGCCCGCGAGAGCAGTGGCAGTATCGCGAGGCCGAGAGCATATATCCGCCAAAGTCTGGTATGGTGGAGAACCATGGAGAGTGGAGGTGGGACGAAGAGGAGAGAGGAGCGTTACTCCCAGCCGATGGGCCGGCCCTTGTTTTGCTCCTGCAGCCAAGCCATGAGCGGGGCGTAGTACTCCAGCATCGCGCGCGTGGAGAGGTCCTCGCCGGTGGCATTCTTCAAGATGGTGCGCCAGTCGTGCGTGGCACCCTGAATCATGATCGAGCGGAGGAAATCGCCGACCTGCTTGTTATTGGCGTAATTGCAGGACTGCGGCGGCTGATGAAGAATCTTGCGCGCGATGTAGTCGTGGAGCTGGTACTTGAAGACCTGCGCGAGCGCGTAGCTGTAATAGTAACACGGAGTGTCGTTGATGTGCGTCTTGGTGGCGGCGTCGCAGAATTCCTCGCCGCGCGCGGTCGGGGGCTCGATGCCTTGGAACTCGCGAACGTATTTCCACCAGCGCGCGTTCCACTGGTCGGCGGGGAGATTGTGCGCGTAGACGTCGGCTTCCCAGTGGGCCATCACGCCGGACGACCACGGGATGAACACGACGCCGGGAGAGAGGGCGTTGCTGAGGAGGAAGGCGGTCTCGTCGACCTTGTAGTCGGCGGGCAGGATGCCGAGGGACTTCAGGTACGGCGCCTGCGAGGCGGCAAGGGCGATGAGCTCGCCGAAGCCCTCGTGGAAAGACGGATTCGCACCGGTGCGGAGCAGCGCGGGCACATCGGGCCGCGTGTAGCTCATGAAGTAGTAGCCATGGCCGAGCTCGTGATGCGCGGTCTCGAACCAGTATGGATCGGACTCGATGCTCTGAAGCGAGCGGATGTCGTTATCGAGGTCGATGTGCCAGCAGGAGGCATGGGTGTTCTTCTTGCGCTTGCTGTCGGCGGCGACGGGGTAGAGGTCGGACTTCGTCCAGAACGTAGCCGGCAGCGAAGCGAAGCCGAGGCCGGTATAGAACTGCTCGGCAGACTTGATGATGAACTCGGGCGTGCGGTCCTTGAAGAACGGTGTGAGGTCAGCGCCCTCGGCCAGGCCGTCCCACTGCTGCGACCAACGGTTGGCGATCCAATGCGCGGGGATCAGCTTCGGCACGGGCTGATGATATTTCTCGGCGAGCTTGTACTTCGCCCACGTGTGGAGTTGGAGGTAGAGCGGACGCAGCACGCGGAGGAACTCGTCGTTGAGGGCGATCATCTCCTCGGTGGTCACGCCGTAGTTGGCAACCTGCAGCGTGAAGTAGTCGTGGTAACCCATCTCCTGCGCGACGCCGTTGCGCAGATCGCGGAGCTTCACGAGGCCAGGCTTGAGGGCGATGCCGGAGGTCTTCGACGCTTCCCACACGGCTTGGCGCTCGGCGAGGTCGGTGGACGAACGAAGGGCGTTGTCGATTTCGTTAGCGGTGACGACCTTGCCGCGGAGTTTGAACTCGAAGCTGTTGAGCGTGGACGCCTGCGCGGTCTCGGCGGCGATGCGATCGGCGACGAGTTTCGGGTTGGTCATCGGGCCCTCGGCGGCGTTGAGCAACACGTGCTCGAGCTGGCGCCACGTGATCTCGTTGAGCTCGGACTTATGCTTCAGGAGCTCCTTGGCCTCGTTGATGATCGCGGGGTTGCCGTTGAAGGCCGCGTAGGCCTTGCCGGCGACTTCGGACGCGGCGTCGTGCGCGGGCGTGACGTCGGTGGCGGCGTCCCACTGGGCCTCGCTCTGTACGCGGACGAGGGCCTGGTAGCTGGCATTGACGAGATCGAGGAAACGGTCGGCGCGCTCTTGAATCGCGGAGCGGTCGACCGCAAACGCGGTGCTGCACAGAGCGAGCGCGAGAATAAGGGGAAGTTTTCGCATGGGGACGAGCATGAGTGTCTATAGTACACGCGCCACACAAAATCGGCGAACGGCGCGGCACCGGACTCGACTCGGTGCGCGGGCCTTGCTCGCATCGCGGGATGGTGCGCTCCGCTTCAGCTCCCGCTGCCTCGCCGTCCGTCGCCGCGGCGCATGGCGTGCGTACGTGGCTGGCGGCGGTGATCATCGTCGGAGCGGTGCTGCTGGCGTATGCGAATACGAGGCGAGTACCTTTCTTCTTCGATGACCGGGCGGCGATCGTGGAGAACGCGACGATCCGCGAGTGGTCGACGGCGCTTTTCCCGCCGACCGATTCGGGTCTCGGCGTGCGCGGGCGGCCGCTGATCAATCTCTCGCTCGCGGCGAACTACGCGCTCGGCGGCCTCGATGTGCGCGGGTATCACGCGGCGAATCTCGCGTTTCATGCGGGCGCAGCGCTGCTGCTCTTCGGCATTGTGCGGCGGACGCTGCGCGGAGCGAGGTGGCGGGATCAATTTGGCACCGACGCTGATGGGCTCGCGCTGGCAGCGTCATTGGTGTGGGCCGTGCATCCGTTGCTCACGGAGTCAGTGACCTGTGTAATCCAGCGCACGGAGTCGCTCTCGAGTTTGTTTTATCTGTTCACGCTGTATGGGTTCGTGAGAGCGGCGGAGCCGAGTGCGCCGCGCTGGTGGTATGGGATCAGTGTGGCCGCGTGCGCGGTGGGCGTGATGGCGAAGGAGATTCTAGCGACCGCGCCGGTGCTTGTGCTGCTCTACGATGCGATCTGCGTGAGCGATGGATTCGCGGCGGCGTGGCGCGCGCGGCGCGGGTACTATCTCGCACTCATGGGGACGTGGGCGCCGCTGGCGCTGCTCATCGTGGGCGCGCAGGGACGCGGCGGCACGGTGGGTTTTGATGTGGGGATGAGTGCGTGGAAGTATGCGCTCACGCAGTGCTGGGCGGTGGTGCACTATCTGCGGCTGGCGATCGTGTCGTGGCCGCTGGTGGTGGACTACGGCGTCGATGTGGTGACGAGCCCTGCAGCAGTGTGGCCGCAGGCTCTGTTGCTCAGCGTGCTAGTGGGCGCGAGTGCAGTGGCGGTGGTGCGGCGGAGCGCGGCAGGATTTTTGGGTGCGTGGTTTTTTGTGATCCTCGGACCGAGCTCCAGTGTGCTGCCGCTCACGACGCAGACGATTGCGGAGCACCGCATGTACCTGCCGCTCGCAGCGGTAGTGGTGCTCGCGGTGTTTGGGGTGTATCGCTGGCTCGGGCGCGGCGCGCTTGTCGGATTTGGAGGAGTAGCGGTGGCGCTGGGCATCGCGACTTTCCTTCGCAACGAAGACTATCGCTCGGAGATCGCGATCTGGACGCAGACGGTGGCGCATCGGCCGGGCAACCCCCGCGCGCACTACAATCTCGCGGTGGCGTTGCTCGCGGAGAATCGCGTGGCGGAGGCGGAGCCGGAATTGCGCACGGCGGTGCGGTTGTCGCCCGGCTACACGGATGCGCACGTGAGTCTCGGGCAACTGCTCGTGAATCTCCAGCGGCCCGCGGAAGCGGTGGTGGAGTTGGAAGCGGCGTTGCAGCTGCGGTCGAATTCTTTTCCCGCGCACGTGAATCTCGGCACGGCGCTGGTGGCGACGGGTCGGGCGGCGGAGGCGCTGCCACACTATCAAGAGGCGGTGCGGCTGCAGCCAACGTCGGCGCTCGCGCAGTTTGGGCTCGGCAGCACGCTGGCGGGACTCGGACGACTGCGCGAAGCGATCGCGCTGCTGACGGAGGCGGTGCGGCTCGATCCGCAGAATGCGGCGGCACAGCTCAATCTCGGCGGAGCACTCGCTACGCTCGGTGATCCGCAAGCGGCGCTGCCGCATTTCGAGGCGGCGGTGCAATTGAGACCGCAGGCGCCGGAGGTGCATTTCAACTTCGGCTTGCTGCTTGCGCAGCTTGGGCAAGTGGACCGCGCGGTGGCGGAGTTTCAGCGCACGCTGGAGCTGCGGCCGGATTTTGCACCGGCGCGCGCGAGTCTCGACCAATTGCGTCCGTATTTGCGCAAATGATCGGCGGAAATTTGTAGTGGAAAAATCGTTACGAAGTTGTTGCAATGACTCTCCTTCCTCTTGTGACGACCCCTGCCCAAGCCCTTGCCGTGATCGATGGTGCGCTGTGTCTGCTCGACCGCCGCGGCGGTCGCTCGGTGCAACACGCGCCGCTCGCGACGGCGGTGGTGGAGTTTCGCCGCGGAGCGCTGTGCACGTATGTGCGCGAGCATCCGTTTGGCCTGCTGCCGGGTCTGCCCAATCTCTACTGCCTCGACGGCGCGCACCGCCTCCACTGGATGGCGGAGTGGCCGGATCTCACCGATCCCTGCATGGCGATCGTGGGTGAGGAGCGCGGCGAATTGTTCGCGCAAGCGGCGTCGGGTATGCTCGTGCGACTCGATGCGCTGACAGGGAAACTGATCGCAGTCTCGGCGCCGGTCGCGGTCGCGAGCTGACGTCTCTGGGTTTCGCGGGGCTCTTTATTAAGCGCGAAGACGCTAAGTTGGCGAAGGTTCGCGAAGAGTTTATTCGGCGATTGGTGGCTGCGGCTCTTGGGTGAGCTTTACGGAGTGGGCAGTTTCCTGTCTGCGACGCGAAGTTGGGCGGAGGCTTCGGTGGCGATGATGGTGCCGCCGTGAAAATCGAGTTTGGTGACGGGGCTCGAGGTTTCGCCGGCGGAGTCGAAGCTAAGCGTGTCGGTGCCGCTGCCGGTCGTGTAGTCGGCGTAGCCGCCGGATTTGAACCAGAGCTGCGGGTGGCCTTTAACGGTGACGGATTCGCTGAAAGTGACAGTGAGTTTCTTGTCGGCCCGCGTGATGCTCGTGATGGCGGGGCCAGTGGTGTTTTCAGGGTCCCATTTGCCGGCGAAGGTCCATTTGGCGGTGATGTCGGCGGGCTTGAGCGTGGTGAGGTTGTTAGCGTGCCACGCGTAGTCTCCGCCGTCGCGGTGGACGTTGAAGTAGAGGAAGCGCTCGCCCCAGATGTTGGAGGGATCGGCGTCCTTGTTTTTCTTCAGATCGGCCTCGGTGGGCGTGCTGCCGTCGAGTGGATACATAACGCGCTTGGGTTGAGCATCGCGGAGAGTTTTCGAGAGCGTGGAATCAAGCACGTAGATCGCGGCGTCGTGATGATGACGCGCGAAGCGCCAGCCCTCGACGCCGTCGAAGCGGCAGTGGGTCATGACGAACTTCATGTCCTGATCGCGGCTGCCATCGTGCCACATCGCGGCCTCGGCCTTCGGATTCACTTCGAAGAGATCGCAGTCGGTCATGTAGCACCAGCCGCGCGGGCAGACGAAATCGACGGAGCCGCAGACCTTGAGGCGAGCATGGTAGTATCGGCCGTTGGGACTCGAGTGGTGTGCGGCGTCCTCGGAGAACTGGCCATTGGCGGTGCGCCAGAGGGAGAGTGTGTCATTGCCCTGGCTAAGGATGTCGGCGTCCTCGAGTACCGTGCGGTCGCCGCGGCCGTAGATCGCGAAGGCGTGCGTGCCGATCACGCCGTGGGTGTTTTGCACCGTGAGATTTTCGAGCACGAAGTCGTCGCCGTTGATGTTGAGCACGGCTTGGCCGAGATTGTCGCGATTCGCGCCGCGGTAGTCGCTCGCAGCTTGGGGAAACTCGATTCGCGTGCCCGCGCGACTCTCGCCGCGGAGCGTGACGTAGCTGGCGTCGACGCGGATTTTTTCATGATACACGCCGTCTTTCACGAAGATGAGGCGACGCTCGCGGTTGTCCTTGGGGATCGAGGCGACGGCTCCCTGCACGGTCTTGAAATCACCGCGGCCATCGGCGGCGACGGTGAAGTCTGGCTTGACCGGCCACGCGGACGGGGCGCCGAAAGCTGTGAGCGTGGCGAGGACGAGCAGGGCGGGGTAGCGCATGACAAGGACCGGTTGCGGGTACCTGCTAGACGCAGATCGCTCCGGGCGGTTGCTCAGTTTTCGCCGACGTGACGAGCAGGCGGCTCCGTGTTGGAGTGCGGTTCAGGCGGTGAGTCGGCCGAGGCGGTATCGATGGCGACGGTGGTTTCCTTCGGAGGAGCGTCGATGGCAGCGAGCGTGTCTGCGTCGAAGAGGAAAACCGAATCGAACTCATCGATGCGGCCATCGCGAAAGACGACACTGCGATTGGCGCGGATTAGGGTATTCCAGCGCGGACTGATTTTGTAGCTACGGCGCTCCGCACGAGAGAGGCAGACAAAGCGGGTGCCGAGGCTGGGCAGCAGCGAAAGGTCGCAGCGCTCGTAGATGCGGCGGATGGTTTCTGTGCGCTCGTCCTGGCGGTAGGGATTGGTCAGCGCATAGATACCAGCGAGCGTAGGGCGACCGGCGAGCGGCGTGACGAAGTGAATCGTGTTGTCGGCGGAGGTAAGCACGACGTCGTGGCGGCCGGCGTGAGTCTTGAGCCACGCGGCGGCGCTGCGGCCGTGCGTTTGGAAGAGCAGGACTTTGCCGTCGGGCAAGGTCACGATGTCGCGATAAAACTCATACACGTGCGGTGCAACACAGAGGACGAAGAAGAACGTCCACAGGCCCCGCGATATGAAGGCGAGCCGCGTGCGTCGCCACTGAGCGGCGCCGAGGGTGATGACGAGGGCGAGGCCGAGATTGAGGAAGAGGACGAACTTGTTGCTGTCGCCCCAGTCGAAGGCGTAGCGGTAGAAATTGATCAGGATGAAAAAGGCCATGCACGCAGCGAAGTACGGCCACCAGCGCGCGAGAAACCGCCGCACCATCGCCGCGCCAGGGTGCAGGCGCGCGAAAGCAAGGCCCGCGAGCAGAGAGCCCCACACGAGGAAGTCGCCATCGACAAGCACCCAGAACAAGGCGCGGCGGACGAGCCGGGGGAGCCCAATCAGTTCCTGAGCGGGTAACAAATGGATCGAGGCCCACGAATCGAAGTCGACATTTTCGGGCGGACCATAGGCAAGCAGGTAGAGCAGTTGAAGAATGCCGAGAGCGATGAAAGGCGACCACCAACGCCAGTGACGCAGCAGGAAAGCGCGGTGTATCCAAAAAATGGGGACAAGCGCGAGACCGAGCACGGCGAAGCCGACGATGTGGGAAAACGGCAGCAGGCCGATCAGGATTAGCGCCTGCAACAGGCGCACGGGGCGGGCGGCTGTTTCCCGAGCCGAGCCCTCGCGCTCGCCGAAGGCGAAGACGGCACTGAGTATGAGCAGGATGACAGGCAGTGAAAAGAGCAGGCCGCGCTGGGGTTCGATGAGGTTGGAGAGCGTGGCTTCAAAATTATAGAACGGAAACGCGAGCAGGCCGTCGAAGGGTTTCGCGGGATTGAAGAACGCCGGACGGAAGACCGCGTAGTGGGCGAGGTTGACGAGCGCGGTGTTGAGAAAAAGGAAGAGCAGCGCGGCGAGAAAGATCCACGCGCGCGGCAGACGCACGCACCGCTCGAAGACCGCCCACACCGCGCCGATCATTGCTCCGGCTCCGAGGAGATTGAGGAGGAAGAGAGCCCGAAGCGGGGAGAGACCGAGCCGGTAGAGGTGAGCGACGTAGAAATCCGCGAGGAAGTGGTACTTCAACGGGAACGGCGCCATATCGAGATCGGTCGGCGGGAAGCCGCTCGACGTGAGAAACGCGTTGGCGACGGAGAGATGAAACGGTGTGTCGATGAAGTTGAAATTGCACCACACCTGTCCGTCGATCCGCTCGAGGCTCCACGCGAAACGTGCGAGCACGAACACGCTCAGGGCGAGAAACCAGAAGTTCCAGCGGCGAACGGAGAGGGCGCTGCGTGAGATGTGCCACCAGAGCACCGCAAGTGGTGAGTTTTCGCCTGGCCGGCGATAACGTGCGAGTGCGACGACTGAGGACAGAAGCGCGAGCCACGTCGCACCGAGATAATCGCGGCCCCAGCCGAGTGCGACGTACAGAAAGAAGTCGACCCAGTTAACGAGAAACAGCGTGAGCCCAAGCGCCGTGAGGTAACGGGGCAGGCCGCGGAGCTGCTCAAGCAACGCGACGCGGCGCTGAAGCAGCCCAGCCAGCAGGGCGACAAGGGTCAGGTGAACAAACGCGAACATGGGGCCGGACGCGTCCAATGAAGGCGGTTCCGAGCCCGAAGGCTAGATGCAAATAAGATACCGATGCTTTTTGGCGGAGTTTTCGGAGGAAGCGGAGAGAGGAAAAAGAAGTACCAAGCTCCAACCTCCAAGCGCCAGTGAAACCCCAAGGGCTAAAGCCCCAAAGAGGATGCTTCAGGAATTGAAGGTTGGAAATTGGGGCTTCTCTGGAGCTTGGAGGTTGGTGCTTGGTGCTTTCGCAAGTGTTATTGGAAGCACTCCAAGTATTTCAGCCCCGTGCTTGTATTGAAGAGCACGACCGACTCCTCGGGGCGTACCGTGCCATCGGCGAGCAGGTCTTTCAGGGCGGCGTAGCAGGCGCCGCCTTCTGGAGCGGGGAAGATGCCTTCGGCGGCGCCGACTTCGCGGACCGCAGTGAGCATCGCTTCGTCGGAGACGGCGATGGCGCCGCCGTGCGACGTGCGGAGCGCTTCGAGCATGATGAAATCGCCGACGGCCTTGGGCACGCGCAGGCCACTCGCGCGGGTGTGCGCGCCGAGATGCTCCGCGGCGAATTTCTCACCGCTGGTGAACGCGCGGACGATTGGTTGGCAGCCGGTGGCTTGCACGGTGAACATGCGCGGGCGCTTCGTGCCGACGGGGAGCAGGCCAAGCTTTTCGAGCTCGTCGAAAGCCTTCCACATGCCGATGAGGCCGGTGCCCCCGCCGGTTGGGTAGAGGATCACGTCGGGCAATTTCCAGTCGAGCTGCTCGGCGAGTTCGTAGCCGAGCGTCTTCTTGCCCTCGGCGCGATAGGGCTCCTTCAGCGTCGAGACATCGAACCAGCCTTCGGCGGTCTTGCGTTTCGCGACTTCGGCGCCGCAGTCGGTGATGAGACCGTCGATGAGTGTGACGTGTGCGCCCATCTGCTCGCACTCGATGACGTTGGCGCGGGGCGTGTCGCGCGGCATGAAGATATGCGCTTCCATCCCAGCGCGCGCGGCGTAGGCGGCGAGCGCACCGGCGGCGTTGCCCGCGGAGGGGACGGCGAGTTTTTTCAGGCCAAACTGTTTCGCCATCGAGACCGCGGTGGTCATGCCGCGGGCTTTGAAACTGCCGGTGGGATTCTGTGCTTCGTCCTTGATGTAGAGCGCACGCATTCCGTGTTTCGCTCCGAGGCGCGGCGCGTCGAACAGCGGCGTGCAGCCTTCACCGAGCGTGACGATGTCAGCGTCGTCGCGCACGGGCAGCACCTCGCGGTAGCGCCAGAGGTTCTTCGCGCGCGTGCGCAGCGACTCCTTGGTCAGCGTGCGCGCGGCAGTGGCGAGATCGTAGTGCGCGAAGAGCGGCTTACCGCAGCAGGCGCTGACGTTTTGCGGGACTTTGGCGTCGTGCTCACGACCGCAGAGGGTGCAGGCGAGATGAGTGAGGTGCATCGCGGAGAAGGGAGTTTGGCCGCGAACTGCGCGAAGGACACGAAAAACTCACTCGGTAAACCGGTAGCCGATGCCAGACTCGGTTTTGATGAACGCGGCCGCGCCGGGCGGCTCGAGTTTCTTGCGCAGGTTGGCCATGTGGACGCGCACGTAGTGGGTGTCGTGTTCGTGGGCGGGGCCCCACACTTCGCGCAGGAGCTGGCGATGCGTGACGACTTTGCCGCGATGCTGGAGCAGAAGACGCAGCAGCGCGTACTCCTTGGCCGTGAGATGGAGATCGACGCCGGCGCGCGTGACGGTGCGCTTCGTGAAATCGACCTCCGTGTCACCGAAGCGAATGCTGGCGGCCTCGCCGGGAGATTGGGCGCGCCGGAGGAGCACGCGCATGCGGGCGAGCAGTTCGCCACTGCCGAAAGGCTTTGTGAGATAGTCGTCGGCGCCGGCGTCGAGGGCAGCGATCTTGTCGGCTTCGCCTCCACGTACGGAGAGAATCAGCACGGGGAGCTGGCTCCACTCGCGGAGACGGCGGAGGACATCGAGACCCGAGATGTCGGGCAGGCTGAGATCGAGGATCACAGCATCGGGCCGGCGCACGGCGGCGTCATTGAGTCCCAGGTTGCCGGACTCAGCCTCGCGCACTCGATAGCCGGCGGCCTCCAGCACCACCCGTAGGAGGCGACGGATCTGCACCTCGTCATCGATCACGAGAATGTCGGGCGCGAGGGCGGTCATTCGGCGGGGACGTTACCGTGCGGGGTGTGGGGGAGGTAAACGGTAAAAACCGCGCCGCCGCCCGGATTCTCGCCCACGACGATCTCGCCACCTTGCGCGACGACGAAGCCGCGCACGATCGACAGGCCGAGGCCGAGCCCGCCGGCGCGAGCGGCGTCGCCGCGCTGGAATTTTTGAAACAAGCGCTCGCGCATCTCCGACGGAAAACCCGGACCGCGGTCGGCCACGGTGAAAAATACCCGAGCGCGCGCAGGCTCGTGGCCGACAACGAGGAAGATCGGCGTGGCCGCGGGCGTGTGCAGGGCGGCGTTGAGCAGCAGATTGGCGATGACCTGCTCCATGAGTGCCGCGTCGGCGCGAAACAGGGGGAGATCGGCCGGGACGTCGCTCTCGAACGGATGCCCCGCGAGCGATTCGCGGACACTCTCGACGGCGGCGGAGACCAGGTCGTGCGCATCGCACCAATCGAGTCGCGGTTGAAGCGCGCCGGACTCGAGCCGCGTTTGATCGAGAAGATTGTCGACGAGCCGAGCGAGACGGTTGGAGGCGGTGCGACTCTCGGCGATGAGATGACTCCGCGTTACCTCATCAGACGAGCCAAGGCTTTCGAGTGCGCCGCGCAGGACGGCGAGGGGTGTCTTCAGCTCGTGCGAGACCGCGTCGAGCAAGGCGCGATGGAGTTTTTCGGACTCGGCGAGCAGTTTCTCGCGCTCGCCGGCGGCGCGCAGGTGCTCGCGCTCGACGATGAGGGCGAGCTGGGCGGCGAAGCTCTCCACGAGATCACGCTGCGCGAGGGTGAGGGTGATGTCGGCAGGTACGCGGACGGCGAGGACGCCGACGGCGGCATCCTCCGCGACGAGCGGAACGTGAAAAGCCTGCGCGGACGGCAGCGTGTCGGTGAAGCGGCCGGCTTTCTTACGATTGCGCCACGCCCAGTCGGCGACGGCGCGCTCCTTGTCGTCGATCGAGAGCGACCCCGCGAAGTGCGGAGTGAGCTGTCCCGCCGCATCGCCGAGGAGAAGCGCGGTCTGCGCGCCGAAGACGCGGTCGGCTTGCCGCAAGGCGGCGAACACAGCGTCGTCGAGCGTGCGTGCCGGGCCGATAGCTTGGGTGAGGTGGAGCAGGGCGGTGGCTCGCTCCTCGCGCAGCCGCTCATGGCGCTCTTGCGCGCGGATGCGAGCGGTAAGCTGTCCCGACATCAGCGCGACCACGATGTAGGTGCCGAACATCAGGCCGTCCTCCAGCTTCGCGATGACGAAGGTGAAGATCGGCGGGATGAAGAGGAAATTCCATGTCAGTGCGCTGAGCACTCCGGCGGCGAGGACCGGGCCGCGACCGACCCGCAGGCTCAGCGCGATCACGGCGAGCAGATAGATGAAGCCGATGGAGAGATAGCCCGTTAATGGGACGAGGAACCAACTGACAATCGTGAGCAACGCGAGGACCGCGGCGGCCTCGCCGTACTCCTGCGCGGGCGAAGGCTCAGCCGGTAGCCAGTTGAGCCAAGGCGACGGTTGACCGGCAGCGCGCTCGGCGGGCACGACATAGATGTCGATGGGGCCGCTGCGACGGAGGAGCTGGTCGACGAGATTGCCGCCAGTGACCAGGTCGAGCCAGCGGGAGCGGCGCGATTTGCCGACGACGATCTGGGTGGCATTGCGCTGCAGGGCGACGCGCACGAGGGCTTCGGCGACATCCTCGTCGCGCGTGACGACGATCTCGGCGCCGAGCTCGCGAGCGAGAGCGAGATTCTGCTCCAGACGGCGAGCAGCCTCGGCATCGAGGGCACGGGACGACTCCACGCTGACGGCGATCCAGGCGGCGCCCTGCGCGGCAGCCATGCGGCGCGTCCAGCGGACGAGTTGCAGAGACGTGGGGCTCGGGCCGACGGCGACGAGCAGACGCTCGCCGCTGCGCCACACTGTGCGCGCGGGACCGGAAGCACGCAGCTCGCGCAGGCGCTGGTCGACCCGCTCGGCGACGAAGCGCAGGGCGAGTTCCCGCAGGGCAGTGAGGTGCGTGTCCTTGAAGAAATTCTCGGCCGCGAGGGCGGCGCGCTCGCCGAGATAGACTTTCCCCTCGGCCAGCCGCTCGCGGAGCGCTTCGGGGGGCAAGTCGATCAGCTCGATCTGATCGGCAAGATCGAGGACCGAGTCAGGCACGGTCTCCTGCACCGTGATGCCGGTGATCTGCCGCACGGCGTCGGCGCGGCTCTCGACGTGCTGGACGTTGAGCGTGGTGTAGACGTCGATACCCGCATCGAGAAGTTCGATCACATCCTGATAACGCTTCGGATGACGCGAGCCGGGGGCGTTGGTGTGCGCGAACTCGTCCATGAGGATCAGGCGCGGACGGCGTTGGAGTGCGGCCTCGAGGTCAAACTCGGTGAGCGTGATACCCTGATGTTGGAAGGTGTGCCGGGGTAACGTCGGCAGGCCGGTGAGCAACGCCTCGGTTTCAGCCCGACGATGGGTTTCGACCACACCGACGACCAGATCGACGCCCTCCCGCAGCTCCTGCTGGGCGGCGCGCAGCATCGAGTAGGTTTTGCCCACACCGGGGCACATGCCAAAAAACACCTTGAGCCGGCCACGCTGCGCGCGGGCCGCCCCGCGTTGCAGGGCGGCGAGCAGGGCGTCGGGATCGGGACGCAGATCGACCAACGGCTCAGGCACGGCGACGATAAATCATGATTGGTCCGCGATGGACACGGTGAAATGAGCGCGGTGGAACTCAGTGCGCGGCATCGAGCGCGAGATTGAGCAGCAGGACGTTTACGCGCGGCTCGCCGAGCGCGGAGAGATCGCGGGCTTCGGTGTGGGCGGCGACGAGTGAGTGGACCTTGGTGGGCGGAAGGTGGCGGGCGGCGGCGACGCGGGCGGATTGAAGCTCAGCATTGGCGAGGCTGATGTGCGGATCGAGTCCACTGCCGGAGGATGTGACGGCATCGGCGGGCACGGCAGCGTCGGGTGCGAGCCTGTTCTCGGCGCGATACGCAGCGATGGCGGCGGCGATCGAGTCAGCGAGCTTTTTCGAAGTAGGGCCGAGGTTGGTGCCGGAAGAGTTGGCGGCATCGTAGCCGGTGCCGGCGGCAGACGGACGCGGATGGAAGTATTTCTCGCTCGCGAAATTCTGCGCGAGCAAGGCGGAGCCGCGCACAGTGCCGGTGGCGTCGGTGACGAGCGAGCCATCGGCCTTGGCCTTGAAGAAGAGCTGACCGCCCGCGTATACGGCGAGTGGATACACGCCGCAGAGCAGCAACGCGAATACGCTGGTGACGAGTACGGACGTTTTGAGCTCGGTGAAGAGAGTTTTCATGGCGGGATTATTCAGACGAGGTGCAGGGCGTTGATGAGGACGTCGATGAGTTTGATACCGACGAACGGCACGACGATGCCACCGAGGCCGTAAATGATGAGATTGCGGCGCAGCATCGCGGTGGCGCCAATGGGGCGGTAAGCGACGCCCTTCAGCGCGAGCGGGATGAGCGCGATGATGATGAGGGCGTTGAAGATCACGGCGCTAAGGATCGCGCTCAGCGGTGAGGCGAGGTGCATGACATTGAGCGGAGCGATGGCGGGGAAAGCGCCGACGAGCATCGCGGGGATGATCGCGAAATACTTCGCGACGTCGTTGGCGATGGAGAACGTGGTGAGCGCGCCGCGCGTGATGAGCATCTGCTTCCCGATGGCGACGATCTCGAGGAGCTTCGTGGGATTGGAGTCGAGATCGACCATGTTGCCTGCCTCCTTGGCGGCCTGCGTGCCGGTGTTCATCGCTACGCCGACGTCGGCTTGGGCGAGAGCGGGTGCATCGTTGGTGCCGTCGCCCGTCATGGCCACGAGATGCCCCTTGGCCTGCTCCTCGCGGATGCGGGCGAGCTTCATCTCGGGCGTGGCCTGGGCGAGGAAATCGTCGACGCCCGCCTCGGCGGCGATCGCGGCGGCGGTGAGGGGATTGTCGCCGGTGATCATCACGGTGCGGATGCCCATCGCGCGGAGCTGGGCGAAACGCTCCTTGATGCCGCCCTTCACGACATCCTTAAGGAAGATCACGCCGAGCACTTCGCGACCCTCGGCGACCACGAGCGGCGTGCCGCCGGAGCGCGAGATGTGTTCGACCGACTCGGTGACCGCGGCGGGAAAGGCACCGCCTTGCGTCTCGACCCACGCGCGGATGCTGGCGGCCGCGCCCTTGCGAATGGAGCGCGCGGGCGCAGTGGACGTAGCGGTGAAATCGAGACCGCTCATGCGCGTCTGCGCGGTGAACGGCACGAACGTGTGCGGCGAGCCAGCGAGATCGCGGGCGCGCAGATTGAACTTTTCCTTCGCGAGCACGACGATGCTGCGACCCTCGGGCGTCTCGTCGGCGAGCGAGGAGAGCTGAGCCGCGTCGGCCAGACGCGCGGGAGTGACGCCGGGCGCGGTGACGAAGTCGGCGGCTTGGCGATTGCCCAGTGTGATCGTGCCCGTCTTGTCGAGCAGCAACACATCGATGTCGCCGGCGGCCTCGACCGCGCGACCGGACATGGCGAGGACATTGCGCTGCAGCAAGCGGTCCATGCCGGCGATGCCGATGGCGCTGAGCAGGCCGCCGATCGTCGTGGGAATGAGACACACGAGCAGCGCGATCAACGTGGTGATCGAGAACGCGACGTTCGAGTACGTGCCGAACGGTTTCAGCGCGATGATCACGAGCAGGAAGATCACGGTGAGCGCGGACAGCAGGATCGTGAGCGCGAGCTCGTTGGGCGTCTTTTGGCGCGATGCACCCTCGACGAGGCTGATCATATGATCGAGGAAGCCCTCGCCGGGATTGGCGGTGATGCGGATGACGAGCGCATCGGAGAGGATCGTGGTGCCGCCGGTGACGGCGCTGCGGTCGCCGCCGGCCTCGCGGATGACGGGAGCGGATTCGCCGGTGATGGCGGATTCGTCGACGGACGCGGCGCCCTCGACCACCTCGCCATCGCCGGGAATCTGTTGACCCGCAGTGACGACGACGATGTCCCCCTGACGGAGCAATGAGGCGTCGACGGACTCAAGTGCGCCGTGCTTGTTGCGGCGCTGCGCGACGAGCTGCTTGCGCGAGGCGCGCAGCGCGCGGGCTTGGGCCTTACCACGGCCCTCGGCGACGGACTCCGCGAAGTTGGCAAAGACGACGGTGAACAGCAGCCACAGCGCGACCTGCAGCACGTAGGGAAACGGGTCGTGCGAGGTGAAGAGCTGCTCGAAGCTCAACGCGGCACCGATGAGCGTGACGAACATCACCGGGTTCTTGAGCTGGGCGCGTGGGTCGAGCTTGCGGAACGCCGCCGAGATGGCGGGCAGCAAGATGGTGCGATCGGCGAGGGAGGCGGACTTGGTGCTCATGATAGGCCGCGACGCGGCAGGCTGAGTCGGAAAATATTTCTTAGAACAAGGTGCCGGCATGCATCAGGTAGTGCTCGACGATCGGACCGATCGCCAAGGCCGGGAGAAATGTGAGCGCGCCGACAAGCAGCACCGTGCCGATGAGCAACACCACAAATGTCAGGCCCTCGGTGCGGAAGGTGCCCGCGCTCGCCGGCACGAGTTTTTTGCCCGCGAGATTTCCCGCGAGGGCGAGAATGGGCACGATCATCAGGAAGCGGCCGACGAGCATCGCGACGCCGAGCGTGACGTTGTAGTGCGGGTCGCCATTGCTCGGTGTGCAAGTGAGACCGGCAAAGGCGGAGCCGTTGTTGCCGACGGTCGAGCTGTAGGCGTAGAGGATTTCGGAGAAGCCGTGCGGGCCCGCGTTGTTGAGCCCGGCCTGACCCCAGTCGCTCACGGCGGCCCACGCGGTGCCGCAGAGGATCGTGGCCGCGAGCACCATGAGCACGAGCATGACGAGCTTCACATCGTAGGCCTCGATTTTTTTGCCGAGGTACTCGGGGGTGCGGCCGACCATCAGGCCGGCGATGAACACGGCGAGCACGACGAAAATCAGCATGCCGTAGAGCCCAGCGCCCACGCCGCCGAAAATGACCTCGCCGGTCTCGATATTGAAGAGCGGCACAAGTCCGCCGATGGGTGTGAACGAGTCGTGCATGGCGTTGACCGCACCGCACGAGGCATCGGTGGTGATGGTGGCGAACAACGCGGAGTTGAAGATGCCGAAGCGCACCTCCTTGCCCTCCATGTTGCCGTCGGCTGCGGCGACCCCGAGCTTCTGGTGAATGGGATTACCCACGGCCTCGGCGCGCCAGCACACGAGCGCGCCGGCGATGAAGAGGGCGAACATCGCACCCCAGACGGCCCAACCGTGGCGCTGGTTTTTCACCACGCGGCCGAGGTAGTACGTGAGCGCGCTCGGGATCGCGAAGATCGCGAGCATCTGCAGGAAATTCGACAACGGCGTGGGATTCTCGAACGGGTGCGCGGCGTTGGCGTTGACGTAACCGCCGCCATTGGTGCCGAGCATTTTGATCGCGACCTGCGAAGCGATGGGGCCCTGCACGATGGTCTGCGTGTCGATGACTTTATCGACCATCACGGGCGTCTTGCCATCGGCGGCGAGCACGGGCTGGCCTTTGGCGTCGGTCTTCGGAACCTGGCTGGTGTAGGGCTCCAGTGTCTTTGCGGAAGTATAGGGCTGGAAGTTTTGAATCATGCCCTGCGACACCAGCACGAGCGCGAACACGAGACTGAACGGCGTGAGCACGTAGTAGGTGACGCGCACGAGGTCCGCCCAGAAATTGCCGACCGTCTTCGCGGTGTGGCGCGCGATGCCACGCACGAGCGCGGCGGCGATGGCGATGCCCACGGCGGCGGACGTGAAGTTGTGGATGGTCAGCGCGACCATCTGCGAGAAATACGACATCGTCGCTTCGCCACCGTAGCTCTGCCAGTTGGTGTTGGTGGTGAAACTGACCGCGGTGTTAAACGCCAGCGCGGGTGCGAGGCCGGGCAGGTTTTGCGGATTGAGCGGCAGCAAGTCCTGAAAACGCAGGATGCAGTACGTGAACAGCAGGCCCACGACGCTGAATGTCAGCATCGAGCACGCGTAGCCGAACCAGCTCTGCTCCTGTGCGGGATCGATGCCGCAGAGCCAGTAGGTCGCGCGCTCGATGGGACGAATCATGGGATCGAGCCACGTGCGGCCGCGCTCGAGCACGCGGACGAGATAAAGCCCGAGTGGCTTGGTGACGAGCAGCAGCGCGCCGACGAAGAGAACGAGCTGGAGCCAGGAATTCGGGGAGTTCATTTAGAATTTCTCCGGACGGAGGACGGCCACGACGAGGTAGGCGAGGCAGGCGAGTGCGATAAGCGAGATGATGGCGGTTTCCATGGCGGGCGGTGGTCAGCGGAGACGTTCGCAGGCTGCGGCGTAGGCGGCGCTGAGCGCGAAAAACGCGAGCGTGAACAGGATCAGGCCGAGATCGGAATTCATGACGCGGCGAGTATCGCACGTCGCGGGCCCCGCGCCTAATCAAGCGGAGCCCGCGGAGCATCAAGAAAACATCAAGACGCTCTCAGCGCGACAGGTAGAGCAGCGGCAGCGCGATCAACGGATATGCGAGCACGCTGGCGGTGGAGCCGAGGGAATTGGCGGAAATCTTGGGCACGGAGAACGTCACCTCGGAATCGAGGGCGAGTTCGACGGCGGTGAGTGCGGCGATGACGAGAACGGCCGCGAGGGCGAAGCGAAGAGTGGTGGAGCGCATGGGGTAGGGTGCAGGCGGGCGCGGCCGATAGAGGCCGCGCCCGCGTTGCGGATTATTTAGGCAGCGCGCTTTTCGGTTTTCTCGCGCGTGACGAGCGCGAGCATGGAGTCGAGCAGGCCGTTGGTGCCCTGCGCGCCGGTGACGGAGACGTCGGGGACGATGCGCATGTTTTTCTCGGCGAGCGTCTGCGTGAGCTGCATCACCGTGTAGTTGGCGCCGCCGAGCGCATCGACGCCGGCGCGGTAGGCCTCCGCTTTTGCGGTGCCGGTGGCGCGGATGGCCTCGGCGTCACCGAGCGCGCGGAGCTTGGTGGACTCGGCCTCGCCGCTCGCGTGCTTGATGGCGGACTGCGCGTGGAGATCGGCAATGCGCACGCCCTGATCGGCGTCGACCATCTGCTGCTGGATGTTGGCGAGCGCGGTGGCTTTCACGAGCTCCTGACGCTGACGCTGCGCGGCCTCCTGGATCTCGTAGGTTTTCTTTTCCTCCTCCGCGATCTTGCGGTCGGTCTGCGTCTTCATGAGGTCGACCGGCGGCGTGATGTCGCCGATGAGCGTGTCGATCGCCTGCACATCGTACGCGGCGAGCGCGATACGGATGTGCGCGGCGGCCTCGCTCTGGCGCGCGCTGCGGGCATTGAGGAAGTCGAGCACGGTGTGGTGCTGCGCCGAGTTGCGGAAATAATTTCCAACGATCGGCTGCAACGCGTGGTCGACGAGGTTCTGCATCGAACCGAGTCGCGAGATGACTTTGGGCGCATCGAGCGCGCCGACGTGGATAATCTGCGCGACATCGAGGTTGAACGCGAAACCATCCTTCGAGCGCACGGTGATCGAGCTGAGCTTCTCGTCGAAGTGGTGCGCCTCGGTGCGATTGGCCCAGTTGAGCACGATGTTCGTCGTGGGCACGAGCTCGACGCGCATGACGCGGGTGTTGACCGGGTGCTTGCCCGGATAGAGCGGCGTGACCCACACGCCCTTGTGGCCGACGTGGACGAGGTCGCCGTGTTTGAACTCCGCGCCGCTCACGTCCTCGTGGGCGAGGCCGACGAAGGAAATGACCACGCCGACGGAGCCGATGGGGATGCTGAGCATCGGCACCTGCTCGACCTCGGCGAACCACGGATTGAGATTCCACGAGCCGGACAACAGCACCTGCTCCTGCAAGCCGCGACGGCCGCGGCCATCGAGAAACGCCTGCGCGTTTTGGAAGTTATCGTGGCCGGCGATGATCGGGCCGGCGATCTCGCCCGCCTCGATGGGCTGGCCGTCGAGCGTGGTGACGATGCCGACCTGGTCGGGCTTGATCTGCGTGAGCGAGAGTTCGCTCGGGGAGATGTTGTGCTGCGCAGCGTTGGCGGCGGTGATGATCTCGAAGAGCGCGCCATTGATGCGGTACGTGCCCGCGGTGAGAATTGCGAGCTGGCGGCCCTTCTCGCCGCCACCGGTGAGGAAGCGGCGCGCGTCCTGGAAGTTATCGCAATCGATCACGCGGCCGAGGATGCGGCCCGCGGGCATCGGCACGCCGGAGGCGGCAACGACGAGAGCGATTTCACCCGGAGCCACGTCGACGACGGGCATCTTCAACACGCGGAACTGCCAGAAGAAATAGCCGAAGTGCACGCCCGGCGGGAGCGTGTCGGCCTGATAGCCGGCCTCGCCGTCGAGCGCGACCAGCTGGCCAGCGGGCAGGGAGCGACGCGAAAATTTCTTCACGAGTACGCCGACCTGATTCTCGCGGATGACGGCGACACCGAGCAGCAACGGCGCGAAAATCGCACCGAAGCTGAGCAGCGCGCCCCGCTCGTACCAACTCTCGGCCATGCCGAGCGCAGTGCCGGCGAGGATCAAGGCGCCCGCAGCGAGCGCGAGACGTTGCGAGGCGCCGCGCTGCTTGAGCGCATAGCCTTTGAGTATGAGAGCGGCGGCAATGAGGAACAGGTGCGCGAGCAGGCTCGCGGCACCGAGGACAAGTTGAACGGGGATGTTCATGACACGGGCGACGGAATGCGCCGACAGCCCGCAGGGTTTCCCCATGCAGGCACGACGGTGCGGTGACAGTGGAGCGACCGTGGAGACATCCGCCCAAGCGGAGCCCTAGTGGATCACCCTTCCAGTGGCCGACGAGGTTAGCTGACGGGCTAGGTGCCAGGAAGTCACCCGGGCTACACTCGCGTGCGGCCCTGCGCCCCGTCCGTCGCGCGAGAGTCGCGTGGCGGAAATTGGGTCCCCCGTGCTGTCCACCGAGGAAGCGGTGGCAGCTTAGGCGTGCGAATCCAAAGAACGGGGCAGAGCATGAGCCCTCCGCACCGACGAGCAAGGGTCGCGATACCCTAGGCTGCGTAATTACCTATTAATCAGGCTAATCCGAAAAACATGTGATTAAGCGACTGGATCAGTACTCGCGCATCATGATGAACTCCGCATCGGGCAAAGGCTGCGCGAGGTCGGCGATCGCGACGGCGAAAAGCATCCGACGCTGCGGCGGCGAGAGGCCCGGCTCGAGGACGGCGGAATAGTAGTCTTTATAGATTACCTCGTCGCGGCCGAGCTGATCGAAGGCACTTTGGGCTTCCAGATATTGACGCAGGAGTTTGTTCGCTGCGTAGGGCTGGCCGGTGTCCGGATCGGTGATGGTAGCGGCCACGGAAGCGAGGTCGTTGCCGAGGGCGGAGATCTTTTCGCGGATGGCGCGGAGCTTGGCTTGCTCGGCCTGGATGAGCTCGCGTACTTTTGCGATTCTGGCCTCGGCGCGGGCACGCATGGCTTCGGGTGTTGGGTTGATGCCCAGTGATGGCAGGCTGGGTTCGTCACTTTCGATCCGAATTTGCCGCGGACGATGACGGTAGAAATCCATCAGCTCTTGCCGTGAATCGAGGATGCGCTGCTTCAAGTCGGGAGGCAAATGCGCGGGCACGGTGATGACGGGCTTGGGAATGGCGGCGAGACCGCGGCGAATTTCCTCGGCGCGTTTTTCGAGATCGGAGAGACGCGGCCACTGGCGCTCGGCGAGGGCGGTGGCCTTGCGCGCGCGAGCGCGATTGGAGTCGGTCTTCGTGTCGGCGACGAATTGACGGAGTTCGTTTTTCAGCTGCTCTTTGTCGTGCAGAAATGCGGTGATCCGCTCGTTGAGTACCTGATCGAGCGAGTCGGGCAGGGTGATGCGTGAATTGGCCGGGTAGAAATAGATTTGGCGGAAATTGGGGGCGGGACCGCGGATGGCGCCGAGCCGCCTCGTGGGGCTGGCGCGCTCGTCCTCGGCGGCGATTTCCGTGAGCAAGTCGCGCTGCTCGATCGACAGGCCATCTTGCAGAAAGCAGATACAGCGCATCTGACGGCGAGCGGCGACGCCGAGCGCGATGCTGCTCGGAACGCCCGGCGGGGCGATAGAGAACAAATTGCTCAACTCGAAATCGACGCTGTTGGAAAGATCGACGCGGAGCTTTTCGGCGGAGGATTCGAGGGCATTGACGGCGGCGGTCTGGGTTTGCGCGAAAGCGATCAGGCTTTTTTCACGAGCGGCGGAGTCGGCGGGGCTGAGTTCGGCGAGCTTGGTGCTCAGATCGCCGAGGAGTTGGAGACGGGTGGTGCGATAAGACTCGAGCGCTTCTTTGCGTTTTCGGTTGAGCTTGGAGTTGAGAGCGTAGCCCAAGCTGGGGTAGAAATATTGGCCAACCCAAGGCGCTAGTTCTTCCGGCGCAGTGAAGCGATGGCCTTGGGAAATTGTGAAGGACGACGAACTGCCTTCGTCCGTGTTTTCCCCGAACGCCGGCACCCCGGGAGGGAAGTAAAGACGCAGGGGTTCGAAGTGGCGCGGCTCATCCGACTGGGCCCAAAGGGCCGAAATCGACCCGAGGACGATGTAACAAAGCGTCCCGACCAGCAAGCGGGTGCGCCACGATGGGGAAGTGCGCATGGGGTATGATGATATGTTACGTAAGAAGCGCCGCCGACCGCGAACTTTTTTCCGGGCATAAAGTGGCTTTGCGCCTTTGTCACAGGCGCGTCACGCGGTCGTAACAATTGGGCTCTACAAATAGGGCGTTCATTCCACGCCAAACGAACCAAAACCACGCACCTATGCTCCTCAAAAAATCCCTCTGGCTCGCGCTGCTCGGCGGCTCGCTCCTGACTGCCGGCACCGCGCTGGCGCAAGACAGCGGCCCGCTGCTGAACCTGCTCGTCAAGAAAGGCCTCGTTTCCGATCAGGAAGCGGAAAACCTTCGCGCCGAGCTCGTGAAGGATTTCACGGCCAACACGTCCGCCGGCAAGCTGAACCTCAGCTCCTCGATCGCTGACTTCAAGCTCTCGGGCGACATGCGCATCCGCGAACAGTACGAGACGCAGGCTCCCGAGGTGAACCCGACGAACATCACCAACGAGCGCTTCCGCAATCGTATCCGCTTTCGTTTCAACGGTGACGTGACCCTCCAGAAGGGCTGGTCCGCCGGCTTCGCTCTCGAGACCGGCCAGGCGGCCGACTCGGGCAACCAGACGCTCGGTGACGGTGCCGACGACTACGCGATCTTCCTCGCCCGTGCTTATGTTGGCTGGAAGCCGAATCTGAACTGGTCCTTCGTGGCCGGCAAACAGAAGAATCTTCTCTACACGACCGATCTCGTCTGGGACGCCGACATCAATCCGCAGGGCTTCTCCGAGAACTACACCTACTTCCTCGGCGGCAAGGACACCTTCGAGGTGCGCGCCGGCCAGTGGATCATGGACGACCGCCCGGAGAGCACCCCCGGACCCGCGGGCCGTGACGCTTGGCTCTTCGCCCAGCAGTTCGTGTACACCGGCTACTTCGGCCACGACTCCATCGGCAACCAGCTGAACAGCTTTATCCTCGCCCCCGGCTTCATGAAGTACAATGGCTCGACCATCGACTTCGCCGCGGCGGCCAACGTCCTCTCCGGCGGCGGTGAGGCGGCCTTCACGGGCACGACCCGCTACCTGACGACCTTCGTTTTCCCCGGTGAAATCAACTGGGTCGGCATCAACGGCGAAGGCACCGCGTTCAAGTTCTACTGGGACTACGCACACAACCTGGAAGCCAGCGACCGCGTCTACGGCGTGTACGGTGTCTCCCGCGCTTTCAGTAAGGGTGCTGACGCCTGGCTCGGTGGTATCGGCTACAGCTTCGGTACCGGCAAGGTGCAGGGCGACTACAGCCTCAAGCTCGACTATCGCAGCGTCGGCATCGGTGCGCTCGATCCCAACATCAACGACTCCGACTTCGCCTTCAGCTTCCTGAATCAGGAAGGCTGGAAAGCCGCGCTGTCGTACAACGTGACGGACTTCACCAACTTCAACCTCACCTACTTCCACACGAAGCACAAGCAGGCTGGCCTCAATCAGGCCACCCTCGCGGCCCGCGATCACACGCAGCTCCTGCAGGTCGATCTGGTCGTGAAGTTCTAACCTCGGTCCTTAATCCGAAAGCTCATCCAACATGAAAAAATTCCTCCTCATCGCCTCCGCGCTCGCCGCCGTTTCCGTGGCGAACGCCCAGAAGCTCGTGATCAAGGGCTCCGACACCCTCGGTGCCAAGCTCGTCCCGACCCTCAAGGAAGCCTACGTCGCGAAGAACCCCGGCGTCTCGTTTGAGATCGCCGCTGAAGGTTCGACGACCGGCATCACCGCCATCATCGACAGCACCGCGCAGATCGGCATGTCCTCCCGCCGCGCCAAGCCCACGGAAATGTCCGCGGCTGGTGCCAAGGGCGTTGTCCTCACCCCGACCATCGTCGCTTTCGACGGCATCGGCGTGATCGTCAACGAGGGCAATCCCGTCAAGAACCTCACCAAGCGCCAGGTCGAGCAGATCTTCGCCGGTGAAGTCACCGACTGGTCCGCGGTCGGCGGCACTCCGGGCAAGATCTCGGTCTATACCCGCAACACCTCCTCCGGCACCTACGCCGATTTCAAGGAGCTCGCGATGAACAAGAAGGATTACGCTTCTTCGTCGCAGAAGATGGCGGGCAACGAGCAAATCGCCGCTGAAGTGGGCAAGAACGCGGCTGGCATCGGCTATGTCGGCCTCGCCTACCTCAATGCGCCGGGCACTCGCACTGTCTCGATCGGCGACGGCAAGGATTCCGTGGTCCCGAACAAGGAGACTGTCCTCAGCCACAAGTATCCGTACGCCCGCCCCACGTTCTACTACACGAATGGCGAGCCTGCGGGTGAGGCGAAGAAGTTCATCGACTTCACGCAGAGCGACGAAGGCCACAAGATCATCGAGCAGGTCGGCTTCATCGTTCCTCCGCAGAGCTGACCTCTTGGTCATTTCCTGTTCATTCCCAAGCCCGCTGGACCGAAACGCCGGCGGGCTTTTGTTTCCTCTCTCGTTTTTCCTTTCCCGCTTTTACTAGACTCACTGGCCCATGGACTCCACGCCGCCTGACGCGCCGAAGAACTTCCTCGCGAACAAGGCCAAATTCAAGCTGTTCGGCCTCAACTCCGACGACTTCATCCGGATATTTTTTGGCGGGAATGCCTTCATCTCGGTGGTCGTGCTCGTGCTGATCACGATCTTCCTTTTCCGCGAGGGCAGTGGATTCCTCGGCCAAAACGACCAGAACCTGCGCGTGTACCGCCAGGCCGGTCTGGAGTACGTCGACCTCATGCGTGCCGAGGTCAATGACCATACGGCACTCAATCGTTATCTTTCCGACCTCCGTGTCCGAGCCTACCGTTACTACACGGAGCAAACCGACAACACCCCGGAGGCGGCCAACACCGCACTCGCGCCGTTCGACGATTTTGCCGGCAAGTTCAGCGATACAATCAATCCGGTGCGTGGCGTTGTCTCCGACCTCACCGACGTAGCGACCGAGATCAAAACCAAGTTTGCCGTCACCGAGGACAAGAAGATCGAGCGCCGCCAACTGCTCGCAGTAGGCAAGACGGTCGAGGCTGCGAAGGTGAAGATCGACGAAGTCGATTTCGCCAAGGAGCTGAAGCCGCTGCGCGACGCGCAACCCGCTTTCAAAGCCGCCAATATCGAGCTCACGACCCAGCTCGGACAAGTGCTTGCAGCGGCCCCCGCGATGCCTTCGCCGGATCTGCAGGGCCGCATGGATCGTTTCAAGAGCCTCACGCGCGATTTCCTCGCGACGCTCCCCACCGTCGAGCACGATCTCGCCGCGTGGGATTACACGAAGCCGGTGCCTCGCTGGAAGGGCATCACGAGTTTTCTCTTCGGCCGCGAGTGGCTCACGGCGAGTTTCTGGCAGGACTGGTACGGCATTGTTCCGCTGCTGGTTGGCTCGCTGATGGTCTCGATTCTCGCGCTGATCATCGCGGTGCCGCTTGGCGTCGGTGCGGCGATCTACGTCAATCAGATCGCGTCGCCCGCAGAGCAAAAGCTCATCAAGCCCGCGATCGAGTTCATCTCCGCGTTTCCCTCGGTGGTACTTGGCTTCTTCGGCATCGCGGTGCTGGGTGAAACCCTGCGCGCGATTTCGCACGTCACATGGCTGAGCTGGGTGCCCGGGTTTCCCTTTAGCGAGCGACTCAACATTCTTACCGCGGGCTGCCTGCTCGCGCTGATCGCGGTCCCGACCATCTTCACGCTCGCGGAAGATGCGATCAACAACGTGCCGCGCGCTTTCAAGGAAGCGTCGTTCGCTCTCGGTGCGACGCGCCTGCAGACGATCATCAAGATCATCGTGCCCGCCTCGCTCTCCGGCATCATCTCCGCGGCACTGCTCGGACTCGGCCGCGTGATCGGTGAGACGATGGTGGTGCTCCTCTGCGCCGGCAACCGCATCGCGATCCCGGATTTCACCGCGGGTCTCGGTGTCTTCGTCCAGCCGGTGCACACGATGACCGGTATTATCGCGCAGGAAATGGGTGAGGTGCCGCTCGGCAGCATCCATTACCGGGCCCTCTTCATGGTGGGCCTCGTGCTCTTCTTCCTCTCGCTCGCCATCAACTACGTGGCGCAGCAGGTCGTCCGCCGCTACCGCATCTCCATCGGTTGAACCCATGAGCGCCGAATCCGCCACACTTCCTCCGCCCACCGTCGCACCGGAAAAGCACGAGTTCCAGACGCAGCCCAACGTGGCGCGGCGCTGGGAAGGTTTCACTTTCTGGTTCTTCCGCGGCTCCACCTATTTCGTGCTGCTGTGCGGCGCGGCGGTGTTTCTCAACATCGTTGGCAAGGGCTCGCGCACGATCTTCAAGGCCGAGGCACCATTCGTGAACGTCGCGTTCTTCACGCAGGCGCCCGAGTCGCTCTACGTCTTCGAGTACCAAGGCAAGAAGGTCGAACTCGGCGACAAGGAGTATCGCGCCTTCCTCGTGCAGCATCCGGACGCAGCTTCGATCAAGGCCGAGAGCTATGTGTACTCGGCGGGTGGCATCTTTCCCTGCATCGTCGGCACGATCCTGCTCGTTATCGGGTCGATGACCATCGCTCTCGTACTCGGCGTAGCGGCGGCGATCTATCTCAACGAGTATGCTCTGGACGGCCCGTTCATCCGCTTCGTGCGTCTCGCGATTCTTAATCTCGCCGGCGTGCCCTCGATCGTCTTCGGCCTCTTCGGCTTCGGCATGTTTGTGCTCTTCTTCAATTGGAACGTGTCGCTGCTCGCCGGCTGGTTCACCCTCGCGTTCATGGTGCTGCCGGTGATCATCACGGCCAGCGAAGAGTCGCTCAAGGCGGTGCCGAAAGGTTTCCGCGAAGCGTCCCTCGCACTCGGTGCGACCAAGTGGCAGACGATTCGCACCAATGTGCTGCCGTACGCGCTGCCCGGCATTCTGACCTCGTCGATTCTCGGCATCGCGCGCGTCGCCGGTGAGACCGCGCCGATCATGTTCACCGCCGCGTATGTGGTCCGCGACAAGTTGCCGTGGGACGTCGCGAAGTTCAGCGACTTCTTCTTCCAGGGCGTGATGGCACTCCCGTACCACATCTACGTCGTCAGCTCCAAGATCCCGCAAAACGAGTACACCGAGCGCGTGCAATACGGCACCGCCTTCGTGTTCCTGCTGATCGTGGCCATCATCGCCACCGCTTCGATCCTGCTTCGCAATAACCTTCGCAACCGCTACAAATGGTAACCGCCGAACCCGTCGCCATGGCTTCCCGCTCATCCGCTTCCACCGCCCGGCCCATGGCCGTGCCGAATACCGGCGCGTCCGGGCAAGTCCCCGCTCCCGCGGGCCAGACCCTCATCGACATCGAGCATCTCGATTTCTACTACGGCCCCAACAAGGCGCTCCACGACATCAACCTCAAGATCGAGGACAAGAAGGTCACTGCGTTCATCGGGCCGTCCGGCTGCGGCAAGTCCACGCTGCTCCGCTGTCTCAACCGCATGAACGACCTGATCGACGGCACGCGCATCGGCGCCGGGTCGATCAAGATTCGCGGGGTAAACATCCACCAGCACGACGTCGATGTGATCGAGCTGCGCAAGCGCGTCGGTATGGTCTTCCAGAAGTCCAATCCCTTCCCGAAGTCGATCTACGAGAACATCACCTACGGCCTCAAGCTGCAGGGCGTCAGTGACAAGGCCCGCCTCGATGAAGTCGTCGAGAAATCGCTCCGCGGCGCCGCGCTCTGGGATGAAGTGAAGGACCGCCTCCAAGCCAGCGGCCTCGGTCTCTCTGGTGGCCAGCAGCAGCGCCTCTGCATCGCCCGCGCCATCGCAGTCGAGCCCGAGGTTATCCTGATGGACGAGCCGTGCTCCGCGCTCGATCCGGTCGCGACGGCCAAGGTCGAGGAGCTCATCCAGGAACTCCGCTCGCAGTTCACCATCGTGATCGTGACGCACAACATGCAGCAGGCCGCGCGTTGCTCGGACAAGACGGCCTTCTTCTACATGGGCAAGCTCATCGAGTTCGCCCCCACGCGCGACATCTTCATGAAGCCCGCCAATCCGCAGACGGAAGCCTACGTCTCCGGCCGTTTCGGCTGAATTCGATCCGTGACCAAGTAACGGGAATAACCTGTACCCACTTTCCCGATACTTGGCTCCGACCACCACCCACTTCCTCAACAGACACCCATGACCCACTACGCCGAAGAGATGACCCAGCTCCGAGAGAACCTGCTCTCCATGGCCAGCCACGCGGAGTCCGCGGTGGCGCGGTCCATGCGCGCGCTGGTCGAGCGCGACGACATCCTCGCTCACCGCGTGCAGGAGGATGACAACATCCTCGACCAGCTCGAGATCGACATTGACGACATCGCGCTGCACCTGCTCGCCAAGGCGCCGCTCGCGACCGATCTGCGCCTGACGACCGTCGCGATGAAGATCTGCCAGAACCTCGAGCGCGTGGGCGACGAGGCCGTGAGCATCTCCCGCCGCGCGATCGATCTCAACATGGAGCCGCAGCTCAAGCCCTATGTCGATCTGCCCCGCATGGCGACGATGGCGATCGAGATGATGCGCGATGCGATCACCGCCTTCATCAACCGCGAGCCCGAGCGCGCCCGCGCCGTGATCCCGCGCGACAAGGAAGTGGACGAGCTCAACCGCCAGCTCCACCGCGAACTCTCCAGCTACATGGTCGAGCGCCCGACCACCATCTCGCGCTGCCTGCATCTGATGGTGATCTCGAAGTGCCTTGAGCGCATCGCCGATCACGCGACCAACATCGCCGAAGAGGTCGTCTACCTCTACGAAGCGATCGATATCCGCCACTCGGGCGCCAAGCACGAATGATGAAGCCTAAAATCCTTCTCGTCGACGACGAACCCGATGCGCTGGATGTGCTCGGGTTCAAACTCAAGGAAGCGGGTTTTGCGCCCATCTTCGCCAAGGATGGCGCTCGCGCCATCGCGGCGGCTCGCGATGAGCGGCCGGAGCTGATCGTGCTCGATCTCATGCTCCCCGAGGTCGACGGCCTCGAGGTGTGCAAGATCCTCCGCCGCGATCCCGGCACCGCGAGCATCCCGATCCTCATGCTCACCGCACGTGCGGCCGAGATGGACCGCGTGCTCGGTCTCGAACTGGGTGCCGATGACTACGTCACGAAGCCCTTCAGTCCGCGCGAACTCGTGCTTCGCATCAAGAAGCTGCTGGCCCGCGCCAAGACCGCGGATGACACTAATTCGCTGATTCGCTTCGGCGAGCTGGAGATCGATTCGGCCCGCCATCAGGTGAAGCTGTCGACCGAGGCCGTCACGCTGACCGCGACCGAGTTCAAGCTCCTCGAAATTCTCGTCCGTCGCCGTGGCCGCGTGCAAACGCGCGACCGCCTCCTGCAGGATGTCTGGGGCTATGAGAACCCGATCGACAGTCGCACCGTCGACACCCACATGCGCCGCCTGCGCGAGAAGATCGGGGTTGCTTCCGATTATCTCGAGACAGTTCGCGGGGTCGGCTACCGCTGCAAAGCGGAGGTCTGAGTCGCACGCTCGGGCGTGAGGCCCGAGGCGTGGGCTCGGCCCGCGCGCTTTTCCTTCGCGCATTGGCGCAAACTGGTTTCGTATCACCTTTGTCGTGACGCTCTTGGAATGGATTCTTCTCGTCGCCTTCGCGGTGACTTTTCTCTCGCTCTGGCGTGAGCGCGGTGCACGCCGTGCTTCGGAGGCGCGGCACCGCGAGGAGATGGAGTCGGAGAGCATCCGGCGCGCGGAACAGCTCCGTGGTCAATCGGAGCGCACAGCCGCGCTGTTTGACCGGATGGTTGAGGGCGTGATTGCGCTCGATCAAACCGGCCGCATCCGCCTCGCCAATCGTGCCGCGGGAGCGATGTTCAATTTCAATCCGCCGGCGACTGGCCGGACGTTGCTCGAGGCGACGCGGAACCACGAAGTTGCTGCGGTGGCATCGCGCCTCGATACCGAGGCTGAGGTACTCGGCCACGAAATCCGTATCGAGTCGAGCGCCGCGCCGCGTTTCCTGCAGGTGAATGCCCTCGCGCTCCGCGACGGCAACGGCGTGCGCGATGGCGCGATCCTCGTGCTCCATGACCTGACGGCGCTGCGGCAGGCGGAGAGCCTGCGGCAGGAGTTCGTGGGCAACGTCAGCCATGAGCTGCGCACGCCGCTTTCGCTCATCAAGAGCGCGGCTGAGACTTTGATCGATGGGGCGAAGGATGACCCGTCGGCACTAGTGCGTTTCCTGGAAATCATCGACCGTCACGCCAATCGACTGACGCTGCTCATCGACGATCTCCTCCTACTTTCGACGCTCGACTCGGGACGCGTGCGACTGGAGCTGCGGCCAGTGCCGATGCGCTCGGTAGTGCAGGAAGCGATCGACGATCTCTCGAACCGGGCGCGCAGCCGGAAAATGGCGATGGAGAATGCTGTGCCCGCCGGGCTGACTGCGCTCGGCGACGCGACGCGTCTGCAGCAAGTGCTCGGCAACCTCCTCGACAACGCGGTGAAGTACGGTCGCAACGAAGGCAAGATTCGCATCAATGCCCAGCTCATCGGCGACAAGCTCGTCGAGGTGTCGGTGCGCGATGACGGACCGGGCATCCCGGTCGAGGCGCAGGGGCGGATTTTCGAGCGTTTCTATCGCGTCGACAAGGCGCGGTCGCGTGAGCAAGGCGGCACAGGCCTCGGTCTCGCGATCGTGAAACATGTCGTGCAGGCGCACGGCGGCGAGGTGCGGGTGGAGAGCGTAGTCGGGCAGGGCGCGGTGTTTTTCTTCACGCTGCCGGTGGCGAGCTGAGCGCCGAGTTATCCGCCGCGGGCGAAGGGCTGTTTTTTTCCGTTCGGTAAAGCGTTGTCGAGGTGGACAAGGGCACCGCCGAAGAGAAGGCGACGTTGCTCTGAGGAAAGGCCCGGCTCGAGGGTGGCAACGCGGTATTCCTCGTAGGCGTCTTCGGTGGCCTTGTAGAGAGCGAAGCGCGTGACGGCACCTAGGGCGGCAGCCAGTTGGCGCGGGTCGTCGGTGCCCAGAAATGTGGCGACGTCGGTTTGCAACGATTTCACCTCGGCCGTGAGTTGGTCACGTTTCGCCTCGTAGGCATCGATGATTACCGCGAGCTGTTCGCGAAATCGATCGATCTGCCTTCCTCCCACGGAGCGAGGATCGCGCGACTCTTGATCGGGGATCACACGCAACCGCAGGTCCAAGCCTTGATATTCCATGGTGAAGACGGCGGGCAGATTTGGATACTGCGCCACGACGGCGTCGATCAGCGGCATCGTATCGCGCTGCAGCGCGCGACGCTGATCAAGCACGGCCGCGATACGGCCGGTGAGGATCGGTGGCAGCGGCGACGTGACTGTATGCTTGATCGGCGGACGAGCGGCCTGGTGGCCGACGCGAATTTCTTCAGCGAGTTTTTCGAGCTTAGTGAAGCGCGGGGCCTGATTCTGGGCGAGGCGCTCGTAGGCCGGGGTGCGAAAGATATTCAGCGGCACGTTGTCCTTGGTGATTACGAGATCGATGAGTTCTTGCTTGAGCGCGGTCTTGAGCTGCTTGAAGGCGAAGACTTTCTCCGCAAGTGCACCGCTTGGCTCGGGGTCGAGCTTTACGCGGGAAGTCTCGGGCAGGAAGTACAGCGCGGAGTCGGGCAACGGCACATTGGCCGCGTCGCGCGGCTGAGCAAAAATTTCTTGCGCAATCTCGCGCAGTAGACGGCGCTGGGCAGGCGAGAGGCCGTCCTGATAGTAGGCGGTGGCGCGCATGACCTCCGCCTTTTCGTAGTCGCTATAGCCGCCCTCGGTCAGGCTCCACATGCGATGGGCGGACCAATCGTTGGACCAGCGGGAGATTTCGTCGCGCAAAGTCTCGCCCTCGCGCTCAAGCGCGGCGATCAGCGGAGTTTGTTTTGCCGCGAGCTCCTGCAAGGCAGCAAGGCGATCTGCGCGGGGGAAATCGTGCGTGCGCTCGAGCTCGGCCCGCAACTCGACGAGGAGATTGTCGCGCGCGATACGGTAGTGATCGAGCCGATGCCGGATCGGGAGCGAGAAGTCTCGTGTTGCGAGACGCGTCGCGAGCATCGCGTAAAACGGCTCGTCGAGATAAAGTGCCATTTCTTCCGGCGCGGCAAACGGCCCGCCTGTCGGCACCGAGGCTGCGACCGAGAGATCTCCGAGAGCGGGCGTGATGGGCGGAAAATATACCGGCTTAAGCGAACCGCGAGGGACGGCCGGTTGCTCCACGCTGTCGGGTGCGCGCAGCGGAGGGAGCGGGGCGTTGGTGTAACTCTCTCCGTCAGCCAACGCTAAGGATGGCGCGATCAAGACCAGACAACCGCGGCAGCAGAGTGATAGGCGCATCGGATGACGGGGTGATCTCCAGAGTACGCCGCGAGTATCGGCTAACTATATACATCCGGCCAGCCGAAATTAATCATCCATTTGGCCAATGTCAGCGGGTGGGACTCGCGGTGGGCTGAGCCACGGCGGAGGGCAGAGCGATGTCGAGTCGAGCGAGGCCGGCGCCAAAAAGCAGGCGGCGCTGCGCGGGGGAAAGTCCCGGTTCGAGCGCGGCCGCACGATACTCGGCGAAAGCGTCGTAAGTGGATTTGATGAGGGCGTGCTGAGCCGTCACACCGATGACCGCACCGATTTTCACGGGGTCGCTCGTGCCGAGAAAAGCTGCGACCTCGACCCGCACCGCCTCGACTTCCTTCGAGAGTTCCTCGTAGCGATCGTCGTAACGGCTCATGATGGCCGCGAATTCGAGCCGGAATTTTTCGATCTCTCGTCCTTTGGCCGACTCCGGGTCGCTGGCGCCGCCGTACGGAATAAGTTTAGTGACCAGCCGGTTGCCGCGCAACTCCGCTATGAGTGTGGCGGGCAGCTTCGGATAGCGCGCGTTGAGCTCGTTGATCTCGGCCATCGTGTCGCGGTGCAGGGCGCGACGCAAATCGATCACGGCGGCGATGCGACCGCTCAACACGGGCGGCAGGGGGGAAATCGGGGTGCGTGGGCGCGCAGGCTTGGTGGCGTCATACGCGCGCCGGATTTCCTCGGCGAGCTCCTCAAGTTGGGCGATGCGCGGTGCCTGTTTTTCCGCGAGGCGTTGAAACGCCGAGGTGCGTAGGAGGGCCAGCGAGCGGTTATCCTCTTTTGCGACCGCAGCACGAAGTTCCTCCTTGAGGGCGGTCTTGAGCTGCTGAAATTCCGCTAGCTTGGTGGCCAGCGGGGTATCGTATTTCGCGACGATGCGCACTTGTGCGCCCTCGGGCAGGAAGGCGACGACATTGTCGCGAAGGGCGTCCTTTCGTCGCCTGGGTTGTGCTCCGAGGATATCGTTGGCCGCTTCGCGCAGCAGGCGGCGCTGCGCGAGAGAAAGCCCGTCCTGAAAATACGCCATCCCGCGCATCGCTTGGGCCTCATCCTTGTCCGTATACGCGTTTTTTCCGTCGCCGAGGCGCCAAACGCGTTTGGCTGACCAATCGTAGGTGGATTTGGAGAACGCGTCGCGCAGGTCCTCAGCGGTTTGCTCAAGCTCGGCGAGCGCAGGCGCCTGTTTCTTCGCGAGCATTTCCAATGCGGCTAGGCGATCCTCACGAGAAAAGTCCGCGGTGCGTTCCAGTTCCGCGCGGAGCTCGACGAGGAGGTTGTCGCGGCCGATACGATAGTGATCCAGCGGATGCCGGAGCCGCATGGTGAAATCGTCCCCGTCGAGCCGCGCGGCGAGCACCGCGTAGAACGGTTCATCGATGTAGAGCGACATCTCCTCGGGCGCATTGGCCACGCCACGGGCAGCAACGGAGGAGCTGGGCGTGGTATCGCCCATCCCGGGCGGTATAGGCGGATAAAAGACGGTGACGGGCTTCGGCGGGCTATCCCGCACGTTGAACTCGGGCATCGGACGGTTGTTCGGATCTGCCCGCGGCTCGGGCGGCGGAATGTAAGTAGGCTCGTCGGCGTAGACCGCACCAGCCAGTAGCCAAGCAAGAACCGGTCCGCACCAGCAACGGCGACTGAAAACATGACGGGGTGGCATGTGCAGATAGGAAAGGCCGGCGTTTGCGTCGGATCAATCGAAAGCTACGACATGAAATGATCGTAGGTTACACCCTTTATCGGGCTGCGACACACGCGCGCGGACCTCCGCTCTATCGGCGACCGCGGCCTGTAGGTTGCGGCTCGGCCGAGGGGAGCGCGATGTCCAGATGACCGAGGCTGGCACCAAAGAGCAAGCGACGCTGTTCGGCGGAGAGACCGGGCTCGATGGTGGAGATACGGTACTCGGCGTAGGCTTCTTCGTTGGCTTTCGCCATGGAGTAGATCGCAACGACGCCGAGGGCATCGTTGATTTTTTGCGGGTCGGTGGTGTTGAGAAAAGCGCCCGCGTCGGCGCGCAGCGACTCGATTTCCTTTTTCAGAGCATCGAGCCGATCGTCATAGCTATCGAGCGCCACGCGCACTTCTTTGCGATATTTTTCGAGCATCCGGCCTTGAGGAGACTCGGGATCGTTGGCGCTCGGGTAAGGGATGATACGGGTCACGAGCTGCGTCCCGCGAAATTCCATCACGACCGTCGCGGGAAGATTGGGGTAGCGGGGATTTATCTCGTTGAGCGCGTTGATCGTGTCGCGCTGGAGCGCGCGGCGCATGTCGAGCACGGCGGCGATGCGCGCGGTCATCAGGGGCGGCAGCGGAGAAAGCGGCGGGCGCGGACGCGGGGGACGAGTCGCATCGTACTCGCGGCGGATGTCTTCGGCGAGACGCTCCAGACGAGCAATACGGGACGCCTGCTGCGTCGCGAGACTTTGATAGGCGTTGGTGCGGATGAAACCGAAGATCGTATCATCCCGCTGCAGGACGAGGGCGCGCAGTTCATCCTTCAGCTCTTTCTTAAGACGCTTGAATTCCTCGGTCTTGGCCGCGAGCGGGGTGCCGTCGGTCACGGGTATGCGGATACGCGAACCCTCTGGCAGGAACGCGACCACGAAGTCTCGCGGGGGTGAAGCGGGCTTTTTCCCGGTGCGAGCGGGGTCGTTGAGTACGTCATTGGCGGCTTCCCGCAAAAGGCGGCGCTGCGAGGTCGACAACCCGTCTTGGTAAAATGCCACGGCGCGCATCACCTCGGCTTCATCGGAGGCGGAATATTCGCGGGTGCCGTCGCCGAGGCGCCAGTTGCGAATCGCGGACCAATGATATGCGGATTTCGCGAACGACTGCCGCAGTTCCTCTGCGTCGTGTTCCAGCGCTGCGAGCGCAGCGGCCTGTTTCTTCGCCAGCTCCTCAAGGGCGGCTAGTCGGTCGTCTCGGGAAAAATCCGACGTGCGCTCCAACTCGGCGCGAAGCTCAACGAGGAGATTGTCGCGGGCGATGCGGTAGTGATCCAGCGGGTGCCGCAGCCGCATGGAGAAATTGTCCTCGTGCAAACGGGTCGCGAGGATGGGATAGAACAGCTCGTCGACGTAGAGCGACATCTCCTCGGGGGCGCTGGCCATGCCGCCCTTGCCGAGTGACTCACCCGGAGAGGATTCGCCCATGCCCGGAGGAACGGGCGGAAAGAAGATGGGGTAGGGCTTTATCCATACGTCACGGTATTCTGCTGGGGGGGACGAATCCAACTGCGCTCGAACCGCTGCCGCCGACCACCACGCCAAGCCTGCGACCACGGCGATCCGCAGGCACTTGGGGTGGGAGGGCATGCCCGTTATCGGACAATATATTCCGATTAAATCAAATGAAAGACGCGCACCAACCCGTAGCCAAGTGCCCCCGTAATCGGGAGCGTGAGCACCCACGCCCACACGATGCGGCCAACGACGCCCCACTTCACGGCGCTGAAGCGCTTGGTCGCGCCCACGCCCATGATAGAGGTGGAGATGACGTGCGTAGTGGAAACGGGGATACCGTAAGAGGCGGCGCCTTGCAGAACGAGCGCAGCGGTCGTCTCCGCGGCGAACCCGTGCACGGGCTGCAGCTTCACCATCTTGTGACCCATCGTCTTGATGATACGCCAGCCGCCCGCGGCGGTGCCCGCGGCCATCGTGAGCGCGCAGGTAAACACCACCCAGCGCGGGATGTCCTTAAATTCCGTGACACTGAGAAACGACAGCCAAGGAGGCAGATCTTTGAAGATGCCCTGCGCGGTGCCGGTCACGAGCGCGAGCGTGATGATGCCCATCGTTTTTTGCGCGTCGTTGGAGCCATGGCTGAAGCCCATGAAGCCTGCGCTCACGAGCTGAAGCTTGCCGAACGTGACGTTGACGAAGCGCGGTGTCGCTTTGCGCAGCACGATCATGAGCAGCGCCATCAGCAAAGCTCCGCCGATGAAACCGAAGACCGGCGAGATGAGCATGGGCAGCACGACCTTGGGCCAGAGGCCGATAGCCGCCCCCTTCTTGTCGACGGTGGACCAGATGAGGACATGCCAGTTGTCATGCGCAGTGGCGAGGGCTGCGCCGCAAAGGCCGCCGATCAATGCGTGGCTGGAACTCGACGGCAGGCCGAGCCACCACGTGAGCAGATTCCAGACGATCGCGGCGATCAACGCGCATAGCACGGTGTGCATCGTGGCGGCGCCGGCATCGACGAGGCCACCGCTGATGGTCTTGGCGACAGCGGTGCCGCAGAGCGCGCCGACGAGGTTCCACGCTGCGGCCCAGATCACTGCGGCGCGCGGGGTGAGGACCTTGGTCGAGACGACGGTTGCGATGGCGTTGGCCGTATCGTGAAAGCCGTTGATGTACTCGAAGACCAGCGCCGCGAGGAGGACGAGCAGGAAGAGGGTCATGGGCCGGCGGCGGCGTCAGGAGTGCTTGAGCACGATCTGCACGACGATGTTGCCTGCGCTGCGGCAGCGATCCACCGCGCGTTCCACCATCTCGAGCAAGTCTTGGATAATCACGAGCTCCTTGGCCGTGCACGGGCCGGAGTAGAGCTGCTTGAGCTGCGCGAGCATGACCTTGTCGGCCTCGCCCTCGGCGAACTGGAGGCGGTCATTGGCCTCGCGGATGCGCTCGATGCTCGTTCCGCCGCGGAGCTGCTTCACCATCTCGACCACTGCATCGGCCGCCTGCGAAAGCAGCTCAGCCTGGCGGGCAAACAAATCCGGCGGCAAGCGCCCGGGGTAGATCGAAATATGCTCGGCGACCTTCTCGACCTGCTTCGGGATGCGGTAGAGGGCGAACGACAACGCCTCGATGTCCTCGCGCTCGAGCGGCGTGACGAACGTCCGGCTCAGTGCCTCGGACATCTCGTGGCGGATGCGCTTCTCCTTGCGGCGGCTCTGGGTGAAGGCGTCGAGCGCCGACTGGCCGCCAGAGGAGACGGTCTGGAGATACTGGGCGAAGAGCCCGACGCTCACCTTGGCCTCTTCGGCACCGGCTTCGAGGAGATCGAAGAACTTGTCGTCTTTCCCGAGGAGTTTTTTCAGCGAAAGCATGGCCGGTGAGCTACCGGGCCATGTTACAAAAGCGATACAAATTACAATCCGGTCATATCTTACCACGCGCCCAAGCCCACAGGTACCCGATCCGCTCATAGGCCGCGGAGGTGGTGCGCTGGAGGGCATCGAGACTGAAGAACCAGTCGCGCCAGCTGCTCTCCTCGCTGGGTTTGGATTGGAAGTCGGTGGGGCAGGCGAGCGGCGTGAGACCCTGACGGCGCATCAGGCCCATCGCGCGCGGCATGTGCGAGGCGGAGGTGACGAGGGCGAACGGCACATCGGGGCCGATCATGGTCTTGAGCTCGATGGCTTCGTTCTCGGTGTCGCGCGGTGTATCCGCGGTGAGGATACGCTCGCGCGGCAGGCCCATCGAGACGGCGGCGCGGGCGAGCACGCTGGCATGGCTCGGGCGGCCCGGCGCGCCGGCGCCGGTGACGATGAGCTTTGCCTCTGGCAATGCGCGCGAAAGACGCAGTCCCTCAGTGAGGCGGCCGCCCGCCGCGCCGCTGAGCGCGATGGTGGCGGGCAGCTCTTTCGATCCGCTATGACCACCACCGAGGACGACGATGTACTTGCACGCGGCGAGCTTGGGCGGGAGCGGTGCGCCTGCGACCAGCTCGGGCACGGGATCGTACTGGCCCTCGATCGAGTGAATCAGGAAATTGGATACAGGGTTGTTGGCCGCGAGGAGGAGCAGGCCCACGCCGGTGCCGATCATGATGCGGCCGAGACGCTGGTGGCGCTTCGTGCGCGTCAGCAGCCAGCCGATAAGAACGAGCAACGTGCACGCCTGCAGCGGCATGATCCAGAAAGTGATGAACTTCTTCAGCCAAAACATCCGCCGAGCGAAGCGGTCTCGTCTGTTCCCGGCGAGCGTCGAGTTGCGCGCTAAACGATTTGACCTCGTATCCCCTTCTTTCGGGACACGTCTTGCCATGGACTGCGCGGGGTCGCCCCTGTTAATCTCTATCTATCCCGCGTGTTACTCCTCGTCATGTCATTATCTCTCGTTCGTTTCTCGGTCTTGGTCGTCCTCCTTGGTGTTGTCACGCTCGCTGCGGCGCGCGGGCAGAGTACAGCACCGGTGGATAAAATCGCCGACGCCAAAGCCGAGCACGACGCGCGCCTGGCGTGGTTTCGCGAGGCGAAGTACGGCCTCTTCATCCACTGGGGCCTCTACGCGGTGCCGGCCGGGCAGTGGAAGGGCAAGGCGGTCCCGGGTATCGGGGAGTGGATCATGAACCGCGCGAAGATCCCCGTCGGCGAATACTCGCAGCTCGCGACGCAGTTCAACCCTGTGAAGTTCGACGCTGAGGCGTGGGTGCAGATGGCGGTTGATGCGGGTATGAAGTACATCGTCATCACTTCGAAGCATCACGACGGCTTCGCGATGTACCGCTCCGAAATCTCGCCGTACAACATCGTAGATGCGACGCCGTTCAAGCGTGACCCGATCAAAGAACTCGCCGCCGTCTGCGCGAAACACGGCATGCCCTTCGGCTTCTACTACTCCCAGTCGCAGGACTGGCACGAGCGCGGCGGTGCGGGCAACGACTGGGATTTTCCCCCTGATCCGGCGAAGGACAAGGACGGCACGTATGACCAGTATCTCCGCGCGAAGGCCGAGCCGCAGGTGCGCGAGTTGCTACAGAACTACGGCCCGGTGTGCCTGATCTGGTTCGACACGCCGAAGATGATGGCGGGCGAGCGCGGTCAGCGCTTCGTCGACCTCGTGCGCTCGCTCCAGCCGAAGTGCCTGATCGACGGCCGCCTCGGCACGGCGGGCGACTACGAGTCCACCGGTGACAACGCCATCCCTGCCGCGCACAAGGAAGGCGATTGGGAAACGCCCGCGACGATCAATCACACGTGGGGCTTCAAGACCGACGACCACGACTGGAAGTCGCCCGGCGAAATCCTCTTCAAGCTCGTCGACATCGCGAGCAAGGGCGGCAACTACCTGCTCAACGTCGGCCCGACTTCCGAGGGCATCATCCCGCAGCCGAGTCAGGACAATCTCCGCGCGGTCGGCGCGTGGCTCAAGGTGCACGGCGAGGCCATCTACGGCGCGGGCCGCTCGCCCTTCGGCTTCGAGTTTGGCGAGTACAGCACGACGCAAAAGGACCGCGCGGGCGCGCCGATCTTCCTCAAGCGCGACGACTGGCGCTGCACGGTAAAGCCGGGGAAAGTCTATTTCACTTTCTTCGGCGAAGGGATGCCGCGGAATGGTTTCGAGATCCCCGCGTTCAAGAACGCGATCAAGCACGCGTATCTCCTCGGCGATGCGGCGCACACCGAACTCACGCGCAACGGTCGCGTGGTGTCGTTCCCGCGGCCCGCGCCGGTCGCGATGGCGAATGTGCTCTGCGTCGAGATCGAGGGCGACCGTCTGGAGTTCTGAGTCGCGGGCTTGCCGCGGGTGAGGTGCGTGCGTTTTGTCACGCGTGTGAAGAAACCCACCCGCGACGAACGCCAGCGCATGTGCGTGAAGAAGCGTCGCTATAATTCGCAAGGCGACGCGCTCGATGCGGCGGCAGTGCTGGGCCTCGGACGGCAGCGCTCAGCGTATCAGTGCCCGCTGTGCAAAAAGTGGCACCTCACCTCCAATTAAGACATGAGCACACCGCCGTGGAAAAAATCCAAACCCGACGCAGCGGCGCCGAAGGCGAAGCTCACGCCGGAAAGCGTCGAGTGGGCGAAAGCCCGCGCGAAGGCCGCAGGCCGGCGCTATCCCAATCTCGTCGACAACATGGCCGCGGCTCGCCGTCAGCGCGAAGCGCAGCAAGGCGAGCCGGGCGGGTTGGGCAGTCTGCCCGCGCCTTAGCGCAGGAGAGCACCCACGCCCGCCTTCGCGACCATCGCCCAGAGGGCTTTCGAGTCCGGATTCGCGGCGGTGCCACCGACAGAGAAGCTCTCGCTCATGAGATAGTAGCCCTTGTCGTCTTGCTCGTTCTTGAGGAGGCGCAGGCGATTGAGCACCACGGCGAATTGATCTTTCGCAGCAAGCTGCACGCTGATCTGCATCGGCTGCTGGTCGATCGGCACATCCTTCTGGAACGTGATGCCGCCGGTGCCGGTGATACGCTTGTTGGGCGAGATGAACTCGAGGTTGGTGAGCTTGAGGTTGAGATCCGCGCCACGCTCGACGTGGAGTGAGAATTTGTCGAAGGCCATCTCCTTGAGTTCGCTGGCGAGTTCTCCGGCAGCTACTACTCCGTCAGACTTTGTGACAAATGCTCCGATGAGTTGGGTTGCGCCGCCCAAAACTCCCGCAACTTCGCCCTTCTTGCCGAGCGCGCGGAGCGTGCCGGCGGTGCCGGTGACATCGAAGACGCCGTAGCTATTTTGGATGAGATCGTTCATCGTACGACCGGAGCCATTGAGCTTTGCGTTGACGGAGACCTTGGTCTCGATCGCGGGCTTCTCGTTGGGATTGGCCGCGCGGAGGATTTCGCCGAGGTCGAGATTGGTGACCGTGGTGTTGCCGGTGAGCGTGTATGGTGTCGGCTTCTTCGGATCGAAGGTGATCACGCCGACGAGCTTGAACGGGTTCTCCTTGAAGCGGCCTTCGAGGCTGTCGACGCCGAGCTTGGTGTCGTTGACGACGAAGGAGCCCTTCACGCCGCTGACGATGTAGTCGCGGCCGTAGACGATCTTCTTGAGATCGGTGTCGAGCTTGGCGGTGACGCCGGACCAGAACGGCACGGTGTCGCGCGCATTGGCGGCGGGAGTCACGGGCTTGGTCGCGACGGCCGGAGCGAGGGTGGGCTTCGCGGGCGTGGTGGCGACCTGCGGCGGAGTTGCGGGAGCGAGCTCGCTAAAGGCCTGCAAGTCGTCGGCGAAGAGCTGCGTGCTGGAGAGCTTGCCGGTGGCGGAAATGGCGGTGCCGGTTTTTGCGAAGCTGCCCTCGAACGTGACATCGGAGCGGCGGTCGCCCGCGGTGACGACGAGCGGGAGTTTCACGACACCGCTGCCATCGGCCTTGAGCGAGGCGACGGCGCTAACCTCGACGGTGCCGAGCGCGGCGCCGGTTTGCTTCACGATGAGATTGCGCGCGGTGACGACGGCCTTGACCGAGGTGGTGTCGCCGACGCTGCCCTCGAAAACGGTGGCGACATTGCCGCGCGAGAGCGTAGCGTACGGCGCGAGCACGGGCTGAGCGAGCGCGGCGGCGACGTCGGCCTCGAGATTGCCCTTGGCGGTGGCGCTGAACTTCGCGCCGAGATTGGCCTCACCGGCGGCGACGACCTTGAGCACGGTGGCCTTGCCCTGCGTGACCTCGAGACGACGTACATCGTACGTAGCGACATCGCCCTTCTTCGTGGCGGAGAGGTCAACGGCGACGTCGAGGTTTTGCGCGAGCTTCTGGTTATCGAGTGTCACGCTGGCGCCGCGGACCACGAGCGGCTCGGTGGTGCGGAGTGCGAGGTCATCGGCGCTGCGTGCGCTGACTTCGAGGGCTGCGCCCGCGAGCACGCCGGCAAACTGCGACTTCGGCACGAAGGCCTGCGCCCACGCGAGCGGGATCTCGCCGAGGCGCACGGTGGCGGCGGGCTTGGCGGGATCGTTGAGCGCGATGGTCGTCTTCTGCAGATCGAGCGTGAGCGGCTGCTTCGTTTCGAGCGCGAGCAGGAGCGCGTTGTTGGCCTGCTGCGAGGCGGTGACGAACATCTTCGCCAGCGCAAGCGTCTGGCCCGAGAAACGGCCCTCGGCGGAAACGGCGCTCACGATCGGACCGGGGTCGAGGGGCAGGTACGGCTTCAACGCGGCGATGAGCTTGGCATCGAGCTGCGCGGCGAAGTCGATCACGGGCGTCTTAGCGAGATCGGTGACGGATGCGGAGAGCTTGCCGCCGACGGCGTCGCCCGCCGGGAGGGAAATTTTCAGCTCGGTGAGCTCGGCGGTGATTTTTTCCGCCGTGTAGTCGATCTGCGGGCGGACAGAGAGGGCGAGCTGCTCGACGAGCTTCTTGTCGCCTTGGCGCACGGTGACGGCGCGGAGCGTGAGCGGGTCGATGGCGCGGACGGCGATGCGGCTGCCATCGGCGCTGGCCTCGACGCCGAGCGTGAGCGAGAGATCACCGCTATCGATCGCGAGCGGCTTGGCGACCGGCTGCGCCCACGCGAGCGGGAGCGCTTGCACGGTGACGCGCGCGAGCTGGGCCTTCGGGTCGGCGAGCGTGACGCGCTTGTCGGCGACGGAGAACGAGACCTTCTGCAGCGTGGCGACCTGCGCGAACTTGCGGCCATCGGTGCCGGTGACGTCAAGCTCCAGCTTGTCGAGCTGGGCGACATTGTTGGCGAAGCGCGCATCGAAGGCGGTGCGGACCTGCACGGAGCCGACAGCGGCGAGGGCAGGGGAAAGTTTTTCGAGCTGGGCGGCGGTGGCGTTGAGCTCGCCACGCGCGGAAGCGGCGTTGGTGGTCGGGTCGAAAGTAAACGCGCCGTTGCCCTGTGCGGTCAGGTCGGGCAGACCGAGACCGGCGAGCAGCGCGGCGAGCTGACCGCGGTCAGCACCGAGCTTCCACGTGCCGGCGAACTGATGCGCAGCGGCCTGATACTCGATGTTGGAAGAAAGGAGCGGGGCGGGATTATCGGCGCGGATGAAGCCGACGGAGAGGGCGTAGGTCTCGTTGCCGCCGGCGGTGGGCTGGTCGGCCTTGAGCGTGACGCGCAGGCGCTCGGCGGGGAGGTTGGGGCCGCTGGCGGTGGCGATGGTCTCGAGTTCGACGGAGTCGACGCGGCGGTCGGCGGCGAGGTGCAGCGCGAGCGAGCCCGCGGCCTGGAGGGCGGCGAGCGGCGCGCCCTTGGTGGCGTCGGCGAACTCGATCTTCCAGTCGAGCTTGCCCTTCTGGCCAGTCTCGATTCCGGCGCCGCTGACGTCAAACGTGGCGGTCTGGCCGGCGGGCAGAAGTGCGCGGCCCTTGAGCGCGAGCTTGGCGACGCGGAGGTCGAACGGGAGCTGGGTGAGCTTGAGCGCGCCGTCGAAGGCGGGCGGTTGGGTGGTGGCGGGAGAAGTGGAGGAGGCAGCGGCGGACTTTGAGGCGCTCGCCGGCGCGGGCGTAGTCGCGGCGGCGTTGGCGGCCGGAGTGGCGGCGGGCTTGGCGTCGCGCAGGTCGACCACGAGGCCGTCGATGGCGACGTCGTCGACGTTGATCTTTTTGCCGCTGATGTAGTCCCACGCGGAGTAGTTGGCGGAGACCTTGTCGGCGGTGAGGATCATGCCCGCCTGCTCGACGCGGAGGCCGGTGAGCTCGGTGCGCGAGAGACCCGCGCCGACGCCGCTCAGCTCGATCTTGGTGCCGGGCTGGCCGGCGACGGCCTTGCGGACGGCCCACGTCTGGATGGACGGAGTGAAGGCGAGCGCGACCAGAATGAGCGCGAGCAACGCAATGCTACCCAGAACGATGGCAATGATCTTGAATGCTTTCATCGGAACCTATCAGGCCACCAACAAACGCAGCCCCCTCACAAGTCAATTTACGCACCAGAATGTTGCATTGCAGTGCAACAAAAGGGGCCCAGAAGCGGCGGAGATAAGCTACCCTCAGGGGGAACCGAGCCGACGCTGGGCCAAAACGGCGTTCTGGCGGGCGGCGTCGAGCGACGGATCGAGGCGTAGAGCCTCGTTGAACTGGTCGAGGGCGGCGCGGAATTGCCCGGCGCGACCGAGGGCCATGCCGTAGCGGTTGCGCATCAGGGCGTCGTTGGGCCGTAGGCGCACAGCCTCGGCGAAGTGAGGGAGCGCCTCGGGGGCGCGGTTGAGACTGGCGAGGACGTTGCCGAGATTAAAGTGCGCGTCGGCGTCCTGCGGTACGAGCTGCACAAGCTGAGTGAACTGCTCGGCGGCGGCCTCGAGATTGCCGGATTGGGCGAGACCGGCGGCGAGATTGGCGCGCGGACCGGGGGCGCGCGGCGCGTATTGGACGGCGGCGAAGAGCCGCGCGAGGCCGTCGGCGGTGCGGCCGGAGAGGAGCAGGGCGTTGCCGAGATTATTGAGCGTGTTGAGATCGTGCGGGGCGCGGTCGAGGGCCTGCTGATAATAGCCGAGCGCGGCGGAGGTGTCGCCGAGCTCCTGGCAAACGCTGCCGAGATTATTGAGGACGGGTACGACACCGGGCTGCACGGCGAGCGAACGCTCCAGCCACTTGCGCGCCTCGGCGAGGTGGCCGGCGCGGTGATGATAGTCGGCGAGGAGGGCCATGGCGCGGGCGTTGGTGGGCTGCTTCGCGACGGTATCCTCGCAGATGCTGATGGCGGAGGCGTAGCGGTCGTTGCGCGCGATGGTCGTGACAGCGAAAGCGAGCGCGACGCTCGCGCCGATGGGCAGTGCACGACGACCGAGCCACGCATAGCCGCAGAGCACGAGACCCACGACGAGAGCGGCGAGCGGCAGGTACATGCGATGCTCGGCGACCGTCTGGCCCACGAGCGGAATCACGCTGGAGCTGGGGGCGAGGATCAGGAAAAACCATGCGCCGAGACAGCCGACTGCTGGGCGTTTGAGGACGGTCCAGAGCGTTGTGGCGAAAAGTGCGAGCAGCAGCAGGCCCTGCCACCAGACCTCGGCGACGGAGTCGACGAGCGCGGTGCCGTAGTCGAGCACCAACTGCTGCGGCCAGAGCGCGAGCTTCAGGTAGAGCACGAGGGCATCGCATTGTTTCAGCAGATACGTCCACGGCGAGACCCCGAGGCCGAAGCCAGCAGAGACGCCGCGCGTGCCGCCGCCCTTCGCGACGAAGAAAATCAGGATGAGCCACGTGGCGGCGAGGGAGAGCAGGAGTTTCCCGCGGCACGACCAGACCTCGCGCCACGAGCCGGCGAGAAACGCGCGATCGTAGAGCGCGGCGAAGAGCGGTACGGAGACCATGACCTCCTTCGTCATCATACCGAGGGCGCATGCGACGATGGCGGCGACGCGCCACGCGGGTGCGGAGTTTTCTTCGGCGGCGCGCACGTAACAAAGTAGCGCGAGAAAGTACCACAAGCCGAGCAACGCTTCTGCGCGCTGCGAGATGTACGTGACGGACTCGGTCTGCAGCGGGTGCAGGAGCCACAAGGCGGCGACGAGCAGGGCGAGTTCCCAGGCGGCGGAGCCGAAGCGCGCGGCGAGCACGGACTGCGTGAGCGTGCGGCGCAGCAGCGCGAACAACGCGAACGCGGCGGCGAAGTGGATGAGGAGATTGACGACGTGGTAGCTGCTGACGGCGAAGCCACTCGCGGCATAGTTGGCGGCGACGGAGAGATTGACGACGGGGCGGCCGGAGATGGGGAGGCCGCCCATCTCGCCGTCCTGCGGTGGAGCGAACGCGGTGCCGAGGCTGCGGATGGAGGGGTTGTTGACGATGGCCAGTTCGTCGTCGAAGACGAAGGGCACGGAGAAGCTATTGTGCCACGCGATCAACGCGGTCACGGCGAGGATCAGCCCGGCCACCAACGAGGTGCGAAAGGAGCCGGACGCTGCGCCGCCGGCACGCGAGAAAGCCATGCGGCAGAGCAACGGGCGTGGCGGAGGTTGTCCAGTCCGGGTGACTGCCGAACGGTCCGCCCGGTGCGCTTTTGACTGTCGCCCGTGGCGCGCGCGCATTATGGAGTTTCCCCGCGATGCGATCACCCCTCCGCATTCTCGCCTGTGCGCTGGCGCTGCTCAGCGCGTGCACGGGCCGGCTGCGCGCGGATGGCAACGTGATCGTGAATAGTGTCGCCAGTGCCGAGTACACGGCGCGGAAGTATCCCAACGGCGAGGCGAAGGAGGAGAGCTACGTGATCATGCAGGGGCACTTTTTCGAGGGCGTGAGCGTGGACGGCTCGATCGATCGGCTGCCGTTTCGCCGCATCGCGGAGATCTTCGCGCCGGAGCTGGCGAAGCGGAAATATCTTCCGGCGAAATCCACGCGCGAGGCGGATCTCCTGATCGTGGTGCATTGGGGCACGACGCAGCCGCACGTGACCGCCGACGAGATGCGCGCGAAGGATTCGCCCATTACCGACCCGTCGACCGATCCCAACGTGCTCGCGCATAACTCGCTCGTGGAGCAAAATTCCGACAATTATCTCGGACTGCTCTTCGGTTCGCATGATCCGGCCGCGGAGATGCTGTACCGTGAGCAATTCGACGAGCTGGCAGGGCAGGCGGGTGCGGAAATGACGACAGCGACCAATGCCCAACTCCTCGGCTACACGGGTGAGCTGCGGCGTTATAAGAACCAAATGATGACGAGCACCGAGGAGGAAGCGCTCCGGCTCGATCTGCGGAAGGAGCGGTACTTTCTGATTTTAAAAGCGTATGATCTGCACACGCCGAAGACTGCGGCGCCGCGACGCGCGGTGTGGACGCTCTACATGAATATGAGCTCCGCGGGGAATAACTTCACGACAGCGCTCGACCGCATGAGCGTGGCCGCGGCGAAATTCGCCGGACAGCCGACGGATCACGTCACGACCTTGAAGCCAGCGCCACGCGAAGGGCGCGTGGATATCGGGACGCCAGTGATGATCGTGGATAAGCGATAGAGGTGGTGGACGACCCGATTTTTTGAACCGCGAATAGACGCGAATAAACGCGAATGAGGTTGAGCGGCGCGAGGGGTGATGCGGAGGTCTCCAGGCAGGTGCCCACGAATGGACACGAAATTACACGAATGGGGGAGCGTGGGGCTGCGGCGGGAATTCGACGTTGGGCGGAGGCGAATGAACGCGGCGGGGGCGCCGCGTCCCCATCAGAGACTGAGAAGATCGAAATTATTCGTGTCGATTCGTGTCCATTCGTGGGCACGGATTGGCGGAATCACGAATAGGCGTGATGATTCGCGATTGCTCCCTGTCTCGCATCGCAAAGGCCTCGCGGGAGCTCGGCCCTCCATGGGAGGGGCTTACTTGGTCGGTTTCTTCATCTGGTCTTTCGCGAGTTGTTCGACCTGCTGCAACGTTTGCTGGGTTTGCTGGAGGCGGGTGAGCTCGGTAACGGCTTTCTTTTGGTCGGGGGAAAACGTGTTTTGCGCGAGGCCGGCGATGTTGACGGTGAACTGCTCCTGCTGCTCGTCGCTCATCGGTGCCTGTACCATCGCTAGGCCGCGCTGGAGATTCGCGGTGGCACCACGGAAGAGTTGGGCGTTTTCGTAGTTTTGAAACTGCGCGAAGGCTTCCGGGCCCATCTGCGACTGGAGCTTTTGGTCGATGTCGTTTTGCGCGGTGGCGATCAGTTCGCGCATCTGAGACTGATCGAATTTTTTCCCGTCCTGCATGGATTGCGCGGCGGCAGCGGCGGCGATGTCGACGATGGAGGACTGGCGCTCGACGAGGAGGTCCTTCAACTGCGCGAGCGCGGCGGGCGCGAGGTTCATCGACTTGAAAAGCTGGGCGTAGCGCGTGTCGACCGCTTCGCGGAATTTGGCGTTCATCGCGGCCTGCATCTCGGGGCTGTTGAGCATCGCGAGCATCTCGACGCGGGCGTTGTTGGCCTTGGCGGGATTGGCCTTCGCGGCGGAATCGCCGGATTTGGTGTCGTCGGGTTTTGCGTTGGTGGAGGCCTTGGCGCGCTCGGCGGCGAGGTCGGCCTCGAGTTTTTTGGCGCGGGCCTCGGCGTCCCACGCGCGTTTGCGGAGCTCGGCGCGCTCGTCGGGATTGAGTGCGTCGGCGCGGGATTGGATCAGCTCGAGGTGCTGGTTCCAAGCGAGCCAGCCGACGCCGAGCAAGGCGACGGCGAGGACGAGGGCCGCGGCGGTGGCGCGAGATTTCATTGGGGAATGGGCAGTATCAGACGCCGGGTGAAGGTGGCGCGCAACCGCAATCCCGGCGCGCAATGTGGTTGGCGTTGGCGTGCAACCCGCTATGACACGACGAAAAGACCATGGGCGAAAACCTCCACGAATGGGCGAATCTCCTCGTGCGCTTGGCGCACTTCATCGCGGGCATCATGTGGGTCGGCACGTCGTTTTATTTCGTGTGGCTCGACTCCGCGTTCAAGCCGCTGGCGAAGACGGAGCCGGGTGTGGAAGGCGAGCTGTACATGGTGCACGGCGGTTTTTTCTACCGCGTGGAAAAGCGTCGCTTCGGGGCGGGGCAGATGCCGTCGCCGCTGCACTGGTTCATCTGGGAGGCGACGCTCACGTGGATCACGGGCTTCATCATGCTGTGGGTCGTGTACTACACGACGCAGGGCTCGCTGCTCGTCGATCCCTCGGTGCGCGCGCTCACCGACACGCAGGCGACACTGATCGGAGTCGGGTCGATGGTCGGCGGGTGGTTCATCTACGACGGACTGTTTCGCTCGCCGCTGGCGAAAATGGGTGCGCTCTCCAATGCGCTCGGCCTCGCGCTCGCGGCGGGGATGGTGTGGTTTCTCACGCACACGTTTAGCGGGCGCGGGGCGTTCATCCATCTCGGCGCGGTGTTTGGCACGATCATGGTGACCAACGTGTGGGTGCACATCCTGCCCAACCAGCGCGCGATCATCCGCGCCGCGCAGGAGGGCCGCGAGCCCGACTACGAGCTGGGGAAAAAGGCGAAACGCCGTTCGATGCACAACAGCTACATGACGATCCCCGTGCTGTTCACGATGATCTCGAATCACTTTCCGGCGATTACGAATCACCCGCAAAACTGGCTCGCGCTGGTCCTCGTGATCGTGGCGGGCGCGTTTGCGCGGCACACGATGATCTCGGCGAAACTTTGGCCGCTGATCCCGGCGATCGGCGCGGTGACGGCGCTCTTCATCATGACGCTCCCGCCGCCTCCGCCGACGATCGATGTGTCGGGCCCGAAGGTGCCGTTCTCACAGGCGTATGCGATCGTGCAGCAGCGCTGTGTGACGTGTCACGCGGAGCATCCGACGGACGATGTCTTCAAGACCGCGCCGCTCGGCACGCGCTTCGATGCGCCAGAGCTGGTGCAGGCCTTCGCGCCGCGTATTTGGGAACGCGCGGTGGTGCGCAAGACGATGCCGCTCCTGAACAAGACGGGCATCACCGATGAGGAGCGGATGATTCTTGCGCGCTGGATCGCGCAGGGGGCGAAGCGGGACGAGAAGTGAAGCCTAACCGCGGATGGACGCGGATGAACACGGATTTTTACAGAACAGAACGAAGCGGTTCTTGGTAGGAGGTGATTGAGCGCCACTACCGGCGTATTTTGCTTTTTTACAGGAGGGAACGGAGGAAAGGCCGGAGGGCGGAGGAACGTCGAAGTTCGGAGGTAGATCTATTTTACTTTCAGATCGCTACGGGCGCGAAGAATGCAAGGCGTGCCTAGCGGGAGAATTCTAACTCCGGCCTTTTCTCCGTTCTCTCCTGTAAAAAATCTCAGCGCGCTGCGGGCCACCAGCGGTAGAGGAAGAAATACACCAGCACGCCCGTCACGCTCACGTAGTACCAAATGGGAAACGTGAATTTCGCCCACGCGCGGTGGGTTGCGAAGTCGCCCTTGATCGCGAAGAGGAACGTCCGCGGCACGAGGTAGGCGATGGAGATCGCGAGGATGATGTGCGAGATCAGCATCGTGTAGTACACGATGCGGATCGCGCCTTCGCCGCCGAAGGGCGTGTGCACGCCGTGGATCAGCGCCTTGTGCGTCACGTAGCCGACGAGGAAGATCGCGGACACGACGCCCGCGGTGAGCATCACGGTGCGATGGGCGTTCTTGTGGCCGGTCTTGATCAGGATGAAGCCGATGGTGATCAGGACCGTCGCGAGGCCGTTGAGCGTGGCGTTGAGGGCGGGGATGTCTTGGACGGTCATGGGACGAGCCAGAAATGAGCGACACGGTCGGCGACGAGTGTGCCGAGCACGAGCGGCAGGTAGCCGATGGAGGCGAAGAAGAGTTTCTTGGCCGTGACATCGCGGCCCTCGGCGTGGAGGAAGCGCAGCGCGCACCAGAGGAACCACGCATTGCACACGAGCGCCGGTATGCCGTACCACGCGGTCGCGAGACCGAGGTACCAAGGGAGCAGGCTCACCACGATGAGCATCAGGGTAGCCACCAGCGACCAGCCTGCGACGTACGCACCCGACTCGTCGCGCACGGAGAGCATGGGGAAATTCACCGTCGAGTAGTCTTTCCGATACACCCACGCGATCGCCATGAAGTGCGGGATCTGCCAGAGAAACAGCACGCCGAAGAGGATCGCGCCCAGCGCGCTCACGCGGCCCTCGGCGGCAGTCCAGCCGATGAGCGGAGGAAACGCGCCAGCGATGGCGCCTATCTCGGTGCTCCAGCGCGACCAGCGCTTCGCGGGCGTGTACCAACCGAGATAGGAAACAATCGTGGCGAGCGTGAAGCCGGCCGCCAGCGGCGCCACGCGCGCGAAAAGCAGCATAAGCGACACGATGCACATGCCCCAGCCGAGCACGAAGGCCGAGCCACTCGCGACCTTGCCCGAGGGCAGGGGACGGTCGGCGGTGCGCTGCATCCGCGCATCGGTGTCGCGCTCCTGATACTGGTTGAGCGCGGCGACGCCACCCGCGGCGAGCGAGGTGCCGACGATCAGCAGCACGAGGTGCAGCCAGTCGGCCGGTGGACGCGCGGCGAGGTAGCCCACCAGCGCTGTGAGCACGGAGAGCAGACTCAGCCGAGGTTTGGTGAGCTCGACGTAGTCGCGAAACTTCGCGTTGACTGGCGCGATCTCGGTCATGTTTCAGTGGGCTCGGCACCCTCGATGACATCGCGATGCGCGAGCCACGTGAGCCAGAAAGTCGTCGCGAGCGTGAGCGCACCGCACAGCACGTGGCCCGTGGTGATCTCGGGATCGCGGTAGGTTTTGATGATGGACGCGCCGAGCACGATCTGGAGTGCGAGGAGTGTCATGAGCATCGAGGCTCCGGCGCGCATGATCATCGGCAGGTTGCGATTGAGCCGGATGCGCATCGCAAACGTCACCACCGCCACGGTCAGCACGAGCGCCATCACGCGGTGGGCGAAGTGGATCGCCACGCGGAAATTCCACGCATCGGGCAGCCAGTGGCCGCTGCTGGTCGAGTAGGGGAAAGTCGGGATCGCTAATCCGGCAAAGCTGTGCCGCATAATCGCCGCAATCGCGAGCTGCACGAAGAGCAGCACGCAGCAGATGTAGCCGGTGGTGCGCAGTCCCGGCGTGGCCGCGATAGGCCTTTCACGCCAACTGCGAAAGGTCGACAGCGTGATCGCGATCAGCACGCACACGAACGCCTGCGCCAAGCACGCATGCAGCATGGCGAAGAGCCGGCCGACGCTCGTGTCGATCATGTTGACGTGCTGCTTGTCGAGCAGCACGCGGAGGCCGCCGACGACCGCCTGGAAAAGCACGAGCGCCACCGCGTAGTAGCCCAGCCGGCGCAGCCAGTCGCGCGACTCGGTGCGCCACAGCCAGAAAGCGAGGATGATCGTCACCGTGCTCATCACGCCCGCGCTCAGGCGGTGCGAGTGCTCGGCAAACATCGAGATGTCGTGCAGCCAGCCGTTGGGATTGAGCGAGCCGTTGGACAGCGGCCAGTCGGGAAACGCCATGCCCGCGCCGATGCTCGTGGTGAACGCCCCGAGCGTCACGAGCACGAAGACCCACAGCGAGCCGAGCGCGGCGACGACCGCGAGGGCGGGTTTGTGCTGGGTGGTACGGGCGGGAGTGAACAGCGAGCTCATGAGCAAAGCGACCGGCGAGCAGAAGGACGGATGCTGACGCCCGCAAACCCTTTGACAATTCTTTCGCCCGGCGAATCCCTACTGCCATGAATGCTAATAGGCCCGGCCCCTCCCGCGAACTGGTTGCGCTTCTCACCAGCCGCCGCGCGCGCCGGGTGACACTGGCCGCAGGCGCGCTGGCCGTCGCCCTGCTGGCTGGCTGTTCCAAGCCGGCCGATGCCAAGGCTGCGACTACCGCCGCCCCGGCGGACCCGCACTACGCGCTCAAGGGCGAAATCATCTCGGTCGACGCTGCGCGCAACGTGCTCGTGGTGAAGCACGAGGAGATCAAAGACTTCATGCCGGCGATGACGATGGAGTTCGCCGTCACGCCCGGCGACGCCGCCGTGGCGAAGGCCGGCCAGCACATCCGGGCTGACATGATCGCGAGCAAGACTGGCGATTTCCGGCTCGAGCGCATCTGGCCCGACGACGCCGCGGCCGAGGCCGCCATCGTCGCCGGCGCGAAGGCCCTTCGCGAGGAGACCCACAATCGCGGCAATGGTGTCTACCGCGAAGTCGGCGAAGCGATGCCGTCCTTCACCCTTTATGACCAGACCGGCGCGGTGGTGCAGAGCAACCGCTGGCGCGGCAAGCAGGTCATGTTGAACTTCATCTTCACCCGCTGCCCCGTAGCCAACATGTGCCCCGCTTCGACGATGAAGATGATGAGCACGCAGAAACTCGCCGCGGAAGCGGGCGTGGGCAACGTCGAGTTCGTCTCCATCACGCTCGACCCGAAGTACGACACGCCTGGCGTGCTCAAGGAGTACGCTGATGTGCGCCACATCGACACCAAGAACTTCTCCTTCCTCACCGGCCCCGAGCCCGCGATCAAGGACCTCCTCACGCAGTTCGGCGTGATCGCGGAGTTCGAGGGCGACCTGCTCAAGCACACGCTCTCGACCCTCCTCATCGACGATAACGGCAAGATCATCCACCGCGCCGACGGCAGCGTGTGGGAGCCGAAGGATTTCGTCGCGAAGATGCAGCGTTGAGCGGAACCCCGGCCGCCCGGCCGGTGTAGTGCTTTTCCCATGACCCTCGGCCTGACCAAGCCCCAGCGAAACCAGATCGTGCTCATCACGCTCGGCGCGGTGGGTATGTTTCTCTTCCTGCGCTTCCTGCCGACGGGCACGAATCTCAACCATATGGACTTTCGCGTGACGGGGCGAAACTCCATCGACTTCTGCGATCCGCTCAACCCGCAGTTCATCCCCGTGGTTGCGGTGAAGTCCCCGGTGACGATGACCCTCGCGCCGACCGATCCCGGCGAAATGGGCCAACCGTACGCGCCGGGAAAAGAAGTCCGCCTGACGCTCACGCTGAAGACCGGCAGCGGCAAAGCTATCGCGCCCGAGGATTTGCTCATCGCGCACACGAAGCTGCTGCACCTCCTGATCGTCGATCCGTGGCTCGACGACTACCAGCACGTGCACCCGGAGCCCGCGAAGCGCGCGGGCGAGTGGACCTTTGCCTTCACGCCGAAGCGCGAAGGCATGTACCGCGTCTTCGCCGATTTCACGCCCGCCGCCACCGCGCGCAGCCTCTACGCCAGCGCCGACCTGCCGATCGGCCGTGCCGGCCTGCCTGCGGGCTACTCGCTCACGCTGCAGCACGAGGACAACTGGACGACGCAGCGCGAAGGCTATCGCTTCGAACTGCGCGCCACGGGTGGTGCCATCCGCGCGCGCCAGCCCGCCGATCTGCAGTTGATCGTGACCGAGCCGAAGGGCGCGCGCGTGCCCATGCAGCCGGTGATGGGTGCCTTCGCGCACCTCGTTGCTTTCGACGAATCTCGCAGCGGCTTCGCCCACCTGCACCCGATGGAGGCCGATCTCACGCAGGCGCCGGATGCGGTGAAGCCCACCCTGAATTTCAAGATCACGATCCCTCGCCCCGGCCGCTACGTCGTCTGGGCGCAGGTGAACCTCGGCGGCAAGGAAGTGTTCGCGCCTTTCTGGTTCGAGGTCGCGGAGTGAGATTCAGAATAGGGAACGCTGATCCGCGCTAATCTTCGCTGATCGGATTAGCGCAGATCAGCGACGATTAGCGTTCCTAAAAACGGCTCGTTACTTCACCCAGCGCACGAGCCAGTTGCGCACCTCGCCGTACCAGTAGACGGAGTTTTGCGGGTGCAGCACCCAGTGGTTTTCGTCGGGAAATTCGACGAGGCGCGACGGGATTTGCTGCGCCTGGAGTGCGGCGTAGAAGACGATGCCCTGCGCCTCGGGCACGCGGTAGTCGATGCCACCGTGAATCACGAGCGTGGGCGTCTTGAAGTTGGCGGCGTAGGTCATCGGGTTCTGCTTCGAGTAGGCGGGCGTGCGGTTCCACGGCGCGCCGCCCATCTTTGCCTCCTGCCAGCGGAGCGCGGCGTCGGACGCGAACTGCGTGTCGAAATCGGTCACCCCTGCGTGGCACACGATCGTCTTGAAGCGCTGCGTGTGGCCGCAGACCCACGCGGCCATGTAGCCGCCGTAGCTTGCGCCGAGCGCGGCGGTGCGGTTGGCGTCGAGATAGCTGTGCTGCGCGAGGAGGTAATCGGTGCCCTTCATGATGTCCTCGAACGGCATGTCGCCCCACGCGCCGTCGATGCTCGCCACAAATTTCTCGCCGAAGCCGGTCGAGCCGTGGCGATTCATCCACGTGGCGACGTAGCCCTCGGGTACGGCTTTGTCGGGTGCGACGAAGACGTGCGCATTCCACCGGGGCTGCCACATGTCGCCGATCATCGTGGCGGGGCCGCCATGCATGAGATTGAGCAGCGGATACTTTTTCGCGGGATCGAAGTCGGGCGGCAGGATCAGCCAGCCCTCGATCTTGTCCCCGGCCGCGCCGGTAAACGTGTACTCCTCGACCTTGCCGAGCTTGAGCTTGGCAAAGAGGTCATCGTTGAGATGCGTGCGCACGCCGCTCGCGCCGGTCGCGAGATCGAGCGACCACACTTCGTCGGGCCGTGAGAAATTCTGATGCAAGAAAAACGCCTGCTTCGCGCCGACGACGAGGGTGGAGTTGGTGCCGTCGCTGACGAGGGCCTTGAGGCCGGTGCCATCGGCAGAGGCGGTGAAGACTTTCGTGCGACCGCGATCCTCGGCGCGGAAGTAAAACGCGTTTCCATCGCGCGCGAAGTGCACGTCGCTCACCGAGAGATCGGCGTCGGCGAGGAGGCGCGTGATCTTGCCGGAGGCGACGTCGAGCTTCATCAGGCGATCAAAGCCTGTCGCGCCATGCGCGAGCACGCCGCGGCTGAAGAGGAGCGAACGGCCATCGGGGCTGAAGACCGGGCTGTCGTCGGAGTAGGGATTGTCGCTCGTGAGGTTTTTCCATGCCGTCGAAGGATCATCGACGGAGAGCAGGTAGAGGTCGGTGTTTTCCTCGCCGGAGCGGTAGGGCGGCGGCGTGGTGCCCGCGCCGAGGACGAGCCACTTGCCGTCGGGAGAAATGTCGAACTGCGTCTCGCCATCCAGGCGGAAGCGGCGGTCCCACTTTGGCGTGAGGTCGGTAGTCTTGTGCGTCGCAATATCCACGAGCACGAGGTGCGTGGCCTGGCCGTCGGTCTGCCACGTGTCGAAGTAGCGGAAGGCGGCGTCCTCGGTGGCTTTGGCGGTGACCTTGGACTCTTTCTGCTTCTTGAGCTCTTTCTTCATCGCGTCCGCATCGGCCGCAAGGGCGGGGAGGACGCTGGTGACGACGATCACGCGCTTCCCATCAGGCAGCCACTTCGGCGACGAGACCGTGAGCGGCAGCTCGACGATCTTCTCCGCTTCGCCGCCGGAGGCGGGCAGCACGTAAAGCGAGGGTTGCTCGTCGGTGCCGCGCTTGGCGGTGAAGGCGATGCGCGAGCCATCGGGTGACCACACGGGCGAGCTGTCGGAACTCTCCGCCGTCGTCAGCGCGCGCGCCGCACCGGTGGCGGTATCGAGGAGCCAGAGGTGTTTCTGCGAGTTATTCTTCTCGAGGTTGAATTCCTGCACGGTGAACACGAGGCGTGCTCCATCGGGCGAGAGATCGAGCGCGCCGGGTCGCTTGATCGCCCAAAGGTCCTCGGGCGTGATCGGTCGCAGTGCGGGCGCCACATCGGCGGCGCGCAGCAAGCTGGCCGTGGCAAAGAGCAGGGTGAATCGGGCAATCGGGGAGATTCGCATGGGCGCACGCTAGGCTGCGGGCGTCATGGGGCGAGTGTGAAGCGACCAATCGCCGGCTGACTCTGCTGCGTCGAGTTGATGCGGGTAGCCCATCTGCACGTCGTCCACGCCCGGCGACACCTGCGCGCTGTGGAGCGTGGCGACGCGAAACCAAGGAAACGCCCGAGTCACCAGCTCGGGCTCGTAGCGCACCCAGTCGGCTCGCCGCATCTGCCAGGGGGCGTGAGCGACATCGAAGCGGCGGCGCACTTTTCCCCGAAACGTGTACGCGGTGTAGCGCTCGAGCAGAAACTCATCGGCGCTGCCGGGTTCGCAGGGGCGCAAGTTGTCGCGGTTGGTCGGATACGTCAGCGCGAGCGTCTCGTCCCGCCGAGGATCACGCACGACGACGTGGCCCACGCCATCGCAGTCGCGCTTCTCGCGCTCGAAGCGGCCCAGCCGGTAGGGCAGCCCGTAGGTGAGCGGCCCGCAGATGAGGCTGAGCGGATTTGGAATCCACTCGGCGAGAAAGCAGATGCCCGGCTTACCCTCATGGACGACGTAGGTGCGGACATTCAGAAAGGCGTGATCCGACACCGGGCGCAGCAGCCAGCGGGTCGCGAGCTCATGGCTCTTCACGTGTATCCGATTCAGGTCAAATGAGACCAGACTCACGAAGGCTCGGCCCTCATGCAGGTCCAGGGCAAAGGGCACATGCGGCTGGAGCATTTCCGGGGGCACCGAGAAATTCACGAAGAGAAAGTCGCGCCAGTCGGAAACAAACAGCGTATCGGCTGGTGTAAGCGTGGCAGGGCGGACCGGGTCGATTTTTGCATTCATGATCGTGAGTAATTACAAAATCGGACATTTCGGTAATAACAGAAATTAGGCATTAAAAAAAGGCGCTAGCCCAATCCGATTAATTTAAGGGTCTTTTCACCGAGGGTGAGAAAGCGGATAAGCGTGTTGCGCGGCCAGTGGCTGACTTGGCTGTACCACGTGCCAGTTACTTCGAAGAACTCGCCCAAACTCTGCAGGCGCTCGCGCGTGTAGGGATCGAGCTCCTTGGGTTCGGCGAGGATTTCCTGCAGGAGCGCGCGGGTGGGATCGATCTCGCGGCGTTTGCGGGTGTCGGCGATGATGCGAAACATCTCCCAGACGTCCTTGATCGACTCGAAATGGTCGCGCTTGTCGTTTACGAGGTGGACGATGCGGATGAGTCCCCAGCCCTGCAGCTCGCGCAAGCTGGTGCTGACGTTCGACCGGGCGGCGTCGAGGGTGGCCGAAATCTCCTCGGCATTGAGCGGCTCCTTGTTGATGAAGAGCAGGGCGTGGATCTGCGCCACCGTGCGATTGATGCCCCAACGGGTGCCCATCTCGCCCCAGTGGAGGACGAAGCGTTGTTGAGCTGGAGTCAGTTTAGGCATTGCGGTCATTTCTGTAGAGACAGAAATAAAGCCGGTCAACCTCAATGTGTTGCCGGCTGATGCTTGATTTGGCCAAGATGATCGAGGGCCAAGTAGAGTAGTGCGATGTGATTGGCCTGAGAAAACTCGCCGCGGCGAATCAGCTCAAAGACGGATGCCACGGAGTGAAATGCGCACTCGATCGCCTCCGAGTGATCGAGCGCGAGGGGCGAGTCGATGACGGCGTCCTCGGCGATGAAGCCGTGCACGCGATTAGTCTGCCGCGCGGGATTGGGATACGCGGAGGCAACTTGGCGCCAACGCTGGGCGGTCGCGCCGGTTTCCTCGCGCAGCTCGCGCTGGGCTGCAGTCATCAGGTCTTCGGCGCGGTCAACCATGCCGCCGGGCAGCTCCCAGGTGAAGGCGTCGGCCGGGTAGCGATACTGTCGCACAAGGAGGATTTCGCCGGCAATGTTGAATGCGATGGCGTGCACCCACTCGTGCTCCTCGAGCACGTAGAACGGATCGAGCACCTTCCCCGGTGCGATCTCGCAGCGGTCCGCGCGCAGCCGCACCCAGCGGTCGCGCAAAACGTCACGAGTGGCGAGGCGAGTCCAGCGGATGGGTTTCATGAAGAAGAGAAACAGAAGCGGAAGCCGGGGGCTATTTACCTAGCGGGACGCTCACGCTGCTATTGAGGCTCGGCTTGCCGTTGAGCGGAAGATTGAGGCCGGTGCGGAGTGTGCCGCAGCCGGACCACGCGAGAGCGGCGATGAACGCGAAGGAGAGCGGGAGGAGGCGCAGTTTCACGTCTGGTGAGTTGTCGAGGCGGGCACGGATGTTCCTTCCGGCGGGTCGTACACTGAGCTCAACCGCGGGTCTGGCCGTTGCCCTCGATAAGATATTTATACGAGCAGAGCTCGGGCAGGCCCATCGGGCCGCGCGCATGGAGACGATCGGTGCTGATGCCAATCTCGGCGCCGAAGCCAAACTCGAAGCCATCGTTAAAGCGCGTGCTCGCATTCCAAAACACCGTGGCGCTGTCGATCTCCGCGAGGAAGCGGCGCGCAGCTGGCTCGTCGGCGGTGACGATGGCGTCGCTGTGATTCGAGCTGTCGCGGTTGATGGTGGCGATGGCGACGTCGAGCGAATCGACAACGCGGATCGCGATCACGTAGTCGAGAAATTCAGTCGTATAGTCGGCTTCGGTCGCGGGTGTGGTGGCAACTTGCGCGGCGGCGAGGATCGCGGCGCTGGCGGGGTCACAGCGGAGCTGGACGTTTTTCGCGAGCAGGGCGCGAGCGACAGACGGGAGAAATTTCTCGGCGACGTTGCGATGTACAAGCAGTTGCTCGGCGGAGTTGCACGCGCTGGGGCGAGTGACTTTCGCGTTGAGCGTGATCTGCTCGGCCATGGCGAGGTCCGCAGCGGCGTCGACGTACACGAAGCACACGCCCTTGTAGTGCTTGATGACGGGGATGGTGGAGTTCTGCGCGACGAAGCGGATTAGCGCCTCGCCCCCGCGCGGGATGATGCAGTGGATCAGCGAGTCGAGCTTGAGGAGCGTGGTGAGCGCGGCGCGGTCGGTCGTGGGCACGAGCTGCACGGCGTCGGCGGGCAGGCCGGCGGCGGCGAGCGCCTGTTGGATGAGCGCGGCGAGCGCGGTGTTGGTATGAAAGCACTCTTTGCCGCCGCGAAGGATAGAGGCGTTGCCGCTCTTGAGGCAGAGGATCGCGCAGTCGACGGTGACGTTGGGCCGCGACTCGTAGATGATACCGATCACGCCGATGGGCACGCGAACCTTGCGGATGCGCAGGCCGTTGGGGCGCGTGGTCTCGCCGAGCACGACGCCGACGGGATCGGGCAGCGCGGCGACCTCACGCACGGATTGGGCGAGCTGGCCGAGACTCTTGGGCGAAAGTTTCAGGCGATCGCGGGCGGCGGGCGTGAGCGCGGCCGCCTCGGGCGAGGCGAGGTCGCGGGCGTTGGCCTCGAGCAGATCGGCGTGCGAGGCGTCGATCAGGCCCGCGAGTTTTTCGAGGGAGGCGTTCTTCGCCGCGGTCGGCACCGTCGCAAGCACTAGCGACGCGGCGCGCGCGCGTTGAGCCAAGGACGTGACGAGTTGGGCGAGGTCGGCGGACATGAATCGGTTAACCTACGCCGAAACGCCCGGAAGGCACGGAAAATTTCCGTCACCGACCGGGCGATATAGGTAGGGACGCGCGGCTCGCGCGTCCGGATCGAGCCTGGAGTTCTCAGCCAGGCTGGACGGGCGGGCCGCCCGTCCCTACCTCGGAAACTATCAGCCGAAGAGATTGCGCTGATTGAGCCGCCAGACGGCGAGCGACATCACACCACCGGCGATGGCGACGAGAACGCCGATCGTGGGCAGCACCTGCATGAATGACTGCCCAGCCCAGAGCACCTGCGAGAAGCCTTCCATCGACCAGTATACGAGGGTGAATTTGCCGATGCTCTGCATGAAAGGCGGCATCAGGCTCATCGGGAACCACGCACCGCCGGTGGCGCTCATGGTGAGGACGAGGAGCGTGGAGAGCCCGCTGGCGGCCTGGGCGTTGGGCGTGAAGGCGGCGATGAACATGCCGAAGGCGGTGCAGGCCGCGGCGGCCGCGACGCAGACGACCAGTAGCAGCGGCAGATGCGGCAACACGTCGATGCCGTACATCAGGCTGCCGGCGAAGAAGAGGGCGGTGAGCTGCACAAGGCCGATGAAGATGCCGTAGAGAAACCGGCTCCAGAGCAACTGGGCGCGGGTGACCGGCGCGGTAAGGATGCGCTGGAAGATGCCGGTGTTTTTCTCATCGAAGAAGGCCGCGGCACCGGCGCTCAGCGAAAAGAGGAGAAACATCATCGCCCAGCCGCCGACGATGCGCGTGGCGGCGGGAGACTTCACCTGTTTGCCGACGAGCTGTTCGCCATCGATCTTGATGATCTTGGAGAAAATATCGGCGGCGTCGCTCTTCTTGGCGGAGCCGGATGCCGCGGTTGTGGAAGAGGTATCGGGGTCGATCTTGGGGATGAACTCGCCTGATTCGATGGATTTCTGGATCTCCTTGGGGTCACCGCCGAAGGCCTTCGATACGGCACCAGCAATTTCGCCGTTGAACTGCGTGTACTTCGAGTTGCCGAGGAGCTTTTTCGTGTTTGCTTGCAGCGACTGGCCGAGGAGATCGGGGACGTTGGAGAAAATCGTCTTTTGGAGAAGGCCGTTCACGAGCTGGGTCTCGATCTCGTTGCGCGGGTCGGAGAGGATTTTCAGGTGCAGGCCGATTTTTTTCTCGGAGACGAGATCGGCGGGGATTACGACAGCGAAGCGCAGTTCGCGGTTCTTGATCATCGCCCGGACATCGTCCTCGGTGAGCGGGCGCTCAGACTTGTCGCGCGCGATGAATTTCGTGCGGACGGCGAAGGATTTTTCGGCCTTGAGTGCATCGACGAGTTTTTGCGCGGCGGGCGTGTGACTGTCGTCGACCACGCCGAGGTCGATGCCCGTGGGGCCGGAGTCCTTGCGGTTGAGCCCGAAGACCTGGCCGAAGATGTAGATGAGAGCGACCGGTACGAGAAAGGTGATGACCATCGCGCTGCGATTTCGGCGGAAGTTGGCGAGGTCCTTTTTGACGAGCGTGAGAATGGTGCGCATGGGGAAAGAGATTTTAGATTGTTCGATTGGGCGGGTGGCTTACTCGCGCAGCGTGCGGCCGGTGAGGTGGAGGAATACGGCTTCGAGCGACGGTCGGCTCTGCGTGAATAGTCGCGGAGCTAGCACGTATCGCTCAGCGAGGGCGTAGAAGGCGGAGAGCTTGAAATCGGCGCGTGGACGGAAACGGTGCTCCTCGTCGCGCGTGATCAGTTCGCCATGAGCGGCGAGTTGCGCAGCCAGAGGCGCGGTGGCGGGCGTGGCGGCGAAGACGATTTCTTCCTCGAAGGGTAGCTGAGTCAGCAGCTCGTCGAGCGAGCCGAGCGCGAGGATCTTGCCGTGGTCGATGATGCCGATGCGCGAGCAGAGCCGCGTGGCCTCCTCCATGTAGTGCGTGGAGTAGATGATCGTAAGGCCATCGCGGTTGAGCTTTTCGAGGTACTCGAAGATCGCATTGCGCGACTGTGGATCGACGCCGACGGTCGGCTCGTCGCAGAGCAGGAGTTTGGGGCGATGGAGCAGGGAGGCGACGAGGTTGAGCCGGCGCTGCATGCCGCCGGAAAAGGTGCCGACGATGTCGCGGCGGCGGTCGGCGAGCTGCACCGCATCGAGCGCTTCGTCGACGCGCTCGCGGAGCGTCGCGCCGCTCAGGCCGTAGAGTTCGCCGAAGATGCGGAGATTCTGCTCGGCGCTGAGATTCTCGTAGAGTGCGATGCTCTGCGGCACGAGGCCGAGGGCCGTGCGAGCGGCGGAGTTGCGGGTGCCGAGCGCCGCGCCATCGAGAGTGAGTGTGCCTGAGTCGGCAGCACGGAGCCCGGAGAGCAGCGACATGAGCGTGGACTTGCCGGCGCCATTGGGCCCGAGCAGGCCGAAGAATTCACCACGACCGATCTCAAGCGAAACGCCATCGAGGGCGGTGAGGGTGCCGTAGCGTTTGGTGACGGAGGAGAGGGCGAGCATGAGAAAGAGGTAGGTGAAATGTTGGGCCGCGGGAGGGCGACGGTCACCAATTTACCAAAACACGCGTGGCGACTGCATCGCCGGAAAGTCACCGGCGGGTCATGTCCACGGCATGACTTCCTTCCTATATCGCCAAGCCCCCACGGCATGGTAAGGTGTCGGCGATGTCGCGCTGCGAACCCTACGAGACCCACCGGACCGGAAGCCTGTACGGCGCCTTTGCCTACTCGGCAGTCGTGCTGACCTGCTACGGCGGATTTTTCGCCAACCAGCGCTACTATGCCGGGCCTTGGATGGTGCCGGTGGTGTTCTTCCTCGGAGCCGTTTATGCTGCGCTCGGGATTTTCGACGGCAGCTTGCTGCAGGGCAAGGGACGGCGCGGGCTGATCATCTATTTCGCGACGCAGTGTGCGATCCTGACCGCGATCCTGATCTGGAGCCCGACGCGCGGTTTCATGGGCATCCTCGTGCTGCCGCTCATGAGTCAGGCGATTTTCGATCTACCAGCGCGCTGGGCGGTAGCGGTGGGAGTTTATCTCTTTGGGATTAACATTGCGCTCTGGGCGGTACCCTTTGGCTGGTCGGGTGCGGCGCAGGCCTGCATCAATTATCTCGCCGGTTTTGCGTTCACGATCGCGTTTACTCTCATCACCAAGCAGGCGCTCAACTCGCGCGAGCGGGAGGAGAAATTCCGCCGCGAGCTCGAGATCGCCAACGAGCATCTTCGCACCCACGCGGCGCAGGCCGAGGAACTTGCCACCACGCGTGAGCGCAATCGAGTCGCGCGCGAAATCCACGATGGTGTGGGCCACTATCTCACCGTCGTGAAAACCCAGCTCGATGCGGCGGCGGCGCTCTTGCCGACGCAGCCGGAGCGTGCGCGTGAAGCGGTGATAAAGGCCGCGAAACTCACCAGCGAAGCGCTCGACGACGTCCGCCGCTCGGTCGGCAGCCTGCGCGCAGACACCAATCGGCCGCCGCTGCCGGAGGCGCTGCAGGCGCTGACGGTGGATGCGGGTCTGCCGGTGACGATGCGCGTCGAAGGTGCGGCGCGGCCGCTGCCGCCGGGGGTGGAGCACGCATTGTTTCGCTCGGCGCAGGAGGGACTCACGAATGTTCGCAAGCACGCCGCGGCGTCGGGTGCAGAAGTGATGCTGGATTTTCGCCCGCAGGGTCGCGTGCGGCTCGCGGTCCTAGACAACGGCGGCGGGCGCAAAGGGGCGGAAAGCGCGGGCTTCGGTCTGCGTGGTATTCGCGAGCGCATCGAGGTGCTTGGTGGGCGCGTGGAGTCGGGCAATCGCAGCGAGGGTGGCTTCGCGCTGACGATCGAGGTGCCCGCATGAAAAAGATCCGGCTCATGTTGGTCGACGACCAGTCGCTGTTTCGCGAAGCGCTGCGCACGTTGCTGGCGCTGCAGAATGATTTCGAGATCGTGGCCGAGGCGGAAAACGGCGAGCGCGCTGTCACGCTCGCGCGCACGCACAAGCCCGACGTGGTCCTCATGGATCTCCGCATGCCGGTGATGGGGGGCGTCGAAGCGACGCGCAAAGTCCTCGCGGCGGTGCCGACGGCGCGCGTGGTGGTGCTGACGACTTTCGAGGAGGACGAGGAGATTTTCGAGGCGATGCGTGCGGGTGCGATCGGCTATCTGCTTAAAGCCTGCTCAGCGGACAAACTCTGCGACTCCGTGCGCGCGGCTGCGCAAGGCACCTCCGTCCTGGAGCCATCGGTCGCGGCGAAGATGATGGCCGAGCTGAACCGCCTCTCCTCTCGCGAGGCCAAACGCGCCGCGCAGCCGCTTGCTGACCCGCTCTCTGAGCGCGAACTCGGCGTCCTGAAACTTCTCGCCGCCGGCTGCAGCAACAAGGAAATCGGCGCGCAGCTCAATATCACCGAGGGTACAGTGAAAAACCACATGACTAATGTGCTCGGTAAGCTTGGGGTGCTCGACCGCACGCAGGCGGCACTGAAGGCGCGGGAGCTGGGGTATCTCTAAGCTGAAGTATTGGCCGCAAGAAGGCGCAGAATTTCCAAGGCTGCGACTCGTGGCTTCTGCGCGCCTATAGGCGCGATGGGGATATTTTCGGAGGAAGGGAATTTTTGCGCATTTTTGCGGCTAACGGATGGAACGCTAATTGGCGCTAATCTTCGCTGATGGATTAGCGCGGATTAGCGTTTCACCATCGGCTGTCATGTTAAGGAGTCATGGTCGGGTATGACCTGCGGGGTGACTTCCGGGCGATGCGGCGGGGCGGGGTGGTCTGGTAGGTTGGTGGGGTACTCAAACGCCCCATGTCGACGCTCCTCCTCGAAATCGCCTCCGCTTTCCGCCACCTGCGCCGTGCGCCGGGATTTTCGCTGCTCGCGATCGCGATGCTGGCGCTGGGCATCGGGGCCAATGTCGCGATCTTCTCCATCTTCCAGTCGATCATCGAGCGCCCGCTGCCGTATCCGCAGCCGGAGCGGTTGGTGGGCTTCAAGTCGCTCAATTCGTCGAAAGGCATCGTGCAGCCGGCGCTGTCGCTGGCGGATTTTCGCGATCTCAAGGAGCGCGGGCAGGGCTACGTGGCCCTGGCGGCGTTTCGACCGGACTTCGCGGGCTACGCGCCGAGCGGGGCGGAGCCGGTGCAGTTGATCTGTGGCAAGGTCACGGAGGAGTTTTTCACGGTCTTCGGCGTGAAGCCGCTGATCGGGCGCACGTTCAACGCGGATGAGTTTTCTACCGGCAGTGCGCGTACCGCGGTGCTCAGCTTCGCGGCGTGGCGGCGGCACTTCGCGGAGAAGCGCGAGGTGATCGGTCAGACCATCCTCCTCGACGACCAGCCGACGACGATCGTGGGCGTGATGCCGGACGAGTTTCGTGAACCGGAGTTTGCCGACGTGTGGCTGCCGTTTCCGGTGGAGGCCGGGGAAAACATGGTGCGCGACTCGCGCTACTGGGCGACGGTCGGCCGGCTGAAGCCCACTGCGTCGCTCGGGGCGGCGCAGGTGGAGGCGGCCGGACTCGCCACTGCGCTCGCGCAGGAATATCCGAACACGAACAAAGGCTGGGCCTTCAGCGTGCAGCCGCTGCTCGAGCTGCGGGTGGGAGGGTTGCGCTCGTCGCTGCTGCTCCTCGTCGGCGCGGTGGGGCTGGTGCTCCTCGTGGCGTGTGTGAATCTCGCCAACCTCATGCTGGCGCGTGGCGTGGCGCGCTGGCCGGAGCTCGCGGTGCGGCTCGCGCTCGGCGCGACGCCGCAGACCCTGGCGCGCGCGGTGCTGTGGGAGAGCGCGTTGCTCGCCCTTGCGGGCGGCGTGGCGGGCGTGGCGCTGGCGGCGGCGGCCTTGCCGGCGGTGGCCGCGGCGCTTCCGCCGGGGCTGATTCCGAGGTCGCATGGCATCGGCGTTGATGGCACGGCGCTGGCGTTTGCCTTGGGTATCTCGGGACTCACGGGCATCCTCTTTGGTCTCTTGCCCGCGTGGCAGGTGCTGCGCGCGAATGTGAATGAGCTGCTCAAGTCCGGCGGCAGCCGTGGCGCATCGAGCCGTTTCGCCGGCCAGTTGCAGGGCGCGCTGATTGCGGGCCAGATCGCGATCACGCTCGTGGTGCTTGCGGGTGCAGGGCTGCTGATGAAGAGCCTGCTGGCGCTGGAGCAGACGTCACCGGGCTTCGATCCGGCGCAGGTGCTCGCGCTGCGCATCTCGCCGCCGCAGGCGCGCTGGAAGGATTTTCAACAGCTCGGCGACTACTACGAGCGCGTGATGGCGGAGGTGCGTCGTGAGCCCGGCGTGGAGAGTGTCGCGATGAACAGCAGTGCGCCGCTGTGCGGCATCGCGCTGCGCTATCCCTTCTGGGTCGAGGGCCGACCGACGGAAGAAGGCAACTCTGATGAGGCGGTGTTCAATGCGGTGGGGCAGGATTATTTCCAGACGCTGCACATCTCTCTCCGTCGGGGGCGCACCTTTGAGGATCGCGACAATCTCGCGGCCGCGGCGACACATCCGGTGTGCATCATCAACCAAGCGCTCGCGCAGCGCCTCTTCGGCGACGCCGATCCGCTCGGCAAGCGCATCCGCATGCTGCCGTGGTCGGTGCGCGGGTATCGCGAGATCGTCGGTGTGGTGGCCGATGTGAAGCAGGACACGCAGGCAGACGATCCGACGCCGCAGGTCTATGTGCCGCAGCGGCAATCGCCGTGGTTTTTCTCCACCGTGCTCGTGCGCGGCAATGCGAGCGCCGCGGCGGTGCAGGCCGCGATGCGCCGGGCCGATCCCACGCTCACGATGAACGTGCGCACGATGGACGAGGCGATAGCGCGCACGGCGACGCAGCCGCGCTTGCGGGCGCAGCTATTCGGCGGCTTTGCGCTCGTGGCGCTGGGTCTTTCGGCCTTCGGCATTTATGCGAGCATCTCCTTCACGGTCGGCCAGCGGACGCGCGAGATCGGCGTGCGCATGGCGCTCGGAGCGGCGCCTGCGACGATCATCGGCTGGGTGCTGGGCCGCGCGCTGCAGCCCGCAGCACTGGGTGTCGCGGCGGGATTGGCTGGCGCGCTGGCGGCCACGCAACTCCTGCGCGGCGCACTCTACGGAGTGCAGCCGACCGACCCGCTCGTGCTCGGCGCGCTCGCGCTGTTCCTGCCGTCGATGGTCGTTGTGGCGGCGTTGCTGCCCGCGTGGCGGGCGGCGCGCCTCGAGCCCACACGCGCGCTCCAGACCGAATGATTTTTTCCAACCCAAATCAATATCACCATGAATCGCATCCTGTTCTATCCGTTGTTTCTCCTCGCGGGTCTGCTTTGCAGCCAAGCCGCCGAAGCGCCCGCTTCCAGTCTCATGGCCGACGTGCGCGCCGCAGTCGCCGCGGGCGACTACGCCAAGGCCAATTCGCTCCTCGAACCGCTCACGGGCGCGGACGCGAAGGACGCCGAGCCTTTTTATCTGCTGAGCCAATTGCGCCTCGCGCAGAAAAACGCCGCCGAGGCGGTGAAGCTCGCCGAGAAGGCTACGACGCTCGATGCGACGAAGGCCAAGTATTTCACCCAGCTGGGGTCGGCGCTCGGCTCGCGCATCGGCGAAGTGAACTTCGTGGAAAAGGCCTCGATGTCGGGCAAGATGAAGAAGGCCTTCACGAAGGCCGTGGAGCTCGATCCCAATGACGTAGGCGGATTGATTGGCCTCTCTCGCTTTTACTCCAATGCTCCGGAGATCGCCGGCGGCAGCATCGAGAAGGCGAAGGAGTACGCGCTGAAAATCCAGAAGCTCGACCCGTACCTCGGTGAGGTCGAATTGGCCTACGTGGCGGAGCGCGACGAAAACTTCGCGGAAGCCTACACGCACCTCGATGCGGCGGCGAAGCTGAAGCCGACGAATGCGTGGGCGCAGGTGAACTGCGGAAAGATGCTGGTGAAGCTCGGCCGCAAAGACGAGGCCCGCGCCCGCTTCGAGGCGGCGCTGAAGATCAGTCCCGACAACAGCGGCGCGAAGAAAGGTATCGCCGATCTGGATACGCCGACGAAGTGAGGTTTTTTTGGGACACAGAGAGCACTGAGAAAAAGAGAGAGGCCACAGAGGATTGATCCTCCGTGGCCTCAAAGTTTTTCTCCGCGTCCTCTGTGGCTAGAGCTCAGTTTCCCGCGAGGGCGCGGGCGTTATTGTGTACGGTGGGCCACGCGACGTCGGGGATGATTGGGCCGAGGTGGCGGACGGTTTCGGCGCCGAGGAGCGAGGCGATCTTGCCGCACACGTCGAGCGGTTGGTCGCGCAGCCACGCGGAGAGGAAGCCGGCGGCCCAGGCGTCGCCCGCGCCGTTGGTGTCGATGGCGTCGGAGACGACGACGGGCGCGATGCGGTGCAGCTCGTTGCCTCGCGCGACCCACGCGCCGGCGCGACCGAGCGTGATGGCGGCCGTGCCGCCGTAGGAGGCGAGACGACGGGCGTGCGCAGCGTAGTCCTCCGGCGTGGCCGAGGGGAGATCGGGGAAGAGCGTGCGGGCCTCGTCGTCGTTGGCGAGGACGAGGGCGAGGCCGGCTTTCAGCTGATCGAGCAGCCACGTGCGCGCGGCGGCGACGACCTCGAAGGAGGCGAGCGATAGACCGACAGTGCAGCCGGCGGCGCGGGCGGAAGTGAGCACGGCGTCGGCGAGCGCCTGATTGAAGACCACGTAGCCCTCGATGTGCGCGTGACGAGCACCGGCGAAGTCGGCGGGCGTGATCTCGGCGGGCGAGAGCGTGAAGACCGCGCCGAGATCGGTGCGCATCGTGCGCTGCGCGTCGGGCGTGGTGAGGATGAGGCAGCGGGCGTTGGGCAGCGTGCTGTGCTTGTAGCGCCCGGTGTCGACACCGGCTTGGGCGAAGCGCTCGCGGTAGCTGCGCGCGATCTCGTCGCCGCCGAGCTTGCCGACGAACGTCGTGCGCAGGCCGAGCCGCGTGGCGTTGAAGGTGGTGTTGGCTGCAGAGCCGCCGGGCGTGAGCGCGGGCGGGGCGGGGAGCAGGCCGACGAGACGGGATAGCTCGGTCGCATCGACCATCACCATGCCGCCCTTCTCGCCGGTGGTGTGCGTGAGGAACGAGTCGGGCACGGTCGCCACGACGTCCATGATCGGCGCGCCGACGCCGACGAGATCAAATTGATATTTGGGGGAAGCGGGAGCAGCGGTCATGGAATGGTCGTAAGATGCAGCGGATCAACCCGTGATTGTCATGTTCGTCGCGAGGAGGGGCTCGTCGTCGATTTCGATGAGGAGGGAGTACTCGCCGGCGGCGGGGAAGGTGAGATTGCGGATCTCGTTGATGAGATTGATGCGGTGCAGGGGGCTCTGCGACTCGAAGGGGCGCTCCATCAGCGGCTGGAGCTGGCTGGCAGAGTTGAGGCCCATGGAGATCTTGAGCTTGTGGGCGCCGGGCGAGCAGTCGGTTATGGTGAGAAACCACACCATGAAAGGGTGCGTCACCGGAAATTGGCGCGCCTGGATATTCGAGAAAATGCCGAGGATGGTGTGTTTGCCGGAGCCGGGGTCGATATGGACACCGTCGCAGGTGAGCCAGCAAAGGAGCGTGGGCTTGGAGTGCATCGCGCCGAGTTGGCCGGGGCGATGCGAGCGGCGCAAATCATTTTGCTTGGAGAGAGGCGGGTTACGCGTGTTGGGTGGGGTGTGGCGATTTTCCCCTCGATCCTGCTCGCGACCGCGACGGCAGCGCCGTCGACCGTCGTGACGGTCCAGCGCGAGTGGTGGGTGATCTATCCCGACTGGATCATGGTCCTCGGGGCGACGGCGGTGGCCGCCGTCGGCATCTGGCTACTGATGAAGCTGCTCAAGCTCATGCTGTGGCTGCTCTTTTTCGCGGTGGTTGTGGGGGGCGTGCTCACGGCGGCGTGGATGCTCATCCGGTAGCAGGCGTATCGGGAAAATTTCACGGACGCAGATTTCCCAACTTTATCTTGCACGGGGAAAAGGCGGGCGGTCAGGCTAACCCCCCGTGAAATACATTTTCGTCACGGGCGGAGTGGTATCTTCGTTGGGCAAAGGCCTGACGGCGGCGTCTCTAGGAGCACTGCTGGAGGCGCGCGGGCTGACCGTGCGCATCCAGAAATTTGACCCCTACCTGAACGTCGATCCGGGCACGATGAGCCCCTTCCAGCACGGCGAAGTGTATGTGCTCGAGGATGGCGCCGAGACCGATCTCGACCTCGGCCACTACGAGCGTTTCACGAGCGGAAAACTCTCCCGGCTCAACAGCCTTTCCTCCGGCCAGGTGTACGAGGCGGTCATCCAGAAGGAGCGCAAGGGCGACTACCTCGGTAAGACCGTGCAGGTGATCCCGCACGTCACCAACGAAATCAAAAAACGCATCGCCGCTGGCGGCAAAGGCGTCGACGTACTCATCACCGAGATCGGCGGCACGACGGGCGACATCGAGGGCCTGCCGTTCCTCGAGGCGATGCGCCAGTTCGCGCTCGAGCAGGGCCGGGACGACGTGATTTTCGTCCACGTGACGCTCGTGCCCTACGTGCGCGCGGCGGGCGAGCTGAAGACCAAGCCCACGCAGCAATCGGTCGCCAAGCTCCGCGAGATCGGCATCCAGCCTCACGTGCTCGTGTGCCGCACCGAGAAGCCGCTCGACGACGATCTGCGCGCCAAGCTCTCGATGTTCTGCAACGTGCCGGTGAAGGCCGTCATCGAGTGCCTCGACGCGCCGCACTCGATCTACGAGTTGCCGCTCGCGCTGCAGGAAGAGGGCATGGACCAGCTCGTGGTCGACCTCTTCGGCCTGAAGAATCCGCCGCCGAAGCAGAACATCTGGGAGGAAGTCGTCCGCCGCCTCCTCACGCCTAAGCACGAGGTGACGATCGGTGTCGTGGGCAAGTACATCGAGCTGCAGGACGCGTACAAATCCGTCTACGAGTCGATCACGCACGCGGGCATCGCGAATCACTGCAAGGTCAACATCCGCCGCATCGACGCCGAGGAAGTCGAGCGCCCCGATGGCACGAAACTCTTGAAAGGTCTCGATGGCATCCTCGTGCCCGGCGGCTTCGGCGACCGTGGCACGGAGGGCAAGATCGCCGCGGCGAAATACGCGCGCACGAAAAAAATCCCGTACTACGGTCTCTGTCTCGGCCTGCAGATCGCCGTGATCGAGTACGCGCGCGATGTGCTGAAACTGAAGGAAGCCAACAGCACCGAGTTTGACGCCAACTCACCGCACCCCGTCATCAACATGATGGAGGAGCAGAAGAAGATCACCGACAAGGGTGCGACGATGCGCCTCGGGAGCTACGACTGCGCGCTCAAGCCCGGCACGCACGCCGCGCGCGCGTACGGCGCGAGCATCATCACCGAGCGCCATCGTCATCGCTTCGAGGTCAACAACGCCTACCGCGCGCAACTCGAAGGCGCGGGCCTCGTCGTGAGCGGCGTGAACCCGAAGCGCAATCTCGTCGAGATCGTCGAACTCAAGGACCACCCGTGGTTCGTGGCGGTGCAGTTCCACCCAGAATTCCAGTCGAAGCCGAACAAGGCGCACCCGCTCTTCGCCGCCTTCGTCGCCGCAGCGATCAAGAAGCAGGCGAAGTAAAAGTAAGATGGGCCGAGCAGATTTTAGACCGAGGCTTGTTTAAGCGCGAAGACGCTAAGATTGCCAAGGTTCGCGAAGAAATTTTTCTCGTAGGAATTCTTTCGCGAATCTTTGCGAACCTTCGCGTCTTTGCGCTTAGCGTTCGACCCCGTTACGGCGCTTTGGGCGCGTGGTCGAAGAGGGTGTCGGTGCCGGGGACGAGGGCGAAGTTCTTCCACGTGGACTCGGAGCGCTTGGTGCCGTCGGACCAGTAGGTGCGCCAGACGCTCGTGCCGTCGGGGCGGTGCTCCCACTCCCATTCCTTGGTGCCGGCGGGCGACCAGTAGGTTTCGGCGCCGGTTTTCTTGCCGAGATGGTAGGTGGTGACGTGCTGCGTCTTGCCGCCCGCGTAGTACCACGTCTCGGTGCCCTCGAGCAGCACGCGACCGTCGTCGGCGAGGCCGGTGCTCCACGTGAGACGCGGTTGGCCATCGGCGAAGTTTTCGCGGTGAGCCTGCACCTGCGTGATGCTCGTGGCGGCGCTGGTGGCGAGCTTCGGATCGTCGTCGGCGAGCGTAGCGTCGCTCATGATCCACGCCTCGTTGAGCTCGTAGTGATAGCCGGGCTCGTTGCAGGACGTGATGAGATGGATGATGCCATTGGGCGCTTGGCGCGCGACGGAGTAGCCGACGCTCGGCATTTTGCGCTGCGCGGAATAATTGCCCGGCAGGCGCTTGATGTGCCACGTGGCGCCATCGTCGGCGGAGAGCGCGACGTACGAGCCCTCCTCGGTGATCGACGCGGGCTTCTTCGTTTTCTTCGACGGCTGAAAATCGCCGGCCATGAAAAGTTTTCCGTCGGCGAGGCGCAGCACGGAGGGGCGCTGGCCGCTGTTGAGCTGGGAGAAGGGCGTCTTGCCCAGCTCGTAGGTGCGGCCGCCGTCCTTGCTCAGCGCGCTCGGCATGAAGTCGTCCACGCCGGAGTTTTTGCCGCCGTAGCCCATGATGTTTCCATCCTTCGTGATGAAGAACGTCGTGTGCCGGCCAAACGTGCGGCCGAGCGTGTCGTGCCATGTGGCGCCACCGTCGCTCGTGGCCCAGAGCATCGACTGCGAGCCGAGCGGGCCGCCGCCACCGGCGTCGACGGCGAGGTAGACGTTGCCGTTGCGGTCGCGGTTGACGGTGTTGATCGGCTGCGGGCGCTCGAGCGCGGCGCCGAGCGGGCCGGTGATGTGCGGGTAGTTGACGCCGCTCCACGTCACGCCGAGGTCGTCGGACGTGATGGACTGAAACGGGAAATGGCCCTCGGCTTGGGGATTGCCCCAGAAGAGCGTGATCTTGCCACCATCGGCCCAGACGAGCGGTGCGTGATCGTTGGCACCCTGCGTGTCGACGAACGGACACGGCATGTCCCACTGGTCGGCGCCGAAGCGCAGGCGCGCGGCGATGAGACTGACCTCGGGCTCATACTCCCAATCGGACGAGTAGATGATCAGCAGCGCGTCGCCATTGGGCAGCAGCGCGAAACCGGGGCTGTGATTGTGATGGCGAAACGACGGGTGCAGGCCGGCGCGGTGCTCCTTCACGTAGTTGATCGGGCCCTCGAGCGGCATCGGCAGCAGCGGCCGGCGGCGGATATACGGCTTGGTCGGATCGGGCGCGGCGGCGACGTCGGCCGGCACGGGCTTCACACCCTGCGTGGCGTAGGCGGGCTCGACGGCTTTCGGCGTCGTCGTGACGGCGGGCGCGAGCACAACGCGAAAGCCGATGCGGTGCAGGCCGTAGCCTTCGGGATTTGGTTTGCCGTCGGCGTACGCGGCGAAGTTGGGCGCGATGCCGGCGCGATTGGAGGGGCGCAGATAATCGGCGGGTTTGAATTTCTCCGGTGTGTCGAGATAACCGCCGCGCACGACTTTGGTGCGGCCGCTCGCGTAACCGACGGGATCTTTCTCTGCGGGGAAATCGTACTCGCCGTACCAATCGGCGCACCACTCGACGGGGCCGGTGAGCAGATTTTTCACGCCCCACGGATTGGCGGTGTCGGCGGCGAGTTCCCACTTCGTACTATCGTCGGCGCGACCGGCGCGCGTGACGTACTCCCACTCGGCCTCGGTGGGCAGGCGGTAGTTGCGCCCCTCCTGTTTGCTCAGCCACGCGCAGAAGGCCACGGCGTCGTTCCAACTCATGCCCGCGGCGAAGGGCGCGTAGGCTTTGTTGAGGGGAGCGTCGGGCTTGAACTTGTGAAACTGCTCCGCGGTCACCTCCGTCTCGGCGATGAGAAATGGCGCGCTGATCGTCACGCGATGCTGCGGTGCTTCGTCCCAGTTGGCGGGCTTCTGCGTGGCGCCCATCGTGAATTCACCGGCGGCGATCGGCACGAGTTTCATGCCGAGGGAATTGACGGTAGGCTCGGCAGCGAAAGCAGCGGCACCGAGCGCGAGAAACGAAATCCATGCAGGGAAACGTGGGGGCATTGAGAGGAGGTTGTGGTTCGCTTGACGCAGCAACCAATCAAGCGTTGTCCCGGGCCGTCGACTAAAAGCGACTGGATACTAAGATGGAAATAAGCGCGCTATTTCAAAGAGCCCGATCCAGAGAAATCGCCTGCGGGGCCGGCACGGGGACGGGGGCGGGCTGTCCAAGACGATAGTCCCAGTCCCCTCGTCGTCATGAACCCGCACTCACTCAGAAGTCTACTCGCAGCCGCGACACTGATGGGTGGCGGATGGGCCTTTTGTAAGATGGCTGCGGGGCAGGCACCTGTGCCACAGCCCATGGGCACGCCGGGCGTCGTGATGCGCTCGGCCGACGAACTGGAACAACTCCTCGCCCCGATCGCTTTGTACCCCGATGCGCTGGTCGCGCTGATCCTGCCCGCGGCGACCGAGCCTGAGCAAATCGCACAAGCGGTGGCGCTGCTCGATCAATCGAGCGATCCGAGTGCGGTCGATGTCCCGTCTTTTGGGGACAGCGTGAAATCGCTCGCACATTATCCCGAAGTGCTGCGGTGGCTCGCGCAGAATCCCGATTGGACCTATGCCGTGGGCGATGCGTTTGTCGCGCAGTCGACCGACGTGATGGATGCGATGCAGCGCCTGCGCGCTAAAGCGCGCGCGTCGGGGGCACTCGTCGACACGCCGCAGCAGCAGGTCGTGGTCGAGACCGACTACATTGCCATCGAGCCCGCGGAGCCGGATTTGATCTTCGTGCCGGTGTACGATCCGCAGGTGGTGTTTTTCTCATCGGTGTCGGTGCGCCGCGGACCGCCGGTGCGCTTCATTCACTCCTATCGCGCGGGGCCGTGGCTCACGCACGATTTCGACTGGCGTCACCATGCGGTGTGGGTGGGGCAATGGAATCGCTTCGATCACGGCCACTGGCAGCAGCCGCATTTCGACGCACCCGGGGCGCACCGCTGGCAGCTGCCGCCTCAGCGCGTGCGGACACAGGCGCCGCAGCCGCAAGCGCAGGCAGTGACCGCGCCGAATCGGACTGCATCTCAGGCTCAACCTGCGCCTGCCATGCGGGTGCCGCAACCCTCACGGCGCATGAGCGAAACGCCGCGCACCGAGCAGCCCAGTCAGACTCAAACTCCGTCGCGGAATCCGCGCGGTTATTCGCCTGCGCCCGGCACGCCCGCGAATCCGGCGCAAGCGCCCGCGGTGAATGTGCCGCCTCCGCAGCTTCCCGCCGCGCCACCGCCCGCTGGCACGGTTGCGCCGCCCGTGCACGAGCGACCGAGTGAGCGCCAGCGCACGCCCGAGGAAGAGCAACGTCGCGAGCAGTGGATGCGCGAGCACCAACAACAGCAGCAGCAATCGCCGCAACCGCAGGCACCGAAGGCGCAGACCCCGCCGGCGCAGAATCCGAATCCGCCGCATCGCGAGCGTGACCGTCCCCGTGAATCGCAAGCGGCTCCTATCACCGTGGCGCCGGCGCAAGTCGTCACGCCGCAGGTGCAGTCCCAAGTGCAAGCGCAGCAGACGCCACGAGCAGTCATCCCGAACGCCGCACCGCAAGCTCCCGCTCAACCTCAGCACGAGCCGCCGCATAATCCACGTGGCTATCAGCACCCACCTCAAGCTCAGCCCGAGACCCCGCCCGCACAACCTCCTCCGCAGGCGCAGAAAGCCCCCGAGCCACCGAAACAGGCGCCAACAGACTCGAAGGACGGCAAGGACGACGACGATCGCAAGAAAGAGCGCCCGCACTGAGCGCGGTGATGAGGCCCGCGCAGAAGTGTATCCGCTTTTTGGTTACGGCAAGCTCGCCAGCCGGATTAACGTACTCGTCGGCGTGCGCGAATGACCAAGCCCAGCGCCGCGAGTCCCATGCACGCCCCGACCGTCGATGGCTCGGGAACGGCGATCAGCGAGAAATTATCAATATTGGTCGCGTAGCCGCTGGGCGAAGCGAGGGTGAGGGTGTAGCTGGCGTTTTCCGTGGCGGTGAAGCGCCACGATTGGCCGACCCAGTGGTTGGTACCGCCGGAGAGATCGAAGGTTTGATTGATCGATTGCGCTCCACCCACGAAGGTCACCATGAGTTCGGCGGGCGAAGAATTTTGCAAAGTCGATAGATCGAAAGTGAGATCGTACGATGTGCCGGCGGTGAGCACGATGCCGGACTGAGAGATCGATGCTGCCTGCGATGAGAGACCGACGTAGTAGAGCGTGTTGCCGTTGGTGGCGTTCAACCAAAGCGAGTTGAAATTATTAGTGATGATCGAGCCCGAGCCGGAGACGGCGCTCCAGTTGGTCGGCACCATGCCGTCGTAGTGGTTGCCATCCGGGTGGGAGGGGGCTTCGAAGCTGGCGTTCAGGATCAGGTTTTGCGCCAGCGCGGTCGTCGCAAAGGCCACGAGGAGGCACAGGCAGGATAGCAGGCGTGCGCCAGCGGGGCGGAAAGGGGAAATCATGGCTGAGGGAAGCGGACGGAGCTGAAGGACGTTGATACCTAAAAATATTCTTCTTGGAATGGCGAGTTCGTAGAAGTTCTAGATTCCGTCCGCGATCTAAATCAAAACTCGCGCTATTTCGGTCCGCTGAAATAGACAGAGCCGATATACGCATGATGCAGCAATTTCGTCAGAATGAGCAATCACAGGATCGCAGCCTGTGCAGGCACGCAATTGCGTACTTAGTCTTGGTGGCTGGTCTTATCCTCCAGTGCGCGACGGGATGCACTACGGCACCGACCACCGTCCCGCCCGCCAGCACGGGTGGGCTAAAGGCCTTCGCTGAATTGAGCAGCGTGTATTCGAACAAAAGCGTCCGGGAGAAAAAGTCCGGGGAGCGGAGCACCTGCTTGTTCCGATGGATTGACTACAACACGACGAAGGCTGATTCGGCCGACAGCGTCGTGATCGGAACCTCGGCGAATGGGATCACCTTCAAGGCGCAAGAGAGAGGCGTGACGGTCGCAGAACGGACCTTGCTGGCGGCGAAAGACTACAAGCTCACAGAGCAGGGCATCGTTGTGGGCAATCGGATTGAAACCCAATTGGGCGATCCACGCGGAGTGGCGCGTAAAGTGCGCGTCCGAGTCATGAAGATTCTCACCGTGAACCGCACCGGGGACATCGAGTGCTTGTTGACCGAAAACGTCGTCGGTAGCGTAGCGCTGAGCTCGATCGATACCGGTGGCTCGGTGGTGTCAGTCACGCAGTTTCTCCGACTTTCCGAACCGTTGTCCGGCGGACTGCCGACGAAGCAACCGTAGCGTTCCAGTGATGATCGCTCAAGCCTCGGCCGGTGTCGCGGTCTCGATTGAGGCAGTCGCCACATCCGACTCCTCAGGCTCAAGTGGGTACGTGCGGATGAAGTCGATGTAGTTGATCAGTTCGAAGCGGCCGTCCTCGTGCTCGACAAGAGCGGTGAGCGACTCGACCCAGTCGCCGGAGTTCAAATAGTGCACGTCGCCGAGCATCTTGTCGGCGGGGGTGTGGATGTGGCCGCACATCACGCCCATGCAGCCGCGGGCGCGGGCGAGCTGGGCGATGTGGTCTTCGAAATTGGAGATGTGATTCACGGCCTCCTTCACGCGGGCCTTGATCGCCTTGCTGAGCGACCAGTACTCCTTGCCGCGCCACTTGCGCCACGCGTTGTAGGCGCGATTGAGACGGAGCAGCAGGCGGTAGCCCCAGTCGCCGAGGTGGGCGAGGAAGACGAAATTCTTCGTGACGGTGTCAAACACGTCGCCGTGCAGCACGAGGTAGCGGCCACTGCGGCCTTCGTGGATGTAGTCTTCGACGATCTCGAGATTCTCGAAGGAGAGCGGGAGGAAACTCGCGAGGATGTCGTCGTGATTGCCGCGGAGATAGACGACCTGCGTGTCGCGCTTTTCGAGTTTCTTCAGGACGATGCGGACGAAGCGCGTGTGGGCCTTGGTCCACTGGCCGCCACGCGTGAGCTGCCAGCCGTCGATGATGTCGCCGTTGAGAATCAGTTTGTCGCAACGGACGTGGCGGAGAAAATGATTCACTTCGGCGGCCTTGCACTCGCTGGTGCCGAGGTGGACGTCGGAAAGGATGACGGTGCGGACGCGCAGAACGTTTTTCATGCGAGGGCTCCCGTGGGGTCGGTTGGGGTGGCTTCGCCGATCAATTGGCTGACCACGAAATCCCACAGGAGAAATTGGTAGAGCAGCTCCTCGCATGCCGACGAGAGCGTGGCCTTGTCCGACGGAGCGTCGGGCGCGAGGGGCTGTGGGCAGGTGGAGACGTCGGCGGTCATGGGAGCTGCAGGGCAAAGCCGGCCGGTGTGGAATCGACGGCGGCGGCGACAGCGCGCGTGGCCGCGGGTACGAGCACGCGCAGGCTGCGTGGGCGGACGACGACCTCGACGAACGCGGCGGACTGATGCGTTTCGCCGTCGGTGTGGATAAGGCCGGGCCCCATGCGCTCGATGACGAAACGTGCGCCGCGGAAACGCCGCACGTGCTCGCTGCGGTCGAAAGTGCCGAGAAACAAACGCGCGGCGAGAGCGGCAGCGCCGACGAAACCGACGGGCTTCACGGCCACGAGATCGAGCGTGCCGTCATCGACGCGCGCGCCGGGAGCGATGAGGGCGTTGTTGCCGTATTGGTCGGAGTTGGCGACTGCGACGAGAAGCACATCGAGCACCTCGCGACGCGGGCCCGCGGCGATCGAGACGCGCTCGGGGTGGAGATGGCGCAGGGCTGAGACGGCAGTCTTCACATACGCGGGGAGCCCGCGTTTGGTGAGCGTGTTGAAGCGATGGCTCACGTCGGCATCGAGGCCGAGACCCATTGCGTTGAAAAACGGTTTGCCATTGGCGCAGCCGGTATCGAGGGCGGCGACGCGACCGCCGTCGCCGGCGATGAGATTGAGCGCGGCGGGTGCAGAGCGCGGCAGGCCGAGGTGAAGCGCGAGGCCATTGCCCGAGCCGCAGGGGACGAGTGCGAGCGCGGCGGGCGTGTGCAGGAGAGCCTGCGCGACCTCGTTCATCGTGCCGTCGCCACCGACGGCGACGACGCACGTGGCGCCGGCCTGCACGGCGTCTCGGGCGAGCTCGGTCGCGTGACCGGGGCCCTCGGTGACGGTGAGGTCCGCGTCGAGCGAGCGCATCCGGATGAAGTCGCGGATCGAGCCCGCGAACTCCGGCCGACGACGATTGCGGCCCGACGTGGGATTGAGGACGAAGCGCGTCTTCATGTGGTCGGGCTGTCGGCCACCGCGGAGGAGAGTTCGACGACCTCGGGGCGGTCCGTGGCGGCGGCAGGCTTGGGGGCCGGTTGGGCGGAAACGATTTCGGTGATGTCGCGCGCGGCGTTGGGGCGGGCGAGCGGCTCGAGGGCGGCGCGCCATTGCTGCCACACGCGGCCGCGATCGGCGAACGCTTGCTCGAGCGCGGCGATGACGGCGTCGGGCGTCTCGGCTTTCGCGCCAACACCATGACGCCGGAGCAACTCGTAGTTGCCTTCCTCCTGACCGGGCACGACCTGATTGACGATCATCGGGCAGCGCGCTGCGATGGCTTCTTGGGTGGTCGCGCCGCCGGCTTTGCTGATGACGACGTGGTGCGTCATGAGCAGGTGCGGAATCTGGTTGGTCCAGCCGAGAATCTCTGCGGGGCGCGCGCGATTGGCGGCGAGTTTTTCGAGGCGGCCGCGGAGCGCTTCGTCGCGACCGACGGCGCAGGTGACCTCCCAGCCGGTATGTTCGAGCAAGCGTCGCGCAGTCTCGTCAGCGTGGCGTGTGCCGGAGTGCACAATATAAAGGATGCGGGGCGCCGCACCCACCGTGAGATCGGGCGGGAGCAGGGTACCCTCGTGACGCGCGAAGAAATCCGCTACCGGAAAACCGCAGACATGCAGCCGGTCAGCCTCGACGCCCGCGCGACGGAGGACGTCGGCGGAGTCTTCGTTGGGCAGGAACCAGCCGTTGCACGCGGCGCGCCACCACAGCGAATTGATGCTGATGGAGTCGGTGACGATGTTGAAGTGCGGCGCGCGGAGCTTCCCCTCGTGCTGGAGTTTTTCCAACATGAACGTACACGCGGGAAACGTGCTGCAGATGACGTCGGGCGGATCCTCGGTGAGAATTTTTTCAAGGATACGCGTCTCGGTGCGCATCAGCCAGAGCGCGCGCGGAAACAGCGCCGAGCGGTCGAGCCACTGGTAGAAATAATTCCAGAGTTTCGGCGCGCCGTTGATCCACGCGAGATAGCCGCGACGCGTGATCTTGTTGAGCCGCGGCGAGGCGAGGGCGAAGAGGTCGACGATGCGCGCGGTGCCCGCGCCATCGCGTGTGTCGAACGCCGCGGCGAGCGCGCGGGCGGCGGCGTTGTGACCCTCGCCGAAGCCGGCGGTGAGCACGAGCGCGCGGCGCTTGGAAGTGCTCGGCGTGGCAGTAGCGACGGATGCGGGGGTGGCAGTGGACACGGTATTAAAGGGAACAGTCGGGCGGCCCGCGACTACGTCCTTCAGGTCGGCCTCGAACTGCGCGATGACCGTCTCCCACGATTGCGGTTCGACGGCTGCGCGGGCGCAGAGCCGGAGATTTTCACGCAGCGTGGCGTCGGTCGCGAGACGGACCGAGGCAGCGACGAGCGCGTCGGGCTGATCGCAGGGGACCACGAGGCCGTTTTGTTCGTGGCGGACGAACTGCTTCGCGGCGGCGTAGTCGAAACCCGCGACGGCGAGCCCGCTGGCGAGCGCCTCGGTGAGGACGTTGCCAAACGTCTCGGTGAGGCTCGCGTGGACGTAAATGTCAGCCGAGGCGTAGTAGCGGCCGATCTCCTCGCGCGAGAAGAAGCCCGCGAAGATGCACTCAGGATGCTCGCGGACCATGCGGGCCTTGAGCGGACCCTCGCCGGCGAGCACGAAGCGGCAGCGGGGATTGGCCGCGCGCATGGCGTCGAAGCAGCGGAAGACGAGTTCGTAGTTTTTCTCCGCGGCCATGCGGCCGACATGGATCACCACCGGGTCATCGGGCGCCGCGCCCCACTGCAGGCGGAGATTGGCGGAGCGGCGCGACGGGTGAAATTGCCACGTATCGACACCGCGCGAGAGCACCGCCATGTCGCAGAAGCCGAGGTCGGTCAGCTCCTGGCAGAGCGTCGCGGTCGGGGCAAAGGTCCGCGCGGTGCGATTGTGCACCCGGCGGAGCCACCAGAGCACGCCGTGCCGGAGCGGCCCGATACCGTAAGGGCCGGTGTAGTGATGGAAATTGGTGTGGAAGCTCGAAGTGACCGGAATGCCGAGCGACCGCGCAACCGTGATCGCCGAGGCTCCGAGCGGACCCTCCGTTGCAACGTGCACGAGATCGGGGCGGTCGGCCTTCCAGCGTTTCTTGAGATTGAAGTGAGCTGGCAGGCCGAGGCGGAGCAGCGGGTACCCGGGGATCGGCATGCCGGGCAGGGCGACCTCGGTGAAGCCGCGGGGAGCGGCGTTGCCCGGCAAGTCGTTGCGCAACGGGCGATAAACCGTGATCTCGTGTCCGCGCCGACCCAGCTCGCGGGCAATGACCCCGAAGGTCATCGCCACGCCGTTGACTTCAGGTGGGAATGTTTCGGTAACGAGAGCGAGTTTCACGTAATAGGTAGGTCGAGCAAAGTGGTTGCTTTTTTGGCCCAACTATCGCTTTCGCCAGTGTCAAACATGTGGCGAACTCGTGACGAATCGGGCAAACTGCGATCAGTACATTTCCCGATAGATTCGGATTGCAGCGGGTGGGGCACTTTCTAGGGTCGCCCTTTTTATTTGATGCAGTCGCACGGTCCAAAGCGCGTCTACACACCGAATTCGTTGGAATTCTGGTTCGGCAAACTAGAGCACGACTGGGCAGAGAGCTTCTCGGAGACCCAGCTGGAAGAAGGACGTCGTATCTACCGTGATGGTGAGGTGCGTGAGCTCGAGTTGACTGACAAGGACGCTATCGTCCATCGTCGCATTGAAAAGCGCGACGAGTACGCCGTGATCGAGTGGAGCAAGGAAGGCCTCGCTGTCCGCTCCTCCTCGACCGACCGCGAGATCGCCCATGCGCTGGCCGTCGCCGGTCTCCACGAGATCGAGGAGCTGGTCGCCGACGAGATTTCCCCGTTGCCCGAGGCCGCGCCGAAAAGTTCCAGCAATGGCCATAGCAACGGCCACGGCGTTCACCAAGGCAACGGTCACAGCAATGGCAACGGCCACAGCCACTCCATTGGCCATGGCAACGGTCACACTCCCGCCATCGGCCACGTTGCCCCCGACCTGAAGGCCGGCGCGCTTGCCCCGACTCGCGATCATCCCGCACCCGGGATCAGTCCCGCGGGTGGCACTGCCCCGGCTGCGCGGCTGGCGGGGCCGTCGCGTCCGCTGCTGCTCGCCTTCAAGACCAAGACCGCCGGCCTGAGCTTCCAAGCCTACTGGATCGACAACGACAAGAAGCACACGCGCCACGCCGCGCTTGGGCCCGATGTCCACGCTGGCGGCAACGGCCACGTGACCTCGGGCGAGCGCGCCAAGCTCATCGGCCTCGCGGCCTACGCGCGCAAGGCGCACTTCCACTATAATCAGGAGACTGGCGTCTACCTGATGGAGTCGCTGGTCGAGATCCCAAATTTCCTCAAGACCACGCTTCCGGCGTGGCGACGGATGTTCAACATCGAGCTCGACGACAAGGCCAACAACCTCGTCAAGGGCACGCGCACGATCGAGATCGAGGCGGTGGCCGAGGTGGGCGCGAAGGGCGCGGCCAACGGCACGCGCAACAGCGACACCGAGGCACTGAATCTCCGGTGGATTTTCCGCGCGGGCGAGCGCCTGCTCACCGACACCGAGGTCAACTCCCTGCTCAAACGTGACGGCCAGCCCGTCATCATTCCGAGCATCGGCATCGTGGCCCTCGCGCCCGACAAGTGGGCGAGCTACAGCGCGTGGCAGCGCAACGTCGAGGAGACGCACGGCGACGCCGCGACCGCGCTCTCGCCGTACCTGATTTTCTCCCTCTTCAACGACGCGCGGCTCAAACTCACCCTCTCGCCCGAGATGGAGGCTTGGCGCCAGCGCGTGCTCGCGCCGCCGGAACAGCCGCCGGTGCTCGCTGATCTGCTGCGTCCGTACCAGCGCCGCGGCGTCGAGTGGATGCACCACCTCGGCGAGGTCGGCTGCCACGGCCTGCTCGCCGACGAAATGGGTCTCGGCAAGACGCTCCAGGTACTCGCGCTGCTCGCGGCGCGCCCAGTGAAGGACAAGCCGAGCCTCATCGTCTGCCCGGCGAGCGTGGTGCCCGTGTGGCGCGAGGAGATTGCGAAGTTTTTCCCGCACATCGCCGTCGATGTGCTCAAGACCGGCCACGACTTCGCGACGCACCCGGGCCCGATCGTCTGGCTCGCGAGCTACACGCAGCTCCGCAAGCACCGCGACATTTTGCCCGCTCACGAGTTCGGCTATGCGGTGCTCGACGAGGGCCAGTTCATCAAGAACCCCGATGCGAAGGTCACGCGCACCTGCTTCGCCGTCCGCGCGCTGCACCGCATCGTGCTCACCGGCACGCCGCTCGAGAATCGCCAGCTCGATCTCTGGAGCATTTTCCGCTTCCTGCTGCCGGGCCTGCTCGGTTCGCGTACGGCCTTCGAGTCGGCGCTCAACACCGACCGCGAGGGCACGCTCACGCGCCTGCGCGCGCAGCTCGCGCCCTTCATCCTCCGCCGCACGAAGAAGGAAGTCGCCACCGAGCTTCCGCCGAAGGTCGAGATGGACCTCATCTGCCCGCTCACCGATGTGCAGCGCGCCGAGTATGCGCGCATCTGCTCGGAGGGCCTCGAGCGTCTCGGCGACGACGTCGGCACGGCGATGCGCGAAAAGAGTTTCGGTTTCCTTGCGCTCCTCACGCGCCTGCGCCAGACCTGCTGCGATCCCGACATGCTGCCGTGGCTGCACGCGCCGCTCAGCGACTCGGGCAAGATCAAGCTCCTCGTCGAGAAGCTCGCCGAGGTCGTCAGCAGCGGCCACAAGGTCGTGATCTTCTCGCAGTTCGTGATGTTGCTTGATCGCGTGCGCGCCGCGCTGCAGCAGCACTTCCCCGATCTTCCGCGCTACGAACTCACGGGCATGACGCTCGACCGGCTCAAGCCCGTGCAGTCCTTCCAGACCGCACCCGGCGCCGCCGCGATGCTTGTCTCGCTCAAGGCCGCGGGCACCGGAATCACGCTGCACGCCGCGGACTACGTCTTCCTGCTCGATCCATGGTGGAATCCCGCCGTGGAAGCGCAGGCCGTGGACCGTGTGCATCGTATCGGCCAAACGAATACCGTCTTCGTCTACCGCATGGTGACCGCGGGCACGATCGAGGAGCGCATCCAGGCGCTGAAGGCGTCGAAGAAGGACCTGTTCGACAAACTCGTCGGCGGCCTCGGCGGCGACTTCGATCTCAGCCAGCACTTCACAAGCCTCAAGAGCCTCGTGACGCTCACCGCCCACGCCGAGCCGGAAGCCGAGCCCGAGCCGTACACGCTCGATTGAACGAGCGACGCTGGGCGAGGGGCAGGCGCGCGTTATCCTTAGCGCCTCGGTTGGGCTCTGCAAAAATCCCGCCACAGATTACACAGATACGCACAGATGGTCGAGGTACCTATCCGTGCTCATCGGTGTAATCTGTGGCCAAAAAAACTAACTGAGATGTGCGGCTGACTAGGGATAGTCAGCCCTACCTAGGAAGTCGTCTCCGCACCTCACCGCGTCAGCCGGTAGATCAGCACCGCGGTGCGCTTCACGAGCTCGGGAAACGAGTCTGTTTCGGCGTATTCGGTGGGTGTGTGCGAGCCTTTGCCGCGCGGGCCGAGGCCGTCGAGGGAGGGGATGAGCGGAGCGACGAACGATACATCGCCGGCGCCGCGCTCCTTGGCGGGAAGGAGTTTTACCGCGCCGTAGCCGAGATCGCGGCTCGCATGGTCGAGCTGCTCGTAGAGCGCGTGGCTCGCCGGTGTCTCGACCATCGCGGGGTAGCTGTCCTCGAAGGTGATGGTGGCGGTGGTGCGTTGCAGATTGTGCGCGACGATCTCCGTCATTGCGGCGCGGGCTCGGGCGAGTTGGTCATTGTCCTGAAAACGCAGGTCGCCGCGGACGACGGCGCGGCGCGCGATCACGTTGAGCTTGCCGGAAGCCGTAGCGTGCGTGGGGTCGGCGAGGTCGGCGTCGGTGCCGCCGACGATCATGGCGGGGTTGAAGGTGAGGCCTTCCTCGCTACGCAGCTTCTCGCGAAACTCGTTCAGGATGCGCGCGGCCTCGAAGATGGCGCCATCGCCGAACGCGGGAGAGAAGATACCTGCGGAGTGAGCCTGCACGCCGGTAATCTCCAGTTTCCAGCTGCTGCTGCCGCGGCGCGCGATGGTGGCGGTATCGCCGACGGCGGCTTCGAAGGCGAGAGCGCAGTCGCTGCGCTTGGCGGCGGCGAGGAGGTCGCGGCGCGAGATGTCGAGCGGACGACCGGCGGCTTCTTCATCGCCGGTGAAGGCGACGATGAGCTGCGTGCCGTCGAGCGCGCCGATACTCTGCAGCGAGCGCAGCGCCTCGATGACGATGAGGTTGCCGCCCTTCATGTCCTGCGTGCCGGAGCCCCAGAGCTTGTTGCCATCGTGGCGCGTGGGCGACGCGGGCAGCACGGTGTCGAGGTGACCGATGAGCAGCACGCGCTTGCCGTGCGTGCCGGTGCGCTCGGCGAAGAGATGCCCAGCGCGCTTCATCTCAACGGGCATTTCGATCCACGTCGTCTTGAAACCGAGTTCGTCGAGCTGTGCGCGGAAGAAATCGCCGGAGCGCTTCACGCCCGCGAGGTCTTCGGTCGGGCTGTTGATCGCGCATGCGGCGTCGAGGTCCTTCAGCAGCGCGTCGTGGTGTCCGTCGATGTACGCGACGAGCTTGGCCTCCTCGGGGGAGAGCGTCTGAGCGGAGGCGAACGCGGCGAAGGCGAGGAAAAGGCTAACGGCACGGGCGGTCATGCCGTTAGTTTTCCGCGGAGACGGACGGGAGCAACGGCGGAAATGCGCCCCGTCCGGGATGACTCAGGTACGCTCGCGTTCGAGGCGGGCGTACAAGGCGGGCAGGACGACGAGCGTGAGCAGCGTCGAGCTGACGATGCCGCCGATCACCACGGTCGCGAGCGGCCGCTGCACCTCCGCGCCCGGACCGGTGGCAAACGCCATCGGTATGAAGCCGAGCGCGGCGACCAACGCGGTCATGAGCACGGGCCGCAAACGGAGCTGCGCGCCCTCGATCGTGGCGTCGCGTACGGAGCGGCCCTCGGCTCGGAGCTGGTTGAAACAGCTGACGAGCACGAGGCCGTTGAGCACAGCCACGCCGCTGAGCGCGATGAAGCCGACCGCCGCCGTGATGCTGAAGGGCATGCCGCGCAGCCATAGCGCGGTGACGCCGCCGGTGAGCGCGAGCGGGATGCCCGTGTAGATTAGCAGTGCCTGCCGCAGCCGGCCGAAGGCGAGTACGATCAGGACGAAGATCGCCGCCAGCGCCGCAGGTACGACGAGGGCGAGCCGAGCCTTGGCCTCGATGAGGTTTTCGTACTGCCCGCCAAACTCCAGCGTGACGCCCGGTGGGAGCTTGATCGCAGCGGCGACTTTCTCGCGTGCCGCGCGGACCCAACCCTCGGTGTCGGAGGTATCGAGGTTGACGAGCAGCGCGCTGCGTCGCCGCCCGCCGTCGCGCAGGATGGGTGACACGGTTTCAACCTTGCGCAGCTCGGCGAGGACGGAGAGCGGCACAAGGCCGTGTTCGCCGACGCGCACCGGCAGCGAAGGTAATGTCGCCGGATCGTCGCGCGCTGCATCCGGCAGACGCACGACGAGATCGGTGCGGCGATTACCCTCGATGAGCGCGCCAACCGTGGTGCCGCCGAGCGCGGTGGCGACGGCATGGTTGATCTCGGCGGCGTGGGCATTGTGCCGCGCGAGCGCCTCGCGTCGGACCGCGACCTCCAGCAGCGGTGTGCGGCCGAGGGTCTCGAACTCGATCTCGCCTCCGCCGGGGATTTTTTCGAGCAGCGTTTTGATTTCGGCGGCGAGCTGCTCGGTGACATCGAAATCGTCGCCGTAGATTTTCACGGCGAGATCGGCGCGGATGCCCTCCAGCAGCTCGTTGAAGCGCATCTCGATGGGTTGGGAGAACAGCAGCTCCTGTTCTGGCAATTCGCGTTCGAGCGCGGTCTTCATCAGCTCGGCGAGTTGGGCCTTGTCGATGAGGCGGCCGTTCTCTCGACGCCATTCGCGATGCGGACGAAGCAGGAGGTACGTGTCGGCCTGATTGACGCCCATCGGATCCGTCGCGACCTCCGGAGTGCCGATGGAGGCGAAGGTGCGGATGATCTCCGGGAACTCGCGCCGTAGCACCTGCTCGGCACGGGCCTGCTGTTCGAGCGAGGCTACAAGCGAGATCGACGGCGCGCGGTTGAACTGCACGACGAGTGTGCCTTCATCGAGCGTGGGAACAAACTCTGCGCCGAGTCGGCCGAAGACGAATGCCGCCATGGCGAACAGCGCGAGCGCGCCGCCACCGATCCACGGCCAGCGACGCAGCGCGAACTGCAGCACGGGCGCATAGGCGCGCCGCGCAAGGCTCATCGCGCCGTGACCACCCTCGCGAATGTTACTGCCGAGGAGCATCGTGCAAAGCGCGGGCATGAGCGTGAGCGCGAGCACAAGCGCGGCGCCGAGCGCGAGCATCACGGTGAGCGCCATCGGGTGAAACATTTTACCCTCGACGCCGGTGAGCGCGAGGATCGGCACATAGACCACCGTGATGATCAGCACGCCGAAGAACATCGGCGATGCGACCTGTCGCGCGGCGTCGGCCACGGTGGCGGCGCGTTCGTCAAGAGTAAGGCGGCGATGGAGCCGGTGTTGTTTCTCGGCCAGGCGGCGAACGACGTTTTCCACGATCACGACCGCGCCGTCGATGATGAGGCCGAAGTCGATCGCACCGAGACTCATCAGATTGCCCGAGATGCCGAAGCGCGCCATGCCGGCGAGGGCACAGAGAAACGCGAGCGGGATCGCGGCGGCGACGATGAGCGCCGCGCGCCAGTGGCCGAGCAACGCGAGCAGCACTGCGACCACGAGCACCGCGCCTTCGAAGAGATTTTTCTCCACGGTGCCGATGGTGGCGTTGACCAGATCGGAGCGGTTGAACAGCGGCCGAACGACGATGCCTGCCGGGAGCTGCGACTGGAGCGACGCGAGCTTTTCCGCGACGCGGTGCGCGACGGTGCGGCTGTTTTCGCCGGATAGCATCATCGCTACGCCGATCACCGCTTCGTCGCCATCGACTGTGGCAGCGCCGGTGCGCACGCGCGTGCCAATACCGACGTCGGCCACATCGCGGACGAGCAGGGGGTTCACACCCGCGGCGAACTTCAGAGGCAGCGTGGCGATTTCAGCTGCGGACTGCACGCGGCCGACGCTGCGTACGATGAGTTGTTTGTCGCCCTGTGTAACGAGCCCGCCGCCGGCGTTGTCGACATCGCGCGCGATGATCTCGGCGAGATCCTCGACGGTGAGACCGGCATCGCGCAGCGCGTCGAGCCGCGGGGCGATGACGATCTGTCGATCATAGCCGCCCGCTGTATTGATTTCGGCGATACCGGGCACGGCGCGAAGTTGTGGCTTGAGGATGCGCTCCTGCACCAGCTTCAGCTCCATGAGCTGCTCGCGGCGGGTTGCTGGTTTGTTCGACGCGTCCGATGGGTAGTCGACGGTGTAGTGAAACACTTCGCCGAGGCCGGTGCTCACTGGCGCAAGCCTGGGCGTGAGGCCTGGCGGGAGTGATTCGCCGGCGGATTGCAGGCGCTCGCTCACGAGCTGGCGCGCGCGATAGATGTCGGTACCGTCGGTGAATTGCAGCGTGAGCTGTGAAAGGCCGAATTTCGATAACGACCGCAGCTCCGTCGCGCCGGGGGTGCCGGCGAGCGCGGTCTCGAGCGGAAATGTGACGAGCTTCTCGACCTCTTCGGGGGCGAGGGCGGGGACCTCGGTGTTGACCTGCACTTGCACGCCCGTGATGTCGGGCACGGCATCCATCGGCAGGCGCAGCGCGGACCACACGCCGACGGTGGCGGCGAGCAGCGCGAGGCAGACGACAAGGATGCGCTGGCGGACGGACCAGTCGATGAGGCGGTCGATCATGGCGCGGTGTCCGCAGCGCGGAGGTCGAGGCCGGTGAGTTGCTGGAGCTGGAGGCCGGCGGTGAGGGCGTCGCGCTCGGTTTCGAGCAGCGCCTCCACCGCATCGAGATAGCTCTGCTGCAGCTCGACGTAGGTGGCGACCGGCACGGCGCCGAGGCGGTAGTGGCGATCGGCGAGCGCTGCAGCGTCGCGGAACTTCTGCGCGGCGTCCGCCGGCTGGCGACGCAGCTCGGCAAGCTTGGCGGAAAACGTCTGCGCGGCGGTGAGCACCGTGCGCTCCAGCTCGCGTTGGGCCACGAACTCCGCGGCCTCGGCCTGCACCCGGCGCGCCTCGGCGACGTCAACGGCACTGCGGGCGCGCGTGCCACCGGGCAGCGGCATACTCACGCCGAGACCGATGGTGGTACCGCGGCCACCGGCATTTTCCTGCGCGAAGTACGGACGCACGCTGACGGCGGGCCGGCGCTCGTTTTCCGCGAGACGCACCGCGAGGGCCTGCTGCGCGAGGTCGGCGCGACGTGCGCGGTAGGGGAAATTATTTTCGCGCGCGGCGGCGAGGAGCGCATCGGTGGCGGGCGCATCGTGAAATGATAGCACGGGAGCCGTAAGCTTCAGCGGTGCGGCGGGGGCGGCTCCGCGGAGTTGATTCAACTCCAGCAGCGCGGCGTGGACGGCGAGCTCGGCATCGGTGGCACGGCGTTGGAGCGCCAGTTCGGCGGCTTCGATCACGCGCGTCTCGAGTTGCGGCGTGATGCCGCCCGGTTCGCGCGCGAGAAAGGTCTCCTTCAGCGCAGTGAAGCGCTCGGCGACCTCGCGCACGGCGGCGGCGCGCTGCACGGCGGCGTTGAGGCCGAAGGCCAGCGTGCGCACGCGCAGCGCGAGCTCGCCGCGGAAGCGGCCGAGCCCGAGCTGGGCGAGATCGAGCTGGCGATTGGCGATGGCCTGACGCAACGCCAGCCGGCCGTGCCACTCGAAAGTCTGCGTGACGGAGACGGACCACACGGTGCCGTCGCCAACGAGTGCGCCCGCAGCGTCGCGCACGCGCTTCTGGCCGACATCGATGGCGACCTCAGGTGTGGGAAGGGACGAGGCGGCACGCACGCCGGATTTTGCGGCGGCGAGCTCGGCCTCGTAGAATTTCAGTTCAGGGTGCTGCGCGAGGCTCGCGTTGACGAGAGCCTCGGTGGTGAGCGACGCCTCATCGGCGCGCGTGGAGAGAGCGAAAAGACAGAAAAGGAAAAGGGATCGTTTCATGATGGAGCAATGGATTGGGGCGCGGTTGGGCCGCGCAGAATCAGGGAAACCGCGACGCCAGAGGCGCGCGGTGCGACGAAGCGGACTCGCGCAGGAGTCCGTTACGAAACGATCGACGGAGCGCCGGGCAGCGGTGCGGCGCGGAAAACAAATTGCCAGACGCGAGCCAGCTCAGGCGGGCTCGCGCGGTCGTCGGGGAAATATTGCGGAAGATCGGCGGGCGCGACGATCACGGCCTCGACGGTGTCGAGGCATACGAGCAGCAACGGCGCGGAGACGTGCACGGCATGCGTCGTGGGCTTGTAGTGACCGGACTCGATTTGGGCGCAGTCGTCGGTTTCACAGTCACCATCGCAGGCGAGCAGTTTTTCCATCACGCCCGCATGCTCAAGATCGCAGTGTAGCGTCGCCGGCAGCCAAAAGGCTAGAAGGAGCAGGGCAGCGAGGGAACGCACGCGACGCATTTTCGACGCATACGAAACGCGTGGTGAACGATGTCAATCGATGAATCGCGGAACAAGTGAGGCGCGAGCTTGTTTCGTACGCGGTGTCCCATAACTTGTTCTCTCACGTGAATTCACCGGCTGAACTCATTGCGCGACCCGATGCGGTGGCGATCAACCTGCGTGGGACCACGGGCGACGAGGTCGTGCGGGCGCTGCATGCCAAACTCGGCACAGCGGAGGGGGCGGTGCTCGATTCGCCGCAACTGCTGGCTGAGATCGTGGAGCGCGCGAAACTCTCCTCGGTTTGCATCGCGCCGGATGTGGCGATGCCGCACGCGCGGACCGAGGCGGTGCAGCGCATCGTGCTCGCGGTCGGGCGCACGGCGGAGCCGGTGGCCTTCGACGAAGAGCACCCGAAGGTGCGGCTGGTGTTTCTCATCGGCACGCCGCGCGAGCAGGTGACGGAGTATTTGAAAACTGTCGCGACGATCTCGCGGCTGCTGAAAGACCCGACGACGCGCGCGGCGCTGCTCGTCGCGCCGACCGAAGCGGAGTTTCGGGCGCAGCTCGGGCGCGCGGTTAAACGATGAACGACCCGGGTGCTCCCGCGACGCTGATGAAGCAGCGCATGATGCGCCTGCTGCGGTGGCGCGTGTGGATCCAAGAGCGCCTGCAGCCGACGGAGTGGCAGGTGACGCTGCTGTGGGCGGCGCTCGCGGGATTTCTCGGCGCGATGGCGTCGCTGTTTTTCAAGAGCTTCAGCGAAGGCGTGCACGAACTCCTCACCGGCTCGTCGGCCGGTGTCGTGGAGTCGATGCGGCAACTGCCGTGGTGGGCGGTGCAGTTGATTCCGGCGGTGGGCGGGCTCCTCGCGGGCCTCGTGCTGCTCTTTGGTCAGCGACTCACGAAGGGCAAAAGCTCTACCGACTATATGGAGGCCATCGTGATCGGCGACGGGCACGTGCCAATCCGTACGACGCTCGTGAAGAGCACGGCGGCGCTGTTCTCCATCGGCTCGGGCGGCTCGATCGGACGCGAAGGTCCGATGGTGCAGCTCGCGGCGATGCTCGCGTCGTTCATCGGACGTTGGCGGCAATTCACGGCGCCGCAGCTCCGCCTACTCGTGGCGTGCGGTGCGTCGGCGGGCATCGCGTCGGCGTACAACGCGCCCATCGCGGGATCGTTTTTCGTGGCGGAGATCATCCTCGGCTCGATCGCGATGGAGAGCCTCGGGCCCCTCGTCGTGTCGGCGGTCGTGGCGACGCTCACGATGCGCGTGCTGACGGAGTCGGCGCAGCTGTACAAGGTGCCGCCGTTCACGCTCCACTCGCCGTGGGAGATGGGACCGTACGTGCTGCTCGGCCTCGTGGTCGGCACGCTCGCGCCGTGGTTCCTGCGCTCGCTGCGGACGACGGAGAAGTTTTTCCTCTCCATCGACGCGCCACCGATGGTGCGGCTCGCGCTCGGCGGCCTCGCGGTCGGCGCGGCGGCGGTGTGGGTGCCCGAGGTCTGCGGCAATGGCTACTCCGTGGTCGTCACGATCCTCAAGGGCGAGGTCTCGGGTTTCGGCGGCGAGCTCGTGCGGCAGATGTGGCTCTCGGTCTTCGTGATCTTCGTCTGCAAGTGGTTCGCCACTGCGGCGTCGTTTGGCTCGGGGGCGCCAGGCGGTGTGTTCACGCCCTCGCTCTTCATGGGCGCGAGCGCGGGCTACCTCTTTGGCAGTGCGGTGCACACGGTGTGGCCGGCGGGCGCGGCGGACCCGCGCGCGTTTGCGCTGGTGGGCATGGGGGCGTTTCTCTCGGCGGCGAGCCGCGCGCCGGTCATGGCGGTGATAATGCTCTTCGAGATGACCCTCAGCTACGACATCATCCTGCCGCTGATGCTCTGCAGCGTGATCGCGTACTACACCGCGCGCGGACTCGAAGACTCGTCGCTCTACAGCGAGGCGCTGAAGCGCAAGGCCGCCGAGCAGCCGGCCGCGAGCCACCTGCAGCTCACACGCGTGAGCGAGCTGATGAAACAGCGCCCGCCCGTGCTCGCGCCCAACTCACGCTTCGCCGACATCGCCGAACTTTTCCTGAACACTCGCGTGAACAATCTCTACGTGACCGACGAGGAAGCCCACTTCATCGGCGCGGTCTCGCTCCACGATATCAAGCCGTACCTCTCCGAGCCCGAGCTGGCGGAGTTCGTGATCGCGCGCGACATCCTGCGCGAAGATTTCCCAAAAGTCGGCCCGGACCAATCCCTCAGCGATGCACTCGGATGCTTCATGAAAACGGACGCTGAGCGGGTGCCGGTGGTCGCGGCGGACGGCGTGCTGCTCGGCAGCCTCGCGAAGGGAGATCTGTTGCTGGCGCTGGTGGAGAAGCGGAAGAAGAGCGTCGCCGCCTGAGGCGGCGTCGACCGTCGACCGTCGAACGCTGAACGTCGAACTTTGAACGTCGAAGTTCGGATGGGATAGCTGTAGCGATGGATTGGGGTAGGGCGCGTTTTCCGCAACGCGCCGCTGCGACTCTGCTAGTCGAAAATGCGGAGCGAAACGCGGCGGATTAGGGATAATCCGCCCTACCTCTCGTGGCCCTTCGTGTGTTTCGTGGTTTTCCAAACACTCACGTTTTCTTCGGCTGAGAGGCGGGGCGCTTGGTGCCGTCGTCGAGGTCGGGGTCGTAGGCGCGCTGGATGGGCTGGTCGGAGGGCGTGGGGCTCGCGGCCCAGAGCTGGCGGACCTGTTCAGGCTTGAGCGCGGTGGCCGGGACGAACTTTTTGCTGGCGGCGTAATCGAGGAGGGAGCGGCGGAGTTGCTGGGCGCCGGGGGATTCGCCGGTGAGCGGGATGGCGGAGACGAGGAGGCGGCCGGGGCCGACCGCGCACTCGAAGATCACGCCGAGGCGCCAGTTGCGGTTCCAGTCGTCGATGGCGGACACGATGGGTTTCAACTCGCGCGGGGCGTCGGTGAGATTGACGGAGCGGACTCCGTCGACGAGCGGCGTCCATTGCCAGTCGCAGGCGGCTTCAGAGGGGAAGGCGGCGAGGGCGGGGTGCTTGGCGTCGACGAGCAGGCCGAGCATGGCGTCGAAGCGCGGCTTGGGATTTTGCGGCGGACGGACGGTCATCTGTATATTCCAGAAGACGGGCGTGCGCTTCATCGGCGGGCTCTTGGCGGCGTCGAGGTCGGAGACGCTCGGTGTGAAGATTACGCGGCTGCCGGCGGCGAGCTTGGTCTCGGCCTCGGACCACTTGTCGGTCACGAGCACATCAGCGGGGGCGGCGGAATCGATCTTCGCGGGGTAGAGCCAGAAATTCCACGCGTTCTCGATCTTTGTATCCTTAATCCCGATACGCAGCCGGTAGGCGGCGGGCGCGGGGAGCGAGGCGAGGGATTGCGACACCTGGCCGAGCGGGAGATTTTTACCGATGGGGAAATCGCGCGCGGGCCACTCGCCGCCGGCGACTTTTTTGCCTGCGGCATCTACAATGGACCACATGGGTATCGCGCCCGCGAGCGGCTTTTCGCCGAAGTGGTACAGCTCGGCGTCGGTCGTGAGTGTGTCGGCGGTGGTGAAGGTGCGCTTGGCGAGGCGCACGAGCGGCACGGTGGCACCGCTGAAGCTGCGGAATTCGGCGGGCGTGACGTAGCCCTTGGACTCCCAGAACGGATCGAGCAGGCCGATCAACGCGGTGCCTTGGCCGAGGTAGTCGTGGAGATCGAGCATCTGGAAACCGGCGAGGCCGGGCGTGCGGAGATTGGCCTCGATCTCCTCCTTGTAGCACATGAGCTGGAAGCGGCCCGACGCGTGCGCGAAGTCGTGATTGTAGGGAAGCACGCCATTCTGTTCGGCGATGTAGCGGAAGATATTGTAGTTCGACGGGCGGAGGTAGCCGGTGAATTTCTTGATGACATCGAAATCCGGATACGCACACCACTGGCCGACCTCGTGGGCGAGGATGGGGATGTGCACATCCTCGAGCGCGGTGCGGAAATCGTTGCCGAACCAGCCGCTGGTGTTGCGCAGCTCCGACATGTTGCGTCCGCCGGGGCCGTAGCGCACGAGCGCGGCGTACTGCGCGCCGCCCTCGACCTGTCCCTTGCGATACCAGCCGGTGCCAGCGGAGTAGAGCCGGCGCGGGTCCTTCGCGTACCACGCTTTGGCCCACGCGGGCGTGACCTGCTCGTAGTTGCCGGCCGGTTCGTTGCTCGGCGAGAAGAGAATGAACGACGGGTGATTGCCGAATGCCTTCAGCAGACGCGGCGTCTCCTCTTCCATGTACTTCGTGTACGTGCTGCCGGGGTTGAATGGCGCCCAGAAACCGAGTTCGGGCTGCAGATAGAAACCGAGTTCGTCGGCGGCGACAAACGCGGCCTCGGGCGGGCACCACGAGTGGAAACGCATGCCATTGAGCCCGTGCTCCTGACAGGCGCGGAAGATTTTTTTCCACGGCTCGGGGTCCGTCGCCGGGAAACCCGTGAGCGGGAAATCGCCGCCGGAGTGCGTGGTGCGGAGATTGATCACATGGCCATTGAGGACGAGGTCCTTCTCGTTGTGCGTGATCTCGCGGAGGCCGAAGGTGAGTTCTTTACGATCAAACTCGCGAATGCCGTGACCGAGGTGGAGTGTGATGTGATGGATGACGGGATGGAATTCGTCCCACTGCTGTTGTCCGATTTCGCTTAATGGCAGCTCAAGCTCTGCGAGCGAGGACTCTCCGGTCCATCCCAGTGGTTCAAGCGAGGCTTTGCCATTGGCGATGGCTTTGCCTTCCGCGACAAGCCAGCCGCGACCGTTTTCCCCAGTTGTATTCTTAATCTGGATACGGACGAGGGCACTTTTTTTAGCGATGTTGGGGAAGATTTGAGCGTCATCGATCCAAACCGGATCGGTGGGGCGCAGCTCGATGCGGCCGACGATGCCGTTCCATGCGCCGCCGAGGCCGTCGGTGACAGCGTGGGAGTCGACGCCGTGGCCGTCGTTTTGCGGGTCGCGGACGATTTGGCGGTTGTCGACGCGGATGGATAGGCGGTGCTGGCCGGGCGGGAGCGAGCCGAGTTCGTATTCGTGTGGAGCGATGAGGCTGTTGCAGGAACCGATTTTTTTATCGTCGAGCCAGACGGTGGTTTCCCAGTGGGCGCGCTCTAAGTAGAGGCCGACGCGCTGGCCGGACCAATTGGCGGGGACGTCGAAATCACGCTGGTACCACGCGGCGCCGAGGTAGTGCTTCGGCGGCTGGGCGAGGAAGGGGACCTCGACGTGGCCGGGCTGGGAGAATTTTTCGCGCAGCGCGGCGGGCTGGAGCTTCCACCACGCGTCGCCGAGAGCGAGGACCCACTTGGTGTCGACGGCGATGTCGTCGCCGTAGCCTTGGGCCTGCAACGCGCCGGGCAGCGCAATCTTGTCGGCGAAGGCGCGCGTGTACCACTGCTCGGTAACGCCAGCGTCGGCGCGGTCGAGGGCGAAGCGCCAGGTGCCGGCGAGCGACACAGGAGCGGATTGCGCGCAGGCCACGACGGCGAAAAGCGCCAATGCAGCAGCGCAGGACACAGCACGAAAGAAGGGGTTCATGGGTTCACCGAAGCAGATTATGACACGTGGGAAGAAGGAACGACGGGCGTGGCGGACAGTGGGAGAAACGGATCGAGATGGATCGAAAGTGGGAGGGGCTTTATGCCCCGACTGAGGTCGATTGGTGGGCGGGGTCGAGTCGGCGCTCATAGAGCGCCGCTACAGTGGGATCCATTTTTGGCAGAGGAGAATCTCAGTTACTTTGCGCGTTGGTGGACGGAGATCAGTCGGGGCGTAAAGCCCCTCCCACAGTGGGGAACGTCAATAGCCGGCGTCGGTGAGCTGGGTGCGCAGGGCGGCGAGCGCGGGGGCGGCCTGCGTGGCGAGATCGGTCCAGACAGCCTCGATGGTGAGACGGGCGTCGTAGCCGGTCTGCCGGAGAGCGCGGAGGAAGGGGCGGAAATCCTCGCCGTGCACGCCGGGGGCGGCGCGGTCGCGGTTTTCGGCGATGTGGGCGTGACGCACGAGTGGGCCGACGCGCACGATGTCGTCGGGCGATTCGCCGTTGCGCAGCATGTGGAAGATGTCGACGAGCAGGCGGACCGACGGAGACTCGGCGCGGCGCACGACCTCAGCGCCCTCGACGATGGTGTTGAGAAAGTTGCACTCGCCGCGCTGCAGGGGCTCGACGACGACGGTCACGCCATGCTTGGCGGCAAGCGGCGCGAGCAGGCGGAGGGCAGCGGCGTATTGCTCGAACGCGCGCGCGGTGGACCAACCGGCGGGCGCGGTGCGCGCGCCGCCGCTGCCGAAGACGATCAGCGACAGGCCGATCTCGGCGGAGCGGCGGAAGGTCGTATCGGCGTAGCGCGCGATGTGATCGAGGTCGACGTCGGGGCCAGTGATGCGGAGCGAAGGCGGGAAGAAACAGTTCGCTGCGGGCATCGGCAGCGGGCAGGCGCGCTGCGCAGCGGCTTTCGGAACGAAAGCAGCGTCGAGCGACTCCGGCAGGAGAAAATTCTGCACGTGGCCTTCGATGAAATCGCAGGACGGGCGCGCGGGGAGGGCAGCGAGGGCGACGGGGTCGAGGCAGAGGCCGAGTTGCATAGGTTACCCAATCATCGACACAGAGAGCACAGAGAGAGGGTGGGAGATCACAGAGGAGAGGAAGAGGAGTTTAGCTCGTGGCTAGGTGGGCGGCGATGTGGTCGTAGGAGATTTTCAGGGAGGCGAAGGGGTCGCCGGGGCAGGTGTCTTGCTCGACGATGAACCACTCACAGCCAGACGCTTCGGCTTCGGCGCAGATGCGCGGGAAATCGAGATTGCCGCGGCCGATCTCGGTGTAGATGGGGGTCTTGTCGGGACGAATCGTGTAGTCCTTGAGATGTAGAATCGGGAGACGGCCGCGCAGGCGGCGGCACCACGCGACGACATCGCCGCCGCCGTGCTGCACCCAGTAGGTGTCGAGCTCGGCGCCGAGCGTGAGCGCGTCGGTGTGCTTGAAGATGAAATCGAGCACGGTGGTGCCGGCGAGCGGGAGAAACTCGATGGAGTGATTGTGATAACTCAGCCGCGCGCCCGCGGCACGGAGACGCTGGCCGGCGGTATCGAGGTCGCGGCAGAGCGCGAGCACAGCATCGGGTGAGGCGAGATCGATGTCGCGCGGATAGGGGTAGGCGACGTGCTGGCAGCGCAGCGTGTGCAGCCGCTCAATCACGGCATCGGTCTGCGGAAAAAGCGTCGTGCCCGGCTCATGGATCGCGGCGCACACGAGACCCTCGCTATCGAGGATGCGCGCGACCTCGGTGGAGAGGATCGGGCCGATGCCACTCACTTGGACGGCTTGGTAGCCGATAGCGCGGATCTGCCGCAGGCTGGCGGCGAGAGTGGCGGCAGTCTGGCAATGCTCACGGACGGTGTAGAGCTGCGCGGCGACTTGGGCGAGACGCATGGAAATCGTTGAAGCTGCGACGAACGGTAGATGAAAACCGGGCGGAGCGTAAGGGGAAACTGGAGACGGCACGGTCGCGGCGTCGAACTACGCGGCGAGGGCGCCGCGTCCCCAAAAGGCCAATTCGTTCAGGCCAGCGCGGGCGTAAGCGGCGAAGTGGCGATCTTCTTCTTCAAAAGGCGAGCGTAGCGCGTGGCGTTCATCGGGAGGTCGATGGTCTCGTCGGTCCACGCGGAGAGGAGCATGGCGTTGGCGAGTTCGACGGAGCGGCTACCCTCCACGGCGGGGGAGATGAGCGGGGCGCCGTCGAGGATCGCGGCGGTGAAGTTGGCGAGGATCTCGTTGTGCTGGCCACCGTGGCCGTCGGCGGTGAGCGAGACCTCGGTGGAGGGCGGGCGGGCAAAGCCGTCGGTCGATGTCTGCGAAAATTCGCCCATCGGCACGCTGTTGCGGAGGAAGGAAAGCTGGTCGTTTTCGTAGACGAGCCGGCCGTTTTCGCCGGCGACCTCGAGGCGGTTGGTGCCGGGGGCTTCGCCGGTGGACGTGATAAAGACGCCCGAGGCACCGTTGGGAAATTCGAGGTAGGCGGTGACGTCGTCCTCGACCTCGATCTGGTGGTAGCGGCCGAAGCGGCAATGGGCGCGCACGCGCGACGGCTGGCCGAAGAGCCACTGGAGCAGGTCGAGATTGTGCGGGCACTGGTTGAGCAGCACGCCGCCGCCCTCGCCGGCCCACGTGGCGCGCCATGCGCTGGACTTGTAGTAGGCGGCGGTGCGGTACCACGTGGTGATGGTCCAGTTGATGCGGCGGACCTCGCCCAACTCGCCGCTCTGGATCAGCTCGCGGATGCGCTGGTAGAAACGGTCGGTCCGCTGGTTGAACATCGCGGCAAAGACCGGCTTTTTGTCCAACGCCTCGTACGCCACGAGCAGGCGGTCGGCCTCGGCCTTGTGGACGGCGATGGGCTTCTCGACCATCACGTGCAGGCCCGCGCGGAGGGCGGCGATGCCCAGCGGCGTGTGTTGGTAATGCGGCGTGGCGATCAGCACGGCGTCGACGAGACCGGACCGCATGAGCTTGGCGGGCGAAGTGAAGAACTTCGCGTCGGGGGCGACGCTCGCGCGGGCGGGATTGGCGTCGGCGACGGCGGTGAGGGTGAGACGCGGGACCTTGCCGGCGAGGAGATTGGCGGCGTGGTGCGCGCCCATGTTGCCCAAGCCGATGATACCGAGACGGACGTTGCTCATGCGAAAGTGCGGGAAGGGTAACGCGGCGAGGCCGCGGGAGGCTTTAACTGCGGCGCGAGGGCCGCGGACGCGCAACGCAAAACCTTGCCGCCCAGTCAGACGGGGAGCCCCGAAGGGGGCGGGGAAATGGTCGGGCTGGTGAGATTCGAACTCACGACCTCTTGCACCCCATGCAAGCGCGCTACCAGGCTACGCTACAGCCCGAACAAAGGAAGGGTCAACAAGACGGACGGACGCGGGCGAGGCAAGTGCTTTTTCCACGCAGGAAAAAAAGGGAGTTTCGCATTGCGCGAGGTCGCGCGGGCCGGGCAGAAAGCGCGCGATGGCAACAACAGCGGTGGGCAAGCGGGCGTGGCTCTGGCCGGTGGCGCTGATGGCGCTGGTGTTTGCCGCGTCGAGCCGCTCGGTGCTGGCGTCGCCCGAGCTGCCCAACACCGACAAGGTCGGCCACTTCATCATGTACGGCTCCATCGCGACGATGATCGTGCGCCTCGGACGCGGCTGGCGGGCGGCGGTAGGCGCGATGCTCGCGGCGTCGGCGTACGGTGCGACGGACGAGTGGCACCAGTATTTCGTGCCGGGGCGGTCGTGCGATGTCTTCGACTGGATCGCGGACACGAGCGGCGCAGCGCTGGCGGTGGGTTTGTACGCGGGCTGGCCGGCGTACCGGCGGCTGCTGGAGATGAAGATCGCGTGGCGGCGAAGCGCGGCGTTGAAAAAATCGGCGCAGGGCTGAGAGTTACGCCGATGACCCCGGCCGAAGCCCAGATCCGCATCATCGCGCTCCGCGCGGAAGTCGCGCACCACGACGAACTCTATTATCGCAAGGCGAAGCCAGAGATCGCGGACCTCGACTACGACCGGCTAAAGCGCGAGCTGGCGGACCTCGAGAAAGAGTTTCCGGAGTTCGCGAGTGAGAGTTCGTCCACGCAGAAAGTCGGCGACGATCGCACGGAGGGCTTCGCGCGCGTGAAGCACCGGCAGGCGATGACTACGCTGGACAACACCTACGACGAGACGGAGCTGCGGGAGTTTCACGCGCGCCTCGCGAAGATCCTCGCGACCGATGACCTCGCGTACACGGTCGAGCCCAAGATCGATGGCGTGGCGGTGAGCCTGACCTTTGAGCACGGTAAACTCACGCGCGCGGTGACTCGTGGCGACGGCGAAGAGGGCGACGACGTGACGGTGAATGTCCGCACGATCCGCGGCCTGCCGACGGCGCTAAAGGGCAAACCGGTGCCGGATGTGATCGAAATCCGCGGAGAGATTTATCTGCGCGAGGAAGAATTTCGCCGGATCAACCAGCAGCAGGAAGAAGCGGGCGAGGCGCCGTATGCCAATCCGCGCAATCTCGCGGCTGGCACAGTGAAGGCGCTCGACCCGAAATTTGTCGCGGGGCGGAAACTGGAAATTGTCGTTTATGGACTCGGGGTATGCGAGCCGCCCGTCGTGGAATCGCAGACGGAATATCACGAGCAGCTCAAGGCGTGGGGCCTGCCGGTCGTGGAAAAAATCTGGAGTGTGCGCGGCATCGATGCGGTGTGGGCGTCGATTCAGGAACTCGACCAGAAGCGGCGCGGTTTCGTGTACGCGACGGACGGCGCGGTGGTGAAGCTCGATTCGTTTGCGCAGCAAGCGCACAAGAAAATCGGCTTTCGAGGGACCGATGCGGAGGGCAAGGCCGAGTCAGCGCGCAAGCTCTCGCCGCGCTGGGCGTGCGCGTACAAGTTTGCGCCGGACCGCGCCGAGACGCGCGTGAAGGACATCACGATCCAAGTCGGCCGCACGGGCGCGTTGACACCGGTGGCGGAGCTGGAGCCGGTGCTGCTTGCGGGCACGACAGTGAAGCGCGCGACGCTGCACAATGCCGACGAAATCACGCGCAAGGATGTGCGCGTCGGCGACGCGGTGCTCGTGGAAAAGGCGGGCGAGATCATCCCGGCGGTGGTGCAGGTGCTCACCGAGAAGCGCGGGGCGGATAGTGTGCCGTATGAGTTTCCGAAGAAGTGTCCGGTGTGTCACACCGCGGCGACGCGCGCGGAGGGTGAGGTGGTGTGGCGCTGCCCGAATCCGGATTGTCCAGAGAAAGTGCGGCGGCGTATCGAGCACTTCGCGTCGAAGGGCTCACTCGACATCGACGGCCTCGGCGAGGAGATCGTCGATCTGCTGCTGAAGAAAAATCTGATCAAGACGGTGCCCGATCTTTTCCGACTGAAAGTCGAGGACCTGCTGCCGCTGAAAAAGGACGGCAAGATTTGGGCGGGGAATCTCATCGCGGGCATCGATGCGCGACGCACGGCGGACCTCTGGCGCGTGATCCACGGCCTCGGCATCCCGCAGGTGGGTGCAGCATCGGCAAAGGATTTGGCGCGGACGTTTCGCTCACTCGAAGCGCTCGCCGAGGCGAAGGAGGACGATCTTATCCGCATCGATGGCTTCGGAGAAAAGACCGCGGCGGCCGTGCGCGCGTGGATGAACGAGCCGTCGAACCGCGCGCTGGTGAGCGAGCTGGAGCACGTGGGCGTGAAGCCGACGCCGCCGGCGGAGTCAGGCAGCGCGTTGGCGGGAAAAGTATTCGTGCTCACCGGCACGCTGCCGACGCTCTCACGCGAAGACGCGGGAGCGAGGATTGAAGCCGCCGGCGGCAAAGTCAGCGGTAGCGTGAGCAAGAAGACGCACTACGTCGTCGCAGGCGAAGAGGCGGGCTCGAAGCTGGAGAAGGCACGCACGCTCGGAGTGGCGGTGATCGATGAGGCGGAGCTGCTGCGGATGCTCGGTGCTTAGAAGCGCAGGCTGGACACCGAGGGCACGGAGAGGGGTGAGGAGGGCACAGAGGGGTGGTTGGTTCTCTGTGAGCGCTTCTGATTGCTCTGGGTTCTTTGAGGGGCAGAGCGCATCGTTGCGCGGCGAGCGCGCAACCCACAGGTGAGTGAGGGTCAGAAGAGGCCGGCTTGGTCGCTGGCGGGTTTTAGGCCGACGGCGGCGTAGCCTTTGGGGGTGAGGATGCGGCCTTGGGGCGTGCGCTGGAGGTAGCCTTCTTGGATGAGGAAGGGCTCGTGGACTTCTTCGAGTGTTTCCGCTTCTTCGCTCACGGCGACGGCGATGGTGCTCATGCCGACGGGGCGACCGCCGTAGTTTTCGGCCATCACGCGGAGCATGCGTTTGTCCATTTCGTCGAGGCCGGCGGCGTCGATTTCGAGGAGCTCGAGCGCGGCGGCGGCGACGGGCTGGGTGACTTTGCCCTTCGCGCGTTCCTGCGCGTAGTCGCGGACGAAATTGATCAGATTATTCGCGATGCGCGGCGTGCCGCGGGAGCGCGTGGCGATTTCCTTCGCACCGCCCTCGTCGATCTCGACCTTGAGCAAGGCACAACTGCGACGGACGATCGTGATGAGCGTCGCGGCGTCGTAGTAGTCGAGACGCGTCTGGAGGGTGAAGCGCGAGCGGAGCGGCGCGGTGAGCAGGCCGGCGCGCGTGGTGGCGCCGACGAGGGTGAAGCGCGGGATCGAGAGGCGGACGCTGCGCGCGTTGGGCCCCTGGTCGATCATGATGTCGAGGCGGAAGTCCTCCATCGCGCTGTAGAGGTACTCCTCGACGGTCTTCGGGATGCGGTGGATCTCGTCGATGAAGAGGAGGTCGCCTTCTTCGAGATTGGTGAGGAGGCCTGCGAGGTCGCCGGCCTTTTCGATCACGGGGCCGGACGTGACGCGGACGTTTTTCCCGAGTTCGTGGCCGAGGATGAAGGCGAGCGTGGTCTTGCCGAGGCCGGGCGGGCCGGAGAGGAGGATGTGATTGAGCGCATCGCCGCGGCGGCGTGCGGCACCGACCATTACTTGCAAGCGCTCGACGGTTTTGGGCTGGCCGGTGAAATCGGCAAACGACAGCGGACGCAGCGCGGCCTCGGCGGGCGACACCGGCGCGGCGAGGGCGGAGGTGATGTAGCCGAGACCTTTGGGAGCAGAATCAGGCGCAGCGGGCATGGGGAGGACGGGCGGAGCGTAAGGTGGAGGATGGAGTCGAAGTTAAGCGCAAAGACGCGAAGGATCGCGAAGTTTTCGGAGAGAAATTTCTAGCACCCGTGATCTGCGACGGAGTTTTTATTGGGAGGGTGAAATTGAGCGCGACCGAGTGAGGCGAGTGCAGAAGAGTTTTCTTTGCGAGACCTTCGCGCTCTTTGCGTCTTCGCGCTTAGGTTGGACTCATTTCCACTCGAGCTCGGCGCCGAGGGAGCGGAGGTTTTCGACGAAGCGGGGGTGGGCGCGCTTGATGATCTCGGCGTTGCGGACGACGGATTTGCCGGGGATCGCGGCGGCGACCATCGTGAGGGCGACGGCGGCGCGGATGATGTAGGGCGAGTCGACGACGGCGGGGCGCAGCGGGCGATTGCCGAAGACGACGATGCGGTGCGGGTCGCTCACGAGCACATGCGCGCCGAACTTCGCGAGTTCGGGCATCCAGGAAAAACCGTTTTCGTAGACCTTGTTCCAGAAATGCACCGTGCCCTCGGCGCGGGTGCTGAGCGCGATCACGAGCGGGAGCAGGTCGACGGAGAAGTACGGCCACGGAGCGGCCTCGATCTTCGTGAGCAGGTTGCTCGTGAAGGGTGACTCGATGACGAGCTTCTGATTGCGCGCAACGCGCGCGGTGTCGCCGTCATGCGTGACGACGACGCCGAGCTTGGCGAAGGCGCGCGTGATGAGATCGAAGTGATGCGGGAGCGACTTCGTGACGGTGACTTCACCGCCGGTGATCGCGCCGAGCGCGAGGAAGGTGACGATCTCGTGGTAATCGCTGTTGATCGTGATCGTGGCGCCGTGGAGTTTCTTCACGCCGGTGATCTCGATCATGGACGTGCCGAGGCCCTTGATCTTCGCGCCCATCGCGACGAGTGCGGCGCAGAGATCCTGCACATGCGGCTCGCTGGCGGCATTGACGAAGGTTGACTTGCCCTTGGCGAGGGCGGCGGCCATCGCGAAATTTTCCGTGACGGTGACCGACATGTAGTCGGCCCAGTGGCGCGCGCCCTGAAAGCCGTTGGGCAGCGCGATCACGAGCGGATCGCCGTCGTTGATCACGGCGCCGAGGGCGCGGAGGATTTCGAGGTGCGGGTCGATCTCGCGCACGCCGAGCGAGCAGCCCTTGGTGTTGGCCTGGATGCTGATCTTGCGCAGGCGCTGGAGCAGCGCGGGGTAGAGCAGCACGGTGGAGCGCATGTCCTGCGGCAGCTCGTCGTTGACGAGCGTGCTGCGGAACGACGAGTGGTCGACGCGCATCACGCCGGTGTCGCGGTTCCAGTCGACCTTCGAGCCCTGCGCGCGGAAGAACGCGACGAGCTTGTCGAGGTCCGTGATATCGGGGACGTTTTTCAGCGTCACGGGCTCATCGGTGAGCAGCGTGGCGCAGAAGATAGGGAGGACGGAGTTTTTGTTGCCCGAGGGCGTGATGGTACCGCTGAGGGGGCGGCCGCCGTGGACGATGAGGTCGGACATCTACTGGCTGAGGGTTGAGAGTTGAGAGATGAGTGACCGGAAATGAAAAAGGCGCCCGCTTAATGCGGACGCCTTTGAAATGCGCGCGGGTCGGCGCGAGGGGCAAGGAATAACGCGACTCAGATCGCGCCGCCGCCCTGCTGGCCCTCGGGGCGCGGGCCGCGGTCATCGCCGCCACCACCATCGCCGCGATAGCGGCCACGGCCGCCACGACGACGCCGACGACGTTGACCGCCGTCATCGCCACCAGAGCGATAGCCATCGCCGCCGCCGTGATCGTGATTGCGGTGTTCGCCACCGTTATCATGGCTACGGTGTTCGCCACCGCGATGGTCGCCACCGGATTGGTGCGAGTGGCCTTCACCGCCCTCGCGGTGCTGGTGATTGCGACCACGACCGCCGCGGTTGTGACGGCGGTGACCATCGCCACCCTCGTGGCGGGGCGACTCGGAAGGAGCGGGAGCCGCGGCGGGCGTGCCGCCGAAGAGGCCCTTCAGCCAACCGAAGAAGCCGCCGGATTTCTTCTGCTGCTCGACGGGGCGATCCTCGCGCGGCTTGAACTCGCGACGCGGTTCGCGCGGCTCTAGGCCACCCTGACGGTTGTCACGGCGAGGCTCGAAATTATAGCGGCGCGGACGCTCGCCACGATCATCACGACGGTCGTCGCGACGCGGGCGGTCTTCGCGGTTTTCCCAGCTGCTGACTGCGGGGCGCTTGGGCTCCGTGGGCGGCAAGATGGTGAGCTCGGGTTTGACCTCCGGGGCGGGCGCAGGCGCAGCGGCAGGAGCCGGAGCGGCGGCGGTGGCCTCGGTGAGAGTCGGAGCGACCGGGGCCGGAGCCGGCGTAGGCGCGGCTTCGACGACCGGAGCGGGAGCGGCCTGCGGAGCAGGCTCGTTGACGACGGGCGAGTTCACGACGGTTTCGCCGGTGAACGGATTTTTGTACTCACTCTGCGGCTTGATGACTTCGAGCGCGCTGGGCTTGTAACTGCCGGTGCCGGTGGGCGCAGCGGCGGGCGGGGCGGGGCGTTTGCCGCGGGCGAGGCCGGAGCCACGGCTGGCGCCGAACGCCGCGACGGGCGCGGGCGGAGCGGCGGGTACGTCGGCGGACGCTGCGGGCGCGGGAGCGGTCGGCTCGACGGGCGCCGCGGCGGGTACGCCGGACGATTCGGGTGCTGTCATTGTTGGTTTGAGAAGGCGCTCGACGCCTGCAGAGCAGGCGAAGGCAGCCGGGTTTGGTTTGTGCCTGCGGAGCACGCGGAAGCGCGCTCGACGCGGACAGGAAGAAAACAAGGTCGTGCACCTTGCGCCGCGGGGCAACAGCAAATTCCGACACACTCAGCCCTTGCCAGCGGCGGACGGGTGGGCACCGTCGGCGACATGGACAAGCTCGAAGAGATTTTCCGCATGCAGTCCGCGCTTAACCAGCGCATCGGCGTCAACCTGCCCCCGCCGACGGACGAGGAAAAGGCGAAGTGGATCCTCAACTACACGCGCGCCATGCAGCAGGAAACGGCCGAGCTGATCGACAGCGTGCCGTGGAAGTGGTGGGCGAAGTACCAGAAATTCGACGAGCAGAACGCGAAGGTGGAAGTCGTGGACCTGTTCCATTTCCTCGTGTCGCTCGCGCAGACCCTTGGCATGACCGCGGACGATGTCTATCAAGCCTATCTCAAGAAGAACGCGGTGAATCACCAGCGTCAGGAGACCGGCTACGTGAAGAAGGACGAGACGGATTCGAAGCACATCTGAGTCTGGTCAGGTCCTCAGGTTTTTCCTTTTTGGCCACAGATTACACAGATGGGCACAGATAGGTCTTTGGATTTATCTGTGCCCATCTGTGTAATCTGTGGCTTGGATTGGATGGGTGCGAATGGGAGAGGGTGATTTGGGCAAAAGAAAACGGCGACCGTTTCGGGCCGCCGTTTTCGTGGTGAATCGTTTTCGAGGTCTCAGCCTATCGTGCGGTGCAGCGCGGGGTGCGCGCGCATCGCAGAGGTGAGAGGCTTACTCGCTTCAGCTTCGAAGAGACGGACTAGCGCCCAGACGGTGAAGGAGGCGAGGACGAGGCCGATGAAAAACAGGATCGTGCAGAAGGGCTTATCCCAGCGCAGATGCATGAAGTAGAAGATCACGAACATGAACTTCACGATCGAGAGCGTCACGAGACCGGTGACGAGGAGCCACTTCGCGAAGGGCAGGAAGACCATCACGATCTCGACGCCGGTGATAACGGCGAGGAGCATGGCGATCTGGACGTAGATCTGGAACTTGCTCTCGTCGTGGCCGTGGTGATCGGCGTGAGCGTGGGAGGCGGCGGCAGAACTCATGGCGTGGTGCTTAGAGGTATTCGAGGAGGTAGACGGCCGTGAAGATGACGATCCAGACGATGTCGACGAAGTGCCAGTAGAGGCCCATGGACTCGACGTCGATGGCGTTGGCCTCGGTGAAGTCCACCGCGCCGCGCGGGCGGGCAAACCAGTTGAGGCCGATGAGGGCGGCAACCATCGCGACGATCACGATGACGTGCTCGCTGATAACGCCGCCGATCGTGGCACCGGAGAAGCCATGCTCCTCGAGACCGCGGACGAAACCAAGGACGACGGCCATCGTGGTGACGATCGCGACGACGAAGGTGAGGACGTGGGCGACGTTGTGCGCCATCCAGCCGGTGTTGGCGGCGCCAGCCTCGGCGGGCTTGAAGGTGCGGACGTACATCAGCAGCAACCAGAGAACACCGATCGCCACGTGCGTACCGTGCGTGCCGGTGAGTGTGAAGAACGTGGTCCCGAGGATGCTGTTCGTGATCGTCATGTGCTTCACATGAATGAACTCGGTGAACTCGTAGACCTGGCACTCGAGGAAGATCGCGCCGAAGATGATCGTGGTGATCAGCGACCAGCGGAGGCTCTTCAGATTGCTCTTCTGGATGGAGTTTACCGCGAGCGCCATCATCAGCGACGACATCAGGAGGATGAACGTCGAGAACGAGGTCAGCGCGGGCGCGAAGATTTCCTTCGGGTCGGGATTACCGGGAGGCGGGTGCAACCGGTAGACGAGGTGCGTCGCGATGAGCGAGCCGAAGAACATGCAGTCCGACGCGAGAAACGCCCACATGAGGAGCTTCTTGTGCGGAATGCCCGTCGACGTGGACGGGTCGTTGTGGTGATCGATGGTGCCGGCGTGGCTGCTCATGGAAAGGCGGGAGGCTTTAAGCGTGAAGCGGGAGGCTTAGTGTTTGGCGTGGCCGTGGTCGTCGCCCTCGGGGTGGAGGTGGTAGCCCTCGTTGCCCTCGTGAGACCAGAGATAGATGCCGACGAACATGATCAAGCCGCCGATGACGGAGACGAGGAGCTTGGCGCCCCAGAAACCGTGAGGAGGAAGCGCCTCGATCCACGAGGCGGGCTTCGCATCGTGATCCAAGATGGAAATGCCGATGGCACCGAAGAGGATGCCGCAGGCGGAGACGAACGGCCAGATGGACTGGAACGGCATGTGGATGCCGCCGTGGGCGGACTCGGCCTTCTCCAACTCGGCGTGCTCCTTGGCGGTCTGCTCCGGGTGACGCTTCTCGTACCAGAAGGCATCGCGGGCGTGGACATTGGGGATGACGCGGAAGTTGTACTCGGGCGGGGGATTCGGGATCGACCACTCGAGGGTGCGGGCATCCCAGACATCGCGACCGACGCGCTCACCCTTGAAGTAGGTGTAGACCATCACGATGAAGTAGATCGCGATACCGACGCCGAGGAGGAGCGCGCCGCAGGTGGCGATGAAGTTGGCTTCGTTCCATCCGAGGTTCGCATCGTAGGTGAACGTGCGGCGGGGCATGCCGTTCAGGCCGAGGAAGTGCATCGGGAAGAACGTGACGTTGAAACCGATGAAGATGACCCAGAAGGAGAGCTTGCCCCAGAACTCGGAGACCTTGCGGCCGAACATCAGGGGGAACCAGTAGTGGATGCCGGCGAGCAGCGCGAAGATCGAGCCGCCGATGAGCACGTAGTGGAAGTGGGCGATGACGAAGTAGGAGTCCTGCTGCTGCGCGTCGGCCGGAGCAGCCGAGTGCATGATGCCGGAGAAGCCGCCGAGCATGAACATCCAGACGAAGCCGAGGGCGAACATCATCGGGGTGCGGGTGATGATGTGACCGCCCCACATGGTGCCGATCCAGTTGAAGATCTTGACGCCGGTCGGGACCGCGATGGCCATCGTGGCGAGGGAGAAAGCCGCCGTGGCGACCGTGCCCATGCCCGTGGTGAACATGTGATGGCTCCACACGCCGAAGCCGATGAAGCCGATGGCCGCACCCGAGAAGACGATAATCGGGTAGCCGAAGAGCGGCTTGCGGGAGAAGCAGGGGATGATCTCGGAGATGATGCCCATCGCGGGGAGGATCAGGATGTACACCTCAGGGTGACCGAAGACCCAGAAAAGATGCTGCCAGAGGATCGGCATGCCGCCGCCGGAGACCTCGAAGAAGTTGGTGCCGAAGAGACGGTCCATCATCAGCTCGACCAGCGCGATCGTGATCGCGGGGAAGGAGAGGACGATGAGGAAGGCGGTGACGAGCGTCATCCACGTGAAGACCGGCAGGCGCATCATCGTCATGCCCGGAGCGCGCATGTTGATGATCGTGACGATGAAGTTCAGCGAGGCCGCAATAGACGCGACACCGAGGAGCTGCAGGCCCATCACCCACATGTCGATGGAGTGGTCGGGCGCGTAGGTCTTGGACGAGAGGGGGGAGTAGCCGACCCAGCCGCCATCGGGCGGACCGTCGTGCATGAACCAGCCGACATTCAGGATGATCGCACCGGCGACGAAGACCCAGAAGGAGAACGCGTTCAGGCGGGGAAACGCCACGTCGCGCGCGCCGATCTGGAGCGGCATGATGTAATTGAAGAACGCGGCCGACAACGGCATGACCGCGAGGAAGATCATCGTGGTGCCGTGCATCGTGAACATCGTGTTGTACTGCTGGGCAGTCAGCACGTGATTGTTCGGGAACATGAGCTGCAGACGGATCAGCAGCGCCTCGCAGCCACCCACGAGGAAGAAGAAGAGCGCGGAGATGCCGTAGAGGAAACCGATGCGCTTGTGGTCGACGGTCGTCAGCCAGCTGATGAGGCCGGTTTGCGCGGTGGGGCGCCAGAGGACGAAACCCTTCGGTTTCGCGTGACCTTCGTCCTTCACGAGGAGATCCGGTTTAGCCAGTGCGTCTGCCATAAAAATAGGAGTTGAGAGAGTGGGAGGGGAGCGGGGCGGGTTACTTCAGGCTGCGGAGGTAGGCGACGAGCGCCGCTTCCTCATCGGAGCTGAGGACGATGTTCTTCGTCCAGCCACCGTTGCCATCGGGCTTCATGTAGCCGGCCATCGCGCCGACGCCGAAATTCATCTTGTTGCCCGGCTTCACCGCGCCCGGATCGTGGATCCAGCGGTGGAGCTGCTCGTCGTTGTTCTCGAGGAGGCCGCCCGCGATCGTGGAACGCGCACCGACGTGGGTGAGGTCCGGAGCGGTGACGCCAAGGGCGCCGTGGCCGCGGATCGTGTGACAGTTAGAGCAGGTCTTGTCCTTGAAGAGCTGTTTGCCCTTGGTGATCAGGCCGGCGTCTTCGTTGTCGCCCGTGATCTTCTGCACGCCCTGCCAAGCGGCGAGCGGGTTGGCGTCAAACTTCGTGCTGAAGCCCATTTCATTGGGGCCGAAGGTGCGGAGGGAGGCGAACTGAGCCTTGGCCTGCGGGGCGGAAGCGGTGGGCGCCACGTCGCGAGCACCCTTGGTCTGATTGTCGAGCCAAGCAGCGAACTCGCTGGGGCTGAGCGCGATAACGCGGAAGCGCATGACGGCATGGGAGTCGCCGCAGTACTCGGCGCACTGACCCCAGTAGTAACCCGGCTTGTCGGCCTCAAGCCACAGCAGGTTGGGGCGATTCGGGATCATGTCGACCTTGCCGGCGAGCTTCGGGACCCAGAAGGAGTGGATGACGTCGGTGGTGCGGAGATTGATGCGGACCGGCTTGCCGGCGGGGATCACGAGCTCGTTGGCGACCACGAGCGGGCCAGCGCCCTTGATCTGCTCGGAAGGATACTCGAACTTGAACCACCACTGATAACCCGTCGCGGTGACCTCGTAGGCGTCGGCCTTGCGGGCCTCGGGGACGTCGTAGGTGAACCAGATGGACTTGAGCGTGGGGATCGCGATGACAACGAGGGCGGCGACGGAGAGACCGATGAGGCCGATTTCAATGAGCGGATTGCCATGGCCCTGCTCGGGCGGGACGGCTTTTTCGTCGGCGGCGCTGCGGGCGCGGAACTTGATCTGCGTGTAGGCGAGCACTGAGCCCACAAGGATAAAGATCACGAGCGTCACCCAGCAGGTGACGTAGAACAGGGACAACTGATCCTGGGCCACAACGCCCTCGACATCGATGGTCGATTGCTTGCCGGAGAGATCGAAGATACCGCCAGCACGGCAGTCGGTCGTGAGGGCGAGGAGCACCAGCGCCAGCGAGGAGCCGGCGAGTTTGTTGAAGAATTGGGACAAACGCATGTGATCAGTCGGGAAGGGCGAAAAGGCGGGCCGTAGCGCGCGCAAATCGGACAAGAGAGTTCGCGAACGTCACGCCATTTCAAGCCCCATTTCGGCGCTTATTCACCGGATCAGCACTTCTCGTGCAACGTTGGGGCGATTTTGATCGCAACTATTAACCGTGCTGCGCCCCGCATTAACAAATGCGCAGGGGCGTGAGCGCCCCGCTTCTGCTCGGGAGAAAATCACGATTCGGATTTGCGTGAGGACGGTCTGAGGGCGAGTTTTTGCGCGTCATGAAACTCCGATTGCTCTCCGTTACCGCCGTTCTCGTTTCCCTCTTCTTGGCCGGCTGCGGCAAGAAAGACGACGCCTCCGCCACCACGGCGGCGGCTCCGGCCGCTGCTGCCGGTCCCCGTGTAGTCGAAATCTCCGCGGGTGACACCATGAAGTTCGATGTCACGAGCATCGAGGCCAAGCCGGGCGAAGAGATCAAAATCATCTTCACCAACGTCGGTTCGCAGCCCAAGGAGGTCATGGGCCACAACTGGGTGCTCCTGAAGTCCGACGCCAACATCGCGGGCTTCGCCACCGCGGCGATGGCGGCGAAGGACACCGACTACATCCCGGACGCGCTGAAGGATCAGATCATCGCCCACATCGGCCTGCTCGGCCCCCGCAAGTCTGGTGAAGTCACCTTCAAGGCGCCGACGACCCCCGGCGAATATCCATACATCTGCTCTTTCCCCGCGCACTTCCAAGTCGGCATGAAGGGTGTGCTGACGGTGAAGTAAGCTCGTAACGCATAAAGGAGGAATCAGTTTCCTCGTATTCGACAAAGCCGGGCGATCTGCCCGGCTTTTTCTTTTACACGAAGGCCGCAAAGGTCGCGAAGTATCTGTCGTTCTTCGCGACCTTTGCGGCCTTCGTGTAAAATCTGGATCGAGCAATCTCGGTGTACTGGTTTGTATATAGAGCGACTAAATCCGCGTCACGGGTGTCGCTAGGTGCTTGCCACGCGGAACATTGCCGCCAGCCTCCGCGCCAATGTCCCCGGGAGATACCCGCCAGTATTGGGAACGCCGTGCGAGTGCGCTCGCGCTGCGCATCAACTTCGCCGCCTGGCTGGAGCAGGCAGCACCGGCGGGTTTCGCGGTGGCGTCGGCCGGCGCGGTGGCGCTGTACGCGGTGCGGCGAATGGAGCGGCCGATGCTGACGGTGTGGATCGGGCTCGGCGCGGCGCTGTTGGTCGTGGGCGTCGCGCTGCTCTGGCGAGTGCGGCGGAAGTTTTTTCGCGCGGAAGATGCGCGCGTACTCATCGAGTCGCATCTGCGGCTCGATTCCGGTCTGAGTGCGGCGACGCTCGGACTGGTCCGCTGGCCAGGCTCGCCGACGGCGAAGACTCCCGCGGTAGTGCGCTGGCAACTGCGCACGCCGGCGGCGTGGCTGCTGGGTGCGCTGACGCTGCTGGTCGCGGCACGATTTGCCCCGACGCCGAAGGCGGTTTCCGCGGCGCGCGATCTGGGTTCGCCGCCCTCGTTGCTGCAGACCGAGGAAATGCTCGCGGCGCTGAAGGACATGAAGGTTGCCGATCCTGACGCGCTCAAGCAGCTCGAAGAGCGTGCGCGCGAGCTCGCTCATCAACCAGCCGAAGAACAATTCAAGCACTCGGCGCTGGAAGCCGCCGATGCGTTGCGCGATCAGACCGCGGCCTCCGCCGCCTCCCTCGGACGTAATCTCGAAGCCGCCGCCGAGGCGCTTCGCTCGGCCGAAGGCGCGCCCGACATGAAGGGGCCGGCGGGGCAGCTCGCCGCGGCGATGCAGGGTCTCGCGGGCGGTACGCTGCCGGCTGATAAAAATCTTCTCTCGCATATGCCGAGTAACGCGATGGAGCTCGGCGCGCTTTCGCCGCAGCAGCGGCAGCAGCTCGCGCAACAGCTCGGCCAAGCCGGCCAGGCTGCGCGCGGTGTCGGCGGCGCAGCGGGGCAGGGCGCGAAGGTCGCTGGCCAAAATGGCCAAGGGCAGGGACAGGGACAGGGTCAGCCCGGTGCGGGCGCTGGCCAAGGCGGACCCGGCGGTGGCGGTGGCTCGGCGCCGTTGTCCTTTAATAAAGATGGCGCGGACGCCGGCGATGGCCGCGACGAGGCGCTCAAAACGAAAGATTTTTCCCACGCCTCCATCGGCGACAAGCTCGGCACCACGAAGGGCGAGCATCAGGTCGACCCCAATAATACCGGCTCGCTGATGTCCGGTGGCGATGTCGCGGCGCCCGCGCAGGGCGGCGACACCGTGTGGGTAAATCGTCTCACGCCCGCGGAGCGCGCGGCACTCAAGAAGCATTTCAAATAATATTTCGCCCATCTCGCTCGGACCTGTGCGATTTCGCGCGCGACCGGGTGTAGCTTCCTAAGCTTTTCCTCCGTCTCTCGTTTCTCCCTTCGTCAGCTTGCCGGTTTACCTCCCCATGCCGCCTCCTGCCCCGCCGACTGAAAACGAACTCGCTTCCGCCTCCGCCGCGCTCGACCGCCTCGTCGCCACGCTGCGCACGGTCCTCTTCGGTCAGGAGGAGCTGATCGAGCACGTCGTCACTGGCGTGCTCGCACGCGGCCACATCCTGCTCGAGGGCCTGCCCGGCCTGGGCAAGACGGAGCTTGTCAAGGGCCTCGCGCACTCGCTCGGCCTCACGGCGCGACGCGTGCAGTTTACACCCGACCTGCTGCCCGGTGACATCACGGGCAACCCCGTGCTCGAGGAAACTCCGCAGGGTCGGCGCTTCGTGTTTCAGCGCGGTCCGGTATTTGCCAACATCCTCCTCGCCGACGAAATCAACCGCGCCTCGCCGAAGACGCAGTCCGCCCTCCTCGAAGCAATGCAGGAGCGTCGCGTGACCGCCGGTGGCGAGACGCACACGCTGCCCGAGCCGTTTTTCGTGCTCGCGACGCAAAACCCCATCGATCTCGAAGGCACGTACCCGCTGCCCGAGGCGCAGCTCGACCGCTTTCTTTTCAAGGTGAATGTCCACGCCAACGCGCCCGCGGTGCTCAAGCGCATCGTGATGGAGCGCGAACTCGGCGCGGAGCCGGCGGTTACGGCGGTGGTGAGTCGCGAGGAATTTACCGGCCTGCTCGCGCTTGCGCGTCGTGTGCAGCTCATTGACACAGTCGCTGACTACATTGCGCGTCTCGTGCACGCGTCGCAGCCGGGAGCCAGTGCCGCGAGTGCCGGGGTGCGCTTCGGCGCGAGTCCACGTGCCGCGCTTGCACTTGCCGCCGCGGCCCGCGCTCGTGCGCTCCGCCGCGGCCGCCCGCACGCGAGCTTCGAGGATGTCGAGGCGGCGGCGCGGCCGGTGCTCGGCCACCGTATCATTCTCGAACACGGCGCGCGGCTCGATGGCGCGACACCTCAGCAGGTCGTCGAGAAACTGCTCGCCGAGATTCCCGCTCAACCGAAGGCGCTCCCCGGCACCCTCGCCGCGGCGAAGATCGCATGAAGCGAAACATTTTTTGCGCGCGCCTGCTCGCCGGGATCTGCGCGCTCACGGGCGCGAACGCGCTGCGCGCCGACACCTCGTTTCCGATCATGACGGATGCGGGCTCGGGCGTGACGCTCAAGCTCACGTCGCCGCTCACGACGATGCCGCGCTTCGGCTTTCTGCCGGTGCGCTTTACGGTGGAAAACGCCTCGCAGCGCGACGGCGTGTGGACGCTGCATTTTACCGCGGGCGAGAAATTCGGATTCCCCGGTGTCCTCGAGACCGACCTCACTGTCGCAGCGGCCGCGGGACAGACGCGCGAGACCTGGTTTTTTGTGCCGCTCGCCGAGGCGGGTGTGCCGGCGACCGGGACACCGGCGACGACCTCGACCGGCATGCCGTTGCCCTTGCCGACCAGCCCGACGCCGATTCCCGGAGTCTATCCCATCGGCCGACCCGATGTGAAGGAGACTTGGACTGTCTCGCGCACTTCGGGCGGTTCCTCCGGCACGACGACATTTGGCACCCGCGTTTTCACCATTACGCAGAGTGGCCCGGCCTCGGCTCTGCCCAATCCTCCCTCGGCTCCGGTGCCGACGAACACGAAGGTCAGTCTCAACGTGGACACCACCACGGGAACGGCGGTGCGCACGCTCACCCAGACACATGATTTGCAGATCACCACTCCCGGGAGCGCTGCTGGTGGTTCACGGTTCGTTAGCCCGACAAATCAGGCTCGCGAGAACGCAGAGAAAAAACTCCGCGCGGCGGGGATGTGGCCTGCCTCGGGATATCCTTCGATCTCAATGCAATCGAATCCGGGAGATCGGCCGAACACCAATCGCGTTATTCTGACCATTCGCCAGACGGGTGCCGCCGCGGACCTGCCGTTGATCACCAACGACAAGCTGCCCTCCGGCTTTATCGACGTGGAGGTGAACCCGGCCGCGACCCCGGGGGAGGTCGTGCGCACGTTCACTTACAAAGAAACGGTCGACATTGCTCCGGGGACACGCGGTGGCGTTACTCCGATTGTGCGCCCCAGCGTGCCGAGCCTATCGACGGCTGAGGCCGACGCTCGCAAGGTTCTCGCTGGGCTGAAATTGCTCGATCCAATCCCGAGCGTGACCCAGCGGCCGCCGACTTCATCGATTGTATCCGCGGGTTCGGTGGTTTCCTATGTGACGGCGTTTTTTCAGACCGGCCCATCTGCCGTGCTGCCACAGCCGCTGGCCGCCGCTTTGCCGCCGGGTGTGCTCGTGACGCTCCTGCCGGGACCGTCGACGGGACTTTCCACCCGTGTGATCACGTACGTCGACCCGGCGTTGTTGGGCGCGATGGCAGCCAGTCCCGGTGGTACGGCCAGCTCGATGACGAATTCGCGCATCGAACTAATGCGACGCGGCTTGTTGCTCAATCAGCCGGGAGTGCGCGTCACGAGTCCGCGACCGACCGCGATGACCGGCGGATCGGCGTTCAGCGCTGCGACCTCGGGCATGCTTACTTTGGGGTCGGTTGAAACGGGCCCGAGCGCAATGCTTCCGTTGCCACCGCAATCGGTCCTGCCTCCGGGCGTGACGGCTAGCGTCAAACCGACCTCCACGCCCGGCGAAGTGGAGCGGACTCTGACCATCCCCCTTTCCCTCACCGGTGGTGCACCCGTGACGATGCGGACGATGACCAACTATCCGATGAGCATCGGATTCGAGACCTCGGGGCCCGGTTTGAGCCGAACGCAGAGCCAGTCGATTGGCGCGGCCTTGGTGACAGCCAATGGGCTCCCTCCGCTGGCGGTGAGCGCATCTCAGGAAGCCGTGTTGAAGAGCAAGCTCTCGCTCGTAGCAGGGCGCACCGGTCTCAGCATCTCGGGTGTCGACTTCGCCGGTGTGCCGGCGGACTGGCGGGTGTGGTCCTCGTTCCACGGTGCCGTGCTCACGACTGCGGAGTATGAAGCGCTCGACCCCGCGCGACGGTTGGCGCTCCGGCAATGGGTGGCGCTCGGCGGTCAGTTGTTTCTCGTGCCAGATGCCGCGGGCACCGCCCAAACCGATCGGATTGGCGCCGGACAAATCAACCGGCTGCCCGATCGCCTCGCCCAGATCGATGCGGCCGACTTGCGCGATCAACTCCATCTCGGCACGCTCGCGCTCTCGCTACCGGAACGCGACGCGCTGCGCATTCCGGAGAAATCGCCGCTTGCCTCGGTGCTGCTTAATTTCGGCCGGCGCAACAGCTGGCTCGCTGTGTTCCTCATCGCGTTTGCCCTGATCGTCGGGCCGGTGAACCTGATGTACTTCGCTCCAGCGAAGAAGCGTCACCGGATGTTTATCACCACACCGCTGATCTCGTTTTTTGGCGCGGTGGGCCTCGCTGGCGCGATCCTGCTGCAGGATGGGACCGGCGGCGCGGGCGCGCGTCGGGCGGTCGTGGTGTTGTTGCCCGGTGAAAACACCGCGGCGGTGTTTCAAGAGCAAGCGTCGCGCACGGGCCTGCTCACCGGACGCGAATTTGCCCTCGACGACGACACGATCATGGCGGGCATCACGGTCGACGAATACAACCCCTCCGGCCGCGGCTCCTCTTTGTCGCGGAACATGGGCCGCGCTGATGGCGACTGGTTCCGCAATCGCTACGCGCAGGCGCATCACCTGCGCCGGCTCGTGCCGACGCGCGGGCGCATCGAGCAGGTCGGCACGAGCGTGGACGACGCTCCGATCGTGGAGTCCACGTTTGGCACGACCTTGCGCGACTTCGCGCTGGTGGCACCGGATGGACAGATTTGGACTGCGCCGGAGCTTTCTGCTGGAAAGCGCGTGACGCTCGTGCCCGAGGTCGGCTCACGCTGGATCGTGCTGAGCGGAGCCGGCGGATCGTCGCACTTGGACGAGATCTTCGCGGCGGCCGCGCCGCGTCAGCCGGGCTACTGGGTCGCGCGCGGCGGGGAATCGGACCTCGCACCGATCCAGACCTTGAAAAACGTGAAATGGACGGACACGGGCGTCGTCTACACCGGGCAGGTGGAGAAACACGCCACAGGGAAAGGCGGTGCGGAATGAGCACGCCCTTCATCGAAGTCACCGGACTCGCGCGCAGCTTTGGCGGCGTGAAAGCCGTGTCCGAGGTATCGTTCGCGCTCGAGGCGGGCCAAGTCGTCGGTCTCATCGGTGCCAACGGCGCGGGTAAAACCACGACGATGCGCATCCTCGCCACGCTCGACTTCCCCGACCGTGGCACCGTCACCCTAGGCGGCACCAACATCGTCGAGTACCCTGAGCTGGTGCGCAGGCGCATCGGCTGGATGCCCGATCACTTCGCGCCGTACAAGGACACGACGATCACGGACTATCTCGATTTCTTCGGTCGCGCGCATGGGCTGCGCGGTGCGGAGTTGGAGAAGCGCGTGGGCGAAGTGGTGGAGTTCACCGACCTCGGCCCGCTCGCCGAGCGCTCGATGGACAAACTCTCAAAGGGACAGACGCAGCGCCTCTGCCTCGCGCGCACGCTGCTCAACGACCCGGAGTTTTTGATTCTCGACGAGCCGGCCGCGGGCCTCGATCCCAAGGCGCGCCTCGAGTTCAAGAATCTCGTGCGCGTGCTGCGCGACCGCGGCAAGACAATGCTCATCTCCTCGCACATCCTCTCCGAACTCGGCGAGATGTGCGACACGCTGCTCTTCATGGACCGTGGCACCGTGATGCACCACGGCGAGACCGACACGCTCCGTCGCGGCTCCGCCAATGTCGCCTCGTGCGTGATCAGCCTGCTCGTCCATGGCGAAGCCACGCCACTGCTCGCCTGGCTTGCCACGCGTCCTGGCTGGAAACTCCTCGAAGAGCGCCGCGACGGTGCTCGCGCGGAGTTCACCGCCGCCGATGCCGCGAGCCTCACCGCCGCACTCGCCGGGGAAGTGCGCCGCCTCGTCGCCGACGGCATCGCCATCACCGATTTCCACCGCGAAGAGCGCCGCCTCGAGGAAGCCTTCGTCGAAATGCTCCGCGAACCTCCCAAGCTGAGCTGAGCGCTAAAATATTTTCGCCGCAAAAATGCGCAGAAATTTCCGCCCCTTCGAATCGCATCTCGCGAGCGCCTATAGGCGCAATGAAGAGGTTTTCGCAGCCCTCGTCCTTATGCGCCTTTTTGCGGCCATCTCGCCATGATTCCTGCCACCCAACCACCGGCGTTGCCTGCCTCAGGCCCTGTCACCCCCAACGATTTTCCTGGCTGGTTGCCTCCCATGCTCGTGAAGGAGCTGCGGCAGGGGCTGCGCACGCGAGGCTTCGTGCTCGCGCTCGTGATTTTCCAAGTCGTGATGGTCATCGCGATGCTGTTCGCGACGATGCCGGCCGGGCCGACGGGGCGGCCTGTGCTCGATTCGACGGCGGTCGACACGTTTTTCTGGGTCATCTTGGGCGCGCAGATGCTGTTTTTCACGCCGGCACGCGCGCTTGGCGGACTCCAGCAGGAGATCGATTTTCGCACGCTCGATCTCCTCATGCTCACGCGCCTCGATGCGTGGCGCGTGGTGCTCGGGAAATGGGTCTCGCTACTCGCGCAGGCCGCGTTGCTCGTGATCGCGATGCTGCCTTATGCGCTCGTGCGCTACTTCACCGGCTCGGCCGATCTCATGGCGGATGCGGAGCGCTGCGCGCTCTTGTACGCGGGCTGCGCGGTGCTCACTGCCGCGGGCCTATGGGGCTCCGGGCTCGGGAAAGTGTTGCGCGCCGTCATGCTCATCGGCGGCATAGTCAGCTTGCAGGGCGCGGTGGGATCGTATTTCGCGATGTCGCGGGCGGTCCGATCGGGTGGATCGATCGGGACGATCGATGCTGCCGTGGGTGTGCAGCTCGCGATTGATGGCGTGCTGTTGATCGCATTTCTCCTGATGGGCGCGGTGCGCAACATCGCGCCGCCGGCGGAGAGCTATTCGTATCACAACCGACTGATCGGCCTGCTGGCGGTGGTGCCGGTGCCGTTTGCTGCGGCGCTCGGGCAATCGCGGGTCGCGGTCAGTCAGCTCGTGATCTCAGGTATTTTTCTCGGCATCATTTTTGCCATGGAATTTGGCACGGTGCGCCCGGTGCTCGCGCGGCACTGGCGCTCCTGGAGCCGGAGAAATGAGATTTGGCAACTTGTAGGCCGCTGTGGTCTGCCGGGCTGGCAGAGCGCACTATGCTTCGCTACCTTTGCCACGGTGATCTGGATCATCTGCGCGGCCACGGCTTGCACCGGTCCTGCCGCAGCGGCGCTCAATGCCCCGAGCGCGGCTGATCTCGCGTGGCTCTCGCTGCTCCTGTTGAGTGGCCTCGCATTTCCGGCGGTGCTCATGGCTTACATTCCGAAAATGGGGCGCCAGGGCCCGGCGGTGTACTTCGTACTCACGGCGGGTCTGGGCGTGGCCGTGGCACTATCGTCGGCGTGGGCGGCCGCGAACCCGAACACCGTATTCGTGCGTGACCTCGTGGGCATCCTGCCGTTCTCGAGTTTCTGGTACGACTGCTTTTTCCGCAAGGACCTCTCGTCCGTCCAGTTTCTGGTGCAGGGAGCGGTTTCTTTCGGGACGATCGGTGCGGGCTTTCTCTTGGCGCGGCCCTACTGGAAACGCATCGACGAATACGGCGAGCGCGACCGCCGTCATGCCCGCGAGCATGGCGTGGTGCTCCGCTGATTTTCGCGCATGGCCGCTCCGTCACCCGCCGATCAGACTCCGTCCGTTGCGCGCGGCGCGCATACCGCCGCGGCACGGTGGCGGCTGCCGTTTTCGCGACAGGCGTGGCGCGGCATGGCGGGCAACTGGCTCGGCGCCGGCGCGGGTAGCTCGCTGGATTTTCAGGACCACCGCAACTACGTCCCGGGCGACGACCCGCGCCACATCCACTGGCAGGCATACGCGCGCACGGGCACGTTTACGATGAAGCTCTACCGCGCGGAGGTCGCGCCCTTTGTCGACATCGGGCTCGACCTGTCGGGTTCGATGACCTTCACGCCGGAGAAGGCGCGGCGCACGGAGGAGCTGCTCGCATTCTGCGTCGAGTGTGCGGATCGCACGGCCGCTCCCGTGCGCATCCACGCGGCGGTCGGGCGAAAGATCCACGCGGTCGTCGCGGAGTCGGTCCGTGCCTCGCGCTGGCGCGAACGTATTGAAACGACGGATACGGCGGCGGGCGCCGCACCGGGACCGTTCTCGTGGCGACCCACCGCGATGAAGGTGCTGATCTCCGACCTGCTTTACCCGGGTGATCCCTCGGCGTTGCTTGCGCCGCTGGCGGCTGGGGCGGGCATCGGTGTGCTGCTCGTGCCGGGTCTCGCCGATGAGGCGGAGCTGCCGACGCGCGGAAATCTCGAACTCGTCGACTGCGAGAGCGCCGCCGTGCGCCACCAGCGCATCGACGACGGCCTCGCGTCGCGCTACCGCGATGCCTACGTGCGGCATTTCTCGCTCTGGCGCGAGGCTTGTCGCAAGCGCGGCGTGCTCTTCGCCCGCATCGCGTGCGAAGGCGATCTGGTCAATGTCCTCGGCAGCGAAGCGCTCGCTGCGGGCGCGGTGGAGGCGGTCAACTGATGCCGATGCTCGGAAATCCCGCGGGCCTGTGGGCGTTGCTCGGCCTGCCGACCATTCTGGCGATCCATTTTCTCCAGCAACGCTCGCGGCGTGTCGTCACGAGCACGTGGTTTCTCATCGAGAATCTCGCACCCGACAGCGCGCGCGGACGCACGTGGGAGCGGCTGCGCTCCTCGTGGACGCTGTGGTGCCAGCTCCTCGCCGTGCTCGCGGCTGCGTGGGTGCTGGCCGAGCCGCGCTGGGTGCGCGCAGAGTCGGCGCAGACAGTCGTGATCGTGCTCGATGCGTCGGCGTCGATGGACGCATTTCGCCGTCCCGCGCTTGCGGTGGCCGAGCGCGAGATTGCCGCTGCTGCCGGACTCGCGGCGCAGACGACGTGGGTCGTGATGACGAGCGATCTCCGTCAACCCGCGCTCTATCGTGGACTCACCCGACTCGATGCCGAGCTCGCGCTCACTCGCTGGTCGCCGCAGCTCGGGCAGCATGACCTCATGCCCGCGCTGCGCCTCGCGCGCACGCTCGCGGGTGAGTCGGGCCGCTCACTGCTGATCACCGACGAGCGCGGCAAAGTCCCCGCCGGCTACCGCGCCGAGGGCGTGGGGCAGGTGGTGGACAACGTGGGCTTCGCCGGGGCGAACGTGGTGCGCGAGGACAGCAGCACGGTGTGGCATGCCTTTGTGCAGAACCGCTCGGCGGGGCCGCAGAAGCGCGCGTGGCACGTCGAGACCGTGGCTGGCAACACGCCGGAGCAGAGCGTGGAACTCGCGGCGGGCGCGCTCGTCGAGATCACCGGAAAGTTCCCCGAGGGAGCAAATGCGCTGACCGTGGTGCTGGCGGCCGATGCGTTTGCCGCCGACGACCGGCTGCCGCTTGTGCGCCCGCAACCGAAGCCGCTGCGCGTGCACGTCGATGGTGAGGACGATGCGGCGACGTTTTTCAAAAACACTTCCAGCGAGGTCGAAGGCATCACGCTCGTCGGTGACAAGGAGCCCGCGACCCTGCGTCTCGCGCGCATCGCTGCGACCCCGCTCGCCGCGGAATTGCACTGCGGCGTTTTCTGGCCGCCCGCCAATAAACGCGAAGGACAATCGCTCGTCGCCGATCCGCTCACGCCGGAGCGTGAGACGCTCGTAAGCGGCCTGAATTGGCAGGGCTGGATCGGTACCGGCCCGTACGGTTACCCCGCCACAGCGAGCGACCACGCGCTGCTCTGGCAGGGTGGGCGTCCGTTGATTTTCATCCGCCAGGCCGTCGCAGTAGCCGGTCAACCGACTCCTGGGCGCAAGCTCATGCTCGGTTTCGATTGGGACTCATCGAATGCGGCGCGCCTGCCCGCGACCGTGCTGCTCGTGCGACGCTTTCTCGAAGAAGAACGCGATGCGCAGCGCGCGCCCTATACCGCGAACTTTGACTGCGGCGCGCCGATCGCGCTCACGGGTTTCCCGCTCGATGGCGCGTACATGATGGACTTCACCCCCGCGGCAGGCGGTCAGCCGGAAGTTCGCGCGATCCCGCCGGAAGAGCGTGGCACGCTACGCGCGCCGGGCCGTGCGGGGTTTTTCACGCTGCGACGTGATGAGGAAGTGCTCGTGCGCGGAGCGGCGCATTTTGCCGATGCGCGCGAAAGCGATTTCAGCCGCGCGGAGACGTTCACCATCGAGGAGCCCGGTGTGCAGAAGGCCGCCATCGAGCGCAACACGCGGCCTGATCCCTTTGTGATCGTGTGGTTGCTCGCGCTGGTGGCACTCGTGCTCGGCAGCTGGTGGGTGCGGCAACGGCGCGTGAACACGGCGCCGAAAACTCAAACCGCCCGGCGGACCGCCGGCGCTCCCGCAGCATGACCTTCGGTGCACCCGAGTGGTTTTTTCTTTTGCCCGCACTGGCCGTTGCCGGCTGGCGCTGGCGTGCACTGCGGCTGCACGAGCCGCTGCGACTGATTGGACTGCTGCTACTGGTCTTCGCGCTCACTGATCCGCGGCTGAAACTATCAAGTGCAGGACTCGATCTCTGGGTGCTCGCGGATCGCTCGGAATCGGCGGCGGCGGGCATGGCAGCGCAGGCGCATGAGCTGGAAACGATTTTGGAACGTTCGCGCGGGCGCGAGGATCGCATCTACTACGTCGACTACGCGGGCGACGCAGTGCGGCGCGATCTCGGCGACCCGGAGTTCACCGGCGATATTCATCACACGCGGCTTGGCGCGGGTCTGGAGTATGCGCTCGCGCAGATGCCGGCGGGGCGCGCCGCGCGACTACTCGCACTCACCGATGGCTATGCGACCGAGCCAATCGGACCGGCGGCGGAGCAACTGCTGCGCAGTCGTGTGCCGATGGATTTCCGTTTGCTGAACGAAGCCGCAGCGGCGGACTGGCGCGTGAGCGCGTTGAGCGTGCCGGCACGCGTGCTGTCGGGGGAATCGTTTCTCGTGGAGTTCACGATCACGGGGCAGGGCAACGAGGAGATTCCGTGGGAAATGGTCCGCGGCGGACACGTAGCGGCTAGCGGCAAGGCGCAAGTGCGCAGCGGCGTCGCGCATGTGCGACTCACCGATCGCATCTCCGGCGGCGGCGCGATGCACTACGAAGCGCGCGTACTGCCCAAGACCGATGCGCATCCCGAGAACAATACCGCGAGCGGTTGGGTGGAGGTCGCGGGTGGTCCGCGCGTGCTACTGATCTCGAGTTATCCTGACGATCCGCTTGTCAAACTGCTCAGTGCGCAGGGCCTCACGGTCGTGTTGATGACGGAGCCGGGGACCTTGAGCGCGGCACAGCTCGCGGGCGCACGCGCAGTGGTCTTCAATAACGTCCCGGCGAACAAGATCCCGCGCGAGTTTCTCGGGGCGATCGACTACTTCGTGCGCGAGCAAGGCGGCGGTTTGCTGATGGCGGGTGGTGAGCAGAGTTTCGGCGGCGGAGGATATTTCGCGACGACGGTTGCTGAGCTGTTGCCCGTCTCGATGGAACTGCGCAAGGACCAGATGAAAATCGCCACCGCGATCTCCATCGTAATGGACCGCTCGGGCAGTATGTCGATGAGCGCAGGTCCGGGCCTGACGAAGATGGACCTAGCCGATTCCGGCGCAGCGCGCGCGGTCGAGCTCCTCGGGGCGCAGGACGCGGTTGCGATTCACGCGATCGATACGGCGCCGCATGAGGTCGTGGGACTCTCGCAAGTCGGGCCGAATCGCGCTCAGATTGTCGATTCGGTGCGGCGAGTCGTCAGCACCGGTGGCGGCATCGTGGTGCGCGTGGGGCTGCGCGCGGGTCTGGAAGAATTGAAGAAAGCGAAGACCGGTACGCGGCACTTGATCCTCTTCGCGGACGCCAACGACTCCCGCCAGCAACTCGGCGATTATCTCGATGCGGTCGAGGAAGTGCGCAAGGCCGACGCGACGATCAGCGTGATCGGTCTTGGTACGGAGAACGACCGCGACGCGGATGTGCTGAAAAATGTGGCCGACAACGGCGGCGGACGGCTCTTCTTCACCGCTGACCCCAATGAGCTACCGGCGATCTTTGCCGAGGAGACGATCTCGGTGGCGCGCTCGTCGTTCATCAAGGAGCCCACGGGTACTTCGGCGACGGCAGGCTGGGCGGAGATCGCGGCGAAGCCGCCCGACTGGCTCAAGCAGGTCGACGGTTACAATCTCAGCTATCTCAAGCCCGACGCGACCGCTTCACTCCTCTCAACTGACGAGTACGCCGCGCCGCTGGTGGCGGCGTGGCAGCGTGGCGCAGGCCGGGCGGCGGCGGTATCGTTTCCGCTTGGTGGCCAGTACTCCGAGCGTATCCGCAAGTGGAGCGGCTATGGCGATTTTGTGCAGACGCTCGGCCGCTGGCTGACAGGCGACGACGCGCCGCCGGGCCTCGCACTCCGCACCGATATCGATGGCGAACGCCTTACGCTCGATCTGCTCTACGATGAAACATGGACGTCGCGTATCGCACAGACACCGCCGGTGGCGACGCTCGCCGAGAGCGGTGGCGGCGTGGCGGCGACGACCGTGCGGCCGTTGATCTGGGAAAAGATCGAGCCGGGACTCTTCCGCGTGACCGTGGGCCTCTCGGTCGGCAAACTTGCACGCGGCGCGGTGCGCATCGGGACTAACTCGCTACCCTTCGGACCGATCACCGTGGCCAACTCGGCGGAATGGAGCTTCGACCGCGCGCGCCTCGAAGAACTGCGCGGCCTCAGCACGCGGAGCGGCGGTGTGGAACGACTCGATCTCGCAAAAATCTGGGATGCGCCGCGCCCGATCTCATGGCGGCCAATCCGCCTCTGGGTGATGATCGCGTGGGCGGTGGTGTTTCTGGCCGATGCGGCGCTGACGCGGCTGGCGATCTCCCTCCTGCCGAAGAAGTGGCGAGGCGCGGCGGTCTAGCTACGAGACCTCGGCGTGATCGCCGGTGTGGGCGGGTGCAGCCTCCTGAGCGGCAAGCAGCAGCGCGCTGAGCTCGGTGGCGGCGCGGGCGAGGGGAGCGGAGGTGTCGCACTCTCGGGGCAGCACTGGCTGGCTCAGGGCGGCGAGGCTGGTTTCAAGACGGTCGGCAGGCAATGTGCCGAGTTCTACGGTGCTGGCGAGGGTATCGAGCGCCGACGAGGCGTTGGCGGAAAATGTATCCAGTTCAGCCCTACGCACGGGCGCGCCGACGGTGAGGTGGATGGCGAGACCGTTGAGGGCGCGGGTGAGGCGCTGGTTGCCATTGGCGAGGGTGGCGGCGTACTCAAGGCCATCGCGCTGGTTTTTCGGATCGCCGGCCATGCGCTGGAGCGAAGAGAAAACGGTGCTGTTGGCGCCCTCAATTTTGCGCTTTTGCGCGATGGTTTCGGCGTCGAAGCCGCGGCCCGCGGCGAGGTGAGCGATGAGGAGTTGAAGGTAGTCGCGATTGAGCCGGAGCGCGGACGCAAGCAGCGGCGGAAAACGATCGCGTTCCCACATTGGCCAGAAGAAGAACGCCGCGCCGAGTGCCACCGCGCCGCCGGCGAGTGTGCTTGCAATACGCTCAGCGGTGAAGGCGAGCGTGACGGGCGAACTCGCCTCGGTGAGGAGCACGACGAAGAGCGTGACGAAGAATACGGCGATGCCGTAGTTGCGCTTCACAAAGTAGCCGAAGACGAAAATCGCCGCGGCCATCACAATCATCTGCCCCGTGAACGCTAGATCGAGCCACAGCACCGCACTCGCAAGGATGCTGCCGCCGAGTGTGCCGAGCACACGCTGCATCGCACGCAGGCGAGTCGAGCCGTAGTCGGGCTGGAGCACGACGATCATCGTGAACGGCAGCCAGTAGCCGTGCGGAAGGTGCCACAGTTTGAAAACGATCACGCCGATGGCCATGACCACGGCGATGCGCACCGTGAAACGGAGAAGCGCGGGATCGACTTTGCGATTGAGATTGAGAGCGGACGCGAGCGGGCGGAGCGTCAGCGTTTGCAGGTCGAACAACTCCAGCGAAAACGCGCTGCGCTCATCGGCGCGCTCGACGGTAGCGAGCAAAGCTCGGCCCACCTCCGGCAATAACTCCTCGATTTGGCGGAGGATTTCCCGGAGCTGTGCGCTCGTGGCGGAGTCGACCGAGGCGGCGCTTACGCGCGTGGGCAGCACGCGCAACAAGCTGCGCACGCGACGCAGGCGGACCTCGGCGAGCGCGAGGTGGCCCGGCTGGCGCGAGACAGCGGCGAGACCGACGGTGCGAGCGAGATTGCCGAGCGCGGTGAGGGCGGTCTGCAGCGTGGCTTCGAGCGAAGAGGAGGCTTCTCCGGGCGTGGATTCGAGGGCGGTGTTGAGCGCGACGACGCGCGTGGCGAGGCGGGCGGCGATGGTGTGCAGTGCTTCGAGTCGGGCGCGCACACGACCGGGACGCGCGGCGGTGAGGGTGCCGATGGATTTGTCGAGGGCAGTGCGGAGCGCGGCTTCGGTTTCGAGCGTGCGGGCGTGGCGCGCGGTGGTCTCGGGCTGGCGCATCGCGTCGAAGAGATCCGCGACGGCGAGCCAGCTGTCAGCGACCGCGCGACGGAGCGGATGCTGCGGGCGAAACGGCCAGTTAGCCACCTGCAGCAGCACGCCCCAGAGACCCCCGGCAAACGCGGCGAGGCAGTGGCGGCCGAGCGCGTGCGAATCGGGCGGCGTCGCGAGCGCGATGAGAAAGACGAGCGTCGAGGAAATCGCGAGTGAGGGACCGTAGTCGGTGCTGAGGTGGCGCCAGATGCCGCCGAGCACGGCCATGAAAATCGTCGCGGCGACGGCAGCGATGACGTTGGTCGAGCACACGGTGCCGAGCGCGGCGGCGCTCGTGAAGATGAGCGTCATCGCGAAGACCAGTGCTAGACGCAGGCGGTAGTCGCCGCGCACGTCGAGCATCGCGATGTTCTGTGCGGCGAGAGCGGCGAAGGAGACCTCCAGTGGCAGCCAGCCAAACAGCCCCGCTAGGAACGGCACCATGAACGCCACGGTCGCGCGCCACGCGCGGCTCACGTCGGGCTGGATCGCCGCGTGCTCGGTGAAGCGGTTGAACTGGGTGGTGAGGAAGGCTTTTGCCACGGCAGAGATCGGGCAGGAATGAGCCACAGACCGGGGCGGTCGGCAAATGTTGTCGGTGGTAAGAAACGCGGCGAGGGCGCCGCGTCCCCATTTGCAGGCGGAAGGTGGCGATTAGACGTAAACTCCGCCGCCGAGCAACTGTTCGCCGTCGTAAAACGCGAGGATCTGCCCACTCGCGAGCCCGCGCTGCGGATCGCGAAACACGATGCGCGCGGTGCCGTTGCCCTCGGGGAAAAACTCCAGCGGGACACGCGGATCGCGGTAGCGCACTCGACCTTCGAGTGTGCGCGGCGCAGTGATGGCATCGCCGATCCAGCTCAGCCCGTGGACGCGTACCTCGGACTGAAAGAGCCCGGGGGCGTCGGCGTGGTCGAAGGCGACGAGCAGGGCGTTATCGGCGGCGCGCTTGCCGACGACGACGTAGTGCTCGTGATCGGTGTTCGACGGGATGCCGATGTTTTTGCGCTGACCAAGGGTGTAGTAGTGCAGACCGCGGTGTTGGCCGAGTTCGCGCTGGTCGGTGGCGCGCACGATCGGACCGGGGCGGTCGGGAACGTAGGCGCGGAGGAAGTCGGACATCTTTACCTCGCCGATGAAGCAGATGCCCTGGCTATCTTTTTTATCCGCGGTAGCGAGGCCGGCTTCGCGCGCGAGGCGGCGCAGTTCGGGCTTGGGCAGATCGCCGATGGGGAAACGCGCATCGGCGAGCTGCGCCTGCGAGAGCAGGGCGAGGAAGTAGGACTGGTCTTTGTTTTTGTCGGTGCCCTCCAGCAGACGGAAATTATCGATTTTCGATTCTCGATTCTCGATTGGCGCGCGCTGCGCGTAGTGGCCGGTGGCGACGGCGGAGAAACCGTTTTCGCGGGCCCAAGCGCGGAAGACTCCGAACTTGATCTCGCGGTTGCACATGATGTCGGGGTTGGGCGTGAGGCCGCGGGCGTAGCCATCGAGGAGGTAGTCGACGACGCGCGCTCGATACTCGCGCATGAGGTTGACCACGCGAAACTCGATGCCGATCTGCTCGGCGACGCGACGGGCGTCTTCGATGTCGCGCTGCCACGGGCAATCGCCGACGATGTTATCCTCGTTGATCCAGTTCTTCATGTACGCGCCGACGAGGTCGTAGCCCTGCTGCTTGAGGCGCAGGGCGGCGACGGAGCTGTCGACGCCGCCGGACATGGCGACGAGGATTTTTTCGCGAGCGGACACGAGGCCAGCGACGCGGCGACGGGGCGGTTTGTCAAATGAACGTCACGTGTCGGGGCTTGCCCGACAGGCTGCGTCGCTGGCAGGGTGCGCGACATGATAAAGAACTGGTTCGCAGCGATCCTCGTGGCAGCAGCGACCTTGAGCCTGCGGGCTCAGGCTCCAGCGCCGGTAACTAAGCCGGCTCGACCGATCCCGGAGATCAGTCATGTCTTGGTCATTGGAATCGATGGCCTCCGTCCGGACCGGCTGCTGATGGCCGACGCACCCAATCTTCGCGGCTTGATGAAGGACGGAGCCTACTCGATGTGGGCCAAGACGACGGCGCTCGCCGTTACTCTGCCGTCGTTCACGAGTATGATGACGGGAACGAATCCGCGAAAACATAAAATCGACTGGGACCGCGACATGCCGCTCAGCGCGCCCTATTATCCCCGCACGCCGACGATCTTCGAACTCGCTTCAAACGTCGGCTACACCACGGCGATGGTCTCCGGAAAATCCAAGTTCTGTGCGATGAACAAGCCCGGCACGATCTCGTATTATTACTATCCGGTCGTGCCACAGGAAGTCTCGGCGGCGGCGATGAATGAACCGGACACAAGCTCGGCAGGAAAAGCGTTTGCAGCGGTAGAAAAGGTTTCGGACGAAAAGGTCGCGGAGGAGGCTTTGAAGATCATCGCGGCGAACAAGCCCGACTTTATGTTCATCCATTTCCCGCAAGTCGATGCGGTCGGGCACTCGAAAGGCTGGGGATCGCCCGATCAGCTTGAGCAGATCGGCAAAACCGATGCGCTCATCGGCGGTTTGCTGGCGGCGCTGAAGACGGCGGGCATCGCTGACTCGACTCTTATCATCGTTTCGGCCGACCACGGTGGCGCGGGCACCTCGCATGGACCGGACGATCCGCGCAGCCGCGCGATCCCGTGGATCATCCATGGCCCGGGCGTGCGGAAGAATGTCGATCTCACCCAGATGGCCGATCTCGACATCCGCACGGAGGACACCTGCGCCACGGCGTGCTGGGCGCTTGGCATCAAGTGCCCGGCTAATTTCGACGGGCATCCTGTGTTCGGTGCATTCAGCAACGTACCGAACGACAAGTAAGTTTCCCGCTTGTGCGGGAAGGGCGGCCTGCGGAATGCTGTAACCCCGCATGGCTCAAGCGCCTCATCGCATCGTCCGCGCCTGGCTCGAATCGCCGATCCTCGGCGTCGTCGAGTTTGATCGCGATTGGACGGATCCCCTCTTGCCGCAGCTCGCACTCGACGCGGGCGCGCCTGCGCTGACCAAGCTCACGCCGGCCCACGCCATCGTGGTGGGGCGGACGTACGGCTACTTTCTCAACGACGAAAGCGAGATCGTCTTCGTGTTTCCGCTGGAGCACGGGTGCGACATCGATCCGACGCGGGACCAGCTCTACCTCGCGGGCGATTTCAACGGCTGGCAGGCGGCGGTCGGTGCGACCGAGTGGCAGCTCCAGCCGGCGATCGTCGACGACGAGCAGGTGCTGCAGTGGAAAGGCGAGGCGGCGCGTTTCCTCAACGTGCCCGGTCAGCGCTTCAAGTTTGTCACGCAGTCGCACCAGTGGATCGTGCCGCCGAGCACGGCGCCCAACGTGTCGCGCGACGAGTACGGCAACGTGAACTTCGTCCTCGATCCGTCGCGCACGGGTTGGCACCTGTGGAGCTTCAAGGTGGATCGCCCCTTCGACCTCGCGGAGTCGTGGACCGTAGGCTGGGCGACGCACGGCGGACGCGTGACTATCGGGCCGGGAAATTTCTTTTTTGAGCTCAAGACCGATCTGCCGCTCGGTGCGATCGCGACGGCGGACGGAACGACCTTTCGCCTCTTCGCGCCCCGCGCGCGCGGCGTGACGCTCTTCGTGCGCAAGGGCGCGGATGCGGCGGCGGAGCCGGAGACCTTCGCACTCGCGAAGCGAGCCGACGCGGATGGCGCGAGTGGCGTGTGGGAAATCGTGCTGAAGGAGAATTTCCACGGCGCGGCGTACTGGTACTCCGTCGACGGCGTGCGCGAGGGCACCGGTCGATTCAATCCCGACGTGAAAGTGCTCGATCCTTACGCGCCCGCGGCGCTCGGCGGAGCGGGGCCGGGCCTCGTGCTAGATACTGAGTGGATCGGCGAGTTTGAGGACGATTTTCAGACGCCCCCGTGGCAGGACCTCGTGATCGCCGAGGCGCATGTGCGCGATCTGACGACGCATGCGCCCATCGAGCTGACGGTGGAGGAGCGGCGCGGCTTCACTGGCCTGCGCAAGTGGGTCGAGAGCGAGGATTTTTATCTGCATCGTCTAGGGATCAACTGCGTGGAGCTGCAGCCGGTGCACGAGTACGAGGCGAATGGGCCGGAGGAGTACCAGTGGGGCTACATGCCGTGCAGCTACTTCGCGCCCGCGAGCGGCTACTCGCTCGATCCGGCCAAGGCGTCGGGCGTGCGCGAGCTGCAGGAGCTGGTGAAGGCGTTTCACCGCCGCGGCATCGCGGTGGTGCTCGACGTGGTGTTCAACCACGTGGGCAATCCGGCGCACCTGATGGCGATCGACCGGATGCACTACTTCGAGCTCGATCCGACGGGCCAGCTTGCGAATTGGAGCGGCTGCGGCAACGACCTCCGCGCGCACGCCGCGATGGCGAAGCGCCTGATCATCGACAGCTGCCGGCACTACCTAAAGGTTTACGGCTTCGACGGCTTCCGCTTCGACCTCGCGGAACTGCTCGGCGTGGAAGTGCTGCGCGACGTCGAGGTGGCGCTCAAGCAGACGAAGCCCGACGTGATCTTGATCGCAGAGCCGTGGAGCTTCCGCGGGCACATCGTGGGCGCGCTGCGCGACACGGGGTGGACGTCATGGAATGATGGATACCGAGAGTTTCTCGGCGACTACGTGCGTGGCGGAGGCGGAGCGGATCGCATGGAGTATTTCCTCCGCGGCGCGCCGTGGTATTTTGCGAAATGGCCGGCGCAGACGGTCAACTACGTGGAGTCGCACGACGACCGTGTGTGGCTCGATCGCATCACGGAAAACGCAGGCAGCAACGGCTTTCACCCGACGGCGAACGACCGGCGCCGCACGCACCTGATGGCGGCGATCCTCTTCATGTCGCTCGGCATCCCAATGATCTCGGCCGGGCAGGATTTCCTCCGCTCGAAGTACGGCGTGAATAACACCTACCTCCGCGGCGACCTCAACGCGCTCGAGTACGAGCGCATCCGCCGCTATCGCAGCACGCACGCATACTTCGCGGAGTGGATCGCCTTTCGCCGCAGCGCGACGGGGAAACTCGTGCGGCACTTCAGCCCGCCGACCGACGAGTTTTTCAAGTTCTTCCGCGCGGGCGATTCACCGGCGCTGGCCGTGGTGTACAACGCGAGTGGCGAGCAAGGCCCTACGCGTCTGCTCTTCGCGGTTAATCCGACGATGGGCGACGTGACCTTCACGCTCGACGCCGAGACAACCACTGGCCGCTGGCGCTGGCTGGCGGATCAAGAGCGATTCTATCCCGCGGAGACGGGCGGGGCGGTGCTGCCGCTGCCGAGGCGGCTAGCGGTGCCGCCGCTCGGGTGTGCGTTGTGGGTGGCGGAGGGGTGAGGAGAGGAATGCGAAGCGCGTTTTACCCGTAGAGTCTATGAGGTCGATTTCTTGAGTACGCGCGGATTGTGGCGACCAAGACAACTCGAGCGTAATCAAATTATAGCTTTATCACGGATGCGCGTGGCAAAAGCTAAGTACTCTTCCGGCACTTTTACCGAATCATCAATTAATTGTCGCGCCGCTGGATCAGTTTTGTATCTATCGGCTATAATTATAAGCTTCTTTACGAAAGAAGAGCGATGTTTAACAAGTTCATGGCGGTCTAGACCGAAAAGCCTAATGGTTGTATCTCCACGAGGTGTTTTCATCAGAACATTCGCCATGCCAGTAGCAGGATCATATTCAAATTTTAGATGATCACTCGGATTCTCTTGTGATGGGTCAATCGCTGGTCCGCAACGCGCAGCGGTTGGGAATTTTGAACCTTTGTTTTCGGGGCCATTGCAGATTCCGCAAGCTAGCAAGAGATTTTCCCATCTAACAGCGAGGCGACGGAAGTGCGGTTTGGATTTTGGTCTAAAATGTTCTATGTGGGGATAATCGATATGTACAATTCGGCTTTCGCAGTAAGCGCATTTGCCATGAAACATGCTTACAAGCGCTTCCCTTATCTTGGGGTGGCGGTATTTTTGCTGCGCCCTTTCGCGACTGGCTTTCGATTTGGCAGAAAGAATGCCCCTTTCCCATGCTGCTCCTTTGCTTTTGAGGATCGCTGGTTTTGGGGTTCTTGGCACGTGAATCATCTTAAATCTTGGCTATGTATTCGTCCATTTTCTTTTCCAAATCGCTTGGCTCTTCTTTTTCTATCATTGCGGCTTTTACAGCCGGTATAACTAGGTCGAGTTCTTGCTGTTCGGTAATTGACAGGGTGGCCTTGGACTTAAGCTTTAGGTATTGATCGATTTTGGCCTGTGTCTCGGGGGAGAAGGGAGAAACAAGCTCAAATGCGGGGCTTTGGAGTACTTTCTCCACGTTCATGAAGGCCAATCTTACTGTTTCATCTGCAGTAACTGTGTTGTTTACTCGATTGAGGCGATACGTCACGGCATCCTCACCGGCGCCCGCGGCAATGAAAGGACTGTGCGTGGTAACAATAAATTGAATATTGGGAAAGAGATTGCGTAACTTCTTAGGGAGTTCGCGCTGCCAGGATGGATGCAGGTGGATGTCGATTTCATCTATCAAGACGACGCCTTCTTCCGTTAAAGGGTCCGCGCTTTCCGGAAACGACATTAATAGCCGCCATATTAACTCGCCAGCGAGCGCTAAAACACTTCGATACCCATCGCTAAGGCTCAATGTCGGGACTTTGTCGCCGTTTACATTAAATAAAATGCGACCATCTGAATTGACTGAATCGAATTTGATGCCTTCAGGCAGTACGCGATCAATTGCAGTTCGAGCAAGGGTTTGCTGATTTTTCGCTACTGCGTCATTGTTTTTTGCTATACGATAATCGAGATAAACAAACCACTGTTCGAATACGGCTAGAGGCTCATTTTCCTGAAATTGTGATGAGAAGCCGCTAGCGCGAACTGGAGGTTGAAGTGTTGGGACGATGATTTGATGTAAGCGTGTAAGTCTACGAAATGCACCGAATCCAGCTGCAAACCAACCCGTGCCCTTTGCTGTGAATGCATTTTGCCTTAACCATGCCATAGTGCGATCCGCATTTTCCACAATGGCTGGTTCAGTATATTCTTTGTTTCGGATTGCTATTCTTTGTGATCCGGTGATGAAGTATGTAAATCTAAAGGCCGCGCGGCGCTTTTCTTTGCCGTACTCTCCTGGATCACTAACGGATTTATGAATTCGCGCCGAAATTTTGCCGGGTTTCGTTTCATCGCGAACCCAGCCTATTGGCTTGGTAAGAAGCTGATTTGCTCCTTCGGGACCCGCGAGTAGGAGACCCAGAGCTTGAAGTAAGGTACTCTTCCCGAGGCCGTTTTCACCAAGCAATGTTACCCACTTGTGTGGCTTCTCGCCGGACGCAAGTTTGAGGTTCAATTCCTCAAAGCATTTGATGTTTTCGAGAGTTAGCTCTTCGACCCACATCTTTTCATCGGAACGGCTGAAGTGCTTGTTTGCAACTTATTCGATTGTTCCCCGAGCGCATGAGCGATGGATGGATTTTCCACTGTACTAAGCTCAATGCTTGCAGTGACGGGTAGCTGTACTCGCGCTGGTGATGGCAGGATTTGGGTTTGGCAAAGGACGTGGGGGTGTGAGGATGGGAGCATGGACAAGCTGACCCATCTGTTTGAGAAGAACCGGGCTTGGGCGGACGCGATCAAGCGCCGCGATCCGGACTTTTTTCAGAAGCTCTCCCGCCAGCAGAGCCCGGAGTACCTGTGGATCGGGTGCTCGGACAGCCGCGTGCCGGCCAACGAGATCGTGGACTTGCTGCCGGGCGAACTTTTCGTGCATCGCAATATCGCGAACGTGGTGGTGCACACGGACCTGAACTGTCTCAGCGTGATCCAGTTTGCCGTAGAGGTGCTGCGGGTACGGCACATCATGGTGGTCGGTCACTACGGGTGTTCGGGTGTGAGGGCGGCGTTGCGCTGCGACCGCGTGGGGCTCGCGGACAACTGGCTGCGGCACGTGCAGGACGTGCGTGAGAAACACGACGCGTGCATCTGCAAGATCACGGACGAGGCGCTGCAGAGCGCGCGGTTGTGCGAGTTCAACGTGATCGAGCAGGTCGCGCATGTGTGCCAGACGTCGCCGGTGCTAGATGCGTGGAAGCGCACGCAGGCGCTGACGGTGCACGGGCTGATCTATGGGCTACGCGATGGAATTTTGCGCGACCTGAATTGCTCGGCGAGCAGCCCGGATGAAGCGGCGGCGAGCCACAAGGCGGCGGTGGCGGCGTTGCAGTGACGCAAAGGGACGGGGATATTTTTTGTTTTAACCGCGGATGGACGCGGAGGAACACGGATGGGGAGGTGGCTGCGAAGGGGCGTGGGGTGGGCTCGGGGGTATTTTTGGCCCACGAAGGGACACGAATTTACACGAAAGGAGAGGGGCTGCGGCAGAGTTAGCGGTTGGAGGGAAGTGAGGTTTTTAACCGCGATGGACGTTAATGGACGCGAATATTCGGAGGGAGGGGTGGCCGCAAAAAGGCGCAGGAGGCGCAAAAAAGGAAGGTGGATGCAGAAGCAGAAACGCGGCGGGGGCGCCGCGTCCCCATGCGGGTGGTGAGACGGAGTGATGGATTGGTGCAGGCGTTTCGCCTGCGAGGAGCGGGATGGCAGGCGACGATGCCTACGCTACTTTTTGGGGGCGGATTGGATTCGCGTTTATTCGCGTCCATTCGCGGTTGCCAAGCTTCTAACGGCTAAGGGCTCTCTAGCGCCGGGCGGCGGCGAGCTTGGTGCGGAGCTGCTCGAAGGCGCGGCGGCTCGACGCGTCGAGGTCCAGCGAGAGGCCGTGGTTGATGAATTCCTCGGTCTCGGGCATCGCGCCGAAGCGGAGATGAACGGCGGCGGCCTGAAGATTGAGCACGACATTCTGAGGGAAAAGTCGCGCACCCTCGGCGATCCAGGCGATGTCTTCGGCGGTCGGTGAGCGCTCGGCGCGGAGGAGCGTGCGGGCGGCGAGGTCGTAGGCCGTGGTGCTCGGCGGTGTCAGTGCGCGGGCGGTGCGGAGCGGATCGAGGATGGAGGCGGTCTGGATGTCGTTGAAGCGCGAGTCGGCTTTCGGCAGATCTTGGGAAAGGGTGAGATAGCGCAGTCGCGCGAGTTCGAAGTAGATGCGCGGGCGCTTCACTTCGGCGGTGGCGGCGGATTCGAGGAGGGGCAACGCGTCAGTGTACTGATTGTTGTCGCAGTAGCTGAGCGCGAGCACGGCGAGGAGACGCGGGTCGCGCTCGCCTCGATCGGTGGCGTGCGTCAGCGTGAGACGCGATTGCTCGAGGTAATTGGTGGCTGCGGACGGATACGCGGAGCGGACGTAGGTGACGGAGAGTCGCTCCCAGTCGCCCTTGATGCGCGCGATCTCGGCGGGCGTGGCGTTGCGGAAGGCGACCTTCAGCTTCGGCTGGGGTGTGAGAGGAGCGAGCGTGAGGGAATTCTTCGCGGCCGTGGGCAGGTAGTCGCTCAGGCGCTCCTGCGCATCGGCGTAGTCCAGGCCAAAGCATTGCTGAAACAACTCCTCGGTGGCTCCGCTCTCCGCACTGCGGGCGACGAAGCGCCACAGGGCGTCGCGGCGCGATTTCTTTTTTCCGCCGTCGAGCGCCCAGCGGATGAAAAGCGCGGACTGCGCGTGCCACGGCGCGGCAAGCGTGTCGGGCGCGCCGGCCTCGGCGGCCGTGCGGGCACGAAACATTTCGCCGAGCGCCATGATGCTGCGGGCGTGGTCGGGCTCGTTGCGCAAGGCCTTGGTCTCATCGAATGTGACCCAGAAGGCGGGATTGAGGGTGAACTCAGTGCGGTCGGTATGCGACGACTGGTAGAGCCGCATCACGCCCTCGATGAACCAGCGCGGAAGCGCGGGCGTGCGCTGCTCGAGCCGCTCGCGAAAGGTCTCGGGCGTGAGCTTCATCGAGTCACCGTTGAACAGGCGCTCGTGAATAATCGAGTACGTGGCGATGAAGTCTTCGTCGCGCAGCGTGAGGTTGGGCAGCACGTCGATGCGGGCGCGGTTGGGCGTGTCCTCACCGGGTCGGGGCCGCTGAGCGCTGGCGGCAATCTCGCGCGGGAGCTCGCGGACTTGCTCGCTCGTGCAGAGCAGCAGAAGCTGCGGCGCGGAGAGCTGAGTAAGCAGCGACTCGGGCACGAGCGCGGTGACGAGCCAGTTGATCCGGCTGAATCCGCGGGCAAAGTCTCCCGCGGACGAGTCGCCGCAGCGAGACAGCACTTCGAAGCCTGGAGCCTCGGCGTAACGCCACGGGTGATCGTCCTTGTCCTTGCGCGACTCCTCGACGATGAGCGGCGGGAGTTGGACGACGCGGTCCTGCGCGCGCGCGACGGCGGCGAGCAGGCCGACCGTGGCGCAGAGGGCGAGGAGGAGTGGAGCGCCAGACGGGCGGTTCATTTCACCACCTTGGTGTCACCGACCTTCACGTTGTAGTCGTACACGTTGTAATTGATGAACTCCTCGATCTTCGCGAAGACGGTCACGCTGGCGTCGGGCAGGCGCTGGGCGAACTCGTCGCCGGTCTCCAGATACTCGGCGGTGAGGCCCTGCTTCTTGAGCTTGTCGACGAGACCGGTGCCGAGGCCGGGCGGGAGCGCTGGATTGTCGCGACTCTGCACGATGAGAGCCGGCCGCTGGATCAGCTCGGGGTGGCGGAACGGCGAGACCTCGCTGAGCTTCTTGTTGTCGCGGCCGAACATCACGGCGCGCAGCTCGCCGGCGAAGTCGACTTTCGGCGGGAACGGCGAGCGGGAGCTGAGCTTGAGCGGTGAGCCCAGATCGACTGTGGGCACCGGTCGATCGGCGCGCGGGCCATCGTTCATGTCGGCGAAATCGATCTGGGCCTGCGCGTGGGAAATCCATCCACCGAGGTCGGAGGGGGCATCGACCGTGATCGCGCAGCGGAACCGATCGGGCGCGAGCTGCAGCGCACGCAGCGCAATGTAGCCGCCAAAACCCACGCCGTAGATCGCGAGCCGCTTGCGGTCGATCTTCTGGTGCGCGACGACCCAGTCGGCCACGGCGAGTGCGTCCTCGACGGGAGCGCGATCGAGGGCGGCCATGCCAGCGTCGCGATGTTTGCGACCGAAGCCATCGGAACCGCGGTAGTTGACCTGGGCCACGACGAGACCCATCGCGGCGAGGGCCTGCGCGTCGGCGTTGTACGCGGGGAGATCGCGCCCCGACGGACCATCGTGGCAATAGATGAGGAGAGGGGGCGGATCGCTGCGGGTATTTGAAGGCTGGGTGATATAGCCCGTGAGATGCACCCCGGCCGGCGTATCGAACTCGAAAGGCTTGGTGATGCTCAGCGCATCAGGATCGAGCTCGGGCGCGAGGCGGAGGAACTCCATCATCTTTTTCTCCGGCCGGAAATAGATGTAGTAGCGGCCCGGATCGGACGTCGAGGAGACCTGCACTAGGAAGCGCTCGGCCTTGTCGTCCCACTCGAGCACGTGGACAAAGCGCGAAGGGAAGCGCGCGTCGAGTTCGTGCTGCACGGCGTCGATGCGTGGGTCGAGCCACTTGGTGGCGGGGCGCACGCCATTGAGACGCACACCGGCGAGCTTGTGCGTGGCGCGATCGAAGACGAGTGGGGCCGAGTTGAAAGCGCCATCGAGGGCGGCGAGGTCGTAGTGCGCATCCTCGACGGCGAAGTCGGTGCGCTTGAAGGTACGCAGGTCCATCGCGTAGAGCCCGTAGGTGTCGCGCCCGATGTTGGAAGCGTAGTAGAGAATGTTGGGATCGGCATCGAAGGCGACGGGGAAGGCGCGCTCGCCGAGATAGTTTTCCGGCGTGATCTTCCAGAACGGAATTTGGTCGGGCCCGAGGACTTTGCCGAAATCGCCGCTCTGTTTCCACGACCGCTCGATCGGGTGGTACCGAAAGGTCTGCGTGCGGGTGTACGTGGCGATCTCGAAACGCTGCTTACCGGTGAGGTCGGCGAGGACCTGCGTGCCGGGAGCCATGGTGTTTTCGTCAAGCTCCTCCAGTTTACCGGTGGTGAGATCGACTTTGAACGTCGAGCCATGGAGGCCATCCTTGTCTTTGCCATCAGCGTAGAGCAGCAAGTGCTGGCGGTCGCCGGGGACGAAATCGATGACTCGAAACGGGCGGCGGATGAAAGCGTTGCCTTTTGGCATGGCGTCGGCCGGCGCATTGATGTCCGAAGCAGACATCGCGTTGGTATCGTTGAGGTCGACGAGTTTCTTCGAATTATTGCCATCGGCATCGATGGCGAAGAGCTCGGGCAAGTCGGACGCCATGATGAGCCGATTAGCCGTAGCCCAGCCGAGGTAGGGGACGGTGGCGGGGGTCTTTTCGTCGGCGTAAAACATAGGCGTGCTACTGTCGCCGCCATCGCCGGTGGTGAGGCCGCCCGAGCTGTCCATGCTGTTGGCGCTCACGCCCTCGGCGGCGGAGACACCGGTCTTGTCGATCTGGCCGCCAAAGGCCTTGGGGCGGGCGCGGTCTTCGCAGAGGGCGATAGGGAGCTTCACGTCGGGCCGGTCGACGTTCATGATCATCACGTAGGCGGTGTCGCCCTTGTGGAGCGTGTAGGCGACGTGCTTGCCGTCGGGCGCGATGGTGGCGCGATCGGTGGCGATAGGCGCGAAGAACGGCTTGATGGTGTCGGCGAAACGCGGCTCCGCGGAGTCGGCGGGAGCGTCGGGCTTCGGGGAGTCGTCAGCGGCGAAGACGGTGGCGGCGGTCAGCAGGCAGAGCGCGGGGGCGCAGAGCAGGCGGGGCATGGGGCTATGAGACGCGAAATCCGGTGAAAGGCTACGCGGAAGCGTGGCATGGGGCTGAGCGGAGCGTGGGGTGCTGCGGAGGCGGGTAGATGGAGTGCTGCGGGAGCGGTGGGTAGGAGAGGGGCGAGGCTGCGGGCGGGAGGTGAGCGGAATAGGACATATAGGGCCTATGGGACCTATAGGCTGGTATATGCTCGGAGAGCGGTGAGTGCGGACACGAAAAAGCCCGGGCGTTGGCTCGGGCTGAGTGTGAGCGGCGCGGTACCGCGATAAGTGCGCTCGCGCTTACTTGAGCAGCATGTCCTTCACCGTCTTGCCGGCGGGGATCATGGGGAGCACGTGCTCGGTGTAGGGGACCACGACGTCGAGGACGTACGGGCCATCGTGGTCGAGCATCTCCTGAATGGCTTCGCGGAGCTCGGACTTCTTGATGACGCGGCGGCCCTTCACGCCGAAGCCCTCGGCGATCTTCACGAAGTCGGGATAGAGGGCGGACGGGTTGTCGGGGCTGCCGACGTTGGTCTCGTCGCCGAGGATGGTGTTGCCGCGGACGGAGCCGTAGAAGCGGTCTTCCCACTGCACGACCATGCCGAGGTGCTGGTTGTTCAGGATCATCGCCTTCGCCGCGATCTTCTCGATGTGGCAGGTGGCGAGTTCCTGGATGTTCATCACGAAGGAGCCGTCACCGTCGATGTCGATGACCTGCTTGTCGGGGCAGGCGACCTTGGCGCCCATCGCGGCGGGATAGCCGAAGCCCATCGCGCCGAGGCCGAGCGAGCTGATGTAGCGGCGCGGCTCGTTGAAACGGTAGAACTGCGCGGCCCACATCTGGTGCTGGCCCACGCCGGTGGTGATGATCGCGTCGCCCTTGGTGAGCTCGTAGAGGGCCTGCACGGCCTCCTGCGGGACGATGTGCTTGCTCTCCTCGTAGCTGAACGGGTGATCTTTTTTCCACGTGGCGATCTGGTCGTGCCAGGCCTTGGTGTCGGGCGGGGAAAACTTCGCGGCGGCGGCGAGCTCGTTGAGGCGCTTGAGCGCGTACTTGATGTCGCTCGTGATGGGGAGCTGGACGCGCTTGTTCTTGTTGTGCTCGGAGGCGTCGATGTCGATGTGGACGATCTTCGCGTGTGAAGCGAAATGTTTCGTGTCGCCGGTGATGCGGTCGTCGAAACGCGCGCCGAAGCACAGGAGCAAGTCGCACTGGTCGACGGCCCAATTGCCGTAGGCGGCGCCGTGCATGCCGAACCACTGCATCGAGAGCGGATGCGTCTCGGGGAACGCGCCCACGCCCATGAGGGTGGTGGCGACGGGGACATTGGTCTTCTCGGCGAAGGCTTTCAGCTCGGTGTGGGCTTCGGAGGAGATGATGCCGCCGCCGGTGTAGAGCACGGGCTTCTTGGCCTCGGCGATGGCGCTGAGGACCTGCTTGAGCTGATCGTCGGTGGCGTGCTGCGTGGCGGTCGCGTACGCGCTGCGGAACTCGACGGTGGCCGGGAAAACGGGCTGGAACTTCGCCTGCTGGACGTCCTTCGGGATGTCGATCACGACCGGGCCGGGGCGACCGGAGCGGGCGAGGTGGAAGGCTTCCTTGAAGATGCGCGGCAGCTCCGTGACATCGAGCACGAGGTAGCTGTGCTTCACGATCGGCAGCGTCATGCCGTAGAAGTCGGTCTCCTGAAACGCCATCTTGCCGATGTACTTCGAGAACACCTGGCCGGTGATCGCGACCATCGGGACGGAGTCCATGAAAGCGTCGGCGATGGCCGAGACGAGATTGGTCGCGCCGGGGCCGCTGGTGGCCATGCACACGCCGACCTTGCCCGTGGCGCGCGAGTAGCCCTCGGCGGCAAACGAGCCGCCCTGCTCATGGCGGGGGAGGATGACGCGGATCTTGTCGGAGCGGGCGAGCGCCTGGTGGAGCTCCTGCGAAGCGCCGCCGGGGTACGCGAAAATAACGTCGACACCCTCGCGGCTCAGGCACTCGACGACGCAGTCGGCGCCCTTCATTTCGCGGCCGATCTCGGCCTTGGGAAACGCGGTGGAGGGTGTGGCGGTGGTTTTCATAGAGAAAAAGCCGTTCAGTAAAAACAATCCGGACAGGTGGAGGCAAGCCTTGGAATGGCGATGACGCGAGTGGACCGGTACAGTGGGGCGGAGCGAAGGGGGTGAGCTGAGGGGGAAGGAGTGGACGGAACGTCAAACATTGGATTTCGAAGTTCGGAGGGCGGCGGGATAAAGGGGATTGCGGAGGGGGATGGGACGGCGGAGGGTGGTGGAATGGGATTGGAACGATTCAAGGAGGCGCAGGCGTCGGAGCAGTCGGGGTATGCGACGGCGTTGGCGGAGATGCGGGCAGGGGTGAAGACCAGTCACTGGATCTGGTATGTGTTTCCGCAGCTCGCGGTGTTGGGGCGGTCGCCGACGGCGAAGTTCTATGGGCTTCGCGATCTGGCGGAGGCATGCGAGTATCTGCGCGATCCGGTGCTCGCTGAGCGGCTGCGCGAGGTGACCGAAGTGGTAGCGAAACAACTCGAAGCGGACGTGAAACTGGAGCGGCTCATGGGCAGCACGACGGACTGCGCTAAACTTAGCTCGTGCATGACGCTCTTCGAGCGAACGGCGCGGGAGGTCGGTGCGACGGATTTCGCAGCGCTCTGTTCGCGCGTGCTGGCGAAGGCGGAGGAGAGCGGATATCCGCGGTGTGCGACGACGCTGGTGGAGATCGAATAAAGCTCGCGGAAGGTCGGGGCATTTGGGCACCGTGCGGGCATGTTGAAGCTGTTGTTCATCGGGGACATCGTGGGCCGGCCGGGGCGGGACGTCGTGGCGGACCGAGTGGGGCGGTTGCGGGTGGAGCATGGGATCGATTTTGTGATCGCGAATGGCGAGAATGCGGCGGCGGGAGCTGGACTCACGGGCACGCTCGCGCGGTCGATTTTGGAGAGCGGCGTGGATGCGATCACGCTCGGCGATCACGTGTGGGACCAGAAGGGTTTTGAGCACGATATCACGGAGATCGATCGCGTGTGCCGGCCGGCGAATCTGCCGAAATCGAATCCCGGCTGGGATCACCTGATCATCGAGGCGCGCGGGTTTCGGCTCGCGGTGTTCACGGTGCTCGGGCGGACCTTCATGGGGATGAAAGCGGAGTGTCCCTTTCTCGCGGCGGACCGGATGATCGCGCAGCTCAAGTCTCAGGCAGACGCGATCCTCGTGGAGGTCCACGCCGAGGCGACGTCCGAGAAACAGGCCATGGGCTGGTATCTCGACGGGCGCGTGACGGCGGTGCTCGGCACGCACACGCATGTGCCGACGGCTGACGCGTGCGTGCTGCCGAAAGGCACGGCGTTTATGGCAGATGTCGGTATGACGGGGCCTTACGCGAGTGTGCTCGGGCGCGAAGTGTCGCCGATCGTCGCGCGGTTTCTCGACGGGATGCCCCGGCGCTGCGAAGTCGCGGAAGGCGATGTGCGGCTATCGGGCGCGCTGATCGAGATTGATCCTTCGAGCGCGAATGCGAAGAAGATCGAGCTGATTACGGCGCGGCGCCAAGGCGCGTAGCGCTGGAAATCCCAAACGCCAAAAGGACAAATCCCAAAAAGGCTCCAATCACCAAGGGTGAGTGATTGGGAATTGGGATTTGGCGCTTTAAGCGCGAATGGTGCCCGACTCTTCGTACACGCCGAGGTGACGGTAGCGCTCGTAGCGGTGGTCGACGAGTTTTTCCGGAGTGAGGGCGCGGAGGTCGTTGAGATGCTTTTGGAGCGCGTACTTGAGCGCCTCGCCGGCCTTGGCGGGGTCGTTGTGCGCGCCGCCGAGGGGCTCGGCGATGACTTCGTCGACGACGCCGAGTTTCTCGAGATGATTGGCGCTGAGCTTGAGCGCCTCGGCGGCCTTGGGGGCGGCGGCGTTGTCTTTCCACAGGATTGCGGCGCAACCTTCGGGCGAGATGACGGAGTAGTAGCTGTTTTCGAAAATGAGCACGCGGTCGGTGACGCCGATACCGAGCGCACCGCCGGAGCCGCCTTCGCCGACGACGACGGAGATCGACGGGCTGCGGAGCATGGCCATCTCGCGGAGGTTGACCGCGATGGCTTCGGAGACGTGGCGCTCCTCGGAGTGGATGCCGGGGAAGGCGCCGGGGGTATCGATGAAAGTGATGACGGGCAGGCTGAACTTTTCCGCGAGGCGCATCAGGCGCAGGGCCTTGCGGTAGCCCTCGGGCTGGGGCATGCCGAAATTGCGGACGACGCGCTCCTTGGGGTCGCGGCCCTTTTGCTGCGCGATGAGCATCACCGCGAGGCGGTCGAAGAAGGCGGTGCCGCCGATGAGGGCACGGTCATCGTTGAACTGGCGGTCGCCGTGCAGCTCCTGGAAGCCGGTGAAAATCTGGTTGATGTAGTCGAGCGCGTACGGGCGGCGCGGGTGGCGGGCGACCTGGACCTTCTGCCACGGCGTGAGGCCGGAGTAGATCTCGCGCTGCATCGCCTCGATCTTCTTCTCGATGGAAAAAATCTCCCGGGCGAGGTCGACATTGGTCTCGATGGACTGCTGGCGCAACTCGTCGAGCTGCTGGGACAGCTCGCGAAGCGGTTTCTCGAATTCGAGCACGTAGGTCGTCGTTTCCATGAAGGGAGGAAAATCCTACGGGGCGGCGGCGAGGCGTGTCAACGGGGAGGGAGGGCGGGCAGAAAGAGGGACGCGGCAAGGTCGCAGGCGAGTAGCGGAACGCGTGAGCGTTTCGCTGATGACTAGTGGGCGGAGCAAAACGGGCGAAAGCCTCACGGCTTCCGCTACGAGGACATGGATTGCTAGCGATAGGCAATGAGGCCTTGCCGAGAAGCTGGATAGTATTTGAGGTGCCGACCGTGACGAAAAACTTGGAGTTGCACGCGGGACGGCTGAGGCGGCTGGCTCCGGAGTTTTATCGCGGAAGAGCTTATGTGCATTGGTCGATGGGGATGGAGGATCGAGCGACGGGCTGGCTGAGCGCGATGCATCACGCGCGGATGCGTGAGGTGCTATGTCACGTGCTCGGCCGCTATCGGCTGGTGTGCCCAGCTTATTGCTTCATGCCGGACCACGCGCATTTTCTCTGGGTTGGCTGGGACGAGCAAAGCGACCAAAGAGGAGCAGCGGCGCTGTTCCGTCGGGCGTGGAATAGCGAGCTGTACGCGTGCGACAGGTGGCTGCAGCGGCAGGCGTACGATCATGTGCTGCGCGAACACGAGCGGGAGCGAGATGCCTTCAGTGCAGTGGCGCAGTATATCCGCGATAATCCGGTGCGGAAGGGATTGGTGAAGGAGGCGAGAGCGTATCCGTTTTCGGGCGCCTTGGTTCCCGGGTATCCGGAATTGGATTTGGAGGATATCGATTTCTGGCCGCGATTTTGGCGGATATACGGGAGTATGGCCGAGAAGGGAATCGGAGAAGCGTAGCGGAACGCGTGAGCGTTTCGATGATGCAACGATGGCGAGTAGGCTCGCGCGAAAACGAAAGCCTTACGGCTTCCGCTACGAAGCATGCGCATGCAAGGGTAGCGGAACGCGTCAGCGTTTCGTCGTTTGGGACCTTGAGAAGGAGTTGTGTGGCGAAAGGCTTACGCCTTCCGACACACAGGATCGGCTAGCGAGGGAATAACTGCGAAAGCCTGACGGCTTCCGCTACGGTGAGGTGTCGCGGAACGCGTGAGCGTTTCGCTGCCAGTGCGTGCGCCCCATCACCACCCGTAGCTCCGTTTCATGCGCAGCGGTTGGTAGAGGTCGCTGGGGAGTTCTTGGAGGAAGCGGCTCGGACTTTGGAGCATCGCGGGGCCGCCTTTGGTGTTTACCTTGGGGAAGCAGAGGTAGAGTTCGTCGCGGGCTCTCGTGACGGCGACGTAGAAGAGGCGGCGCTCTTCCTCGACGTCGCCTGCCTCGATGGCGCGGCGGAGGGGAAAGCTGCCGTCGGCGAGGCCGATGAGGAAGACGGCGGCGTACTCGAGGCCTTTCGCCTGGTGCACGGTGGTGAGGCGGAGCGAATCGGCGTCGGGATCGGCGGAGCGGTCGCTGGTCTCGCTGTTGAGCAGCATCACCTCGACGAGGAGCTGGTGCATGTCCTCGTAGCGCGCGGCGAAGCCGATCATGGACTTCAAGTCGTCGAGGCGGGAAACGTAGTTGGCGTACGCGCCCTTCAGGTAGTCGCCGTACCAACCATCGATCGCGATCTCGACGGCGTTGTGCGGCTTCATCGTGCGCATCATGTCGCGGACCTGCAGGAGCGACGCGACGAACTTGGGCCACTCCTCTTTCGCGTCCTTCGGGACCTTCGACGCGACGTCGTCGGATTCGAGGGCGTCGATGAAATCCTGCTGAAGCAACTTGGCGTGCTCCAGCGCGGCGGCGTGGAGTTTCTGGGCGTTCTTGTCGCCGACCTTCGGCAGCAGCACGGCGAGGCGGTTCCACGCGGCGGTGTCGGAGGGATTGTAGACGAAGCGCAGGAGCGACACGAGGTCGCGGATGTGGGCCTGCTCGAAGAAGCGCACGCCGCTCGTGATCTGATACGGGATCTGCAGACGCGAGAGCTCGAGCTGGATATCGAGCGCCTGGAAATGCGCGCGGTAGAGGATCGCGATGTCGGAGAGCGAGCAGCCCTCGTCCATGAGGCCGCGGATGCGCTGCACGATGAACTGCGCCTGCTCGCGACCGTCCATCGTCTGCACGTAGTACGGTTTCTCGGAGTTGGCGCGGTGGGGCTTCAGCTCCTTCTCGAAAGCGCGGCCCTTGGGCTGCGCGAGCAGCACGCCGTTGGCGAGGGCGAGGATCTGCGGCGTCGAGCGGTAGTTGGTCTCGATGCGGTGGATCGCCGTGCCGGGGTGGCGGTCGGGGAAGGTGAGGATATTCTCCACGTTGGCGCCGCGCCACGTGTAGATGCACTGCGCGTCGTCGCCGACGGCCATCACGCGGTGATGCGAGCCGATGAGGTCGACGATCTGCGACTGGAGGACATTGGTGTCCTGATACTCGTCGACCAGCACGTGACGGAAACGGTGGGAGAAATATTCGCGCGTGGTCTCGGATTTTTTCAGCAACTCGAGCCAGAGCTCCAGCAGGTCGTCGTAGTCGAGGACGTTGGCCTCGCGCTTGGCGTCGGCGTATTTCTTCGCGAAGAGCGGGGCGCGCTCGATGATCGAATCGTACTGCGGGAAGAAGCGCGTGATCGTCTCGGTGAGCGAGAGCTGGGTGTTGCGCGCCATCGAGATCACCGAGTGCAACGGGCCCGGGCGCGGGTGGGTCTTGTCCTTGAAGAAACCCTTGTCGGTGGCGTCGACCGCGTCGCGCAGGATGCCCTCGGACTCCTCGGCATCGAGGATGGTGAACGTCCGCGGCAGGCCGATCTGCTCGCCGTACATGCGCAGCGAACGATGGCCGATGCTGTGAAACGTGCCGCCCCAGAAACGTCCGGGCTCGACGCCGGTGAGCTCGTTGACGCGATGGAGCATCTCCTTCGCGGCCTTGTTGGTGAACGTGAGCAGGAGGATTTCGCCCGGGCGCACGCCCTGCGACAGCAGGTAGGCGACGCGGTAGGTGAGCGTGCGGGTCTTGCCCGAGCCGGCACCGGCGAGGACGAGCAGCGGGCCGGGCTCGGCGGTGACGGCGTGGAACTGCTCGTCGTTGAGCTGCGCGCGAAAATCGATCGGCGGAACGCCGTTTGCGTGAGGCGCGGAGTCTGGGGCGAAAACGAAATCCATGAAACGAAGGTCGATGGCCGCAAAGAAGCGGCGAAGGCGCAAAAGAAAAACGCGGGCAAGCGCGGCGGTGGATTTCGCCTCGCACGAGGAGAGCGAGATGGGCCATGATTTTCCCATGCGCCTTCCCCTCCGCTTTCTCGTCCTCGGGTTGCTCGCGTCCGCACTCGTACGCGGTGATGACATCAACATCCCGGCCAAGGCACCGGCGGTGCCGGAGATCCCGCTGGCGCCGATGACGTTTCTCGTGGGCGGGCTCTGGAAGGCGTCACCGCCGCCCGCGGCGAATGGCGCGCCGGTGTCGAATATCGAGCTGCGTGTCGACTGGACGAACAACCACCAGAGCCTGCGCTTCGAGAGCGCGTGGGTGCGCGACGGGAAGACCACGCCGTACACCAGCGGGTTTTACGCGTGGGACGGCGTGAAGAAGCAGATCATTTTTATCTACACGGATGGCGTCGGCACGCTCACGCAGGGCGCGGTGACGCGCGAAGGCGACGCGCTCGTGCACGAAATCACGATGACCGCGCGCGACGGCAAGGTGAGCGTGGCGCGGTCGCGCATGACGCCGAAGGGACCGAACGCGTTTACGAACGAGATCTTTCTCCAGAAGGACGGTGCGTGGTCGAAGCTGATCGGCGTGACGTATGAGCGGGCGGTGGAGGCTGCGGCAGCTGCGGCGGGAGAGTAGGAAAGAGGTTTAGTTTTAACCGCGAATGGACGCGAATAAACGCGAATGGGGAAGGCTGCGGAAGAGTGGTTGGTAGAGCGTAGATTTTGAGGATTTGAAACCGCGGATGGACACGGATGCACGCGGATGAGGGCTGCTCTCCGTGTCTTGGTGTCTCCGTGGTGAAACGAATTAGAAGGCTCTGCTTTTTTGCTAAGAAAGTACGGGCTAGCGTGTCGGTAGGAGTGAGGGCAGTTTGTGGCTGCCTGTTTTCTCTCATGAAAAACCTTCGCTCTTTTCTCACGGCTGCGGCGTTGACTGCGGCCATGGCGAGTGCCGAACCGGCGCTCACGATCTACAACCAGAACTTTGCCGTGGTGCGCGAGCGCGTGCCGCTCGATCTCAAGGCCGGCACCAACAGCGTGAACTTTTCCGGGGCGACGCGCATGCTCGAGCCGGACTCGGTGGTGCTGCGCGATCCCTCGGGAAAGGTGAACTTCCGCGTGCAGGAGCAGAGCTACCGCGCGGATACGCTGGCGCAGGGATTTCTGCTGTCGCTCAACGAGGGCAAGGAACTCGATTTTCTCGTGCGCGATCAGAATGGCCGCGAAAATATCGTGCGCGGCAAAGTGATCCGCAGCGGCTATGCGCCGGGTGGCGACGGCACGGAGACGCCGATCGTCGAGGTGGAGGGCAAGCTGCGCTTTTCGCTGCCGGGCGAGCCGGTGTTTCCGACCCTGAGCGATGCGGCGGTGCTGAAGCCCACGCTCGGCTGGCAGATCGAGGCGGAGCGCGCGGCGAAATTTGACGCTGAGCTGGGCTATGTGACCCAAGGCTTCGGCTGGCAGGCGGCGTACAATCTCATCGCGCCGGAGAAGGGCGATCTCGTGGACATCGTGGGCTGGGTGACGGTGTCCAACACGAGCGGACAGAGCTTCAAGGATGCGACGATCAAGCTCATGGCGGGCGATGTGCAGAAAGTGCAGCCCGACCCCGTGGCAATGTCGGGTTTTATGAAACGCGGTGCGGTCACGCTGGATGCGTTTGCGGTGGGCGCAGTGACGGAAAAAGCCTTTGACGAATTTCATCTCTACTCGCTGCCGCGGCCGGTGACGTTGCATGACCGCGAGACGAAGCAGGTGGAATTCATGCGCGCGACGGGCGTGAAGGCGCCGGTCGTCTATGTATATGATGGGCAGCGCAACGCGACGAAGGTGGCGGTGACGCGCGAGTTCAAGAACAGCGAGGAGAACCATCTCGGTCTCGCGCTGCCGAAGGGCCGCACGCGTTTTTACCGCAAGGACGACGCCGACGGGCGCATCGAGTTTGTCGGCGAGGATAACATCGATCACACCGCGAAGAACGAGACCGTGCGCGTGAAGACCGGCGACGCCTTCGACATCGTAGGCGAGCGGCGGGTGATGGATCAGAAGAGCAGCAGCTTCCGCGGGCAGGGGGAGCAGGCGTTCGAGATCAAACTCCGCAACCACAAGGCGGAAACCGTCGACGTAAAGGTCGTTGAGCACCTCTTCGGGCCGAATTGGCAGGTCGTCGAAAAGTCCGATGAATTCACGAAGAAGAACGCGTCTGCCATCGAATTCAAAGTGACGCTCAAGCCGGACGAGGAGCGAAGCGTGACTTATCGCGTGCGGTACGAGACGAAGTGACGGCGGCGCGATTTTTTTAACCACGAATGGACACGAAGGCACACGAATGGGTGAGCGTGGGGCTGCGGAAGGGAGCTAGTGGGGCGGCGTTTTTCGGGGAAATTTTTAACCGCGGATGATGACGCGGAATAAGGGGAAGGGGATGGCCGCAAGAAGGCGCAGAAGGCGCAAGAGTGAGAGATAGAGGAGCTTTTAACCGCGAATGGACGCTAATAAACGCGAATGGGTGAGGTGGCTGCGAGAGCGTGAACGTGCTGGTGGTGCTTGGCGGTTTTGTGGCGTGGCGAGCACGCCACCCACAGGGGGGCTTTCACTTGCGGGTCCGCTATCGCGAGCGCTGGCGGCGGAGGGTGACGAGGGCTAGGGCGGAGAGACTGGTCAGCAGGGCGACGGTGGCGGGCTCGGGGATTGACGTCACGCTGACGCCGTCGAGGTAGTACTGCTTGTAGTCGGCGCCGGTCGAGGGATTGAAGAAGACGAGCGAGGCCACACCAGTGGACGCGGCGACAAACGTCGTCTGGTACGTGCCGAAATTATTCGGCGTGCCGACCGAGTAATCGTTGGTGACGGTGATGAAGTGGTCGTCGCCGTCGAGGCTCACGCGGAAGTCGGCGTTGGTGCTGTCGCGCTCGGCGAGGAAGGTGACCGTGTAGCTGTAGCCCGCGGTGACGTTGAGCGAGGTGGAGACGCCGGAGCCGATGTTGAGCGCGAGGGTGAAGGTGCCTTCGCCAATCGGGTAGGGATCGCTCATGCTGCCGCCGCTGCGCATTAGGAAGGGGCGCTCGCCACTGCCGTCGTTGATGATGGTCCAACCGGAGATCGTAGTGCTGTCGCCACTGTCGAGGAGACGACTGCCCTCGGCACCGTTGAGATTGTTGGTCTCGAAGCCGCCATTCATGATGAGCTGACCGCGGGCCAGCGCGGCAAGGGTCAGCGGCAACAAGAGATGGAGGAGGCGACGCACGCGAAGATGAAGGAGCGTAAGAGGGCCGGTGGCAATGCGGCGGCGATGGGACACCGTATATTTGCGGAGAGGGCGGGCACAAAAAGCCCGCCTCGTTTGAGGCGGGCTGGAGAGGTGAGATTGGCTCAGTCGCCTTGCGGGGGGCGGGAGCTGAGGCTGGTGGGTTTGTCCTTGGGCTCGACGGTGACGTGGTCGAGCTCGATGTGGCCAGCGTGGTTGATCACGTCGGTCGCCTCGACGCCGGAGAAGGAGCAGTTGCTCATGCGGATGTTGTCGATGGTCACGCCGTCGAAGCCGACGATGTAGAAGAGGCGCGGGGTGGCTTTCGCGGTGACGTTTTCGAGCTGCACGTTGCGCAGGATAGGGCGCTGGTCGCCCTTGGCGCCTTCCTCATACATGAAGTCGACAGTGACGATCGCCTCGGCGACGCGGCCCACGGTGATGTTGCGCGCGAGGACATTTTCAAGGACGCCGCCGCGGCGCGCGTTGGACTTGAAGCGGAGGACGCGCTCGAGCTGCGGGCTGTCCATGATACAATTTTCCACGAACACATTGCGGCAGCCGGCGGCGATTTCGCTGCCGATGACGACGCCGCCGTGGCCGTCTTTCATCGTGCAATTGCGGACGATCAGATTCTCGGAAGGCACGCCGACGCGGCGGCCGTCATCGTTGCGACCGGACTTGATCGCGATGCAGTCGTCCCCGGTGTCGAAGATGCAGTTCTCGATGAGCACGTCTTTGCAGGAATCGGGATCGCAGCCGTCGTTGTTGGGGCCGTGCGTGGAGATATCGAGATTGCGGACGATGACGTTGGTGCAGAGGGCGGGCGTGATTTCCCACATGGGCGAGCGGCGAATCTTGAGGCCGTCGACCAGCACGTTTTTGCAGCGGTAGGGCTGGAAGAAACTCGGGCGAAGGAAATGGCCCGCGCCGAAGACGCGCTCTTTGACGGGCACGCCGCGGTCAGCGAGATCGTTGAGCAGCTTCACATCGGGCGTGGCGCGGGACTTCTTGTCCTCGCCCTTCTTCGCCCACTCCCACCAGTTGTCGTCGCCAGCCTGGCCGTCGAGCGTGCCGGGGCCGGTGACAGCGATGTTTTCCTGCTCCCACGCGTAGATGAACGCGGAGTAGTTCATCAGCTCCGTGCCCTCCCAGCGCGTGTGCACGACGGGCAGGTAAGCGGCGGGGTCGGTCTTGAACAGAAGCGTGGCGCCCTCGGAGACGTGGAGATTGACGTTGCTCTTGAGATGGATCGCGCCGGTGAGAAACACGCCTGCGGGCACGACGACGCGGCCGCCGCCAGCGGCGTTGCACGCGGCGATGGCCTTCGCGATGGCGGCGGTGCAGTCGGCTTTGCCGTCGCCGACGGCGCCCTGCTCGACAATCGAGAAATCGCGCGCGGGGAAGATCGGAGCCTTGATGCGCGCGAGGATGGCGTCGGCGCTTTTCCAAGTGACAGGGGCGGAATCAGCAGCAGCGGAGAGGCGTACAAACGCCAGCAGCAGCGCCACCGCGAGAAGGGGTTTTTTCATGGGGTAAACGGACAAGAACGACACGTGTCCGAGAAGAAGTGGGCGGAGGGCCTGCGCGTGGCAAGGGTGGAAATGTGCGCGGAGCGGAAAGTGGGCGGGACCGTCAAGTGCGGGCGGGCAAATGACGAATGGCGAATGTCGAAGGCCGCGGGGATCGAAGGTCGAATGAGGCGGGGCGCAACCGTTGCACGGAGCGCGGAGGTGCTCCGAGGGTTGGAGAGAGCCTGACGGCTTCCGCTACGCGGATCAGAGCAGGGCGAGGTCGTCGCGATGGACGACTTCGAGGCGCTTACGGGTGGGGTAGAGGGTGCGCATGGCGTCGCCTTGTTTTTCGGCGATGCTCGGAATCTCGGCGCGGCCGAAGGCGGTCTTGCCGCGAGCGATCACGGTGCCGTCGGGCGCGGCGATGTTGACGACGTCGCCGGCGGCGAAGTCGCCGGTCGCGTGGGTGACGCCGACGGCGAGGAGGCTGCGGCCCTGCTCGCGGAGCACGGGGACGGCGCAGGCATTGAGGAAGAGCGTGCCGGTGGGGCGCTGGAAAAACGCGAGCCAGCGCTTCTTGGCCTCGAGCGGGAGGCCGCTCGGCACGAAGAACGTGCCCGGGCCGGTGCCGGCGAAGAGGCGCGGGAGGATGTCGGGCTCGGCGCCGCTCGCGATGAAGACGCCGCAGCCGGCGCGTGTGGCGAGCTTGGCCGCGGAGATTTTTGAGATCATGCCGCCGGTGGCGGTCTCGCTCGTGGTTCCACCGGCCATCGCCTCGATCTCGGCGCTGATGCGATCGACGACGGGGACGATCTGCTTCGTGCCCTGCATGTCGATGAGGCCGGGCGCGGTGGAGAGGATCACGAGGCAGTCGGCCTCGACGAGCGAAGCGACCATGGCGGACAGCGTGTCGTTGTCACCGAACTTGATCTCGGCGGCGCTGACGGTGTCGTTTTCGTTGATGATCGGGATCGTGCCGTAGCCGATGAGCTGGCGGAGAGTCTCCTGCACGCCGAGGTAGCGCGAGCGACCACGGAGGTCTTCATGCGTGAGCAGCACCTGCGCGACGGTGAGCCGGTGCGGCGCAAAGGCCGCCTGCCACACCTGCATGAGCCGCGACTGGCCGATGGCGGCGCACGCCTGCTTCTTGGAAATCTCCTTGGGCTTTTTCGCGAGCTGGAGCGCGCCCATGCCGAGGCCGACGGCACCGGAGGACACGACGATCACCTCGGTGCCGCGTGCGCGGATCGCGACGATCTGCGCCGCGATGGCGGCGATGCGCGCCTCGTCGAGCTGGCCGATGCCGGACGTGAGCACGCCGGTGCCGAGCTTGACGATGAGACGACGCGGCGGACGAGACGCCTTGGGCGAAGCGCTGAGAGCCATGAGAAAAACGCGGACCGGTCACGCGCGGCGCGACCGGGAAACACAGAGACGCGGACGCAGGATCAGACCGACATCAGGTCTTTTTCCTTGTGCGCGAGGTGGGTGTTGATGTCGGCGATGGACTTGTCCGTGGAAGTCTGGATGTCCTTTTCGAGACGCTTCGCTTCGTCTTCGGGGAGCTTGGCTTTCTTGGCGATTTCGAGGGAATCGCGGCGGGCATTGCGCACGTGGACGCGGCCCTCCTCAGCGAGGCGGTGGGCGGTCTTGACGAACTCCTGGCGGCGCTCGCGGCTCATTTCGGGGAGCGGGATGCGGATGACCTTGCCGTCCGGGACGGGATTGAAGCCGAGATTGGCCTCCTGAATGCCCTTGATGATAAATTTGATGAGCGAGGCGTCCCACGGCTGGATCTGGATCAGGCGCGCGTCGGGCGTGCTGATGGCGGCGCATTCCTTGAGGCGCGACATGGAGCCATAGGCCTCGACCATCACGCCCTCGACCATGGCCGGCGTGGCCTTGCCGGTGTGGATCGAGCTGAACTCGTGGAGCGTGTAGTCCACGGCTTTTTTCATCTTGGCTTGGGCTTCGGCGAGAATCGGGTGGCTCATGTGGGAAAAGGGTTGAAGGAAGACAATGAGAGCCGGAAGTGGTGCGCAGCAATCCCAAGTTTAGGGACAGAGCGCAGGGTAGGCGGAGAGATGTTTTGCCCACGAAACACACGAAAGGGCACGAAAGAAGACGGGCTAAGTTTTGGCCAAACCGTTTTACAGAAGGAAACGGAGGGAACGGAGGCGCTAAAGACTGATAGGCTTGGACGGCCTATTTTCCGGAGAGCCGGCGGACAAGGGCGGGTGCGTCGCCCGACTTTACGTTATTTGATGGAGGCTACGGCGCGGCGACGGAGAGCGAGCAAGATTAGGGTGCTGCAGCCGAGGAGGGCGGCGGTCGTCGAGGGCTCTGGAATGGCTGAGATGACGCCTGCGATCTGACCGGCGCTGAGCGCGCCGGAGTAAATACGCAGCTCATCGACGCTGCCCGCGAAGTATTCGCTGTAGCCGGCGAACTGATTGCCCAGCACCGTATCGCCTCCGCCCGCGCCGACCGCGATGCCGGCGTGCGTCCCGACGACCGAGCCGTCGATGTAGAAGCGGGCGGTGGTGCCGTCGAACGTAAGCGCGTAGTGATGCTCCAGGCCATCGGTAGGATACGCGATGCCAGGAGCGCCCCAGGCATCGGTGAGGCGAAAATTGGCGTCGGCGGTGCCGATGTAGAAGCCGGTGCCCGAGCTTCCTTGGGCAATGATCTCGCGGTAGCCGCTAAACGTAGTCGGAGCCTTAGCCAAAAACGCCACGGTAAATGCACCTGAAGTCGGGATGAGGTGCGTGGTGAAGGTCGCGCTGTCGTTTACGCCGTCGAACACGACCTTGCCGTTCGTGATCGTGGCACCGTTGTTCAACGTGGCATTGGCCGAGCCGACGAGATCGGTGACGGAGCCGGAGTTGAAATCGTAGTAGTGGAGAAGGGTCTGAGCACTGAGCCGTGCGGCAGCCAGCACGAGGGCACAGGAAAGCGTAGCCAGTTGCGAGAAGCGCATGGGGAAGTTGGACGAATGCGATGAATGCACGTCGCGCGCCAAATTCAAGCCGTGACGACTACGCAAGGTTGCGCAGGGCAGGTTCCGCTCACTGGAGCTCGTGACCGCAAAGAGAAGACGGAGGCCGCTATTCGATAGAGAAGAATGGTGCCGAGACTCGTTGCGTGACGGGCACGCGACCCACTTCGGCGCGAGCATCGAGAATTGGGTGCAAAAAAGCCCGCTTCGGGAAGAAGCGGGCGAGCAGAGAGAGGCCGGGCTCAATGGCGGCGACCGCCGTAGGGGCTGACGTCACCGTTCCAATTGTAGTCGTAGTCGTGGAAGATGCCGCTGGCGTTGCGGTCGACGGGCTTGGTCACGGCGGTGGACTTCGTGTCGCTGGCGGGCGATTCGCGGCTCAGGGTGGTACAGCCGGTGAGCAGGAGGGCGGTGCCGATGGCGAGAGCGAGGAGTGAGCGAGTCTTCATGGCAGAGTTATTCGCTACGGAGGGCTTCGACGGGGTTGATGCGTGTGGCGCGGTATGCAGGTAATATACAAGCGATGAGCCCGATAATAGCAAGCGCCGCCACGCCGCCGGCGATGGCCATGGGGTCGAGAGCGGTGACGCCGGTGAGGAGCGATTGGAGCAGGCGACTTGTGACGGCGGTGAGCGCGAGGCCAACGACAAGACCGACGCCGATGGCGAGTGCGCCGTAGCGGAGAATCCAGCGGAGGATGGTGGAGCTGTCGGCGCCGAGGGCCATGCGCACGCCGATTTCCTGACGACGCTGTGTGACGGTGTACGTCATCACGCCGAAGATGCCGAGCGCGGCGAGGATGACGGCGGTCGCGGCGAAGGCACCCGTGAGCATGAGCGTGACGCGACGCGGGGCGGTCTGGCGCGCGATCTGTTGCTCAAGGGTGGACGGCGCGTCGAGGGCGAGGTCAGAGTCGAGCTTGTGTGTGGCGGCAGTGATCGCGCGAGCGAGAGTCGCGGAGTCCCCGGTGAACTGGAGCACCGCGGAGAGCCGGGCGCGCGGCTGCTGCGCGAGCGGGAAATACGCGGTGGCCTGCGCGGAGCTTTCGAGTCCACGCGGGCGTACATCGGCGATGACTCCCACGATCGCCGCGGTGGTGGGCGCGCCGTGACCGCCGCCGCCTGCGCCGGGCGGGACATTGACCTCGGCGCCGAGCGTGAAGCCCTGCGGATAGAATTGCTTGAGGAAGGTCTCGTTGACGACGGCGACGGCGGGCGCGTCGGCCGTGTCGGCGTCCGTGAAGAAGCGGCCTTGCCGCAGAGCGATACCAGTGGCCTTGAAAAAGTCGGGCGAGGCGCTCGCGACGGCCATGGTGGGCGGGGCGGAGTTGACGGAGGCGTTGGTATTGCCAGTGCCGCCACGGATCGTGGAGGCGATGATCATTTGGTACGAGGCGGCAAGCGGCGGGACGTCGGTGATCGCGGCGGACTTCACGCCGGGGAGAGCCTGCAGCGACTCCAGCCAGCGCGAGGCGAAATCGCGCTGCTGGGCGGGCGTGCCGTAGCGGCGCGGGAGAGAGAGGTTGGCCGTGAGCACGTCGGCCGTGCGGTAGCCGAGCTCGGCGGAGTAGAGCTGGTAGATGCTCTTCACGAGCAGTCCGGTGTTGATCGCGAGTACGAGGGCGAGCGCGACCTCCAGTGCGACGAGGCCCTGCCGCCAGCGATGCCCACCGGCGGAGTGCTGGTGGCCGCCCTCCTTGAGCGTATCCAACAAGTCGATACGGCTGCCCTGCCACGCGGGGGCGAGACCGAAGCCGAGACCGGCGACGAGCGCGGTGACAATGGCGAAACCGAGGACGGCACCATTGATCCCGACGGGATTCACGCGCGGCAACGTATCGCTGAGCCACGCCTGCAAACCCGCGGTGCCCCACCATGCGAGCAGCACGCCGAGCAGACCGCCGGCGAGCGCGAGCACGAGATTCTCGGTGAGGAGCTCGGCGGCGAGACGCGCGGGCGACGCACCGAGGGCGGCGCGCACGGCCGCGTCGCGCTTGCGGGCGGCGGCGCGAGCGGCTGAAGATTGGCGATGTTAGCGCAGGCGATCAGCAGCACGAATCCGACCGCGCCGAGCAGCAGCCACAGCGTGGTGCGGGATTGTTTCGCGAGTTGCTCCTGCAGCGGTACGAGCTGGGCTTTCGCATCGGCGAAGGGCGGACGGAAACCGCCTGGGCCACCGGGGCCGGCGACGCGGGCGGGTTGTGGCGCGGGAGCTTGGGATGGAGCGGTGCTCTCAGGGGCTGAACGCACGATGCGCTGAGGGCCGGGGCCGTCGGGTGCGGGTGCGCCCTCGGGTCCGCCGACAATGCGGCGCACCGGTGCGCCAGCGGGCGGAGCGCCTTCTGGGCCGCCGACGACGCGACGGACGGGACCGTCACCGGAAGGTTGCGGGCCGGGACCGTTGAGGAAACCGCCGGCGAGGTTGTTCCAAAAACGCTCGGAGATGCCGTCGAGTTCCTGCTGGGCGAGTTCGCGCGAGGTGCCGGGCAGCAGGCGGCCGAAGACGCGGATCATCTGGATGCGGAGCTGGCCGGGGGCGCTCGGCGTGAGGGTGAGCGGGCGCCAGAATTGCACGGGGTCGATGAACTCGAACGACGGCGGCAGCACGCCGATCACGGTGTGCGCGACATCGTCGAGTTTCACGATCTGGCCGAGGGCGGAGTCGGCGCCGCTATATTGCGACTGCCACGCGGAGTAGCTCAGGACGGTGACGGGCGCGGCGCCGGGCTTGAGATCGTCGGCGTTGAAGAGTCGGCCGCGCCAAGCGGCGATGCCGAGCATGGGGAAAAATTCGCCAGTGACGGTGGCGGCGGGTGCGCGCACGGCGCCATCGCCGCGCTGGAGCGTGAGAGCGGCGTTGCGATAGGCGGCGAGAGAGCGAAACGATTTTGGCACGGCGTCGAGCCACGCGAGGAACTCGGTGTCGGGCATCAGGTCGCCACCGCCGGGGATGTTGGCGGCGGAGTCACGGGGCGGCTTGCGCGCGAGGACGAGATCGCCCGACTCGGGGTAGGGCAGCGGGCGCAGGAGCACGGCGTGGACGACGCCAAAGATGGCGGTGTTGGCACCGATGCCGAGAGCGAGCAGGGCGACGACGAGCGCGCTGAAGGCGGGGTGAGCGCGGATCGAGCGCAGGGCGGAGGTGAGCAGCGACATGGGAGTTGAAAGCGCGGATGTGCGCTGACCCCAAGCGTTGCGAGGGCGAGGAAATGTCTACGGCCGGACGGATTCGGTTACTTTTTTGGACACAGAGGACACGGAGAATGAAGAGGAGGTCACAGAGGGATTTCTCTGTGCGCTTTATGTCTTCTCGGTGCTGCTCGGTGAGATGCTCGGATTCGCGGCTCAGTCCATCTTCATTTGGATGTCGGCGATCAGGCGATGGCCGGCGCAGTCGAAGTGGAAAATGTGACGCGAGGCGGACTTGATCGACGCGATGGTAACGCGGTCACCGCGCACGATGGTCGGGAGCGTGAGCTTGCAGGGAAAGCCGACGTCGCAGAGCGCGTTCTTGAAGCCGCCGACAGTCATGTTGGTGATCTCGCCGATGACGTCCTTGACGATCTCGTCGCCGCTCATCTCGATCTCACCGGCGCTCATGCCGAGCACGCGGCCGGCGGCGTGGCGGGCGAAGTCGTCGGGAATACAAAGGTAGACGATGCCGTTGATCGCGCCGAGGAAGCCGACGCTGCCGAAGACGTACAGCTTGGTGCCGAACTCGCCGCGCGACGGATCGTGCGAGCGCTCCACGAAGGCGGGCTTCTGCGACAGCATGGTCTCACAGACGTTGTGAACCGCCTGGATGATGAAGCGTTCGATGAGCGTGTCGTTGAGCGATGAGGTAGCGACCATGAGGGCGGGGCGAATGCCTTTTGTAACATCGGCCACGGCGAGGGCGACTTGAGGAAGAAGCGGAAATAGGCGTGCGCGAAGAGCTTCCGTCAGGAAGATGGGGTGCGCCGCTTGAATAGGGCAAGCGGCTAATACCCTCGGCGAAACGCGTAGCTCGCGAAACTCAGAGCGCCGTGCCGGCTTTCAGCGAGAGCGTACCGCTGCGTAAGCCGGTGAAAGACCACGTGCCGGATAGCTCAGTGGCTTTATCCGTGGAGCTAGGGAGATTGATCGTGAACGTGCGACCGACCGGGGTGTCTGGAGAGCCGATCTGGAAGTGGGTCTCGCGCAGCTCGATCGTATGAGCGTGAAATGTCGTGTCGACTTGAGCATAGGTGCCGACGAAGGCGTTGCTGGCGAACAAGGTTGTTTTGCCGTTGGACGCGGTGCGATAGTATCGAATCTCGCCATTGACCGATGGGGAGTAGCCACGGCGATTAAGGATGATCGCAATCGCCACGGGAGGCTGATCGGTTTCACGCAGTTCGCCGGTGAGAACGTATTGTGTCTCGACCACCACGTTGGTCGTGCTTTGAGCCGCAGCCTTCGTTGCTGTCGCTGGAGAAGGGGAGCCGTTGACTGGCGTGCGCGGAGCGAAGGCGGCGGTGCGTGTGGCGGCGTCGGCTGCGGCGCTGAATTCGTCGCGGACGGCCGAAGGTTCCGGCAGAGGAGCGCCGGCGATCCTTGGCAAAATTGGCGCCGAGGGCACGCCGCTGACGCGCGGGGCCGAGTTCTTGGGGGCAAAGACCGAAGTGAGATCAAACGAGCCGATCTTCACCGGCGTGCGCACGAGACGCAGCGTGAGACCGAGCGCGAGGAACAGGCCGAGCGCGATGCCGAGGAAAAATACCAAGCCGTGACGCGGGCTCGCTTTTTTCTGCGACACGGGGCGCGAGGCGAGGAGTCGCGCAGCGCTGCGGGCGATCGGAGCATAGTGGCGCGACACGGAGGACGGGGTACGCTCGGTGGGCATGGCGTGAGATTGAGGAACCTATAACTACAACGCGACGGAGAAAATGTTACGAAGAAATCCACTGCGCCTCGGATATGGTTCGAAGAGCCGCGAACATGGTTGGCATGGCGGCTTGAAAGTTGGGCGCGGGTGCGGCCTGATGAGGGCTCGGACCCCTTCACGTATCACCCCCATGAAGCTTTTTCGTCCCCTTACTTGGTCACTGTTATCGCTCACACTCGGCGTGGCCGAGCTGAGCGCGCAGAATATCCCGGCGACGCCGCCGACCGTGCTCACGCTCAATCTCGGGCGGAAGGCGGTGGTGTTTGAGAAGTTCACCGTTGAGGTCGACGGACAGTCGGTCGCGCTGCCGCTTCGTGAGGGCGAGGTGCCACTGAACGAGGGTCGCAGCGTGCAGATCGCGGTGCAGACGCAGGCCAACGGAGTGACGGTGCGGGCGGCGTTTGTGCCGGCGACGGAGACGACCAAGTGGTCGGTGACGGCGCAGGCGGAAGCGGACGAGTATTTCACGGGCGTGATGGAGCGCACCGTTGACGGTCCGCAGGCGGCGTCATGGGCACCGGGCATCAAAGAAGGGATGAATCTCCGCGGGCAGAAAGTGGACTATGTGGTGAAGCCCACGACGTCGGTGTACGCGCCGTTTTTCATCTCGTCGCGCAACTACGGCGTGTTTGTGAAAGGTGATTGGCCCGGCGTGTTCGATTTCTGTGCGACCGATCCCAAGCGCGTGACGATTTCGTGGGAGGGGCCGGTGTTCGAATTCAAGATCTATACGGAGGCGAGTCCGCTTGCGCTCGTGAAGGCGCATGCGCTCGACGCAGGTCCGCCCGTGCTGCCGCCGAAGTGGGCGTATCAGCCATGGCGCTGGCGCGACGAGCACACGCAGCGCGCGGCATACTACGATGGCACACCGGTGACGGGACCGTTCAACGCCGAGGTGATGGAGGATGTGCTGATGATGAAGGCCTACGGCATTCCCTGTGGTGTGACGTGGATCGACCGTCCGTGGGGACCGGGCGAGCCGTGGGGCTACGACGATTTCGAAATCGACGAGAAGCGTCTGCCGCACTTCGCGGAAATGGTCGAGTGGCTCGAGCAGAACCACCAGAAGACCGTGCTCTGGATCGCGGCGTGGCTGCAGGGCAAGATGGAGAAGGAGGGCACGGCCAAGGGCTACACACTCGCGGGCCAAGTGCCGGGTAAGAACGGCAACAATTTCCCCGCGGTCGATTTCACCAATCCCGCGGCGCGCGCGTATTGGCAGGCAGGCGTGGAGAAACTGCTCAAGCTCGGCGTGGCGGGCTTCAAGCTCGACCGCGGCGAAGAGGACATGCCCGACAGCGGACCGCACAAAGGCGCCGACGGGCGCTCAGTGCGCGAGCTGCGCAATGCCTTTACGCCGCTGTATCTGAAAACCGTCTACGACCTCGCGAAGAAGCATCGCGGCGACGACTTTGTGGCGATGCCGCGGGCCGCGCACACCGGCAGTGCCGAGCATGGCATTTTCTGGGGAGGCGATATCGGCGGCACGCCGGAGGGGTTGCGCGCGTCGATCATAGCGGTGCAGCGCGCGGCGGTGCTCGGCTATCCGACGTGGGGCTCGGACACTTGCGGCTACACAGCGCAATCGTGCGATCGTGAGATGTGCCTGCGCTGGTTGGCCTTCAGCTGCTTTACCCCGCTGATGGAAGTAGGGCCCACGCGCAACGTGGCCTTCTGGAATTTTCCCACGGGTCCGGAGAAGGACGCGCCCGCGGCCTACGAGCCGACGCTGATTGCGGCGTGGCGCTTCTACGCGCGACTGCACTCCAGCCTCGTGGACTACACGTATGCGGAGGTGACGGCGGCGCATGAGACGGGCGCGCCGATCGTGCGGCCGCTCTTCCTCGTCGATCCGGCAGCGCCGCAAGCATGGAGTAATTGGTCCACTTATCTCTACGGCCCGGATATCCTCGTGGCGCCGCTATGGAAAGACGGTCAGCGCGAGCAAGAGGTTTATTTGCCCGCGGGCTCGAAGTGGCGCGACGCCTGGCGGCCGGACGCGACTTATGATGGTGGCCAGACGATCACGACCATCGTCGCGGCGCATCAGATCCCAATCTATGTGCGCGTTGGCTCCGCGATCGAACTGGGCGACCTCAACAAGCAGTGGGCGGAGTCGCTGGAAATCGCCCAGCGCAAACCCGACCTCAAGGCGCTCGATGCCGAAGTGAAGGCGTGGTTCGAAAAGCGTTCGACCGCGGCCAAGTAAGCAATACTCCGACCGCGGCGTGACACAACGGAGACTTGCCCCGTCGCGGTGCGCCGCGAGAATCGGGGCATGGGCCGACCGACCTCTGCGTTGATCGTGGATGACGAACCGCACGTACGCGTGTTCGTGAAGCTGCTATTGCAACAGCTCGGCGTGAAGGAGTTTTGGGAAGCGGCGGATGGCAAGACCGCGCTCCAACTCGCGGCTCAACACCAGCCGCAGGTCATGATGCTGGACATCAACATGCCGGTGATGAGCGGCCTCGAAACCCTCCGCGCACTCAATAACGCCGGCTCAGCGGTGCCGGTGATCATGCTTACTTCGCTCGATGCGATGAAGATCGTCGTCGAGTGTCGGCGCAACGGCGCGGTGGGCTACGTGCTCAAGCACAGTCCGAAGAGCGAGGCGCTGAAGCTCTTACACGCGGCGTTCGAGACGATTGCGAGTGAGGGAGCTGAAGAGACTGCGGCCCAAGGCTGAGCTGAATTCGCGCCGGTGTCGCACGGCGAAATCGGGCAAAAAATCGAGGCAAGGTGCGACGGAGATGCGCGGCCGAATTCTGCACGAAAGGAACGCGTTTTTCGCTTAATGGCGCTTCCGCATGTGCCGATGAGGAGCGCATGGCTTTGGTGTCTGCTCATACCGGCGCCGACAAACCGGTGGCAATAAATCCGAATATCCGTGCGCTGATCGTGGACGACGAGGCGCACGTGCGGGTGTTTCTGCGGACGTTGCTGCAGAATCTCGGCCTCACCGATGTGCACGAGGCCTGCGACGGCCAGCAAGCGATCGAGGCCTACCAAAAGCTGCAACCGACCGTGGTGTTGATGGACATCAACATGCCGGTGATGAACGGCCACGAAGCGGTGCGCCAACTCATGGCGCTCGATCCGGAAGCGGCGATCATCATGATGACGAGCGTCCATGCGCTCGATGCAGTGAAGGAATTTCGTGCCGCGGGAGTGATGGGCTACATCACGAAGCAAACCCCGCCGCTGCAGTTGCGACGCGGCATCCAGGAATTGCTCGCTTGCTTCGAAGAAGAGGCGGCTGAGGGCGCGGCGTGATTGCTCGCTCGGCTCGCAGGGCGAGCCGACTCTGCGATGGAGCGCGGTCTAACGGGTAGACCGCGACCATGCGGCGCGTTAAGGTCGGGGCTGACGCGCGCTTACTTCGCGGTGCGCTCGGCTTTTTCGAGTTCGCGGCGCATGGCGCGCATATCGTCGATCGCCTTCTGGAGTTCCTCGCGCTCGGCTTTGGTCTTCGCGAGCTTCATCGCTTCCAACAGATCCTTCTCGGACTCCATGAGGTTAACGCGCTCCTTGGCCTGATTCGCGCGAAGTTCACTCGATTGACCGCCGAAGATGGAAACGGCCTTGGTCACCTCGGGGTTGTTGAGCGCCTTGTCCGCCTCGGTGGCGTGCGTGGCCTTTTTCTCGCGAGCGATGGCTTCCTCCTGCTTCGCAATCTCACGGTCGATCTCAGTGATGCGCGCTTTTCGCACTTCCACCTGCGGGAGGACGGTCGGCGTCTGCTTCGTGGCGATAGGCGTGGCGGCGGGAGGCGCGACTTGAGGGGCGACAAGGACGGGGCTCGAGTCGGCTTTGGCCGAAGCGGGTGCCGGAGCTGCGGCGGGAGCCGATGCCGGCTTGGCCGTAGAATCGGTTTTGGCGGCGTCAGTCTTTTCAGCCGGTTTCTCCGCGGGTGCATCCTTTGGCGCGGGCGCCGGGTCCGCGGCGAATGCAAGGGAGGTGCTGAGCAAAAGCGAAAGGCAGGCGGGGAAGAAGAAGCGGCTCATGGGGAACATCGACAGCTTGCCGTGCGGACGGTTTCAGTCGAGCGGATTGGACGAGTCAGGCGGATGGTTCGCGGCGGTAGGTCGCGAGGTAGAGCTGGGTGTCGGGCCGGGTGGCAAAGCCGAGTGGCAGCGTGCCGTCGAGACCGTAGCAGATGCGGAGTCGATCGCCGACGAGTTGGAAGAGACAGGGGATCGTGCGGCCCTCGTTGGGACCGGCAGAGCCGACGAGCGTGAGGGTCTTTGGCTCCGTCGACTCGTTGACGGTGAATGAGCCGTGGTCGGCAACCTGACCCGCGAAGGCGACGGAGTAGGCGTCGGCCGTGAGCACGAGTTCGGTCTTCAAAACGACTAGGTCGGGCGCGGGCTCTCCGGCGAACTCGGCCTTGAGCATGGTCCACGTACCCGCAAGCGAAGTACTCATAATTTTAGCTCGGGAGCAGTGAGGGCTTTGGGACCGTCTTCGACTTGGCGGGGCTCGGGAATCTTCTTCTCGGAGGCGGCGCCGAGCTTCTCGAGCTTGCGGCCGGTCACCAGGACTTGGCTCTCGGTTTGGTACACGGTGCTGTTGTAGGCGGTGACGGCCTGGCCGAGGCGCTGGCCGAGTTCGTCGAGATTCTTGGCGACGGCGGCGACGCGCTCGTGGAGTTCGACGCCGAGGCGGCGAATATCGTCGGCATTCTTCGAGAGCGCTTCCTGTTTCCAGCCGTACGCAGCGGCCTTGAGTAGCGCGATGAGCGTGGCGGGGGTGGCGAGGATTACGCCGACGCCGGTGCCGCGCTCGAAAAGATCGGGCTCGGTCCGCAGAGCAGATGCGTAGAACGCCTCGCCCGGCAGGAACAGCACGACGAACTCGGGGGTGGGAGAGAGATTTTTCCAATAGGCCTTGGCCCCGAGCGCATCGATGTGAGTCCGCACGGCGCGCGCGTGTTCGATGAACTTCGCTTTGCGTAAAGCCTCGTCCGCGGTCTCGACTGCTTCGAGGTAGGCCTGCATCGGGGCCTTCGCATCGACGGCGATCTGCTTGCCGGCGGGGAGCTTGATGACGAGGTCGGGTCGCAAATCACCTGCGGCAGCCTGCTGAACAAAGTCGACGTGCTCCACCATGCCGGAGAGCTCGACGACGCGTTGGAGTTGCAATTCACCCCAACGGCCGGCGGTCGTGGTGGAGCGCAGTGAGCGCGAGAGCCGCGTGGCCTCGGTCTGGAGCGAAGACTGAGCGGACGCGAGGGTCTTGAGCTGCTCGGAGAGCGAGCCGTAGGCGGTGGCGCGGGCTTTCTCGATCTCGGAGATTTTCTCACGCACGTCTTTGAGCGACTCGTTGACGGGTTTCATGAGCGCGGAGTCGGCGCGCTTGAGAAACTCATCTGAGTTGGCGCGGAGGGCGTCAGCTGCAAGTGCTTTGAAATCAGTCGCCAGTCGATCGCGGGCTTCAGTGAGGGCAGCGAGCCGAGCACCGGCATCGGCGCGGATCGCGGCGAGCTCTGTCTGTGCTTGTGTTAGAGCAGACGAATGGCGCGTCGATTCGGCGCGGGAGGAGGCGAGCTCGCTCTCGAGTTTTGCGCGCTGCTCCTCAGTGCTGCGTGTCCGCTCGGCTTGGAGGGCGAGGCGGCCCTGCAAGTACAGCCACACGCCGAGGCCGGAGAGCACGGCGGCGGCGAGCGCGACGAGAGTCAAAGTCATGTAAACGTGGTGAGATAAAGCTCTCGGCGACGCAATGTCCGACGTGCGCCTTGACAGTCGCAGAGCGGCCTAGGCAGATTCCGTAACATGTTTTTGCATGACAGCGGAGAGAACCCCGCGCATCTGTGCGAGCTATCTGTATGGTGACTGACTCTGCTTCCCCCGCAATCGGCGCGAAGGACAAACCTCGGGTGCTGGTTGTCGACGACGAATACGGCCCGCGGGAGTCGGTGGCTTTCACGCTGTCGCAAGAGTTCACCGTCGACACGGCGGAGCGCGCGGCCGAGGCGCTGGCGAAAGTGCAGACGACGCCGTATGCCGCGATCGTGCTGGATATCCGCATGCCGGAGATGGACGGCATCAAGGCGCTCGAGGAAATCCGGAAGCTCGATGCGCACGTCTCCGTCATTATCCTCACGGGCTACGGCACGTTAGGTACGGCGCAGCAGGCCATCCTCGGTGGTGCGAGCCAGTATCTGCGCAAGCCGCCGGATATTTCCGAGCTGATTGGCGCGGTGCGAAAGCAGGCCGAATCAACCAAGGTCCGCCGTCATCAGGCGAAGCTCGCTTCCGATGCGCAGGAGATGAACGTGGCACTGAAGAAGGAGATCGAGCGCAGCGAGCCGCATGTGTGGCAGGCGCGTGCCTCGGTGGAGCTCGTGCACGATCTTAACAATCCGCTCACGGTCGTGATCGGCTACGCGGCGCTGCTGGCCGAAGAGGCCCGCATGGTTGCTCAGCGCGACGCGGCGCTCTCGCAGAAGCTGCTCGACTACGCCGGCATGGTGGAGAAAGCGGCGGAGTATTGCCACCACCTCTCGGAAAACTGGCGCATGGCATCGAAGAAGACGGCGGAATTTGTCCGCATCGATCTCGTGCAGGTTGCACAGGAGGTGCGGCAAGTGATCTTTTTCGGCAACGTCGCGATCCGCATCAGCGGGTTGACTGAAGCGCCGGTGCGTGGCTCGAAGTTCGAGCTGATGCGCGTCTTTCAAAACGTCTTCAAGAACTCGCTCGAGGCCGGGGCCACCCAGCTCACCGTAACCTTCGCGCGAGCAGGTGACCGCCTCGAAGTGATCATCACCGACAATGGCGAAGGCATGGACCCAGATCGCGTGCGGCGAGCGATGCATGGCGGCTACAGCAGCAAGGAAAGTGGCACGGGCCTCGGCTTGAGCATCTGCCGCCACCTCGTGGGCACGCACGGCGCGACCTTCGCGCTTGAGTCGCAGCTCGGCAAAGGCACGACGGTTCGGCTGTCGTTCCCAGCCGCGCCGCAGGCTTGAGGCCTCCGTGATGAAACGGCGGCGCGTAAAAATAACCGGCATCGGCCCGGTGACCCCGGCGGGAATTGGCCGAGAAGAGTTTTGGCACGGCATCCTGCAGCCGGTGAGCCACGTGCGGCCCTTCAACAAGCTGGGCGACGAATACGGCGAGTTTGTCGCGGCGCAGGTGGAGCGCTTCAACATCGCCAAGTACCTCGATCGCGCGCTGCTGCCCAAGGGGGCCGCGCGGCATACGCTGTTCGCGGTCGCGGGAGCACTGCTGGCTGTGGAGGACGCTAAAATTTCTCGCGAGGAGCTGCGCCGACTTACATGTGCGGTGATCAGTGGCTCTTCGATCATGGACTTTGGCGGCATCGTGAACTCGATGGACGGCGTGCAGCAGCGCGGTCCGCGTGGCGCACTGCCCCGGTCGCTTTACGCCATTGGCATCGGCAGTGTGCCTAGTGCCATCAGCCAAGCGCTGGAGATTTCCGGGCGGACGGTGGCGTTGTCAAACCAGTGCAGCTCGGGGCTCGATGCGATCGGCTACGCGGCGAAACTGGTGGCGGCAGGCGAGATCGATCTCGCCATCTGCGGCGGCACCGAGGCGCCGCTGCACCGATTCCCGTTGGTGGAACTGCGCGCGGCGGAGCTGACGCCTGCGACCACTGAGCTGCCGGGACGGATTGCGAGGCCTTTTGACCTTTGGCGTACGACGGGTGTGGTGGGCGAGGGCGCATGCATGTTGGTGATTGAGCCCGAGACGAGCCCGCGTCCGGCCTACGCCGAGCTGGCGGGCTATGCTTTTGCCAACGACCCAATCGGTGACCTTTGCGGTGGCATGGAGGTGGCGGGAAGATTGGCGATGGCTGATGCCCGGCTGCATCCGCGTGACATCGAGGCCATCAATGCTTGGGGGCCGGGCCACAAACTCGTAGACCAAGCTGAGGCAGTGGCGATGGGCCGATTATTCGGTTCGGCGCTGCGTGAGATCCCCACGGTATCGATCAAGGGCGCGATCGGCACACCGCTTGGCGCGGCCCCCGCGATCCAGCTGGCCACTGCGGCGCTGAGCCAAGCTAACGGGACCATTCCGCCAACGGTGAATTGGCAGTACCCTGATCCGGCCTGTCCATTCCTCCTGAGTGCGAAGCCGATGGCGATCGAGCACGGCGTCACTTTGATCAATGCGCATGGTCTTGGGGCGGTTAACAGCAGCGCGATCCTCAAGCGATGGTAGTCACTAACGCACTGCTTGGCGCGTCGGTCGTCACGATCATCGGCAGCCTGATCCTCTGGTCGAATCCGCGCCGGATCGTCAACCGCGTGGTGTTCACCTGCTCGTTGCATCTCGCTGCGTGGTTGCTGGCGCTGCATTTGGCGGTGACGATGCGCGAGGGTCTTTTCTGGTTGCGCACGGCCTGCGCGATTGGCGCCTCGGTGCCGCTGCATTTCTGGATCGTGAAGGAGAGTATCTCCACCGAGGCCGAAGGATGGCTGGGGCGGGTGGCGAGGCGCTGCCCAGGCTGGGTGCTCGTCACGGTCCTGCTTACCATCACGCCCTATACGGAGATTTTCATCCCCTCGCACTCTACCGGCGATCGCCGTATTTTCGGTTGGGGATACTACGGGTATATCATCGTGGACATGGTGCTCTACGTCTCGCTGATGATCGACGCCTATCGCACGACACGCCGTGTCACCGGCAGTCGGAAAATGGAGCTGCAGGTCTGGCTTTTGGGCGGCTGCCTGATGACGAGTCTCATCCTCGTCCTGATGGCGTTGAATGCGGTCACGCATGATCCGCGCTACATCCGGCCGCAGCCATTCGTGCTGCTCACGTTCTACCTTGCGACGGCGGTAGCTATCACGACCTATCGCATCTTCGATGCGCGGCAGCTGCTGCGCGTCGCTGGGGAGAAGCTGCTGCTCGTATCCCTGACGGCCACGGGCGCGTACGTCGCCTACGCCTTGCTGGGGCCCTTCCTGCCCAATCCGCTGGATATTTTCGTGACCACGGCATTGGCGCTTTGGCTGGCCGCGGTCCTGAATGGAGCGCTGGATCGGCGCTTTCAGTTCTTCCCCCACGCGGCAGCGGCGCGCAAGGCTGCGCTGGACGCCGCGCGCCGGGAATCGCGAGCAGAAGGATTGGAGCAGGCATTTTTGTCTGTCTTGCGCGGTTGGGGCCAATCGGAGCATGCGGTTCTGCTCGTCGGTACGCGCGGCGCCTTGCGTGGCCAGGGCGTGGAACTGGAGGAAAACTGCATTGCAGTGACCACGCTGCGCCAGCTGCGGTGGGCGACGCCGGAGCGCCTCGCGCGTGAAAAAAGCTCCACCGAGCGCGCCACGCTCGCGACCCTGCTCGAAGCGAACAAGCTTGGCGTGGCCGTGGTGGCGGATGGACCCGCGCTGAGCGTGCTCATCGGGGTGGGCTTGCCGGCTTCGCGGCGCCCGTTCACTTATCCGCAAGCGACCCAGTTGATCGAGCTGGCCTCGATCATGGAGGGCGCCCTCGAGCGCGCCCATTTTTCGGTGAAGGCTCAGCACGCGGAGCAGCTTGCGACGGTCGGCTTGCTCGGCGCGGGCCTCGCACACGAGATCCGCAACCCCCTCGTCTCGATCAAGACCTTCGTACAGCTGCTGCCGACGCACCATCAGGACCCCGCTTTTCGCGACAAGTTTTTCCGCCTCATCGGTGACGAGGTAAATCGCATTGATCGCCTGACTGAACAGCTGCTCGATCTGGCTTCGCCGCGCGTTTACCAAGCTCAGATGCTCGACCTGCATCCGGTGCTGCGCGAGGGCATCGACTTGGCCGCCACTAAAGCGGCAGGAAAGCGCATTCAGTTTTTCACGGAATTCGAGGCTTCGCCGGACAAGGCGTTCACTGACGCGTCGGCAGTGAAGCAGGTCTTCCTCAATCTCACCTTCAATGCCATTCAAGCCGTCGAGCAGCGCAGCGGAGAGCGCTGGGTGAAGGTCATCACCCGCAATGTGCCGACGGGCATCGAGGTGGCGGTATCGGATAGCGGGCCGGGCATCGCCCCGGAGATTCGACCGCGGCTTTTCCAGCCATTTCAGTCGACGAAGTCCACGGGCTTTGGGCTTGGACTTGCGATCTGCAGCGACATTCTCGCGGGCCTTAGTGCGACCATTACGGTCGATCCGCCCGCGCCGAACCGCGGGGCCACCTTCCGCGTCACCTTGCCATGCCAACCCTCGTAATCCTCGCGACCGCCGACTCCGCGCTCGCCGATACTTGGGAATATCAGCTGCCGCCGGGCCGCAGTGCATTGCGGCTCTCGCCGCAGGCATTTCCCGGCGGCACGTCGCCGGGTTTTGCGGCCGTAGTGGTGCTCGACGCGGCCGCGGAGCCGGATCTGCCGGGCTCACTGGTGCGTTGTCCCACGATCTTTGTCGGCGAGCCGCGCAGTGCGCCGTTTGAGCAGGCCAGGCTGGCGGGGCGGGCGAAAGTTTACCTCACGTACGAGGAGAGCCAGACACGGCTGCGCGAGTACCTGCCGCTGGTGGAGGAGGTCGCGGAGAAGCAGTCCATGCTCGATATGCTCGTCGAGAAAGTCGTGCGGCGCGGGGACAGCAGCTCGGTGCGCCGCCCGAGTGCGACGACTCCGGATAGCGCGGAGCTGTGGGATTTTCTCGAGGGTGCGGTGGAGAATCTCGATAGTCGCGAGCGCCTGCTGGCCGAGTTTCGCCGGGCCGCGCGGCACGTGCTGCACGCGTCGCACGCAGTCTTTTTCCTCCGCGAGCCCGATGGATTCCGCGCTGACCGCGGCACGTCGTCGTTCAAGGCGGACGACGCAATCGTGGACTTTTTCGAGCGCCATCCGATCGTGGTTGACGGCAACACGTGGGACGGCGCGGGCGATCCTGTGGCCGAACTCGCCGTGCGCAATCGCCTCGCTCTCTGGGGGGCGCGCTTGCTCGTGCCGGTGCACGACAACGCCCGGCTGCTCGGTTTGATCGCACTCGGGGTGCGCGACGACGGCCAGCCCTATGACGAGGTCGGCCGGACGCGCGCCGTTTTCTTCGCGCGCTTGCTGCGCCATTTTCTCGCCAAGGCCGCTCAAGTCACGCGACTGACGCACATCGCGGACGAGACCAGCCTCGGGGCAAAGTATCTCCCGAGCACGCTGGTGCTCGGACCCGACGAAAGTGCACCGCGGCAAGTGCCGGTAGTAATTCGCGATCTCATCGGGCAGGCTCGGCGCACGCGCGAAGCACAGCGGATCGCGCCGCGCGAAGGCCAGCCGTTTCGCGGGGCCGCGGGCATTGTGGCCGAGACCGGCGGCGTGTGGGCATTTTGGGATGAGGCGAGTGCCGAAGTGCACGACGCGTACCTGCAGCGCCGGGCCGGTCGGCGGGAGTTGCTGCGTGAGCTCGGTCTCACGCTCAGTCACGAGGTCGGCAACGGTCTCGTCTCGTTGGTGGCGTTGAAACAGGCTTCTCCCGATCACCCAGTGCCGCCGTTGCTGCTCGACGCCGCACGCGGCGACGTGGCCAAGCTGGAGCAGCTCAATCGCAATCTCACGATCATGCAGACGCTCGACGAGATCGTCGCCGCGCCGGTCGATGTGCGTGAGCTGGCGCAGGCGATCGGCAATTCCCTCGGCGTGCGCGTCGACGTGGGGCCCGATGCCGTCACGCTCGCGCTCGCCAAACCGCAGATGGATTTCGCGCTCCGCTCGCTGATCAGCACGGTCGCGGAAAATCGCCCCGATTTCGGCATGCGCGAGATGAAGCTGGTGGTTCGCTCCACCGGCTCGGGCGCGGAGACCACCGCGCTGCTTTCGCTCAAAGGAAAGCACCTCGAGCTCGAAGGCATCCTGCCCGAGCCCGAGCCCGGCGCGGTGCCCAACCAAGGCCGGCTCGGCGTCTTCCTCGCCAAGGAAATCCTGCGCCTCCATCACGGTGAGATCCATGCCGGGCCGGGACTTGAAGGGACCGAGATTCTGATTTCCTTCCGCAGTCTGTGAGGGCTGACATGAATCTCGGCGAAGCCATGCGAATCTGGGCGGAGGATGAACCCTCCGTGCGAGGCCTTGTGCTGATCGGCTCGCAGGTGCGCGCAGACACCGACGAAGTCTGGCGGGCAGACCAGCAGTCCGATTGGGATTTTCAGATCATCACCACGAAGCCGGGCTTGTTTCTCGATTCGGCGTGGACGCGCCAGCTGACCGGTGGGTCGCTGCAGGCCTATGCGGTGCGGGGCACGCGAGTCGGTCGCGTGCCCAAGATCAGTGCGGTGTTCGCCGACGCCGAGATGGATTTGGTCGTGCTCCCTTGGCGCACGATGGCGCAAGTGCGCCGCTTCGCTGCGCTTCCGGTCAAGCGTCGTTCAGGTCTCGCGCGCCAGATGTTGCAGGACCTCGCTGTCGTCGTGCGGCCGGGCTGGCGGTTTCTCAAGGATCGCGAGAAATGGGACGCTGTTTATCAGCGCGCAGTCGAGAGCGCCGATGATCCGCGATTGAGCGACGAGGCGGTGCGTTCGCTGGCCGAAGGATTCGCCTGCGACTATCTATGGGCCGAGCGCAAGCTGCAGCGCGGCGAACTGGCCACCGCCCAGCGCTGGCTCCATCGCGAGCTTGCCGAGGTCAATTTCCGGCTGCTGCACGAGCTGAAATTGCGCCGCGGGGAACGCAGTTTTCCCGAGGCGCGGCGCCTTGAGCGGATCGCCTCATCCGCCGAACTCGCGCTCGTGAGTGTGGATGCGAGACTCAACTCACGGGCCTTGCGAGCCGCTCTGCTCAAGACGCGCGTAGCGCTCTGCACGCTCGTCGATGAGCTCGTCGGCGCGACGTGGCGTTGGCCGCTGCCCTGAGCCTTACTGCGACTGAAACAACTCCGCGATCACGTCCTCCAGCGGTACATCTTCGATCGTGATGTCCGCCACGGGGCCGGTGCTGAGAATTTCCTGCGAGACAGCCACGACGCTGTCGCCGGGCACGCACACCGTGAACTTGCCGTCCTCGGCGCGCTTGGTCTCGCCGAAGTTCGAGCGCCACGTCTCGGGGAACGAGCGCACGACTTTGCCATCGGCATTCACGCCCGGCATGAAGGTGATGATCTTTTTCCGGCTGCCGCCGGTGGTGTCGAGCCGGTCGAGATCGCCGTCGTAGATCTTCGTGCCCTTGTGGATGACGATCACGCGTTCGCAGAGTTCCTTGATGTCGGCCATGTAGTGGCTCGTGAGGAGGATCGTCACGCGATGGCGGCGATTGTAGTCGCGGAGAAACTGGCGCACGGCCTTCTGCGAAACGACATCGAGACCGATCGTCGGCTCGTCGAGAAACAGCACGCGCGGGCGGTGGAGCAGGGCGGCGATGAGCTCCATCTTCATGCGCTCGCCGAGCGAGAGTTCGCGCACCTGCACGTTGAGCTTCTCGCGCACCGCGAGGAGATCGAGCAGCTCGTCGAGCGTCTTCTGATATTCCGCCGGCGGGATGTCGTAGATCGCGCGCAGCAGATTGAACGACTCGATCGCGGGCAGGTCCCACCAGAGCTGATTCTTCTGGCCGAGCACGAGGGCGAAGATGCGCCGGTACGCGTTCTCGCGCTTGGTCGGATCAAAGCCCGCCACGCGCGCGGTGCCGCTCGTCGGGTAGATGAGGCCCGCGAGCATCTTGAGTGTCGTGGTCTTGCCCGCGCCGTTGGGCCCGAGGAAGCCGACGAACTCGCCCTCCTTGATCGAGAAGGAAATGTCCGACGCTGCGCGCGTCTCCTCGAACTCGCGATGGAAAAGCCCGCGCACGCCGCCCCAGAAACCGGGCTGCTTCTTGTAGGTGCGAAAGACGCGGGTGAGATGGTCGACCTCAATCATGGAAGGGCGGAGTGAAACGCGCCTTGCCCCAGATGCAAAGCGAAGATGTGGGAATACGCGGGATCAGCCGGAGCGAGCCGACGCGATACGGAGCAGGGCGAAATGCGCCACATCGCCTTTTGAGTCTGTCAAAGAACGCCGCAAACGAGGCGGCAAGACCCGGGAATAGCCGGGAAATCGAGGGAGAAAGCGGTTCGCCGGTTTCTTGTAGATCCAATCTTGGTCAGGATAATGTGCCGGCCCAGTTGGGATCGAAGTCGCGACCGGAGCGGAGCAGGGCGATGAGGATGCGAAGCAGCTTGTGGG
>JBEHXH010000014.1:0-146436 GCA_048498795.1 Verrucomicrobiota bacterium
GTCGGCGCTCATCCCGCCAGTGAAAACCGGACGCGATGCGGCATAAAACGGGATGCGGCATAACGCCGGTTATACCGCATACGGCATAAGCGGCGACCCGGCGCCGAGCGCGGCGGACAATAACGTGACGCGCCAGCTCCGGGAGGCGGCGAAGGCGGTCGATATTGAACTCCTGGATCACGTCGTCATCGGACGGCCCGAGGCCGACCCCGTGGGCCGCGGATATTTTTCCTTCAGGGAGGCGGGAATCCTTTAGCGGGCCGCCAGATGGCGGTCGATGATCCTTAGGATCGTTGGCTGCGTGACCGCCGCCGGGCAACGCGACACATAGTGTGCGCGGAAGCTGGCGAGCGTCGGGGCATCCATTGCGGCAAGGACCAAGTCCAAATAACCGAGGACAATCTCGGCTTGCTCGGCCGCAGTTAGCGGGGCCGTTTGCCGGAGAATCTCGTCAAGCTGATCGTCCGCGTTCGTTGACATGCCCAACGAGAAAACTGTCCCCGATGAGTGTCCATCTTTCAGCACCCCCAAAATTGGGGTCGTGCGAGGACATCCGGCCGGCTCGAATTAAGGCCGTTGATGGCCTAGCCGCGCGACCGGACGAACCGGCATTTCGGGAAGCCCTTGCAGCCGAGGAATGTCTTCCCGGCGTTGGGGCCGGATCGGGCGGTGCGCTCCACGAGCGGCGAACCGCAGCGGGGGCAGACCGTGGTCGATTCGTGCCGGGCGGCGAGCGATTCAAGATGCGCGCGGGACGATAACGCGGGATTCGCCTTGAGATTCGCCAGGGCGGTGGCGACCGCTCCGGCTTGCACCGGGGTGAGACACGGGGCCGTAAAACTCTGGATGTAATTGACGAGGCCGCGCGTCATCACATTCGCGGGAAGTTCCGTTTTGATTTCGGCGTCGCCGATGAAGAACACGACTGAATGGAATACCGCGGGTTCCAGCCGCAGGTGCTCGGCGAGACATTGGGTGTGCCGGAAATTCTGGCGTAGCGGATTCTGGAATTGGAATTTCTTCCCGAAGTGGGAAACGGTCCACTGTGGCGCGTGTTCGTCACCAAAGATCCAGCCGTTGTAGTTTTTGGTTTCGACGACGAAGATGCCGTAGCAGGACACCAGCACGTGGTCGATTTGCGTCGTGCCATTGCGCGCCGGCACGATGACGTCATGGAACCGCCGGTATACTTGATCGTCGAGATGATGCCACAATCCGAGCTGGGTGACCTTTTCCCCGAGCCAGCCTTTGAACAGTGCTCCGAACATGGCGTCCGTGGTGGGCTAGATGCGGCCCGCGGTCTGGTTCCTGACCTCCCCATCCGCAACGTTACGACTCGAGCCGGTGCATCGGGACGCACGACCTTTCTTCTGAATCGAATGATTCATGGGTCGAATTTTGCGCATTGCTGACGTGCCTTTGCAAGGGATGCGATGCATGTGACCGGGCTCAAACCTGCGCCGGCAAACTGGCGGCAATCGCTTTCGCGGCGTCGAACACGGCCGGCGTGGCCCTGAACTTTCCTTCCAAATCGTAAGCCGTCGCTTCCAGCGGACTGTCACGGTAGCCGAATGCTTCGAGGCCTGTGGCATACGCTGCGATGAAACGCTCGGGGCCGAGGAGACGCCATTGCACGACGTGAACCAGCTCGTGGAAATGCAGCGCTTCGTTTGCGACCTCTCCGCGGATTACGAAGAACGTGTCGAGATAGGTGATCCCGGCGTAGTCGCCGCTCTCCCAATCGGCAAACTGCGTCAGTCCCATTTGCGAAAGCGGCGGCACGGGCAGTCGATCGACCGCGACCACTTTCGCGGCGGTCAGCGCGTCACGTCCGAAATAGGCCGGCAGCCGGGGAAAATTCAGATCGACCACACGGCGGGCTCGGCCGGCGTGCGCCGCGAGGGTCTGCTCGATCCATCCGAGGATCAGCGGATATTTGGCGCGAAAGAGTTCGGGCGTGAGCGGCATGAGGGCCGGGCATGAAACACCCGGCCGTGAACGATTGAAACACCTAACCACACCGCGAAGGTGTTTGGGCTTATCGCGCTTGAGAAGGAAACGGGATGTGGGAATGCCATTGTGCGGCCCAAGCTCTTCGAGGCGCGGCGCCTCATCATCAATCTGGAGCCGGCCTTGGTGCTCAACGGCCGGGTGCAGACCGAAAACGGGGTGATCCATGTCATGGCCGAAGAGATCGCCGCGTTGCCCGCACTCGGACTCCCGCAGCAGGCGAGCCACGATTGCCACTAGTTCGTCCAAATCGTTCGGCGGGTTCGCTGGTGCTTCGGCGGTCGCTGCACGGGGGATTGTCGGCTGTTCGTCGGTCTGGTGCGCGCCGGCCGCCGGAGGGCAGGCGGTGCATGATCAGCGGCTAAACAGATTGCCGACGGTCGATCAGGGCGATTCACCTGCCTGCCGCTCAATTTTGACTTCGGCCGTCAAGGTCGTGCTCCTGCGTCGCCTCCACCTTGACCGCCGAGTCGGAACGCGGCTGTTCTGGGCAGGTGGGACTCTGGCGGTTGCCTCGGAGCGTTCAGTCCGCGTTCAGCAGACATCAACGGCCTTGCTGGAAATCCCGCCACCGTTGCTTCAGCGCGGCAAGGTTGGGCCTCTTTTCTTCGTCCCTCGGAAGCGAAATCACTTTTCCCGCCATTTTGTCGTAGCTCGTGCCGCGGAGGCTGCGCGCGAGCGCGACCGCGAGCGTCCGGGGATTTATCCCGATCAAGTCCAGATCGAAGAGCGTATGAATGTCGCCGCGCAGCAACAGGCCATTACTAACGAAATCCGACTTGTCGCCTGCATACGGCAGAATGTGCGCCGCCTCCAAGGCCGGTTTGGCATCGCAGTCGGTGACCGCGCATCGGCCTTCATAGGCGGTCATGAGTTTCCGGCGGAAAAGATAGCCGCGGCGTTGCGCGATTTGCACCAGCGTTCGTTCACGCTCGTCGCTTTGGTCCTTGGGATTGAAGGTGCCGTTTTCTTCCAGCGAGGCCGCGATTTTTCGGAGATCGGTGCCGTGGCGTCCATCTTCGTCCGGAGGAGTGGAACGGATGAGGGACCAACCGTAGGCCGTGACCGTGAATTCTCCATAGGCGACCCGCTTCAGCACATTCCGGTGCTTCTTCGCCGGCGCCGGCGCTTTGCCGGGGTGATCGATCCGCATCCCCTGAAAAATCGGGTTCCAACTGAGGGTCCACCAATCCCGATCGACGTGGGCGGCGACGCGAATGTCGGCACGGGTAAACACCTTCTTTCTGTCGCCGCCAATCACCCGACCGACGGCGCGCAGGATCGAAGCCGCGATGGTGGCACCATCCAGTGTCGCGCGGAGAAATGCGGAATACCGTCCGGGCGGCAGATCCTGACGAACCTGACCGAACGAGTCGAAGCCCGGCCAGATTTTGCGCATTTGCGCCGGCCCCATCGGTCGGAATACCCGGATCGTCGAAGGATCGAAATCGAAACAGCCGCAGCAACCATCCTCGTCCGGACGCCGGAATCGCGTCACGTCGAGCAGCGTGGCGGACGCCACCACCGCATTGTCATACTGAAAGAGGACAACCGTTCCCGCAACGGCATCGAGCCCGCGCTCGTAGAAACGGTATCGCCCGCCGGCTTCGAGCAGGTCGCGGGAAAAGTATTCTCGTTGAACGGCAGAGGCCTTCTTCCCACCGAACTCCTTCCGGCTCATGGGCAGAATCCGGACGGCGGGCGGGAGGTTCATGGAGCCGTCAGAATGTGACTTCCGTCACTCAGGGCAACGTCAGGGTCGCACCCACAAAATAGTGATCGGTCCAGACGCGCTTCAGGCTGTCGTTCGGTTTTGCCGGATAGGGAGGCCGGCGAATATCGATGGCAGTCCATCGCCCAACGCCGGCGACCACCAGGCGGTCGAAGCATTTGTTGCTGAGGTGCGTCGCGGCGAATTGATTGAGCGCACCCGCCTCGGTGCCGAGTCCGTAGAGCGGTGCGGCGGCTTTCACCTCGGAATTGTTGGTGTCGCCGAACACCACCACCGTGGCCTTCGGTTCGAGCGTTACCAGTTTGCGCATCCATGCGCCGATGGCCGTCAGTTGCCGCTGATGTTTCTCCGCTTGCGCCCCGATGGGGCGAAGGAGGTGGACGGCGAGGAAGTAGACCTTGGCGTCACCTTTAGTCGCGGAGACCAGCAGATGCTTGCTCACGATTTTGTCGAGGTCAGCGACACGTCCGTGGGATGCTACCTTCCATCCCGGGAGACGATAGAGGACGCCGACTTCCTCGCCGGTAGCGGTGTCCTTGCCGCGGGTCCAGAGCCAGTCCAGTTTGGCCTTCGCGGCGAGCGCGGTGATTTCCGGACGGCCGCCGGTTTCCTGGAGGGCCACGATTTCGTAGCCTTTCAGCAGCTCGCTGAGATTGGAAATCTTGGTCTGATACTCCGCGGCGGTCAGCCGGTTTTCGTCGTCAACTTTTCCGGCGTGGTCGATGGAGGGATCGAAGAAGAGGTAGCAATTCAGGGAACCGACCTTCAACTCGACGGCGAGCGCGAGCGTCGCCGTGACGAGCAAAAGCCCCAACTGACTGAGTAATCGCCGGGCAAAGAGCATTCCCGAGTTATGCAGCTAGCCGGCGTCGAGACGAGCCCGGATCGTCTCTGTCGGAGAATGGCCGACCGTTGCCATCGAACTTCAAACGGTAGAGAATGAATCTACGTGCCCTTCGCGTTATTGGCTAAATGCAAGGTCCACTGCGCACCCCTGTAGAGCTGTGCCCTCGATGTTGCGCCGAAGGCGACATTCAGCTTTCCTCGCACTTCCCACCGGCTAGCATCACCGAAATTGCTCGTTTCCCCATGCCCCGATCCACGCCACCCGACTACAACTCGAAGTTCGCCGATTTTATTCGGATGTGCGCGGAGTCTCAAAAATCAGGGGTAAAGCAACTCGTCGTCGCCACTCCATCAGTCATTGGCGACAACTACGCCGAGATCATCGAAAGCCTGTCCCGTTTGGCGGAATCGGGCTTGGCCTTGAGCGTTGCTGAACCAGAACCCCCGGCACGAGGGCCGGCAGACGTTTCGCGGAATTGAACGAACAGCGAGAGCGCTCGACTGGTGCCCAGTTAGCCTAAGAACGAAACGGGGCTAAGGCGCCCTGATGCCATGAGCGACATCCACTATTTCCAGCGATATAGCACGAAGGAGAATTCGGTGACGAACACCGTTCTTCACCTGTTTGCTCGCATCTACGAGCACTCGCCGAAACGCCTGCGCGTGCTTCTGAATGAAATCGTCGATGATGACATCCCGATAGGAATTAGTTTCGCCCAACAGGTGCGTTCGTCGGGATCCGTCCCTGATGGTTCGATCCAGCAGTCGCCGGTCAAGATCATGATCGAGACGAAGGTCGACGCGGGAGTAAACGTCAGCCAGTTAAAGAACCACTTGGCCAATATGGGTGGCGGCGAATACCATTACTTGCTGCTCCTGACCAGGGATCCCGTGGCGGACTCCACCTTAACGCCAGTAGTTGCCGCGGCGACGGCGGCCGGCGTCGGCTTCGTGCACCGGACGTTTGACCAGCTCTGCGAGTATCTCGACGGCAAGGTCGAGGAACACGAAATCCACCTGAAACCGGTCGTCGAGGATTTCACGGCCTACTGCGACGAAATGGGCCTGCGCCAAGACCGCCGCGTCTGGTTGCGCGTGGTGCCGTGCGGAAAGAGCCACGCCTTGAATCGGAAATACGGGATTTATTTTCATCCCCAAAACCGACCTTACCACGGCCACGGCATATTGGGCATCTACTGGGGAAAATCGGTGCGGTTGATTGGCGGCGTGAAGTCGGTCTACGACGTGAACCTCGTCAGTGGTGTATTCACGAAAACCTTGTTCCAGGGCGCGGCGACTGATGAATTTGACGACAAGATCAAGGGCATGATTGCCGAAACGCTGCCGCAGACGGGATGGGACGTTTCGACCGGCCACCGCTTTTATTGCACGCCGGGATTTATCGAAACCGATTACGTGAAGGCTTCGAGCTACGGCATCCAAGGTTCCCGCAAGCTAGACGTGACGGCGTATTATCCCGCTGGGACGACCCTTGCGGAATTGGCGGCGAAGCTGCGGACCGTGAAGTGGGACGCGTCAGAGGATTGAAGTTTTGGCGACCATTGCTCCGACTGAAATTTCCATAGGCGCCATGAACACAGCCGAATATTTCCAGACGCTGACTCAGGAACTGCGCAGTCTGCAAAACCGGGTGCGTAATTTTATTGGCGGCGATCATTGGCTCACGGACGGCGAATGGAAAGAAAGCGTGATTCGTTCGATGCTGCGTCGCCATTTGCCGAAGTCCGTCGAGATAGGCCGAGGTTTCATCGTCTCGGACCAAGGGAATTCCGGACAGATTGATGTGCTCGTTTATTCCGCCGACGTCCCGATTCTGTTTAGAGATGGAGACCTTGTTTTTGTAACGCCGGATGCCGTGCTCGGTATTATCGAGGTTAAGACACGGTTTCGCGCGCCCAGCGAATTCCGCGCGGCTGTTGAACAACTTTCCGCCAATGCGAAGTGGGCCGCAAGGAAATCATCGGCGGAAAAATTCTTCGGAGTCTTCGCTTACGATGCAGAAATAGATCCTCGACCCGCATTGGAAATATTATCGAGTGTGGCTGGCGGCGATCCTGGCTTGGTGATCGATCTAGTCTGCCTCGGCGAGAGGGATTTCATCCGATGGTCCAAAGCCGATGCGCATAGCTCGCACAGTAAGCTCGGGATTTGGCGGGCCTACCAGCGGCTCGACGGCAAGGCGGTTGGCTATTTTCTACATAATGCGATTCAACTCTTGGCGCCCAAGTCCGTCGGCCAGAACATTGATGTTTGGTTTCCGACCGAAGGGAAAGACGTAGCGATGGTTGACGAACAGCCCTTTGAGCCCCGAGCGGAGTTCCGAACTCTCTGAGATTTCCTTTCTCTATTCCAAAATTTCAGAGTTGCGACCACGGTGTCCGGAAAAATGTCTTCGACTCGATTCTTTCCGGAGGTGACGTCGGAGGCGGATAGTCCAAAAAGGTCGGAAAAATCTCGCGGATGAGTTCCCGCCGCCTTTTGCCGGACGGGATTCACCTGATTCATGGATATCGCCGGATTGTTGTTTAGCTCCGGGCCTTGTCGGTTCTAGGATCGAGAGCAAGGGCCTTATTTATGGGACACGTCAGACTTGGCACACTCCCGCGCACACGTTCTTGGAAGGACGTTGTCGGCTTTGTCGCAGACGGTGAGAGCGTGGAAGCCGTGGCAACCCAGGCGCTGGGGGCATCCAACAAGGCATTTGATAGCATCCAAAACGACCCGGGCTTCTCCGAAGCCGTATGGATACTCACCCAGCTAGCCGTAGCGGCCAAGGCTGCTGATCCTCGGGTCCACTTGGAATCGGTCGGCCTCAAGTTCGAGCCGCAAAGCTCAGTGGCTGACGTGGCCGCTTCTTTGCATGACACGCTCGACCGTAACTTGTCGCAGCGCCGCGAACGGAGTGACTTTGGCGAGATGGCGCAAAGCGCCTTGGTCAGCGCCGTCTCCCAGCACCTCAACGACAAGCTGGGAACCTTGGTTACACCCACGTCGGAAGATGTCCATCGTTCGCTAGCCCAAATGGGCCGGGCCACGGAATTCGGCCGCTTGTCCCGCAGTTTTTTCGCCCGCCTGACAGGCGACTGCATGGAATACTTTCTATCCAAGGCCCTCGGTGCCGAGGTCGGAGCCGGCCGACGGTTCGTGACGACGACTCAAGTTTCCGAATTCGAAGGGGCGATGGCAACGCACGCCTTCGAAGCGGCCAAAATCGTCGAACAATTTAGCGCCGAGTGGATGTCGAAGCACCGGTTCGAGGGCGAGGGCCGCATCGGCCGCGACGAATCGGACCGCTTCGGTTGGTATGCGCTGGAAAAGGTAAGGGCCGAGATGAAAGCACGCTCATCCAATGGCCCCTGAGCAGCTCATCGTCTGCGGCGGATTGAAAACGCCCGCGAGCGCCGCGGGTCGCGCGCCACTGCATCTCAATCTCTGGGGTGATAGCGCTAACGTGCGGCTGGAAATTGAGGATCTCCATCGGACGCTCTACCGTGATCTGCCGGCGGAATTGGAAGATTTGGTCGAAATCGCGACGTATGTTTATTGTGCCGACCAAGCCACGCGACGGTCGGGTCAGGACACCGACACGTTCGGCGCCAAGTGGCGTCGCTCGTTCCGCTTTGTCGTGCCGGTTCGGCGTCCGTCATTTTGGAACACTCCGGACGTTCGGGATCGGTTGCAGCGGATGCTCGAATTTCTGAGTGACGATTTCTACCAGTTTGAATTTGTTGCCGCGAAAAATCCGACCGCATTCCAGCACTATCTCGATTTCGGACAGACCGTGGCGGCGGCCTCGCCGATTGATCAGGTCGTCATGTTCTCCGGCGGGCTCGATTCGCTCGCGGGGGCGATTGACGAAGTCAAGAACCAGCGCCGCAACGTTGTCCTTGTTACACACCTGCCCACCGCGAAAAACAGCAGCTTTCTGCGGGAGCTGGGCGAGGGTCTTCGTGGCCTGGCAGCATCCAATGCCCCCTTGCACGTCAATGTTCGGGTCAACAAAGACAAGGAACTCGGCACAGAGTATACCCAGCGCACGCGCTCGTTCCTTTTTGCGGCGCTGGGTTTCACCGTCGCCCGCATGGTGGGGACAAACAACCTGCGTTTCTACGAAAACGGCGTGGTGAGCCTAAATCTGCCCGTTTGTGCGCAGGTGATCGGCGGGCGCGCCACTCGCACGACTCATCCACGAGTGCTTGTGGAAATGTCCGGGCTGTTCTCATTGATCGCCAACGGCCCGTTTCAGCTCACCAATCCGTTCATTTGGTCGACCAAGGCGGAGGTTATTAAGCGAATCGTCGATGCGGGCGCGGGCAGCCTCATCGCGACGTCCATCAGTTGTGCTCACACTTGGGAGCGCACATTGGAACATACTCATTGTGGCGGATGCTCCCAATGCATCGACCGGCGCTTTGCGATCATCGCGGCCGGATTGGAGCATCTCGATCCGCTTAGCCACTATAAGACCGAAATATTCACGCAGGCTCGGAGCAAGGACGAGGATAGGATCATGCTCGCAGCTTACGTCGAACGAGCCCGCGCATTGCACCGGATCAAGCAACCATCGGAACTGATATCGGCCTACCCGGTAGCCGCTCGGGCGTTTAAGTATCTTGAGGGCACGGCAGCCAATGTTGCCCAGCGCATTCTCGACCTTCATCATCGGCACGCCACCGAGATTGAACGGGCGCTTGCGACCCAAGTGAGTCGGCATGCGGTGGACTTGGTTGGCCATAAGCTGCCCGGCGACTGTTTGATTCGTATCGCTATTGACCCGCGCGCCGCGACGGCACCGCCGACGACTCCCACGCAACCCGCCAACCTTTTCGTCTGCCGCGGAAATGTCTGGGAAATGGCATTCAATGGTCGCCCGGAGATACTGATCCAAAAGCACCTAAAAGGCTGCGCCTACCTACAGGTCCTTCTGCAAAATCCCGGCCGGGAATATTCGATTGCGGAACTGGTCTCGGCCGCCGGGGTGGCAACCTACGACGCCGTGCTCAACGGCCAGGTGTCAAATGACGATTTGAAGCATGGCTTTGGTTTCTCGATGGGCATTCCGCTGACGAATGCCGGCGACACTTTCGACCGCAAAGCGCTGGAGAATATCCGGGCAACGCTGGCCTCCCTCCGGGAGGATCTGCAGGAAGCAAAGGCGAATGGGAATGAGACGGAACAAGCCCGCATTGAACGGGAAATCGACGCTATTGTTGCCCACACGAAACGCGCTGTTGGCCGAGGTGGCCATCCTCGCAAGGTTAACGACCTCAGAAAGCGCCAGCGGGATGCCGTTCGTAACAGTATTGAACGGACCTTGGACGAAATCAGCAACCGGGAGACGGTATTGGGCGCCTATTTGCGGAAGGCAGTTCGCTTCGGAGCAACTTCCGGCTATTTCCCGGAAGAGAGTATGAGTTGGGTGACCGTGCCCCGTGTCCGCTTGTCGGCTTGATCGGCGCTACGCGGAAAGTAGCGCGGTGCTACACCGAAAGTAGCGCCTTGGGGGTGGTCGCCTCGCCAAATCGTCCGGCAATCACGCCGGGCAGAAGCAGAGCGGACCACGCCGCTCCATGCCATCGCCCGTTCCCATCACAACTCCGCCAAATGATCACCGATTCCACGCGCTTTCTGAACTTGCCCGAGAGGGAGTGGAGGAAGCGTTCTCCGATCTTTGGCACGAATACGGTATCGATTTGTTTCCTCAAATTCGCCAATCCGGTCTATCGCAAATTTCTTCTGGCGGTCTGCCGTGGCAGCGTTGGAGTCCCGAAACTAAGTGTTCTGCAATCGGAGCGATTGGGTTGTTCGGGGCGCCCCCGGTCGAAGCGTGAATGACTAACCAAGCTCCAACGCGCCGGCCAATGTCGGAGGTCGCTCGCAGTTACAGGTTGGCGGTTTTCACGCTGACAGCCCGTGCCGGGCGTGGCACGCTGGCCGGATGAGCAACGGTTCAAGCCAGCAAGTTCGGAAAGCGCCGCGCAAGCGCTCAGTGCGCCTAGAGAAAGAGATGATTGCCGAGGCCGGGGGCTTGTGTGGTTGGTGCCGCAAACCGGTTTCGCTCGAAATCCATCACATCGATGAAAACCCCGGCAATACGGTGCCGCAAAATCTCATCGCCATATGCGGCGCCTGCCACGACGAGGCCAAGAAAGGCTACCCATCGCCGGCCGATTTTACGGCCAGAAAACTCCAGCTCCAATGGCAGCGAACGGCGATGCTCAGCCATTCACTTACCGCGCCCCAGAAAAAAATGGTGGTCAGGATAAAGAAAGCAAAGAACCCCCAGTTCGCCGAGACGATTAACAATTATCGTGGCGTCAAACCCCCGCGCGCAAACCCCGCCGTCGACGCCATCGAAGCCGATGCTGCTATGAAGGGGTATGTGGGCTATCTCATCAAGCGATACATCTGGTGCCGGATTGAGGAGCAGAAGCGGGGCGACCCCCGCCGGTTTCATCCGGCTATGGCGAAGAATATCGTGGAGAAAGCCGTTGGCTTTGCTCCCTACGGCGCGCCGCAGAAATCCTTTGACGTTGTCGTCAAACGTCTCGTTGCCCTCGTCTGCCGCACCAAATGGGCGAAGCAAGTTCGCTACTCGCCCCACAGCTGGGAGCGGCACCAGGCAATTCTGGCGGGGGAGGACGACCATGAATTGCAGGCCGACGTTGACGCGGCGGAAAACGAGTTCGCAACGCCGACACCCTATGACGAACTCGCGCGCAGTGCGCCAAAACAGGCCATCGTCGCCGCATGGCGCGATGTTGAGCGGGTCGCGCTGAACCTCGTTGATTCGAAGATGACACGCGTTGATCGCGCACCCATCCCGATTCCGATCCTTGTGCCGCTCCTGGTGGGCCAGTGCGAAGTTGACGGCAAGCATATCGAAATTCTCCAAACATTGGCGCACGTCCAAAGTCGGGTGCTGGCCGAACCGGATCTCCGATTCGAAACTGACGACGCTGCGCGGTGTTGTGCTCTCGCGGTCACGCTCATAGCGTATTTGCGGAGCAAGTGAGTCGAAGAGGCGAATTCACGGACTCTTTGGAACGGTCTTGCCGCGATCATTCGACTCACCACTTTAACGATTCGGAAGATTTCGCGATGGAATCTCGTCTATTGTCGGTTTGGAACAGACTTGACACCGTCACGCGCCGGTCTGTCCCGCCGCCTTTGGACGATTCAAATTGTCGATGACGGTAAAGGTCTCGGGCAGCACGGCGCGCAATTCGCTCACCGGCTTGAAGTGGCCGCCTGGGATTTTCTTAAACAGCCCTTCGAACACGGCAAACGTCCCGGGGGTTCCGTCCGGCTCGCGCAGGTAGTCATCGAATGTCCGCCACATGATTTCGTCCGCGATTGTCCGGCCGTCGCGGTCCTGGAGTTGGCGTTCCATGCGCAGCACATCGGCCGCCAGTTTCACCAGATAGTCTCGCTGCGGAGTTGATCGCGGGGCTTTAGCCGTCGCGCGTTCGATGTCGGCACGGAGGGCCACTACAACATCAAGTTGGAACGGGGTGAGCGGCATGGCCCAAGCGAACCGGACCGAGGTGCCGACCGCAACCTGTATTGCCGCCGGGCTCGCGAACGGAATCGACAACGGAACTCACTGGGCTAACCCTGCGGCTTCTCGAGTAACCCTAACGGCCCGGCTTCATGCGCATCGCTCGCACATATATTGAGAATTTTCGCGGCATCTCGAAAGCGGAGCTATTCTTTCCCCAGCACGCCGTTTTGATCGGCGATAACAATTGCTGCAAATCCACCGTCCTTGAGGCCATCGACCTCGCACTTGGCCCCGACCGCATCGCGCGGCAGCCGGCGATTGACGAACATGATTTCTACGCGGGCCGTTATCTCACGGCGGATGCAAAGCCAGTGTCGATTATCGTCGAGGTAATCTTGATCGACTTGTCGGACGAACAGAAACGCCACTTCCGGGAGCACCTCGAATGGTGGAACACGACAACCAACAAACTGCTCGATGCTCCGCCACCCGAGCAGACCGCGGCCAAGGATGTGGGCGCCGCGTTACGCGTGCAATTCGTCGGGCGATACGACCCGGACGACGATGACTTCGTTGTCCAAACATACTTTCAGTCGCCGCCCCGCGATGAGGAGAACCGAATTGAATACCGCTCTCGCGATAAGCGGATGTGCGGTTTCCTGTTTCTGCGACCGTTACGGACAGGTTCGCGCGCGTTGAGCCTGGCTCGCGGGTCGTCGCTCGACATCATTCTCAACCTAAAAAAAGTTAACCTGCAGGTTTGGGAAAAAGCGCTGGGGGAACTCCGGAAAATACCCATTGGCGAAGACTCGGAACTCGGGTTGAACAAAATTCTGAAGGCGGTCCAGGATGCCGTGAGATCGTTCGTGCCGGCGGAATGGGCGGATCACCCGCAAATGCGTGTGTCCGACCTGACCCGCGAGACGCTACGTGAAACGCTCACGGTGTTCATGGCAACGGGAGCCAAGGGCGAAGACGGCACGAACCACTCGGCTCCGTTCCAGCATCAGGGCAGCGGCACGATCAATCTGCTCGTCCTCGCGATGCTCACGTTGATCGCTGAGCAGAAGCAAAACGTCATTTTTGCGATGGAGGAACCGGAAATAGCGATCCCGCCCCATGCGCAAAAGCGGATTGTCAACGCGGTCAGGCAGACGTCGGCCCAAGCCCTGTTCACCTCGCATTCGCCTTACGTCCTCGAGGAATTCAGCCCAGAGCAAATTCTGATCGTCAACCGGAAGGCCGGAGTCGCCGAATTTCTTCCGGCGGTTTTTCCGGCGGTCATCAAGCCCAAGGCGTATCGCCACGAATGGCGCGCAAGGTTCGCCGAAGCCCTCCTCGCACGGCGCGTGCTGATTGCCGAAGGTCACACCGAATATCACGCGCTGCCCGCAGCGGCGCGCCGCCTGCACGAATTGGCTCCAACCCGGTATAAGACCCTCGAAGCACTTGGCATTGCCGTGGTGAATGCCGCGACGGACAGCCAGGTAGCGCCCTTAGGCGAACATTTTCGCAAATTGGGAAAGACGGTTTTGGCCTGTTTCGATAAACAGGCGGCTGGCGCACTCGCGGCTATCACCGCGAGCGTCGATCATGCCTATGAATCGCCCGAGCCGAATTTCGAAGCCATGGCGATAAACAGCACGGCGGAGGCCGCACTGCGGCGCTTTGCGCTGCGACTCGTCGCCGACGGCGAATGGCCCACGCATCTCCACGCGCAAACCCCGACGGCGGCGACAACGCTACCCGACCTTCAGGCGGCGGTGCGTGCGTATCTTGCTTGGAGTAAGGGCGCCGAAGGCGGCGCGGACCTGCTCAACGAATGCACCGAGGCGGAGATGCCAGCGTATATTCGGGATACGCTCGCCGCGATCACCGCCACGTTCGCGCCGCCGCCGCCCGCGCCCGCGGCAGCCCCTGTCGCGCCCAACGCCGCAGCGATCCCGGCCGCAGCACCGGTCGCCGCAGCACCGGCCCCAACACCACCCGCCGGTGACAGCCCCGCTCAAATTAAATGATGAGCGCCAGCGCCTGCTAAAGGCCGACGGGCCTCTTCTCATTCTCGGTGGGCCGGGTTCGGGAAAGACCAGCATCGCTTTGCTCAAGGCGGCCGAGCACGTCAAATCGGGTCGGCTGGCACCGGGCCAGCAGGTGCTGTTCCTTAGTTTTGCTCGGGCGACCATCACAAGAGTCGCCCAACACGCCCAAAAACTCGTCAGCGCCGAGACGCGGCGCGCGTTGGACATAAACACCTACCACGGTTTCGCTTGGTCCATCCTCCAAAGTCACGGTTACTTGCTGAGCACCCGTCGGACGATCACGCTGCTTGCTCCACCCCAAGCCGCGGCACGCTTTGCGCACTTGGACAAGGCCGAACGCGAGGCTGAGAAACTCCGACTTTTCATGGAAGAGGGGTTACTGCATTTCGACCTTTTCGCCAGTCAGTGCGCCGACCTACTTCAGCGTAGCTCGCCTCTCGCAAGTATCATTTCGGATGCCTATCCGGTTATCATTCTCGATGAATTTCAGGACACCAACGCGGCAGAATGGGCGATGATGCAGGTGCTGGGGCGCATGAGCACCCTCGTCGCGCTCGCCGATCCGGATCAGCGGATCTACGAGTTCCGCGGAGCCGATCCGGCCCGCATCCAGGAATTCGTCGCGGCGCACAAACCGACGCCTTTTGACTTCGCCAGTGAAAACCACCGCAGCAATGGCGCGGACATCGTCGCATTCGCCAACGACCTCCTGTCGGATTCCCACAAAGGGAAGATCTACAAAGACGTGGCTGTCGTGCGATACCCGGTCTACCAAACGCGGGGTCTCTGTTTTACGCTTAAAGCCGCCATTTTGGGCGGCATCAAACGCGTCGCGCCGGCAAACAAGCAGTGGTCCATCGCCTGCCTCGTCCCTACCAAGCGATTGATGATCGCAGTCTCTGAATATCTTTCCTCTGAGAAGGACGGCCTGCCTGCGTTGCGCCACGACGTAGCGATGGATCAGGAAGGCCCGGCCTTGGCCGGTCTCGTTATCGCCGGTTTACTTGAATGCGGCAGTGAGGCGAAAGTAGCCGCACGATTCATCGCAGACCTATGCGCCCATATCAGAGGGCGAAGAGGCGCCGATGCGCCGCCCCAGCTCGAACTGGATCTGACCGGTGCGTTAACGGGCTACCTCGAAACCGGGAAGAAGCCGCGGGGCAAAGTTAGGCTCGAAATCGTCGCCGAAGCCGCCCGGATTGCCGAGACTGCCTGCGCGTTGGCGTTCACGGGCAATCCCGTGCAGGATTGGCTTTCCGTGCGCAAATTGCTCGAAACATCGTCCGTCGATTGTATCCGGCAGGTGGCGGACAATGCCCGATTTCTACGGCTCCTGACCCGAGGAACCAGTCTCCGCGACCAATTGAGCGGGCTGTGGCGCGAGCACCACGCCTACACAGGCGCGTTGCAGTGTGTGGAGGGCGCCCTTCGCCAAGACCACTTTGCGGCGTCCATGCACGAGCCCAGCGGCCTTGAGGTGATGACCATCCACAAATCCAAGGGGAAGGAATACGACGAGGTTTTCATTTTCGAGGGCTACAAACAGGGAAAGATCGTTCGCAGTTCGGCCACTCCGCGAGAAATTGCCCAGGCTCGCTTGTCGCTGCGCGTTGCGACGACGCGAGCGCGCAAACGTGCCACGATCATGTTTCCAAAATCGGAGCCTTGTCCGTTCTTCTGAACTCGCGGCGACGCTGCTCGGTCGTTGGCCTACACAATCGTGCGGGTAGTTGGGACTGAGCTTCCCAGGCTAAACGTATGCCGGTGCAGGTCGGTCACGATATTAACCGGGAACGTCTTCATCAATTCCTGCGCCATCCGGCGTTGCATCGGATTCGCGGTCCCGCCCACAAAAAGCGTCGGGGCCAGGTGCAGGGTGCCCGCCGCCGGCGTCGTCGTTGGATTGTGCCACGAATGCACAGAAAAAAACATGCCGACAAATCCCACCAGCAATTCGGGGAATGGAACCAGCGATTTGCACTCATGGGCGGCTTTAACGTGTTCGGCAGCCACGTAAAACAGTTTGCGGCGATTGCCCGCGAACAGCGGATCGCGATTGCCCTCGATCCGATCCTTGCCCGCGATCACGACAATATCCGGCGTCGTCATCACGTAGTCGTTCCAATGGGACCGAATTCTCACTTGCTGCCGAATCTCGAACACATCCGTTGAACCTGTTGGGACAAAGCGGACGAATGAGAAATTGTTCGGGTTGCCGTTGGGAGACGTCAGATACCTGAATTCACCGGCTTGCAGGTTCTCGACCGCGAGGCTTCCGCGTGACTGGTAAAACTCAAGCAGTGCATGGAAGCAGCCAATCTCAAAAGCGGCGGGCGCTTTGAACGATACCGAACGAAGTTCCGCACGGTATTTCGTCGCAAATGCCGTGATCTCGGCCTCCACGTGGACGATCCATGCTTCAACGCTCATCGGGAAAATTGGTCTGCCGGAGCGCGAACAGAAATTCCTCGCCGTCTTGGGCAAACAAGACTTCTCGCGGAACCCTCTGGGCGCGCAGCATCTCGTCCCATAGAGTCAGCAATCCCTGCGCGTTGTTTATGTATCGTCGATCAAACACCGTCTTTGTCCCGTGGCGAATGGGTGTGCGGGTGCCGATTCCGGTTTCGTGCCGAATACGGATTGATACTCGCAGAGGCGACATGAGGTGAAATTCGATGGCATTGATCGCTACGAGGCGCGACGTCAGTGCCAGCGTCCAGCCCGTGGAGGCTAGCTCCGGGGCGGGCGCGATCGAATTCTCAAAGTGCCACCGCACACTTCGCGTCAGGACATCACGCCGCCGTTCGATTGCCTCTCGAATATCATTCGACAGTCCCTCGGTAAAATGGGCCAGCATGGAGGTTACCAATCTGAGATTTGCGACCCGGCTGGCGACGCAAATTCGTTGATCGTTTTGCGCGCAGCGACCGTTGCTGGTCGTTCAAGCAACGTGCATGGTGCGATAGGAAACGACTATACTCGGTGGTTGTTCGGTGCGTCGAGACGGTGACTCGTCCCTGGTCGCGGAGCGCCGGTATGAGGGCTCGCCTGCCCGCCGCCGATTGTGACTCGCCCGTCAAGGTCGTGCTCCTTCGTCGCCTCCACCTTGACTGGCGACTCGGAATGGCGGCTGTTCGGGCAGGTGGAGCACTGGTTGTTTCGCATGACAGAAAATGGGCACGGCGCGCGGTGGCTTGCGGGCACTGATGCAATCTCCCGCATGCTTTCCTATTTCCTGTTTGGTCATTGCACGGTTGTCAGTCGCGCGCCACGGGGCAAACTGGCTGGCCCCAGTGACGTAAACCAATGAGTAAACAGTCCCACCTCTTCGAAGGCGACCCCGCCGCGCTCGCTGGTTTCGATCTGAATCAACCGATTGCCGGGCACACGGCGGAAAATCACATCTTCTACTACGAGGCCTTCGGGCAAGCGGGGAAAACTGCCGCGGCCAAGGGCGACGAGCAGTCGGCCGCCGTCTACACTTTTGTGTCTACACTTGCCGGGTTCTCGGAGTGCTTCGATACGCCGCAGGCACCATTCGCGGCACTTTTGGAAATGGATGATCGCCGGTCGCCCATTCCTGCCGACCTAACCCCAGAAGATACCGAAGCGCTAAGGGTGCTCGCGCCGCTTGCGACCGACCCAGCGCTTCGCGCCCGGTTGCACGATGTCCTGTGGGTCGCCGTAAAGGATGTCCCGGCTGGGCAAGAGGCGGCCCGTGCGTATGTCGCTGCGGGCAAGCTTCAGGACAACGATGAGAATTGGGTTTATGCCGTCGCGTCGTTCAAACGGGCGCTATACCTCGCGGCTGCATTCGGTCTGACCAAACCCTTGTTCAAGGAAACCGTCGAGGTAGTTGAGGCCGCGGCGAAGGCCGCCTCGACCGCGAAGCCGGGCTACCGCGCACTGAAACTGATCCGATTGCTCTTCGAGAAAAGATGCGGTGACCCGGAAGTGTATTCCGCGTTACTCGCGACGATCGCCGTCGCGGCCGAGGCCGCGGGCGACCTGCGTCGCGCCTCGGACTACCGTGAACACGAGGCTGATTGGCATCTCGCGGCCGGAAATCAGGGCGCCGCGCAGACAGCTCGGCTCGCGGGGGCTGAGGCATCCGTGAAGAATGCGGAGGTTCGCGCCACTAGCCAGGACCGGAGCGCGTTGGCTGCGAGCGCCCTCCTCATCGAAGCTATCGAAATGCTTCGACGGGCGGGTGCGCCAAAGGCGCGCGTGGACGCAGTGCGGCATCGTCTCGCAGAACTCCAGCTCGCCTCGTTGGCGGAGATGCAGACGTTCAGTGTTCCGGTGGATATTTCCGGGTCGGTCGAACGGGCGCGGGAGCACGTTCGCTGCGAGAACTTCCGGGAAGCGCTGGCAAAATTTGTCCTTGGCGTGCCGTTAGCCAATCCGGACGAGGTGCGCCAGAAGGTGATCGACATCGCGCGGAACAACCCTCTCAGCCACACCATTCAGAAAGCGCATGTCGACGCCAAGGGCCGGACTACCATTGTGCAGGACGGACTGCTGAGCGCCTCTAAGGAGGAGGCGGAGGCCGGATTGCAGGCAGAGGTGTTCGGTCACGCTGCAAACTTCATGTGGCGCTTACGCACGCAGGCTTTCATCAATCCTGCGCGGCAGGAAATCGTGGCCAGCCATTTTCCGACGTTCGACGACCTGTCGTTCCTCGTGAAGAACAGCCCGTTCGTTCCACCTGGCCACGAAGGGATATTTCTTCGTGGATTGCACGCCGGTTTCCACGGCGACTTTGTCGTGTCGTCGCACCTGCTTACCCCACAGATCGAAAACTCGATTCGCTATGTCCTCGAAGGCCACGGTATCGACGTTTCCATATTTAAGGCGGACGGAACGCAACCGGTCAAAATTTTGGGCGGGTTGCTAGGGCTGCCTGAGACGACGAAGATTTTCGGAGCGGAACTTGTTTTCGAGCTGCGCGGTTGCCTGATCGAGAAGACCGGATTTGATTTCCGCAACCGCATCGCCCACGGCTTTGTTTCAGAACCCGAGTGCTACGATTCCGCGGCGATTCTTATCTGGTGGCTCGTCCTGCGCATTTGCCTTTGGCCCCACTTGCAATCAAACGTCCCAGCAATAGAGAGCGAGCCGGCGCCAGCGCCTGGCATTCCCGCGGCGGAGAGTCAGCCGCCTCCGACTTCCACGTCTTGATATCAACAACCGACGGTGGCGAATCAACCGGAAGTCCCCAGTGGACGCTTCTCTACCCGCACGAATGGCGAGGAGAGAACGTAATGTCCGTTGAGGGCCTCGAAATATCGCTTCAATAGCAGGCGAAATTCCGCCTCCGACTCGCCGACGACCACCAACCACACGCGACGTCCTTCCTTTACGTCGATCCATTTTTCCTTGTAGCGCCAAAGCTGCCCGAGACAGCGGTCAAACTCGCCCACGCTTTTCGGCCCGAACGCGAGCTTCAGCTCGATCACGTGTTCGTCTTGAATGACGATGTCCGCGTCGCCCCACGCGATGCCATACTGTGTCTTGATTGGCACGTCCGGAAGCTTGAGCCGAAGCCACGCGTAGAGACTCTGCTCCTGCGCTTTCTCGTCGAGATCATAGGCCGACGGAACCCATTGCTGTAGGAGCTGCAGGAGATGCTCCGATTCGGTGTCCAATAGTCCGGCGTGATCGGTGATTCGTTTCATGGCGGCTGGGTGGGTTTTCGATGTGCGAGCGACGCCGGCAGCGCAACGCACAAACGTCGTTGCTCACAGGAAGCGTTACGGACTTGCTCGCCCGCATGGCTGAATTCGCCGCGCCCTCCGTCGTCGACCTCGACGAGGCGGAGCTTTGCCGCTGGTTGTTCTCCCAGCCGTTTCTTTCGGCGCAGCTCTGCCAGAAGCTCGGCGTTTCCGGGCCGTCACAAGTTTTTTTCGGAACCGAGACGAAACGAATTACCCCGGAGGCCCGCGGTCCGGGCGACATCGACATCCTCGTAGGCGATCCTTCCCGGCCGGAGGCAATCACCGTGATTGAAGCGAAACGAGTGAAGATATTCGAAGACACTTTTACGACTAAAACCCCGACCAAGCTGGCGAGCTGCGCGGGTGGCGTGCTCCAGGCAAACCTGCTCGGGAAACTCGCGTTTCACCGGACGTGGCTGCTCGTCGTCGTGGCCACCGATGGTCGCGAGCGGCCCGGAGCGAACTTTTTCTCCCGCGGAATCACCTTTGAATTGATGGACATCGTGCGCGGACATTCCGCGTTCCGCGATCTCGCTCCACAGGTCGGTCTGATTTTTGTCTATCTTGATCAGCCCGTGGACAAGGAGATCGATCTGGCCGGAGGTTTTGGCTTCGATGTTCGGCGGGAGCCCATGAGCGTAAACCAGCCAGAAGTCATCACCGTCGCGGCGCGCGAATGGCTGGCCGCCATCCGCATTCCGTCTGAATGATCCATCTGATCGGAAATCGCAATTCAGAAGACGGCGTTCGCCCTGATCTCAGAATGGACGAACTTGTGAGTCAAAACATAGATGCGACCCAAAATATTGAGTCGAAGAGGCGAAGCTTGAGATCACATCGCCAGAAGAGGGTCCCGCAATTCGCCGGGCCATTTTAACACGGCGATAGAATCTCCCCTTATGAGGTTGGCGTTGAGGCGAAAAGTTCGTGGAGTCGAACACGCCGGGCAGCCATTCGACGCGCGGTCCAAGCACCGCTTGCTGATGGCCTGCGGCCGGCTACGAATGCTCTTTTGCCGCCGGCAATTTCGAAAACATGACCAGCGCGATCACTGAGAGGATCGAAGCGACGCCGAACACCGCGCCGTGGCTGTAGGTGTACACGGCGGCCGCGCCGAGGGGGACGAGCACGTGATACAAGGCCTGCAAGGATTGATTGGCTCCCTGAAGCTGCCCCTGCTGGCTTTCGGCCACGGATAGGGAGAGGCGTGCATTGTAGGAGGGGTCGAACAACCCCTCGCCCAAGACGATGCAGGCGACCGCGGCGACGATCAGGCCGGACCAATGCACCCGTGAACTCGCGCATATCAATGCGGTGCCAAGAGCGAGTCCGAGGAGACCGACGCTACCCACGGTCCGCTCGGTCCATTTCTTGAGCAGGAACGGCAGCAGGATGACGCGAGAGAGAATGTCGCAGATGCCAACCAAAACGAAAACTCCGCCGATGAGAGAGGGCCCCCAAGCGAATACATCCTTCAGAAAAATGATCGCGTTGAACTGCCAGATATTGAGCCCGACGTAAAAGAATGCGCCCATCACCAATAAGGCGCGAGGCTCGCTCAGGGCAAAAATCGCTTTGAAATGAGAAAAGGTATTGAGGCTTTGCAGGGAGATACGCGCGGTGCGTTTTTCCGGGGCCAGCGATTCGGGCAGCAGGGCCGCCGTCAGGATGACCGAAAGGAGCGTGATTCCCGCGGTGACAAAGAAAGGCAGCGTGGTGGAAGCGGTTCCGAGGAGTCCACCGATCGCGGGTCCGATCATGAACCCGACGCCAATCGCTCCGCCGAGGTAGCCGTACCACTGGCCGCGTTCGTGCGGTTCGGTGATGTCGGCAATGTACGCAAAAAGCGTGCTCTGATTTCCAGCCGTAAGGCCGTCTATGATCCGGCCGAGAAATAAAATCCACAGGGCGCCGCCAATTCCGAGGAGGGCGTAACCGATGACGGAACCGAGCAGACTGATGATAAGGATCGGCTTCCGGCCATAGCGGTCGCTCAAGGCTCCAACAATCGGGGCGGCCAGAAACTGGCAGAGGGCAAACGCGGAAAAGAGGGCGCTTAACACGACCGCGACGCGGGCATCCGGGACATATTTTCCGATCAGAAACGGAAAGAGGGGGAGCACGATGGTCATGCCCAGGCCGTTCAGCACGGTAAGTCCGATCACAATCCACAGGCTCCGCTTTTTATTCATTCGTGCCGTGATCAAACACCGTCCGGATATCACCCTGCAATCGGCGAATCATTCGCGGCTGGAAGGATTCTGCACAGGCGAGCCAATCGGGTTTCGATGAAGAGGGAGGTGGTAGGAATGGATGAATCGCGGGAGGTTATTTCTTTCCCCTTGATCTTCTGAGGAAGGGTGGCTTCCTTAGCGCTTCGAAGGAAGCTCACCATGACGAAAATTGAATTGCCGCAGGGGACTTTGGATTTGCTGGTGCTGCGCGTGTTGCGCGCGGGGGAGATGCATGGGTGGGGGATCGCGCAGCGGCTCAATGTGCTGTCGCGGGAGGCGTTGCAGCTGCAGGAGGGGACGCTGTACCCGGCGCTCTATCGCATGGAGGCGAAGGGGTGGATCGCGGCGGAGTGGGCGCAGTCGGAGAACAACCGGCGCGCGAAATATTACCGGCTCACGAAGATCGGCGAGAAGCGGCTCGTGGAGGAGCAGGCGAGCTGGGACCGGCTCGCGGATGTGATCGCGGCGGTGATGAAGGAAGCGTGAACCATTAAATAACGGAGCGACATGAATCTCGATTGGCTGCGCGAACTAAGATTTCGGATCGGGGCGATGTTTCGGCGGCGGCGACTCGAGGACGAGATGGCGGAGGAGATGCGCGCGCATCACGAGATGGAGGTGGCAGCGAATCGGCGCGCGGGGATGAACGCGCTCGATGCGGAGCACGCGGCGCGGCGGCAATTTGGCGGCGTGGAGCAGGCGAAGGAGGAGTGCCGCGATGAGCGCGGCATCCCGTGGCTCGAGCGCACGCTGAGCGATGCGCGATTTGCGCTGCGCGGGCTGCGGCGGAATCCGGGCTTCACGGCAACGGCGGTGATCACCCTCGCGCTCGGGATCGGGGCGAACACGCTGACCTTCAGCGTGCTCAACGCGCTGCTCTTCCACGTGCCGCCGTACGCGGAGCCCAGTGCGCTGTTGCGCGTGATGCGGGTGTGGCCGGGCGGGCAGGGCGGCGCGCATGCGCCGGGAAATTTCTGGGACTATCGGGCGCAGAACACCGCGCTGGCGCAGATCGCGGGCCTACAGTGGGGCAGCTTTAATCTGGGTGAGGCGGGACAGGGGACCGACCGCATGCCGGGGATTTATGTGACGGCGGATTTTCTGCCGCTGCTGCGCGTGACGCCGGTCTTGGGTCGCGGCTTCACCGCGGCCGAGGAGCAGGTGGGGAGCGAGGCGGTCGTGATGCTGACCTACGAGACGTGGCAGCAGCGCTTCGCGGGCGATCCGCGCATCGTGGGCCGCGCGGTGCGGATCGACAGCAGCCCGGCGACGGTGGTGGGCGTGCTGCCCGCGTCGTTCAACGACGTGCAGCTCTGGGGCCCGGTCGCGGCGCTGCGTCCGTTGATCCTCACGGAGGCGCGGCGGCAGGACCGCGATAACACGTCGCTCACGATCATCGCGCGGCTGAAGCCGGAGCTTTCCCCGCAACAAACCGACGCCGCGCTCAAGGTGCTCACGGCGCAACTGGCCGCGGCGCACCCCGACACCAATCGCAATCTCAGCCTGCACGTGATGCCGCTGGGAAATTCGCAGGACGACACAAGCTACCGCATCACGGGACTGACCGTGGTGCTCGCGGCGCTGGTGCTGTTGATCGCGTGCGCGAATCTCGCGAATCTCCAGCTCGCGCGCAATGCGGCGCGGGGTCGCGAGCACGCGATCCGGGCGGCGCTCGGCGCATCGCGGATGCAGCTCGTGCGCTTTTTGCTGATCGAGAGCGTGCTGCTCGCGCTCGCGGGTGGCGTGCTCGGAATGGGGCTCGCGCACTGGGCGAATCAGGCGATCGGGCAAACCTTCGATTTTGGTGGCGGGGCGGGGTTAGTGATTCCGCTCGATGGGCGCGTGCTCGGCTTCACGCTGCTGGTGTCGGTGCTGACCGGCGCGGGCTTCGGCGTGCTGCCGGCGTTGATCGCGTCGCGAGCCGGTGCGGGCGAGGCGCTCAAGCAGGGCTCGCGCGGCAACACCTCGAGCCGCGGGCAGAATCGCATGCGGCAGACGCTCGTCGTCGCGGAGATCGCGCTGGCGCTGATGCTCCTGGCAAGCGCGGGATTTTTCGTGCGCGGGCTGCAGCATTTCATCACGCGCGATCCGGGTTGGAAAACAGATGGGCTGCTCACGGCCAATCTCAGCCTGCGCGGACAGAATTACGCGACCACGGCGAGCCGCGATGTGTTTTATCGGCGGCTGCGCGAGCGGCTCGTGGCGCTGCCGGGCGTGGAGAGCGCGGCGATCGGGTCATCACTCCCGACGACGGGCTTCAGTGCGGGCAATTCGTTTGTCGTCGAGGGGCAGCCGGCGCCCGAGCCGCGGGCGGCGCCGGAGGCGCGCGTGGCGGGAGTGACGCCGGGATATTTCGAGGCGCTGGGGATCCGACTGCTGCAGGGGCGCGACTTCACGGCGGACGACACGGCGGACAAGCCGGCGGTCGTCGTCATCAACGAGGCGATGGCGCGCAAGCTCTGGCCGGGACAAAATCCCATCGGCAAACGCATCGGCGGCGCGACGCCTTTCATGTCGAATCCGCGTGAGGTGATCGGCGTCGTCAGCGACGTGCGCGCGGTGGCGTCGTTCGACAACGCAGACGGGCGCTTCCAATTTTATCGCGCGCTCACGCAGTGGAATCAGAGCGGCGCGACGATCGCGCTGCGCACGAAGAGTCCGCCGGAAGCCGTAGCCAACGACCTGCGCCGCCTGCTGGCCGAGGTCGATCCTGATCAAGCGGTGTACAACATCACGACAGTGCGGCGCGAGGTGGCGCACAGTTTCGAATCGATCGATGCCGCGGGCAATGCGCTGATCGGCTTCGGCCTCGTGGGCCTCATGCTCGCGGCCGTGGGCATCTATGGCGTGATGGCGTACTCGGTGGTGCAGCGCACGAGCGAGATCGGCGTGCGCATGGCGCTCGGCGCGCAGGTGCGCGATATCTTCGCGCTGATCGTGAGCGGCGGGCTGAGGCTCACGCTGATCGGCATGGCGATCGGCATCGCGGGCGCGGTGGGCATCGGACGATTGCTGCCGGCGCTGCTTCCGGAATTTTCCGCGGGGACGTGGATCGTGATCGTGGCGATCGCACCGCTGATCGCGGTCATCGCGTTCGTGGCGTGCTGGCTGCCGGCGCGACGGGCGATGAAGGTGGATCCGATCACGGCGCTCCGGGCGGAGTAACGGGGATGTATTGTTTTTACAGGAGGGAACGGAGGAAAGGCAGGAGGGCGGAGGAAGGCAGACGGAGATTTGGTTAAGCGCGAAGACGCTAAGGTGGCGAAGGTTCGGGTTCACCGGAGCTGTCGGTGGGCTCCGGTGAAGGGAGGGTTTAGTAGCCGGTGGAGGTGGCTACTTCGCGCCATTCGTTGAGCTCGCGGGTGACGAAGGCGTTTTTCTTTTCGATGGCTTCGACGGTGTCGGCGCCGAGGGGGAGGCGGAGGGGCGGGCGGGGGTGGTTCACGAGGTGGAGGAGGGCGGGGCCGATCTTGGCGGGGTCGTTGGGTTGCTGGTGATTGGCGTGGCCCATCGCGGTGCGCATCGCGCCGACGGTCTCGGCGTAGTCGGGGATCGAGTGCGCGGCGGTGGTCAGCGATTTCGCGTCGAGGAAATCGGTGCGGAAGAAGCCGGGCTCGACTACGGTCGCGAAGATGCCGAGCGGGGCGAGCTCCTGAGCGAGCGCCTCGGTGAGGCCCTCGACGGCAAACTTTGTCGAGCAGTACACGCCCCAGCCGACGAACGACTGGTAGCCGCCGACGGACGAGAGGTTGATAACGTGGCCGGAGCGCTGCTGGCGCATTTGCGGGAGGACGGCGCGCGTGACGGCGAGGAGGCCGAAGACATTGGTGCGATAGACGGCCTCGATGTCGGCGGCGGACGTTTCCTCGACGCCACCGAGGATGCCGAAGCCGGCGTTGTTGACGAGGATGTCGATGCGGCCGAAGCGCGCGACACCGGCGCGCACGGCGGCTTGGGCGGCGGCCTCGTCGTTGACGTCGAGGTCGACGGCGAGGAGGCGATCGGAGGCGCCGAGTGCGCGGATGACATCGGCGGCGCGGCGGCCGGTGCCGATGACATTGTCACCGGCGTCGAGGGCGGCGCGGGCGATGATGGTGCCGAAGCCGCGGGAGGTGCCCGTGATGAACCAGGTCTTATTCGTTTTCATGTGCGTGATTGGTTTTGAATTTTGGTTTGTCGTAGTTGACGGCGCACATCCTAGCGGAAAGGCGCTCGGAGACGGTAGACCGGGACGCTCGCCTTATTGCCTAATCCGATCACGCGAGGCGTTTTTTAACATGAATGGGTTTTGACGCGCGGGCCGTGTGCTGCAGAGTGGGCGCATGATCGAACTGGCGGAAATCCTGCGGAGGCATTGCCCGAACGAATCAACGCCGAGCGCGATCCCGAAGCTGACGCTGCTGCGCTCGGACAAGGTGACGCGGCCCGCGACGGTGAGCTACGCGCCGCTCTTCTGCATGCTGGCGAGCGGGCGGAAGCGCGTGTGGCTCGGCGACAAGGATTACGTCTATGGGCCGAGGGATTACCTGATCACGTCGGCGGACCTGCCGCTGACGGCGCAGGTGGCGAGTGCGCCGTATTTCGGCTTCAGCTTTGCGCTCGATGCGAAGGTGCTCGCGGAGGTGCTGCTCAGCCTGCCGAAGACCGAGGCGGGACGGGCGACGAGCGCGGCGGTGGCGGTGGCGCGGGCGGACGAAGCGCTCTTCGATGCAGTGGCGCGGCTGCTGCGACTGCTGGACCGGCCCGCGCACATTCCGATCATGGCGCCGATGATCGAGCGGGAGATCGTCTTTCTGCTGCTACAGGGGCCGCACGCGGAGACGGTCCGCCAGCTCGGCGCGCCGGCGAGCCCGCTCTCGCAGGTGCGGCGCGGCATCGAGTGGATCCGCGAGCACTACAACGAAGGCATCCGCGTAGGCCGCGCGGCGAAGGTGGCGGGGATGAGCGCGCCCTCGTTTCACCGACATTTCCGGGCGGTGACGAACCTGAGCCCGCTGCAATTTCAGAAACGGCTACGCTTGGAAGAAGCCCGCCGCCGCCTGCTCTCCGAGCACGCCGACGCCGCGAGCATCGCCTTTGACGTGGGCTACGAAAGCCCCTCGCAATTCAGCCGCGAATACCGCCGCCTCTTCGGAGCCCCGCCGGTGCAGGATGCGATGGCGGCGAGGAGACGGATGGCGGTGGGGTGAGTGTATTCAGAAAAGAACTACATGCCGCCAGGCCGGGATCTGATTTGGCGACGCTTCTTTTGTTTGGTCCCGTCAATCCGGTGGATTAAAAGCAAAAGAGCCCGGGCGATGCCGGGCTCTTCGAACTGCCTTCGGATGCGGGCCTGAATCAGGCTGGCTGCCACGAAATCAATAGTTGCCTTCCTTGACGACAAACTTGCCCGAGGCCGGATAGCGGTGGCCGTTGACGATGATGTAGCCGCGGGGTTGCTGGCCGAGCGAGAAGACGCCGCGGACTTCGGCGAGGCCCATCGGCTTCCCGGTGGGAGGACGGTCGCTGCCCTTGCCCTGGAACGTGAGGAAGGGCGGCACGAGCAATTCCGTGAGTTCGCCATGGATGTCAGCCTGGATCGTGTGACCCGTGCTGCCATTGGAGAGGACGATTTTGCCGCTGACGATCGCGCCGCTCGGCGGAAGGACCGGGCCGGACATGAGGAGCTTGAACTTCCAGCCGCCAATCGCGTTTCCGGCCTGACCTTGGCCGGAAATATAGGCGTACTTGAAGCTGATTTCGGAATCGAGGTCGGTGGTTTCGACTTCGGTGGAGGTGGTTTCGTCGGACATGGGATGACTATTTGTGGTTTCCTACTCGTAAGGCTTTTCGGAATTCGCCCCGTTTATTTGCGTGGGTGCTGGACTCCACGTTACCCAGCCATGCGGATTCGCTGTGCGGAAACTGTCAGCGTGCGGAAGATTTTTTTTGAACCGATCCGAGGGGCGGAATGGCGGGTGTGCGGACACAAAACGTGCAAAGCAAAAGAGCCCGCAGTTACGCGGGCTCGGGAAACGTGAAGCGGAAATTTCTCTCGATCGTTGTTCCGTGGGGCGCTCACTCAGAGCACCTGCTTTAGGAGCCACCATTCACCCCCGCCTTGCATGCCGTCCTGAAGCCAGACCTTGCCGTTCCCGTGACTCAGGACCTTGTTCGCAAGATTGGCGCAGCCGAAGGCGACCACGTTGCCGACTTCGGCATCGTCCACGACTGACCGGGTCCAGCGCTCGTTGGCCTCGAGCACATTCTGCAATGACACGGAGCCGCCGCGGTAGCTCAGGAATTTGCCGACCTCGGAGCCGAGGCAGGCGAGGGCCCATTGCTGATGATCGGAGTTCGGTAGCGGAATGAGGCGAAAGGCCTCGCCGAGACCATGGTAGCCATTCTGCAGCCAGACCGTGTCCTTGGCGTGGCTCAGATCGTGACCGACCTCCTTGCCCAGCGCTTCGAGGGCGATGGTCTCCACAAACGGAGATTCCCGCAGGATCACCGTCACCGTGCCGCCGCGGGGAGTCTGGCGCTGGATGTTGCAGATCGGCACGGCTTGGGCGGGACCGACCGGCAAGGTCGGGCAGGGCTTCGCGCCGGATAGGCCGGTGCAGACGGTGCAGTTGACGGGATAGACACCGGGCAGTCCGGCGTTTTCCTGCAGACCGAGATTGAAGATCACGTTGTTGACCGCACTGAGCGGAGTGTTCGCGGGGCCGAAGCACCAACCCGAATTGGGGTCGGCCTGCATCGCGAGGTAGCAATTGACGCCGTTGACGCAACTGATGTCGAAGGCCTCGCTGCACGTGCTGGCGGGATTCAAGGTAAACTCGGCGATGCTGGTCCCATATTTGCCGTGATGGAAATCAGCGCCGGGCACCGGGCATTGCGGCGGAATGTAGAAACCGATATTGCCGCTGAAGCATTGGCCGGCCGAATCGAAAATCTGGGTCGACTTGGCCGGAAGGGGAAAGGTGGCCTGGAGCGGATTGGTCGGCACCGGAGTCAGAAAATTGAAGAACTTCGGGCCGACGGGGGTGGGACAGCACTTGTTGGCGGGATTCTGGGCGGCAAACGTCACGTAGACCATGACCGGCGAGGCGGTGGCGTTGGTGACGGCGAGTTTCGTATTGGATGAGGTGCTCATGTTAGCGATCGACTGCGGTCCTACTCGTGTGGCTTTTCGGAATGCGCCCCGTTTATTTGCGTGGGTGCTGGGCTCCACGTTACCCAGCCATGCGGATTTATTTCCCGGAAACTCTCATCGACTGGAGCAATTCCATCCGATCCCGTGGCCGCGGACGGCCGCCACGCGCGCGGGCGCGGATGAATGAAACAAAAGAGCCCGCCAGGGCGGCGGGCTCGGAAAGGTGACAGGGCCCCGCGGCGCGAGCGGGGCGGAACTATCGCGCTAGTGGGAGACGACTTCTCGCTACGGCACTCCGTTGAAATCCAAGTATTCTTGCCTTCGGCCGAGGCTCGATGGGTGGAATGATCAGGTCACTTCGTCGTCGGCGGAGGGATCGATGATCGCGTAAAAATCGCCATTCATGACGGCGAGAAGGAAGGTGACTGCGCCCGACGGGGGAGAGAAGGATAGCACCGCGGGATTGGACTTGTTTTGGGCCCATTCCGCTGGGGCGGCAAAGAATTGCATCACATCCAGGGAGCAACCTGTCCAAGTAACATTCGCCCCGTCCGTCACGGTGAAGTTTATATCAAGCTGCTTGTTGCCGAGTGCGCGGCGATGCAATACGATCGTTTTTCCGTCGCTTGCCACCGTGACCGTGGAGGTCGGGTCAGTGACGGAGGTCGAGTGGACCGGGTAAGTGGTTTTTCCCGAACTGAGGGGGGACGGGAGCGGGAGCGGCTGCCCGGCTATTTTTTGCGCCACGGTGTAATTGACGGCGACAGAAAGAATATGCGGTTGGGCAGTTACGAGCGGAGTCTTTGCGGTGGAGCTTACAGCTGGAATACTCATGTTATTTTTTATCCGGTGGTTGTGGTTCATGTCTGCTGGATGCAGACAAAATTACGGTCGAGAGAGGAGCGATTCAGGCCAGGGAACGAGAGGGCGGTAGCCATCTTCGGTGAGCCGCTTTACGAGCGTCCGGGCTTGATCGATTTCGCCTTCGCCCGCCAAGGCCCGGGCTGCGGGATCGAGCAGGCGCCAGTCGCGCGAAGTCTCCAGATACGGCTTGGTCAACGCGATGATGCGGAGCCGATAGGGCCGCGCCTGATCGCCCTTGCCGTCATGATCGAGCATGGCGGCGGAGTTGGCGCAGGTGGCGAGAAACTCACCGATACCGCTGCCGCTCGATAATTCGGTACCGACCACTTTTTCTCCGATCTGCACCGCCCGCAGGGCCGCGTCGGTCGCACCTTCGCGCCCTTGGATGGCTCGCAGCTCGGCTTCAAGCCGCCAGCGTTGGGCGAGCAACAAGGCGAAATCGGCCGAGGCTGGTTCCGCCAAAGCCAGTTTCTCGATGGGCTCGGCGGAGGCGGACAGGATGGCCGCAGCATCAGTCAGACTTTGATCGGCGAGGAGGAGCTGCGCTTGCCGGAGCCGGAGCGTCAGCCGTGCCCGCGCCCAAGCGCGATTTTCAGGATCCTGGGTGCAGAGCGCGTCGTAGATTTTTCCCGCGGACTGCAGATGCACCATCGCCTCCGTATGCTCGCCCATCACGGTTTCCAGCAGGGCTTGGCGGAACCAAGCCAGAGCCAGCCGAGGCTGCCAGCGTACATTGGCCGGCTCATCTTTGACCAGAAGTTCGAGCAATCTCACCTGCTCGACGTAGTGGATCCGCGCTTCGGGATAGTTGCCGCTGCCCTCCGCAGCGAGCCCCAGCCAAGAGTGAAGGTCGGCGATTTTTTGCCGCAACGGCGCATCCGGACCACCGGGCCGTGCGGCGCTTGCCCGCTCGAATAGTTCCATTTCGGCGAGGAACTCCGTGCGGGCGGCATCGTAGTGGCCGCGATCAATTTCCAGCACGGCCAGATTGTGGTGGCCGTAGCCGAGTTCTATCTGCCACGCAGAGTTGTTCGGATCGAGCGCAGCGAGGCGCACGGTGGTATCGCGGTAGGCGATCCACCATTGCGTGGCTGTAGCTAGGTCGCCTTTGCGGCGGTGAGTGAAGCCGAGCCAATATTCGACCTGCCCACGGGTGAACAGATATTCGCCGTTGAGCGGCTGCCGAACGCAGAGGGACACGGCTCGCGTATGCGCGACTTGGAAGGCCTGAAGCGCGTCGGCAAATCGCCCTTCGTCGAGCCGGACTTCGCCGATTTGGGTGAGCGCTTTGGCGTGGCGGAGCAGCGTCGTGTCGTTCTGGTCGCGAGAATCAAGGTTGGCGAAATAGGCGTTCGCCTTGTCCCCCACGGCACCGAGGAGCTTGAGCCGGCCGATCTTTTGCAGCTCGGTTCGAAAGTCGCCGAGCATGAAGGTGAGCATGTCCTCGGCTTCGGCCTGACGGCGCTGCGCGTCGGTTTGGGCAAGGCGGGCCTCGCGCTCGGCCCGGGTGGCGCGGATCGCCTGCCACGTGCTGACCGCGGCGCCTGCGACCAAGGCCAGCGCTACGGCGGCGGCGGCGGCGCAGGCCACGCGATGGCGCCGCACGAATTTCCGGATGCGATAGGCGGTGCTGGGCGGGCGGGCGGTGACCGGTTCGGAGCGGAGATGGCGGCGGATGTCCTCGGCGAGCTCGTTGGCCGTGCCGTAGCGCCGCGCGCGGTCCTTTTCCATGCAGCGCATCACGATCCAGTCGAGGTCGCCGCGGAGCACGGAGGTGAGTCGCTCGGGCGCGGCGGCGCGGCGTCGCGCCACGGTCGTGCGTTTGTCGCCGGCCAAGGTCGAAAGGGCAGTGGAGGGCCGGGGCGGATCGACCTCGCGGATGATGCGGCGGATCTCGTCCACGCCGGCGCGGACGAGTGACTTCGGATCGAAGGGCGGCTGCCCCGTGAGCAATTCGTAGAGGAGCACGCCGAGCGAATAGATGTCGCTGCGCGTATCGATATCGAGGTCGCGCCGCTCGGCCTGCTCCGGGCTCATGTAGGCGGGGGTGCCGAGGAATTGCTCGAAACCGGTGAGCTGCGTGGCGTCGGTGAGGCGGGCTTGCGTGGCCTTGGCGATGCCGAAGTCGATGATCTTCGGGACGGGCCGGCCGTCGTGAAGGACGACGAGGATATTGGAGGGTTTCACGTCGCGGTGGACGACGCCCTTCTGGTGCGCGTGCTGCAGCGCGAGGCAGATGCGCTCGAACAACTCGAGCCGGGCCGCGAGCGGAAGCGCAGTCTCGTCGCAGAAGCGAGTCACCGGCACACCGTCGACGTACTCCATCACAAAATACGGATGACCCGTGGGGGTGGTGCCGGCATCGAACACGCGCGCGATGTCCGGGTGCTCCATTTGCGCGAGGGTCTGGCGCTCGGCCTCGAAGCGTGCGATCACCTGCTTCGAGTCCATGCCGGGCTTGATGATCTTGAGCGCGACGCGGCGGCGCAGCGGACGCTCCTGCTCGGCGAGAAAGACGAGGCCGCAGCCGCCTTCGCCGAGCTTGCGGACGATCACGTACGGACCGATGCGCTCGCCGGGCCGGGGCTCGACGGTCGCGAACACATCGTCGGCTGGCGAGGAGGAGAGGAAGTCTTCCGCCGAGGCGTGAGCCTCGAGCAGCGACTCGACGTTTTCCCGCAGCACACGATCGTCACCGCAGGCGCGATCAAGGTACTCGCGTCGCTCCCGGCCGGAAAGTGCCAGTGCTGCCGCAAAAATTTCTTCTTCGCGGGTCACGAGTGACAGGCGGCCACTCGTGGAAGAGAGGGCCGAAAGGGAGGACATGAAAAGGGAGACGGGCTCAAGTTCGACAGAACCATGCGCGTTTTTTCCCTAAAACTTGTCATCGGGCGCAGAATTATTTTCGGCGCGACCGACGCACTAAGCTGAACCGCGAAGCCGCTTGATCTCTTTGAAGAGCCACGCGCGGGCAAAGGCCCAGTCGCGGTGCGCCGTACTGTGCGAGATGCCAATCAGGTCGGCGGCATCCTCGATGGTGAGGCCGAGGAAAAACTTGTGCTTCACGAGCTGAGCCTTGCGGGGATCGACCGCAGCCAACGCATCAAGCGCCTCGCTCACCAATTCAAGCTCATGGGCCTCGTCCGGTCGCTCAGGGAGATCGAAGCCAGTACGATCGAGATCCACGCGGGCGAGATCACCGCCGTGCCGGAGCGCCTTTTTGCTGCGGGCGCGGTCGATCAAGATGCGCCGCATGCACTCGGAAGCGGCGCCGAAAAAGTGCGCGCGATTGACCCAGTTGGGCTGACGGTCGGCGCCCAGCCTCAGCCATGCCTCGTGCACCAGGGCGGTCGGCTGGAGCGTGATGCCCGGGGCCTCGAGCGAGAGTTTCGCCGCGGCGAGACGGCGCAGCTCGTTATAGATGATGGGCAACAGATCGGGATTGACGGCGTCGTTTGGAACCTCGGAGGCATCAGAAGCGACGGGCGGTTCCACGGGATCCATGGAAGACGAGCAATAGTGAGCGCGAAGAATATTTGAAGACCAATCGGTGTAATGACGGGAATTCTGAGTGTAGAAAAAGCGTATTTAATCGGGCGGTAGAAAATGCGAGGTGAAGTCGCATTATGGCCAATGGAGACCGCCGCCGCACTGAAACCGGGCGGGGGCGCAAACGGTATGGGTGGGAGGGCGAGGCCGCCAATGTGAGGTAATGGGCTCCGGCTGACGCATGGATGTAACATATTGGCGTTTATCAATAGACGCGACGTCAGGGAAATGCGTGAACGCCTTTAGTGGCAGGCTGAGGTCGGGCGCCGGGATCAATCAACTGCGCCAACGAGGTGGTGAAGCGTGAATTTTTCTCACGGTGTGGAGGGTGGGACCACCGTTGGCCGAGTGGGCCTTGTATAACCCCGGGTGATTTTGCGCCGGAGGAGAGAAGGGGATTCTGCGGGCGCAGTTCTTTGAAAAGAGCGGACGGGACGGGGCCGAGTTCTCGTCGATTTTCCGGTTTGTCCCGGCTAGTCTCGGCTATTCCCGGGTGTTCTCGCGTGTTCTCAAGGGTTGGGTGGGCGGAGGGGTGGTTAAACGCGAAGACGCTAAGGAGCTAAGGTCGGGCGCGAAGAGGGGGAGGTTTTTTAACCACGAATGGACACGAAGGGGCACGAATGAGGGAGGCGAGTGGGGGTATTCCTCCTCTATATGCCGCTTAGTTTCGGGGGCGGGGTGGGGAGGTGGGCGGAGCGAGTTAACACACCCCGGCGCGTTCGCGCCACCCCTCTTGGTAGAGGGGATCCGGAAGAGAATCTCTGTCTATTTACCGGCTAGTGCCGGGTGTTGTCGGGTGCTTGTTTTGGCCCACGAAACACACGAAGGGGCACGAAAAGGGAGGAGTGCGAGTGGGTGGAAAGATGGCAGGCGAGGACGCCTGCGCTACGAGGGTGAGGGGCTCGAATCTCCCTCCATTTACCGGCTATTCTCGGGTGTTGTCGGGTCAGATCGCGGCGAGGAGAGGCGGCGATTGCGGCCTCGCGGAGCTCGGCCCTCCATTTGTGGAGAGGAAAGAAAAGCCCGCCAGCTTGGGGGCTGGCGGGTTTTTAGAAAGGGGAGTCGCGTTTTAGGCGGCTCGGGGCTTTCGGGCGTCTTAGACGCGGCCGAGGTAGCTGCCGTCGACGGTGCTGATCTTGATGACTTCGCCTTCTTTGATGAAGAGGGGCACCTGGACCACGAGACCGGTTTCGAGCTTGGCGGGTTTCTGGACGTTGGAGGCGGTGTCGCCTTTCACGCCTTCGGAGGACTCGATGACTTTGAGGGCCACGGTCGAGGGGAGGTCGACGGAGAGGGGGCGCTCGTCGACGAAGAGGATGTCGACCTTGCCGCCGGCGGCGAGGTAGTTGACGACGTCGCCGAGCTGGCCGGCGTTGAGCTCGATCTGCTCAAAGGTGTCGGGGTCCATGAACGCGTAGGCTTCACGGTCGGCGTAGCTGAACTCGAGGGTCTTGCGCTCGGTGGGCATCACCTCGACGGTGTCCGTGGACGCGAAGCGCTGGTCGAGCGCCTTGCCGTAACGGAGGTTGCGCATCTTGATCTGGACGAAGGCGCGGAGATTGCCCGGGGTGCGGTGCTGGGTCTCCATGACGAGGTGGGGCTCGCCGTTGAATTTGATGACTTGGCCTTTGCGGATGTCGTTGGCTGCGGGCATGACGTTCGGACGGTTTCGACTGAGGGTTGCGAGTTGTTAAAAGGATCAGAGTGGGGAAGCGGCTTCGGGGGTGTCAAGCCGGGGCGCAGGGCATGCTTCCGCGCTTGCCCTCGGCGCGGCAAAGCGCAGTCATGGCGCGCCTAGCATCATGAAACAACGCACCCTCGCCCGCGAAGTGTCGCTCAAAGGCAACGCCCTGCACACCGGCGAGTCTGTCAATCTCACGCTCAAGCCAGCGCCGGTGGACACCGGCTATGTATTCCGCCGCATGGACATCAGCGGCCACCCGGAGATCAAGCCGCGCGTGGAGCTGGTGACCGACCTCGTGCGCGCGACGACGATCCAATCGGGTCACGCGAAGATCCACACGGTGGAGCATGTGCTGAGCGCGCTGCACGGCTGCGGCATCGACAACGTGGTGATCGAGATGGACGCGTCGGAGCCGCCGATCATGGACGGCTCGGCCAAGCCCTTCGTGGACCTGATCATGTCGGGCGAGCCGGTGGAGCAGGACAAGGACCGGGAGTATTTCACGCTGGATGCGGCGGTGTCGGTGACGCGCGGCGACTCGTCGATCATCGCGCTGCCCGCGGATGAGCTGCGTATCTCGTGCACTTCGGCGGACAACCGCGGCATCCACACGCAACATCTCTCGCTGGCGATCGACCCGGATGCGTTCATGACGCAGATCGCGGCGGCGCGGACCTTCACAATCTACGAAGACATCGAGGAGCTGCTGAAGCTCGGCAAGATCAAGGGCGGCTCACTCGACTGCGCGGTGGTGATCCGCGGCGACAAGATCATCTCGAAGGAAGGGCTGCGGTTTAAGGACGAGTTTGTCCGCCACAAGATCCTCGATATCGTCGGCGACATCACGCTGCTCGGCCTGCCACTGAAGGCGCACATCATCGCGACGCGCCCCGGCCACGCGATCAACGCGGAGCTCACGAAGGCGCTCGCGGCGAAACTCGAAGAGCGTCGCAAAGGCTCGAAGAAAAAGCCGCGGCCCGCGATGGTGATGCCCGACGAGACGGCCCTCGATATTCGCCGCATCCTCGACACGCTGCCGCACCGTTATCCGTTTGTGATGATCGACCGCGTGGTGGAGTTCGTCGGCGACGACGCGCTGGTGGCGATCAAGAACGTGAGCATCAACGAGCCGTATTTCCAGGGGCACTTCCCGGGGAATCCCGTGATGCCGGGCGTGCTCCAGCTCGAAGCGATGGCGCAGGCGTCGGGGATCTTGATGCTGCGTCGCGGCTCGTCGGAGGGGAAGACGTCGCTCTTCATGAGCGCGGACAAGGTAAAATTCCGCAAGCCGGTGCGGCCGGGCGATCAGCTCATCATCAACGCGAAACTCACGAAGACCCGCGGCACGAAGCTCGCGAGTGCCGAGGTGACCTGCACGGTCGATGGACAAGTGGTGTCGTCGGCCGAGCTGATGTTTGCGATCATTGACAGTTCAGAAGTCGAATAAGCATGGCGGCGCAGATTCATCCCACCGCAGTCGTTGAACCGGGCGCGCAACTTGGCGCCGGCGTCGAGATCGGCGCGCTCGCGTACATCGGTGCGAACGTCGTCCTCGGCGAAGGCACGCGCGTGCATCATCACGGCACGGTCGAAGGCGACACGGTGCTCGGCGCGGGCTGCGAAGTTTTCCCGTACGCGTGCATTGGCGGCAAGACGCAGGACCTCAAGTACCGCGGCGGCCGACCCGGCGTGCGCATCGGTGAGCGCAATGTGTTTCGCGAGTACGTGACGGTGCACGCGGCGACGAATGACGGCGAGTACACGCGCATCGGCTCGCACAACAACTTCCTCGCGTCGACGCACGTGGCGCACGACTGCGTGGTCGGCAGCCACATCATCATGAGCAACGGCGCGGTGCTCGCGGGCCACGTGACGGTCGAGGACAACGTGATCATCGGCGGCTACGGCGGCGTGCATCAGTTCTGCCGGCTCGGCCGCCACGCGATGCTCTCAGCGATGGGCAAGCTCGTGCATGATCTGCCGCCCTTCTTCATCGCGGACGGAATCCCGGCGGTGGTGCGGACCTTCAACAAGGTCGGGCTGGAGCGTCACGGTTTCGACGCGACGCAGATGGAACGCGTGAAGCAGATATTCCGCATCCTCTATCGCGACGGAAACAACCGCACGCAGGCGCTGGAAAAACTCGCGGCGCACCCCGAGGTGCAGACGGCGGAGTTTGCCGCGGTGCTGGCGTTTGCGAAGACGAGCCAGCGAGGGATCGCGCCGGGGGTGAGCTGAGCGGCCGAGCGGAGATTTTTGGCGGAAGCTGTGAGGCTTTCGCGAAGTACGGGAACGCAGGGCTGGCGTTTACTGCGGCGTGGAGATGCGGAAACGCGGCGAAGGCGCCGCGTCCCCAATAAGGGGAAGCGCGAAAGGTGAGGTTTATTGCAGGGGCGAGGCGAAATGCTTACATATTCCGCTACGAGAACGTCTCGGGGTAGGGCGCGTTTTCCACAACGCGCCGCTGCGGCTCGGCGAATCTGAATGGTACGCTCAACGCGGCGGACTAGGGATAGTCCGCCCTACCTTGCTCATTTCTTGTGCGTGTTGGCCGGCGGATTTACCGGGCCTTCGGAGTAGTCCTTCACGGTCGGAGTGCCGATCTCGACGTTGCCGCCGCGGAGGATCTTCTTTGTGATGGTCTCGGCATCGGGCATGTCCTTGCCGAGGAATTGGCCGGCGGCGATCACGAGGGATGGGAGGGTTTCCTTCATGGCGACGCCGAGGGAGTTTACGGTCATCTTGGTGCGCCAGAGGACCACGTGCTGACCTTTGGCCAGGGCCGCGTAATCGTAGCCGGTGGCGATCACGAAGTAGAAGCTGCTGAATGACTCCTCGACGAGGTGCATGGTGCGCTCGTCGCGATTGTAGAAGCGGTAGAAGGGGCAGCCCGGGTCGTCGAAGGGCGTGCTCGGCATGTCGGAGTTGCCGAGAGCGGAGGCGAGGACGGGCGACTGGTACTTGGCCTGTGCGGTGAGGGCGATGGAGAACTCGGCGGCGAACTTGTTGCCACCGACGATGGAGGCTCGCTCGAGGAGGTCCTTGCGCAGGGCGAGATCGCTGAGGGCGCGCGGGAGCTGGTCCTCGGCGAAGTTGGACGAAGTGGCAGAGGGCGGCGGTGGCGCGGAGCCGTTTTCTTGGGCGGCCTGCGCGGCGGCGAGCTCGTTGAGGATGGACTGGTCGTCCTCGGTCGGCGTGGTGTGCGAACCCCAGTTATAGACGACGGCGATGGTGGCGGGATGGGCGGGAGTTTCCTCGGGGAGGAAGCCGGCGGTGGCGAGAGCCTTGGCCATCACGCGCTCGAGATCGGGGAGGGGCGGCGGGTGCTCGTGGCCGACGGGCGTCTGGCCGAGCTGTTTGTAGCCACCGGCCTGGGCGACGTAGTAGGCGGGATGGTCGGGCGTGACCTTCGGGCGCTTTTTCCCCTCGGGCGTCATCTCGGTGATGACGTTGAGGTCGACGCGGGGATTGCGCTGCAGGGACTTTGGCAGGATCGAAAAGACGAAGCCATCCGCCAACGCAAGGTTGGCGCAAAGGGCGCAGAGCAGCGCGAGCAGGAGGACTAAGCGACGGAAGGAGGGTTGCACTGGGAATCTTGGACGCTGCTGAGCCGCCGATGGATACAACGAAAGCGCCAATATGACGGCGGACCGTCCGCGGACTATTTCTTCTTATATACCGTGGCCGGGTCGAAGATGCGCCGAGAGGACAGCTCGAGCTTGAGCGAGGCAGCATCGTCGGCGTTGGCCGAGTCGGCGAGACGGCGGTAGAAACAGGATTTGTAGCCGTTGTGGCAGGCGGCGCCGCCGACGTTTTCGACCTTGAGGAGGACGACGTCTTGATCGCAGTCGACGAGCAGGTCCTTCACGAGCTGGGCGTTGCCGGACTCCTCGCCTTTGATCCAAAGTTTGTTGCGGGAGCGGCTCCAATAGGTGGCTTTCTTGGTGCGGATGGTGTGCGCGAAGGCCTCGGCATTCATGAACGCGAACATCAGCACCTCGTTGGTCGCGTGGTCGGTGGTGATGCAAGGGATGAGGCCGTCCGGGCCGAACTTCGGCTGGAGCGTGCTGCCGAGCTCGATGTCGGCGGTGGTGGTGCGGGCGGGGAAGACGTTGGCGCTCATGAAGAGAGTGGAGGATCAGTGAGGCAGTGAAACGGGACGGCGTCGAGCGGCGGCTCGCGCTCAGGCGGAGGCAGCGAGCTTCCGCAAATAGTCGAAACTGTAGAGGCCGGTGCGGTGGCCGTCGCTGAAATCGAAGCGCAAGGCGTAGTTGCCCACGCGGTCCCAACCGACGACGCGCACGCCAGTGAAGTCCTTCCTGCCGCCGCCACCGTAGGTCGTGCCGAAGATGTCTTGCTCGCCCTGTGTCTCGGCGCTCGGTGAGGCGGCGCGCAGCCGCGGCCCGGTGAAGAAGGACTCCGCGCCGTCGCTCCAAGCGATGGCGACCTCGTCTCCGATGAGCTGAATATTCTGCGGCGTGTGCATGGCGGAGTGCAAAGGGAGCGCGAGGTGGAGCGGGGCGCAAGTTTTCGCCGTGGCATGGGGAATGTGCGAGTCGGGCGAGGGGTGAGGTGTGGAGCGGAGAAGCGGCGAGGCGTGTGGGCGGCCTGTGAGATGGAGTGATGTAGCGAGCGGTGTGTTGAGATGCGGCAGGTGGAGACGGAGGTGCGGCTTGCGCTGGGGCGGGTCGTGGGGCTTCGTCCGAGGCCGTGAATGCTGGAGACTACTCGTCCGATCCGAACTCTGCACCGCACGCCCATCCCGGCGTGATGGCAGAGCTCGCAGCGGTGGAGAAAAATGTGCGGCTCGGGCGCGAGGTGTTGGGGGAGTTTATCGTGAGCGGCGCGCGAGCAGAGATTGTGAGATGGCGCTTCGTCGGGCCGCCGGCCGAGCACGATCCGATTCGGCTCGGACTCTTCGCGGGCGTGCATGGCGACGAGCCGGCGGGCTGCGCGGCGTTAGCGCGATTCGCGACGACGCTGACGGCAAATCCGGTGCTCGTGCGTGGGTATGAGTTGGATTTCTATCCCGTGGTGAATCCGCTCGGTCTCGCGCGCGGCACGCGGGTTAATGCCGCTGGACTCGACCTCAATCGCGAGTTTTGGTGCGGCTCGGCGCAAGCGGAGGTGTGCCTCCTCGAGGCCGCGCTCTCGGCACGTCAGTATCACGGCATCGTCGCGCTGCACTCCGACGATACCTGCGACGGACTCTATGGTTACGCGCACGGTCGGGAACTTAACGAGGCGCTGCTCAAGCCCGCGCTCGCCGCGGCCGAGCGGGTGTTGCCGCGCGATGCTCGGGCGCAGATCGATGGTTTTGCGGCGATCGATGGGCTGATCCACGAGTGCTTCACCGGCGTGCTCTCCGCGCCGCCGACGCAGCGCCCGCAGCCGTTTGATCTGATTTTTGAGACGCCTGCGCTCGCGCCTTTCGAGTCGCAGGTGCAGGCGTTTGAGCTCGCGCTCGCGACGATCGTGGCGTCGCACCGCTCATTCATCGCGTACGCGCAGGACTTGTAAGTGTGACACAGGATTTTCGCGCAAGGACTTGCGCAAACGCCGCGAACGCGCTCCGTGTCCGCCATCGCCGTCATGTCGCACCTCTTCGCTCCGCTCACGATCAAGTCCATCACGCTGCGCAATCGCATCGGTGTTTCGCCGATGTGCATGTACTCGTCCGACGACGGCCTCGCGCAGGACTGGCATCTCGTTCATCTCGGGGCGCGCGCTTCGGGCGGTGCGGCGCTGGTGATCGCCGAGGCGACGGCGGTTTCGCCGGAGGGCCGCATCACGCCGGGCGATGCGGGCATCTGGTCGGATCGCCATGTGGAGCCGCTGGTGCGCATCAATCGCTTCGTGAAAACGCAGGGTGCCGTGCCGGGCATCCAACTTGCGCACGCCGGTCGCAAAGCCAGCGCGGCTCGTCCGTGGGACGGCGGTGCCCACCTCGCCGATGATCGCGGTGGCTGGCCCGTGATCGCGCCGAGTGCAGTGGCGTTTGGCGGTGCGCTCACAAAGGTGCCGCACGCGCTCACTGTCGAAGAGATCGCGCGCCTGCAGAAAGATTTCGTGTCGGCAGCGCAACGCTCGCTCGCCGCGGGTTACGAGTGGCTCGAGCTTCATGCGGCACATGGCTATCTCGGTCACCAGTTTCTTTCGCCGCTCTCGAATCGCCGCACCGACAACTACGGCGGCTCCCTCGAGAATCGTATCCGTTTCGTCGTCGAGACCACGCGGGCAGTGCGCGCTGTGTGGCCCGATAAACTTCCCTTCACGGTTCGCATCTCGGCGACCGACTGGGTCGAGGGCGGTTGGGATATTGAGCAATCCGTCGTGCTATCGCAGCGACTCAAGGCCGAGGGTGTCGATCTCATCGACGTGAGCACGGGCGGCGGCATGCCCGATGCGAAGATCCCCGCAGGGCCGGGCTTTCAGGCACCTTTCGCTGAGCGCATCCGGCGCGAAGCACAGATCGCGACGGCTGCAGTCGGGCTCATCACCGCGCCGGCGCAAGCGGATCAGATCGTACGGCAGGGCCAGGCCGACATCGTGCTTCTCGCGCGCGAACTCTTGCGCGATCCAAACTGGCCGCTGCACGCCGCGCGCACGCTCGGGGTGAAGGACGCGATCCAGCCGCCGGTGCAGTACGCACGCGCCTTTTGACGCTCGCCCGGATTTCACTTTGATTAAGGCGATGAGTCTTACTCCCGATGATCTGGTAACCGCCCTCCGCTGGCGGTACGCCGTCCGCAAATTCGACCCTGCAAAGAAAATCTCGGCTGAGCAATGGGCCGCGCTTGAGCAGTCGCTGGTGCTAACGCCGTCGTCGATCGGCCTGCAGCCGTGGAAGTTTTTCGTGGTCACCGATCCCGTCGTGAAGGAACGGCTCGTGCCCGCGGCGTACGGTCAGGCTCAAGTGCGTGACTGCTCTCACTTCGTGGTCTTCACCGTGCGACGCGATCTCGGCGGCGAGCATGTCGATCGCCACGTCGCGCGCATGGCCGAGCTGCGCGGCATCACGGTCGAGTCGTTGGCCAAGTTTCGCCAGATGGCCGTCGGCAACCTCGACGAGGCGCGCACCGAGGGCCGGCTTGATACGTGGCAAACGCATCAGATCTATATCGCGCTCGGCAATTTCCTCGCATCGCTCGCGGTGCTCGGCGTCGACGGCTGCCCGATGGAGGGCATCGATCCCGAGAAAGTCGATGCGGTGCTCGGCCTCACCGGCACGCCGCTCACTTCGGTTGTCGCTTGCGCCGCCGGTTATCGCGCGAGCGATGACAAGTATGCCGCGATGCCGAAAGTTCGTTTTCCCGTGGACGACGTGATCGTCCGCATCTGATCGCAACCCTCAACCCACCATCCCATGAAACGCAAAGCCTCCGCCGTCTGGCACGGCGATCTCAAGTCTGGCAAGGGCACGCTCTCTTCCGAGAGCGGTGTGCTGGCCACCACCCCGTACTCGTTCTCGACTCGTTTCGAGGGCGTGAAGGGCACCAACCCCGAAGAGCTCATCGCCGCTGCTCATGCCGGCTGCTTCACGATGGCGCTCTCCGCCGAACTCGGCAAAGCGGGCTTCATCGCTGATTCGCTCTCGACCGAAGCGACCGTCACCCTCGATCCTGCGGCGAAGCCCGGGCCGACCGTCACCAAGATCGAGCTTCAGCTCACCGCGAAGATTCCGAATATCACTCAGGAGAAATTCGCCGAGATCGCCGCGGGCGCCAAAGCCGGCTGCCCCATCTCCCGCCTCCTTAAGGCCGAGATCACCCTCGACGCGAAGCTCGTCTAGTCGGTTTGTTTTTTAGCCACAGATGGGCACAGATTGCCTAAGTCACTATCCGTGCCCATCTGTGTAATCTGTGGCTAATGTTTTTCGTTTCTAACTAAACACCGCGGCGCGCTCCGGCACCGTGAGTTCGCGCCATTTTCCGGGCGCGAGTCCGAGCGAGGAGAGCGTGAGCTTGCCGATGCGCACGCGCACGAGGCGCAGGGTGGGATGGCCGACCGCAGCGGTCATGCGGCGCACTTGACGGTTTTTTCCTTCGATCAATTCGAGTGCGAGCCAGCAGTCGGGCACGCTTTTCCGAAATCTTACAGGCGGATCGCGCGGTGGAAAGTTGGGCTCCTCTAGTCGGTGCACGGTGCAGGGTTGAGCCTGATAGTCGCTGAGTTTTACGCCGCGAGCGAGCTGACCGATCGCTTCGTCGCTGGGCACGCGCTCGACCTGCACCCAGTATTCGCGGCGGTGCGCATGCTTGGGATCGAGCAGCTCGGTGTTGAGCCCGCGCTCGTCACTGAGCAGCAACAGTCCTTCCGAGTCAGCGTCGAGCCGACCGAGCGAATACACGCCTTTCGGCAGGCGGAAATCCGCGAGCGTCCGCCACGCCGAGCCAGGCTCAGGTGTGAATTGGGAGAGGACTCCGTAGGGCTTGTGCAGCGCGATCAACACAGGTGGTTGCGAGGAAACCGGGAAACGGTTTTGCTTACAGTCAATTCCTCGCGCCATGCGTGCCGTTCAAATTACCGCGGTCAACCAACTCCAAGTGGCCGATGTGCCTGCACCTGTGCCGGCTCAGGGCGAAGTTGTCGTCACGCTGCGCGCTGCCGCGCTCAATCACCGCGATCTCTGGATCAAGCTCGGGCAGTACGCGGGCATCGTGTATCCGTGCATACCCGGCTCCGACGGCGCAGGCTTGGTCACCATGCTGGGTGCTGGCGTCGACGCTGCTTGGCTGGGGCGCGAAGTGATCGTCAATCCCGCGCTGGAGTGGGGCAGCGAAGAGCGCGCGCAGGGCGCGGCGTTTTCCATTCTCGGTCTGCCGCGCGCTGGCACCATGGCCGAGCAAGTCGCGGTCCCGGTCACCCAACTCTCCACGAAGCCACCGCACCTCGATTGGGCCGAAGCCGCAGCGCTTCCGCTCGCAGGACTCACGGCGTGGCGCGCGCTGATGAGTCGCGCACAGCTTCGCCCCGGCGAGCGATTGCTCGTGAGTGGCATTGGTGGCGGCGTGGCGCTCTACGCGCTTCAGTTCGCCGTCGCCCTCGGGGCGGAGGTGTGGGTGACCTCGGGCAGCGAGGAAAAGATCGCGCGTGCGGTCGCGCTCGGTGCGCGTGGCGGGTTTCTCTATCGCGACGCTGCCTGGGCGAAGGCCGCGGTGAAACGCCCCGGTCCGTTTTCCGTCGTGATCGACAGCGCGGGTGGGGCGGGCTTCGAGCAGATCATCGACGCCACGGCGGCCGGTGGGCGGATCGTCGTTTTTGGCGCGACCTGTGGCAACCCGCCAGCGCTGCCCTTGCGCAAGCTTTTCTGGCGGCAGATTTCGCTGCTCGGCTCGACCATGGGGTCTTCCGCGGATTGGGCGGCGATGGTGGACTTTGTCACCAAGAACCGGATACGCCCGATGGTGAGCGAGGCGTTTCCCCTCAATGAGGCCAATGCCGCTTTCGATCTGATGGAGCGCGGTGGGCAATTCGGAAAGATCGTCGTCACCACCTCTGGTGCATGACACGGATTCGCACTTGGCGGCTGACGCGTCGCCTGAAAGAACAACCTCTTTCATGACCCAATCCTCCAAGTATTTTGCGTGCATCATGGCCGGTGGCAGCGGCGAGCGCTTCTGGCCGATGAGCCGCGCCCGGACGCCCAAGCACCTGCTGAAACTTTTCTCCGAGCGCACCCTGTTGGAGGAAGCGGTGCATCGACTCGAAGGTGTCGTACCGCGGGAGAATATTTTCGTCCTCACCAACGCTGTGCAACTCGAGGGCATCCACGCCGCAGTACGTGGCCTCATCCCGGCGGCCAATGTCGTCGCCGAGCCGGCGAAGCGCGACACCGCTCCCGCGGCTGCGCTGGCGACCGCGCTCGTGCGCGCGCGCGGCGGTGACGATGCGGTGGTGGCTCTGCTCCCTTCCGATTCGCTCATCAAGGACTCGGCGACTTACGCCCTGCAGCTAGCGACCGCTTTCCCTCACGCCGCCGGCACGAGCGCGCTGCTCACCTTCGGCATCAAGCCCTCGTTCCCCTCGACCGGTTTTGGCTACCTCGAACTCGGCGAGTCCAACAGATCATTTCGCCGTGTGGTGCGGTTCGTGGAAAAGCCCGATCTCGCCACCGCGCAGGGCTACCTCGCGAGCGGCCGCTACGCGTGGAACGCCGGCATCTTCGTCTGGCGCGCCGGTTCATTTCTCGCCGAGACGGACCGCAATGCGCCCGCTCTTTCCGCCTTCGTACGGGAGTTTCCCGCTGGCGATGCCACCGCCTATCTCGCGACCCGTTTCCCGACGTTGCCAAAAATCTCCGTCGACTACGCGATCATGGAAAAGGCCGCTGCCGTCGAAACACTGCTCGCCGAATTCGACTGGGACGACGTCGGTACGTGGACTGCACTCGCGCCGCATCTCCCCACCGACGCCGCGGGCAATGCCACGCGCGGCGCCATCGCCGCCGTCGGCTCCGCGAACAATATCGTCCTCAGCAACGGCCGCGTGATCGCCCTCTGCGGCGTAAGAGACCTCGTGGTTGTCGAGACCGCGGATGCGATCCTCGTTTGCCATCGTGACGCCGTGCAGGACATCAAAAAGCTCCAGCCGCTCCTGCCGCCGGCCACGACGTAGCTGCTACGGGATGGTGGGCCCACTGGGATTCGAACCCAGAACCAAGGGATTATGAGTCCCCTGCTCTAACCATTGAGCTATAGGCCCGCGTATCCGCCCACTGTTACGCGCGCGCGGCGAGCGTCGAGCCGTTTTGCGCGCAAGGTGTTTTATCAGTTAGATCGCGAGCACTTGAGAGAGACGCGAGGCGAGCTTGGCCGCATTGGGCCGGATGCGGACGAGGCGTGGATTCCAAGCGAGCATCGCTTCGCGATCGAGGTGGGCGAGCGCCGGATCGTGGAGCCGCACGACGGCACTCGACGGCAGATCGTGTACGGCGATCTCGGGCACGATTGACCAAAAGCGACCGGAGCGCAGCGCGGCCATCGTCTGGGGGAACGACTGGCAGGCGAGGGCGGGTTTCAGCGGCGCATCGAGCGCTTTCGCTGCTTCGCGCAAACCGGAGGTGAACTGACCATCGGTCGTCTGGGTGGCCAACGGCAGCTCGGCAAACGCATGCGCGAGGGTGAGCTTTTTCTTCTGTTTCGCGAGGGTCTCTGGCACCAGTGCCGCGTAGCGCACGAGGCCGAGCGACACAGCCTTCAATCCGGGCGCGATGGCATTTTTCCGAATGATCCCGAAATCGATGCGCGCATCGACGAGCTGCTGCACGATCTCGTTCGTGCGCAGGTTGACCGTGGCGAAGTGCGTGCCGGGAAAATCGGCGAGGATTTTTCCGAGGCGCGGGATCACGAGCCACTGGATCAGGCTGTCGCCCGCGCCGATCGTGAAGGCCACACTTTGCTCGCGGCACTCGGCGCGAAAATCTTCGAGCGAGCGCAGATGCTCGCGCGCCAGCTCGGCGAGGCGCTCGCCCTGCGGGGTGAGCTTGAGGAGCTTGCCTCGGCGCTGCGCGACTTCGCAGCCGAAAAACTCCGAGAGCTCGCGCAGCTGGCGGCTATACTGACTCTGCCGTACGGGATCGCTCGGCGCGGCCTGCGCGATGCTGCCGGCGTCGCGCACTTCGATGAGAACTTTGAGGCGATCCAGCGAGAGACCGCGTTCGGAAAAAAGGGAATCAAACATGACTGTGCAGTCAGGCTTGCTGTCGGATTGTGCATGGCAAGCCTTGAGCGCTCCTGCTAAGGTAGCGTCATCACGCAGGAATTTCGAAAAACAAAAAATCTTACCGACACCCCTTGATTTCTTTTTCGGAACAACCGTTGTAACTCCCCAGTCACTCAACCGTCTCACCGCACCTTCCCATGAACTCCGCACCATTTATACAACTTTCCAGCCTCCGGCTAACCGGAAGGCAGTCGTTGTGCGCGGTGATTCATCCGTGGGCGGCGATGACGACGAGCGAACGTAGCAAACGAGGTCTCAATCGACCCGATTACGCGAGCTCCCTTGGAAGTGGTCTAACCTGACGCGAGGCTGATACGCAGCCTCACGCGAGGCCCACTTCCGCCCGGAAGTGGGTTTTTTTTTGCCCAGAGGGACCACTTCCGGAAGCAGTGCAGAAATTTTTCATATTCCGTAAGTGGCTTCCAACGCTGAGCCCAGCCAATCAGCCCAACGTCCGCACCAAATCCTGCGGCCTTCCAAACCGTCAGACTCTGTCTGCCGAGAGGGACGACGGTGTGTGTTCTTTTTTGCGCGAGGCGCCCTCCATAGCGGGCGCCTCGAATCGAGAGCGCGGTGCGTCTGCGGACGTCAAACGGCGATGCCGGCCGCGCTCTCCCATTTTTTCGCCTCGTCGTCTAGTAGTTGAGGACGCCGGACTTTCACTCCGGGCAACGCCGGTGCAAGTCCGGCCGAGGCGACCATTTCCTTAAGGAAGCGCCGGCTCTCGATCCGAGGCCGGAGTCCGCTTCGCCCTATCGGATCTAACAGAAGCCAGCCGGCGGCCCGAGTCCGGCAAGGGCCGGATTTGCCGTAGTTATCAGTATTGAGATTACGGATACAGGCGCGTGTGTGATGTAGCAGCAACATGTCGCTTTGCCAGAGCGGACACCGGGGTGCGAATCCCCGCACGCGCACCATTTTTCATGGGCCCGAAATCTAGATAGCGAGATAGCGGTCTTTTACACCGCTCAGGAGGGTGCAAGTCCCTACGAGCCCAAATCATTTTACCCGCGGTCACTGAGGACGGCGACGGAGAAGTCTTCCGTCGTCGAGTGACCTGAGCCGCGGTTTATTTTCGCGCGGTAGGATAGGAGCCATCCCGCAGCCTGCAAAGCTGCCTCACGCCGGTGCAATTCCGGCTCGCGCGTCCAGCATTTGGGGATGTGGCCGACCAGCAAGGCATCTGCCCTGCAAGCAGACTCATGCGGGTGCGACTCCCGCCATCTCCACCAAACTGCGCCCGCCACCGCGGGCGTACGGGCGCCGCTCCAGTCAGCCGGTTGTAACCCGGTCGTCGTGAAGGTGACTGGGACGCCGACGCGTGGTGTGACTCCACCGGCTCCCACCAATCATACGGACGTGGCCGACAAGCAAGGCAGCCGTCTCCAAAACGGCCCGATGCAGGAGCGTTACCTGCCGTCCGTGCCAAATTTTTCTTGGGAATGTAGTGTAGTCAGTCTGCACGACTCGCTGAAGACGAGACGGTGTTGGTGCGATTCCAACCGTTCCACCACTTTTCACTGCGGGAAGATCGAGGATCCGACTGGTCTCATAAGCCATGTTGCGGTGGGCGCGACTCCCACTCCCGCACCCATTTTATCGGAGTGTAGCCTAGCAGTTCAGGCACTCGGCTTGGGACCGAGATCACGCAGGTGCGAGTCCTGTCGCTCCGACCACTTTTGTTTCGCTCAGGTGTGTGGCTCAGTCAGCGGAGCACCGGCCCGTGACGCCGGGGAAGCGGGTGCAAATCCCGCCCACCTGACCAGTCTCTCGCTCGTGGAGATGAAGTGAGGACGGAGCGCAGCGGAGATGGGGCCGCCGCAGGCGGAGGGCGCAGCCCCGAGCGCAGCGAGCCAATCAGCCCTCTGTCGAAGGGAAGTCAGTCGGTGAAACTCCGATCACGAGCGCCACTTTTCGAGGCGTCGCCTAGCAGCTAGGGCAGCTGGCTTACATCCAGCCTCTCCGGGGGTGCGGAGCGCAGCAGCGCGACCGGGCCGCCGGAGGCGGGGCGCGCAGCGCCGAGCGCTAAGAGCGAGAGCCAACTCCCTCCGCCTCGACCATTGCCAGGTAGCTCAATAGCAGAGCGGCCGATTGTTAATCGGCGAGATGCAGGTGCGAGTCCCGCCTTGGCAGCCAGTTTTAGATTTGCGCGCCCATCGTTCGGGATGGGTGCGCGTTGAACGGCCGAAGCTCTGCGGAGCAAGGCCCTGAAGACAGAAAGGACAACAACCATGAACGCTGTTGCCCTCGTGATCGCCTGGCTCGCCGTGGCTGCGCTCGTGCTCATCGCACGAGGCGACTATGGCCGTCGGACGATCCGTTGATCGAAAACCAACCCGGCTCGGAGCGCGCGCTCCGGGCCGGGCCAATTTACCAGGGTGTGATGCCAAGTAGCCGGCGACTCCGCTTGGAACGGAGAATATGCAGGTGCAACTCCTGTCACCCTGACCACTTTTAGCTCGATGGCGCAGCAGTGAGCGCAGCTCCCTCATAAGGAGACGGTCGCGGGTGCGAATCCCGCTCGAGCTCCCAGATATTTTGCGGACATGGCGGAATTAGGAGACGCGGCGGCCCGAGGAGCCGTCGGACGAAAAGTCCAATGGGGGTGCAAGTCCCTCTGTCCGCACCAATTTCGCGGCGTGGTGAAACGAGTAAACACGGCGGCCTCAAAATCCGTTGGGCCTGCGCGCCTGTGTCGGTGCAAATCCGGCCGCCGCGACCAATCATGCGGCCGTGCGTGGAATCGTAGACCGGGCGGTCTTAAAAACCGCTGCGCCGACTGGCGCGTGAGCGTGCAAGTCGCTCCGGCCGCACCAAGAATTTTTCGGCGAGTGGTGGAGTGGATACACACGAGTCTCAGAAACTCGCGGGCGTGAGCCCATGCAGGTGCGAATCCTGTCTCGCCGACCAGTTTTCCCTTTGGGGCAGTGAGACCGGGGCTACTTCGCTGTTAACGAATCCAATCCCCGTTCGGTTGTTCTCCCCAATTCATTTTCCAGGTAGTGAGATCAGGGTTACTTCGCCTATAAGCGCGTGGTTGTCGGTTCGAGTCCGACCCTCTCCATCATCATGGGGAGGTAGCTCAAGGGTAGAGCACGTACTGTCCCCCTGTTCGGTTTTCTCCTGGGATATTTTTCGGGCAGTGAAGACAGAGTTACTTCCACCAAGAACCATAGCCTCCGTTCTCTCAGGAGTGAGAGATGCGAAAACGAGCGTCGTGCTGCGATGTGAGTCGCCGCTACGGAAGGGCTCCAGGAGGCACCGGTCGTGTTGTGTCCATGTGGCACGACGGCGGCCGGCATATCTCTGTCTGTTTTTCTCCCGGATTTATTTCGAGGGCAGTGAGAGCGCGGTTACTTCGGATACCATCCTCAAAAGATGCGTGGTTCAAACCCACAAACCCGCGTTCGGTGATTCTCCCTCGTCTGATTTTTGCAGGTAGTAAGGGTTCGGTTACTTCTAACTGGAAGTCGGCGGTTCAAATCCGTCAGCGCTTCGGCGCTTGGCTCAGTGGTAAGAGCGTCCAGCGATCGGCCTCAGGCCAAACCGCGTCCGTGGTTCTCCTGCAATCATGCCACCGTGTCCCGGCGTCCCGGGTGATTCCGCCGCGCGCATTTGCCGCGGCTCCAGTAAAAGAAAGAGAGGCCACCATGGCCAAGTTCAGCATTCTACGCGCGCTCACGCGCCGCAACCCCGCCCCCGATACGGTCAATTTTGCCGGCGGTCAGGCTTTCACGCAGACCGCCAAGCTCGAGTTCGTCTCGGCGCTGCTCACCACGTTTCTCAAGGACGAGTTCTATCGCTCCGAACCGCAGACGATGGCGACGATCCGCTCGCTCCTCGTGAAGATCGACGACCCGCGCTTCGCCGCGCAGGCCGCGATCTACGTGCGCCACACGCACGGCATGCGCTCGGTGAGCCACCTTGTGGCCGGCGAGCTCGCGAAGTCCGTCAAGGGCGCGCGTTGGTCGAAGGAGTTCTTCGATCGCGTCGTGCGCCGCCCGGACGACGCGCTCGAAATCCTCGGCTACTATCTCGCCGTGCACGGCCGCCCGATCCCCAACTCGCTGAAGAAGGGCCTCGGTGCCGCGCTGGCACGCTTCGACGAGCATCAGCTCGCGAAGTACCGCCGCGATCATGGCACGTTCAAGCTGGTCGATGCGGTCAACCTCGTCCGCCCGTGTGCCACGCCCGCACTCTCGAAGCTCGTGCGTGGCGAACTCGCTCCCGCCGAAACGTGGGAGACGAAGCTCACGCAGGCCGGCAAGGCCGAGACGGCCGAGGACGTCGCGGCGGCCAAGACGCAGGCGTGGGGCGAACTCGTGCGCGAGCGCAAGCTCGGCTACCTCGCCCTGCTGCGCAACGTGCGCAACATCCTCACGCATGCGCCGGAGTCCATCGACGCGCTGTGCACGCAGCTCGCCGATGAGCCCGCGGTGCGCCGCTCGCTCGTGTTTCCGTTTCAGTTCCTCACGGCGGTCGAAGTGCTGAAGCAGGGCAACCTGCCCGGCGCCGACCGCGTGATGGACGCACTAAACACGGCGGTGGATCACTCGTTGGCCAACGTGCCGCGCTTCGAGGGCCGCACGCTCATCGCGCTCGACTCGTCGGGCTCGATGGTGGGCCAGCCGCAGGCGATCGGTTCGCTGTTCGCAGCCACGCTGGTCAAGGCGATGGGCGCGGATCTTATGCTGTTCAGCGACGACGCGCGCTACGTCTCGCTGAATCGCCGCGACTCCACGCTCTCGGCGGCGAAGAGCATCCCGTTCATCTCGGGCGGCACGAACTTCCATGCGATCTTCCAGCGCGCCAACCGCGCCTACGACCGCATCGTGATCCTGTCCGACATGCAGGGCTGGATCGGTGGCGGTGCGCCGCTGCAGCCGTTTGCGGATTACCAGCGGCGCTACAGCGTGGCCCCGCGGGTCTTCAGCTTCGACCTCAAGGGCTACGGCACGATGCAGTTCCCGCAGGAGCGCGTGTACTGCCTCGCCGGCTGGAGCGACCGCGTGTTCGAGATCATGCAGAAGCTCGACCTCGATCCGGCCGCCCTTGTCCGCGAAGTCGAGGCCGTGCCGCTGCCCGAGTAGCGCAGTGTCGGTGAATCAGTCCCGGAGTCCGGCTCGGCCGGGCTCCGTTTTTCTTCCTGTAGTGAAAGAGCCATCACGCGACCGTGCGAAGGTCGAGTTCCAGGTGCAATTCCTGGCAGGAGGACCAATTTTCCTCGCGTAGTGAAATTACTATCATGCGGCGCTTCGAACGCTGCGATGTGGGTGGGAGTCCCGCCGCGAGGTCCATTTTCCTCCGCGTGGCCGAGGAGCGCGAAGCGCGAAGATGGCGCAGCCCTGAGCGAAGCGAAGGGTGAGCCGGGCGGGTGCTCGCGTAGCGGGCGGCCCGGCGAACAACAGATCAGGCCTCCGTCTTCTAAGCGGATCGACGCAGGTGCAATTCCTGCCGCGGAGAATGGAGAGCAAACTCGCCGAGGGCGGGCACCGTTTCGAAAGCGGATGGACCGGTGAATCCGATTGGGGTGCAAGACCTCTGCTCTCCGCCACTTTCCTCGCGTAGCTCAAAAGCAGAGCAATCGGTTGATAACCGATCGACCGCGGAGCGTTACCGTGCGCGAGGACCACTTTTGGGAGGGCTAATTCCGAAAGACGGAAGGCGCGATGCTAACGCGCGCGGCGACTTTTCGCTGAGGGGCAGGACCTCAGCCCTCCGCCACATTTATTGCCGGGTCGTCTAATAGCAGGACAGCGGTCTCTGAAATCGCGAATGCATGTGCGATTGACTCGCTTCGCATTGCGAAGCTCGGGGCCTTGCCCCGCACCTGCTGGTGCGCCGCTCCGCACGCGTTGCGCGCTTCGCATTCCCCGGCAGCCATTTTCAGCTCTGCAAGCATAGATAGCGATGCGGCGGTTTCGTAAACCGCGGAGGCCGGCGCAAGCCCGGCGCGGAGATCCAGTTTTGGCGGGACGCAAAAAAGCAACACACACCGTCGTCGGGCGAGCTGTGCCCAGCGGGAAGCATCTCATTTTCCGAGTCGTCCCCGACTCATCACACAACTCCCAACCTTTCCCCCCATGTCTGCCGACATCCTCGACAAGCCCATCGTCCTCTCGCTCAACCGCGCGTGGCAGGTCATCGGCCATCGCACCGTCAAGCAGGCGCTCATCGCGCTCAATGGCGGAGGCACCGGCCTGCCGCCCGCGCTTGGCGTGGATATCGCGTATCCGGAAAACGGTGACGGCACGTGGAACTTCGACCGCCCGCTCTACCTCAGCCCGCTCCCGTGGGACGAGTGGACGGCGCTCCCGGTGCGCGATTTCGACTTCGCGATCACGACGCCTCGGCTCCGTATCCGCGTGCCGACGGTCATCGTCTCGACGCAGTTCGAGCGCATGCCGCTCCGCATCCCGCGCGTCACGCGCGCGGCGATCTTCGAGCGCGACCGCGGCGTTTGCCAGTACACGGGCGAGTTCGTCGGCAAGCACGGCGGCAATCTCGATCACGTCGTGCCCCGCGACCGCGGTGGCCGCGATTCGTTCGAGAACCTCGTGTGGGCCAAGAAGGAAGTGAATTCCTTCAAGGCCAACCGGCTCCCGCACGAGGCCGGCCTGCGCCTCCTGCGCAAGCCCGCCACGCCCAAGCCGCTCCCGGTCTCGGCCACGTATAACGCCCCGCGCCACCCCGACTGGCGGCACTTCCTCCACGTCGGTTAACGCACCTCTCGTCCCTCACGAACACACACCACTCAACTCTTCCATGTCTCTCCATGACTCTGTCCTTCCAGTCCACGTCTCCGGCCGCGCTGGCCGACACGCTCAGCGTGGTCGACGCCGTGCTGGCTGCGCTCGACCGCCGCCTGCCGGCACACGTCTCCCGCGATGACCTCGCGAGCGCGGGCAAGCTCGCGCTGATCGAGGCGTTCCTGCACTTCGAAGGCTCGCCCGCTGAGGCGCGCGCGTACTGCTACGTGCGCGTCCGCGGCGCGGTCTTCGACGAACTCCGCCGGCTCGATCCGCTCTCTCGCCACACCCGCACGCAGCTCGCGCAGGTGCGTCGCGCGGCGATCGCGCTCGAGCGTGAGCTCGGCCGTCCGGCTCACGCCGACGAAATCGCGCCCCGCGCGGGCTTCACGCCCGAAGCGGTGGCGCGCCTCGAGCGCCTCGCGACGGCGGCTGAAGCCACGTCGCTCGATGCTACCGACGCCGACGGCGAGCCGATGCACACGCTCGTCGATGCCGACGCCGCGTGCCCCGCTGACTCGGCCGAGTCGGTCGACGCGCACGCCTCCGTGCGTGCCGCACTCGAACGCCTCGCGCCGAATCATGCGCGCGTGCTCCGCCGCTACTACCTCGAAGACGCCACGCTCGACGACATCGCCGTCGAGTTCGGCGTCTCGAAAGAGCGCGTGCGCCAGATCCGCGAAGCCGCCGAAAAGAAACTCCGCGAGGACTTCATCGTCCTCGCTCTCTGGCAGACCTTTCTGAGCCGCCGCTGACTCGCCGGCGCATTTTTCAACTCACCCATTACTTCAATCCTCCATTCCCATGCCGTCAAAAACGCACTTCGGGCACACCGCTCATCCCCTTCGTCTCATTCCCATCTTTCCAAAATCTCATGCACACTTTTCTCATCACCTCTCATCTCCGGGCCTTGTTCCACGCGATCGGCGCGTACGTGCGCGCGGTGCCGCAAACCACGGTCACACGCACTCGCTGGTCCGCAGCCGCGGTCGCCAATCGCCCGCGCATTAACGTGCGCAACGAAGCCTTCGAGCTCGCGTTGCCTTCCAGTACGCGCGCCGTCGTCCTCGACTGCCGCAAGTCCGATCAGCATCTTGTGCTGAGCTTGCAGGATGAAGGCGCTGCACCGCAGCGTTTCCTCTGCGGCTTCGACGAGCGTCATTGGTTCGCCGCTGCGGTCACGGGTCACACCGTCGCCGCTGCCAAGGATAGCCTGATGCCACCCGAAGTGCTCTCGTACGCTGCCCGCGTGGGCCTGCGTCACGGAGACTTCCATCGCCGCCACACGAAGGCTTTCATCCGCCAGGGTGAATGGTTCTTCGTGCCGGTCGGCGATATCGAAGTCGACGAACTCACGATTCATCGGCGCGAGCCGCTGGTCCGTCCCGGTGGCGGCAAGCCGCACCTGGTCGACGAGCTCATCCGCGGCACGGGTGAAATGGTGTGGCATCACGCCTACTACGCGCCCAACGGCTTCACCAACGACGAGTACGCCTGCCTCCATGCGCCGGTGCGCGCGGCGTCTGGCTGGAGTCGTCGCATGCGCGTGCGCGTGCGCGAGGCCGGTAGCGTGCTCGCCCGCGGTGGGGTGCGCCATCCTGATCACGCCACCATTTGGCTCAGTGGCTGGCACCGCGTCTTCATCAACCGCGAAGTCCGTCCGGCTTCGCTTGGGTTTCTCGATTGATCGACCGCCGGCTCACCAGAGCCGGCGGTTCTTTCCCCGCTTCAGATGATTTTTCTCAACAAACACTCTTCGCACGAAAAACACCTCCGTCGACTGGAGCGTGAAGCTGAGCGCCTGCGGCAGGCGAGTGCTCGCGCGCCGATCGTGCCACTTGAGCGCCCTTACCAAAAGGGCTGGGTCAAAAAGTACGTCCTCGACCCTCGTGTCCTGCGCCGACCGGATGCACAGATTTTTCGCCGGATGCTGGAGGCCGTTAATCAGTGCGTCCATTCCTGCGCGCGCTCGTTTGTGAATCGCGCCGGGCAGCCGATCGTGCTTCGGCCGCGCATCATTCATGTGCGTGAGTGGCAGAACCTCGCCTGGCCGGCCAGCCACCAGCGCTTTTTCGGCTTTGGCCGTTGGCGCGTCGAGGACCGCTCGTTCTGGCTGCCACCGCACCGCGCGTGGACGACGGGCTACAAACTGGTGTACGATGAATGGCTGCGCGAAGATGTGCAGCCGCGTCTGATCACCCATCAGCGCGTCGCTTTGCCTGAAGTGGACTCGCGCTTGGCTGAAATCCGGGCCTATATGGACCGCATGCAGGGGAGAGACCGACTCGACCGGCTGCATGGCCGCAGCCATACGTGGTATCGGCGGGTAACCACGCGAGCCGGGGAGCGCGCCGATGCCGCTCACGCCGAGCAAATGCAACAAATCACACCTGACTAAATAATCATATTAACCGCGGCGATCTTGCTACACGCCAGAGAGCCAACCTGTTACCTTCTTTCATCATTAACATGGAAATCAAAGCACGTGATCTCATCGCTGCTGGCTGGCACGAAGGCCGCCGGCTTGGCCCGGCCCTGCGCCGCGCGCGCGATCTCGAGGCCAGCGGCCTCGGTCGCGCCGATGTGTTGACTGCGCTCGAGGCTGAGTTTCCGAAGCAGCTTCAGGTGATCCTGCCGCGCTACGAGCCGGCTCCGCTGGCCGAGGCTATCGCGGCCGAGACGCCGGAGGAGGCGACCAATGTCGCGTCGGCACGCCAGCGCATGACGGAGCTGCTGCACGTCCCGGTGGTGAAGCGCGGGGTGATCATGCCCGACGCCTGCCCTTCGGGCGGCGGTCGCGCCACGATCCCGGTCGGCGGCGGTATCGAGGTGGAGAACGCCATCATCCCCGGCGCGCACTCGGCCGATATCTGCTGCTCGATGTTCGCCACGTTTTTCCCGGCCAATCACCCGGTCGGCGAGATGATGGATCATCTGCAGAAGATCACGCACTTCGGTCCGGGCGGCCGTCCGCGCGGTTACCAGATCACGTCGACGGTGCACGAAGAGCCGGTGTGGGAAAATCCGTTCCTCTACGGCCTGCGCAGCCGTGCGCAGGATTTTATGGGTACCCAGGGCGACGGTAATCACTTCGCCTACATCGGTCGTATCCAGTTTACGGAGACGCAGCGCGCCGCCCTCGAGTCGGCCGGTTACACCGAGCTGGCCGAGTGGATCGTGCGCCGCGAGGGCGAGTTCAATGTCCTCGTGACCCACCACGGTTCGCGCGGTCTCGGCGCGGACATCTACAAGCGCGGCCAAGTCGCCGCGCGCAAGTGGTGCGACGAAAACGCCAAGGACATTCCCGACTCGGCCGCGTGGCTACCGGCCGATTCGCCGGAAGGCCGCGACTACTGGGCCGCGCTCCAATACGTGAGCCGCTGGACCCGGGAGAATCACGCCGTGCTGCATGATGCCCTGATGCGTCGGCTCGGCCAGCGCGCCCTCGTGCAGATCGGCAACGAGCACAACTTCGTCTGGCAGCGTGGCGACTCGTTCTACCACGGCAAGGGCGCCACGCCCGCCTGGCAGGACGCGAAGGGTCGTCCGCTGCTCGGTCTCATCCCGCTCAACATGGCGCGCGAGATCCTCGTCGTGCTCGGCACGAACAATAACGACTACCTCTCGTTCTGCCCGCACGGCGCAGGCCGCAACCTATCGCGCACCGCCATGCTCAAGCCCTACCGGGACTCGGACGGAGAGATCGATCCCGTGCGACTGCGCGACGTCCTCGCGTCGTGCACCGGCGGTCTCGACATCCGCTGGTACGGCGGCGCGCCCGACCTCTCGGAGTCACCTCTCGGCTACAAGGACGCGACGAAGGTAAAATCCCAGATCGCCCAGTTCGGCTTGGCCAACGTCGTCGGCGAGATCCAGCCCCGCGGCTGTATCATGGCCGGCGAAGCGCCCGAGCCAGCCTGGATGCGCAAGCGCCGCGAAAAGCGCGCCGACCACAAGGCCGCCCGGCGCGAAGGCGCCGCAGAGACGACCCTCCCTGAGTGATCGGCGATCGCCGATTTCTCAGTCACAATTAAACCGTTTCTCCTCCGTGAGCGCCAATGCCCTCTATGTTCTGCGTCCCTACCGACACCAAGCGTCGTGGGTCTTCGATGACCCCGCAGTGGGATTGGAGCGCGAGCCATTTGTCTTTGGAATCGACCTGATGATCGATCGCCTCGTGGCTTCCATCCCGGACGCTGAAAAGGGCTTTCGCCTGATCTTTTCAACCAGACCTTTCCCCGGGTACGCTGCGAAGCTCGAGTGGCGCCGAGAAGAGGCGGGCGGCAATTGGTATTTCTCACCCACCTTCGGCATCGAGGGGTGGCTTTGCCCGGCGCTCTTCAAATATTTCGACGTGGCCCCGAGAGAGCTTTACGCGAAGGCTGAAGCGTTGACGCCTGAGACGAGATGAAACCCCTGCTAATCCTTCCGCAAAAGCATCGATCTGATGATGCCGACTTGTGGCGCGTCGCTATCCGGCAGGGCTGGGAGACTCTTCGAGTTGGTTCCAAAATCGATAGAGGCGCTTTGCGCGGGCGCGCGATGGTGCGCTATTACGGGAACGGCCTCCACGCGCTGCAGCTGCGTGGACAGTTGCCGATTTCGTTCCATGAAATCGATCCGCGACTGCTTGCGGAACTCCCTTTTACGCGGCGATCGGTTACGTTGCAGAAGTTCGCTGCGCTGGCTTTGCCGCTGAGTGCGCCGGCATTTGTGAAACCGGTTTCCGAGAAATGGTTTACGGCCAGAGTTTATTCCGCTGGCGAGACACTGCCGGTGGGACCGCTGCCGGATGATTTGGTTTACGTCCAAACTCCCGTGACGTTCAGCGACGAAGTGCGCTGTTTCATTCGGGGCAACGAGATTCTCACGGCGAGTCTCTATCGCATTTCTCGTGTTGCGTGGGACACCTGCGGACTCACTCCTGAGGAAATCAATTTTGAGGATCGAATCCAAGGCACCGATATTCCCGAGCAAGTAAGACGCATTCGAGAGATTGCGAACAAGCGCTTGCCTGAAGGAGTGGTAATGGATTTTGGAAAACTACCATCGGGAGAGTGGGCACTCATCGAGTTTAATGAGGCGTGGGCAAGTGGACTCTACTACTGCGATCCGGCGCGTGCCCTAGACGTTATCGTTGCCAGCCAGACTTCAGCTGAAACCTAGGGCGCCACATGACTGTTTCGCAAAAACAGCTGATCTCCGCCGGCACTCAGATAGTCGTCGCACATGAAGTGCCCGGTTCGAATGCCTCGCCGCTGCATCCGCGCGGGGCGGTGGGGATTGTCGTGCGCACGCCGGCGGGGGCGGAGACGCACTATCTCGTGCGATTCCCCGATGGATTTGAGACCTCGCTGGAGCGCGATGAGTTCGAGGTGCTCAAGCATTTCAAAGACCGGCTGCCGGCTGGCGCAGCGGAGGAGTTTTCGCTGGAGCGGTGCGTGATCTATCGCTGTGTCGTTGGGTCGCGTGCGTATGGCTTGGAGACGGAGGATTCGGACACCGACCTTCGCGGTGTTTATCTCGCGCCGCTCGATTTACACCTGTCGCTCTTTGGCGCGCCGGAGCAGTTCGAGGACAACGAGGCGCAGAGCTGTTATTGGGAGCTGCAGAAATTCGTCGTGATGGCGCTCAAGGCCAATCCCAACATCCTCGAATGTCTCTACTCCCCGCTGGTCGAGAAGATCACCCCGCTGGGCGAGGCGCTGCTGGCGCAGCGTGAGACCTTTCTCTCCCAGATGATTTTCCAAACCTTCAATGGTTACGCCCTGAGCCAGTTCAAGAAACTGGAGCAGGACCGGCGCAATCAAGGCGAGGTGCGGTGGAAGCATGCGATGCACCTGCTGCGCCTGCTGCTCACCGGCGCGGCGACGCTGCGCGAGGGACGCGTGCCGGTGAGAGTGGAGGCGCAGCGGGAGCAGTTGCTCGCGGTGAAACGCGGGGAACTGCCTTGGAGCGACGTCGAGACGTGGCGGCAAGAACTGCATCGTGATTTCGAGCGCGCGCTGACGGAGACGAAACTACCCGAGCGGCCCGACTACGAAGCGGCCAATCGGTTCCTCATTGCCGCACGGCGAGAGTCGTGGTTCGCGGCATCTTCATGAGCTTCACCAGCTATGCACCGTGGCATGCGCGGTTGACCGCGGCCTACTCCGCGCGGGAGCGCCATTATCACAATCTTCAGCACCTTGAGGAATGCTTAGGGGCGCTCGAGCAGGTGAGGGGACTCGCGGCGGATGAGAACTCAATCGCGGCGGCGCTTTGGTTTCACGACGCTGTGTACGATGCGCGCTCTGCGACTAACGAAGAAGACAGCGCGCAGCTCGCGGTGGATTGTTTGGGAGCGGCTAGCGTAGCAGAGGCCACGACTGAGCGGGTTCGTCGGTTGATCCTCGCGACCAAGACCCATGACGCCGAAGGCGATGGCGATGCAGCTCTTTCGATCGACATCGATCTCGCGATCCTGGGGCAGCCAGCGGAGCGGTATTGGGAATACGAATACGCGATCCGGACGGAGTACGCGTGGGTCGCGGAAGAGGTGTTTGCGCAGAAACGGGCGGAGATTCTCCGGCGCTTTCTCGCTCGGCCTACGATCTATCGCACTGAGGGGATGCGGCGACGGCTTGAGCCTGCGGCCCGAGCCAATCTCGCTGCGGCTATTTCTCGTCTGGAGGCTTTCAGCTCATGATCATCGAACCTCGCTTGCACCGCATTGTCGCGGCCCAGCCCTATCCGCTCCTGTTCGCCACGATCAGCGGCGCGCATCTTTATGGATTTCCCTCGCCGGATTCTGACTTCGATCTACGTGGCGCGCACGTGCTACCGGTGAAACAGGTGGTCGGCCTCGATGTAGCCGACGAGACGGTGGAGGATTCGCGGATCATCGAGGGGCTTGAAATGGACATCGTGAGCCACGACGTGCGGAAGTTTTTCGGGCTCCTCCTCAAGAAAAATGGCTATGTGCTGGAGCAGGTTTATTCGCCGCTGATTGTGCAGACGTCAGCGGCCCACGCTGAGTTGAAAGCCATCGCGCGCGGCTGCATTACGCGGCATCATTCGCATCACTATTTCGGCTTCGCGGAGACGCAGTGGAAGCTGTTCCTCAAGGAATCGCCACGGCGAGTGAAGCCACTGCTGTACGTCTACCGCGTGCTGCTCACTGGCATCTGGCTCATGCGCACGGGCGAGATCGAGGCCAATCTCGTCACGCTCAATGAGACGTTTCGCTTAGCTTTTCTGCCGGACCTGATCGCACGCAAACTCGGTGGCCCCGAGCAATCGACGCTTGATGACGCGGATATCGCGTATCATGAAAGCGAATACGAGCGGCTGCGCAGCGAACTGCAAGCGGCCCACGAGGCCAGTCGTTTGATCGAGGCGCCCACCGCTGAGACAAGAGCCGCCCTCAACGATCTCCTCGTCCGCGTGCGTCTCCCGGCGTGACGCGAGTGGTGCTCTCACTTCCGCTTAACGAATGTTGTCGTCGGCAGGCCTTCGGCGGTGAGTTCGATCGTGTGGTCGTCGATGATTCGCACGAAGCAGTTGCTGAGGGAGTTCAGATTGGAGAGCGGGGCGGTCTGCATTTCTTTTTGAATGCGCTCACGACCGACGGGGGCCCAACTCGTGGTGTTGAGCAAAAAACCGGTGAACATTTTTGGGCCTTGGTAGATCATCGTGCCGTTGATCGGCATAACGTCTTTGGGGGTATCATTGCGACTGACGAGGAAGCTCAGCTGAGTGAACGCGACCTCGTTCGGGTCTAGCTGGCAATGCGACTTGAGCGTGACGCCCACGGGGCCGCTGGGGAATGCGGCTTGTCCCTCCCAAGTGTGCTGGCCGACGAAAGTCTGGCGCATGGCTGCGGCGATGGCATCGAGCTTGGCTTGGGCGCCGGGGCGCTCGGCGACGGGCAGGTTGCGGATGGGGCTCGGTAGCTTGGCCTCTTCGACGGCGAGTGCGACCTTGGCCATGCTCTCGCGGATGCGTTGTTCGAACTCGGGCGCGCTCATGCTGACGATGACCTGTCCGACCGCGAGATTGGGGCGGATCGTGGCGAGCAGTTTGCCCTGGCGCGAGCCGCCATCGGGTACGTCTTGCAAGATCACACCGTTGTTGGTCCCCGTCTCGATGCCGCCGATGGGCACAATCTGGTTCGCCATCGGGGTAAGGTTGCTTGCCTGTGCGAGCAGGTCCTCGGGCTTGGTCTTGCTCAGGTAAGATTTCGAAAAAATACCGACCTGCCAGCCGCCGGCGCCGGCGGGCCGTACTTCGTGGAGCACGGTCATGTTCTGCATCACTTTTTCGAGGGTCTCCAGCGTGAGCCAGTTGGGCGCCGGGGTTTCAGTCCACACCTGGCGGATAGTCGCGACTTCGATCTCAGGCTCGGTGAGCGTGTAGCGCACTCGGAAGCCCATGTGCTTTGGCGAGTCCATGGCATTGAGCCGGAGATCACTCCACTGATGACCATTGGCGGCGGTGAGCTTGGTCTCCTTGAGTTTGCTCTCGGAGGGACCGCAACCGCTTAGGGCCACGAGCGCGCTGCCCAGCACCACTGAACTGCGAAGAAATGAGAGAGGACGCATGGGCGGTTATTGCACGCGGCGAAACTGCGTCTGGGGCAGCCCGATGGCGGAGATGGTCGCGGTCTGGCTGTCGCGCGGGGCGATGCGGCAGTTCTCGAAAATGGTGCCATATTTCGGCGAAGGCAGATCGCTTGAGATCCGGAGGCTCGCGTACTCGCCTTGGTCGGAGCGCTCGGCGATCGCATTGAACACGGCAAACGGATCGTTTCCAATGGCGCTCTCGAGCATGAAGACGCCGTCGTCGACGTAATTGCCGCCGCGCTCGCAAAGGTACGCGAGAGCCACGCTGTCGCCGTCGGGGATCAAGGTGTATTGGGAAACTTGCCCGGAGTGGACGCTCACGCGCATGAGCGTGCCGGGAAACTCGATGAAGAGTTTTGCATTCTGTGTGAGCCGCACGCGCATCGGCACATCGCGCGCGGGGTAGTGCACGACGGCCTCCCACGCACAGCCCGATTGCACGAGCTTGTGCAGGGTCTCCGACTGGTCGCGCAGTTTGGCGTAGAGGGCGGGAAAGTCCGGCGAGCTGACATCGAGGCGCGCTCGATTGAGACTGGACTTGTTGAGCGGCGTGCCCACCGCGACACCCGCGGGAATGGCCGTGTCCTTTGGCGACATGAAGTCCCAACTGATCCACGAGCCGAGATTGCCATTATTGGAAATCTGCACGATGCCGTCGACGACGAACGTGCCTTTCGAGCCAGCGGGGCGCGTTTGCTCGACGAGCTCGATGTTGAGCGCGCGCAACCACGCGAGGTCGAGGCCGCTCGCGGTTTTGGCGCCGTCGAAGACGGCATACTCCGGCTCCTTTAGTGTGTAGGTAGCGCGAAAGGCACCTTTCGGTCCGGTGACTTCGCCATGGTCCCAACGACGCCATGGAAATTGGATCTCGAAAATGAACGATGCGAGGCTGGGGAGCTTGGTGATGGGCCTGGGCGGCGGAGGAATCTCTGCCGCGCTGAGACGAGCGACGGGAAAGGCGAGGGCGCCGACAATCATCCCCCCGGTTAACCAACCGCGGACGAGGCGAGGCAGGGCGAGGCAGGCGACGAGCATAGGTGAGGGGCCGTGAGCTTCGAATCGGCGGAGAAGACGCCCGCCACGGCTGGCGAAGGCAAGCCTTTTGCCCCGTCGCCGTCGAATATTAGCCTGAGGTGGAGGGGATTAACACCTTTCTGACTTTTTCGCTCGGTCTATATCAGTCGCCGGGTATGAGCGTAAAAAAGCGCCTCCGTTTCGGGAGGCGCTTGAGGTAAAGAAACTGAGTTGGCTTTGAATCGCGGCTCAGTGCGGACGGTACCAGTAGGTGTCGCCTTCGGTGACGAAGACTTTTTTCGGAATCATCGCGTGCACGCCGAGCACGCGGTCGACGACCTGCGTGACGCGGTAGTTCACGCAGATGCTCGAGAGCGCGTAGGCTTGGAGGATATCGAGGTTCTTCTTCGTCTTCAGGAAGTCGACGCTCTCGGCTACGGCTTGCTGCATCGCCTTGTTGAGGTCGGGGTGCAGGCCGAAGCTGATGTAGTCGCTTGGCGTCTCGGCGCGCGGGAACGCGAGCTTCTCGCCCTTGTGCACGATGAACTGAAGGATGCACGTGTCAGCCGTCTCGATCGCGGTGCCGGTGACCTCGCCGTCGCCTTGCAGCGCGTGCGAGTCGCCCGTGTAAAACAGCGCGCCCTTCTGGAAGACGGGCAGGTATAGCGTACTGCCGGCGACGAGCTCCTTGCAGTCGAGGTTGCCGCCGAAAGCGCCAGGCGCGGTTGAGCGACGTGTCGGTCCTTCGGAGTCCGGCGGGCACACGGCCATCACGCCCATGAACGGCCCGAGCGGGACCTCGATGTCCTTGTTGAAGATGCCCGCGTTGCGCTTGAGATCGAGGATGGTGATCTTCGACGACGGGCGCGGCGTGCCAGTGCTGCCAGTCGCCGCAGCCGGAGCAGCCGCGGCACCGCCACCACCGGCGCCGGGAAGTGGCGCTGCGGCGGAGGCGGCCTCGAGTGTCTCGGGCGGCGTGTTGCCGAGCGCGAGACCGCCGCGGCCGGGCGAACTGCCTGTAGTGCCAAAGGGGATACGCGGCGTCACGTCGAGGATGCGCACCTCGAGCGTGTCGCCGGGCTCCGCGCCCTCGACATACACGGGACCGACCAGCATGTGACCACCGCCACCGGTGCCAGCGGGCGCGCCGGGAGGAGGGGGAAGTTTGTTGGTGGTCTCGTTGAGCACCTTTATCGTCTCTTGGAGCGCGACGCACTCTTCGACGGTGGTGGGGATGTTGTTCTCCTTGAGGTAGGCGTTGACGGCCTCGGCGGTGACTTTGCCATCGGCACCGCGACGGCCCGCTCCCGCGCCGCCGCCGCCGTCGATGCGGACGACGGTGCCGGACTTCACGGTGGCGACGGGTTTCTTCGTGGCGGAGTAGTGGCCGAGGATGGCGTTCTCCGGTGTGAGCGGCACGAGCACATCGTAGCTGACTTCCATCGCAGAGGCGGTGGCAGCGAGCGCGACAGCGAGCGCGCAAGAAACGGACAGTGATTTCATGAGCGAGTGGGACAGGGGCTCAGAAACGCGGGGTGCGATACCAGTAGGTGTCCGGGTCGTTCACGAAGAGCTTCTTCGCGATCATGCCGTGGATGCCGAGTGTCTTGTCGACGACCTGCGTCACGCGGAAATCAACCGCAGCGCTGCACAACGTGTACGCCTGCATCTGATCGTAGCCCTCCTTCTCCTTGAGGAAGTCGAGCGTGTTGAGCATCGCGTTCTTCATCGCGACATCGAGATCGGGATCGAGGCCGTAGATGATGTAGTGCGTGGGCGTCTCGGCGCGCGGGCCTTTCAGCGTCACGCCCTTGTGCAGGATGAATTGATAGATGCACGAGTTGGCGGTGCCGATGGCATCGCCGGCGATCTCGCCGTCGCCCTGTGCGGCATGGCAGTCACCGGTGTAGAAGAGCGCGCCTTTTTGGAAGATCGGCAGATAGAGCGTACTGCCGCTCGTGAGGTCCTTGCTGTCGAGATTGCCGCCGAAGACACCGGGCTGCGACGAGCGACGCACGGGCAACTCGGAGTCAGGTGGGCACGTGGCATTCACGCCGTTGAACGGCGCCATCGGGATCTCGACCTTTTTGTCGTAGACCGCGGAGTTCCGCTTGTGGTCGAGCATATAGACCTTGCTGAAAGGTCGCGGCATCACGCCGGGCAGACCGCCACCGCCGGGGCTCGCGGAGTTGGCGCCGTAAGGCAGGCGAGGGGTGACATCGAGGATGCGCACCTCAAGCGAGTCGCCGGGTTCGGCATCTTCAATATAGATCGGTCCGATGAGAAAGTGGCCGCCGCGGCCCGTACCGGCAGGAGCGTTGGGATCGGCGGGCGGACGATTGGGCGAGTCCTTGAGCGCGGTCACGATCTCCTTGAGCGCGGGGCACGTGTCGACCGTGATCGGAATATTGTTGGCTTTGAGCCACTCGTCGGGATTGGCGGCATCGCCCCACTTGTTGCCGCCACCGCCTTCGATCTTCACGGTCGCGCCGGACTTTATGGTGAGCACGGGCTTCTTGGTTTTCGTGAAGTGACCGAAGATGGCGTTCTCCGGGGTGCAGGGCACGACGTAGTCGTACGGAATCTCCAGCGCGGAGGCGGCGGTCGCACAAGCAAGCGCGAGTGCGCCGAGTACGAGACTGCGGGAGATGCGACGCTGCACCAGCGAGGAGCTGGCGACCGATGAAGGCTCGCCGCAAAGCGGCAGCCGCGAGTCCGCGCGAAGCGAACCCGAACCCAGTGTTCGATGAGGAGTCATGGAGTGAGACGATTGGCGCGGCGATGCCAGCGGAACGCGTGCCACGCCGCGTTCATTTATGCGCGAAATGCGGATACCACGCGCTCACGCGCGAAGATGAGCGCGATTGTTTGGCCGCGCTGCATACACGAAACAATTTCCTGAAACCTCGATTGGCACGCGGTGGCATCTCGGTTGCTAGGATGAGTTCCGCCAATCGTCCGACTCGAACCAACCGTGAACTCAACCTGTCCATGTATCATCCCTATCGCGCGCTCCTACCCATCGCATTGATATCGACCGCGTCATTCCTCGACGCTCAAACCACCGAAGAGAAGAAAGAATCGGAAAACATCGTCGTCATGGAGAAATTCGTGGCCGACGAAAAAGCGGACCCCAACGGCGTCCTGCCGCCGCCGAACGACGCGTTCGGCATGAGCAAGCCCGTCTTCGAGATTCCGCGGTCGATCAGTACGGTGAGCGGGGAGATGGTCGAAAAGTTCAACATCAACGAACTCGTCGACATGGCGAAGTTCGTGCCGAGCACGTACACCGCGTTCTCCTTCGGCATCCAAGGCGGCCTCAGTGTGCGCGGCAGCGCGGGTGACGCGTACTACCGCGACATGAAGCGCATCAGCAACGGCCCCAACATGCCGACGCTCATCGGCGCCAGCGATGGCGTGGATGTCGTGCGCGGCCCTTCTTCCTCGGTTTACGGTGCCGGCCAGGTTGGTGGCTACATGAACTACAAGCCGAAGTCTGCCCGGGCCAGCACCGGTCGCTACATGAGCGACGAGACGGGTAAGTTTGGTGTCACCATCGGCTCATACGGCAAGAAGACGTACACCGGCGAAATCGGTGGCCCGCTGAAAGTTTTTAACAAACGCGCCGGCTACTACGCTTACGCACAGGTCGACGATTCCGATAGTTTCTACATCGGTTCCTATACGCGGCAGCAGATTTTGCAGGCAACGCTCACCGTGGATCTGTCCGATTCACTCCGTCTTGAGACGGGTATTAACTATCAAAACTACCATGGCACGGGCCTCGCGGGCTGGAATCGCGTGACGCAAGATCTCATCGACAACGGCATCTACCTCGCCGGTCTGCCCGCGCGCAATCTCGACACCAACAAGGACGGTCTCGTGAGCTTCTACGAACTCACCGCGGCTGGCCTCGGCAATCTAAACGTCACCGTGCCCGCCTCCGGCGTGAAACCCGCGCTCACGCCCGCCGATCTCTTCGCGATCGATCCTGCGACTGCGAAGTACGTGCACCTCAGCCCGCGGAATGTGCTCCTCGAGAAAAATGCCTTTGGTCGCGATTACATCTTTTTCGCCGATCTCGTGGCGGACAAGAACCCTGACCTCGTCTTCCGCAACAAGATCTTCGTCGAGAAACAGCTCCACCACAAGGCCTCCGACATCGCTTACTTTCGTTCGCACAAGGCCTTTTCCGCTGAGGAGCGTGTCACGATGGAGTGGCATCCGAAACGCTTCGTGCCGGATTGGATGACCGTCACAAGCGTGTCTGCCCTCAACGCCCGGTACCTCGATACGTTCAACAACACGTCGAATATCGACCAGATCTTCAACTACTGGGACCTGACTTACTATAGCTATCCGAATCGTCCTTACAATTTCGCCGATGGCTGGGACAATCCTGATCTCGCGCCGATCGCCTCCGCAACGAAGAGCCAGCACATCGAAGCCGGTCTGGGCACGCTGCTCGACATCACCGCCTTCAGGAAATTCAGCCTCACTGCGGGCGAGCGTCTCGATACGGTGTACGGTCGCGTCTACAATCGCGCGGGCTACACGCTCAGCGCGGCGAACAAGTACACCGTGACGCCTGCCTCCTTCCAGAAGGGCTCCGACAAGAAGTACTCGCTCACCTCGATCAGTGCCTCGTACGAAGTCTTCAAGGGCATCCGTCCGTACGTGACCTACGCCAACCCGCGCAATCTAGTCCCAGGCAGCTCGGGTGGCCTGAGCAGCTCGACTGTCACGGCGAAGGAAATACTTCAGCCCTCCGAGTTGAAGGAAGTGGGCCTCAAGGCCGACCTCTTCGGCGGCAAACTCTTCGTCGCGATGTCCGCCTTCGACCAGTTCCGTAGCAGCTACAACCAGACGCTCGATCTCTATGTGAACACGAAGAGCAAGGGCGCGGACTTTGAGATGCGCTGGGTCCCGACGCGCAATTTCAACATGTCGTTCGCGGTCGACTGGATCCGCCGCAACACCACGCCGCCGAGCCCGACGGGCACACAGGTGCCGGTCACGACTGCGGGCTACGATCCGATCGCGGCGGGCCTCGGCCGCTACAGCGTCACGCTCTCCGCCGCTGCCAGCGAGCGCAGCTACCAGCCGCCGCAGGTCTGGAGCATGTTTGCCAACTACGCGCTCGGTCACGGCTTCGACGTGTCGCTCGGCACCAACTTCCAGGGCGCGTTTCCCTCGTCTGGCGCGTACGACATCATCCTGCCCTCGGCACAGACCTTCTCGGCCTCGGTCGGGTATTCGACGAAGAAATACGACATTCGCGTATCGGCGAAGAACCTGACCGATGAACTCTATTTCCAAGCCAACAGTGGCAGCGCCGGCCCGATCCCGAACGTCGGCCGCACCATTGAGGCGAAGACGGTGTGGAAGTTCTGAGCAGCGAAACACGCCATTCTGATAAAAACGGTCCGATTCTGCTACGCAAAGCGCCCCGATATCCGGGGCGCTTTTTTTTATGCCGATGCCCTTTTTGTCCACGCGGCGTCGGTCAATAAAAACGCCGCCGAGCGACAAGCGCTGCGGCGGCGTGTTGAGTTACGCGAGAGCGGCTCAGTTCAGGAGCGCCTGGATCTTGGCGTCCTTGAGATTCGATTTGGTGATCACCACGAAGTCGGTATGCACCACGGGCGGCACGGTCTGACCGGCGACGAGGGCGAGGGCGGACTCGACACCCTTGCCACCGACTTCACCGGGGAGCTGGGCGACCCAGCCTTGCATCGTGCCGCTATCAATGGCGGCGGCGACGGCGGGATTGAGATTGAAGCCGAAGCCGACGAACTTGATCGCGCCGTTGGACTTCTTGTCCTCGAGGGTCTTGAGCATAGCCATCGTGCCGGGCGTGCCGGAGGCGAGGATGGCCTTGGTGCCGGGATGCTTTTCGAGGAGGAACTGCGCACGCTCGGCCTCCACGCCGGCCTCGGTGCTGGCGTAAACGTCGGAGTAAACGACCACGGCGGGATGGCCCTCTTTGAGCTTGGCGAGAGCACCGACTTCACGCTGCTCGGTGGCGCCGCCATTCTGGTTGTGCTTGAAAAAGCTCACCTCGTCCTTGTCGGTCACGAGACTGGCAAGAAGTGTACCCGCGGCCTCACCAGCGGCGCGCTGATCGGTGCCGACGAAAACGCCGCCAGCGTCACCCGCGAGGGGGGAGTCGATGACGACGATCTTCACGCCCTTGGCCACGGCGGCGGCGGCGGGAGCGGAGAGCGCATCCTTGTTGATCGGCGCGATGACGATCGCCTGCGCGCCCTGCGCGACAAGCGCGTTGAAAAGCTGCACCTGTACCGCGACATCCGTCTCGTTGAGCGGAGCTTTTACGATGACTTCGGCGCCGGCCTTTTCGCCGGCAGCCTTGGCGCCATTTTCTACGGCGGACCAGAAAGCACTTTTGCCCTTGAGGAGCACGCCGACCTTGGTGGCGGCGGAAACGGACAGCGCAGTGCAGAGCACCAACGCGAGGGCGGACGCCCGGAAGAGAGATTTGCGGTTCATGGGGACTAGATAGTCTGTCCCACGGTCAACGGCACACTCAGCCGCCGACTTGAGCGCAACCGGTGCGCCTACTGATTCTGCAGCTCGTAGCTCAATACGCTCAGTGCGTACACCGCCGCCGTCTCACACCGTAAGACCAACGGCCCAAGCGTGATCGGGGCGAAACCTGTGCTGCGCGCCAGACTCAGCTCCGCCGGGGTGAAATCGCCCTCGGGGCCGATGAGCCAGAGGACATTTTTCGGCGGTCGGTTGCGCGCGGTGCGGAAATTGGCGAGCACGGTCTTCAGTGATTCGGCGCCGGGCTGCAGGCTCGCGATGAGCTTCAGGTCGTAGTCGCGCGCCGACTCCATGAACGCGTCGGCCGACTGCACCGGCGCGATCTCGGGCAGCCACGGATTGCCGCACTGCTTGGCGGCTTCGAGTGCGGCAGTCTGCCATTTCTCGATCTTTTTGTCGGAGCGTTCACCATCGAGATGCACCTGCGTGCGCTCGCTTTCCAGTGGGACGATCGTGCTGGCACCGATCTCGGTAGCCTTGCGCACGATGGCGTCCATGTAGCTGCCTTTCGGCAGGGCCTGTCCGAGTGTGATGCGAAAGGGGAGGGGCTTCGCCTTCTGCGCGAAACGCACCGTGAGCTGCGCGGCGCGCTTGTCGGCGGTGGCGAGGCCGCAGATCCACTCGGTGCCCTTGCCGTCAAACGCGACCACCGTGTCGCCGACGCGCGCACGATTCACCACGATCAAGTGATGCGACTCGTCGGCATCGAGGGTGATCGCCTTCGGTTCGGTGGTCGGCGGTTTGCAGTAGGCACGAAAATCGGGCATGAAGAAGCGTCACGCTTCAGCGCACCGACTGCAACCGCTCGCCGTGTGCACCAACGGAAAGGGCGCCGAGCCCCACGGCCCGACGCCCTTGCCGACTAACTGTATGAACCAAGCAAAAGAACGGGTAACTAACACAGCGTAAGACGAAGCTCGTTTGCAGACGTTCAAAATAGATTGTGACATATTTCGCGGCGCACGATCACGGCACCGGATCAACATGCTTGTCCTTGCCCGAAGTCTCCTCGGGGATCGTGCCATCGGGGCGAGTGAGCGTATATTTTCCGCGAAGTTTTATATCTTCGGACGAGGCTCCTATCATGATCGTAAAACCGCCCGGTTCTACGGTCCAATGTCCGGCGCGGTCGTACAAGGCGAGATGCTCTGGGGTGAGCGTGAAATGAGCTGCTTTGGTCTCGCCCGGTGCGAGGCTCAGGCGGGCGAAACCACGCAGCTCTTTTTCGAAGGTGATCGCACTCGAATAGTCGTCGCGTAGGTAGAGCTGCACGACTTCGTCGCCTGCGCGGGTGCCCGAATTGGTCACGTCGCAGCTGACCTCGATGTTGCCTGGCGCGGTCGATTTTTCCGGTGAGATTTTCAGGTTGGCGAAGGCGAAGCTCGTATAGCTGAGCCCGTGGCCGAAGGGGTAGAGGGGGCCGTGCACCTGGCCCTTGTCGATGCCTTGTGAGCCGGGGTGGGCGGGGAAGTTGAGCGGGAGCTGGCCGACGCTCTTGGGAAACGTGATGGGCAGGCGGCCGCTGGGATTCACGTCACCGAGCAGGATGTCCGCGAGCGCCGTGCCCCCTGCTTCACCCGGAAACCACAGCTCGACGATCGCCGGCACGTGCTTCGCCGCCCAGTTGACGGTGAGCGGGCGGCCATTACCGAGGACGAGCACGAGCGGCTTGCCCGTGGCGCTGAGCGCTTCGAGCAGCTCTTGTTGATAGCCGGGCAAGTCGAGATTGATGCGGCTGCCGTCCTCGCGGCACAGCTCGTCGGTCTCGCCGAGCACGGCGACGATGACGTCGACATCCTGCGCGGCGGCGACCGCTGCGGCGATGCCCTCGCGGACTTTTTCGGACGGCGGCTCTTTGTAGACATCGCTCTCGGGGAAGTGCTCGTCCTTCGCGGCGCAGCCTTGCGCGTAGCGAATCTCCACGCTGCTTCCGAGCGTCGCCCGCAGGCCTGCGAGTGGCGTCACGAACTCGAGTTTCTGTGGGCCGTAGCGGCTCCACCACGCATGCGGGTCGTCGGCGAGCGGACCGGCAACGAGGACTCGTTTCAACGCATCGCGCTTGAGCGGCAGGGCATCGTGCTCGTTTTTCAATAAAATGATCGATTCGCGCGCGGCGCGGTCGGCGGTCGCGAGATGCGCCGGCGCGCGCACGATGGATTCCGCGGCAGCAGGATCGGCGACGTAGGGGTGATCGAAAAGTCCGAGCCAGAATTTTACCCGAAGAATTTCGCGCACGCGCAGATCGACGACATCCATCGAGAGCCGGCCATTGCGCAGGTTTTCACGGAGCAGATTGGCAAAAGTTTCCGGGGCTTTGAAATCGGTCCGGATATTCATGCCCGCTTCGACGACTTGCCGCACCGCGTCAGCTGGAGTCGGCGCGGTGGCATGTTTCTCGTGTACGAACTCGACTGCTCCGCTGTCGGATACGACGTAGCCGCGAAAGCCCCACTCGCGCCGCAGGATGTCGGTGAGGAAAAGCGGATTCGCGATGACCGGAATGCCATCGTAATCGTTGTACGAGGCCATCACGCCGAGCGCATGAGCATCGCGCACCGCGCGACGGAAGGGTTGAAGAAAAACCGTCTGCACCTCGCGCCACGTCGCCTGCGGATCGGTGCGCGCCTGACCGTCGCGTCCACCCTTCGGGATGCTGTACACCGCGAAGTGTTTCAGCGTGGAGACTACATTCTGTTCTTGTATGCCACTCACCTGTTCGAAGCCCATCTCGCCGACGAGAAACGGGTCCTCGCCGTAGCTCTCGATCGTGCGGCCCCAGCGCGGATCGCGCGCAAGATCGAGCACGGGCGAGTAGACATTGGTGTAACCGAGTGCGCGCGCCTCGCGGCCCGTGATGCGACCGACCTCGCGCACGAGTTCGCGGTCAAACGTGCTCGCGAGCGACAGCTCCGACGGAAAACTCGTCGCCTTCGCGTGCAGCAATCCACGGATGCCCTCGTTGGTAAAATCGGCTGGGATGCCGAGCCGTGTTTGCTCGATGAAGAAACGCTGCACGTCGTTCATCGCACGCGCGTGCAGCGACCACGGCAGACCGTATTTCGGCGTGGCGAGATTGTTCGTCCACCCCGTGTTGCCGTTCATGTGCTCGTCGATATTGCCGATGCCGTCCTTCCAAAACGACGTGTCCCATTTCGCCGTCGGCAGCTCGTCCTTCAGCACGCGCGGGAAACCGTAGAGCGTGACCATTTGCGCCGTCTTCTCCTCGGTCGACATCCGCGCAAGCAGGTCTGTGATGCGCTGCTCGACCTCGACCGCCGGATCCTCATACGAGTCTTTCACGCCATTCTTGTTTAGATCGATCCACCCCTCGCGGTAGATTGGCGACGCGGGAGTGGGCGCCACAAAAATTTCCGGCGCGGGCGGTGCAGCGCGGAGCAAAACGGGGACAAGCAAGCAACCAGCAAGAGCGAGGGGACGCAGCATGCCTCTAACGAAGACCGCGCGCCCCGCGCCGCAACTGCGCTCGATATGCAACCGTTAACCTAAATCGGAGGAAGCCAAGACACAGAGAGCACTGAGAGAATGGGGGAGGTCGCAGAGAAAACATTTCGTAGCGGTCGAAACGTTTTTGGACGACTGATAACAAATTCCGGACACCGAAGTGCTTCTCTGTGCCCTCCTCCCTCCTCTCTGTGCCCTCTGTGACCCAAAATCTACCCCTTACTGTTCGTCTCCGCTTCGCGTGCGAGCAGCCAGAGCCAATCGGAAAGTCTATTTACAAATTGCCGCACAACCGGACGCACATTGCGTCCCTGTGCAGGCAACGCCACGAGTCGTCGCTCCGCGCGGCGTGCGACGACGCGGGCCTGATCGCAGGCTAGCGCCAGGTCGTTTGCCCCGGGTGTGGCCCAGCCGTCGAATTTCAATCCGCGCGCTTCGAGTTCGACGATCGCGGCATCGATCCGCGCGAGGTCGGCTTCACTGATCTTGGGAAACTTCGATTGCGCGAAACGCTCCGCATCCACCTCCGCACACGCGACTTCCCCCATGAGTGCGACGAGATTTTGCTGGGCGGTTTCGAGCAGTGTCCGATGGGTCGCGTGCAGTTTCACGGCTCCGAGCGCGACGTTTAGTTCGTCGAACGCTCCGACCGTCTCGATCTGCGGATGATCCTTCGGCACACGCTGCCCGTAGAGCAGGCCGGTCGTGCCGTCGTCGCCGGTGCGAGTGGCAATACTCATGGGCGGGAAAACTGAACGTCGAACATCGAACTTCGGACCTTGAACATCGAACCGAGCTGACGCGAGCGTGAGCTGCTGGTCCCTTCGACGTTCAAAGTTCGATGTTCAGCGCACCGCGCGTCAGGCGATCTTCCGCGCCGCCATCTGCGCACGGAGACAGAGCTCGGCGGCTTTGAAGGCGTGGGCTTGGGTCATCGCGTTTTCGGTGCGGTTGAGGCAGTCGAGGATGAGCTGACCGAAATAGCGGAAGCCGACTTTGCCCGCGACCTCGATGTGCTGCTCGCCCTTTTCATCGACGAGGTAAACATGATCACCGGTTTTTTCGCGGCCGACGTCGACGTACTTGCGGAGCTCGATGTAGCCTTTGGTGCCGAGGATCACCGTGCGGCCGTCGCCCCACGTGCTGAGGCCGGGTGGAGTGAACCAGTCGACGCGGATGTAATTAGTCGCGCCGTTGTCGCCGATGAGCGAGGCCTCGCCGAAGTCTTCGAACTCGGGCGTGTCGGCGTTGGCGTAGTTGGCTACCGCGGCGTTGGCGACTGACGCATCGGTCGCACCGGAGAACGTGAGAAACTGCTCGAACTGGTGGCTGCCGATGTCGCAGAGGATGCCGCCGTATTTCGCCTTTTCGAAAAACCACGTCGGGCGTCCGGCCTTGCCAAGACGGTGCGGCCCGAGTCCGAGCACTTGGATCACGCGGCCCACCGCGCCGGCTGCGACGAGATCGGTCGCGTGCATGGCGGATTCGACGTGGAGCCGCTCGGAGTAGTACACGGCGTATTTGCGGCCTGTGCGTGCGACGACGGCCTTGGCCTCGTCCAGCTGCACGAGCGAGGTGAAGGGTGTCTTGTCCGTGAAATAGTCCTTGCCCGCCTGCATCACCTTGCAGCCGATGGCGCCGCGCTCGCACGGGATGGCCGCGGCCGCCACGAGGCGCACATCCGCGTCAGCGAGAATTTCGTCGAAGGACCGCGCGACCTTCACCTGCGGAAACTTTGCGCGGAAGGCGTCGACTTTTTTCGGGTCAGCGTCGTACACCCAGCGCAGTTCGCCGCCGGCTTCGAGCAGACCGTTGCACTGGCCATAAATATGGCCGTGCTCAAGGAAGGCCGCCGCGAAGACAAACTCACCGGGTTTCACCACGGGAGCGGCTTTGCCCTGCGGGGCGTAGTTCATACCATCGGCTTTGGAACTCATAGAGGGTAGGTAGCCACTTGAAGCCGAACTCGGACCAGCTCGATTACTTTTTCTTCGGCTCGTCCTTCTTCTCTTCCTTCGTCTGCTTCGCGAGGTGCTTCACGGCGCCGTCGATCAGCTCGCGCGTCTTCTTGTCCATGCGCTCGATGAAGAGGACGCCGTTGAGGTGATCGACCTCGTGTTGGATGCAGCGGGCGAGCAAACCGTCGCACGCCATCTCATGCGGGATACCGAACTGATCCTGAAACTTCACGGTGAGCGCGTCGGGTCGCACGACCTCACCTCGGATCTGCGGAAAGGACAGACAGCCTTCCTCGTACGTGGTTTCGTCGCACGACGGCACGATCTTCACGATCGGGTTCACCAAGATCATCGGCATAATTAGATCGAGTGGCGGGTGAGCGCCATCGAGCTGCCACGCAAAATCGGCGTCGGCGTCGCGCAGATCGACCACGCAAAGCTGGATCGCTTTGCCGATCTGCTGCGCGGCGAGGCCGATGCCATGCGCAGCATGCATCGTATCGATCATGTCGTCGGCGAGTTTCGCCAGCGCCTTATCGAAAGTGGTGATTTTCTCGCCTTTACGGCGCAAAATCGGCTCATTGTAGTGAACAATCCCTAGCGGCATCGGTCGGTTACAAAGACTTAAGCGTGGTCCGGCAAGTCTGGCCCGCAAATCAATACTGCAACCAACGCATGAGCGCCCGCCCCCCAGCCAAATCGCATCGCGCAGCCGCTGCTACCCTCACGGTGGCAGGCCTCGCTCTGGTGATTCTCGCGTGGCTGCTCCCGGTTAACCTGAAGTCCGTCAGTCCCGACCTGCTGCGCGCCGCCGGCAAAGACACCCAGACCCTCGGCGCCCTAGGGCGCGATCTGGTCGACGTGGAGAAATTTGGCCCGGCCACCCTCGTCCTCGCCGCGGCCAAGTCCGTGGATGATCCGCGAGCCCCGGCGCTCTCGCGCGCCCTCGACGATTTCCACGAGCGCCAGCCCGGCCTCGCCGCGTGGGGTGGGTGGGATCCATTTCTCGATCCACTCTTCAATCTCCGTGCACCGACCGATCACAAGGGCAGCACGCCAGTCCTGACATTTTTCATCGCCACTCAAGCCCGCGAAAAGCTTCGCACGATGCTCAGCACGTCCGCCTCGCAGGGGGTGCAGTCCATCCTCCAGTTGCGTGATGTCGGTGCCACAGGACGCTTCGTTCCGGCGGCACGTCCTGGTGGCCAGCCGCTGGATACGTTGATCCTCACGACCGCCCTGCTGTACCAAGGCGAGAAACTGTCTCCCTCGCTGCAGCGTGAACTGCGCGGCCTCGTCGAAAATGCGCTCCAGCATAAGGAGCTGGGCGAACTCGAGCCGTTTTTCATTGATCTCCTCGCCCTCGGTCGGCGCCTTGATTGGAACCAGTTGACCGAGCTCCTGCGTCGCACCGAGAGTGCCCGCACGGTCGCGGAGTACGCGCACCTCGCGCGAGTCGCGCCGGATCAAATGTCGCTGCTCTACGCCAGCGCGCTCTTCAGCGATTCGGCAGATAAGCCGGCGCTTTATCTCATCCAATTTGGCAAAAACGGCGCGGAAGACCTGAAGCTCGCCTTGAGCCTCGGTCGCGGCGCGGTGCAGCAGCTCCTGCAGCGTCAGGTGCCGGTCAGTCGCAGTTCCATGCCGACGCTCAGCGCCGCGAGCGAGACGATCCTTGCGCATCCGCAGCTCCTGCTGGCGCTGAAGTATCTGGGCTACATCATCGGTGTGTGGCTCGTGCTGCTGGGCCTTGATCGCTGGGTCGTGATTCCGGACATCCCCGGCGTGCACTCCGGTGGGTTCATGCATGCCCGTGCGAGCGTGCTGGCCATTTTCTTCGGCGCCCTGCTGGTGCTCGGCTCCGAGCCCTTTCTTCTCCGGGCGGCGCCGCCCTCCGAGTATCAACTCCACCTGCGCCTGCCTGTGCTCGCCGCCACCACCCCCACACCCCCTGCCACACCTTCCGAACCCAAATCCACCATGGACACGTCCACCCTCCTCTCCATCGGCCTCTTCGCCACGCTGCAGGTCGCGATGTACCTGATCTGCCTGATGAAAATCCGTGAGATCGACCGCCAGTCGGTGCCGCCTCAGGTCAAACTGAAGCTCATGGAAAACGAGGAAAACCTCTTCGACGGCGGCCTCTACGTGGGCATCGCCGGCACGGCGACCGCGCTCGTGCTGCAGGTGCTGCGGGTCATCGAGCCCAACCTGCTCGCGGCCTACGCCTCGAATCTCTTCGGCATCATGTGCGTGGCGACGGTGAAGATCCGTCACGTGCGCAACTTCAAGCGCCAGCTCATCATCGAAGCTCAGTCCGCCGTGGTGACGGCCTAACGCCGCTTTGGCGCCTGTGCCCAACGGCCCGCTGCCATGAACAAGACTCTCCTCCTCATCATCTGCGACTTCCTCCTGCTCAATCTCCTCGCGCTCACGCGCTGGGAGAAGGCGGAGCCGCCGCGCCCTGCGCAGCCTCCGGTGCCCGAACTTGCGGCCAACGCCGTGACGAAAGATCAGGACCTCGTGGAAACGATGCGCCAGTCGCTCGCCGACGAAGCATCGCAGCGCACCGAGCTCGCGCAGAAGCTCGCCAACACCGACTCCAATCTCGCTGCCCGCGAGCAGAGTCTCACGCAGCTCCAAAAGGAAAAGGCCGCGCTCAACAGCAGCCTCACCGAATCGCAGCAGAAGGCCGCGGCTCTCGATCAGAAAGCCGCCGAGGCTGCGCAGCAGGCCGCCGCCGCGGCGCGTCAGGCCGAGCTTTCCCGCGAGCAGCTTGCCCAGCTCCAGCGTGAGCTCGACGAGAAACGCGCCGAGGCCGAGCGTCAGCGCCAAGCGCTCGCGCAGGCCGAGCAGCAGCGCGCCGCCGCCCAGAAACAGATCGAGGGCCTCACGCTCGCGGTCGTGGTGGGCGAGCAGGAAAAGAAAAACCTGCGCGAACAATCCGACTCGCTGAAGACCCAAGTCGAAGCCGAGCGCACCGAGCGCGCGAAGGTCCAGGAAATGACCTCGCAGCTCGCCAGTGGCGTCGGCCAGCTCGCCGAAAACTCCGGCGCGCTCACGAAGGAGATTCGCGACAACCGCCCGGTCAACGCCAACACCCTCTACGAGAACTTCCTCGCGGGCCGCGTCGAGACCACGTTCACAGCCGAGCGCAAGAGCTTCATCCGCCCGGTGCGCACCAAGACTGTGAATACCGTTTTCGTGACCGACGGCGCTCAGGTCTATGCGTTGCTGCACATCGAGGATACGGTCTTCTCTTTTAATGAAAACGGTGACGACTGGCAGAAGCTCTCAATCGAGTTCGCCCGCCCGCCATCATATAAGACGACTGGCCCGGAACTGCGCTTCATGGCGCAGGACCCGCGCATCGTTGCCATCCCGGTCGATGCCGCGCAGGTGGCTGCCGTTGGCGCGAAGGTTTACCCGCTGGCGGCCGACCCAGTAAAATTCCCTGAGGCCGTCCTCATCAACGTCGCTGGCAAGGGCTACGGCGAGGTCAACTTCCACCTCGATGCCGCTCATCCGGGCTACGTGAAGGTCGATAATCGACTCTTCAAGCGTCTCTTCGGCGAATTCGCGCCGAGTCGCGGTGACCTCGTGTTCAGCAAGACCGGTGAGTTCCTCGGCGTCATGGTCAACAGCGACTACTGCGCCGTCGTGAAGAACTTCACTCCGGCGGGCACGATGAAAGCCGGCCCGGACATCCTCGCACAAAAGACGAGTGGCATCCTCGATGGCTTGGGCGGACGTGTCCACGGCCTGCCGCTGGAACTTCAATAGAGTCTCTCTGAACAGCTCTACGCCGCCGCGCTCGGAAGAGCCGGCGGCTTCTTTATGGCGAATCGGAAACGTTTTTCCCGGAAAACGTAAGCATTTGCATCTAGGCTGGTAGGAGCGGCGTAAGTCCTGCACATAGGCTGTGCCGTCGGTCTTCATCCCACCGACGGTTCACGCTGTTCTCCCAACTCGCGGTCCCCCGCGCATCCCAACCCAGTGTATGATTCCACGCCTGATTAAGTCCCTGTTTGTGAAATTCGGTGGCCCCGTCCTGCTCGGTGCCGCATTTATTAGCCCTGCTCTTCGTGCCGCCGACCACGGCGACGGTCCCGCGAGTGCCAATGATCCCGCCGGCGATATCGGCGACGTGTACCTGTTCCTCGATCCGACGGACAATACGCGCGTCGTGATGGAAATGACCATGCGCGGCTTCATCGCTGCGGGTGAAAACGTCAACATGGGCATCTTCGATCCCTCGATCGTCTATCGCTTCAATCTTGAGACCACGGGCGACGCGACGCCGGACGCGACGATCTCCGTCCGCTTCACGCCGCGCACGAGCACCAACTCGGCTCAGACCGCATCGGTCCAAATGCTGCGCGGCACGACGTCGATTTTCTCATTCGACGCGCTGACGACAAATTCTTCCATCGCTGCCACCGCGCCTGATCAAGTCGTTGTCACCGATGCCACGTCCAATGTGAAGTTCTTCGCTGGCCTCGTGGACGATCCGTTCTTCTTCGATATCCCGGCCTTCAATCGTTTCGTCGCGTCAGTCGGCGCGGGTGCGCCCAATGCCGGCGTCTTCAGCCGCGCGCGCGACTCGTTTGCGGGCTACAACACCATGGCCATCGCGCTTAGCATCCCGAAGTCGCTCTTCGGCAATGGCGTGACTTCGCTCGGCATGAATGGCGTCACGCTCCGCGCCAGCCGTCACTACGATCCGAGCGTGACCAATCTCTCGATCCGTGGCCGCGTTGACTCGGGCCAGAACGTTTTGATCGGTGGCTTCGTCATCGCCGGATCCGCCCCGAAGCAGGTCCTCATCCGTGGCGTCGGCCCGACGCTGTCGAGCTTCGGTGTGACCGGTGCGGTCCCTGATCCGAAGGTCGAAGTCTTTGACAACACCGGCAAGAGTCTCGGCAGCAATAACGACTGGGATTCCTCGCTCTCGTCGACGTTTGCGAAGGCCGGTGCGTTTGCTCTCACCGCGAACAGCAAGGATGCCGCCCTTGTGCTCACGCTCGCTCCGGGCAACTACAGCGCGGTCATGACCGCCGCCGATGGCACTCCCGGCATCGGCCTTGTCGAGGTCTACGATCTCAACGCCGCCGCGCCCGGCGCCATCGACTTCGGCACCCTCAAGACCATCGACCGTACCGGAGTGCCCGCGGTCAACGTCGCGCTCGTGCCCTTCGCCCGTAAGGACGAGTACAATCAGGCGACCACGCAGGACGACGCCGCGGGCAAGTTCGCCGGCGACATCGTCGCGACCCTGAAATCGCTCGGCACGAACGACACCAACATCGGCATCCTCGCTGGTGTCGCCGTGACCAACGGCGATTTTCTCCGACTAAACCTCGCGACCGCCAACACGGGCAACGGTGGCGGTGACAATGCCGGCGCAGGCTTCCCCAATGGCCGCCGCCCCGGCGACGACGCGATCGACACGCTGCTCTTCTTCATCGCCAATCAAACCGCGCTGAAGGACAACGTGAACGCGAATGACGTGCCTCTGCAGAACACGTTCCCGTTCCTCGCCAAGGCGCAGGCCCCGCGCGACACCGGCACGGACGACAACACGCGTAACTGATCAACGCATCCGCGTAGTCTAAACTCATTCACGGGGTCGGCGGGCGTCATGCCGGCCGGCCCCGGTTTGCTTTCCCCTCGTGCGTCTAAAGTCGCTTGTCGCCCTTGCTCTCGCTGGCTGCGCCGCGACCGCACATTTGATCGCCGCGGAAAGCGGCTCATCGACGATCCGGTTTTTGGAGGAGCGAGTGGCGCGCGACCCCGAGGATATCACGGCGCTCAATCGCCTGAGCGGCGAATGTCTCCAGCGGATGCGCGAGACTGGCGATACGAGCTGGCTCGCCCGCGCGCGGCATGTAGCGGAGCAGTCGCTCAGTGCTGTCCCCGCCAACGTCAATCCCGGTGGCCGGGCGGCGCACGCTCTGGTCGAACTCGCGAGCCATCACTTTACCGAGGCAAAAGCGGAAGCGTCGGCATGGATCGCCGCGCAGCCCAACAAATCGACGGGCTACGAAGTACGCGGCGATGCTGAGTTGGAGCAGGGCGATCTTGCCGCCGCGCAGGCGGACTACACCAAAGCCCTCGAGCTCGAGGGTGAATCGCTCGCAGTACACGCGCGTTTCGCGCGACTGGCCGTACTGCGAGGCGATACGCCCGCAGCGAAACTGCATTTCGACGCTGCGGTCGAGTTTGCCCGCGCCGATCCCGAACCGAAGCCCTTCTGGATTGCGTGGAGCTTCATCCAGCGCGGTGCGTGGTACTTTTCCCGCGGAGACTGGATTCATGCGTCGCTGGATTTTTCGCACGCCGCGGAGGCTCAACCGGGAAACTGGGCCGTGCTGGATCGCCTCGGTGAGCTTTATGCGGCGCAGGGCAAATGGACCGAGGCCGAGAAAGCCTTCCGAGATGCAATCGCTCAGTCACCCGCTCCCGCGTTGCGGCAAGCGCTAGGGGATGTGCTTAAAGCCGCCGGTAAACCGACCGAGGCCGCGCCATTTTTCGAGCAAGCCGAAGCGGGCTATCGCGCAAGCACCGAGGTCGGCGAGGCGATTTATTTTCACCACCTCGCTGCCTTTTACGCCGACTCAAAGCCCATGCCGGCCGAGGCCGAGCGGTGGGCGCGGAAGGATATCACCCTGCGCCGCACCGCCGTTTCCCTCGATGGCTTGGCGTGGGCCCTTGCCGCCAATGGCAAGCTCAGCGAGGCTGCCAAGACGGCGCATGAAGCGCTCGATGCGGGTGCGGAGAAATCCGGCGATCCTCACGTGCTTTATCACGCGGGGCTCATTCTCATGCGGGCCGACGAGCTGCCAGCAGGCCGGGCGCTGCTCAAGCGCGCCTACGAGATTAACCCCTCGATCACGTCGTTCCACGTGCATCGCTGATTCCAGATGACGATGCGCTGGCTCAAAAAACTCTGGTGGTTGGCGTTGATCATGCCCGCGCTGCTGCGCGCACATCCCGCCGCCCAAGGCCGCATCGATTTCGATGTCACCGCTCAATCTTCCGCCCAATCCGGCACGCCTACCGCAACCGCGACGATCACGGTCAGTGCCGAGGAAGTATTCGTTGGGACGACCCTCGGAAAGCTCCCGACCGAGCCGAAGACGCTGCACGAGACCTGGGCTGCTTACGGCGAATACCTCGTGCGCCACGTCCGCGTGACGCTCGACGGCCGCGTGCTTCCGGGACATCTGCTGCACGTCACTGCACCGGAAAATACTCCGCCGACTCCGGTGGCGATGGCGCAGGAGCGCGCAGTCTACCAAATGCAATATCTGCTTAACGTCGAAGCCGCGAGCGCTCGCTCCATCACGCTGGAGCAGGACTGCCTGACTGAAATCGATTACGCCGTCGGCAATGCGTGGACGGCATCCTACGTCGTGCGCGTCGCGCGCGATGGCCATACCGTTCGTGATGGCCTGCTGCTCGACTCACGTCGGCCTCTCGTCGTCGAGCTGAGCGAGGGCGCGGCGATCAGCCAGGGCGCGATCTGGCGCGAGTATTTCCGGCACGGGGTGTGGCACATTCTCACGGGCTACGATCACTTATTGTTCGTCACCGCGCTCGCGCTCGCGACGGTCACGCTGTGGGATCTCGTCAAAGTCGTTAGCGCCTTCACCGTCGCGCACACAATCACGCTCGTGCTTTCGGTGCTCAACATCGTGCGCCTGCCAGCGAGCATCGTGGAGCCGATGATCGCGGGCAGCATCGTGTTTGTGGCGCTGCAAAACGCGCTCTTTCCGCGCACCTCGCGCGGCTGGACGCGACTCGCCGTGGCGTTCGGTTTCGGGCTTTTCCACGGCCTCGGCTTCGCCGGCGGCCTGCTCGATGCGATGTCCGAGCTGCCGCGCACTGCCATGCTCTCGGCCTTGTCGGCCTTCAGTCTCGGCGTGGAGGCGGGGCACCAGATGGTGGTGCTGCCGGTTTTCTTTGCGCTGGCGTTGTGCTTCAAAAAATCCGGCGAAAGCTGGCGCACACCGGTGCTGCGCTGCGGTTCGACCGCGATCGCCCTGGCTGGCCTGTTCTATCTCCTCACTGCGCTGACTGCGTGAGGATGGATCACGCGTTGGTCTTAGCGCGCTCTCCGGCCTGAAACCAGTGGTAGAAGCTGACGCCAAACGCACCGAGCGCCACGCTCATGCCGACGATCTTCATGCCCACGCCGGCGAGGAGCTGATCGTCGCTCGCGGCAAATTTATCGAAAAGCCGGGGAGCGTATTCGTAGGTTGGATACAGGATGTTTTCGGAAAACGTGATGTAGGCGAATACTGGCGTCATGCCGATGAAGACGCACGTGAGGTAGAGCATCTGGCCTGCGTAGCCGATGGGAGGAAATTTCTTCGAAGGACTCAGCAGCGGCCACCAGTAGAAGAGTGCCGCGCCGAAAAACATCAGGTGCTCGACCACGTGCACGACCTTGTCCTGTAGCGCCAAGTCATAGAGCCGCGGCACGTGCCACACGGTTAGCACGAGCGTATAGATCGTGCCGGCGATGATCGGCTGGGTCAGGATTTTGACCGGCAGGCGCAGCTCCGGCCGACCCAGCACCGGATCGATCATCCACGACGGCAACCCCAGCAAAAACAGCACGGCCGCCGGATAGATCAGGATCTGGTGCTGGAGCATGTGCACACTGAACAGAAACCGCTCGCCGATCTGGTCGAGCGGGGAACCCACGGCGAAGTAGAAGATCGCGAGCGCGCTATAGAATAGCCACGCCTGCCGGCGCGGAAACGCCACCCCGGGCGCAAGCCGCTCCCGCAGCGGGCCGGCCAGCAAGGCCCAGAGCCAGCCGATGAGCACGAGCCCACCCACGAGGTAGGGTTCGTTGTGCCAGTGACGCCAGTCGATCATGAAAGGTAGAGCAGGAGCGCCGGCGGCAGTGCCGGCAAGTTCCGAGCGCGGTGTGACACCGACTTTGCAGAAAGGCTCATGCAAACTAGCACAAAAGCGAACCGGTCTCCGCAGAGCTATTTCCTTCAGTCCTGTTCACACGAAGGCCGCCAAGGCCGCGAAGTACCTCAGGTTCTTCGCGATCTTGGCGGCCTTCGTGTAAAAAAAGAACCGGATACAGCTAACCGTTGCGAGCCTCAGCGCGTGACGACAAACGCCGCCTGCACGTCGACGGCGGTCTGACCCTCTTCGACGACGCGGGCGCGGAGCTTGAGCTTCGCTTTGCCGTAGCGGTCGAGGGCTTCCTTGAATTCGGAAATCGCGGCTTGCGCGGGACGCTCGCAGATCGCGCGGAGATCACCGATCACCGGGCGACGATAGGCCGCGCGGCTTTCCTTCACGACAATGTGCCACTCGCGTTTTTCGCCGGATTCATTGCGCATCAGCTCCCACACGACGCCGTAGCCGGCGAGGGTGGCGATGGAGACGAGGCTGCCGCCGAAAGCGGTGTTGAGGGAATTCTTGTTCTGCTCCTTGGGGGCAGTGAGGGTGAGCGACTGACCGTCGCTGACCTCGACGCCGACGCCCATCGCCTTCGCGAGCGGGATCATCTCGTGGAGGAACAATTCGAAAGCTGGGACCTTAACCGGCTTCATGTGTCGTGAGGATTGCAAGAAAACTACGCGTACGTCAAAGCCTCCGATGCCACAATTTTACGCATCGTCCGAAAAACACGTAGATCGCATCGCAAATCACTTACGATGATTATTCCAGGCCAACGGCTTAAGGCAGACTTCACGCTTAAGGTAGTACAGGATAGAGCGCTCAAGGAAGTGGTGTTTTCCAGCCTACTGAATCGGCACACGATCGTCTCGGTTTACATGAAAAACGACACCGGGTCGTGTGATCGCCAAAATGACGCGCTGGCCGAAGTGTGGTCTGAGGTGGATCGCGCTGGCTTAAATCTTGTGGCGCTCAGCCGCGACACCGCGGGCTCGCATCTGCGCTATGCGACGAAACGCGGTGTGCGCTACATCCTCGCGAGCGATCCCAAGGACCAGTTTGCGACTGCCGCCGACGCCATCGTGGAGAAGCAGATGTACGGTCGGAAATTCTTCGGCCCCGCCCGCAGTGCGTATCTGCTCGCACCCGACGGCACGGTGGAGTCGGTGATCGAAAAAGTGGATACAGCTGATCACGCCGCCCAATTGCGTACGCTGCTCGCCACGCGTCGCTGAGCTCGCCGCGAGCTTGCGGGGGCTGCGTCACCGCGCCTCACTCGCGCGATGGACTGCCGCGCCGAGTGCGGGGCGTGCTGTATCGCTCCGTCCATTACTTCGCCGATTCCTGGGATGCCCCATGGCAAGCCTGCAGGAATTCCGTGCGTGCAGCTTTTGCCCGACATGCGCTGTGCTTTGTTTGGCAGACCGGAGCGGCCCGCTTTCTGTGCGAGTCTTCGACCTAGCGCGGAAATGTGTGGGAGCGACCGCGTCGCCGCGTTAGCCGGGTTGGCGCGTTTGGAGGCGCTCACCCGGCCGCTCTGAAGTGCCGCACTTTCAAATCCGCCAGCTCTGGAGGATGCGGATGTAGTTGGCGCGTTCGTGTGCCGCAGGATCGGGGCAGCGCTTGAGATTCATCGCCCCGCGAAACTCGTCGACCGAGTTGTACCCATGCTCAGTCATCCAGTGGCGCAGGCTATTGAGCAGCACCGCGAGAAACGCGGGCCCCTGTTTTAGCAGCACGGATACCACCTGCACGCCATGCGCACCGGCGAGGATCGCCTTGATGACGTCGCCCGCGTGATGGACGCCGCCGCTGCAGGCCAGCGATCCCTTCATCCGGGGTGAAATGATCGAAAGCCAGCGAAGGCGGAGGAGCAGCTCGCTGGAGTCCGAGAGCTTCAAGTGCGGCACGACCTCGAGGTCCTCGATGTTGAAATCCGGCTGATAGAAACGATTGAAAAGCACCAAGCCCGATGCGCCGCTGAGGTCGAGCGAGTGCGCGAAATGCGGCAGCGCGGAGTGAAACGGCGAGAGCTTCACGGCCACGGGAATCTTCACCGACGATGCGACGGTCCGCACGATGTGCAGCATGTCGCTCTCGATTTGGTCACCGGGGATGTCGGTCTGCGTGGCGAGCTGGTAGAGATTGAGCTCGATGGCGTCGGCTCCGGCGTCCTCGAATTGTTGCGCGTAGCTCACCCATGCTCCGAGCTGTCTGCCGTTGAGCGAAGCGATGACCGGGATGCGCAGCAGTTTTTTCAGTCCGTGGATTCGGCGGAGGTATTGATCAGGTCCGAGTTGGTACTCCTCATATCGCGGAAAATACGAGGTCGCTTCGGCGAAGCTCTCTCCCGGGGTCTCGGTGTGGTGCAGGAGCGCGCGCTGCTCGGACTCGAATTGTTCCTCGAACAGCGAGCGCATCACGATCGCACCGGCTCCCGCCTCCTCCAGTTCGACGCACGTGGTGAGATTGTCGCAGAAGGGCGAGGCTCCGACGATGAGAGGATTGCGCAACTCGAGGCCGAGGTAGCGCGTGGTGAGCGAAGGACTCATGGAGTGGCGGGTTTGGTGGTGGGCTTTTCGGCGGCGGGTGCGGCCGGTTTGCTGTCGGTGCTCGGGGTGGCAGCGAGCGATTCGTAGAACGCGAAACGACGACGAACTTCCAACTGCGCCTTGGCGGCGAGCTCATCGGCGCGCACGGGGTCGATGTTCTTGAGGATGCCGAAGCGCGTCTCGTTGGCCGTGAAGCGCGCGAGTTCGGTCTTCGGCGGGGCGGAATCCAACCGCAGGGGATTGAGGCCCTCGGCGGTCAGCTTGGGATTGCGCCGGAAGAGCGGCCAGTAGCCGGAGTCGACGGCGAGTTTTTGCTGCTCCACGCCGAGGTGCAGCGGGAAGCCGTGCGCGATACAGTGGCTGTAGGCGATCACGAGCGCCGGTCCGGGATGGGCCTGCGCCTCGCGCAGCGCCAGCAGCGTCTGCGAATCCTTCGCGCCCATGGCAACACGTGCGACATACACGTGCTCGTACTGCATGGCCATCAGCGCGAGGTCCTTCTTCGCGATCGATTTTCCACCGGCGGCGAATTTGGCGACCGCTCCGATGGGCGTGGACTTCGACGACTGACCGCCGGTGTTCGAGTAGACCTCGGTGTCGAGGACGAGGATCTTCACATTGGCTCCGGTGGAGAGCACGTGGTCGAGACCACCGTAGCCGATGTCATAAGCCCATCCGTCGCCGCCGATGATCCATACAGCTTTTGAGACGAGGTGATCGGCAAGCGCGTCGAGCCGAGGTGCGGCGGGATTGTCGCGCAGAAAGCCGAGCTGAGTCCGCAGGGTAGTGACTCGGGCGCGCTGCTCGGCGACGCCGGCTTCGGTGCTTTGATCGCCACCGAGCAGGCCAGACACGAGCGTCTCGTCGAGTTGCGGCGCGAGATTCTTGAGCAAGTCGCGCGCGGCGAGTTCGTGACGATCGGCCGCCAAGCGCAACCCGAGGCCAAATTCGGCGTTGTCTTCGAACAGCGAGTTGGCCCAAGCGGGACCGCGTCCATTGGCGTCTTTGCAATAGGGCGTGGTCGGCAGATTGCCGCCATAGATGGAGGAACAGCCCGTGGCGTTCGCCATGATGAGCCGATCGCCGAAAAGCTGCGTGAGAAGCTTGAGGTACGGAGTTTCACCGCAGCCGGCGCAAGCTCCGGAGAACTCGATGAGCGGAGTCAGGAACTGCGTGCTCTTGACCTCCGGCTTTATCGCCGCGCGCGGAGCCTCCGGCAGGGCTAAGAAGAAGTCCCAATTCTTTTTCTCGGCGGCGAGTTGCGGTTCCTGCGGCGTCATGTCGATGGCCTTGTGCCGCGGGTTGGTGCGATCCTTCGCCGGGCAGACTTGGACGCAGAGCGAACAGCCGGTGCAGTCTTCCGGCGCGACCTGCAACGTGTAGCGCTGGCCCGGAAAGTCGGTGGAGCGAAACGCGGTGGAGGCAAAAGTCTCCGGCGCGCCTGACAGCAGGCTCGGCTCGTAGAACTTGGCGCGAATGGCGGCGTGCGGGCAGATCTGCACGCACTTGTTGCACTGGATGCAGATCGCCGGGTCCCACTTGGGGATTTCGAGCGCGATGTTGCGCTTCTCGAAGCGGCTTGTCCCGGTGGGCCAGCAGCCGTCCGGGGGCAGGGCGCTGACCGGGAGCAGGTCGCCCTTACCCTCGAGGAGGCGGGCGGTCACGCGTTGGACAAAATCGGGAGCGTGCGCGTACGAGGGCGGTGGCACGACGACGGCATCGCCGTCGACCAACGCCGGCACTTCGACTTCATGCAACCCGGCGAGGGCGGCGTCCACCGCGGCATAGTTCATCTTCACGATGACTTCGCCCTTGCGGGCATAGGTCTTCTTGATGGTGGCCTTGATCTGCGCGATGGCTTCATCGCGCGGCAGGACACCCGAGAGGGCGAAAAAGCAGGTCTGCAGCACGGTGTTAGTGCGCCGTCCCATGCCCGCATTCTGGGAGACCTGCGTCGCGTCGATGACGAAGAGGCGAAGTTCCCGCGCGATGATGTTTCGCTGCCAGTCCCGGGGTAGTTTCCGCCATGTTTCCTCGGGCGACCAGGGGGTATTGAGCAGCACGGTGGCCCCGCGGCGGGCGTAGCCGAGCACGTCGGTGCGGCCGACAAAGGAGAACTGACTGCAGGCGACAAAGTCCGCTTGGCGGATCAAGTAGGGGGCGCGGATCGGCCTCGGTCCGAACCGCAGGTGCGAGATCGTCATCGAGCCGGACTTCTTCGAGTCGTAGACGAAATAGCCCTGCGCATAGTTCGGAGTCTGCTCGCCGATGATCTTGATCGAATTTTTGTTGGCCCCGACTGTGCCGTCCGCGCCGAGTCCGATGAACACACACCGACGCACGTCGGCGCTCTCGAGGTCGAAATCGGCATCGTATTCGAGCGAGGAGCCGGTGACGTCGTCGATGATTCCGACGGTGAAGTGATGACGCGGCTCCCAGTGCTCGAGATTGGCAAACACGGCCCGCGCCATGCCCGGGGTGAATTCTTTCGAGCCCAATCCGTAGCGACCACCGACGACCCGCGGCGAGCCGGCGAGAGGCGAGCGCATCTCGGCTAGCGCGCCGACGACGTTGAGAAAAAGCGGTTCACCGATCGAGCCTGGCTCCTTCGTGCGGTCGAGGACCGCGATCGCCTGCGTGGATTTGGGCAAGGCGGCCATGAACGATTTGGCGTGAAACGGAAGGAAGAGTCGGATCGCGATGACGCCGACCTTCTCGCCGCGTGCGACGAGCCAATCGACGGTTTCGCTGACCGTTTCCACGCCACTACCCATCACCACCACCACGCGCTCCGCTTCGGGATGACCGCGGTATTCGAACAGCCGGTAGGAGCGTCCGGTGACGTTGGCGAATCGATCCATCGTCGACTGCACGATTCCCGGGACCGCCTCGTAATAGCGGTTCACCGATTCGCGGCCTTGAAAATAGACGTCTGGATTCTGCGCTGTGCCGCGGATGCTCGGGCGATCGGGCGTGAGCGACCGAGCGCGGAAGGCGGCGATGTCGTCGGGATCAATCAACGAGCGCAGCACTTCGTCGGAGTTGGTCACTATCTTCTGCACCTCGTGCGAAGTACGGAAGCCGTCGAAGAAATGGATGAAAGGCAGACGTGCCTTCAGTGACGCAGCGTGCGCGATCAAGGCGAGATCGTGGGCTTCCTGCACCGAACTCGAGGCGAGCAGGGCACAGCCGGTGGCCCGGCAAGCCATCACGTCGGCGTGATCGCCAAAGATCGAGAGGCCCTGCGCCGCGAGCGCGCGTGCGCTGACATGCAGCGTGAGGGGCAGAAGTTCGCCGGCGATTTTGTAGAGATTGGGAATCATCAGCAGGAGGCCCTGCGATGCGGTGAAACTCGTCGTCAGTGCACCGCCGAGCAGCGCGCCGTGGACAGTGCCCGCAGCTCCGCCTTCGGACTGCATTTCGACGATACGAGGGACGGCGCCCCAGAGGTTGGGTTTGCCGGCCGCGGCCCACTCATCGCACGACTCAGCCATGGCCGAAGACGGGGTGATGGGGTAGATGGCAATGACCTCGTTGAGTCGGTAGGCGACCGAGGCGACGGCTTCGTTGGCGTCGCAGGTGGAGTAGACGGGATCGGCTGGGCGGGCACTCATGATGATGGTTGCTCCGGCAGGGGTAGCCGGTACGAACCATCATCGACAAAAAACGCGCGAAGCACTCCGCACGCCTTGGCAGACACCGTGCAGGATTTGCGGCATCCCTTCGCCGCGTTTATGCCCGGACGGGCCAGTGTATCTGAAAACCAACTACACCGACGCCAGCGAGGGTTGGCGCGGGGCGCGGTTCGGCGCCGGGGGAGAGGGTGGCAGCTGCACGGCAGCCCCGGTGGTATGGCGGCCGATGATCGCGTTGAGCGATTGCACGCTGTGCGCGAGGGCATCGACCTGAGTCTTCATGCTCACGGCAGCGCTGGCCGTTTCCTCGGCGATGGCGGCGGTGCTTTGCGCGACCTCCTCCTGACGAGCCACGGCCTGATTGACCTGCTCGATGTGCGCGGTCTGCTGCTGGTGGCTCTTGGTGATCTCGGAAATGATCCCGACGACTTCGTTCACGCTGCGCGAGATCTCATCGAAGACGAGGGTGACATGGCTCGATTTCTCGACCGCGAGTCCAGCACTGCTGGCTGATTCTTCGATCAGCGCGCCGGTCTCATCAGCCGCGGCGGCGCAGAGCTGTGCAAGGCGGCGAACTTCCTCGGCAACCACAGAGAAACCGGCGCCGGCCTCACCGGCGCGCGCGGCCTCGATGGCGGCGTTGAGCGCGAGGATGTTTGTCTGGAAGGAGATGTCGTTGATGCGGCTGACGATCTGGGTGATCTTGTGGCTCGAGGTGCTGATCGAGCCCATCGCGGAGCCGAGCTCGACGATGGCCGTCTGGCCCGTGCGGACCGAGGTGCTGGCGCTCTGGGCCCGTTTTTCGGCTTGGTGCGCGTGAGTATCGTTGCGATGTGCGGAACCAGAAATCTCCCGTAGCGCGGCGGAGATCTCTTCCAATGCGGCGGCGTAGCTCGATGCATTGCCCGAGATCTGGCCGCTCGCTCCGGTGAGCTGCTCGGCGGCTGCATGGACGTCCTGCGAGGCGCCGTCGATCTCATCGGAAACAGCGACGATGCCGCGGCGTAGGCCTCGCATCACGAGGAGATTCACCGCGATGCTGAGCACGACCACGCCGAAGATCGAAACCGCCACGACCATCACGAGCCGCTGGCGCGCAGCGATCATCTGCTGCAGGGCTGTCGTGGAGAGAGCGAAGCCTTTTTCGAGGCCTTGGAGATAGGTATCGAGGCGCTGCGTGCGAAATACATCCATGCGCCCATTGGCAAAGGCCGGCGCAGCGAACGGCACGCCTTCCTTGGCGGTACTGGCGACGTCGACGAAATACTTGTAGTACGCGACCGAGGCGTCGTCGAAGCGCAGCGTAGCGTCGAAGTGCACCCGCAGGGGAGGGAAGTAGCGACGCAGATAGGTTTCGCTCTCGGTGAGCGCGAAGTACTGCTTGCGGACGATGGTGAGGTCTTCGCCTTTCAGGGGGTAGTCGGTGCCGCACGCGAGGATCAAGCCGACGACCATCGCGTCCTGCTCGCGCATCTTGTTGAGCGTGTAGATGCCGTCGAAATAGCTGAGGGCATCCGGATTGCGCAGCTGCAGCCGGTACGCCTCGATCGCGGGCAGCGGACCGTATGCAACTTTTGAATACACGAGCATGAGTTTCGACACACTCGCGCTGGCGGCGGCCGCTTCGCGGCGCAGGTCGGGCAGCGGGACGAGAAACTCGCGGAAAGTCTTCAGATGCTCGTGAAACATCACCGGATCCGACTCCAGCCACTGCACCGTTTCCGCGGCGGCGCGATCGGTGTCCGCCCCGAGGGAGGTGAGTTTGGCGGTGGTGGCCGCAGCCGTCGCTGGATGCGATGCGATCGCGATGGCCTGCATGCGCTCGGCTTGGACGGCGCGGGAGAGTCGCTCGACGATCCGCATCGCATTCGCGTAGCGCTCCATCACGGCTTCGTCGGAGACGGCGTCGCGATAGTTACGCGCGACGGTGCGCAGGTACACGCCGCCCACGCCGATCAGGCCCAGCAACGGAATAGCCGTGAGCAGAAGAAGCTTCTGGTGAAAGTTCAGCCTTGGGCGTGCTGACATGGGGTTCGTCTCGGAGGCATCGGCCCGTTTTGAGGCCAAATTAACGCGGACTTCGTCGGTGCTGAGCCCGCCCTTGGCTGGCAACGGATTGCGACAGCCAATCTGCCGCGTGCGAATGGACCGAAAAATGAGGGCGTCCCCTCGGTGCCGCCGCTTCTGGCTAAAGTCCAAACGACGCGTGTCGTTTTCTGAGGTATGTCCTCCAGCGAAATCATCATGCTGACCGCCGTTGCACTCACCTGCGGCGGCGTATGGGGCCAGTCTCGGATGCCGTGCTACTGCTCCGAACTCGAGGAAGACGTGAAGGATCGCATCCTCAGCGGCGAGCAAGCGCGCCTCCGCGCCAATGTCGCCCGCTACGCAATGCCCTCGATCACCGGCGTGGGCATGGGCCTGCTCGTGATGGGATTGATCTCGGTCGCGACCTGATTCTCCTCGTCCAGCTGGACCTAGCGGCGACGGAGGGCGGGAATGTGCACAGATATGCTCTGTGTCGTCAGATCGAGATGAGACCGATGCTATCGCAGCGAGAAACTCAGCTTAGCCGCGGCCTCAGCCTAAACGTTGTCGTCGTCGCCCGCACGGCCCTTACCGCCGTTGGCGGGGAGGTGCTGGGGGAGCACGAAATAGTAGTTCATCAAAAACCAACTGCGTGAGGAGCGGTAGAGCAGGGCAGGCACTACGACAGCGCCGATGAGGGCGAGGGTGCACGCGACCTTGATGCTGAGCACGTGATTGTACGCGAGCAGGCCGATCGGCACGAGGAAGCCGATGAGGGTCACACCGTAGTTGAGCGACATCGAGCCGAGGAAAAAGCCTTCGTCGTTGCCGCGTGCGATTTCGAAGCCGCACTTGCTGCACTGCTTGTTCATCGTGAAGAGCGCGCCGGACTGGAACAGCGTGCGCGAGCCGCAGTTGGGGCAGCAGTTGGTGAGGCCGCGTGCGACGATCTGGCCACGGGTGACTTTCATGGTGCCCAAAAGAAAAGCGCTTCACCCGTGAGAGTGAAGCGCTTTACGCGAAATGAAAGGCGATCTACTAGGCCTTAGGCGCCGAGCTGGAAGCGCACGAAGCGGCGCACCTGGATGTTCTCGCCGATCTTGGCGATCTTCTCGGTGAGCATCTCCTTCACGGTCTTCTCGGGCAGCTTCACGAAGGGCTGATCGACGAGGCACACGGTCGAGAAGTACTTCTCGAGTTTGCCCTCGACGATCTTCTGCACGGCGGCCGGCGGCTTGCCGACGACCTGAGCCGCGGCGATGTCGCGCTCCTTGGCGACATCGGCCTCGGGCACCTGGTCGCGCGACACGCAGGTCGGGCTGGCGGCGGCGATCTGGAGGCAGAGGTCCTTCACGAAGGCGCGGAAATCCTCGTTGCGGGCAACGAAGTCCGTCTCGCAATTGACCTCGATCAGCACGCCGACTTTGCCGCCGACGTGGATGTAGCTCTCGATCAGGCCTTCCTTGGTGGCGCGGTCCGCCTTCTTGGCGGCGGAAGCGGCGCCTTTCTTGCGAAGGATCGTGATGGCTTCCTCGACGTTGCCGTTGGCTTCGGTGAGGGCTTTTTTGCAGTCAAGGAGCCCGGCGCCCGTCTGGGTGCGCAGGTCGTTGACCATTTGAGCAGTGATAGGTGCGCTCATGCGGTAAACAGAGTAGGGAGGATGAGATTATTCGGCCTTCACGACCGCTTTGCGGGCGCGGACCGTCTTCTTCTTCGGGGCCTCGGCATCGCCGCCTTCGGTGGCGACGGCGGGCTCGCCGGCGACTTCGACCTTCGAGAGATCGACCTCGGCCGCGGCGGCGGGCGCCTCGGCAACCGGGACCTCGATCGGGGCGGCGCCACGGGAAGCGCGACGGGAGTCACGCTGCGCGAGACCGCTCTGGATCGCGGCGACGACGGCCTCGACGATGATGCGGACCGACTTCACGGCGTCGTCGTTGCCCGGGATCGGGTGCGAGACGGTGCTGGGATCGGAATTGGTGTCGACGATGGCGGCGCAACGGATGCCGGCGCGCTCAGCCTCGGCGACGGCGATCGCCTCGTGCGAGACGTCGACGACGAACATCGCGGAGGGCATGCCGCCCATCTCAACGATGCCGCTGAAGTTCTTCTGCATGCGGACCATCTCGCGCTTGATGGCGGACTCCTCCTTGCGGGGAAGCTTGGACATCTCGCCGGAGGTCTCCATGGCCTGGTACTTCTTGTACTTGGCGATGGATTTCTTGACGGTCTCGTAATTGGTCAGCGTGCCGCCGAGCCAGCGGTCGACGCAGTACGGCATGTTGGTCGCGGCCGCGGCCTCGCGGACGATTTCCTTGGCCTGGCGCTTGGTGCCGACGAGCAGCACGTTGCCGCCACTGGCGACGGTTTCCTCGAGCATCCCGCAGGCCTTGGTGAGGGCCTCGTGGGTTTTGCCGAGGTCGATGATGGTGATGCCCTGACGGTGGTCGAAGATGAACGGCTTCGAACGCGGGTTCCAGCGCTTGGTCTGGTGCCCGAAGTGCACGCCGGCATCGAGGAGATCTTTAACGGAGACGCTAATGCTCATATGGATCTGATGTATCTGCGATACACAGGTCGGCCAGTGGGCCGCCTTGCGATCTAGGATGGTTGGGTTGTTTCTAGTTTATGGTTTAACGGACAGAGCGGACCAACACACAGACCGCCCGCGCCACTGGCAAGAGAAATTCCGCCCCCGTGCCGCATAGGATAAAAGAGTTCACGCCGCCGTCGTAAATCACAGGCCAGCTACAGCCTGCGTGGGCCTTAATGGCCTGAGGTCAGCTTGAAGCGCCAGATATTCGTGGCACCACCACGAGTGGAGCGAAAATACACGACGCCTTCTTCGGTCGGAGACCACATGGGCAGGGTGTCATCGGACTCGTTGTAGGTGAGACGCTGAAGATTGGTGCCATCGGTGTTAACGACATAGATGTCGTTGTTGACCCGGTCCCGGGCGTCGCCGACGTGATCTGAGACGAACAGCAGCCGGCGCCCATCCGCGCTGACGTGGGGTTGGAAGCAATTGGCCTTCTTGAAATCCTCGGAATTGATGATCGCGGTCTCAAGTTTTCCGTCCGGCGTGATGGAGTAGATCTGCTTGTTCTTCAGCTCAGGATCGATCTTCACGAAGTAGATTTTATCCGGATGGGTATTGTTGATGTTTTCCCCGGCGATGGGCAGCTGGGTGGGAAGCGAGCCATCGAAGCGAATGCTGCTGATCTGCACCTCGGCCTTCGGGAAGGCTGGCTCGACGGAGAGATAGAAGAGCTGGCGATTGCTGTCGCCATAGGTCGGGCCGTAGTTGAAGCGATTGTCGTTGGTCAGGCGCGAGATGCCTCCGACGAGATTGCCCTCCGTGAAGGTCACCCGGAAGATGTCCGTCTTGGCGCGATCGCCGCGATTGGAGGTGAAGACGAGAAAGTTACTCCCGTCGTTGGCGATGTAAGGTTGCGTATCGAAGTAGCGCGGGCTCGTGGTGAGACGTGACACGCCGCCAGCGGCATCGTCCGCGCGCTTGATGAAAAGGTTGGAGAAGCGAGTGCCCGTTTCGTCCGCATCGCAGAGGGCGAAAATCACGCTCTGGCCGTCAGGGGTGAGGGTGAAGGAGCTGATCGTTTCGATGCGGTTCGCCGGGCGCATATCCTGCCGGTCGAATTTCGTGACCTGCTTGAGATCGGTGATGGAGGTCGAATCGTCGCTGGTGCGGAGCGTCGCGACCGTGCTGCGCTCGGTCAGTGCCAAGGCTGCGCCGACCGGCGTCATCACCACTTCGGGGCTGTAGATGCGGGCTGCGATCTCGGTGATGGCCTCGAGGCGGAGGGGGATGGTCGTCTCTCGCGGGTAGGAGAGCTCGATGGTCTGAAGCTTGTATTTGCCCGGCATATCGACCGTGACCACATATTTGGGCCAAGGCTGGCTCTTGTCGGAACGGCGATACACGATCGGCAGTTGAAGGGGAGTGTGCCCGATCGGCTTGCCATCGAGAATGACATTAGCGTCCAGCGGACTGCCGTCCAGATTGACTGCGCTGATGGTGTAGAGGCGGTCATCTCGAAGCAAAGAAAGCTGAGTGGGGGCTACGGCACCGGTATCGGAAGTGAGGACAAAGCCCTCGGATTGATAGTCCGGTTTGCTCAGTGTCACGCGCTGTGCGATCCATGGGGAACGCTTGCTCGGGCGGACGAATTCCACGGGCAGGGTCATGGGGGTGACGCCCACGGTCTTGCCATCAAGCGTCACGGTGGCTCCAGCGGGTTCGCTGATGATCTCGAAGCTTTTGGCGAGCTTGGTGGGCTCGAGCGTTGCGTATACGGGAGCCGGGTTGCCGCCGGCGACATACGTGATCGCCTCCGGAAAATAGCCCGGCAACGAAAACGCCATAGTGACTGGCTTTTGGGCGTTTTCGACCTGATATTGGGTCGGTGTGATGCCGATCGGCTTGCCGTCAGCCGTGACCGCGGCACCAGCGGGCGATGAGTCGACCTTTACGATCGTGGCACAACCAGAAAAGACGATGGCGACGAGGACGGCAGCCAAGGAAAACACGGACAGGCCACGACGCGAAACACCGAGCTGGGGAGTATTCATGACGGCGATGTATAGCAGGTCGCGTGCGCGCCCGAGTCAAGGGGAGACAAGATGCAAGTGAGCATACGCGACAGCAATAGGCAGATCGCGAGGCGCATTTTGTTTTGCTTCGGCGTGGACATGCGCATGCTGCGAACCGCGCACCCATGAGTTTGCCGGCCGCCGATTCCCCCGTCGTCATCGCATTTGGCAGCCATACCGATCCGGGGCCGCGCGGGACCAATGAGGACTCGGTATGGTGCGGACGGATTGCGCCCGGCTCGCCGTTGGAGTCGGTGCTTTTGGTGGTGAGCGATGGAGTGGGAGGGGCCGAGGCCGGGGAAGTGGCCAGCGGAATGGTGGTCGAGGATTTGCCTACGATGCTCGCTACCAGACTGGGACAGGAGGGGCTGCCCGCCGATCGGGAGGATTGGATGAAGCGAGCCGCCTTGGCGATCAGCGATGGTATCCGCGAGGCTGCGACCGGCCGACCGGGCATCGCCGGCATGGGGGCCACCGTATCCGCTCTTTGGATACACAAGGCCTCGGCCGTATGGCTGCAGGCTGGCGACAGCCGAATTTATCGACTGCGCCAAGGCGAACTGCAGCAAGTGACGCGGGATCAATCGGTCGTCGGCCGGCTCCGCGCGGCCGGGCAATTGACGGAGGAAGAGGCGCGCCGGCATCCTTACCGCCATGTGATCGATCAATGCCTCGGCGGCACCGGCGCGCCGGTGCAACCTGAGGCCGGCAGCCTCGATATCACGGCCGGAGATGTTTTTTTGCTCTGCTCCGATGGGCTCAGCGACGGCCTCTGGGACCGGGAGATTGGCGAGGGCATGATGCTCGTGGCCGGCGGCCTTCCGCCCGCGGAAGCGGCCCGGGCGTTTATCGCCCGCGCCCTGGCGGCTGCGGCACGGGATAACATCACCGTGGTCGTGGCTCGGGTCGATGCGGCGAAGACTTGACGGTTCTTGCCAAGGAGCCTTTTGCGGTTCTGTGATGAATCACGCACCCGAGGGGGAACAACCTCGATTGCGCGACGTCCATTTTGCACCATGACCGAATCCCCGTTTTTGCCCAACGTAACCGCCCCGGATTGGGAAGCATTCATCCGCGGACGAGAGGGCGCCGAGGTGCCGGAGATCGATCTTACCACGGTGAAGCGCGGGGACTGTGTCATCGTCATCACGCAGGGTACGGCGTACATGCTCACAATCGAAGAGGGGCGGACGGCTGCACTCGCCACCAACCGATCTGACCGGCCCGCCGGCTCCGTCACCGTGCAAGGCTGTGCATTCGGTGGCTCATCCTCCATCCGGCCGGACCGCCTTTTCTGCGGCGGTAATCTTGAGTTTATCCAAGGCGATCCTCCGACGACCTACCGCACATCGGCGATTCGTGCGCTTCAGCTTCGTCAGGCTGCCAGCTAAGGGGACCTCGCGGACGACCGGGAATCACAGGGTGCGCTTCATTTCGACAACGTCGCCGGATTGAAGGGCAGTGGTCGAACTGGCGGCGTTGCCCGGGTTGACGGCTTTGCCGCCACGAATGATGCGGGCGGCGGTGAGCGCCGGATCGAGCCGGGCGAGTTCGCCGGCCGCACCCAATTTGAGGCCTTCATGCCACGGCGTCGAAGCCACGATCTGACCGCCCGATTCTATAAATACCACGGTGCCGGAGCGCGACAATTTGGCCGCGGTGCGAACTCCGTCATCGGCCACCTCGCCCGTGGCCCGGACAATCGCTCCCGCGACTTTGCCGGTGCCGCGCACTGTGGCAGAAGTGACATCGGCTGCGACACCTACAGTGGTGGTGGCGACCTTGCCGGCAGCGACGATAACAGTGCATCCCGGACCGAGCGCAATTGCAGGAGCTGCCGCAAGGATAAGTAACCAGGGAGAATTGCGGAATAGGCGGGAAGGGGACCGCATTGCCCGTGGTCTAGGCGGGACAGCGCGGAAGCGCAAGGCCGCAGCGGCGACGAAACACCTTGACGGTCGGTGAGGGAGCGACGACACATGAAGTTATATCCGTTTCGCTTGCCGGAGTTTTTTAAACGCAATATAGCCGCCCATGAGCCCCGAAATCGATGTGCTGAATGATCGCGCCTGGCTCGAATTGCCCGAAAAAAAACTCCACACGATCTCAGTGGCGTGCCGCATCGGGCGCGACGCGACCAGCAACGATCTCGTGGTGGCCGAGGCGAGGGTCTCCAAGCGGCATGCGCAGATCAATTTTGTGCAGGGCGGTTACTTTCTCGACGATCTGCGGAGCGCCAATGGCACCCGGCTAAATGGGAAGCCCGTGGTGCGACCACAGCGCTTGAAGGACCGCGACGAGATCTGCCTCGCCGAGACGTTTAACCTCCGGTTCCGCTGCCCGCGAGAAGAGCCGGTGGCACTTGGGGTTGCTCCGGGCAGCTCCGGAGTAACCGAAGTCGTGCCGCAGCTCCGGACGTGCTGGCTGCTTATCACGGACGTCAAGGGCTTCTCCGACTTGATCGCACAGCATGGCGACGAAGGTGCGGTCAAGCGGCTCATGGCTTGGATCGATGACATGCGCCCGCTGATCGAGAACAATGGCGGGAGTATCAACCGCTATGTGGGAGATGCGATTTTTGCCTACTGGTTGAGCGACCTTAGCTCGCCGGACGACGTGCGCCGGGCCGTGCAGAAGATCGAGGCCTATCGAGCTAAAGGAGAAGCCCCGGTGAGTTTCCGGGTCATCGTGCATCACGGCGCGGCTTTGTTCAGTCGCAGCGAAGTGGGTGAGGAGCTGACGGGGATGGATGTAAATTTTCTCTTTCGCGCCGAGAAGATCTCCAAAAAATTCAACACCCTAACCATGTTCAGCGAGGCGGCCGTACGGACCCTCGATATCGCGGCGGCCTGCACCCTGCTGGGCCGCTCCACGGTTGACGGGATCGCTGGAGATTTTGCCTTTTACGCGCCGCGCGCCGATTTCGTCAACGCGATCAAAGCATAGAACCATCACCGTCTCGCCGCGTGTTGCGGTCGGTATTTCAGCCACCTAGCACGCCAACTGCTGAGTTCATCGCGCCATGTCAGACGCTAATTCCATCGGCGATACGATGCCCGCGCCCAAGCACAACCTGCATTCGGGCAAGGTGGTTTTTGCATTTGGCAAGCGCCCCGGCTATCGGCTTGAGCATCGATTGGGCAAGGGTGGCATGGGCGAGGTTTGGCTGGCGGAGGATTTGGAAATCAAGGGACGCGTCGCCCTAAAATTTCTTCCCGAGACGGTGCGCGGGCCCGATTCGGAGCTCGCGATGAAGAACGAGATCCTCCGTTCCCGCGATCTGGCCCATGAGCATATTGTCGTGCCCCGGAGTCTCGAGGTCGATGATGAGAATATCGCGGTCCAGATGCAGTTTATCGACGGACCGACAGTATCGAAACAGATCGAAAGCGCTCCCGATTCGTGGCTGGAGATAGAGCAGGCCGCGCCGATCGTGCGCGGCCTCTGCCTAGCCATCGATTTCGCGCACCGACACAACATCGTCCACCGCGACATCAAGCCGCTCAATTTGCTGCTGACCCAAGGGGGCGTCGTGAAAGTCGCGGACTTCGGGCTGGCTTATTCGATATCAACCACCATTGCGCGTCGCACGCAGACCGCGGCGCGCACGCCGGTATCTGCGCCTTATGCGAGCCCCCAGCAGATCAAGGGTGAGGTCGATCCGCGCAACGATGTCTATAGTATCGGTGCCACCCTCTACGAGATGCTAACCGGCACGCCGCCTTTCCGCTCGACCGACCTGGCGGTATTGCTGACCCAGATCCCGACGGAGGTCCCGCCTGCGATGGCCGAGCGTCGCCGCCGCCTGCTGATTGAACAGAAACGACAACCCGTATCCGCAAAGGAAATTCCCAAGGTGTGGGAGCAGGTCGTAGCCGATTGTCTTCAAAAAGATCCCGCCAAGCGCCCGCCGTCCGCTCGCGATATCGCCGTGCGCCTCGGATTGATCGATCCGCCGCCTCCGCCGCCGAAAACCCTGCGCGTAGTGCTCGCGGTGCTCGGCGCGACTTTGGCGATTGCAGGCTACTTTGCCTGGGCCTCGCGCTCGGGCTCGTCGCAGGTACCCGCTGCTCAGCCCGCACCAGCACCGGAAGCACCGGCTAAATCGGCCAAGAGCGAGGCCAAGGCCGAGGCTGTTTCCACTCCCGTCTCCGCGCCTGCTCCACTGCCACGACAGACATGGCAGTTGTCTGCGCCGGAGTCGGTGACGATTGCGATTTCCGATCCAGCCACGGGTGCGGTGCTCTTCGAGGGTACGGTCGCGCCAGCCGAAAAGCATCCCCTTCCGCTTGATCGTCAGCTCTTGGTCGAGCTTAAAAAAGGCCCGGTCTTCAGCCTCGAAGCCGACGGGCAGCCGCTCTCATTTTCCGCGGTGCCATCCAATCGATGGCTGATGACGCTTTCCGCCAATCCGGCGATTGCGCTTGCCGCGATCGAGGCACCGCCCCCGCCCAAGCCTTTCGAGGCGGAGGTCGGTCCACTGGTGAAGGCTGGCAGCATCAATGCGGTCGAAGACGAGTGGCTCCGTGCATCGCTGGGCGGGGCAAATGGCAACGCCGAGCTTTTGCTCGCTCAGCAGCTCGTCGCCAAGTCGCCGACCCTCACCATTGGCCAATGGCGGGCTCGCACCACCCTGAAATTCACGCCCGACGCTGCCGCTCTGCGCTCCACTGATCCCCAGATCATAGCGCACGCGATCGATCTGGCTCTGCCCGGCGGTGCTGAAGTGCGACTCCTGCGCATCGAGCCCGGCAGGTTTTATCACGGATCGCCCACCGAAGAGCTAGGCCGGCGACCCAGCGATGCCACCTATGCCCAAGTTTCGGTAGCCAAGCCGTACTTTATCGCGGTCACCGAAATCACCCAGCGGCAGTACGAATCGATCATGAAGGCCAGTCCGAGTTGGTGGCGGGGCAATCCCGCTTGGCCGATCGACGGTGTCACGTGGAACCTGTTGATGGGGCCGACCGGGTTTATCCCGCGGCTCAATCTCGCCCTCGGCAAGAGTTACGATGGCTTGCTGGTGGCCGATCTTCCCAGTGACGACGAGTGGGAGTACGCCTGCCGGGCTGGCACCACCACGAGCTTCAACAATGGGACCAGCATCGCGCATCGCGAAACTGATGCGGCGCTCGATGGGATCGCCCACTATAACAAAGTGAGTTCAGGCAGTCCTCGGCCCGTGGGCACGTTCGCGCCCAATGCCTGGGGCCTTTACGATATGCATGGCAATGTGCAGGAATGGACGAGCGATCACACCGTGCGCGGCGGATCGTGGCAGTCCAATGCGGCCAATTGCCGGGCTGCGGCCCGCGCGCAGATGAGCAAGGAAGCAGGCTCGTCGAATCAGACCGGATTTCGCCTCATTCTTCGCTTCAAGGAAAAGCCGGCCGGCCAGTGATCGTCGATCCCGCAGGAAACCTAGGGTGCGACTAAGATTGAGAATCTCGATAAAAGCCATTGACAGGCTGGAACCCGGCACGCACGTTCCGCCCTCCCATTGATGCAGGGTGGAGCAGCCTGGTAGCTCGTCAGGCTCATAACCTGAAGGTCGCTGGTTCAAATCCAGCCCCTGCACCCAATTTGAAACCCTCGGAAACACTTCCGAGGGTTTCTTATTTAGTGACTTCCGCGATTTTCGAAAGAGCGCTCACCCCGCTGTTACTCCGGGTAACATCAGGAAACTTTCAGACCTATGACACGTAGTTTCCGACGTAGTTTTTCGCCAGCGAAAAAGTCAGGGCGAAGAAAGTTTCTCCTCTGACGGACATCAGTGTCTCCTGCGGACGGAGGGGCCAAATGCAAGAAGGCCTGCGTCCATGTGGACAGCAGGCCTTCTAGGATGCACTCCGGTGTTGGCTGGCTAAGCGGCAGGTCTTGCGCGCTCCTCCCCGACCTCTCCCCCCGTGCGAGCAAGCGCCATGATTTCCTGGAACGGGTATCGCCACATGCCGGGGAGGATTTCCACCGGGTGAAGAACGAGGTCTTTCGTCATTCTCCAGATTGTCACCCGGCTCACGCTCAGGAGTTCAGCCGCCCGCTTTTGGGTCACCAGCAAACGCTCGTCCGTGGCCGACCCGAACGGACCCGCCTCGGACACCTCTCCGTCAATTATCCGCTGGAACGCTCCACGCTCTCCCACCGACAGCGACGTGTCGGTGCCGAGCACGGTTTGGAGGATGGCACGGCTGGTGGCGTTCATGGCTCTTAGGCGCTCATCCGCAGGCTGTGATGAATCTCGGAGCGGATTTCTTCGCGCTCATTCAATCGTCGCGCAATCAGGCCAAGCAGCGGGTCGTGAAAAACGTTCGTGCGGTGATGCACCAAAAACCCGAACTCCATTTTCTCCGTGTCCCAATGCACCGAGGCGCAGGTGCGCTGTTCGCGTTTGTCCCACATGCGAATCTCCCCACCGTCAAACGCCGGCGCCATGATGGAAAACATTTCCACCGCTTCCGTCGCGGAGTTCGTTCTGAATTCGGGCATAAAATTCCCCGCGCGCGCCTGGCGGAAGATTTGAAAGCGCTCGGTGTGGGCCAAGAATGCCGGCGCCGCCCCCGCGCCGTTCCGTTCGATGATTGTATCTTTCATGACGATGCTCCTTTGGTTTTTCATTTTGTGATTTCGCCGGAGCAATCGCCCCGACTTCAGCGATATTTTTCGCACGCGCCGTAACCTCTCAAGGGGGCGCGTCTGCCGAGAATTCGGGGGATGGCCTACACTTAATTCGGTAGGCCCGCGCGGTGGGATTCAATGCAGCCGTGGCCGCCGTGGAGCCATGCAGCTCCACCAACGAGAGGCGTCTACGGGCACAAAGCGGCCTGATCCGGTCGCCCGCACGAATTCGCTCTGCCTGCTCAATTTCATTCCACGAGCCGCGATGACCGTGTTGATCGGCCACGGGCGCGCGCGGCATCACGACCGGCGGAGTCGAGAAACGGCGTCGTCTCACTTCGGCCGAGGTCACTACGAATTTCCCGTCGCTTCATCCTCCCACGCGGCAAACCAGACTCGACGCGGCGTCACCTTCAGCCCGGGCCGGAGCATGCGTTCAATGCTGCGGGCGGTTCGCGTTCTCCCGGGCAATTCCGCCTGGGCGGAACGTTCTTTTTTCCCGGAGCGTTTTTACTCTCTCTGGCGGCCCCTCCGGCCGTGCCGCCGCTGCGCGGACAGGGAGCGTTTGGGTCCTCCTTGAAAGGAATCCCCCCAACCGTCCCCTCGTCCCGGCCGGCACCCCCGCCCTTCGACGAGAGAGTAATCCCACTCCTCAAAATCAAAAAAAGGAACAACATGCCCTCAAAGAACGCTCAATCCGCCTCGCCCACCAAGAACGCCGCCACCGGCCCCAAGCTTCCGGTGAAGAACCTCCGCCTCGGCCGCATCAAAGCCGCCGTGTGGGAGAATGAAACCGACCAGAAGAAATTCTACAACGTGACCTTCGCCCGGACCTACATGGACGACGCCAAGAACTTTCACGACACCGACAGCTTCGGTCGTGATGACTTGCCGCTCGTCGCCAAGCTGGCCGATCAGGCCCACACGTTCATCTTCGAACGGCTCGCGGAACTGAAATCCGAGCAGAGCGAATAAGCCTCGCGCCAATCGGCGGCCGGAAATTTCCGGCCGCCTTTTTTTGTGCCCTTCGCCGTCGAGCTACTGAATCCAACCGATGCTCGCTTCGCTCGATTTCTTTGTGCGACTGCCAGCCGCTGGTTTCGCCATTCTACACCCGGTCAAGGTCGTATCGCTGCGCGATCTCCACCACGCGGAAACACTCCGCTTCCCCCTCGTTGCGGGCAGACCCGCTGCCTCGGCGCTCCGTCCACCGCTTTGACTTTCGGGTGTGGGGCGAAAAACGCCAATCGGCAGTAGGCGATAAGGTCACGAGATGTGACGCACGCCCCTCGGGCCGAACGGCACAATACCATGTCGTGTGAAAATTCGTTCGGTGATACCATCTACTCCTATTCCCGTGCCCAAGCCATCGAGGACGGCGTTCTCGTGGACTTGAGCCAGGCCGATTCGGTCCGCCAACATTGGAAACACCCCTTTGCCTGCACGTCGGCGGTGTGGGCGATCATCGAGGAGGCGTTGCAGCAACCCGGCCAAGATGTTTCCGGTATCTGTCACGACATCTCCACGATGGCCAAACTCGCCATCCACGGGACACGTAACGCCGAGCAGATTCTCTTCGAAGTGATCGTCATCGGGCGCACCCATGCGTTGAAACTTCACATCGGACCCGGCGACACGGCCGCACCGGTGCTCACGCTCATGCTGCCTTACGAAGACTGAACGAAGGGGCTTCGGCCCCTTTTTTGAGCGTGCCAAAAAGGGGGGCCTGTTCGGGATGAACATCCTACTCTGTCGGTCGCCCCGCGGTTCGCTGTTTCAGATACGGTGGGTATTGACACATGCCGAATCTGAAACTGCGGCCGGTCAGGCCATCAGATCACATGGCCATAAATTGCGTCACGGCCGATCTGGGCGGCGAGCGCCGCCCAACTGGCCACTTCGGGAACAACGCGGTGCGCAGCATTTGCTACTGCGCCAGCAGTCGCACCGGACCGAGCAGTCCGGACGCGGCCGTGACTGCGGCGGCCGGTCCACCGCGGCCCGCGTTGCCTCCAGGACCGCCCGCATTCGCACCGGCCCGACCGCGAGACCCCACTCCGGCACTCGTGGCGACGCCATCCGGTGCCCCGGCTCCACCCGGGCGACCGCCCGGGCCACCGGCACTGAACCCGCCGCGCTGCTGGCTGGGCGCCGCCTTCCGCACCTGCACTTCAAGCGAATTACCGCCGCTCTTAATCGCCTGCGTCACCTCCCAAAGATACGGTGGCCAAGGCCGCACTGCGAGTTCCGCACCGTTTAGGCGAACGCGGACAATCTCGTGCGCATTGCCCAAATCGAGATACACGCGCTTGTCCGGCGGGACGGCGGCGGTGAATTCCCGCTGATAAATTCCCGTGCCCGCGAATGACGCGGCGCCGATCTCCTCCCAAGTTTTGAGCGATGTAGTCATCTGCTTCTCGCCCAGCGTCACCGACCAGTCACCGGCCAGATCGGCGATGGCCTGACCCTTAGAGACCGTTGGCACAGGGTCGCCGGCACCGGCTGGCGACGCACCGATCACGATGACGCGCGCTTCCTGCGCGGCGAGCGTCAGCGGCACGGCCACGGTGCCTGCTGCCTTCGCGACGCCAGCGAGCGGATGAATTGTCCCGTCCGTCGCGTCCCAGACCTGCACCTGGCCGATGCCAACCAGCGTCGCGGTGCGAGCCTGCGTCTGGGCGGATTCGTTGAAGAAGAAGTAAACCTCACCGTCCTTCAACGAGCGGCGAAGGTATTTGATCGAGGGGCACGCGGCGTCGAGTTTGACGTCCCGCAACGGCAATGCGGCGATCACCTTTGCGGTGATTTCCGCCGTCGGCTCGAGCGTGGCGAAGCTCAGGTCGGGCACTCCGGCCTCGGGGTTAAGGAATGTCCGGCCGACGATCATCGTGGGCGTGCGACCGACGAAGATGACTTTCCCTCCGGCCGCGGCGAAGGCCCGCAGCCGCTCCAGCACGCTCTGCTGGATGACAGTGGAGGTGGGGACGATCACCGCGCGATAAACTTGTCCGCTGAGGTTTTTCAGGCCGCCGCCCTCGAGCGTGCAGACCGTGGTGAGCGAATCGGCGTCCATGTGATCGAAGTCGATCTGATGCTCCAGCAATTCGGTCACCAGCTTGAGGGTGACGGTGTCCGATTCCCGGTCGCCGAACCACATGCTGTCGGTGGGATGAAACAGTGCGACCTGCGTCGCCGGCCGCCCGATCGACATCAGGTATTGGGCGCGGCTGACGTAGTGGCCGATGGCGGATCCCGGATCTTGCAGCGTGCCGCTGTCGGCGGGCGGCGCGGCGTTGAGGCCGCGGATGTTCATGTAATTGATGCCGCGGACGAGTTGGTAGTCGGCGACGAACTTGCCCGCCTGATTCGGGCCGCCGCCCTCTTCGTCCCAAGCCAGTGCCCGGCCGAAAACGTGAGCGGCTGAGGCAGCGAGCTTCGGAAAATCGGCGATGATACCCGGCCCGATCTGACCGAGATTGTCGACGCCGGGCACGCCGACATAGCGCATGTCGCGCCAGAAGGAGCCTTCGCTGTTGACGAGCGCCATCATCGTTTCCTCGTGGTTCAGGTGCATCATGTATTCCATGTTGCGTGCGTTGCACCACTCCTCCTGCGGCTTGTAGAAGTTGTCGCGGAACATGCCGCTCCACACGTCCCAATAATCGGCCTTGGCGCGTTGCGCCTCGGGGGTCATCGGCCCACCGAAAATCAGGGGAATGTAGGGTTTCAGATCGTAGCCTTTTTGTTTTTGAAAGGTCTCGAGCAGCTTGGGCGTCCATGGCGTGACCCCCGAGTAGTCGGTCTCGTCGCCGCGAAAGCCGAGAACGGTTTTGCCAAACTCATCGCCGACCGCCTTTTCGTAGGTGTCGTAAATAAGCTTCATGAAGGTGTGGGTGGCCACGGGATCGAGAAAGTCGATGAGCGTGTAGAGAGTGTCCTTGGTCGCGCCGCCGTCTTCGCCGTTGTCATTGCGCGTGGGTGAGGTGCGGTAGGCGTGACGGATAAAACCGATTTCCCACGACCCCGTGCCGGGGGGTGCCGTCCAAGTGAGATGCCCATCCGCGGGGATCGGCACCACGATGCCCTCCGGCGCGCCGGCGCCGCCGCGTCCACCACGCCCGCGTCCGCCGTTCCCGCCGCCCATGGTGAGGAAGATGTCCTTCGTGCCCGGAGGCACCGGGATGCTGAACGGCTCGCCGACCGCCACGCTGTAACGCACGTCGGCATTGGGCAGTTGAACCGTGAGTTCACCCGCCCCGCCACGTGGCGCCGTGTATTTGAAATTTCCGTCCGCCGGCAACGGGAACTGCTTGACCGTCGGCGCAGCCGCGTCTGCATCTGGTGCCACCGGCTCGGGGCGAGGATAAGCTAGAATACCCAGCGTATCGACGGGCAATGGAAGATCGAGCGTCTGGCCGGCGCCGACGGTGCAGCGCGCGTCGGTGAGGATGCCCTGCATGCCCAACTGCGGATAGTCCCGGCTGATCAGTCCGCCGGCGAATCCGTCGGGATAACCGCAGTCGGTTTCGATCCAGACCTTCATGCCGCGTTGCTTGCATTCCTGGACGACAGTCTTCACCAAATCCATATACTCGGGCGAAAGATATTTCGGCTGCACCCGCTGCGAGTTGTTGATCATGTAAACGCCGCCGCCATTGGCGTGGATGCGTTCGATGTCCGCGATGATGCGCGCTTTGGTCTGCGGGCCGCCCCAAATCGCCCAATGGATCGCGCCGTATTCCGTGGGCGGCTCGGGAAACGCGGCGGCCGCCTCGGCGACGGTCGGCACGGTGACTTGCCGCCATGGTTGCACGGCACTTGGCACCGATGCCCCTGCGTCGCGACGCACGATTGGCTCGCCCTGCGCGACCTTGAGTTCCAAGCCGGAGAGGTCCGGGTCTTGCGTGTTCGAGAGGACGAGGCCGCGTTGCGCGGTCAGCTTACTGTTCTCAATCTTGAGGTCCAGAATGGGACTGCCCGTCAGGCCCTGAATGACGCCGGCGGCCTGCGCGGTGCCGGAAAAATTGATCAGCCGGATGTTGCGAACGACCGTCAGCGTCTTGGCCGGCGGGGCCAGCGGTGGCACCATTCTCCACTCCAATTCGAAACTGAACGCCCGCTTCACATCGGTGACCCGGATATCGCGATAGACGATGTCCTCGATCACGCCGCCGCGGCTCGGTTGCGACTTGATCCGTGCGGCCGAGTCGGTGCCGGTAAACGTGCACCGCTCGACCAGCACGTGGCGGATCGAACCACTGACTTCCGAGCCCATGGCCACGCCTCCACCCGAGCCGAAGGTGCAGTCGCTGATGGTGATGTTCTCCGACGGCCGGTTCACTCGCAGTCCATCGGCGTCCTTGCCGGCCTTGATCGTGATGTTGTCGTCGGTGCAGGCGATGTCGCAGCCGGAGATGCGCACGTCCTGGCAGGAACACACGTCGATGCCGTCAGAGCTGGGAATGTAGGCATCGATGTGGACGTTGAGGTTTTCCGCGACGACCTTGCGGCAATAGATGAAGACGAAGCCCCAGCGCGCCTGGTTCTTGAGATGCACACCGGAGACGCGGACGTTCGTGCAATCCTGAAACACAATGGCACGCGGCGGCGACAAGCGGCCGGCACCGCCCGGAAGGGGAATTCCCGCCGCGTTGATCGGGGGCAGGTGGGCCGGATCGCGGGCGAAATTGATCGCTGCCGTTGTCGGCAACGGCGTCGCATAGACGTCCGCCACTTGTGGCAGCGACCCAGGTGCAGGTGCGGGGGGAGGCGGCGGGCGGACTGCAAGCGCTGCTCCGCCGGCTCCCCCACTGGCGCGCGGGCCCCGCCGGGCACCTGGTCCCGGCCAGGCGAGGCCGGATCCGTCGATAGTTCCCTCGCCGCTCACCACCACGTCCTTCATCCCGATAAAATTCAAAAAGGCCGAGGTCCAATAGCGCTCGATGCCCTCCCAACTGGTATAGAGGGGCGGGAAGTCTGCCATCACGGTGGTGCTCTTAAGCACCGCTTCCTTTTCCAGTTCGAGATTCACCCCGGGCTTGAAAAAGAGCGCGCCGCTCAGGAACGTCCCCTTCGGGACGACGATCACACCGCCACCGATCGCCGCGCAGGCGTCGATCGTGCTTTGAATGGCCTTGGTGTTGACCGCGGCACCGTCACCGACCGCGCCGTGTTCCGTGATCACGTAGCGCGCGGCAGCGCGACTGCTCGCGACGCAGCACAAAAAGGAAGAAGCCGCCAGGAGGAGCAGAGCGACGAGGGGAACGCGTTGGGGCGGGGTGTGCATAGTGAATTTATGTGACGGGGAATGGCCGGCCGCCCCGTCGGACTGGTTGGGAAATCCCGCAACAGTCCGGCTTGGAGCCGTTTTGGCCTGACGCTTAAGTCCGGAAAGCGTTGTTCGCAATTGCGGTCGTCCCATAAAAATTACGACTCGGCTTTCGTCCGCATTTTGAAGGGGCCGCCACGAGTGAAATTGAGTTGGCTCAGGTAGTTCTCTTCACCACGGCGCCAATCCGCCCTTGGGCTGCCTGCGCCTGATTGAAAACCGGATTTTATTCAAGAGGGGGACGCATCGTTCGGCTCCTCGTGATCTCAGACGAGACAGCGTGCCCGGCGCTCAGCGCGGAGCGGTCAGGCCGGCGGGCGGGCGATGATCACCATGTAGCGATTGGGCATCGTGCCGTTGTTGACGAGTCCGTGCAAGCGCTGCGGTTCGAAGGTCGCACTCTCGCCGACACGGAGCACGATTTTCTCGTCCTCGATTTCGAGGGTGGCCTCGCCCGCCATCACGTAGATTGCCTCCGTCCCGTCGTGCTGGTGCGCGGGGTGAGAACGCTGGCCGGGACCGACTTCGGAGATGTGAAAGTAAAGCGGCTCGCCGTGCAGCGAGTCGTCGATGAGACAGCGGTTAAGACCTTTTCTAACGTGAGAGGTGAAACTCATAATTTTCCAAGTTGCTGGGCAGATTTGCTGATTTCCGGCCGACGCGCAACCTGAGCCTCCCCAGCCGGGTGCGCCCTCGATCTCATTTCATGTATTTGATGACGGCTTCCGTCCGCGAACGGACGTGGAGTTTTTCGTAGATGTGTTTCAGGTGGCTGTTCACGGTCTCGACACCGACGGTGAGTCGGTCCGCGATTTCCTTAGAAAGATGACCCTTGGCCAGCAATTCGAGCACCTCCACTTCGCGCGGAGTAAGCTGCTCGACGTCCGAAGACTGGGTCGGTGTCCGCCGGAACGAATGGATCACCTTGCGCGCGACCTCGCCAGTCATGGGTGCGCCCCCCCGCATGATTTCGCGAATCGCCTGACGCATCGCCTCAGGTGGGGTCCGCTTGAGCAGGTAGCCGCTGGCCCCCGCCTCCAGCGCCCGAAAGATCTGTTCGCTGTCCTCGTAGATCGTGAACATCATGATTTGCGTCCGCGGCAGCAAGTGCTTGAGGCGCGCAGTGCATTCGATGCCGGAACCATCGGGCAGCTGGATGTCCATGATGATGACATCCGGCGCGAGGGCGGGAATTTTTCGCAACGCGGTCTGCACGTTGCGGCAGACCCCTACGCACGAGCAGCCCGGATCCTCCCGGATGATTTCCTCGAGTTCTTCGCAGATACCCGCGTTGTCCTCGACGATTGCGACGGTGATAGCCATGGGAGTGAAACGAGGGCAGCGTGCCGGGCTAGGCAAGAGCGGCCGGCGCGGACGCGCATTCGGGAACACTGAGGGTGAGCTCCGCGCCCCGGCCGGGGACGCTGTCGATGACGAGCGTGCCGCCAATTTCTGCGGCGCGGGTCCGCATATTGGCGAGGCCGTTGCGTTCGGTTTGTTCGGGCGACGAGGGGTCGAAGCCCGCGCCATTGTCCCGGATTCGCACTGTGTAAACGCCGGCGGTGAAGGCGAGCGTGAGTTCCACGCTCGTGGCACCGGAATGCTTGAGCACGTTGTTGAGCGCCTCCTTCACCACCGCCAGCACGTGATGCTGCACCTCGGGCGCGAGCGGCCGTGGTGGAATGCCCTCTACACCCTCGACGGAGCATACGATGGGTGTGTCGCGGAAAAACCGCTGAGCAAATTGCGCGACGAACGCGGCGAGCCGGTTCCAGGCGTTGTTCTTCGGGCTCACCGTCCAGACAATGCTTTCCAGTTCACCTGCAAGACTGCGCGTGCGCCAAGCCAGTTGGCGCAGCGCGTCTTTGAACTGGGAGGGAGCGGCGTGGCGGTTCAACCGGTCGGCCAGCATGCCGATCTGCGTGACGCGGCCGCCGAGTTCGTCGTGGAGGTCACGCGCGATGCGGGAGCGCTCCTGCTCAAGTGCATGCTCCCGTTCCAGCTGATGCAGGTGTGCCTTGAGTCGTCGATGCGACCAGTAGCGCGCGAGCCATACCACCAAGCCCGTGAACGCAAGCACGGCCCCGCCGCGAAACCACCACGTTTGCCACCAGGCCGCCGCGACGACGAGCGCAAGCGTCGCGCCTTTTTCGTTCCAACGCCCGTCCTGATTGGCGGCGATCACTTGCAGCGAATAATTTCCCGGGGGCAACTGCACATAACTCGCCGAGCGTTCGGCGCCGGTCTCGATCCAGTCCTGATCGAACCCGATCAATCGGTGCCGGAGGCGCACCTTTTCCGGCGCCGAGTAATTTAGCGCCACGACGCGAAATTCCACCCGGTGACCACCCGGCGGCACGTGCAACGGCGCCATGGCGGAGACCGGGCGATCGTCCACGAGCGCCTCGTCAACATAAACCGAAGGCGCCGGCCGCTCGGGCCGCGACGCTTCGGGGTCGAAGCCCACCACGGCGCGGTGGGTGACAAACCAAAGCCGCCCGTCCTGGGTTTTCCACGCGGTGGGCTGCCCCCCGGTCGCGGCAGAAAATCCCTGCAGGCCTTCATCCTTGCCGAACGTCGAGGCGACCACGCGCTGAATCCGGCCCTCGGCCAGCGCCTTCAACTCATCGATCGCCACGCTGAAAAAACCCCGCCGGCTGCACAGCCAGAGCCGCCCGCGATTGTCCTCCAACAGGTGCGTGATGAGGTCGTCCGGCAGTCCATCATCGCGCGTGAAACGTCGGAGCAGGCTGTCCTTTTTTAAAATAAGCCCGTGCTCGGTGGCGATCCACAACGCGCCGCTCGCGTCAAAATGCAGCGCGTGGATGTGCCCCGCTTGGGTCGTTTCGCGGGCCACGCGCTGCACCAGCCGGCCGTCGCGATACTCCAGCACCTCGCCGTCGTAAGCTCCAATCCACACCGCCCCATCCGCCGCTTCGGTGATGGCGATGACTTGTTTCGCCATGAAGCCATCGGCCGCCGAAAGCGGGTGGTATGCGCCCAGATGGAAATAGCCCAGATGGAAGCCCCCCGCGGATTCGCCGCCCCAGCCCACCCACATGTCGTCGCCGCGGGTGCAATAGAGGGAACGCACCGGTTGAATCGAAGCATCCAGCAGTCGGATCGGCGCGGCGCGGTCGGCCGGAAGTTGATAGAGTCCCGTGAGCGAGCCGATCCAGATATTGTCGTCACGGTCCGGGCAGATATTGCTCGCGTTAATCGGGGTCGGTGTTTCCGACGAAGCAAAAACGCGGGTTTGGCCCGCGAGCACGCGCACGAGACCATTCCGGCGATCAGCGCACCAGATTGCTCCCGCGGCATCCTCGCAGACGGAGGTGCTGTTGTCATCCGGGAGGCCGCTGGCGGAATTGAGCAGAGTGAAATTTTTCGGCCGCAGCCGCCCGATGCCGCCGCCATCCATCGACAGCCAGAGGTTGGACTCCACATCCTCAGTGAGGGCTCTCACCTGATAGTGGTCGGTGGGCACGGGAATAGGCTTCCCGTCCACCAGACGGAACAGCCCATGCCGACTGGTGCCGACCCACACGACCCCCGCGCGGTCTTCCAGCACGTTCTGGACGGTGGCGGTGCCTGGCAACCACGCCGACTGGTCGCACACGACCGTCAGCCGGTCGTCCTCCCATTTCAACAGCCGCTCACTCGTTGCGACCCAGATCCCACCCGAGCGCGCCGCTGCAATGATGATGGACGACTGGGTGTCCACCGGCACAGGAATCAATCTCCCCTCGCGATACCAGCCGAGAAAATCCCCGCAAGAAATCCAGGTGCGCCCGTCTCCATCGATGGCAAAACACGGCCGGCCATCTGTGTGCCGCACGATGTAATGTTCCGCAGCGCCTAGCGTGACCAGCCGCCCTTCCTGCCAGCGCATCAGCGTCGCTCTGGGCCCGCAGAGCCAGAGGGTGCCGTTGGGTTCGGCGAACAGATTGCGCAGCGTCTTGCCCGCGAGCATGGTGGTTGCCGGATGATAGCTGAAGACATTATCCCGCAGGCGGACGACTCCGCCGCTGGCTGGCAGCATCAACAGCGTCGAGGGGTTCTCCATCGTAAGATCGCGGATATTCAAACTCGCTTCGGCTGGAGCCACGGAAACCGGGAATTCCTTGAACTCCCGCCCATCGAATCGCGCCAGGCCCCCGGCGGTCGCCACCCAGAGAAAGCCACGGCCATCCTGCGCTATCCGGTTAACCACATTGTGCGGCAGCCCATCTTCGACGAACCAGCTCTTGCCTGAATAGTTCATCTGGCGTGGAGGACCTTCAGTCGACTGCGCACCGGTCGCGATAGGCAGCGCCATCGCCACGAACATCAGCCATCCCAAGCGCACGACCCTCGGTGATACCACCATCGCAATGCGTCGGGCGGGGACAACTGGATCGAAAGCAACGAGGTTGGCAAACATGAGAGCGCTCAAAACTGGGTAATCAGAATCACTGCCGCGACGCGACCCTTTCCACGCGAAATGCCCATAACTGGGGATGTGATGGCCGCTTCAATCATATAGATTAGTATTCGAAGACACGGCCCCTATATGGGCACAGCCAACCGAGAACCTACCCCCAACGAACCTCACATGGTTCGATTCAGGCATGCGCACCGTCCGGGCGCTTTTTCCCTGCCCGGCGCCAATCACATTTTTTGATACCGTCTCAGCAAACCCTAACTACCAGAATGAAAACCAAAAGGCTACTGCCCACCCTGCGCTGCCTGTGCATCGCCCTCCTCGGGGTCGCGTCGTATGTTCCCACGACGCACGGACAAACCGCGCCGGCCGCAACCACTGACGCCGCCACCCTCGCCAAGTATGATAAAAACAAAAATGGTCGTCTCGACGCGGACGAACTCGCGACGCTCCGGGCCGACGAGGAGAAAGCCGCCAAAGCTGCCGTCGTATCCGCCAGTGCGGACAGGGACAATGGCGTCGTCGAGATGTCTCCCTTTGAGGTGAGCTCGGCCCAGGACCGCGGTTATCTGGCCACCAACTCGATGTCCGGCACGCGCTTGAACTCGAAACTCGAGGATCTCGCCGCCTCCATCACCGTCGTCACCAAGCAGCAGCTCCTCGATACGGCGGCGGTCGATATCAACGATGTCTTCGCCTACGAGGCGAACACCGAGGGCATGCGTCAATACACGGAGTATTCGCTGGAGGGGGGCTACAACGAGTCGACGACCCTCAATCCGCAATCGTCCAACCGCATCCGGGGCCTGGGTGTCGCCAACATGGCGGTCAGCAATTTTACGGCCAGCAGCACGATCCCGGTCGATTCCTACAATGTCGATGCCATCGAAATCAGCCGCGGTCCCAACGCCAACATCTTCGGCCTCGGCGGCGGCTCGGGCACGGTGAATCTGATCACGGCACAAGCCAACCTCACGCGCGAGACCACGCAGCTCGTGCTGCGCGGCGACAGCTACGGCGGCTGGCGTTCCAGCGGCGATTTCAACCGGCCGATCCTCAAAAACAAACTGGCGCTGCGCGTCGCCGGCGTGCACGAGGAAAAAGGCTCCATGCGCAAACCGGCGCAGGATGACACCAACCGCCTGACCGCCGCTTTCACGGCGCGTCCGTTTAAGAGCACGACGATTCGCGGCACCTTCGAGTCGTATCGCAACGTCTTTAGCCGGGCCAACACGACGATGCCGCGCGACACCTATTCCGAGTGGCGCAACAACGGCATGCCCGTATGGAACCCGCTGTTCGGCGGTGGTGCCGCGCCGGTCGGTGGCTGGCGTTATTTGAACGGGACCACTTACACCGCGGTCTCCGCGGCCAGCGAGGCCTTGGACACAGCCGCCGGTTTCCCGAAAGGACTTCGTCCGAATCTCAACACCTTCTACGCCCGCCCCACCGCCTACATTGAGAACGGCGTCATCACGCTTTACGAAGAGAACCGCACCAGCACCACCAACGCCCCGGGGTTTAACGGGGCCACGCGTTACGCCGAGTCCGATGGCATCCGCAGCGGAGCGTTCGGCCAGCCGGCGCGCATTCTCTACCAACCGGTCGCGATCACCGATCCGGCGGAATACGACTACACCTCAATCAACTTCCTGTCGCCCAATTACGGCAAAGATGGATCCAACACCTACCGGATCGAGCTCGAGCAGTTCATCCTGAACAGCCAGCGCAACCAGCTGGCGGTGCAACTGGGCTTCTACCGCGAGAAGGTGGACCGGTTCGATCACGCCTTTGTTTCGCGCTCTGGTGGCGTGGCGCCGACCGTTTCGATCGACGTCAACGAGTTCAAGTTCAGTGGCGCACCCAATCCTTATTTCCTGCGGCCGTATATCGCCGGTAGCGAACCCACCATCAGCTATCGGAACGAACTCAACGACAACGAGCGCGCCACCCTGGCCTACCAGCTCGACCTCACTGGCGAAAAGAGCCTCCTTCGCTGGCTCGGCAAGCAGCGCTTCGCCGGCTACGGGGAATTCCGCCGCACGATCACGGGAAGTCTCACGGCGCGCGAGCGCATCGTTTCGGACAACGCCTGGATCACGGGGGCCGACCTCCTGAGCCTGGCCAACCGTGGCACGACGCTAAACATGTCCCCCCGCTACTACCTTGGCGGCAAGGTCACCGATCCCGGTCCGGTCATCGACTATGCCCCGAAGAGTCCCCGCAGCATCTCCGGCACCCGCCCGTTTACTTGGTATGGCAACAGTTCCCCCACGCCCATCGTGGAAAACGTGACCACCGACAGTGTGATTTCCTCCGGCCAGAAGATTAAGAACGAGATCCGCACCGAGGGAATTGTCTGGCAGGGCTTTTTCTGGAACGACCGCATCGTGCCCACGGCGGGCTGGCGCTACGACCGGACCCGCCAGATCAACGGGCGGGCGTTGAATAGCAGCCCCACCGCCGCCACCTCCACCATCAATCCCACGACCCGATTGAACGATCTCTCGTATCTCGACGACTATAGCCTCAGCAGCTGGGTCAACAACGAGGGCCGCACCAAAACGAAGGGCATCGTCGTGAAACCGTTCCATTGGCTGAACCTCCATTACAACCAGTCGGACAGCTTTCAGCCGGCCAACACGGCCTATAACATCTATCTCGAATTGCTCCCGAATCCCCAGAGCAAGGGCAAGGACTATGGCTTTTCGCTCAGTCTCTTCGACGGGAAGCTGGTGGCCAAAGTGAATCGCTACCAGACCGTCCAGGAAAACTCGCGCAGCGGCCCCACCGGCGGCACCTTCGCCCAGCGCACCTTCCGCTTTTTCTTCGATGTCGGCGGTCCGCTCGCCAACTACAACGCGGCCACCAACTCGTTCGGCAACGGCAACGACCCCTGGGACCTCGAGCAATCGGGCACGCAATGGATCCTGGCGAGAAATCCGGGCATGGACGTCGAGGCTGCGCGGCAGGCCGCGATCAAACAATACCTCGGTCCCGTCGGCATCGACTCGGCCTACATCGATCGCGTGCGCCAACTCGGCGGCAACGGGTTTGCCGAGATCAATACGGTCACCTCGACGGGCTATGAATTCGAACTCGTCTACAACCCCACGAGCTACTGGACGATGAAGGCGACGGCTGCGCAGCAGAAGGCGGTCGATTCGCAGCTCTCGCAGTTCATGAATCAGTTCTTCGCCAAGAACCTCGCCTACCTGTCGAGCATCAAGGACCCCATCACCGGGGGAGACTGGTGGACGACCACCATTGGCACGAGCACCACGGGCGCGCCCAACACCTGGTATCTGGCCAACATTTCTTCTACCCTGAGCCAGTCGTCCGCGAACGCCGGCAAACCGCGGCAGCAGACGCGGGAATGGAGTTTCTCCGGCACCACGAATTTCCGGCTCTCCGGCATTACCGAGAATAAGTGGCTCAAGCAGCTGGCGGTCGGCGGCACGGTTGGCTGGATGGACAAGGCGGCGGTGGGCTATTTCGGCATCACCGACGCCGACGGGGTCATCCGCTCTTATGATAGCAACCGCCCCATCTACGACAAGGCGCGATACACCGTCGACCTTTTCGCGAGTTACAATTTGCGCCTTTTCAACAAAGTGCGCGCCCGCCTTCAGCTCAACGTCAAGAACGTGCTCGAGGATGGCCGGCTCCAGCCCATCGCCTACAATCCCGATGGCCAGGCCTGGAACTACCGCATCGTCGATCCGCGCCAGTTCATCCTGAGCGCAACCTTCGACCTCTGAGCTAAACCAGAGTTCATGGTTGCAAGGTTTTTGGTTCACGATCTGAGACAGACCACAACTCCCAGCCTCTCGGCTGGTGAGTTGTTCTGTCGTCGCCCATCATTTTTCCCGACTCTCCCCTTTATGATCACCCATCTTCATCGCACCTGCACCTTCGCCCTGTTGTTGGCTGGCGCAACCGTGCTGACCGCACTTGGCGCCGAGCCGCGTTTCACGCCGCCCGCCACACCGCGGGCCACGTATAATTTCAATACCGGCTGGAAATTTGTCTTCGCCGACGTCGCGGGCGCCGATCAGCCGGCATTCGACGATTCGGCGTGGGCCAACGTCAGCCTGCCGCACACGTGGAACGAGACCGACTCCTATCGCGCCTACATCAGCCACAGTGGCGGCGACCAGACGGAGAAATTTGGCGTCGGTTGGTATCGCAAGCATTTCAAGCTCCCGGCCCGCGCCGAAACCGGCCAGAAGGTGTTCATCCAGTTCGACGGCCTGCGGCAGGCGGGCTGGTTCTTCATCAACGGCCAGCCCGTCGGCAAATACGAAAACGGCGTGACCGCGGTCGGCATCGACATCTCGAAGTTCGCGAAATTTGGCGGCACCGACAATCTGATCGCCGTCAAGGTCGACAACAGCCCCGGCTACAAGGAAGAGGCCACGGGCGTGGCGTTTCAGTGGAATTCAAAGGACTTCAACCCGAACTTCGGCGGCCTCAATCGCGACTCGACGCTCATCGTCACCGGCCCGATTTACCAGACGCTGCCACTCTTCGAAAATCTCAAGACGACGGGCGTCTACATCTATCCCGACGCGATCGACCTAAAGAAAAAATCCACCGACGTGAAAGTCGAGGCGCAGGTCATCAACGAGACCGGTGACTACGCGGCGATCACGCTCTCGGCGGTCGTCGTCGATGCGGACGGCATCGTGCGGGCGAAGCTGGAGGGCAACACCTCCGATCTCGTGGCGGGCCAGTCGGAAGTTTTCAACGCGGCCGGCACGCTGGCCGGCGCGCGCTTCTGGGACGTGAAGGATCCGTATCTCTATCGCGTTTATTCGATGCTGTCGGTGAACGGTAAGGTAGTCGACGTCGTCGAGACGACGACGGGTTTCCGCCAGACGGAATTCAAGGGCGGCGCGGGCACCGGTGGCGTGTGGCTGAACGGACGCTTCGTCTGGCTCACCGGCTACGCGATCCGCTCGGCCAACGACTGGGCCGGCCTCGGTGGCGCGTATCCCGACTGGATGCACGACTACACGCTCAAGCTGGTGCGCGAGAGCCACGGCAACTACATGCGCTGGATGCACGTCGCACCGCAGCGCGCGGATGTCGCGGCCTGCGACCGACTCGGCATCGTGCAGGTTTGTCCGGCGGGCGACAAGGAGCGGCTCGTCACCGGCCGCCAGTGGGAACAGCGCGCGGAAGTGATGCGCGACACCATGATTTTCTACCGCAACAGCCCCAGCATCTTCTTCTGGGAGGCGGGCAACACCATCGTGACGCCCGAGCAGATGATCCAGTTTGTGGCGCTGCGCAAGGAGCTCGATCCGCACGGCGGCCGCGTGATGGGCACCCGGGACAACGATCAGGCGGACGCCAACAAGGCGCTGACTCCGATGTCCGAGTGGTATGGCGTCATGATCGGTCAGGCGCCGCAGACGGACAAGGTCGCCGGTGACGAAATCTTCCGCGGCTACGCGATCAACCGCCGCGACAAGGCGCCGCTGATCGAGACCGAGGACTTCCGCGACGAGGCCGGGCGCAACGTCTGGGACGAATATTCGCCGCCGCATTTCGGCTTCAAACCCAAGGGCGGCACCGGGCGGGATGGCCGGCCGGTCGACAGCTGGCACTGGAACTCCGAGACCTTCAGCCTCGCCGGCGCCACGCGCTACGCCAGCTACGTGCGCAACCGGATCGACAACCCCGATCCCGCCCACTCGAAGTGGTCGGCCTACTGCTCGATCTATTTCGCGGATTCCGACGCCGACGGCCGCCAGACGGGCAGCTATGTGCTGCGCGTGAGCGGCAAGGTGGACGGCGTGCGTATTCCGAAGTCGCTCTACTATGTCTCGCGCGTGATGCAGAACGAGCAGCCCGACATCCACATCATCGGCCACTGGAATTATCCCGCCGACACGAAAAAGACGATGTATGTCGCCGCCTCGAATTGCGATCAGGTCGAACTCTTCCTCAACGGCAAATCTCTCGGCGTGCAGACCACGTTGCACAAGTTCGTCGATACGTTCGGCGGCCGTGGCCCGGGCTCGGACGAACGGAATGCGGGCCTCGACACGGGCTACGTTTACGCTTTCCCGGATGTCGTGTTCGCGCCCGGTGCGATCAAGGCCGTGGCAAGCAAGGGCGGCAAAGTCGTCGCCCAGCAGGAAATCCAGACGGCCGGCGATCCCGCCGCGATCAAGCTCACGCTCCACACCGGCCCACAAGGCCTGCAGGCCGACGGCAGCGATGTGGCGCTGATCGACTTCGAGGTCGTCGATGCGCAAGGCCGCCGCTGCCCGACCGACGAGGCGCGCGTGGACTTCGCGGTCGATGGCCCGGTGATCTGGCGCGGCGGGTTCAACGCCGCGAAGCTCGAAACGACGAACAATCTCTGGCTCGACACCGAGTGCGGCATCAACCGCGTGGCGATCCGCTCGACGATGACCGCGGGCAAGATCACGGTGACCGCGAAGCGCGACGGGCTGAAATCCGCCACGGTCACGGTCGACTCGAAGCCGATGGAAATCGTCAACGGCCTCGGTCGCGCGCTCCCGCAGACGCTGTCCGGCGCGGCGCTCGCGACCGCTGCGAAGTAACGGCAAGAGCGCGTCGTTTAAATCAGCCGGCTCGGTTCGTGCGAACGTGGACCGAGCCGGCTGCTCCCTCCGAAGAAACCTCGAGCCGATTTAATCCCATGCGCCTGCCAACCCCGTTTCGCCCCTCCCGCCTGACGGCGGGAATGGTCCTGTTCGTCCTGCTCGGTTTTTCGGCGCTGGCCGCGGAGCCGCGCTATCAGCCGCCAGCCTCGCCGCGCGCGACCTACAACTTCAATCCCGGCTGGAAATTCCTGCGCGAGGATGTTCCCGGCGCGGAAGCGGTGAATTTCGACGACCGCGCGTGGGCGAGTGTCGGCCTGCCGCATACGTGGAACGACGTGGACAGCTACCGTGCGCACATCAGCCACCCCGGCGGCGATCAAACGATCTTTCTCGGCATCGGCTGGTATCGGAAGCATTTCACGCTGCCGGCCGGCACCGAAGGGCAGAAGATTTTTCTCGAGTTTGAAGGCCTCCGCCAGGCGGCGCGTTTTTATCTCAACGGCCAGCCGCTGGGCCTGTTCGAGAACGGTATCACGGCGTGCGGGCTCGATCTCACGGCGCTGGTGAAGTTCGGCGGGCAGGACAACGTGCTCGCGGTGAAGGTGGACAACCGGCCGACATACAAGGAGGGGGCCACCGGCACCGAATTCGAGTGGAAGAACAGCAACAGCAACCCGAACTTCGGCGGACTCACCCGCAACGTCTGGCTGCATGCGATGGGCACCGTCTATCAAACCCTCCCGCTCTACGAAAACCTGAAGACGACCGGCGTGTATGTCTTCGGAAAAAACTACGACATCAAGGGCCGCAATGCTGAGATCAACGTCGAATCGCAGGTGCGCAACGAGTCGACGGGCAACGCGGCACTCACGCTCGCCGCGGTGGTCGTGGGCGCGGACGGCGTCGTCCGTGCGCAGATCCAAGGAGGAACCGCGAACCTCGCCGCCGGCCAGACCGCGACGCTGACGGCCGCCGGTCCGCTCGTCGGGGCGCGTTTCTGGGACGTGAACGATCCCTATCTTTACGACGTGTATTCCGTGCTGTCGGTGAACGGCAAAGTGGCCGACGTGTGCAAGATTCACACCGGCTTCCGCAAGGCCGAGTTCAAGGGCGGCGCGGGCACCGGCGGCGTGTGGCTCAACGACAAGTTCGTCTGGCTCACCGGCTATGCGCAGCGCGCGGCCAACGACTGGCCTGGCCTGGGCTCCGCGTATCCCGATTGGATGCACGACTACAACGCCGCGCTGCTGCGCGAGAGCAACGGCAACTACGTTCGCTGGATGCACATCTCGCCCACGCGCGCGGACGTCACGGCCTGCGACAAGTTTGGCATCGCGAATGTCTGTCCGGCGGGCGACGGCGAACACGAGACCTTCGACCGCCAGTGGGATCAGCGCGTGGAAGTGATGCGCGACTCCATCATCTATTTCCGCAACAATCCCAGCATTCTCTTCTGGGAAGCGGGCAATGCCGCGATCAACGCGGCGCACATGCAGGAGATGGTGGCACTGAGGAAGGAACTGGATCCGAACGGCGGACGGGTCATGGGTTGCCGTTCGCTCCGCGATCCGGGTGCGATCGCCACTGCGGAATATTTTGGCATGATGCTCGGCCGGCCCGACGGAAACGAAATGCGCGACAAGGCCCCGTTGATTGAGACCGAGGATTTCCGTGACGAGGGTGCGCGCGCCATCTGGGACGATTTTTCCCCGCCGCATTTCGGCTTCAAAAAAGGCCCGATGGACAGCTACAACTGGAATTCCGAGACCTTCGCGCTCGCGGGCGTCCGCCGGTATTTCAACTTCGTCTCCAATCGCATCGACAATCCCGATCCGGCCCACTCGAAGTATGCGGCCTACGCTTCGATTTACTGGTCGGACTCCGATGCCGACGGCCGGCAGCAGAGCAGCCAGGTGCTGCGCGTGAGCGGCAAGGTGGACGGCGTGCGCCTGCCCAAGGAGATTTTCTACGCCTCGCGTGTAATGCAAAATTCCGTGCCGGACCTGCACCTCATCGGCCACTGGAACTACCCGGCCGACACGAAGAAAACCGTCAGCGTCGTCGCCACCCTGTGCGACGCCGTCGAACTGTTCGTCAACGGCCGCTCGCTCGGCGTGAACACCACGCCGCAAAACGGCTTTGTCTACGCTTTCCCGGAGGTCGTGTTCGCTCCCGGCGCGATCAAGGCCGTCGCCACCAAGGGCGGCAAAGTCGTCGCGCAACAGGAAATCCAGACCGCGGGCGAGGCGAAGGCGATCAAGCTCACGCTGCACACCGGACCGCAAGGCCTGCAGGCCGATGGCAGCGACGTGGCATTGATCGACTTCGAGGTCGTCGATGCGCAAGGCCGCCGCTGCCCGACCGACGAGGCGCGCGTGGATTTCGAGGTCGGCGGCCCGGTGATCTGGCGCGGCGGATTCAACGCCGCCAAGCTCAACACCACGAACAATCTCTACCTCGACACCGAGTGCGGCATCAACCGTATCGCCGTGCGCTCCACGATGACCGCCGGGAAAATCACCGTGACCGCCAAACGCGAAGGCCTCACTCCTGCCACCATGACGATCCAATCCATGCCCGTGGAGATTGCCGGCGGGCTCGAACGACCGAGCCCGCAGACTCTGTCAGCGCCGGCGCCGTGACGCGTTGGGCTTACAACAGCCGTTTGCATCGATTGATGCTTCCCTGTCGCGCCTTGCACAAAAGCAAGTGTTGCAAGGCACGATTCGGCAACACGCGACCCGCAAATTGTGATCCAGGGGTTACGGCAGAGTCGTTTTCACCGATCCGGATGCATGCGGAGCAGTTTGAAAAGTCATGCGCTGACTGCGACCCTGCCCGGTCGTTCGCAACCTTTCGCGGTCTTGAGCGACTACCTTTGGGCTGGTTCCGTTTCCCCTCAGCAACCACTGCAATCGGAATAACGATTGGTGTCCGCCGCGAAGCCAAATGAACAAAATCCTGATCCCACTGATGCCAGTGTTGTTTCTGCTGCCGGTTTCGCGCGCCGCGGCGCCGGTGCGAGCGGGCAACGTGGTGCTCAATGCCACTTCGTTTTTGGGCGAACTGCCCGATGGCGACACCGCGCAAAACGGTCCGCCGCGCACCGGCGGTGGCGGTCGCCGCGGTGGCGCTCCCGCCGCAACGCCCGCACGGCCAACACCGACGTTCACGTTTGAAAACTTCGCGATCAACCTGAGCGCGCCCACGTCGATTGGCGCGAAGGCCGACATCCCGCAGGCGGGCACGTGGCATCTCTACGTGCGCTCGCGCAGCGTCACGGATGGAAGCTCGTTCAAGGTCTCCGTCGGCGACAAAACCAGCGCCGGCACGTTCGGCGATGCACCCGGGGGCGCGTTTCAATCCGGCGGCAGCTTCGAGCTCCAACGCGGTCCGCTCAAAGTCACGCTCACCGACATTCATCCCGGCTGCGCCTTCGATGTGCTGCTGCTCTCGCAGAAAGCCGATCTCAAGGAATCCGATCTCGCTCCGCTGCAATATCCCGAGGACATCGTGCTCCTCAAAGAATACCCGCTGCCCGTCGCGATCGAGGGCGTGAAATTCGGCGATCTCAACGGCGATGGCAAAACCGACCTCGTCGTCCTCACGCCCAACTACTCGACCTACGCCTACGACAATAGCGGCAAGGAACTCTGGCATGTCGACGCGCCGTCCGGCGGGAGCGAGCTTCGTTCGCAGTTCGAGGCGCCGGGTGTCGTCTGGGATTTCGATCACGACGGCAAGGCCGAGGTCGTCGCGTGGGCCATGCTCGATGGCAAGGAAACGCTCGCGATGTATGACGGCGGGACCGGCGCGATCAAACACCAGGTTCCCTGGCCCACGCCGCCGATGCCGCACGTGTATAATAATTTCCGGCTCGCGATCGCGAATCTTCATCCCGGCTATCCCGACAGCCTGATCGTTTACACCGACTCCGGCGGCACGGTGTCGATCAACGCCTATGGTCCCTCGCTCGATCTGCTCTGGTCCTACAGTCACCCGCGCCTGAAGGATTATCACGGCCACTACATTTATCCCGTCGACATCAACGGCGACGGCATCGATGAGGTTTACGTTTCCCACGTGATGCTCGACGCCAAGGGCCAAGAGGTTTGGAACAACTACGCGGAGTTTCCCGACAATCACGACCATGTGGACTCGGCGCGCTTCGTCGATCTGAACGACGACGGAAAACTCGAGATCATTGCGGGTCAATCCGACGTCGGCACCGTGCTCTACGATGCGACGACGGGCAAACTCCTCTGGCAGCGTTTCGCGAATCACAACCAGAAGGTCGAAGGCGGACCCTATCGCGCCGACATTCCCGGCCAGGTGATTGTCGCGAGTTCGCGTTTCTACGTCGGCGGACTCGGCGCGCTCCTCCGCTGGTATGATCCGCAGGGCCGCCGCATCGACATCTGGCCGAAGAATCCCATCCCGGGAAATCCGAATTTCTCGAAGGGCGACTTTAAGGGCGACGGCAAGAACGCGCTCTTCTGGCAGCGCTTCCGCATCGAGGCCGACGGCACGGGCACAATCGCGTTTCCCGACGAGGTCTTCCATATGTTCGACTTCATGGGCACGGGCAACAACCAGCCCGTGACCGTCAATCGCAACGGCATGGTCCGCATCTACGGCTACAAAAACGCGAAGCCGAACCCGACCGCCGAGAAGAGTGATCCGCTCTATCGCGCGCACGCGATCGCGAACCACACGCACTACTGAGGAGACGAACCCCCATGACGAAAAATCTTTTCCCCTTCGCCAAGTCCGCCGCGTGCGCGCTCGCGTTTTCCGCCGCGGCCTTCGCCGGCCCGTTTTATCCCGCGGGCGCGACGACGCTGCACTTCGCCTTCGAAGGCAGTCCGAACGGCGACCGCCCCATCGTGCGGCCGCCGGCGACCTACTACGTCGAGGATGGTTTTGGTTTCGTCGATTCACCCAACTTGATCGGCACGGCGCTCGGCGTGACCGCGCCGAAATATTTCCGCTTCGACGTCAATCTCCCCGCCGGCACCTACGACATCAGCGTCACGCTCGGCGGCACGCGCCAGGAATCGGTCACGAGCATCAAGGCCGAGAATCACCAGCCGATGGTGGCAGAAGTTCACGTCGCGCGCGGACAGCGAGAGGTGAAAACCTTCACCGTCACCGTCAAACGCGGCGCCGCCGGCGATCAGTCGCTCGAAGGCGACGGACGCCTCACGCTCGAATTTGAAGGCACCAATCCGTCGCTGATGAAACTCGACATCAAACCAAGCGCGAAGCCAGCGACTGAGTAGATGTAAGAAGGTGAGTGGTGTCGGCCGGCGGGCGGGCCAAAGGACCTTGGTTGCCGTAATCTCTCTCTGCGCGCGGCATTTGGCGTGGATGCGTTCGATGTCCGCGATGATGCGCGCTTTGGTCTGCAGGCCGCCTCAAATGGCCCAATGGATCGCGCCGTATTCCGTGGGCTGCCGGGGAAACGCGGCGGCCGCCTCGGCGACAGTCGGCACGGTGGCCTGCCGCCATGGTGGGGCGGCGTGGAGCGTCAACGTCAGGCAAACAAGAATGACAGAGTTTGAGAGCGTTTTCATCGAGGGGTAGTCAGGATGGATCCGACTGAATGATGGTTCGATGGCGACAACGTTGTCCTGCAAAGTGAAATCGCCGCTAGACGACACGGGACAAGCACTGCCTCGTTTGGTGCTGACGGAGGAAACGACTTGGGCGGTCCTGGGAGCGAGTCCGCCGGCAAAGGCCAGCGGGCCGATTCCACTCTGAGGCGCGGCTTTCTCGCGTCAGTAGAGAGCAGGCGTTGTTGCGATATTCTGTCAGTCACTCCGGCGCCACCACCGATGATGTCGCCGTGAGATCATCGCAAAAGCCGCTCGATCAAGGCGCGTCCGGCTTCGGCGCCGCTGGCTGGGCCACCGGTGGGTTCGCTCCCCTTCCCCGGCGTCCCCCGGGATTCGCACCAGGAGCGAGCGGCGGAAATTCCGCGGGCAACTGATCTCCGACCATGCCGAGCATCGTGATCGTCTCGAGTCCGTTTTGCGCGGCGCCGTTCGTGTTGCCCGGGCCTTCGTCGATGGGATTCAGCGTGGCCGCGCCCTCGACGTGACGCACGTCGCGTCCGCGTCCGCCGCGACCGGTGCCGAGCAGCGCATCGATCCCGGCCGTTTTGAACGCGGGATTCTTCGTCTCGTGATAAACGTAGGCGGCGAGCCGGCCGTCGCGCACGAACGCGGCGTCCCCTCCCTCGGTGCCGGTCTTCATGTCGCGCACGATCGTGTCCCGCGGCGCGCTATAGAGGCGGCAGTATTGCAGCCAGAGTTTGTGCCACGTGGGATCGTCGAGCATCTGGTTCAGTTCGAAGACCACTTCCGCGCCGCCCATGATCGTCGCGAGATTGTAGGTGCCGGGTTCCTCACTGAGTTGGTAGAGCTTGCCGGTCGCCGGATCGTAGCCGAAGAGGAGATTTTTTCCGGTGCGCAGGCCGAGCGGCATCGCGTCGAGGCTTTGCACGCCGGCGAGAATCTTGTCGCGCCACTTCGTGTCGCCGGTGCGCTCCCACTCGGTCATCCAGTTGCCGAGAAACGCCAGCCAATCGGGCCCGAGGCGCACGCGCGTCGGCGCGATTTTCTTTTCGGCCGCGGTGATGGGCTGCGCGAGGCGCATCGGGTCAAACTCGATCGTCTTGTAGTCGGCGTTGAGCATTTCGCGCATCACATCGCCCACGCGCTCGTCGGTCGTGAGGTAATAATAGAAGCGGCGGTAGCCCGCCTGGCTGATGCGCGCTTCCTTCGCGCCGTCGCCCCAGTGGCGGACGTTGTGACGCGAACCGAGGCCGGCGAAACGTCCGAGGTGATAGCAATCCACTTCGCCCGTGTGGCGGGTCATCGCCTCGGCCATCCGAAACACGTCGGCGCGGCCCGAGCGCAGAAAACTATACCAGAGCCACATGTCGGTCCCGAGTTCGGAATTGTCCCACGCCATGCCGCCGAGGTCGTAGCGCCACTCGTGGCGGTCCTCGTCGTAGGAATGGCGCACGTCGCCGAAGTCCCAAAAGCCATACCAGTGGTGCTGCTCCGGCTGCGTGAGATAAAAATTCAGCGTGGTCGCGAGGCGCTGCTCGATCGCGGCTTTCACGGGCGTCGATTTGTCCTCGAGGCCCCACAGGCCGAACGCCTGCGCCGCCTGCAAATACTGCGGCGTGCAAACCAGCACCGGCGGCGCGGCGCCGACTTGCGCGAGCTTCACGGTCTCGTCCTTCGTCGGCACACTCGCGGTCGGAAACAGCGTCAACTCGCTCGTGCGCGCGACGCCCGTCGCGGTGCTGAAGCCGGGCTGCACATCCTCGTAAACCGACTCGAGGCCGTGCGCGTGCGTGTCGTAGTGCCGCAAGTCCATGCCGGGCGCATCGGGCGACCAGAGCCACACCGTCAGCTCCGCCTCGCCGGCGCCGGCGTGTCGCACTTCGAGCGACGCGGGATACGACTGCCAGAAATTTTTCAAACTGACGCCGAGCCCGCCGCTCACATCGCCAACGAAGACGTGACCCGAGGCGCGTTTGCCGGCGTTGGCGAAGAGCCACGTGCTGTCGGCATTCGTGCGCTTCAAGATGGTGAAACCATCGGCGTTGGGCTGGACGAGTTTGAAATCCTCCCATACGGCCCAGTCGGCGAGCAGGCCCTGGCCGCGGGCGTTGAATTGCTCGCGATTCGGCACGCGTTTGCCGCCGAGCTGCGTCGGATAAACGTCCGCGCCGCCATTCGGGTCGGCGACGAAACGGCCGCCACGCCCGATCATCGGCTGAATTGGCTCGGCCCAGAGGCCGCCGTTTTCGCCGGAGAAACGCACGTGGCGGTTCTGCACCTGTTCGCGTATCGGCACGCTGAAGACGACACCGAGCCCGCGGATGAAATCGCGGCTTTCGTCGCCGTCGAAGACAAACGTGTGGACCATCCGCGCCGATTCCTGACCCGCGTAGAAATACAGCCGCACCGTGAACGGCAGCCACACGCGGTTACCCTTGGTGCCGACGTGCATGCCCTCGATTTTCGCGACCGCGCGCACGGGGCCGGACTGCTCGAGCGTGACCTTGTCGACGCGCGTGCGGAAAAGTTCGCGCGACGGCGTGTCCGTCGCGTTGCCATCCGGACCGTCCTGCAACACGCACACGAGCCGGCCGTCGCGCGCGATTTCGCGGCCGTCGACGGTGATGGCGTCGATGAGATTCGAGCCGTGCATGGGGATAACGAAGTTCGCGCGGCCCGTGTCGATCGTGTAGGTCGTGTCGCTGCGTCGGATCGAGATTTTCGCACCGTCAGTGGCCGCGGCGCTCGGCGTGGCGGTGAGTTTGAATTCTCCCGTGGTCGACGGGCCCGCGACGGTCGCGACGCCGCTCCATTTGAGCGATCCGTCCGGCCAAAACGCGAGCGGCCACGTCTGCACCGGCAGCGCCTTGCCGTCGGCGGTCGTGAGCGCGAAGGCCTGCGATTTTTGCACGGCGCCGCGCGGCCACGGCACGCCGAAACTGACGCCAACCGCGACGGGCGCCGGCGTGCCGCCAAGCCACGTGACGGGCACCGGCGACGAGGGTGCGGCGAAACCGACTGCGGCCGACGCGATCACAACGGAGCTGAGTAATTTGAGTTTCAGTTTCATGATGGGGCGTGAATTGGGTTTTGCGTTTCGGCGCGGGCTCACGGATTCGGTTTGGTGAAGAGCCGGTCGTAGTCCATCCAGTGCGCGTTCATGAGATCGATCTTGCGCTTGAGCTGACCGGCGAGGCCGGGACCGAGCCGCATGATCGTCTCCTCGCCGGCGACGGAAGCGAGATCGAGCAGCGGTTCTTTCGTGCTTTGCAGCAGGCGCTGGAGCCGGGCGGTGTTGTCGATTTCCTTGCGCGCGGTTTCCAGCAAGTCGGTGCGATCCCAACTGCTCTGCACGCCGAGCACGGCGTTGGGCTCGGGTTTGATGCCGAGCGATTTCACGCGGTCGAGCTGCGCCTGATAGGCGACCATGTGATCGGCGGAGTGCAGCAGGCAGAGTGCGACCTCGAGACGTTTGCCATAGATTTCCCAGCGCGCTTTCGCCGCCACGTCGGACGCGGCGTCGCGGATGCGGTGGACGTGAACGAGCGCGCTTTCCACGTCGGGGACGACGGTCTCGATCACGCGTTGAAACAGCAGTCGCGCGCCGTAGCCGTCAAACATGCGCATGCCCTGGATATCGATCAGGTTCTCGGCTTGCTCCTCGTCCTTGGCTTGAAAGAGAAACGGCCGGTAATAACTTTTGTCCGCGTCGGTGAGCTCGTCGGGAAACGGCACCATCGGGCGATTGATCCAGCGATTCAGCACATGGCCAAATTGGAGCACGCTGCCAAAATCAAGCGCGTCGAGCCGGCGATCGGCGTCGTCGAGCAGCAACCAGACGGAGAGCAGCGCATCGGCCTGGGCCTCGCCCGCCTCGGTGGCGGCAAACGCCCGCAGCTCAGCCAGGCGCTCCACCACGCCGCCGCGCGCACTGGCTTGGGTCGCCTCGACGAGCCGGCCGTTGAATTCCAATTCCGCCTCATCCGGCCGAAGGCTGATCATGCGGCGGGCGACCGCCGGGCTCGCTGTGGCCTCGGGAGTCCGCTCGGCTTGCTCGTTGGCGAGGCGGCGGGCCGATGCCGGGTCGGCTCCTGTCCGCGTGGCGGCGCGTCCCGCGCGCAGCCAGCGGAGATCAGGAACCGCGAGGCCGACGACCGGATAAAACGCCCCGCGCGCATACGCGTCGCTCGCGCGCAGGCCCTGGAACGCGCGACCGTCCGGACCCTCGCGACCCGAAACGGCGACGCCGCGCGGAAGTTTGTGGACGATGGCATCGAGCGTCTCCGGCGAGAACGACGGGATCATCCATTGGCGCGGCGCGACGGGGTTGAGGTTGATCTCAACGTCGTGGCCAGTCGCCTTCGCGGCGTCCTTCAACGCGACGAGGAATCCGGAAATGCGATCCGCCATCGGGCGATCCTTGCAGTCGCTGTGGCCATTGAGTCCGGGGTAGAGCGCGGGCACCCAGCAAAAGCCGGAGCCGGAATCCTGCGTGAGAAAACTGAACGTCTCGATCTCTGGGCAGCGCGTGAGCAGATTTTTCATCGCGACCGCGTAGAGGCGCAGCGTCTCCGGCTGGTCGACGCACATCGAAAAGCGCGCCGTGCGCGAGCGGTTCGGATGATCGACGCGCGGTCCGCGCAACTGCGGGTAAGCGGTGAAGAACGCCTCGGGCATCACTTGCGGGATGTTCGCGGCCCAGTGCGCCTTCAGGCCGAGCCGACGGAGAATCTTGCAACGCTCCTCGATCAGCGCGGCGACGCGCCGGCCGTAGTTCATGTCGACGAACGGTTCGACCTCCGAGGCGGGGAACAGTTTGAAAAAATCCGGCCGCTGGATGAACCACGCCGGATAGGGATCGCCCGGCGGTTGAAACTGCCACTGTGAAGTCGGCAGTCCGTCGGTGATCGGCACGTGCGTTGCACCGAGCCGTTTCGCGAGCGTGGCCTTCCGCTCGAACGTCGCGAGTTCGGCCGCGTCATTCGCCGCATCGACGGAGGAATCGTCGGCGCGTGCGGGCGCGGCGACGGCGAGCAAGGCGAGAATGAGGACGAAACTGGAGACGAAGGGATGGCGGAAATTCTTCATGGCGAGGGTTTCAAAAGGAAAGTGCGCGAACGTTCCCGCGGGCTCACGCGGTCGCGAGCCCGGCGATTTTCAACGTGAACGCATGCTCGCACGGAGGCGCCGGCGGGAGTTGCACGACGAGACCGCGCGCGTCGTGTTTCCACGTGAGCTTTCCGCCGTGGCCGAGCAGCGTGACGTTTTCGACTTTGCCGACGACGTTCGCGTTCGTTGTCGCGAGCGGGGCGATGACAAATTCCTTTTCTGGCCAGCCCATGACGAAGGCGTAGAGGGTCGCGCCCTTCGTCGTGAAGCGGACTTCCTCGGCGGTGAAATCCTTGCGGCTGTTTTCGTTGAACCGCACGCCGGGCGCGGGCGGTGGGATGTGCGAGGCGGGGCCGTCGCCGAACGTCTTCCACGGACGTGTGGCATAGATCCCCTCGCTGTTCACGGCCATCCACGCGGTGATGGCCTCGAGGATTTTGAGTTCCTGTGCGTCGGGGGCGCCGCTGTTGGGCAACGGGAAATTCAGGAGGAGGTTGCCGTTGCGGCTGACGATGTCGACGAGCAGGTCGATCACGCGCTTCGGCGTTTTATAGCGGGCACGGGTGTCGTAGTGCCAGTTGCCGATGCACGTGTCGGTCTGCCACGGGCGCGGCCAGATGCCCTCGATCACCCCGCGCTCCATGTCGAGCACGCACATGCCGGCGGCGGAGTCGGGGCGGCTTTTGCTGTTGTAGACGGCCTCGACCTTGCCGCCGTGTTTGCGGGCGTTCGTGTTGTAGTGGTGTGCGACGAGCGCGAGGCCCTCGTCGCCGAACGGAATCCCGCCGTCGGTGTAGAGCAGGTCGGGTTCGTAGTTCGTGACGAGGTCGGTGATGCGGTCGAAATAGTTTTTCCGCCACGGGTCCGGCCCGCCGCGGCTCATCGCCATCTGCGCGGTCGCAGCTTTTTCCGCGAAGTCCGGCGCGAGTCCGCGGTAGTCGTGGTAGAGATCGGACCATTGCGGGTTGGCGCCGTCGTAGGACACGCCGGCGAGCGGGCCGGTCTTGTCGGCGAGGTGCGAGGTGCCGAACCACGTGAAGCTGTTCGAGAGATGCTCGGTCACGCCGAAACGCAGGCCGTGCTTCGCGGCGGCGGTGCGCCAGAGACCGACGATATCCTTCTTCGGGCCGCTCGCGACGGCGTTCCACCGCGGCTGGTATTTCGAGTTCCACAAGTCGAAGCCATCATGGTGGACGCCCATCGTGACGTAGTATTTCGCGCCGGCTTTCTTGTAGAGGCCCATCAGGTGATCGGGGTCGAACTCGGCGGCCTTCCACGATGCGATCACGTCCTTGAAGCCGGCCTTCGACGGGTGGCCGTATTTCGCGACGTGGTATTTATACTGCGGCTCGGTCTCGACATACATCCGGCGCGCATACCAGTCGCCATACTCGGCGGCGGATTGCGGGCCCCAGTGATTCCAGATGCCGAACTTCGCGTCGCGAAACCAAGCGGGCACCTGATAGGTATTGAGCGATTCGCGGGTGGACAGAAACGGACCGGTGGGCGCGGCGGCGGTGCTGGCGCCTTCGCGTTGGCCGAGCGTGGAGCACGCGGCGCTGCCGAGCAGCGGAGTGGCGGCGAGGAGCTTAAGGGCGGTGCGGCGGGTGATTTTCATGGGGTGATGGGATGGCCACTGGAGAAAAAAGGGGAAATCGGCGGGGCGGCCGCACAGGATGCATCAACGCGACGAAGCCGGCGGGCGCGATCAACCTGACGTCGAAGGCCTCCGTCGTAAGGTCGAAAGAGGCGGCGACGCAATGGTCGCGATGTTGCCGGCTGGGCGCGGCACGAGAGCGACTCGCACGCCGGCGGCCTTCGGGAGTATCTGGCGCATCTCAGTGCCGATGAGCAGGCCCGGAACCGCTCGACCTGCGATGCGGCTGGGCAAGATGTCGCCCGGGATTCCGAACGGGGTGTTGAGTAACCCATCCGGCGCGACGGATCTCGCGATACCGGAGTCGAAGGCCCGGGAGCGCAGGACGGCTGGCCAACTTACCGGCCGAAGGAGTCGCCGTTTTGACTTACGCGAGCCCTGCAGGGTCTGAATCTTCCGACGTCCTCGGCGCGAGATGCACGACAACCTTCGGTTCGCCGACGCGTCTTTGCAGCGTTCCTTCGTCTCCACCCCACGATGAAATCTTACTCTTGCCACCTGTTTCTTGCTCTCGCGGTCGTAACGACGGGTTGGGCCGCTGAGCTCGCACCCGCGCCGACTCTTCCGAGCGTGGCACCCGCGCCCGCCGCGCCGCCCGCGGGACGACCGGCGCGTCCGCAGGCTCCGGCAGGTGCCGACGACTATGTGCTCGGGCCCGATTCGCGGGTGCAGCCCGGCGTGCCGCAGGGCACGTGGGAGAAATACCGCTGGGACCAGAGCGAGATTTTCCCGAACACGGTGCGCGACGTCTGGATTTACGTGCCCGCGCAATACGACCCGAAGGTGCCCGCCTGCCTCATGGTGCTTCAGGACGGCCCACGCCAATACGCCGCCCGCGAGCGGACCGACGCGGGCAACCGCGCGCGCCAGACGCTCGAATACGCCACACCCAACGTCCTCGACAACCTCATCGTGCGGAAAGAGCTGCCGGTAATCATCACCGTCTTCATCAACCCGGGCAGCACGGCGATCGATGCGAACGGCCGGCCGGACTTCGCCAACCGCAGCGTCGAATACGATTCGGTGGCGGACAACTACTCGCAGTTTCTCGCCAAGGAAATTCTCCCGCCCATCGAGGCAAAATACAACCTCCGCAAAGATCCGGCCGGTCGCGCGATTGGCGGCATCAGTTCGGGCGCGATCTGTGCGTTCACCGTCGCGTGGAATCATCCCGACTGGTTCGGCAAGGTCATCAGCGATGTCGGCAGCTTCACCAATCTCCGGGGCGGCCACGTCTATCCGCAGCTCATCCGCGAAGCGCCGAAGAAGCCGCTGCGCATTCATCTTCAGGACGGAATCTACGACAACCGTTCCCCGCAGGATCCGCAGCGCGATTGGTTTCTCCAAAACCGCCTGATGAGCGAGGCGCTCACGGAAAAACTCTACGACGTGCAATACGTGCTCGGCCACGGCATCCACAGCAGCAAGCACGGCGGCGCCATCTTTCCGCAGACGCTGCGCTGGATCTGGCGTGACGAGGTGCCGAAGCAGTAGAGCCCGGTCGTCCACGCTTGGTCGGGCTTACGCGATCACGTCGAGTTTGCCGGTGCTGTCGGCGAAGCGCGGGACCGGCGCGCCCATGCGGTCGAGGAGTGAGGTGTAGAGATTCGTCATCGGCGTCTCGTGGTCCATCTTGATGTGGCGGCCGGGCGTGAGCGTGCCGCCGCCGCGACCGGCGAGGATCGTGGGAAGATTGTCGTGCAGGTGCTCGTTCGGGTCGCTGATGCCGGCGCCGTAGACGATCATGCAGTTGTCGAGCAGCGTGCCGTGGCCCTCCTTCACGGACTTCAGCTTGTCGAGGAAGTAGCCGAATTGCGTGAGATGCCAGCGGTCGATCTTCGCGAGTTTGTCGAGCGCGTCGGGATTGTTGCGGTGGTGCGAGGTCGAGTGGTGGCCGGCGTTGACGCCCGCGAAGGGATACGGGCGGTTGCCGCCGTCGTGGGAGACGAGGAAACTCGCGATGCGCGTGCTGTCGGTCTGGAACGAGAGCGTCATGATGTCGAACATCAGGCGCATGTGGCGCTCAAAGGTATAATCGGCTTCAAAGTCACCGACGGCGCCCGCGGGCACGGGCGGCGGCATGCGGCCGTTTTGCTCGATGCGTTTTTCCACGTCGCGAATCGCGGTGAGATATTCGTCGAGTTTCTGGCGGTCGTTCTTGCCGAGATTTCTCTGGAGGCGGTTCGTCTGGTCGAGCACGAGATCGAGGATGCTCTTGCTCTGGCGTTCGCGGCGGAGCCGCGCCTCGCGCGACTCGTCGGACGAGCCGGCGCCGAACAGGCGGTCGAACGCCGCTTTCGGCTCGATCTCGGGATTCATCGGCTGCGTCTCGGAGCGCCACGAGATGTTGAACTGGTAGGCGCAACTGTAGCCGGAGTCGCACGAGCCGGCTTCCTGCCCGCGGTCGCAGCTCAGCTCGAGCGACGGGAAACGCGTCTGGTCGCCGATCGCGTTGGCGGCGACTTGGTCGACAGAAATTCCAATGTGGATGTCCGACGCCGATTTTTTCGCCTGGCAGCCGGTGAGGTAGGTCGCTGACGAACGCGCGTGATCGCCGCCGCCGTCACCGTTGCCGAACGCTTTGCGGTGCGCGAGGCCGCTGAGGACGCTGAAGTCGGCCTGGTGCGCGGCGAGCGGCGCGAGTGTTTCGGAGAGCGCGTAGTCCGTGCCGACGCCGGTGGGCGCCCACTTGGCCATGTTCATGCCGTTTGGCACATACACGAAGGCCATGCGCTTTGGCGCCGCGCTCGTGGCGGCGTCGGCGGTCGTGGCGCCCAGCGCGCGCAGCGGCAGCATCGAATCGAGGATGGGCAGGGCGATTGCGGTGCCAACACCGCGGAGAAACGTGCGACGGGGGATTTGCCAGCTTTTGCTCATGGGAATGATGGGGGAATGAATACGCGACGCGGGGAAAATCGGGGAACGGCGAAGGGCGGCGAGTGTGGTTACATTTTTGCCGCAGGCAAACGCCACGCTTCGTCGAACACGCCCTCGGCGGCGGTCTCGGCGGCGATCGAGCCATCGGCCTGCTTGGAAACTTTCAGGATCGCGTAGTCGCCATAGGCGGTCGCGCCGCGGGCGGCGACGAGGCCGCTGTTGATGACGACGTAGCGCTGCGGATTAAGCGGATTTGGATAGATCAGGACCGGCATGTGCTCGGCAGCGCTGTAGGTTTTGTCGCCGACGACAATGCTGTCCTTGGTCCAGTTGATCGGAAGCCGGGCGGCGATTTTTGCGATGAGCGTATTGCTGCCGGGGTCGCCGAAGAGCACGAGATTGTTGGCGGCGATGTCGGCGTCAGTGATCGCGGTATCGTCCTTCGCACGGGCTTCCCCGAGAAATTCGCGGGTGAACATCTTCGCGAAACGATCCTGCTCCTGGTTCGCGCGTTCGCCGGCGATGGCGTGGTTGGGCGTGCCGGTGGGGTTGACGCAGAGAAAGGACTCAAAGAACGCGTCGTTGAGCGGACCCTGGAGATTGTGCTGTTTGCGCAAGCCGGTATTCGCGGCCGGGTTCGCGGTCTGCCAGTGACCGCCGTTGCGGACGAGGAGGAGTGTGATGGCGGGTTTGACGTTCAGCGTGTCGCCGTCGATCGCGATCGTGTGAGCGGCGGTCGTGTCGGAGACGATCAGGCGCGAGACGTTGGCGGTCTTGATCGTGTAGGCGGATTTCGCGGCGTCGCGCTCGGCGTCCACGGTGCTACGCTCGAAGTGCTGCTGCAGTCCGTCGACCGTGATCCAGTGGCTGTGATTGTAGCGGGTGGTGTAGGTGACGAACTTGATGTGGTCGGGCACGACGCGGCCGCGCGTGAAGTTGGCGGCGGCGAACTCGTCGATCTGTTTTTCGGTGTCGCCGGTCGCATGGGAGTGGCCCTGACCGGGATTCGCGAGAAAGAGGGCGTTGATGTCCTTCCCGGTGTAGCGAAACGGGCCGGTCTTCTCAATGGTGTAGCCCTCGCGGACGAGTTGTTCGCGGATGCTCGTGGAGGAGGCGAGCTGGGCGTCGTTTTCGCCGGCGTAGCCGACAAGCGGGATGTTAAAAACGTTCAGCGCGTGGTCGACGAGGATGCCGTAGCCGGCGTTAACGGCTTTTTGAGCCGGGGAAAGGTCGTTGAGGTTCAGGCGATTGCCGATGACCCCAGCGTCGATTTCGAGCCCGCAGAACAGGTCGGAGTTGTGCAGACCTATCTGCCACGAACCGGCGCCGCCCATGGAAAAGCCGGCGAGGAGGATGCGGTTGGGGTCGATGTTGTAACGTTTGCTGACCGACGCGATGACCTCGAAGACGTCGGTCTCGCCGGCCCAGCGGAAAGAGTTGTTGCCGCGGCCGAAGGCATTCACCCGAATGCAATCCACTGCGCGGCTAGCGCCGCCTCGGGGCGCATTTTCGCGGTCAGCGCCGCCGACCTGACCCCACGCAAGATCGGGATTAGCCGGATTGCCGCCGGGCGTGCTGCGGCCGTGCAGATAGAGATAGAGCGGCATCGGCTTAGCCGGGTCGTAGGACGCGGGAATCGAAACCGTGTAAGGCTGTGTCGTGCCATCGACCTGCGAGCGGTAGGCACGTTTGACGGAGCCTTTGAGTTTCGGCCACGCGGCGGTGCCGGCCTTGATTTCGCTGGCGCGGCGGAGGGCATCGTTGCCGGCGGCGAGGAGGCCAGGGAGCGTGCCGTCGGTCACGAAGCCATCGGGCACGCGGAGCGTGTTGTGGATGACCCATGCGGTCGCCTCGACATCGACGATCAGATCGTCGTCGAACTTCGCGTCCTTGAGCGACTGGATCGTGGCGTTGAGTTCGTCGAGTTTTGCGCGGAGCTTCGCGACGTCCTCGAGTTTCGGCGCGACCGGGGAGCGCGGCGGTGCGGCTTTTTTCGCGCCCGCGGCAGCCGGAATTCCCTCGTCAGACGGAGCGGGCACCTGGGCAAATGCGACGCCGACGAGGGCGAGGACGAGGATAAGGCTCTTCATCGGGCGAGGATTAACGCGAAGCCACGGATTCGCCGGCCTCGGTGCGCTGCTGGTCGAACGGCACGCTCTTCGCGACGGCGAGCACGAGCGCGGAGAAACGAAACTGGCCGGCGGTCATTTCCTGCACGATGCGGTCGATCGCAGGCCGGTCGGAGCGCTCGACGCCGCGGCCGAGTGAGTAAATCAGCATTTTTTCGGCGAGATTGCGCAGGAAATTGTCGCGGCGCTTATCGGAGAGAATCGCGGAAAGCTCGGCGGCAGTGGCGAACGATTCGCCGGTGCTGAGCTTGCCGGCGGCGTCGACGGGAAACTCGCCGTCCTTCGTGCGGAACGCGCCGATCGCATCGAAATTTTCTAGCCCGAAACCGATCGGGTCCATGCGGGCGTGACACGAGGCGCAGGTCGGATTCGCACGATGCTGCTCCATCTGATGACGCAGGGTGCCGGTGACGGACTTGCCGTCGTTCGGGAGGTCGGGGACATTCGGTGGCGGCGGCGGGGGTGGCGTGCCGAGCAAATCCTCGAGCACCCACTTGCCGCGTTTCACGGGCGAGGTGCGGGTGGGGTTCGAGGTGATCGTGAGCACGCTGGCCTGCGTGAGCACGCCGCGGCGCGGGGTGTTGGCGAGCGAAACCTGGCGGAGTTCGTCGCCGGTCACGCCGGGCAAGCCGTAGTGTTTCGCGAGGCGCTCGTTCACAAACGTGTAATCGGCCGTGAGAAATTCCAGCACGCTGCGGTCCTGCTGCATGATGTGCGCGAAGAACGCTTCGGTCTCGTCGCGCATCGCCGTGCGCAAGCCATCGTCGAAATCCGGGAAAAGTTTTTTGTCGGGCTCGACGTATTTCAGGTTGCGGATCTCCAGCCATTGGCCGGCGAAATTCGTGACGAGCGAGCGCGCCTTCGGCGACGCGAGCATCCGGCGCACCTGCGCTTCGAGATTTTTCCGCAGCGCGCCGCGGCTCGCGAGATCGAACAACTCCTCGTCGGGCATGCTGCTCCACAGGAAATACGAGAGCCGCGACGCGAGCGCGAACTCGCCCACGGGCCGCGCGCGCGCCGTCGTCGACGCGATCGCACCGGTCGGAATCTCGCCCCGGAAAAGGAAATGCGGCGAAACAAGCACGGCTTGCAGCGCGACCTTCACGCCACCGTCGAACGATTCCCCGTCGGCGCGCGTGGCGGTGTAGAGCTTCAGGAGTTCGTCGACCTCACCCGGTTCGACCAGGCGCCGCCATGCGCGGCGCGCGAATTCCCCCACGATCAGGCGCGCTTGTGTTTCCTGGCTCGGCGCGGGCGCGGCGCGTCCGGTCATCCGCGCAAACAATCCGCCGAGGCCCATCTGCGGCGGCGGCGTGGCGGCCGCGGCGAAGAGCCGGTCCATTGCCTCGATCCGCTTCGGCACCGGGGCCGGCTCGTTGAGGCTGGCGACTTCGAGGTGCTGGATGAAAAGATTCCGGTCGCGCAGATTTGGGTTCTTGTTTTCCGGGTCGGCGAAATCGTTCACGTAGGCGGCGGCGAAGCGGTATTCGCCGGCGGCAATTTTAGTCCGGAACTCGTAGACCTGCGGCACCGGCTCGAGGAGCAGCGGCGAAAATACGCGCTGGCCCGACGTCGCGATGACGCGGCCTGGCGCGCGCACGTCGAACGTCGTGAGTGCCTTGCCCGCGAGGCGGAATTCCATGCGCGCGGGCTCGTTGCCGGCCTGCGTGGAGTAGGCTTGCGCGCGCAGCAGGTATTCGCCGTCGGCGGGGACCACGAGCTTCAGCGCGACTTCGCCTTCGCGGTCCAGGAGCCGCGTGCCGTCGGGAAGGAACCGACCGTCGCCGGTCACCTCAAGTTGCTTCGCGGCGTAGCGGCGCGTGGCGGTGGGCAGCGGGCCTTCGAGTTCGACGGTCTTGACCCAAACGGTGCCGCCCTGCACGGGCCCGACCCGACCATTCTTGATATCGAGTTCGTTGACGCCCCCACGCACGCGGCGATTGGCAATGCCGAGCCGGTGCCGGCCGGCGGGGATGCTGATGCGCATCTCGAAGCCCTCCGGTTTCGCCTCGGGCGCGGCGACTTTCCATTCGCCGATCACCGTGTCGTCGACCATCGCGGAGGCCATGATGGGAACTTCGGAAAGCGGCTTGTTGGACGAGCCGTATTTCCCCTTGGGCGAGGCCCAGGCCTGCATGCGCAGGATGTAGTCGCCGGCGGCAAAATTCGTCGTGGTGGAAACGGCGTCCTCCTCCAGCGCACCGAGCGGCATCCAGCCGTCGCCGCGGTCGCCCTCGGCGTTGAAGCCGACGGCCATCAGGTTGGCGCGAAATTTCTGAAGGCGCGTGTGCGGAATCTCCGTCGGGATCGCCTCGCCGGTGATGCGGCGCGCAGCGGTGAGGTATTTTTCGAGCAACACCGGCGGCAGTGAGAGCACGTCACTGATGTTGTCGAAGCCGTAGCCGGAATTATCGGCCGGGAAATCGTCGGCGGCCTGAAAATCCACGCCGAGGAGATCGCGGATGGTGTTGTTGTATTCGTTGCGGTTCAGCCGGTGAATTGTGACGCGGCCCGGGTCGGGATTCGCGGGATCGATGCGAAACAACTCGCGCTCGATCCAACCGCTGATCGCGTCGCGCTCGGCGGCGGAGGGCTGCGCGTCGGCGTCGTCAGGCGGCATCTCCTGTGAGCGCACGCGATCCATCACGGTTTCCCATTTCTTCGCGGCCTGGTGAACCTCGGCGAGCGTCTGCTCGCGATCGAGCATTACATCTCCCTTGTGTTTCCCGTCGCCGTGGCACTCGTAGCAATATTTTTGGAGGAGCGGCGTGACGGTTTTCTCGAACGTGGCGTCGGTGGCCGGTGCAGGTGCGGCGAACGCCGCAGTCGCAAGGGAACCGAGCGCGACGAGCCACGGAGCAATCCGGGCAGGTTGAAATTTGGGCACGAGGCAGCGGGGAACTTCCATCATCGAGGGCGGGGAACAACGTCAGAGTAGAATAACGAACGACGGACACCAAGGTTCTACCCTATTTGCGGCCTAAAATTCTGACAGTGGGAAGGCGGGTGGGCTTGCCAAAAGGTTCCGAGCTCGGAATCTCGCCGCGTGGATTTTTTGGTAACCTCCCGCCGCTGGTTCCGTCGGTTCTGCCGCGTCGCGGCTGGCGCGTCGCTCGGCCTCGAGTTCGCGGGCGCTGGTGGGTCGGCTCGAGCGCAGACGGTCGCGGCGGATCGGGCGGCGGCGGACGAAGCGATGGCGAAAGGCGATTTTGCCGTGGCGCTCGTCTGGACGGCGGAGGCGTTGAAACGCGATCCGAAGGATTCGCTGCTGCGATGGCGGGCGGGCAACCTGATCCGGCAAATTCCGCTACGGCAAGCAGCGGCGAAAATCGCCGGCGAGGACGAAGAGCCGCCCAACCGGGCGCTGCTTCGGACGATGACGCACGACAACTCGGTCGAGGACGCCGTGTTCAGTCCCGAGGGCCGCGCGATCGCGACGGCGAGCTGGGATCGCACGGCGCGCGTGTGGAGCACACCGACGGGCGAACCGCTCACGCCATCGCTATCGTATCCCGAGCAAGTGCAATCCGCGGTGTTTAGCCCCGACGGTCGCTCGGTCATCGCGACGAGCTACGGCAGCCCAGCTCACGTCTGGGATGCCGCGACCGGAAAATTGCTCCCGCCCGAACTCGCGCAGGATCATGTGCGCTCAGCGGCATTCAGCCCGGACGGAAAAATCATTGCGACCGCAAGCAACGACGGCACGGCACGCCTCTGGGATGCGGCGAGCGGAAAATCACTCGCGCCACCACTGACGCACAAGGGGGCGGTGGTCGGCGTGACGTTCAGCCCCGACGGGCGTCGCGTGCTGACGGCGAGCTCCGATAACACTGCACGGGTCTGGGATGTCACGACGGGCCAGCCGGTGACCCCGCCGCTCCACCATGAATTTTGGGTGAACAGCGCCGCCTTCAGTCCCGACGGAAAGGCAGTCGTCACTGCGAGTCAGGACAAGTCCGCCCGCGTCTGGTCGGCTGCGACCGGCCAGCCGCTGACGCCGCCGCTCGCGCACGACGATGCCGTGAACTTCGCGGCGTTCAGTCCCGATGGCCGGGTCGTCGTCACCGGGGGCAACGATGCGACCGCGCGACTCTGGGATGCAGCCACGGGACGCGCCCTCACGCCGCCGCTGGCGCACGACGATGCAGTGGTCCACGCGGCGTTCAGCCCGGACGGAAAAATCGTGGCTACAGCGAGCGACGACTACTCCGCCCGATTGTGGGACGTCGCGACCGGTCGGCTCCTCGCGCCGCCGCTACGCCACGCGCTGAATGTGCGGCACGTCGCGTTCAGTCCCGACGGCCGAATGCTGCTGACCGCGTGTTGGGACAAAGCCGCCCGGGTGTGGGATATTTCGCCGATCGATTGGCCGGTGGAGGACATCGCGACGTTTGCAGCGATCGCCTCGGCAGCGCGCGTGGCGCAGGGTTCTGCGCTGGAGCCGCTGAGCCGCGCCGAAGTCGACGGCTTGACGAAACCGTTCCGACTGCGGCACCCGGAGTTGTTCGTGGCACCGTAACCCAAAACGGACTGTCAGATAAAATCCGGCCGCTCGTGGCCGGGGGGTTTCTTGTTCCGCGACCGCGCCGCTGCAACGATTGACCCGGCGGCTCGTCATCCCCTTCGAGTCTAGGATTCGTTCCAACCCTTCCCCACTGCTCCTGATGAGATTTACCGTCATGAATGCGCGCGCCCTGCGTTGGCCGGGACGTCCGTTTTTACTGCTCGGCGTTTGCCTGATTCTCGCCGCGTGCTTCAACCCCGCAACCGCGCCGCAGGCTGCGCAAAAAAGTGCAGCGCCAAAAACTCCGGCGAAAGTCGCGCTGGCGGTTGCGGCGAAGCCCGCGAACCCGTGGGAGGACTTTCATCGAAACGTGCAGCCATTCCTGGCGAAGCATTGCTACGAGTGCCATGGCGACGAAAACGCGGAAAACGGTTTTCGACTCGACGTAATTAGCGACGCGGCCTCGCTGGACGAAGGGGGCAAATCGCTGGAGATGGCGCTCAAGAATCTTTCGATCCACAAGATGCCGCCGAAGACCGAGCCCCAGCCGGAAGAGGCCGAGCGGGCGAAGATCGTCGGCTGGTTGAAAACGTATCTCGCCGGCGACCCGACCGGCCCGATCAATCCTGGCCGTGTGACCCTGCGCCGCCTCAACCGCGCGGAATACAACAACACGATCCGCGACCTGCTCGCGATCGACATCCGGCCGGCCGACGTCTTTCCGGTCGACGACGCCGGCTACGGCTTCGACAACAACGGCGATGTGCTCTCGCTCGCGCCGGTGTTGATGGAAAAATACCTCACCGCGGCCGGACTCGCCGTCGACAAGGCGATCCACTGCGACCCGATCGTGCCGCCGCCGCTGAAACGCTGGGACGCATCGATCGTCGACGGTTCGATCCCGAAGGGCGATCCGATGGCGGTCGCGAACCTGACGCCCCCCAGCGCGCCCGAGCCGCCGCCTGGTGTCGCGCCCCGCCGCACCATGCTGCTCGGCCGGCTCTTCAAATTTAACGGCGAGATTTATGCCGACTACGAGCTGCCCGCCGACGGCGACTATGTGCTGCGCGTCCGCGCTTACGGCACGCAGGGCTCGGAGAACAGGCAGCGTCCGTCGGTAGAATTTGCGGTCGACGGCGTGCCCGCCGGAAAGCCGCTCACGATCAAGGAAGATCAGCGCAACACGTCGGTCTATGCGCTCGAAAAAACTAAACTGACGGCCGGCAAACACCGCATCGCCCTCGCGCTGGTCAACGGCTCCACACCGGAGGAAGCCGCTGAGTATGCGCGCAAGACACCGCCGCCAAAAATCAAGACCGAGGCCGAGATCGCCGCCGAGGAAGCCGCTGCGGTTGCGGCGGAAAACGCCGCCGAAGCCGCCGCGGCCGCAGCGCTTGCGGCCGCGGCAAAGCCGCCGGCTGCTGACGGCGCCGCTCCCGCCGTCGGCGCCGGTCGCGGTCGCGCGGGAGCCGCGCGCGGCGGCGCGGCGGGCCGCGGTGGGATCGCGGGCGGCCGCGGTGGCGGCGGCCCACCCGGCCCGCCGAAGCCCACACTCGGAGTGATTTATTTTGAAGTGGAAGGCCCGCTCGCGATCACCCCCGAGCGCATGCCCGAAAGCTACCGTCGCGTGATGGTCGCTCAGCCGTCTGCCACTATAGCGAAGCCGCAGGCCGCGGAAACAATTCTCCGCGCGTTCGCAACGCGCGCCTATCGGCGGCCCGTGCAGGACGAGGAGCTGGCGAACTTGATGGCGCTTTGGACGCAAGCCGACAGCGACGGCCGCCCATTCGACCAAAGCATCGACGTTCCGTTGCAGGCAGTGCTCGCGTCGCCGCCGTTTCTTTTCCGGATGGAGCAGGAACCGCAGCCAAGTGAGGGCGCGGTGCACACGTTGACCGAGTATGAACTCGCCACGCGGTTGTCGTATTTTCTGTGGAGCAGCATGCCGGACGAGGAATTGTTCACGCTGGCGGACAAGGGGAAACTCCGCGCGAATCTCGCCACGCAAGTCCGCCGGATGCTGAAGGATCCGAAGTCGGCATCGCTCGTCGAGAATTTTGCCGGCCAATGGCTGCAGTTGCGCGCGATGCAAAACGTCACCCCCGACACCACGCGCTTTCCCGACTTCGATCCGGCGCTGCGCGAGGCGATGACGCGCGAGACCGAGCTCTTCTTCAACGCCATCGTGCAGGAAAACCGCAGCGTGCTCGATTTCATCGACGCCGATTTCACCTACGTGAACGGCCGGCTCGCGAAGCACTACGGCCTACCGGGCATCGCGGGCGAAGATTTCCAGCGCGTGCCGCTCACCGGCCAGGCGCGCGGCGGCATCATCACGCAGGCGAGCATCCTCACGATCACGTCGTATCCTGCGCGCACGTCGCCGGTGCAGCGCGGCAAGTGGGTGTTGGAAAATCTCCTCGATGCCGCGCCACCGCCGCCGCCGCCGAACGTCCCCGCGCTCGCCGAGGGTCACGCCGCCGAACTCGCGGGCACACTCCGCCAGCGCATGGAGCAGCACCGCGCGAATCCGAGCTGCGCCGCGTGTCACGAGCAGATGGACGGCATCGGCTTCGCGCTGGAAAATTTCGACGCGACCGGCGCGTGGCGCACGCAGGACGGCACCGAAAAAATCGACGCCGCCGGCACGCTGCCTGGGGGGCGGTCGTTCAACGGCCCGGCCGAGCTGCGGAAGATTATCAAATCGCAAAGTGACGAGTTCGTGAGTTGTCTCACGGGCAAGATGCTGACTTTCGCCCTCGGTCGCGGCCTCGAATCCTACGACCGCCGCACGACGGACGCCATCACCGCGGCGATGAAGCAGAACGGCTACAAATTTTCCACGCTGATCGAGGAGATCGTGCGGAGTGACGCTTTCCAGAAACGAAACGGCAGAAAAAAACCAGGTGACATATGAGCCAATTGATTCTCTCCCGCCGGACAATGTTGCGCGGTCTGGGCACGGCGATCGCGCTGCCTGTGCTCGACTCGATGATTCCCACGCGCCTCCTCGGCGCCGAGGCGAAGGCCGCGGCCAAGGCCGTCGCCGCACCGAAGCGCGTCGCCTGGATGTATGTCCCCAACGGCATCGACATGCAGAACTGGACGCCGGCCGCGGTCGGCTCGTCGTATGAACTCACGCCGACGCTGCTGCCGCTCGCGCCGTTCAAAGACAAGTTCTCCGTCGTCAGTGGCCTCGTCTGCGACAAGGCCAACCCGAATGGCGACGGGCCCGGCGACCACGCGCGCGCGATGTCCGCGTATCTCACCGGCACGCAGCCGCGCAAGACCGAGGGCGCCAACCTCAAGCTCGGTCGCTCCGCCGACCAGGCCGCCGCCGACAAGATCGGGCACCTTACGCGATTTCGCTCGCTCGAGTTCGGCATCGAGGAAGGCCAGCAGATCGGCCGCTGCGACAGCGGCTACAGTTGCGCCTACTCGCACACGATCTCGTGGCGCAGC
>JBEHXH010000015.1:0-145132 GCA_048498795.1 Verrucomicrobiota bacterium
CGCACTCACTCGCAAGCGCCGCTTCGCCCTTTTTCTTTCCTCCTGCCCCTTTTCCTCTCGCTCGATTCCTAAGTCCGACAGGCTGTTTACGCCCCGACTCAGATCCGCCCGCGTTATGCTCTGGGTTCACCGATGGGGACGCGGTGCCCCCACCGCGTTCGATGATCGCCGTAGCGACGAGCGCCAGCGAGTCGACTTCGCTCTGCCCGCTTTCTGCAATGGGCACGCCGCACCCCCGCCGCATACTCTGCCAGCGGACACGTGTTGTGCATTGCCCCTTGCCGCTCCACGCGCACGCGATTGCATAGCAGCCCCATGTCGGCTGCGGCCGCCCCAACCCCCAATCTCGAACCCTCCGCCGGTGCGCTCTCCCAGTGGGCGCTGGTGCGGCGGAGCTTCGCTCGCCACCGGCTCGCGGTCGCTTCGCTGTACCTGCTCGGCGTGCTGTACGGGCTGGCGTTGTGCGCGGAGTTTTTTGCGCCGTATCCACGGCAGTGGCGCGACCTCGAGCGTGCGTACACGCCGCCGCAGTTGCCGCGCTTTTCCTTTCAACACGGCCTCTACGTTCCCGCGATGCGCCGCGCGGTCGATCCGCTCACCCTGAAAAAATCCTACGTCGAGGACGCCACCGAGGCCGTCGAGCTCGGTTTCTTCGTGCGCGGCGAGCCGTACACGTTTTGGAAGATCATCCGCTGGGACCGCCACTTCTTCGGCGTGAAAAATCCGCAGCTGTCGACCAAGGCCGATCTCGCGCCGACCTTCTACTTCCTCGGCGCCGACAAGTACGGCCGCGATATCTTCAGCCGGCTAGCCTACGGCGCGCGCATCAGTCTGTCGGTCGGCTTCGTCGCCATCGCGGTGACCTTCGTGCTCGGCGTCGGGATCGGCGGACTCTCCGGCTACTGCGGCGGTGCGGTGGACAATCTCGTCCAGCGCGTGATCGACGTCGTCAACGCCCTGCCGCAGATCCCGCTCTGGCTGACCTTCGGCGCCATCGTGCCTTCCGAATGGTCGCCACTCGCGGTGTATTTTGCGGTTACGATTGTGCTCAGCTTACTCGGCTGGACGAGTCTCGCGCGCGTGGTCCGCGGCAAGATCCTCGCGCTTCGCGAGGAGGATTATGCGACCGCCGCGAAACTCCTCGGCGCATCGCCGGGGCGCATCCTGTTTCGCCACCTGTTACCCGGCTTCTCCAGCCACATCATTGTGGTCCTCACGCTGAGCGTGCCGACGATGATCCTCGGCGAGACGTCGTTGTCGTTTCTCGGTCTCGGCCTGCGCAATCCCATCGTGAGCTGGGGCGTGATGCTGCAGGACTGCCTGAGCCTGCAGACCGTCGCCAACTACCCGTGGCTGCTCATGCCGGTGGTCTTCGTGGTGCTGACCGTGCTCAGCTTCAACTTCCTCGGCGACGGCCTGCGCGATGCCGCCGATCCCTACGCGTCGCGATGATGCCCTCCGGTCCGCTTCTCGAAGTCAGCGACCTGCGCGTGTCGTTCTACACGCCGGACCTCGTCGTGCCCGCGGTGCAGGGCGTGTCGTTTACGCTGGAGCGCGGCCGCACCCTCGCGCTCGTCGGCGAAAGCGGCTCGGGCAAGAGTGTCACGGCCTACTCTATCCTCCGCCTCGTGCAGCCACCGGGCCGCACCGTCGATGGCCGCATCGTGCTGCACTCCGCGCGCGCGGGCGAAATCGACATCACCGATCTCGCCGACGACTCCGACACACTCTTCCACGTGCGCGGCGGGCTCGTGAGCATGGTGTTTCAGGAGCCGATGACCGCGCTTTCACCGGTGCTCACCGTCGGGTTCCAGGTCGCCGAAGCGATCCGCGCGCACCATGCCTACGGCGAGGAAGAGGCGCGTCGCCTCACCGTCGACATGCTCCGCAAGGTCGGCATCGCCGACCCCGACCGTAGCTACGACCGTTATCCGCACGAACTCTCCGGCGGCCAGCGCCAGCGCATCGTCGTGGCAATGGCGCTCGTGTGCCGCCCCGAACTGCTCATCGCCGACGAGCCCACGACCGCGCTCGACGTGACTCTGCAGGCGCAAATCCTCGGGCTCATCAAAAATCTCCAGCGCGAGATCGGCTGCGCGGTGCTTCTGATCACGCACGACTTCGGCGTGGTCGCGCAGATGGCCGACGACGTCGCCGTGATGCAGCGCGGCATGATCGTCGAGCGCGGCCCGGTCCGCACCGTGCTCAAGCAGCCCCAGCATCCCTACACCCGCGCCTTGCTCGACGCATTGCCCGGCCGGAAGCACATCGCATGAGCGCACCGGAGAAAAACGCCGCCGGACCGCTTCTCGCCGTGCGCGGGCTGACGAAGCATTTCCCAATCCACGACCGCGGCTTCTGGCCCAAGACCATCGGCCTCGTGAAAGCCGTCGAAGACGTGAGCTTCGATCTCGCTTCCGGCGAGACGCTTGGTCTCGTCGGCGAGAGCGGTTCAGGCAAAACCACCGCCGCCCGCTGTATTCTCCGCGCCATGACACCGACCGCGGGCGAAATCCTTTTCCGCCAGCCCGACGGCCGCGTGCTCGACCTCGCCAAGCTCACCGACCGCGAACTCGTCCCCGTGCGTCAGCACGTGCAGATGGTGTTTCAGGATCCGTACTCGTCGCTCAACCCGCGCATGACGGTCGCCGACATCGTGGGCGAGCCGCTCGTGATCCACCGCCTCGCGCGCGGCCGCGAACTCGACGACCGCGTCGCCGACATGCTCCGCCGCGTGGGCCTCAAGCCCGAGCACGCCAACCGCTACCCGCACGCCTTCAGCGGCGGCCAGCGCCAGCGCGTCGGCATCGCGCGCGCTCTGATCATGCGTCCCTCGCTCGTCGTCTGCGACGAGGCTGCCTCGGCGCTCGACGTTTCGGTGCGTGCGCAGGTGATCGAGCTGCTGCAAGAGCTCCAACGCGAACTGCGCCTCACGTTTCTCTTCATCGCGCACAATCTCGACCTCGTCCGCGACATCTGCGCGCGCGTCGCCGTGATGCGCAAGGGCCGCATCGTCGAGTACGCGCCCACCGCGCAGATCTTCGACGCCCCGCAGCATCCCTACACGAAGCTCCTCCTCTCCGCACGCCTCTCCGCCGATCCCGACGTGCCGATGAACACCAGTGTCGTCGAAGAGCTCGCGCGGCTGGACGCTATAGTGCCGTAAAATTGCGTAAACGGGTCGAAATAGTTTGTCCCGGTATGTCACTCCGGCGTAACGACAGGGCACGATGCTGGTGCACACCGTTTATTTCTGGCTGAAGCCCAAGCTCACGCTCGTCGAGCGCGCCGAGTTCCGCCGCGGCGTCGAGTCGCTCGCGCGCATCAAGTCCGTGGAGAAAGTCTACGTCGGCGCCCCCGCTGCCGTCCCCGACCGCCCTGTGGTCGACAAAACCTTCGACGTCTCGCTGACCGTGATCTGCAAAAACGTCGCGGCCCACAACGCCTATCAGGCCGACCCCATCCACGTCGCCTTCAACGAAAAATTCCGCGCCCTCTGGAAACGCGTTCAAGTCTACGACGCCGAGTAAGCCCGGAAATTTTTACAGGAGGAAACGGAGACAAGGCAGGAGAGCAGCCACAGATTGCACAGATTGGCACAGATCAAGGCGTCAGCCATCCGTGCTCATCTGTGTAATCTGTGGCCAAAATCTTCTCCTGCCTTTCCTCCGTTCCCTCCTGTAAAAAACCGGATCGAATCTCAGCTCTTCACCACGAACGGTGCGAAGAACGCCTGCTGCGACGGCGGGAAACGTCCCTGCAGAAACACCCCGTCGTCCCGCTGTTCCTGCGCATGGATATGGCCGAGCTTGTGCAGCCGCGCGATCACGTCGTAGCGCTCATGCGGCACGAGCAAATCGACGGCCCCTCCGTCCTGAGCGATCAGTTCGAGCGCACGTTGTGATAATTCGGGCAGGCCCTTGCCGGACTTCGCCGAAATTAAGAGCGCGTCGGGTACGAGCTGCAGCGCCGCGGCGATTTCCACCTGCGTCGCGAGGTCGACCTTGTTGAAAACGGTGATCGTCGGCTTGCCCGCCGCACCGAGTTCGCCGAGCACGCCAAGCGTCGTCTGCCGGTGCTTTTCGAGATGCGGGCTCGTGACATCGAGCACGTGAATCAGGAAATCCGCGACGACTACTTCCTCGAGCGTCGCCTTGAACGCCTCCACGAGACCGTGCGGCAAACGCCGGATGAAGCCGACCGTGTCCGTCACGAGCAGCTTTTGATTTCCCGGCAGCAAAAGCTGACGCGTGGTCGGATCGAGCGTCGCGAACAATTTGTCTTCTGCGAGCACATGCGCGCCGGTGAGGGCGTTGAGCAGCGAGGATTTTCCGGCATTGGTGTAGCCGACGATCGCCGAGGTCGGTACTGGCACGCGCAGCCGACGGCGGCGCTGGACATCGCGCTGCTGGACGACGTTGACCAGCTCTTCCTTCAGATGCGCGATGCGATCGCGGACGATGCGGCGGTCCTGCTCGAGCTGAGTTTCGCCCTCACCACCCATCGAGCCCTTGCCGCGCTGACGCGACAAGTGCGTCCACGCGCGCGTGAGGCGCGGCAGCGAGTACTCCATACGCGCGAGCGCCACCTGCAGTACCGCCTCGCGCGTGTGCGCGCGGTCGGCAAAGACTTCGAGGATGACTTCCTGCCGGTCGATCACGGCGAGGCCCGAGAGTTCTTCCCAGTTGCGCTGCTGGGCGGGAGAGAGCGCATGGTCAAAAACGATTACATCCGCGCCGTCGGCCTTGGCCAGCTCGGCGAGTTCTTCGGTCTTGCCCTTGCCGAGCAGCAGCGCCGGCGTGGTCGTGCGCAGGCGGACCAGCGTGGAACGCACGATGGTCAGGCGGAGGTTTTCCACCAACTCGGTCAGCTCTGCCAGCAGCTCCTCCGCTTCGCCCTCCGGCATCTCCGGGGTATGGACGCCGATGAGGAAGGCCTTGGTGCCTTTGGACTTGGTTTCGAGAAAATCAGCCATGCTTGAGCGCGCAATGGACGCAGGGGAGGGGGCAGGTGCAACCGCTTTCGTGCGACAGCGATTGATTTCGGTCAAGTTTCGCCCCTAATGGGCGATGTCACTCGGCGCAGTTCAAGCTGCACCGACTAGTCCCACACTATGGCGTCACACTCCATTCTCATCGTCGACGATGAGCCTGAGATTCGCGAGATCCTCAACATGATCCTCGCGAAATCGGGCCACCGCATCGCCTGCGCAGGCGACGGCCATGAGGCGGTAAAGATGCTCGCGCAGTCGAAATTCGACCTCGTGATCACCGACCTGCTGATGCCCGAGAGCGACGGCCTCGAAGTGATCGCCGCCGTGCGCAAGAAGCACCCCGGTACCAAGGTCATCGCCATGTCCGGCGGCGGCCACGTGCCCGGTGAGCAATACCTCGGCATCGCCCGCGGCTTCGGCGCCCACGCCGTGCTTCCCAAGCCCTTCAACATCGCCGACGTCGAGACCATCGTCACGACCGCGATGGCGAAGTAAGCGCTTCGTTCGTTTGCTGCGCTGAAAGCGCGAGCGGTAGGCGCTCGCCGCCGCTGTAGCTCGCTGGCCCTTTTGTGGCCGAAGCCGGACGCTACTTCGCCTTCTTCCGATTCTGAAACTCCACGCGCAGGCTGCTGCTCACGCCGAACTCGTTGCCATCGAGGCCGTGGATGCCGCGGGCACCGAGGGTGAGGTACCAGCGCAGGCGCTCCGATTTGCCGAGCGTGAAGGGGATGGTCATTTCAGGGCGCAGGGCGACGACTGAAGCGGACTCGTCGGAGATCAACTCCGAGGTGGTGTAGCTGAGCGTGAGCGAGGTGGTGAACTTCGTCCAATCGCGCGTGACGCCGAAGGAGGTGCCGAGGGCATTGGTGTGAAGCTGGTTTTTGCCGAAGTGCGTCTGGATATGCGTCATGTCGAGCAGGTCGGCACCGATGGTGCCGAAGCCGACAAGTTTCCACTGCGGAAAAATCGGGCGCGTCATCGCGACATAGGGCTGCGTGTGCCGCAGGCCATCCGTGAGCTCGACCGGGGGACGGCTGAGCGGCGTGCTGAAGTTTACACCGGTACTTAGCGCCGCGCCATTGCCGCAGGCGAGGGGCTGCTCGTACTTTGAGCCGACGCGGAAGGTGGAGAACCCGTTTTTCGAAAAACTATCCCGCAGACCGTGAGTGAGGTAGCCTTCGACCTCGCTGCTGAGCTCGATCCGCTCCGCGACTTTCACGCGCACGCCGACGGGGATGCGGACATAGTCCTTGCGGAAGAAGTCGCCGAAGTGGGGACGCACGTAGACCTTCACGGCACCGCTAGGCTTCAGGCTGGGGAGATTCTGGTCGAGGAGATCGGGCCAGCTGTCGACGAGCTGATCCCAACGCCAAGGCGAGAGGAGATCGCGAAACGAGGGTTTTTCATCGGCCCTCGCGACCGAGGCCGCGAGCAGGGTAAGACCGAGGAGGAGGTAAGCAGGACGCAGAAAGCGCATCACATCCTAGACTACGGCAACGCCTGAAGGTTCTCTACCGGTACTTTGACCAAAAGTCCCTGCCGCAACACGTCCACGGAGATGACGATGCCCTTGGGATTGGCCGGATCGTCGATGTAGCCTTCGAGGCCGTGGAGCGCGCCGCCAAGGAGTTTTACGCGGCGGCCCTTCGTGAGCAACGGCATGACACTCAACTGGTAGCCGGACGCCACGATGGCGCGGACATCCTCGAGTTGCTTCAGGAAACGCGGCACGTCATCGATCGGAATCGCGCGCGCGAGCAGGTCCTGCTGATAGATGCGGGCCTTCAGTTCGTTGGGCACGCAGGCGAAAACGTAGCCGGGAAACAGCGGCTTGGTGAAGGTTTTCGTCTGATCCTTGTACTTCCGCACGCTGTTGATCAGTGGCAGATAGTGTTCGAACTTTTCGGCCCGCATGAGCGCCGCGAACTTCTTCTCGCAGCGCGGGCGCGTGTGGCAGACCAGCCAGACCGTTTCGCTCATCCGGTCAGCGTTTCAGGAGGAAGCGCACCGCGGCATGGTAGCCTTCGAGGCCCAAGCCCGTGATGACGGCGATGCACGCCGGCGCCGTGAGCGACTGGTGGCGAAACTCCTCGCGCTTGTAGATGTTGGAAATGTGGACCTCGATCGTCGGCAGGTGCGCACCCAGCAATGCATCGCGCAGCGCGACGCTCGTGTGGGTGAACGCGCCGCCATTGATCACCACGCCATCGATCTTCGCATCGGTCAGCGCCGCGATCTTGTCGATCAGCGCGCCCTCATGGTTGGACTGAAAAAACTCGAGTTGCGCCTGACCGCCGAACTCAGCGCGCAACGCCTTCTCAAGATCGGCGAGCGTGGCGCTGCCATAGATCTCGGGCTCGCGCTTGCCGAGGCGGTCGAGATTTGGGCCGTTGAGGATGGCGATGCGTTTCATGCGGGGAGAGGAGAGCAGGGGAGTTCGACGGTCGGAAGGCGAAGCTAAAGTTTGGGCCGCCGAAGACGGCGGAAATCACAAACGCCAAAGGTCCAACAAAGATTCAAAGTTCCAAGACCGGAAAATCCCAACGAGGCGCAGAAGGCTTCTGTGTCTCATGTGCCTTTTGTGGCCAACCCGGATCGAGCGTATTCCCGTTGCGAGCAAGCTCGCAACCCACAGCCGGACGCAGAAAGCGAAGCGCTGACCTTTGTATATTCTTTGGGATTTGGACCTTTGACGTTTGGGATTTCCCACTCAGAGCGGGTTCTCCGTCTCAATAAACTCCCATGGCAGTCCAAACTTCGCGGACAGCTCGGCCGCGAGCGCCTTCACCGCGTGCACCTCCGTCGCGTAGTGCCCGCACAGATACAGATTCAGTTTCTCTTCCTGCGCCCAGTTGAAGAAGTGCTCGCGCAGTTCGCCAGTGATGTACGTATCTACGCCATGGCGGTGCAACTCGTCGCCCACGCTCGCGCCGCTGCCGCTGCACACGGCGACGGCGTGGGGCTGCTCCGAGCCGAACTCAATCGGGATCACGCCATTCGGGTACGCGGCCTGCAGACGCGTGCGGATTTCGTCGCGACTGAGCGTGTTGCGGCCGATCCAACTGATGTTCTCGCCGTCGCGGTAGAAAAACGGCTGCTCGGGCTTGAGGCCGAGCTGGGCGAGGAGCAGGGCGTTGTTGCCGATCTCGGGGTGCGCATCGAGCGGCAGGTGATTGGAGTAGAGGGCGCAGTTGCCGCGGATGAGCGTGGCGACGCGGTCGTACACGGCGCCAGTGATCGGACGCGGCATGTCCCAATACATGCCGTGATGCACGATGAGAAAATCCACGCCGGCCTCGACCGCGCGCTGAAACGGCACCACACCCGCGTCAACCGCCGCGCCGATCTTTGTCACTCGGCCGTCGTTGGTGACCTGCAGGCCGTTGAAGGCGCCGGGCGCGTCGCGAAACGCGCTGCGCCGCGTGCGCTGGTCACAGTAGCTGACGAGATCGGTGAGGGTGGGCATTTTTTCTTTGTACATCATGCGCGGGCACGCGGTGCGTGCGAAGCTCCAAATTCCAACCTCCAAGCTCCACTGAAGTACCAAGCATTAAGCGCCAACTTCTGCCAAAATGTGGGTTGCGAGCTCGCTCGCAACGAGCCCACACCCGACGTGAGTTGGCCACAGAAGGCGCAGAAGGCACAAAAGAATGGCGCGCGATCTGCCAGGATTTTCTGCCCCTGAAACCTTGAAGCTTCACTGGAGCTTGGATGTTGGTGCTTGGAGCTTTTCCCAATTCCCGCAGCATCCTTTCCGCCTTCTATCCAACGCCCATGTCCGAGCCGACCAACCAGCCCTCTTTCGTCGACCAAATCGCCCAAGTGACCCAGCATGCGGCGGAGCGTCCGTCGTGGGACGATTATTTCATGGCGACAGCTTATCTCATCGCGTCGCGCTCCAATTGCGAGCGGCTCCACGTCGGGTGTGTGCTCGTCGCGGGCGGGCAACGGAAAAACCGCATCGTCGCGGCGGGCTACAACGGCTATCTCCCCGGCACGCCGCATGTCTCGCGCGTGCGCGATGGCCACGAGCAAGGCACAGTGCACGCAGAGCAAAACGCCGTGGCCGATGCCGCGCGTCGCGGCAGCTCGGTCGAGGGCTGCGTTGCTTACGTGACGCACTATCCGTGCATCAACTGTGCGAAGATTCTCTCCGCCGCGGGCATCGCCGAAGTACGTTACCACACCGATTACCAAAACGACCCGCTCGTCGGACCGTTGCTGGCCGACGCGGGCGTGAAAGTGTTGAAGCTGTGACTTTGACGGCGCGGCCGAATGGGTATTGAGTGGCCGCCGTCACCCGCATGCGCGAACCCCGCTCCACCGCCAAGCAATCGCTCGCCGGCAGCCTGCTGCTGGCGCACCCGATTTTGCGCGACCCGAATTTCCTGCGCACGGTGGTCCTGATGTCGGCGCACAACGGCGAGGGCGCGATGGGCGTGGTGCTCAATCGTCCGTTGGGTAAGCGCCTCGGCGAACTGCAGGGCGACTTCGCGCTCGGCCCGCTGGCGGCGGTGCCGGTCTTCAAGGGCGGCCCGGTGCAGCTCGATCAGTTGATCCTTGCCGCATGGCAGACGCGTGACGACGGCTTCCGTCTTCACTTCGCCATCGAGCCGGAAAAGGCCATCCAACTCCTCGCGGAGCCGGGGACCGTGGTGCGTGGTTTCCTCGGTTACTCGGGCTGGTCTGCCGGCCAATTGGAGAACGAGATGAAGCACCGCACGTGGGTTGTCTCCGATGCGCCCGCCGATCTTTTTTTCCAAGACGAGCACGAGATGCTCTGGCGCGCGCTCCTCCGCCGCGCCGGTCCGGAGTGGCGTCTGATGGCCGACGAACCCGAGAAACCCGAGTGGAATTGAGCCACCGGCAAAAGGATATTTATTCTTCAGTTGACAGGGGTCCGTGAGCCGTCTGCTTTGGTGCCTTTTATGAAAGTTGTTTCCTCCATCAAATCCGCGAAGAAGCGTCACCCGGCCTGCCAGGTCGTGCGTCGCAAGGGCAAAGTCTACGTCATCAACAAGACCGAGCCGCGTTACAAAGCGCGTCAGGGCTGAAACCTACCTATTTTCCCGTGAAAGCCGAAGGCCATCCCACTCTTAACAACGTTTGCTTCCTCGATATCGGTACGGGCAAGCGTTTCCTCACCAAGTCCACCATGAAGTCTGCCCGTACGGAGCAGATCGATGGCAAGGACTACTTCATCATCGTCCGCGACGTGACCATGGACTCGCATCCCGCCTACACCGGCGAGAAGCGCCTCGTCGACACGGCCGGCCGCGTCGAGAAGTTCACCTCGAAGTTCAAGCGCGGCGGCGCCAAGAAGTAAGCGCCCGCTAGCGAAACAACTTTCAAAGCCCGCCGCATCCCGGCGGGCTTTTTTGTTTTTGGACGGCAACTCCAGTGCGATGCATCAGCCGCATCGTTGGAGCGACTGCAACCTGTTGTCCTGTGGAGGGCTGAGCTCCTGCGAAGCCGCTTTGGCGGTCGGTCGGTTTTGACGTTTCTGGCCCAATCATGATTGATCCACGACTCACGGTACGACGGGAATTTGGGTTGATTGGCGGGCCGGTTTCAGGCGGTTTGTGAGCCTTTGCGATGACGCGCCTCCTCTGCTTCGACTGCGACAGCACTCTCTCGGCTATCGAGGGTATCGACGAACTCGCGCGCGTGCGTGGGCCGCAGATCTTCGCCGAGGTCGAGGCGATGACCAACGACGCGATGAACGGCAAACTCGCCGTCGAGGCCGTCTTCGGCCGCCGCCTTGAAATCATTCAACCGCGCGCGGCGGATGTCGCGGCGGTGGGGCAGCGTTACATCGAGACCATCGAACCGACGGCCAAGGCCACGATCAACGCACTGCGGCAGGCCGGCTGGACCGTGCTGATCATCAGCGGCGGATTTCGCCCGGCGATCGCCCCGCTCGCGGTGGAACTCGGCATCACACGGATCGAGGCGGTGGATCTGTTTTTCGACGCTACGGGCAACTATCGCGGTTACGACGAGCACTATCCGACGACGCGCTCGGGCGGCAAACCCGAGATCATCCGCGCACTCAAAGCCGAGCTGAAGCCCTCGCGTATCGTGATGGTGGGCGATGGCGCGAGTGACCTCGAAACCAAACCCGAGGTGGACCTCTTCGTCGGCTTCGGCCGCTACACCGCCCGCGCGAAGGTCGAGCGCGAAGCGGGGGCTTTCATCCGCTCGCTGGATCAGTTGCCGGCGCTGCTCTGAGCGCCGCTATTTCCCCAGCGCCTTCATCGCCTCTTCGGGGACTTCGACGGTGGTTTTTCCGACGTCTTTGATCTGAACCGTGATGGTTTGTCGGGAGGGGCGCTCGTTCTTTTCGCTATCCCCGATTTTGGTGAAGGTGCCTTCCACCTCGATCTCGTAGCTCTCGAGTTTGCCGTCCTTGAGCCAGAGCTTGAAGGTCGCAGTGGCGGTGCGTGGGACGAGGTCTTTTTGACCGGGACGCACGAGCAGGAGCTTGGCGCCTTCCTCGGAGAGCTTGCCGGTGACGGTGGCGCCGTCGACTTTGAGCTCGGTGTAGTTGGCGACGATGATGGCGATCTCGTCGCTCGGCGGGTTGATGGAAAAATCGAGCGCAAGCGTCGCTCCGCGACCGCTGCCATTGGCCCGGCGGTGGCGCATCCCGCCAAAACTGCCGGGGATACTACCGCTGGAACTATCCCGGCCGCGCTCAAGCGACCCGGTGATATCACCCGGCTTTTTCCAGCCTGAGGCCGTTTTGATGACGCAGTTGTCCCCGCCCTTGAAGATGGCGAGCAGTGACTGCTCGCTGTCCCGCTCTGGAAATCCCAGCATGCGCGCCACGATCGGGGCCATGGGCATCGTTACGATGCTCACGCCGGAGTGGTCGCTTTTGCCTTCGAGGGTTTCGCTGCGCGTGTCCTGCATCAGCGTATAGGTCCACGCGTAGTTCGGCGCGTCCATCACCTTCACCGCGGCGGCGAGCACATCCTCGGTCGGGCCGGCGACGGTGCGGCCGACGAAACCGAGCGTGAGCAGAGCCAGCGCGAAGAGTTTCATCGCCGCTCCAGTTTTTCCCGGGCGGCTTGGGGCACGTCGAATTGCGTGCGGCCGACGTCCTTGATCACGGTATTGGTCGTGACGTGGTCGACGAGCGGGCTGGCGTTGGAATTGGCCTTGAGGTTCACCATCGTACCTTCGAGCTGCACTTCATAGGAGTCGAGGCGACCGTCCTTGAGCCAAAGCCTGAATGTGCCCTTGGCCGCCCGCGGCACCAGGTCGGTTTGCGCTGGCTTCACGAGCAGTAGCTTGGCTCCCGTTTCGGAGAGTGTGCCGCTTACAAACTGACCTTCGTTTTTCAGCTCAGTGTAGTTGGCAATGATGACCGCCAGTTCCTCGTGCGGATAGGCGATGCTGAAACCCGATGACGAGCGCGAGATTCTGCGCGGCAGCTCAGTGGGCGCGAGCCAGCCCTTGCGCGAGGTCTTAATGACGCAGTTGCCCGTCTGGTCGAAGACGGCGGTGAGATCTTCGTCCATCCCCTCATCGGCGATGCCCAGCACGCGGCGGATCGCCGGGCTCAATGGGAGCGAGACGAGCGCATACCCGCCGACCTGAATCTTGCAGTCGGCCATGCTGGAGCGCTTGTCGCGCATCGTGGTGGTGGTCCAGCTATAGTTGGGCGCGTCGAGGAGCTTGGACGCGGCCACGATGGCTTCGACCGTAGGCTCAGCCGCGGTGGCGGCGTAGGCGAACAGGGCAAAGAGGGCGGCGGCAGCAAGGCGCTTCATGAGGCGGGGCAAGCGGTGAGACGGCACGGCGGCGAAATTGTTGCACCACCACGGCCAGTTTCAATCCCACGGTGACCCGCTCAGAAACAGAACTTTTAGCCACAGATTACACCGATAGGCACAGATGACGGAGGACTTTATCTGTGATCATCTGTGTAATCAGTGGCTAAGTCCGGTTACGGGAACAACCCGCGGCTCTGTTTCGCATCGGCCACGCGCTGGATGCCGAGGGTGAGGGCGGCGAGGCGGCGGCTAAACTTGAACTTCCGCTTCTGGTAGTCGACCGAGTCCTTCGCCTTGTCGAGCATGGCGAAGAGCTTTTGGAGCACCTCGTCGCGCGTCCAGTAATAGCTCTGGAGATTCTGGAGCCACTCGAAGTAGGAGACGATCACGCCGCCGGAGTTGCACAGCACATCGGGGATCAGCTCGATGTCACCGCGGTCCTCGATGATCTTGTCGGCGTCGTTGGTCGTTGGGCCGTTGGCGGCCTCGGCGAGGAGCCGGCACTTGAGCTTCGGCGCGTTGGTCTCGGTGATCACGCGCTCCAGCGCGGCGGGCACGAGCACGGTGCAGGGGAGTTCAAGCAACTGCTCATTGGTGATGGCATCGCCGCCGTGGAAATCGCGCAGGACTTTCTGCGAACGCACGTAGCTGAGGGCGAGGTCGATATTGATGCCCTGCGCATTGTAAAACGCCCCCGTGTAGTCGGAGATGCCGATGATTTTCGCGCCATAGCGGGCGAGGGCGATGGCGGTCTCGCTGCCGACATTGCCGAAGCCTTGGATCGCGACAGTGGCGTCGGTGATCGGGATCTTCAGGTCTTCGAGGTACTTCTTGATGAGGTACGCGACGCCTGCGCCGGTGGCTTCGCGACGGCCCTGCGAGCCGCCGAGCGAGATGGGTTTGCCGGTGACGACCGCAGGGGAGAGATGGCCCACGTGATTGGAATACGTGTCCATCATCCAGCCCATGATCTTTTCGTTGGTGCCGACATCGGGGGCGGGCACGTCGATCTGCGGGCCGACGAAGTTGACCAGCTCCTGCATATAGCGACGCGAGAGGTGCTCGAGTTCGGACTCGGTGAGATCGTTGGGATTGACGATCACGCCGCCCTTGGCGCCGCCGTAAGGCAGGCCGGTGAGCGAGCATTTCCAGCTCATCCACATGGAGAGCGCGGCGACCTCGCCGAGCGTCACGTCCTGGTGGAAACGGATGCCGCCCTTCGACGGGCCGGTGGAGAGGTTATGCTGGACGCGGTAGCCTTCGAAGACCGTGACGGAGCCGTCGCGGCGCTTGACGGGGAGCGACACGGCGAGGCAGCGGCGCGGATACTTGGTGCGGTCGCGGATCGCGTCCGGCAGGTTGATGGCATCAGCGGCCTGGTCGAACTGACGGCACGCCATGCGGAAGACATCGGAATCGTACAACGACGAAACAATCGCTTTGGACATGAGCAACGGAGGGGTTTGGGGCCGAGGGGACGGCCACGTTTTTGTATGAGCCGACCATGGACGTGCGGCGGACCTTTAGCAATCGGCAACGGCACGCGTCGGGCTTCAATGCCGCCTCTTATCCCACGAGCAGCCGCGGTGATATGTATGCGGGGGAGCTTGCCGCGCGGGAACACCGCAGCGCGCACAATCGGCGCGGTTTCCTCGGAGACATAGGCTCAGCCTCGCTCAACGATCAGCTTCAATGTGACGGGCTGCTTCGGTGCATCGCTCGTCGTGACGCGGATGGTCTTTTCCTGTGGGCCTTCGAGGCCGGTGAGCGAGAGCGTGACGTCGAGTTCGCCAGTCTCGCCCTTGGCGGTTTCGGTGCGAGCGAACTCGACCTTTACGCAATCGCAGCTCGGCAGCGCGGAGAGCACGCGCATTGGCGATGCGCCAGTGTTGCGATAGCTGAAGGTGACTTCGACGGTCTTCTGGTGCGGCTTGGCCGTGACGTGCAGTTCAGTCTCCGTCCACTCGACCGCGGAGGCTCGCGCGACGAACGCGAGAAACGCGATGACCAAGAAAATGCGGCGCGTCGTCATGCCCGCAGCGAAACTTACCTCGGGCATGGGCAAAAGCAGAATCGCACGCGTCGCGTGACGTCGCTCAAAGCGCTTTCAGCACCACTTCGTCGACGGTAATCGTCGTGCTTTTGCGGAGGCCTTGCACGTGCTCGGTGAACAACTGCTCGCAGAGCGCCACGGAATAGTCGCCCTCAATGCGCGAGCGCGCCTCGGCAAACGACGGGATTTTCTTTTCCCCGCCCTCGGTCGGCGCGGCGTAGTCGGCCTTGTGCTCTTGATACCAGGCCTGCAAACGCTGCTCCAACTCGGGCCCTTTGAGGATGAGATTGGCCTCCCGCTCGGCTGCGCCTTGAGCGTGGAAGCGAAGGAGTGCGCTGCGATTTTCGAGGAGCTTGCTTTGAAACGCGGGCTGCTGGTCGATGCCCTGCCGCTCGGCCTCGAAAGCCATCAGTTCGGGGACGATGCGCGGCTTGATCATGGCGAGGAACGACTCGTGCGTGTCGACCTTAGGGCGGGGCGCGGGCAGGCCGGCGTAGATCACGAGAATCTCGCGCACGGAAATCTTTGATTGATTGTAGCGCGCGAGCACCACGTCGGGCGTGCGCTGCACGATGGTGCGCAGCTTGGCCGAAGCGATGGCGGGCGGCTCCATCACGGGCCCGAGATGCGAGGCGGCATCGCTGACATCTATGGCATGCGCGGCACCCTTGAGCATGTCGTAGGCTTCGTTGGAGACTTCGATATCGGCGGCGTCGAAAAGCCTGTCGGCGTAGGCCGCGAGCACGGTGGCGTTATCGGCGGGGGACTTGGCTTGCTTGGCGACGACCTCAGCCGAGAGAAAGTCGGTCAGCAGCATCGCGCGCGTGAATTTCATCCGCTTCGCAAACTCAGGCGAATCGGCCACGCCGCGTCGAAACGACTCGTCGACGCTCAAGACCTGATCGATCAGACTCTCCAGCACAGCCCGCTTCTGCGGCAGGCTCGTGGGGTCATCGATGGCGCGGAGTTTTTCCGCCTGCTGATAAGCGCGGTACTCGCTGGCGGGAATTGTAATGGAATCTCCGATACGCGCGACGATCGGGTTCTTCTCGGAGACGGGCGTAAAATCGAAAATCCGCCGGGCGAACTCGGCCTCGGGCGCGGCACTCAACAGCCGGCTGCTCGCGAACGCGCTGAGCACGACGGCCAAACGAAGAGCAGACAAACGACGTTTCATGAATCGGGTTTTTTGGGGAAGCCGCCCGGCCCGAGCGGGCCGAGCGGCGAAGAGCAAACGGCGGACGAGCGCGCCGGAATTACCACTGAGCGGGATCGGCGTCGGCGAACGCGCTGCCGGTGCCGACCTTGTCGAACCAAGCCTGACGATCGGTCGAGCCGACGCAGGTGCCCTGATCGTGCCAGCTGTTGGCGTAGATGCCGACATCCATGCGGTACCAGCGGCTGTCGTTGATGGTCACGGCCTGATTGAGCTTCTCGAGAACCTTGGTGCCGTCGAACCAGAGCTTGAGGTAGCCCGTGGAGTCGTTGGTCCAGTGCGCTTGGATCACGATGCGGTGCCACACACCGGCGGAGACGGTCGCGAGGCCGGTCCACGACTGCGTGGTGCGGCTGCACGCGCTGCTGCCGTAGTTGCGGCGCGTCGCGAGTTGGTTGCCTTGAATCCACACCATCGTCGAGGGCTGCCAATCATCGCAGCCGGTGTCCGAGTAGTCGGCGATGAATTGGAAGAGCTGGTACTGCTGCGAGCCCGAGAAGTCCCACGCGCTCTGCAGGTAGAACGCGAAGCCGTAGAAGCCCGTGTCGCCGAGGTGATACGCGTTGTTGTGCGTCTTCATCGCGTGATAGCGGCCGGTGTAGCCCGAGCCCGCGTAGGTGGCCTGCGCTTTGATCGAGCTGCCGGAGCCGCCATAGGCTACGCTCGTCGACTGCGTGATGTTGCAGGGGGAGTCGAGGTTCGAGCCGTCCCAGTTCGAGAAACCGCCACCGTTGGCCGTGGTGCCCGTGTTGTGGAACGTAGCGGTGGCATGGGACACTGACGTGGCCGCGCAAAACGCCGCGACCGCCAGCAGACTGACTGTATGCTTAAACTTCATAGGGGTGCTTTTCTTTGGATATGACTATCCCCCGAAGCGCCGTCCCAAACCGACATTGGAGTAACACCAGTTGGGGCGACTGGGTTTGTTTCAGGGGTACGTTAATAATTATAGGAAGCCACGTCGGCGAACATCCCCCTTTGGAGGGGATGACACGGCAAAATCACAAATGCGTATTTCCGAGGAAACACACTGGGCGCGGCGAGCACGTGTCCGTTTCAGCGAAGCCCCTCAAAAGAGGGATACCAGCGGCCGGGGAAAGGCGTACCATGCGCTCACCCCGAGTTTCCTTCTTTGCCCCTCGTGCTACTAACGAAATTCTCCTCTCGCGCCGCATGACGCTGCGCCGCGGACTACTCTTGGCCGGTTTGCTCGCTGCAGTTGTCATGCTGTGGCGCGAAAGCATACCCCACGCTCGCTCGCCGGCGGGACGCAAAAAGCCCACCAGTGCACAACCCGCGGTCGCTGCCTCTAATGTTTCAGAGGCAAAAACAACGGATGCTACAGAGCCGCAGGTGCCGCAAGTAATACCCATGAAGCGCACGCGACGCGAGGCGCTCGCTGAGCTGACGGCATTTTATCGCCGCGACCAACTCACGCGGGAACTCGATCTCGAGCAGGCGCGATTCGGAGCAAATTTTTGGGAGCCGGAAAAGGTCGGCCCTGAACTCTCTCGCCTGCAACGCGCGCGCGAAGATCTGCTGAAACAACTCACGACCGAAGCCAATGGGCTGCTCGCGGAATTGTTTCCGAGCGAAAGCGGCGAGGCGATTGTGCTGACACCGATTTTCGGCGAAGAGCATCCGGCCCCGAATGTCGTCTGCCTCTCCGCCGAGGCGCGCACCCGATTTGAGGCGGTGCTGTTCGCGGGGCAGCTTGATCACGCGGCGATCGATGGTGGCCACCTGCTGGAAGCGGCACGCGATGCGCTGTCTGCGGCAGAGTGGGAGCGTTTCCGCCAGTGGAACGATCCCGCCGCAGCCGCGCTGCGCAACCGCCTCGCTGGGTTTGCGGCGACGGAGCAGGAGTTCGGTGCGATCCTGCGAGTCACGCGCGATCCGGACTTAGCGGACTCCGCTACTGTGCTCACCGCGGCGCTCGGGCGTGAGCGCTATGACGCGTATCAGAAACTTCAGGACACCGCGACGCAGACGGCTTTGCACGACTTACGCCGGGCGGGTTTGCCGATAGCTGATGCGGTCTGGCTAGCCAACATGCGCACGCAGGCGACCTATACGATGCAGCAGCTTTGGGCCAGCCCCACGCTATCGGATGCGAGCAAGCGCGAGCAGATCACGCAGCTTCACTCGGCCTTCGGCCGCGCCATCGCGACTCGCTACGCGAGCAACGAAAATTTCCTCGATGGGATCACGTTGAATTTCTGAGATGAAACACGCTCTTCGTTTCCTTGCCGTCGTGCTCTCAGCGTTCGTGCTCGCCAGCCCGGCCTCTGCGCTCGAGTGGACCACGCGAGTCGTGTCCGCCAAAGCCGAGCCGGGCGCCGACATGGTGCGGACGAAGTTTCCATTTAAGAACACATCGAAGACCATCGTACACATTCTCGAAGTGAGAACATCCTGCGGCTGCACCGATACATTTCTCAATTCAAGCGAAGTCGCGCCGGGTGAGTCGGCGGCGCTCGAAGTGTATTTCACGGTCGGCAAGCGAACAGGGCCTCAGGAGAAGGAGATCATCGTCCTGACCGACGACTCCAATGTGCCAGTGCGCCTCACGCTCAAGGTCGATCTGCCAGCGGCACCAGTGGCGGCGAGCGAGCAGAAGGCGCGCTGAAGCCTTGCGAAGTGCCGCGGACCGCCGGAGTCTGCCGCACTTCCTATGGAAAAGATCGGCGTCATTTTCGATTGGGACGGGGTCATCATCGATTCGTCGCGGCAGCACGAAGAGAGCTGGGATCGCCTCGCGGCGGAGGAAAAGCGTCCGCTGCCCGAGGGCCATTTCGTGGCCGGCTTCGGGAAGAAAAACGACTGGATCATCCCGCACATCCTGAAGTGGACGAGTGACCTCGCCGAGGTGCGCCGCCTCTCGCTGCGCAAGGAAGAACTCTATCGCGCGATCGTCGTCGAGAAGGGCATCGCGGCTCTGCCGGGCGTGGAGACGTTTCTCCACCGGCTGCGCGACGCGGGCGTGCCCAACTGCATCGGCTCCTCCACGCATCGGGAAAATATCACGACGATCCTCGGAGTGCTCGGCTTCGCCGATCTCTTCGGCGGGATGGTGACTGCGGAGGATGTCACGCGCGGCAAGCCCGACCCGGATGTGTTTCTCAAGGCAGCGGCGAAGACCGGCTGCGAGCCGCGGCGCTGCATTGTTTTCGAGGATGCGCTGGCGGGCATCGAGGCCGCGCATGCGGGCGGCATGAAGGTCGTGGGTGTGGCGACGACACACGAACTCGGCACGCTGGAGAGCAAGGTCCACCGCGTGGTGTACCGGCTCGATGAGCTGACGGTTGCGGATCTGCGGGCGTTGGTCATGAGTTGAGGGATGCTGTTCAAGCTCAACTCCGAGTATCAACCGACCGGCGATCAGCCGCAGGCGATCGACAAGCTGGTCGCGTCGGTCAAAGCGGGCAACCGCTACCAGACGCTCCTCGGCGTGACGGGCTCGGGCAAGACCTTCACGATGGCCAACGTCATCGCGCAGTGCGACCGGCCGACGCTGATCATCTCGCACAACAAGACGCTGGCGGCGCAGCTTTACTCGGAGTTCAAAAACTTTTTCCCGGAAAACGCGGTCGAGTACTTCGTCAGCTACTACGACTACTACCAGCCCGAGGCCTACATTGCGTCGAGCGACACCTACATCGAGAAAGACTCTTCGATCAACGAGGAGATCGAGCGCCTCCGTATCGCGACGACGAGTTCGCTCGTGAGCCGGCGCGACGTGGTGGTGATCGCGAGCGTGTCCTGCATCTATGGCTTGGGCTCGCCGGAGGATTTCACGACGCTGCGCATCGAGCTTAAACGGGGCGGCACCATCGGACGCGGCAAACTCCTCGAACGCCTCGTGGACAATCTCTACGAGCGCAACGACTACGACCTGAAGCGCGGCTGCTTCCGCGTGCGCGGGGACGTGGTGGATATCATGCCCGCGTACAGCGAGCAGGCGCTGCGCGTGGAGCTCTGGGGCGACGACATCGAGGCGATCAGCGAGTTCGAGCCCCTCACGGGCAAGGTCCTGCGTACCATCGATCAGTTCGATCTGTATCCAGCGAACCAATACGTGACCACCCGCGGCAAGCTCGACCCCGCGATCACTGCAATCAAGGCCGAGCTCGAGGAGCGCGTCGCGCACTTCGAGAAAAACGGCCAGTACCTCGAAGCGCAGCGCATCCGCATGCGGACCAACTACGACTTGGAGATGCTGCAGGAAATGGGCTTCTGCAACGGCATCGAAAACTACTCGCTGCACATGACGGGGCGTAAGCCGGGCGACCGGCCCTTCTGCCTGATCGATTTCTTCCCGAAAGATTTCCTGCTGATGATCGACGAGAGCCACGCGACCGTGCCGCAGATCGGCGGCATGTATAACGGTGACCGCGCGCGAAAGCAGATCCTCGTCAACTTCGGCTTCCGCCTGCCGTCCGCGCTCGACAACCGGCCGCAGAGCATCGCGGAGTTCGAGCAGATCACCGGGCAGACACTCTACGTCTCAGCCACACCGGCGAAGCTGGAGCTCGACCGCTCGACCGTGATCGCTGAGCAGCTCGTGCGCCCGACCGGCCTGCTCGATCCCGAGATCGTGCTGCACACGACGAAGGGCCAGGTCGAGCATCTGATCGGCGAAATCAAAGCCGCCGTCGCCGCCGGCGAGCGCGTGCTTGTGACCACTCTCACGAAGCGCCTCTCGGAAGATCTCACGGCCTTTCTCCGCGAGGCAAAAATCCGCGTCGAGTACCTGCACTCCGACATCGATGCGATCGAGCGCGTGGAAATCCTGCGCAATCTCCGCCTCGGCAATTTCGACGTGCTCGTCGGCATCAATCTCCTCCGCGAAGGTCTCGATCTGCCCGAGGTCGCACTCGTCGCGATCCTCGATGCGGACAAGGAAGGTTTCCTTCGCAGCGAGACCTCGCTGATCCAGACCGCCGGCCGCGCCGCGCGTCACGAGAAGGGTCGCGTGATCTTTTACGCCGATAACATCACCGAATCCATCCGCCGCACGATGGAGACCGTGAGCTATCGTCGTGAGAAGCAGATCGCATACAATCTCGAGCGTGGCATCACCCCGCGCAGCGTGAAGCGCGCCGCCCAAGCCAGCCTGCACGTCTACGACGGCAGCGGCACGCGTGACGAGCCCGTGGTGGCCGAGGCAATCGATGATGTCGCCGCGGTGATTGCAGAGTTGGAAGAGGACATGCAGGGCGCCTCGTCGCGTCTCGAGTTCGAGCGCGCCGCCGTGATTCGCGACCAGATCAACGCGCTCCGCAGTGGTGACTACAAGAAGCAGGCGAAACTGCCCGCGGCATCGACCGAGTATCCGAAGCGCTCGGGTAAACGTGCTGCGAGCCGACGGAAGTAGCTTTTCATTTCCTATATTTCTCGGCAACACAGGGCGCGATGAAGCTATATCGCCCTGCCTTCGCGATACTGTTGTGGGGTGGTCTTGCTGGTTGCGGATCGGTACCAGTCCAGCCGCCGGCACCAGCTCCACTACCGCCGCTTCAGCCGGAAAAGCCCACGCAAGAGAGCAAGGCGGTGCAGGGCATGCTCGAGCAGAGCACGGGCATGAGCATCAAGAATCTCGGCCCCGTTGCGATGGATGCGAAATGGGCCGAGTACAGTGCTTATCTCGAGCGGATGATCCAGATGATCGATGAGAAGTGGAATGGCATTCTCAGTTCATCGAAGATGTTTCCGCCCGTTGGATCCTCTGTCATCGTGAAATTTCGGCTTAATCGTGAAGGTCACGTTGCCGAGATTATCGACGTGGACAGCACGTCGAATATGTTTGGAAAAGAGGCGTGTATCTCGGCGATTACAGCGCCTGCGCCCTATGGGAAATGGACCGACGAAATGGTGAAGGCCTTGGGCGAATCACAGGAAATGACATTTCGCTTTTTCTACGTACCGCAGTGAGTGGGCCCTTCGACTAGTTGCCACCGGTGGGATTGTGAAAGGGTTTTTCGCCTGTGACGCCACGAAGCACTTCGCCGCTGGCCTGCTGCACGTTTGAGGCGGTGGACGCGTCGTCGGTCTTTTTCTTCTTGGGCACGCGGACCGGAAGGTTGCTGCCCGTCTGGTACACGTACTCGTACTGATCGTCGTCCGAGGCTTTTTGCGGCTTGCCCGCACAGCCGGCGAAGAGACTGCCGATCAGAACTAGCGAAAGAGCGGGGAGTGCGATGCGTTTCATGTAATCAGTGGGAGGAGATTAGTGCGTGACCTTTTGGCGCTCGGGCTTGAGGACGCCGATGCTCTTCAGGTTGCGGTAGCGTTCAGCAAAATCCAGGCCGTAGCCGACGACGAATTTGTCGGGGATCGTGAAGCCCACGAGGTCGGCTTCGAATGGGACCTGGCGGCGGCCCTTCTTGTCGAGCAGCACGCACACGCGGATGCTGGCAGGCTGGGCACCGCGGATCATGCCCGCGATGAGGGAAAGGGTTTTGCCGGTATCCAGAATGTCGTCGACGAGCAGTACATGGCGGTCTTTCACGTCGAGCGTGAGGCCGTGGATGAGCTTGGGCGTGCCGTGCGACTCAGTGGCGCTGCCGTAGCTGGTGGTGCGGATGCAGTCGAGTCGGATGGGGTTGTCGATTTCGCGGAGCAGGTCAGCGGTGAAGAGAATCGCGCCGTTCATGATCGAGACGAACGTGATCTCTTCGTCGCCGTAGATCTTTTTGATCTCGCGGCCGAGGCCCTTCAGGCGGCGCTTGATCTGGGCTTCGCTGACGAGAATGGAGCCGATGTGCGGATGGCGACGCGGGGACTTCTTCGCGGTGGGCATGCCGCCAAAGCACCAAACGCGCGCGCGCGACGCAACTGTTCCGTGCACGTGACGCAGGGTTAATTCCTTTGACTCACCTGCGCGCGAAATCTTGCCTCCGCGACGCGCGCGGCCCGCATGATTTCCATCCGCCTCCAGGACCTGACCAAGCGCTTCGGCGCCACCACCGCTATCCAGCGCGTGAGCCTTAGCATCGAGCCGGGCGAGCTGTTTTTTCTCCTTGGCCCGAGCGGCTGCGGCAAGACCACACTGCTCCGCAGTCTCGCGGGCTTCACGATCCCCGATGAGGGCACCATTCATTTCGGCGATGACGACGTGACCCGTCTTGAGCCGCACAAGCGGAATACGGGCATGATGTTTCAGAGCTACGCTCTCTGGCCGCACATGACGGTGGCAGAGAACGTCGCCTTCGGCCTCGAAGAGCGAAGGGTCCCGCGCGACGAGCTAAATCGCCGCGTGAGCGAGGCACTGGAATCGGTGCGAATGGGCGCATATGCCGCGCGCCGGCCCAATGAACTCTCTGGTGGCCAACAGCAGCGTGTGGCGCTCGCTCGCGCCCTCGTGATTCGGCCCCGCTGCCTGCTGCTCGATGAGCCGCTGTCGAATCTCGACGCCAAGCTCCGCCTCGAAATGCGCGCGGAAATCCGCCGCGTGTGCAAGGAGTTCAAGCTCACGACGGTCTACGTGACGCACGATCAGAAAGAGGCGCTGTCCGTTTCTGATCGTATGGCCGTGCTCGAAGCGGGCCGGGTGCTGCAGGTCGGCGGTCCAAAGGAAATCTACCGCCGCCCGGCGCGAAAGACCGTCGCGGCATTCATTGGTGAGACGGATTTTCTCGCGGGCAAAATCGTGGCCATCACTGGCGAGCGTGCGACGGTCGCGGCCGACTGCGGGACATTCGAGGGTGTGCTCGGCGATCCATCGGCGCGCCCCGCGATAGGTGCCGCGGTGACCGTATCGATTCGCCCGGAATGTTGGAAACTCAGTCACGCGCCCGCGAAGGTGAACTCCGTCAAAGGCCGCATCGGCGAGGCGATCTATCTCGGCGAGGTGGCGCAGTACCAGTTTCTGTCGTGCGGGCACGCGCTAAAAATCTACGAGTTAAATCCGCGGTTTCTCAGCGGGACCGAGGCGGGCGAACTCCACGCGAGCGCGGAGCCGGATGATGTCGTGGTGCTGACCGACTAAGCGGAGGATCCATGCTGCGCGCCGTCATCCTCGTGCTGCTCGCGGTCGCCTTGGCGGTGCCCTTTGCGCTGCGGCCGAAGCAGACGGCGCCTGAGCGCGCAGACGACACGCTCGTCATCATCACGCCGCACAACGAAGCAATCCGCTCCGAATACACGCAGGCGTTTCGCACTTGGTATCGGACGAAGACCGGACGCACCGTGGCGCTCGACTGGCGCAATATCGGCGGCGCGAGCGAGATCGCTCGCTTCCTTGAGGGAGAGTACACCGCTTCGTTTCGCAATCACTGGACCGGTACGCTACGCCAGCCATGGAGCTTCGAAGTGCAGTCGGCCTTTCACAACGGCGCGCTTGCATCAACCGCCTCGGAGATCGAGCGGCACGCGCGAGCGGCCTTTCTCGCATCGGACGTAAGTTGCGGGATTGATCTCTTTTTCGGCGGCGGCCCCTACGACTACGAACGGCAGGCCAATCTCGGCCACATCGTGCCGAGCGAGATTTTCGAGCGCCATCCCGAGTGGTTCACCGACGCGGTGATTCCGAAGACCTTTTCCGGAGAGACGTTTTGGGATGCGAATCACCGCTGGATCGGCACGGCGCCGAGCTCGTACGGCATCGTCTTCAATCGCGATGCGTTGCGCCGTCTCGGCATCGCACGCGAGCCGCAGGAGTGGGCCGATCTCGCCGATCCGCGCTATGCCGGCGATGTCGCGCTCGCCGATCCCACGAAGAGCAGCTCCATCGCCAAGGCTATCGAGGACGTCGTGCAGCAGCAGATGCATCTTCGTCTGGCGGCGCTGCGCGCCGCCCGCGCGCCGGGCGATACGGATGCACAGTTGGAAAATCGCGCGGTGCGCGAAGGCTGGCTCGAGGGCCTGCGCCTGCTCCAGCTGATTGCCGCCAACTCGCGCTACTTCACCGACACCTCACAAAAAGTCCCCATCGACGTCGCGGACGGCAATTGCGCGGTCGGCATGTGCATCGACTTTTATGGCCGACAGCAATCTGAGGCGCTGCTCCGGCGCGGCGATCCCGGGCGACTCGGCTTCAACTCGGCGCGCGGCGGCACCTCGAGTTCAGTCGATCCTATCGCAATCCTCCGCGGGGCGCCGCATAAGGCGGTCGCGGAGGCCTTTATCGAGTTCACATTGTCGCCCGAGGGGCAGCGCATTCTCGACCTAAAGCCCGGCACGCCGGGTGGCCCGGTTCGCTTTGCACTGCGGCGCATGGCGATTCGCCGCGACTTCTACACGGACGAATCGACTAAACCGTATCGCAGCGACCCCGACGCGAACCCCTTCGAGGAAACGGCCGGCTTCGTCTATCGGCCGCAGTGGACGACCGGCCTGTATCGCGAGCTGTCTTTTCTTTTTCGTGTGATGGGGCAGGACACACACGAGGATCTCGTGGCGGCGTGGCAGGCGATCAACGCGGCCCACGGGGCGGCCCACGATGCCGCGCTCGCGCGACTGCAACACCTCGACGGGCTCGACTACGACGAGGTCGGCAAGACGATCAAAGCCGCGATCAACTCGCGCGACAAAGTCGAAGAGCTGCGTCTCGCAAAGTCACTCGCGGCTGCGTTTCGCGCGCGCTATGCCGACGCGGCGCGCATCGCTCGCGGCGAGTAGGAGGGTGGTCGATGCGTCACGCCGCCACGGTCGCGAGCGTGCTGCGATGGGCGTGGGCGCGCTCGAAAGCCTTGGTGAGGTCCACCGACCGCAGCGGTTTCGTGAGGAAGTCGTCCATGCCCGAATTGAGCGCGCGCTGTCGGTCGTGCGACATGGCATTGGCCGTGAGGGCGATGATCCACGGCTGCGCGATTCCCGGTGTCGCGCGTAGCGCTGTGGTGGCTTCGCACCCATCCATCTCGGGCATCTCCATGTCCATGAGGATGACGTCGTAGAGCTTCGTCGCGCACGCTGCGAGCACCTCGCGGCCGTTGGCGACGACGTCCGGATCGTAGCCGCATTTTTTCAGGTGCAGCGTGATCACGCGCTGATTCACGAGATTGTCCTCGGCGACGAGGATGGTGAGGGGCAGGGCAGCGGTCTTTTTCGGCGCGACCGGGGCGAACTGCGGGCGAGTATCGGCGCGGCGCCCGAGCGCGCGGTTGAGTGCGTCGAAGAGCGCAAAAGGTTTCACGGGCTTGGCTACCTGTGTGGCAAACTCCGAGCTGCGCTCGGTGTGCCCCAGCACCGACATTAGCACGAGCGGCAGCTGGCTCCGGCCATCCTGCCGGTGCATCGCAAAGGCGAGCTCTCGCCCATCGAGGTCGGGCATGTATTGGTCGACCAGCGCGAAATCGAAAGGCTTGTCGGCGGTCCCGAGCAGATTGAGGCATTCGTCGGCATTTGCTGCCTCGGTGACCTGCACGCCCCACGTCTGCAGGGAGCTGCGAAGTACTTCGCGGATGACGGCGTTGTCGTCGACGATGAGTGCCTTGAGTCCGTCGAAATCGGGATGCGATGTGCGAGTCGGCAACGCGCGGAAATCGGCACAAGGTTCGGTGGCAATCGTGAAGAGAAACGTCGAACCCCGGCCTTGCGTACTCTCGACCCACATGCGTCCGCCCATCGCCTCGGCGAGGCGCGCGCTGATGACCAGTCCGAGACCGGTGCCGCCGTACTTGCGCGTGGTCGAGGAATCGACCTGGGAGAACGGCTGGAAGAGCCGCTCGCGCCGATCCGGCGGGATCCCGATGCCACTGTCCTGCACGCTGAACTCTAGCAGCGTGTGGCCATGTTCGTTGTGGCCGAGCGAGCGCACGCGCACGACGACCTCGCCCTTGGCGGTGAACTTGACGGCGTTGCTGAGAAGATTGACGAGAATCTGCCGAAGTCGCGTGACATCGCTGCGGATGCCGGAGGGCACGTCGGGTGCCATCTGGTAGGTAAGCTCGATGCGTTTCTGTTGCGCCTTAGCCACGAGAAGGTCCATGGCGTCCTCAAGGCAGAGCCGCAGATCGACGGGGACGCGCTCGAGATCGATCTTGCCCGCTTCGATCTTCGAGTAGTCGAGGATATCGTTGATGATCGTCAGCAGCGATTCGCCGCTCGTCTCGATCGTGCGTAGATAGTCGCGCTGCTGGTCGTCGAGCCCGGTCTCGCGCAGGAGTGCCGACATGCCGATGATGCCATTCATCGGCGTGCGGATCTCGTGGCTCATCGTCGCGAGAAACGAGCTCTTCGCCTGCGTCGCGAGTGCGGCCTCGAGCGCGGATTGCTGCGCGCCGGCGATGGCGGACTCGAGCTGCTGATTCAGCTGTTCGGCCTCATCCTTAGCCGCGAGTACATGCGCCTCGGCATTTTTGCGCGCCGTGATCTCGATGCTCGTCGCGACGAAGCCCGTCAGGTGCCCATCGCGATCGCGCACCACCTGAGCCTCGATCGAGGCCCAATACGCGCGACCCTCCTTGGTGTAGTTGACGATCTCGGCGTCGAAGCCTTCGCCCGCCGCCATACACGCACGGATGCGTTCCACGACCGCAGGATCGCTCGCGGGTCCGAGGAGAAACTCGCTCGGCTTGCGGCCATACACGTCGAGCAGCGAGTACCCCGTGAGCCGGGTAAAGCCGTCGTTGACCCACTCGATGCGTGACGTGCCATCGGTGATGATGACCGAGTGATTCGTGTGCTGCGCGACGCGGGCCAGCCGCTCGTGATGCGCCAGCGAGCGCTGCAACTGCTCGATTTGCGAGCGCAGCTCCCGCTCGGTTGCCTGTTTGCGGCGACGACGAAGCCCCCAACCGGACGCGCCTAAGGCGACCAGTGCAGCCGCTGCGCCAAGCAGCAGCCTCCCCGAACTGACGAGGAAGTTTGGCATGATTCGTCCTCACGAGCATCGGTCTAAATATCCGCAAATTGAGCAAATACGGCACACGGGGCGGTTTTACTCTCGTCCTGCGACGGCTCCCATTCCACCAAGCCGACCGCGTGTTCGCGAACGATCTTCGCTCGCTTAGGCTGGTCCTTTGCGCCCCCTATCTTCAGTCTCATCTCGCTTAACCATGAAGCAGATCGCCTCTTTCACCAAAGCTGATGAAGCCGAGATGCTCCGCTCCTTCCTCGAAGGCTCCGGCATCGAGGCCACCATCCGCGACGACTACACCGTCACCGCCGATTGGGGCCTCTCCAACGCCGTCGGCGGCGTGAAAGTCGACGTCGCCGACGAGGACGCCGAGCGCGCGCTGGCTCTCCTCCGCGAATTTTCTCCACCGCCAGTCCCCTCCGCCGATACGCTCGCGAAAAGCGCCCGCCGTCCCCTTCGCCGCTATCTGAAAATCTGGCTCGGGCTGTTTGTGCTCTTGGCAGTTGGGCTCACCGTGCTGCGCGGGTATCGCGATGGCATGCTCTTCATCGGCGGGCTTCTCCTTGCGCTCATTATCTCCGCGTTGTTGACGCTTTTCGCCGCGATGTTCGATCGATGATTGCGCGATCCGGTTCGGCTTAGCCATGCGTTAGCACTAAGACCGGGATATATGGGGTGGAGAAACGGGCTTGTCAGCGCGATCTTGGCTACATCCACTTCGACCCCGAAGGCAGAATGCGGCGACGACACCATCATTTTTCGATCGAGCTTGGCGTCCGTCCATTCGCTGCTCCTTCGCGGGTTCAATCTCCGTCGTTGCAGCCGGCGCTTGTCGCTTTCCCGGTCGAATCTCGGGTGCTGAAGTGTGCCGAGGGGACACCGCGTCCACTTTCAAGCAGATGAGAAAGCATCTGCCTGTGCTCGATGGCGTCCGGGGTATGGCTGCCCTCATGGTGATGGGCTTTCATTATTTTCAGTTTCCCAGCCACATTCCGGACGGCGGTCTGGGCCGCCTCATTGTTCGGTTCAACACGGTCGGGCAGACGGGGGTGGACCTGTTCTTTGTGCTGTCGGGATTCTTGATCACGCGCATCCTGATCGAGACAAGGGATAAGCCGGGATTTTTCACGAATTTCTATGCCCGGAGATCGCTGCGGATTCTTCCGTTGTATTATCTTTTTCTGGTTTATTTTTTCTTTGTCCACTCTCCCCTGATTGGGAGGGGAGTGCCGGCCTTTTCGGAATACTGGTGGTGGCTGGTATATCTGCAAAATCTCCCGCTGACCTTCGGTTGGCCGGCCTACGGTCCCGGCCATTATTGGTCACTGGCAGTTGAAGAGCACTTCTACCTGCTCTGGCCAATGCTGGTTTTCTTTCTATCCCGGCGCTCGCTGATCGCGGCGTCCTGGGCTTTGATCGGATTGTCGCTGGTGGTGCGGATCGGGCTGTGGTCGCACGGTATCGACGGTTTTTATTTCACGCTGACCCGGCTGGATGCACTTTCGTTTGGGGCACTGCTGGCCTTGCTTGAGCCTTGGGTCGCCGCCCATCGCTCGACGGCGAAGCGGCTGTTTGTCGGTGGTGTCATCGCGCTCGGGCTCGGCCTGATTCCGGTGTTCGTGCTCTTTTCCGGAAGCCGCGCTGGATGGTTGCAGTATGTAAAATACCCACTCGTGGCGGCGCTTTATTTTGCCTTTCTCGGCTGGGCAGTGACCGCGGAGGAGCGATCTTTGGGACGACGTTTTTTTGCCTCCCCGGCTATGAGATGGGTGGGCGGCCTCGGCTATGGACTCTACGTCTACCACGGGGCCTGTTTCCATTGGTTCGATGTAGTGATCCCAAACCGACACCCCCTGGCGTACCTGCCGCTCGCTTTCGGTTTTTCGTTCGTCGTTGCGTACCTCAGTTTCACCTTGTTCGAGAAGCCACTGCTCAGGCTCAAAAAATACTTTGAATTCAGCGAGCCGGACTCCCCTCCGCCAACCCCGGACTCGAAGGCCTCTGCGGCTTAGATGGACGATTGAGCCGCCGGTTCACGGTGAGGTTTGACGAAACATTGGGAACCCCGGCCGTGGTTTTTTCCAATTCACATCGCGGGCGAAATTGCTTGCCCCGGGTTTCTCGTGGGGCCTAGTTAGGCGGTTCGGTTTGGGCCAGAGTAGCTCAGTGGTAGAGCAGAGGACTCATAAGCCTTTGGTCGCCGGTTCAATCCCGGCCTCTGGCACCAACTTACGAAAGTTTCGGGGTGAGGAATTAAGCGCATTCCTTGCCGCAAATTGGTAGGTGTCATGGCAGCAGCGCTGATGTCAATCAGCCCGCGAATCGTGAAAAATCAGCGCATAGCCCGCGTGCATGCCTGCTTTCACTCTCCGCTCCTTCGGCGACTCTTGAGCCTCTTGTGCCTCCTGTGGCCATCCCTCTCCGGCAATCGCTTTAGACGCTGCTCTGTGGATCGCCGGCGGGCCGTCGGCGCTCCCACGCGAAGCGAATCCACAATGCGCGCAGCCGGCCCATTGTCGGTGCGCGCTTCACTCGGCGCACTGGCCTCCCGCGGATGCGGCTTCCCTTGGTTGTTCGTTCCGCGGCGACCCACGCCCAAGCTCTAAGCTCCGAGCTTTCTTTCATCCCCGTTTCGATTCCCCGATGCACCTCCTGCGTTTCCGTCTCTATCTCTCGCTCACCGTTCTGCTCGTCTGCCTGTGCTCCGCCCTGCACGCGGCACCCACTGGACCGGGACTGCAGTTCGGCGACGGCCGCGCCTTCTACGAAATCGACACCGGTGCGCTCGGTCTCGGGCGCGGGTTGAGTTTCGAGCTGTGGTTCACGCCGGCGGCGGATTGCCCGGCGGGCGCGGCGATTGTCGAGGCGTGGGGGCCGGGCACGCGGCTCGGCACGCGGTTGCGGATGGCGGCGGGTGGGGGAGTCGAGTGGACCACGACTGCGCCCGGCGCGTGTGTCTCGGCGGAGAAACTGCCGACGGATAAGCCCACGCACGTCGTCGCCGTCTTCGATGCGCGCGAGAAGACCGCCATCGTTTACGTCAACGGCCAGCGCGCCGCCGCGTACACGCCCGACAACAACCGCCTCATGGTGCAGTCTGAAGGTCTCACGCTGCGCGTCGGCGCCGACCTCGAGGGCGCGAATCGTTTCCGCGGCACGATTCAGTCCTTCGCCGCCTACAAACGCGTCCTCACCGCCGACGAAGTGGCTCAGGCCTTCGCGGGCCGCGCTCCCGCCAGTGGCCTCTCCGCCGCGTGGACGTTTTCGCCCGACTCCGGTCGTCGCATCGCCGCGAGCGCGGGCCGCGGCACGCTCGTCGTCCCCGTTGCGATCACCGGCGCGGCGCAGGGGCCTGCGGGCAATTTGAATCTCTGGTACCAGCACCCCGCGCGGGAGTGGCTCGAGTCGCTGCCTTTCGGCAACGGCTGGCTCGGCGGTACCGTCTACGGCGGCATCGAGACCGAGCGCGTGCAGCTCAACGACGACACGATCTGGTCCGGTTCGCCCTACGATCCCGCCAACCCCGCCGCGCCCGACGCGATCCGGCAGGCGCGCGAGCTCCTCTTCGCCGGACAGCAAAAAGCCGCCGAGGAACTTATCACCAAAAACGCCCTCGGTCTCCCGCCGCGCATGGTGCAGTACCAGACGCTCGGTAGCGTCCTGCTCCAGTTCGCCGACGAGCCCGACGCCACCGCCACCGACTACTGCCGCTCGCTCGATCTCGACCGCGCGGTCCTCACCACCACGTTTCGCCGCGACGGCGTGAGCTACAAACGCGAGGTTTTCGCCAGCGCGCCCGACCGCGTGGTCGTCATCCGCCTCACCGCCGACCAGCCGGGTCGGCTCAATTTCAAGGCCACGTGGGACACGCCGTTTCGCGACGCCGTCGTCGGCTCCGAGTCCGGCGCGCTCACGCTCTCCGGCCGCGGCGGCGAGGCCGACGGCAAGCCCGGCGCGATCCGCTTCAAGGCGCTGCTGCGCGCGCTCCCCGAGGGCGGCACCGCCACGGTCGAGGGCAGCAACCTCGTCGTTTCGTCGGCCAACTCCGTGACGCTCCTCGTCGCGAGCGGCACCAATTTCGTCAACTACCACAACCTCACCGCCGACCCCGCCGCACGCGCCGCCGCCGATCTGGAAAAGGCTGTCGCGAAAAACTACGCCGATCTCACCGCGCGCCACCTCGCGGATTATCGCGCGCTCTTCGGCCGCGTGTCGCTCGACCTCGGCCGCACGCCCGACTCGGCGCTGCCGACCGACCGCCGCCTCGAGCGTTTCACCGGGTTCAACGATCCCGCGCTGCCCGCGCTCCAGTTTCAGTTCGGCCGCTATCTGCTGATCGCCTGCTCCCGTCCCGGCTCGCAGCCTGCGAATCTGCAGGGCCTGTGGAACGACGCGCTCACCGCCGCTTGGGGCGGCAAGTACACGATCAACATCAACACCGAGATGAACTACTGGCCGGCCGAGACGACCAATCTCGCCGAGTGCGCCGAGCCGCTCTTCCAACTCATCCGCGACATCGCCGAGACCGGCAACCACACCGCGCAGGTGATGTACGGCGCACGCGGTTGGGTCACGCATCACAACACCGATCTCTGGCGCGCCACCGCGCCCGTCGACTCCGCGGGCGTGGGCCTGTGGCCGACCGGCGGCGCGTGGCTCTCGACCCACCTCTGGGAGCACTACCAGTTCACCGGCGACCGGAAATTTCTGGCCGACGCTTACCCGATCCTGAAAGGCGCGGCGCAGTTCTTCCTCGATACGCTCGTGCGCGAGCCGAAGCACGGCTGGCTCGTCACCAGCCCATCGAGTTCGCCCGAGCACGGCGGCCTCGTCGCGGGCCCCACGATGGACCTCGGCATCGTGCGCGATGTCTTCACGCAGGCCGACTCCGCCGCCGAAGTCCTCGGCCTCGACACCGATTTCCGCCGTGAGATCGGCACCGCGCGCGAACACCTCGCCCCGTATCAGATCGGCAAATACGGCCAGCTCCAGGAATGGCTCGAAGACATCGACCGCAAGACCGACAGCCACCGCCACTCCTCGCACCTCTATCCGCTGTTCCCCAGCAGCCAGTTCACGCCCGAGAAAACGCCCGAGCTCTTCGCCGCCGCGCTCAATTCCCTCGAAGGCCGCGGCCTAGCCAGCACCGGCTGGAGCATGGCGTGGAAGCTCAACCTCTGGGCCCGCGCCCTCAACGGCGACAACGCCCACAAGCTCCTTGTCCTGCTCCTCACCCCCGTGAAGGGCGGTTCGCAGGGCGGCGGCGCATTTCCCAATCTCTTCGACGCGCACCCACCGTTTCAGATCGACGGCAATTTCGGCACGACCTCCGGCATCGCCGAGATGCTCCTCCAGTCGCACCGCGGCGCCCTCGACCTCCTCCCCGCGCTCCCGGGCGCCTGGCCCAAGGGCGAAGTGAAAGGCCTCCGCGCCCGCGGCGGCTTCGAAGTCGATCTCGCGTGGTCCGACGGCAAACTCACGTCCGCCACCATCCGCTCCCTCCTCGGCAACCCTCTGAAACTCCGCTGCGCCGGCGTGACCAAAGAGGTCACTCTAGCCAAAGGCGCCTCGTTCACGTGGGACGGGAAGTAAGGTGAGGTCTCACTTCACCAGCTGGCTCACAAACAGCACAAAACCTGCACTCGATTCCACCATCAGCACCCACGCGAGCACCATCGCCGCGAACCACTGCGGCGACCCGGCCTTCTCGGGATAATACTTCGGATACTGCACTCGCAGATCGCCTTCGACCGCGCGCAGCCGTTGTACGAAGCCGCGCCGATCGTACGCATGCCGCAGCAGCACAAAGCTCAATCCCACCGACACCAGAAACCCCGCCACCAGCGTGCTCTTGCCCGCGAGACTCTGAAAGCCGGTCTGCTCGCTGAGCACCACCGCACCATCCTCGAGCGCGACCACCGCGAGCCCAAACTGCCACACCAGCCCATCCGAGTGGCGGATCTCTTCCATGAGAGTGTTGTGAATCTCGAGCAGGTCTTCCGGGGCATCGCTCATAGCCGGGCAGGGTAGAGCGAAGAGTCGCCTGCAGTCACGCTCTAGCGTTTTATTAAACGCAAAGACGCGAAGGCACAAAGGTCGGAGCAAAGAAAGTCATCGCGAGCTTTCATCCCCGTAGCGGCGAGCACCAGCGAGCCGACTGAGCCTCCCTCCACTCGCTTGGCGCTCGCGGCTGCCACACGCACCCCATCCGCGTCTATCCGCGTTGATCCACGGTTAAAAAACTCTCCATCCTTCGCTCCGACCTTAGCGCCTTCGCATCTTTGCGTTTAACTCCACCTCCGCCCGCTCTCGGCTCTGCTCATCCTTCCGCCGCAGCTCACAGCTCCGCTAGCAGCGCCCGCAGTTCCCGCTCCGGATCTTCGTGCGTCTGCTCGACCGCCAATCGCAGCGCATCCTCCAGCAGCGTCTTCGCATCGTTGGGCCGACGAAGCTGGATCAGCAATTTTCCGAGGAGGATGCGGGGCATCATCCAGTCGGCTTTTTTCGCGACGCAGTACTCGTACTGCGGCACGGCGTCGGCTGGGCGCTCGGCGGCCACGAGGGCTTGCGCGAGGCTGAAACGGAAGAGCTCGTTGTCCGGCTGGCGGGCGACGAGCGCTTCAAACTGCGCGACACGCGCCGCCGTGCTCACGGCTCGTCGATGAAAACCATCACGCCGGTGGCGTTGTCCGGTCCGCCGCGGCGCACGGCGAGGGCGATGATGTCGCGGAGGACCGGCTCGGGGTCGGAGGCCGCGCCGATCATCTCGCCGATCTCGGCGGAGCGGACCAGGCGGGTGACACCATCCGTACAGAAAAAGTAGCGTTCGCGGGCCACCAGCGGACGCTCGATGATGTCGACGTCGGGCGGGGTGGGCTGGCCGATGCAGCGCGTGAGCGCGTTGCGGTTGGCCTCGTGATAATAGACGACCTCGCCGCGCGCACGGCGGAGACGGGCTTCGTTTTCCACCGAATGGTCATCGGTGATGAGCGACACGGCACCATCGCGCCACACGTAGCAGCGGGAGTCGCCGACATGCGCGATCACGAGCTTGCTGTTGCGGATGCAGCCAAAGGTCAGCGTGGTGCCGATGCCCATCGCGGGACTGATGCGCTTGCCGAGCTCGCCCACCGACACGTTCGCATGGTGGACGATCGGCACGAGATTGATCGGACCCGTCGTTGCGGCCAAGTGGATCGCGCCGGAAATCTCATCGAGCGTCAGCTGCGCGGCTTCGGCGCCACCCGGAAGCCCGCCGACCCCATCGGCCACGCCGAAGAGTGAAACGGATTCATCAAGGAGGAAACGATCTTCGTTTTCCCGGCGGACCCGACCGATGTCAGATAGCGCCGCGGCGCGGAGTTTGGTCATGCAAGAAATGGACAAATGACCGATAACCCGTTCAGGCGAAAGGGCAAAATCGCGCGCTGCGTGTTTCCCGCGTGAGGCGCTCGAAGTCAGTTTTTGGTAAACTTTGCAGGAAGAGGCGCCCGTACGTCTTCGCCAGCACGCGGCTGTCGAGGATCGTGATGACTCCACGGTCGCGCTGCGTGCGGATGAGCCGGCCGATGCCCTGGCGAAACTTGATCAGCGCATCGGGCAGCGTGAGATCGTTGAAGGGATTGCCCCCGCGGTCGCGAATCCACTCGGACTTCGCCTCGGCCACGGGATGCGTCGGCGGGTCGAAGGGCAGGCGCGTGATCACCACCTGCGCGAGCGCATCGCCCGGCACATCGACGCCCGTCCAGAAGCTGTCCGTGCCGAAGAGCACCGCGTTGCCCAGCGTGCGCATCTGGTGCGCGAGCTCCGTGCGCGAAAGCGCTTCGCCCTGCATGAGAAACGGCCGCCCCGCCTCGCGGTAGCCCGGCTCGAGCGCGGTCGCGACGGCGCGCATGTCGGTATAGCTCGTGAAAAGCACGAGCGAGCCGCCCTTCACCGCGTGCGTGCACCAGCGGATGTAGTCCGTCAGCGCATCGAGCGCGAGTTTGGCTTCCTCGCGGCTCGGCAGCGGCACATCCGACGCCACATACACCCGCATGTGCCGCTCGTAGTCGAAAGGCGACGCCACGACCGTCGTGCGCGCTTCCTCCGCCCCGACGCGCGTGGCAAACGCCGCGATATCTCCACCCAGCGCGAGCGTGGCGCTCGTGCACACGACGGCGACGCCGCAGCCGAAAAGATGTTTTCGCAGCTCCGGCGCCACATCGAGCGGCGCGCTCCGGAGCGTCACGATCGTCTGCTTCCGGCCGCCGCGCTCTGCCCAATATACATGGCCCTTGTCTGCGAGCGTGAGCCACTCGGTGAGGCCGGCCTGGAGAGATTTGAGGCGCGATTTTTGTTCGAGCAGTTCATCGCGCTCGCGGCCCTCCTCGAGCTTGTCGGTGAGTTTCCCGATCATCCGCTGGAGCGCGCCGAGCGGCCCGTCGAGCAACGGCTCGGCCACGCCCTCCTCGCGCAGCCGCACGACCGGTCGCTGTGCGAGCAGCGTGTTGGACAGAAATTCGAAAAACTGCCGCGACGCATCGAGCGCATCCGCCACGAGCTGCTGCGCCTCTGCGCCGCCGAGCTTGTAGAGCAGCCCACGCCGCGTGCGGGGATTGCAGAGGTACTTCAGCGCGCGATCCACACCGTAGCTGCTCAGCGAGAGCCCGAAGTGATCCGTCGCCACCTCCGGCACCGTGTGCGCCTCGTCGAGCACCACGAAGTCATCGGCAAACAATACCCCGCGCGCATCGTGCGTCGCCCCCGACGCGCGCGGCCCGCCGGAGTTGATCAGCGCGAAGAGCAGCGCGTGATTCACGATCACCACATGCGCCGCGCGCAGCCGGGCGCGGGCGCGCTGGTAGAAACATTTGTCGTGATTGCAGTGCTTGCGCGAACAGGAGGACGAGTCGGCGTTGACCGCATCCCACACCTCCGCCTTCGGCGGCGGCTGCAGATCGTGGCGGAGGCCGGAGTCGGTCTTGTCGGCCCAATCGGCGATGCGCTTGAGTTCGTCGTACTCCGCATCGGCAAACAGCGTCGAGCGATCCGCCAGCGCATGAGCGAGGCGCGTCGTGCAGAGGTAGTTGGATTTGCCGACGAGCACGGCTGACTTGAAGTCCGCGTACGCCTCGAGGCCCGGCGTGGCCTTGAAGAGCCGGCGGCAGAGCGGCAGGTCCTTCGTTTCGATCTGCTCCTGCAGCGAGATCGTGTGCGTCGACACGATGAACTGCCGCGACTGGTCCACCGCATGGATGATGCCAGGCACGAGGTACGCGAGCGACTTGCCCACGCCCGTGCCCGCCTCGAAGAGCAACGGGTGGTCGTCGCGCAGCGCCAGCGCGACCGTGCGCGCCATCGTCTCCTGCTGCGGGCGATGCTCGAGCTCGAGCAGGTCCTGCAAACTCCCGCCTTCGGCGAAAATCTCCCCGGCCAAGCGCGGCGCATGGCACGGCGGAGGTGCCGCGCCGGCGGAGTCCGAGTCTTCGCGCAGGCCAATCATCGCGCGAAACAACGCCCGCAATAAACGCGGAGCAAATGAATTTGCGGGCCGGGCGAAGTCAGATTGATTGGTAGTCGTCATGAGCCAGCGCACGACTACCGAGACTAGCTGGGTTGAAGAGCTTGCGGAATTCCTCCGCACCGAGCCCGGCGTGGGTGCCGTGCGGATCGACACGGGCGCCCAGCGCATCGCGGTCGCCACGATGGGGCAGGTCGATGTGCCGGCCCTCGAAGAACGCCTCGCCGCCACCATCGCCGAGGTCGAGCGCCGCCTCGCCGCGAAGGAGATCGGCCGCGTCCCCGCCGGCTTCTCCCTCCGCCGCGAGGGCGACGCCATGGTGCTTGGCCGCGAAATCTGCTCCGAGGCCGAAAAACTCTGGCTCTGGCGCGAGATGGAGTGGCCCGAGATCCACGCGCCCGGCGAGGCGCACGAGGAGCCCGAGTGGAAGCTCCTCGCGACGCTTGCTACCGTCTGCGCTGTGGCGGGCATCGCGGGCGTGCTCGCGGAGTATTTCGTGCCTGGCCTGCCGTTGCTCGCGAAAGGTCTTTTCTTCGTCGGCATCCTCGCGGGCGGCTGGGACGCCGCGGTCGACTCGTGGGAAAATCTCCGCAAGGGCGAGATCGACATCCATTTCCTCATGCTCGCGGTCGCCATCGGCGCGATGTGCATCGGGGCGTGGGGCGAGGCGGTGCTGCTGTTGTTTCTCTTCTCCGCCTCCGGCGCGATGGAGGAGTTCGCCCTCGACCGCACCCAGCGCGAGGTCAGCGCGCTGCTCAAGAGCGCCCCGAAGCGCGCCACGGTGATCGCCGCCGACGGCACCGAGCAGGACGTCGCCGTCGAGGAGCTGCGCGTCGGCCAGCGCGTGATCGTGAAGCCCGGCGAGGCGTTCTCTGCCGACGGCGTCATCGCGAAAGGTAAAAGCGCCAGCGACGAGTCCGCGCTCACTGGTGAAGCTACGCCGGTCGAAAAAATCGTCGGCGACCAGGTCTTCAGCGGCACGCTCAATCTCTGGGGCGCAGTCGAGTTCGACGTCGCGCGGCTGCCCTCCGAGAGCACGCTGCAAAAAATTATCCGCCTCATCCAGACCGCGCAGAAACTCCGCGCGCCCAGCGAGCGCTTTACCGACAAATTTGGCACTGGCTACACCTACGCCGTCATCGGTGGCTCCACGTTGATGTTCCTCGTGTGGTGGCTCGGCTTTCACTTGCCGGCCTTCGAAAACACGCCCGAAACGCGCTCTGCCTTCTACCGCGCGATGACGCTCATGGTCGTCGCGAGTCCGTGCGCGCTCGTGCTCTCGATCCCGTCGGCGATCCTCGCCGCGATCGCGTGGGGCGCGCGGCACGGCGTTTTGTTTCGCGGCGGCGCGGCCATCGAGAAACTCGCCGACATCACCGCCGTCGCCCTCGACAAGACCGGCACGCTCACCACCGGCGAGCTCGCCGTCGTGGGCTGCGAGAGCTACCCGCCCGGCCGCGAGCGCGAGGTGCTCGAGCTCGCCTATGCGCTGGAGTCGAAGTCCCAGCATCCCATCGCCCGCGCGATCATCCGCCACGCGAAGACCGCGGGCGTGCGCGCACTGGAGCTCGACGAGTTCGAGTCGATCACGGGGCAGGGGCTTAAAGGCAAACTCGGCGGCGCTTCGCTGCTTCTCGGCCGGCGCGAGTTGCTGGAGAGCGGTCCGCTGGCCGACTTCGCGAAGAAGCTCCCGCCCGCCGCTGCTGAATTGAGTGAGGTCTGGGTGCTCGGCCGCGACCTCGTGGGCCGCGTGCTGCTCAAGGACCAGATCCGCGCCGAGTCGCGCGGCGTGTTGGCGCAGCTCAAGTCCGCTGGCATCCGCACCGTGATGCTCACGGGCGACCGCCGCCACACCGCCGAGGCCGTGGCCGGCGAGCTCGGCCTCGACGAAGTTCGTGCCGGTCTCTCGCCCGAGGACAAGGTCCACGCGATCCAGTCGCTCCGCACCGCGGGCGCGAAAATCGCGATGGTCGGCGACGGCGTGAACGACGCCCCGAGCCTCGCCGCCGCCGACGTCAGCGTCGCGATGGGCGCGCGCGGCAGCGACGCCGCGCTCGAGCAGGCCGAGGTAATATTGATGCACGACCGCATCGAGAACTTCCTCGCCGCGCACCAGTTGAGCCTGCGCGCCAAGGCTGTCATCCGCCAAAACCTCACGATCTCCCTCGGCGTGGTCGTCGTGATGGTGATCGCTACCGCCCTCGGCACCGTGCCGCTCGCCGTCGGTGTCGGCGCGCACGAGGGCAGCACGCTCGTCGTCTGTTTAAATAGCCTTCGCCTGCTCTTCGGCGGCCCGCGCGCGAAAGATTGAACTTTTCACCTGTATCGGCAGTCTCAGGGGCAACGTCACGTTACCCCATGAAAACTACTCTGGCAAAGTTGGCTCTGGTCCTCGGTTTCGCCGTGATGCTCGGCGGCTGCACGCTGCCCTCCAGCGGTCGACTCGTTGACCGGCGCGAGGCCGGCCAGATGCGCCGCCCCGAGATGGGCACAGTCGAGCGCGCCCAGCCCGTCGTGCTGAGCGGTCAGCGTTCGCAGATCGGCACGCTCGGTGGCGCCGCCGTCGGCCACGCCTCCGCGACCAATGTCGGCGCCGGCGCGGGCAACGAGATCGCGCGCGCGGGTGGGGCAGTGGTCGGCGCGATCGCCGGCGACGCCGTCGAGGAAGCTGTTACGCGCACCAACGCCTTTGAATATACCATCAAGATGGACAGCGGCCAGACCGTCGTCGTGACGCAGGCCGCCAATCCGTCCTTCAACACCGGAGACCGCGTGCGCCTCCTCGTGGGCGGCACGACTACGATCACCGCGCCCTAAAACATTCCGCGCGATCACGCGCCTATTGCCAACCGCGGCGAACTCTATCTAACGTCCGCCCCCAGAGCTTCCCCATGAATATTTCCCGAGTGACGGTGGCGGTGGTGGCGTTGGGCCTGATCGAGCTGACGGCTGGTTGCGGCGGAGGTGCCGCCTCTTCGCCGACTCCCGTCTATTCGCAGAGCCAGGTCGGCACGCCCATCAGCTCGCGCAAGGGCGAAATCATCGGGGTCGTCGACGTCACGATCGAAGCCCCAAGTCGGGCCGCAGGTTCGACTGGGCGCGGCGCGACTGTCGGTGCCGCCGCGATGGCGGGCGCAGCCACGGGTAATCCGCTTGCGATGGCGGGCGCGATGGGCGGCATCCTGGGCGGCTCTGCCGGCGCCAAGCTCGACAACCAGCCGGGCCAGGAGCTGACCATTCTCCTCGAAAACGGGCAGACGATGGTGATCGTGCAGGAAAGAGGAGAAGATCCTCTCAGTGTCGGCGACAAGGTCGCCGTTCAGACCGGTGCCGCGACCAACATCTATGGCGGCGGCACCACCCGCGTTATTCGTGATACCACCGCCGTTGCCAACAACGGACGGTAACTTGAGCGAAGCTGGGGCCCTCAGCCCTGCGAAGTCATGTGCACGTTTTGCCCGCCATGAAATCACTCGCGCTCCTCAGCTTGCTCATCGCGACAGGTTACGCGGCTCAAGTCACAGTTCACGACTACCCGTACGACGACACGAACCCGGTCCCCAATAAGGTCTCGGGTCGTCACGAAGACGATCGCGAGGTGCGCATCGCGCAGCCGCAGATTGTCTCGAACTATGTGTGCGGCGCCTATCACGGACGCTTCGATTTCACCGGCGGCTGCGCCTTGCACGTTTTCCCCGACAAGACGGCCCTGATCGTCGAGTTCTTGGACATCGCGCCATCGCGCGTCGTGGCCGAAGGCAAGTGGTCGATCAACGAGACCGGCGAGGTGATCTTCGCTTGGAAAAAGAAGAGTTTCGAGAATGTCCGCGACGAGGAGTTTTTCCGCAAAACCTACGGCGAGTGCGCCAAGATGAAACTGTTCATTCTCTTCAACGGCAAGACGCCCGAAACCTATCTGCTGATCTCCGAAGACATGATCGTCCCCGAGGTCAAACACGCCTACTGGCGCACCTCGGAATACCTCGATTGGCAGACGATCAAAAAGGACCTCAAAAAAGGCAGCTGATTCGGGCGCGGGGCTTGGGCTCGATAAATCATGTGGAGTGGGGGACGCAGCGAGTTGCCGGTTTGACGACATACGTAGCGTTATGCCGGCTTACGGCCCTTCCACCCCCATCACCCGCACTCGATGCGCTGTCGGCTCAGTCGTCTTCCCGGCATCGAAGCCATCCCAGCCTGCCCCCGCGATGAACACGGCTTTTCCTTTCACGCGCGTCACCAGCGAGAGATCGCTCATCCCTGCCAAGTTTGCCGCGAGTACGTCCACGCGCCTCACCGCCGACAAATCCTCCGCGAGGATTACGTGCACCAATCGCTGCGGCGCGATTCCATTCTGCACACCAAAAATCTCTGTCCGGCCATCAGCTCCGCGGACCATCCCATCGAGTCCCAGCAACGTCGTCCCCTCAGGCGGAGCCAGTGCCAGCACCTCTTTCGCACTGCGATCAATCACCACGAGCCCATTCGCGTAGTCCGAAACCAGCAGTCGTCCGCCAAACACGGCGAGCCCCTGCAGCGACGCGAAGCTTGGTGACTCCACCCACTTCTCGAGCTTCACCTTTCCCGCCTTTTCTACTTTTACCGTGCTCGTCTCCTTCACGGCTGCGCCTGTAGGCAGATACCTCCACACCACCGGCGCTACGCTATCAGTCAGATAGATCATCCCATCGTCCGCCACCACGAGGTCGCCTAGCACATGGTCGCGTCCATCAACTGGCACCCACACGACACGTCGCACCTCACCCGATTCTAGGTCGATCTCTGCTAGGCCGGCGCGCCCTTTCATTTCGGCCGCAAACCCTGCCATCTCTGGCAGTGCTGACGTCGCGGCCCACAGCGTGTGCGTCGTTTCGTCGACGCTCAGACCAAATACGCCGAACAGCCCTGCATCGTCCTTCGTGAAGCGCGTCACGCTGCCGTCCTTAGCTCGCGCCAAACGCACCGCCGATGCACATCCCCGAGGAAGAAATCTCCTGTGCGCTCCCGATACGCGATCCCTTCGATGATTCCTTTCTCCTCTGGCAACTCAAACTCGACCGCTGCCTTTCCGAGTGGCGCTCGATTTGCCGCAAATTTTTTTACGATCTCCATGTAAGGCGGCATTTCCCGCAGCGCCGCAAAGTCCTCATCCTTCTCCACTCCTGTCGTAACGCCGAGGGCCACGAGCCGCCGCAGCGTTTGCAGCGCGTCATTATTGCGTCCTGTCAGCGTACACATCGCTGCATAGTTGTGCAGATACCGCGGCGAATCCGGCCGAAGCGCCAATGCGGCGGCATAAGCCTCGCGCGCGGCCACGTAGTCCTTTTTCGCCACTGCCACATTCGCCTCCCGCCGCCACTCCTGATGCGTCTTCACCGGCTCCGCCGAGACGAGCGCTACCCCCGAAATCAGCAGCAGAACAAGACGTCGCATGACCTCAACCTATTTCCACCACGAGTCCGCGCAGTAACAATGCGACGAGCCGCTTCTCGGAAGTAACGAGCTGCTTCTGCCGAGTCGTTCCTGTGCCGATGGGGACGCGGCGCCCCGCCGCGTAATCGGCCCGTCGATTGGCGCAGATCAGCGTTCCCCAAATCAGTCTTCCGATCATTCGCGAGAATTCGCGTTCATTCGCGGTTAAAAAAAAGAGAATTACTACCTCCCCAACTGCGCGCGCGCCGCTGCGAGATGCTCGTTCGCCTGCGCAAAATTCGGCGCCTGCCGTACCGCCGCCTCGAAATGTGGTAGCGCTTCCTCGAGTCGACCGAGCTGCGCGAGCGCCAGTCCGAGGTTGTCGTGCGCGCTCGGATTCTGCGGTTTCAATCGCAGGGCGGCCTCGTACTCGGGCACCGCATCGGCTGGGCGGTGCAGCGTGAGCAGTACGTTACCGAGATTGTTGTGGGCTTCGGCATAGGTCGGTTGCACGCGAATTGCGGCCTCGAGTTCGTGCTGCGCCTCGGGGTAGTGCTCGAGCACCGCGAGCAGCGTGCCGTAGTTGTAGCGTCCCTCGGCATAGTCGGGCTGCGTACGCACGACGAGATCGTGCTGCGCGAGCGCCTCGTCGGTTTTGCCCGCGGCGTACAGGACGCCAGCCCAGCGTGTGCGTGCCGTCATGTCGTTTGGCCGTACGCGAAACCCCGCGGCGAAATACGCGGCCGCTTCGTCGAAGCGTTCGCGAGGCAGCGCGCCACCGAGATTGAAGAGCGCTTCGGGTGAATTGGGATTGATGCGCAGCGCCTCCTGCAGCTCGCGAATGCCTTCGTCTTTTCGGCCTGCGCGACAGAGCGCCGCGCCGTAGTCGTTGTGCGCAGCCTCGAGCACCGGAGAGAGTTCGACGGCCTTTGCGAAGTAGGGGAGTGCCTCCTCGCGTCGGCCCAGCACGTCGAGCGCGACGCCGAGATTGAGATTGGCCGCCGCATTTTTTGGCGCGAGTTGCACCGCCCGCTCCAGCAGAGGCAGCGCTTCCGTCACGCGTCCATGTTCGGTGAGCACGCTGCCGTAGTCCGCAAGCGTCGCCGGCAGATCGGGCATGAGTTTCAGCGTGATCTTGAATTGCTCGATCGCGTCGTCCGGTCGCGCCGCATCGGCATACGCGCTGCCCAAGCTCGCATGCGCGGTCGCATTGATCGGTCGTTTCACCGCAGTGTCCGACCATAGGGTGATGAGGTCGCGATACACGGTATTGCGCTGAAACGTGACCACCCCCAGCGCCAGCCCGAGCGCACTGATCGCAATCATCGCGTGGCGCGCTCCGATCATTCGCACGAGAAACGCCGCCGCAGCCACGACCAGCGGCACCAGCGCGAGATACATCCGGTGCTCCACGATCATCTGTGTCGTGCCCGGGATCAGCGTCGTCGGCGCGAGGATCGCGCAAAACCACGCGCCAAATACGCCGATCGCCGTACCACGCCAGAGCCCGTGAAGCGTCACGCCTACGATGGCTGCCGCCAGCAGTGCCTCCGCCCACACCGACGCGAGATGCTCGAGGAGAAACGTCCCGTAGTCGAAGACCAGCGGGTAGGGCCACGCCGACAGCGCGAGATAGCGCGCGATCGCTTTGAACTGCGTGAGTTCATAGTTCCACCACGACACACCGACGTCGAACCCCACCGAGCCGCCGCGATTGCCGCCGCCGAGCTTGAGCAGCAGCAGTACGATCAACCACGTCGAGGCGAGCGTGAGATAGAGCCCCTTGCGCTTCTGCCACGCGGCGCGCAGATCGCCCGCGCCGAACACGCGATCGATTAACAGCGCCATGATTGGCACCGACACCATGTTCTCCTTGGTCGCCATACCGAGCACGCACGCGACCACGGTCACCACCTGCCAGCGTCGTGGCTGCGCCTCATCGAGCGAGCGCACGAATGCATACAGCGTGAGTAGATAAAAGAGTCCCATCAGCGACTCCGCCCGCTGGACGGTGTAGGTCACCGCTTCCGTCTGGAGGGGCTGCAGTGCCCACCACAGCGCCGTTCCGAGTGCGAGTGGGAGAGACGCATCGCCGAACTTTTCCTTTAGCGTCGGCAGCAGGCACGCTCGCCGCACGAGGCCGAACAACGCCAGCGCAGCGAGCGCGTGGATCGCGATGTTGGTGAGATGGTAGCCAGTGACGTTTTTCCCACCCGCTGCGAAGTTGAGCGCGAAGGAGAGATTCAGTACCGGCCGTCCGGCCGTTGTGATCGTACTGGTCGGTGGATTGAGCACCGGCCCAAGCGGCCAGAGACTTCGGATCGACGGATTGAGCGCGATCGCTGGCTTGTCGTCGTACGTGAAGGGACCGTGCAGGCTGTTGCTGTACGCGGCGAACACCGCCGCCACGATCAGCGCCGCTGCGAGCCACACCGTGCGCGGGGGTGCGGCGGGAGCTGTGGCAGTGGCGGCGCGCGGGGTCATAAGCGCGGCATCGTGCACGGTCATCGAAGCCCAGCGCAAACTCGATTGCACGCGGTAACGGACTTGCCGCCGCCGCCGCGCTCGCGAAGCTGTTCGCTTTCGTTAACCCCAAACCCGTGATGAAACTCTCCCCGCGTTGGTTCATGGCAGGACTCGTCTTGGCGCTGTGCTCGGTGCGCGCCGACCAAAAGACGAAGACCCTCGACGTCGTCTGGGCCGACTCCGAGGGCGGCGGCTCCACGCTCCTCATCACGCCTGCCGGCGAATCCGTTCTCATCGACACCGGCAACCCCGGAGGCCGCGACGCCGGCCGCATCGTGAAGGCCGCCAAGGAGGCCGGCCTCACGCGCATCGACCACATTCTCATCACGCATTTCCACCGCGATCACATTGGTGGCGCTGCTGAGATCGCAGCCGCCATTCCCGTCGGCACGCTCTGGGAGCGCACGATCCCCGACAGCGATCCCGATGGCAACGCTGCCTCCCCTTGGGCCCTCCAGAGCAAGCCCTACCGCGAGATGACCGTCGGTAAGCGCGAGCATCTCACTCCCGGCGTGGTCATCCCGCTCAAGCAGGCTGATGGCGCCGCGAAGCTCGAAATCCGCTGCCTTGTCGCTGATCAGAAATTTGTCGCGCCGACGGAAGTGCAGGCCAAGACGAAGAACCCGCTCGCCGGCAGCTCGCCCGCGAAGGAACTCAAGCCTAGCGACAACGACAACAGCGCCGGCTTCCTCATTAGCTTCGGCGCATTCCGCTTCTTCGACGGCGGCGATCTCACTTGGAATTTCGAGGACAAGCTCGTCTCACCGATCAACCTCGTCGGCACCGTCGATCTCTATCAGACCGACCATCACGGCCTCGACGTGAGCAACAACCCGATCCTTATCCAGAGCCTCGCGCCGACGGTCGTCGTCATGAACAACGGCCCGCGCAAAGGCGGCCTCCACGGTGCCTTCGCCGCCATCGCCTCCGCGAAATCCGTGCAAGCCCGCTTCCAAGTGCACAAGAGCATGAACTCCCCCGAGGACAACGCCCCCGACGCGTTCATCGCCAACCTCGAGGAAGCTCGCCCACCCGAAAACTGCCCCGGCAACGTGATCAAGCTGAGCGTCACCCCCGACGCCAAGCACTACACCGTCTCCGTCCCCGCCCGCGGCACCGAAAAGAAATTCGACACGACCGCGAAGTAGGTCAGCGGATTGGTCACAGAGGGCACAGAGAGAGGCGAAGAGATCACAGAGAGTCCGATCGGCGAAGAACATCCTCTGTGACCTCTTCTCCCATCTCCGTGCTCTCTGTGTCCCAAAAAACGCCTAGCCTGCTTTAGGCCCGTTTCCGCTCAGCGATCCACACCGCCGCGCCCATCAGTGCACCACTGAGCAACAGCCGCGGCAGATCCGCCGATTCGCCAAACACGAGCAGCGACACTGCGATGCCGAGCGGGATTTTCAGGTTGTTCATCACGGCAAGCGTGCCGGCCGTCACGCGTGTCGCGCCGAGATTCCACAGGAAAAATCCCAGCCCCGAAGCGATCACTCCGAGGTACACGATCACGATCAGGCTCTTGGCCGTGAGGTCGACCGACACGTCGCGCACGCCGAGTGCCACGAGCGACACGACAAGAGCGCCCGCATAGAGCAGCGCGAAGACCTCGCGGTCGCGCAGCTCCGGTTCACGCGCGCGCAGCCGTTTGTAGAACACCTGGCCGCACGCAAACGCGAGGTTCGAGAGCTGCACGAGCACGATGCCGGTAAACGTCGCCGCCGTCGGCGCCGCCTTGAATACCGTGCACGCCCCGCCGAGTACAGCGAGCAGGGCTGCGAGCAGCGCCACCGGCCGCAGTCTGCGATCAAGTGCATCGACCAGCAACGTCACGAGCACCGGCGTGGTGAGCGTGAAGAGCGCGACCTCGTAGCTCTTCAAGTAGCGGAAGCTCTCGTTGTACGCGAGGTACATGAGCCCGAACTGCACCGCCCCGAGCCCTATGAGCGTCAGCGCCGTCCCTCGCTTCAGCCCGCGCAGCCGCAGAAACGGCAGAAACACCAGCAGCGCCAGCCCGAGCCGCGTCGCTGCCAGAAACGTCCCGTCGATGTTCCCCGAGACATGCTTGATGATCCCGGGCGAGAATCCCCAGATGAGTGAGACGAGAAGGAGCAGGAGCATCGCGGGAATTCGTTACACGCGGAAAATCGCCCCGAGTTTTTTCCCGAGCACCACGCTCAGGCCGGCGATGATGAGTCCGAGGAACACCATCGCCCACACGCCGAGCGCGCTTGCGATGTACTTGCCGTCGCCGAGGAGCGCGAAGAGTTCCATGATCGCCTTCGTGATCGGGTAAAACGCCGATTTCTGCGCGAGGATCAGCGAGTCGCTTACCTCCAGCATGGCGAAGGCAAACGCGAGCATGCCGCCCGCGATGAGATTCGCCGCAATGAGCGGCAGCGTGATGCGCACGACCGATTTGAGGGGAGGGCAGCCGAGATTCTGCGCCGCCTCTTCGAGTGTCTCGCTCGTCTGCTGAAAACCTGCCGCCGCTGCGCGCACCACGTACGGCAGGCGGCGCATCGAGTACGCGATGATGAGCATGATCGTCGGATCGCGCACCGGGTTGATGAATGAGAAGAAGCGCCCGTCCTGCGACATCGCGAGGTAGCCGAAAGCGAGCACGAGGCCCGGTACCGCTAGCGGGAGCATCGCGAGAAAATCGAGCACTTCGCGGCCCGCGAGTTTCGTGCGCACGATCACGTAGGCGATCGCGATGCCGAGCACGATGTCGATGACCGTCGAGATACTCGCGAACTTGAGGCTGTTGGCGATGGCCGGGACGGTGAGTTCGTGCCCGAGCGCGAGCCGGAAATTATCCAGCGTGGCTCCATGCGGAAGCACGCTCGCGTACCAATCGGACCCGCACGCCACGAGTACTACGCCGAAATGCGGTAGGATCGCGACGAAGGTTACCGCTGCAAACGCCGCCGTGCAGAGCCACGCACGCGCCGCGGGCAGCCGTCGTGGTCCCGCCGAGCTGGTCGCCTTCGCCATCATCGCGTAGCCGGTGCGGCCGAAGAGGCCCTTGCCCACCGCGTAGAGCGCGATCGACGTCACTAGCATGATCGCCACGAGCGCGTAGGGAAACGGATTTCCGCCGATATCTTTCAGCCCGTAGTAAATCTGCACGCTCGTCACCTGCGGGTAGTCGAAGATCAGCGGCGTCCCGAGCTCGGTAAACGCCCAGATGAAGACGATGGTGCCTCCCGCAAACAGTCCCGGCCGGATCAGCGGCAGCGTGATTTTCCGGAAACGCCGCCAACCAGTGCAGCCAAGATTCTGCGCCGCCTCGTCGAGCGCCGGATCTAGATTCGCGAGCGCCGCCGTGGCGTTGAGATAGACGATGGGGTAGAGCGAGAGCGCCTGCACCAGCGCCACACCCCAGAAACGATTCACCGCAAACCAGTCATACGCCCAGCCTGCCGGCCGCAGGTGGAGCGCGATGAGCAGCGCGTTGAACGCACCATACTGCCCGAAAATCTGTTTGATGCCGATGGCACCGACAAACGGCGGCAGGATCATCGGCACGAGCACGAGCGCGCCGAGCAGCGTTTTCCCCGGAAACACATAGCGATCCGCCAGCACCGCGAGCGGCAGCGCGATGGCGATGGCGAGTGTCGTCGCGGCGCACGCGAGTGCGAATGACCGTGCGAGCGCCGCGGTGTAGGTCGGATCTGCGAGAAGCGCGCGCAGGGTGGCAAACGTCAGATGTCCGTCCGCGTCGATGAATCCGCCTTTCAGGATCTGCAGGATCGGCCACAAGAAAAACGCGACAAAGACCACGCCGGTGACAGCGAAGAGGGTGCGCGCAAACGAGCGGGACATCGGTGTTCAGTGTGCCGCGCCCGAGGACGCAGCCGCAAGGGGGAAGTCCGTCCGCTTACGTGCGACAGAGCGCGATCGCCGTCCGCAGCGCAGCGAGAGGCTCACCGGTCGGAATGAACTCCTGCCCGACGAAGCCGCGGTAGCCCGTCGCCTCGATGGCACGGATGATCGCGGGGTAGTGGAGCTCCTGCGTGCCGTCGATTTCGTGCCGGCCGGGCACGCCGCCTGTATGATAATGTCCGATACAGTCCGCATGGCGGCGGATGGTGGCGATCACGTCGCCCTCCATGATCTGCATGTGGTAGACGTCGTAGAGGAGCTTGAAACGCTCCGAGCCCACGCGCTTCACCAGCTCTACGCCCCACTCAGTGTGGTCGCACATGTAGTCGGCGTGATCCACGCGCGAGTTGAGCAGCTCCATGCAGATGGTCACACCGTGTCGCTCGGCCGCACCGATGAATTGCCGGATGCCCACCGCGCAGTTTTCGAGTCCCGCCTCGTCGGCGAGCCCGGCGCGATTGCCCGAGAAACAGATCACGGTCGGCAGGCTCGCCGCGGCGCACTCCGCGATGCGTGCGATCATTGCGGGTGTGATGTCTGCGTGGTGTTCGCGGCGGTTGAGCCCTCGCTCAATAGTCATGACGCTCGGGCCATTCGCGATGGCGCAGGTGAGCCCGTGCTTGCGCACCACCGGCCAGTCGGCGGGATCGAGCAGCTCGATCGACTCGAGCCCGATCTCGCGCGCCGCAGATGCGAGCGTGTCTAGCGGCGTTGAGGCGTAGCACCAGCGGCAGGCGGAGTGGCGGATTTTTCCGGGGAAGGGCATGGGGAAAACGGCGCGCACGAGCGGAGCACATTTCGCGCGCGTGGCGACGCCGATTTTGCCGGACACGTGTGCGCCGAAAACGGTCAACGTCGTTGCCATCTGCGCGCCGCGCCGGTTTCTTTTCGGCACCTTTCACCCCGCGTGTTCCGACGCATCTTCACGATCCTCGGCGGCTTTGTCGTCGCCGCGCTCGCCTGCACGGCGCTGCTCTACGCCGTCGGTGCGTTGCTGCGGCCCGATGTGAAGACCCCCGCGCGCCCGCCCGATCCCGCGCGGCTCGCGAGCGTGCTCGCCGCCCGGAAAAGCGTGCAGCACGTCGACCTCGCGCATCCGCCAGTCGTCACGCGCACGGTCAACTACGCCGAGGGCAACAAAGCCGGCTGGTGGCCCAAGGCCGAAGCGCCCGTGCTCGCCGACCTCGTGCGTGAGGGCAAACTCCCACCGGTCGCCGAGCGCACCGGTCCCGAGCCGGTCGTGATGCGCGGCGCCGACGGCATCGGCCGCTACGGCGGCACGTGGTACCGTTTCGCCAATTCCCACGACGACGTGAACACGATCCGCTGGCGGCTCTCCGACGCCAACCTCGTGCGCTGGTCGCCGCTCGGCTACCCGCTCGTGCCGCACCTTGCCAAGTCCTGGGAAGCCTCGCCCGATTTTCGCGAGTACATCTTCACGCTGCGCAAGGGCGTGCGCTGGTCTGATGGCTACCCGCTCACCACCGAGGACATCGTCTATTGGTACGAGAACGAGGTGAAATATTTCCAGATCCAGCCGCGTCTCCTCCGCGCCGGCGACACGACTGGCACCGTCGAGAAGCTCGATGACCTCCGCGTGAAGTTCACCTTCGCCGAGCCGAATCCGCTTTTCCCCGAGCGCCTCGCGTCGACGGGACAAAACTACGACGACTTCAGCGAGCACATCGTGCCCGCGCATTACCTGCGGCAGTTTCACCCGGCGCTCGGCGACCAGAAGCTCATTGCTCGCCTGATGGCCGCGTACCAGCTCTCCAATCCGGTCGCGCTGTACAAGCGCATGAAGCACTACCTCAACCCCGAGCACCCGCGCCTCTGGCCTTGGGTCTATCGCACCTACTCGGGCAATTCGCCGCAGACTTTCGTGCGCAACCCGTACTACTTCGCGGTCGACCAGCGCGGCAACCAGCTCCCGTACCTCGACCGCCTCGTGCTCGACGAGAAGAACAACAACCTCATCGCCGTCGCCGCCGCCAACGGCGAGCCCTCGATGCAGGAGCGCCACATCCGCTACGAGGACCACATTCTTCTCCTCGGCAGTGCCGAGCGCAACGGCTACGAGGTCTACCACTGGAAGCCCGCCACGCAGTCGGTCTTCGCGCTGTTCCCCAATCTCAATCGTCGCATCGATCCCGATCACCCCGAGACCGCGGGCAAGCGCGCGCTGCTCAACGCCGCCGCCTTCCGCCAGGCGCTCTCCCTCGCGCTCAACCGCCGCGACATCATCGCCGCCGAGTTCAACGGCCAGACCGAGCCCGCGCAGATCGCGCCCGGCATCGACTCGCCGAATCACAACGAGCGCCTGCTCCACGCCTTCACCGACTACGATCCCGCGCGCGCGAATCAACTGCTCGACGACCTGGGCCTCACGCAGCGCGACACTGAGGGCTATCGCACGCTGGCCGATGGGAGGCGACTGACGTTTGTCATCAACATCACTGATTTCACTGTGATCGGTCCCGCGCAATTCGTCGTCGACGATTGGGCGCGGGTGGGCGTGCGCGCCGTCGTGCGCGAGCGCGGTCGCAAGCTCTGGGAGCAGGAGAAGCTCGCCTACGAGCACGACTTCACGGTGTGGACCGGCGAAAGCGAATTCTACCCGCTGATCGAGCCGCGCAATTTCGTGCCGACGTATTGGGAATCCTTTTATGCGCCCGCCTTCGGTGTGTGGTTTCAAAACGGCGGCCTGCACGGCGATCCCGCCGCGGGCATCCCCAGCGCCGCCGAGCCGCCGCGCGATCACCCACTGCGGCGCGCGATGGAGATCTACGAGCGCGCCGGCACGCTGCCGACCGAAGCTGAGCGACGCGCGGCGTTCAACGAGGTGCTCGAAATCGCCGCTGACAATCTCTGGTCGATCAGCATCGCCACGCCGCCGCCGCAGCTCGTGATCGTGAAAAACGGTTTCCGCGGCGTGCCGCGTGTCGCGCTCTTCGGCGCGGGCTTCATCTCGCCGGCCAACACCGGCATCGAGACGTATTTCTGGGATCACGTGAACGACGCCCCCGGCGTCTTCGATCAGACCAAGGCCGCCATCGCGCACGTGACGCCACCGCCCGCCGGCGCGCCGGCCTCGAGCACGTTTGTCAGTGTGCTGCGCTGGCTCGCGGGCTTCAGCCTCGCGATCGGCGCGGTGTGGCTCGGCTGGCGTCATCCGTTTCTCGGGCGGCGCATGCTCTGGATGGTGCCGACGCTGCTCGCGGTCTCGGCCATCGTGTTCACCCTCGTGCAGCTCCCGCCCGGAGACTACATCACGATGCGCGTCGCGCAGCTCGAGCTGCACGGCTCGGTGAGCAATGAGCAACTCGCGGCCGATCTGCGTCGTACCTTCCATCTCGATGAATCGCCGGTGAAACGCTACGCGCGCTGGCTCGGGCTCGTGTGGTTCACGTCGTTCTCTCCGGCCGACACCGGACTGCTGCAGGGCAATCTTGGCCTCTCGATGGAGCTAGAGAAACCGGTTAATGAAGTGATCGGCGACCGTCTGGTCCTCACATTGATCGTCACCCTCGCGACGGTTCTCTTCACGTGGCTGCTCGCCGTGCCCGCGGGCATTTACTCCGCGCTGCGCCAGCACGGACCGGGCGACTACGGTCTCGCGTTTATCGGCTTCATTGGACTCTCCGTGCCGTCGTTTCTGCTCGCGCTCGTGATTCTTTTCGCGGCGCGACGGTGGTTCGATGTGAGCATCGACGGACTTTTCTCTTCGGAGTTCGCGACCGCACAGGACTGGAGCTGGGCCAAGGTCGTTGATCTGGCGCAGCACTTGTGGCTGCCCGTCGTGGTGCTCGGTTTCGGCGGCGTCGCGGGCATGATGCGCGTGATGCGCGCCAATCTCCTCGACGAATTGCAGAAGCCCTACGTCACCACCGCGCGCGCCAAGGGCCTGCGCCCACTGGCTCTGTTACTGCGCTATCCCGTGCGGCTCGCGCTCAATCCCTTCGTCTCGGGTCTCGGTTCGCTTTTCCCGCAACTCGTCTCCGGCGGTGCGATCGTCGCCATGGTGCTCAGTCTCCCGCTGCTCGGCCCGACGCTGCTCGATGCACTTCTCGTCGAAGACGTTTATCTCGCTTCATCGCTCCTGATGCTTCTCAGCCTCCTCGGCATGATCGGCTCCCTCGTGAGCGACCTGCTCCTCCTCTGGCTCGACCCGCGTATCCGTACTGCGAATACAGCGCGATAGTGCTGCGCTATTTCATCCGCGCACAAAAAAACGCGGACCTTGCGGTCCGCGTTTTGCACGAGAGATGGAAATTATTCGCGTGAGCGATGAACGACTTCAGCGGACCGTCGGTGCGGCGGGGGCCTGCGCGTGGGCGCCGATGCGGCCACCCTGCGGGGCGACGCCGAAGAACTCGACGACGTGATTCACGTTGTCGTAGCCGAGGGCACGGAGTTTTTGCTCCACGCGCTCGAGCGTCTGGCGCAGCTCGTTGGCGGTCTCGGTGTCGAGCTCCGTGACATTGTTCGATCGCTTGCAGACGACGTGATACTTCGTCGGCTCGCCGAGGTTGATGTCGTAGAGGCTGGTGCCGTTGTTGAAATAGGCACGACGCACGAGGCCGATCTCCTCGAATGCCGCCATGCAACGATAGACCGTGACGAGGTCACACTGCTCGGCAGAGCCGAGATCGTGATGGATGTCCTCGATGCTGGTCGGTTGCCCGCGTTTGATGAGGGCAGCAAGTATGGCTCGACGCGGCTGGGTTAGCCGGAGGCCAGCAGCTTGCAGTTTGGCGCATGCGATTTCGACCGGCGAGGTGGGCCGGGCGACGGGAGTCATCGATGCGAGAGGGTGATTCGTTTGGGTAGACGCAATCATTACGCGTTACAGCACGGTGAAGTTTTCCATCTTTTGCGAGCAAGATAGTAGGGGAGCACTACGTATTGACCAAACAAGGCCACTGGGTGTTTCCAAGGATTGCACCGCCCGGTGGGATGTGCCACTATCGGCCCGTTCACATGCAAGACCCGGATTTCGCCGAAATCGTCGCCCTCATCTGCAAGGAAGACTCTCGTTATGACCGCAAGGCGTACGACTTCGTCCGGTTAGGCTTAGACCAGACCGTCAAGGAGATACGTAAGAAGGACGCCGCCCGCACCGACCGCTCGCGTCACGTTTCCGGCCAGGAATTGCTCGACGGTATCCGCATCTACGCCCTCGATCAATTCGGCCCGCTGACCAAGACCGTGCTCAATTCCTGGGGTCTGACCAAGTGCTCCGATTTTGGCGAAATTGTGTTCAATCTCATTGATCATGGGGTGTTTTCGAAAACGGAGAATGACCGACGGGAGGACTTCGCCGATCTCTATACCTTTGACGATGCCTTCGTGAAGCCCTTCCGGCCGGCCAAGCGCTCCCGTGGCGCGTCGGCGGCGGAGGCCTTTGGCGCAGCCTGATCCTGTTTTAGCGCAGCGATTTGCGCACTTTGTCCGCTTTCCCTTCATGGCCCAACTGTCTTCCGTCACCGCCGATCTGCGTCTGCTCGATCCGTTCTGGCACGAGCCAGTCGAGCGTATTGTGCTGCCCAACGGCCTCACGCTGATCCTCAAGCCCGACCGCTCGGCGGCGCTCGCCTCCGTGCAGGTGTGGGTAAAAACGGGCAGCATCCACGAGGGCGCGCATCTCGGAGCGGGCCTTTCGCACTATCTCGAGCACATGCTTTTCAAGGGCACGGACCGTCGCGCGGGTCGTGATATTTCCGCGACCGTGCAGGCGCACGGTGGCTACATTAACGCGTACACGACCTTCGACCGCACCGTGTACTACATCGATCTACCGAGCGAGCATACTAGGGTGGCGATCGATCTGCTTGCCGATGCTGTGTTGCACTCGACGCTCCCCGCCGATGAGTGCGCGAAGGAGAAGGGCGTCATCCTGCGCGAGATCGCGATGACGAAGGACGATCCGGACAATCGCCTTTGGGACGCGCTGTTCTCGACGGCGTTTCGCGAGCACCCGTATCGCCAGCCGATCATCGGCCATCGCGAAGTGTTTTCCACGGTCACGCGCGAAGACCTCGTCGGCTACTACCGCGCGCGCTACGTGCCCAACAATCTCGCCATCGTCATCGTCGGCGACATCGACGTGGCCGCCACGCGCGCCGCCGTCGAGCAGCACTTCGGCGCTGCGCCTCGTGCACGCCTCGCACCGGTGCTCGTGCCCGAGGAGCCGCTGCAGCTGGCGCCGCGCGAATTGCATCGTTTCGAGGACGTCGAGCTCACGCGCGCCGCGATCACGTGGCCGATTCCCGGCCTCACGCACGCCGATGCACCCGTACTCGATGTGCTGGCCGCCGTACTAGGGCAGGGCGACAGCTCGGTGCTCTGGCAGTCGGTCCGCGAGAAAGCGGGCCTCGTGCACTCGATCGACGCCTCGGCGTGGAATCCGGGTACGACCGGCCTGTTCTGCATTTCATTCAGCTGCGACGCCGACAAACGCGTCGCCGCCACCGCCGCGATCGAGCGCGCGCTCGTGGAAACCGCGCGCAAAGGCGTCACTGCCGCCCAGCTCAAGAAGGTGATCCGCCAGATGGTCGTCTCCGAGATCAACTCTCGAAAAACCATGAGCGGCCAGGCCTCGCGCCTCGGCGCCGCCGAGGTCGTCATCGGCGACCTCGACCACAGCCGCAGCTACTTCGAGCAGGTGAAAAATCTCACGCCCGCCGACGTGAAGCGCGCTCTACAGCAGTACCTGCAGCCCGAACGACGCACCGCGATCTCGCTCAATCCCACCGCCGCGCAGAGCACTGCGAAGTCCGCTGCCGCCGGGGTTAGCGCCGCTGGCGATTTCACCGAGACCAAGCTGCCCAACGGCGCGCGCCTGCTCCTCCAGCGCGACGCTCGTCTGCCCAATCTGCACCTCCGCGTGTTGATGACCGGTGGCCCGCTCTTCGAGGCGGAGGGCAAGCGCGGTTCCACCTCGCTCCTTGCCACGTTGCTCACGAAGGACACCGCGAAGCGCTCCGCCGCGGCCGTCGCGCAGTACATCGAAGAGGTCGGCGGCTCGTTTTACCCCTTCTCCGGCAATAACAGCATCGGCCTCAGCGTGGAGGTGCTCGCGCCCGATACTGATCGCGCGCTCGCCGTGCTTAGCGAGGCGCTGCTCACGCCCGCCTTCAAGCCAGCCACGTTTGCCATCGAGCGCGACGCGCTTCTCGCTGCGCTCCAGCAGGACAACGACGATGTCGTGACCTTCGCGCGGAAGCGCCTCCGCCAAAAATTCTTTGGCGCGCACCCGATGGCCCTCGACGCGAGCGGCGACATCGCGGGTGTGAAGACGCTCACGGTCAAGGACCTCGCCGCGCTGCACAAGCGCCTCTTCGTCGGGTCCAACGTCGTCCTCGCCGTCGCCGGCGATTTCGATCCGCGCAAACTCGCGCCGAAGCTCAAGGCCTTCCTCGCGAAAATCCCGAAGGGCAAGGCCTCCGTCGTCGGTCCGCGCTACAATGGCGCGGCCGAGGTCGGCGACTTCATTGAGAAGCAACCGCGCGAGCAGGCTGTAGTGCTGCAGGCTTTTCCCGGACCGCATGTGCACGCGGAGGATTTTTACGTCGGCGAGGTCGCCGACGAGCTCTTCAGCGGCATGGCCTCGCGACTCTTCGAGCGCGTACGCGAGGAAAAGGGTCTCGCATATTTCGTCCGCTCGATGCGTATCACTGGATTGGATACAGGTCTCTTCGGCTTCTACGCCGGCACCCAGCCCGGCAAGGAAAACGAAGTGTTGGCAGAGATCGACGCCGAGATCGCCCGGGTTCAGTCCAGCGGCGTCGAGCCAGTCGAGCTCGCCCGCTGCCAGGCCCGGCTCAAAGCCGGCCGCCGACAGAGCCTCCAGACGATCTCGTCTCGCGCGATGCAGGCCGGGCTCAACATCCTCCAAGGCCAGCCGCTCAACGACTGGAAAAACTACGATGCCCGCATCGAGGCCGTCACGATCGCCGACCTCGCCACCTTCGCGAAAAAATATTTCGTCCGCGCGCAGCGCACGCAGCTCGTCGTGCGCCCATAAGGGTTCGACGGGTAGGGCGGGTTATCCCTAACCCGCCGCAGCGACTCGGTCAACCAGTACGCCGAGCGAAACCGGCGCGTTAAGGAAACGCGCCCTACCTTGCGCTTGCACCACGGCCCTCACGCGCTGCCAAATCAACGCATGTCCGCGCTGGCCGACTTGCTCCCCGATGAAGATTTCCGCCTGCATCTGACCCTGCGACGTGGGGAACCGGCCGACTTCCTCCGCGCGCGAGACACCACCGGGTCTATCTGCGCCGAACGCGCACGCTGGATCGCCGCTGAGCCTGCGCGCTACACCGCACTCACCCCCGAGGGCGAGCCGCTCCTCGCCGAGCTGGTCGAACTTCTCCGCGCCTGCGACCTATCGCCGGAGTCATCGCCGACGATGGCGACTCTCGGTGCGACTCTGGAGCCAGACCTCTTGCTGCTGTCTCCTTCCGCGAACGGCGAAATGATTCTGCGCGGTGGCGCTCTTTGTTTTCCCTCGGGTTGGGCGCTCGAAGAGAAACTCAATCGCCCGATGAGCGCGATCCATGCGCCGGTCCCGAGCCTGAACCCGACGCTGGCGAACCCGATCAATCAACTGCTTAGCCGCCTCAAACCCGGCGTTGCCTTCTTGCGCGATAACTGGGGCGTCGCGGCCACCGACGAACTGAATCTACACCCCGCCCGACGTATCGCTCCGCCAGCACTGCCCGTCTCTCTCGACCGACTCTGGCTGCGCGTCGAGTATCAGGCCTTGATCGCACTGCCGCGCACCAGCGGCGTACTCTTCGCGATTCGCATCGCGCTGCACCGCTTAGACGAAGTCGCCGCTGATCCCGCGGCGCGCGCGGGCTTCAAGCGCGCTCTGCTCACGATGCCCGCCGCGATGGCGGCCTACAAACGCATCGACCCGATTCGAGACGAACTCGTGCGCTTGCTATAGCTCGACTCTGGGAGGGGCTTTACGCCCCGACTAAACTCCGCCCGCGATCTTCCGTCGGATCGCCCCTCGCTCCGATATTTTCCCCTGTAGCGGCGCTCTATGAGCGCCGAATGGCCGCTGCCGACTGATCGGCTCTATCCGGCGGTCACAGACCGCCGCTACAGTCGAACGCCCCTAGCTCGCCGACGTTTACGTCCGCGATGGATCGATCAGACCGCCACTCCAGCGCAGCTTGGTCCGCACGACGGCGAAATGTGAATACGTCTGCTTCTGCGCGAGCAGCACGCGCTGCTTTGCGATGGTGATTTCCACGGGCGACCCGATGCCGGCCTTGAGATTGCGCTGTCCGTCCATCGCGAGGAGGAGGCGGCTGTTGGCGGTAAGATTGCGGATGCGGAGCTTCACCCCATCGCGAAAGATGATCGAGCGATTGCTGAGCGTGTGCGGGCAGATCGGCGTCATGGCGATGACGTCCGATGTCGGATAGATGATCGGGCCGCCAGCGGAGAGATTGTAAGCGGTCGAGCCGGTGGGCGTGGAGAAGATGAGACCATCGCACGTGTACTCCGTGACGAGTTCGCCGTCGGCCAGCACTTCAAGGCGCACGAGGCGTGAGCCGACTTCGTCCTTGATCAGCACGTCGTTGAGCGCGAGCTCGTGGATACCGTTGCCGGTCGAGCAGCCGAGCATCGCGCGCGTGTCGACGCGGAAGGCGCCGCCGAGGACTTCGGAAAATTGCGCGCGCGCTTCCTCCGCGGAAAAGGTGGTGAGGAAACCGAGGCTGCCGCGGTTGACGCCGATGAGCGGCACCTGCGCGCGGGCGGCCTCGACCGCGATGCCGAGGAGCGTGCCGTCGCCGCCGATCACGCAGCACGCGTCCTGCCCGGTCAGATAGCCGCGCGGCACGGTGAGCTGGCGGGTCATCTTCGTTTTCACGCCGGCGGCGCGAGCGATTTCGCTCAGCTCCTTGGCAAGCTCCATCGCGCCGTGCTTGTCGGCATTGACCACAAAGGTGAGGGCGCGGATGGGCGTCATCGTGAGAGGGTGCGGCAAGCTCACACTATTCCTTGCCGAGGCACAGCAAAAACTCGCGGTTGCCGTCGGCACCCGTGATGGGCGAATCCATTTCGCCCCGCAGCTTCGCTCCGGTAAGCGTGCCGAGGGCAAACGTGCGCACGCCGTCGAGCGCCGCCTGCTGCACTGCGGCATCGCGGATCACGCCTCGGCCCTTGTCGACCTCGGCTTTGCCGGCCTCGAACTGCGGCTTCACGAGAGCGACGAGCACGCCGCCGCGCCGCACGAGCGGCCACACCGCCGGTAGCACCGACTTCAGCGAGATGAACGACAGGTCCATCACCACTGCATCGTACTCCGCGCGAGGCAGGTCGGCGGCGGTGAGAAAGCGAGCGTTGATCTTCTCGAGATTCGTTACGCGCGGATCGGCGCGCAGGCGGGCGTGAAGCTGCGCACGGCCCACGTCAACGCACACGGCGTCGGCCGCGCCGGACTGCAACGCGCAATCGGTGAAGCCGCCGGTCGACGCACCGACGTCCAGCACATGCGCGCCCATGAAATCCAAACCGAAGTGCTCAATCGCTGCCGCGAGTTTTTCGCCGCCCCGGCCGACGAAGCGTGGCGGCTGCTCGACGATCAGGTCGGCATCCTCCGGCAGTTCACGGCCCGGCTTGTCGAGCCGCTCTGTCCCGCGCAGTACGCGCCCACTCATGATCAACGCCTTCGCCTGCGAGCGGCTCTCCGCGAGCCCGCGGGCCACGAGCAATTCGTCGAGTCGGAGCTTCTTGGCACTCATGGTCAGCTTTTCTTCGTGCGGCCGAGCTTCTGCCGTGCCGGTGACCAGCACGTGGTGCGGCCGCCGACTTCCTCGCGCACGAGGGGCGTGTGCGTGCGCGGGCAGGTGCCGCCGTCTTCCCAGCGGTGCCAGAAGAGCCAGCTGCGGGGGATGTTGACGTTGAGATTGGGCGGCAGCGGACCGCCCCGGCCGGCGATGCGGTCGAGGGCGAGCTGGCAGACTTTGCGGCACTCGCTCCAGAGCGTGCGCACCTCAGCGGGCGCGAGTGAGCCAGCGAGGCGCTTCGGGTGAATCGCGGCGCGCCAGAGAATCTCGTCGGCCATCCAGTTGCCCACGCCGGGAAAGCGCTCCTGCATGAGCAGCACGGCTTTGATCGGCGCGCGAGCACGGCGTGTCAGGAAAGTGGATACGGCTTCCAGCGTGAACTCTTTCGATAAAATATCCGGCGCGATCTTGCTCCACCACGCGGGCGGCTCGGCTCCGATGTGAAAATCCACGCTGCCAAACATCCGCGGATCGGTGAACACCAGAGCATGCTTCTCCATCACGAGCACGAGGTGATCGTGCTTGCCCGGCGCATGATCGGGCGGCGCGACGGTGAGCTCCCCGCTCATGCCGAGGTGGATGCCAAGCCAAGCGCCACCGCTGAAGCGGAAGAGCATCTGCTTCGCACGCGCTTCGGAGGATTCGAGCGTGGCACCGAGCAGGGCGTGGCGAAACTTTGGCAGGTCGAGCTCGCGGAGCAGTTTTTTCTTATCGTGCGTGAGGATGGCGGTCACGCGTCCGCCGAGCGCGGCCTCGTGCCAGCGGCGGCGGAAGAAATCGACTTCGGCGAGCTCAGGCATTGAGGCTTAGCGCAGCGCGGCGACGAACTCGACGAGGGTGGGGAAGACTGACACGGCAGGCAGCGCGAGCTTGGCCCAGCCCGCGGCGTCGAGCTTGCCGGTGCAGACGGCGGCGGCGCGGATGCCCGCGTTGAGCCCGGCGTGGATGTCGCCCTCGCGGTCGCCGACCATCCAGCACTGCGCGGGATCGAGGCCGTGGTGCGCGATGCGTTCGAGGATGTAGCGCGGCGAGGGCTTGCGGTAGAGCGACGGCTGGTCGGGCGCCTCGGGCGCGATGCAGATGTCGTCGAAGATCGGTTGCGGCAGGCCGAGGAGTTCGTCCATGCGCGCGTTGCAGCGATGCACATCGTCCATCGTGTAAAGGCCGCGTCCGATGCCCGACTGGTTCGTAAAGAGGAAGAGCTGGAAGCCAAGCGCTCGCGCACGACGGAGCGCGTCGGCCACGCCGGGGATCAACTCCACGCCCGCGGGATCGGAGAGATAGTCCTTGTCGTGGATGATGGTGCCGTCGCGGTCGAGGAAGAGCGCGCGGCGTGCGAGGGGAGTGTCCACGCGTCAGCTCCCTTGCGCGACGTAGGCCTTGAGTTCGGCGGGCGTGACGGTCGCGGTGCCGAGCTTGGCGACAACGACGCCCGCGGCGGCGTTGGCGAAGTGTGCGGCGGTTTCGAGCTCGGCCCCGGCGGTGAGGGCGAGAGCAAGCGCGGCGAGCGCGGTGTCGCCTGCGCCGGAGACGTCGTACACTTCACGCGCGGCGGTGGGGATTTTCTTTACGACCTTGCCGTCCGTGCTGAGCAGCATGCCTTCTTCACCGAGTGTGATGACGAGGTGCTTGGTTGCGAAGCGCTCGTGCAGGCGCGCGCAGACTTCGGCGGCCGGGAAGGGGACGTGCGGCGAGTGGTCGACGCCGGCGAGCTGGAGCGATTCGCGCTTGTTGGGCGTGATGAGGTCGAGCCCGTGAAAGGCGAGGGGGCGCTTCGGCTTGGGGTCGAGCGCAATGAACTTGCCAGCGTTGCGGGCGAGTGCGGTCACGCGGGCGACCATCGCATCGGACAACAAACCCTTGGCGTAGTCGGAGAGGATGATAGCGTCGTGCTCGCGGATCGCAGGGCCGAACAGCGCGTCGACGGCGTCATTGGAAAGTGAATACGCCGCCGGCGCGGATTCACGGTCGAGCCGGCAGAGCTGCTGGTGCTGCACGAGCACGCGGGTCTTGACGATTGTCATGCCGCCGCCGGGCGTGCTGAGCGTGGCGACATTTTTTTCGCCGAGGACGGACTTCAATTTCGCGCCGGCTTCATCGTTGCCGAAGTAGCCTGCGACCGTGCTCCGCGCGCCGAGCGAGGCGATGTTGAGGGCGACATTGGCTGCGCCACCGGCGGTCCAGGTATCGCGCGCGATGTCGACGACCGGCACCGGAGCCTCGGGCGAGATGCGCGTGGCGTCGCCCCAGATGTAGTGATCGAGCATCACGTCGCCGATCACGAGCAGGCGCAGGCCGGCGATTTTTTCGAGCAGGGCAGGCAGGTTCTTCATTCGAATCAGCGGAGTTCCCAATCGTACGAGCAGCGTGAGAGCATCTTCGGTTTCCCGTCGGTCACCTGCACGACATCCTCGATGCGACAGCCACCGATGCCCGGATAGTAGAGGCCCGGCTCGACCGTGACGACGGAGCCGCGTTTGAGAATGTAGTCGATCGCGGGGCTCATGCGCGGCGGCTCGTGCACCGCGAGACCGAGACCGTGGCCCGTACCGTGAAAAAAGCCCACCGAGCCCTTCGCCGTGCGCTCGGTCTTGAAGCCGCGCGCGTCAAACACCGCCACGCACGCCTTGTGCACGTCGCGGCCATTGACGCCGGTCCGGATGAGTTTGAGCGCGGCTTTCTGCGCGGTGCGGACGGCATCGACGAGTTTGACCTGCGCGTCGCTCGCGCGACCGCGGAGAAATGTGCGCGTCATATCGCCGTGGTAGCCGGTCTTAGCGACGCGTGGAAACACATCGACGACGATCAGCTCATTCGGCCGCAGGGGCCCTGAGCCGCGATCATGCGGATCGCACCCTTGGTCGCCACCTGCGGCGATGGTGTTGGAGGAGACCGCGCCGGCTTCGAGGCAAGCGACCTCGATGGCGAACTTGAGCATCTCGCTCGTGAGCGTCTGCCCGCGATACACGAGTTTGCGGCCCTTGATCTTGGAGGTGCGAAGAACTTTTTCCGCGGCGGCGATGCCCGCGGCGCTCGCAGCATTGCCCGCACGGATCGCGGCGGCCTCGGCGGGAGTCTTGATCTCGCGCGCGGGCAGGAGGGGCCCGTCCGCAATGGTCAGTGTGACACCGAGCTTGCCGAGCCGGTCAAAGATACCGCTCGGGAAATCCTCCGACACCGTGAAACTCTTCTGACCGTACTCCTCGGCGAGCAGCGCGATCACTTCCGCGCCGCCGAGCTTGGCGTTGGGCCAGCGCTCGCGCGCTTGTTGCACGTAGGGCTCCAGCGGCAGCACGAGATCAAAGTCCGACGTGCGCTTCACCCGGCCAAACTCCAACGCGCCCACGACGGCGATCTTCTTGCCGCCGGCCTCCAGCGCCACGAAGGGATCGGGCACGGAGACACGTCCAAAGTAGAGCGCGTCGGCGCTGCGCTCGGTGTCGGCGTAGATGAGAGGCGGAGGCAGTTTGGCGGCCACGAGGTAAAACGTTGAGTTGAGAGAAGCGCCGATTACCCAATGGCCGCGTGAAAAACGCAAATCCGGTTTCGTGGCGCAGCGTCTGGCCGCTCCTCGCGGCTCTGGCCCTCGGCGCATGCGCGAAACGCGACGGCAGCAAGTCGCTGAGCATCCCGGCCCTGCCGACCGCAGGCACCGGCATCACTCGTTATACCTACGAGGTCGTGCAGACACTGCCGCACGATCATGGGGCGTTCACGCAGGGACTGGTTTTTCGCAACGGCGAGTTTCTCGAGAGCACCGGGCTCAACGGTCGCTCTAGCCTCCGCGACGTCGAGATCGCGACCGGTCGCGTGCTCAAGCAGGTGCCGGTGGCCCGCGAGTATTTCGCCGAAGGGCTCGCGGTCGTCGGCGACAAGGCCTTCCAACTCACCTGGCAGAGCAACAAGTGCTTCGTTTACGACGCCGACACGTTTCGCAAGGAAGGCGAGTTCACCTACGAGGGCGAGGGCTGGGGCCTCGCGACCGACGGCAAGGAACTTATCCTCAGCGACGGCACCAACCACATCCGTTTCATCGATCCCGCGAACTTCAAAGTTCTCCGCACGATCGAGGTGACGGCTGACGGCAAACCCGTCGTCAACCTAAACGAACTTGAATGGATCAAGGGCGAGATCTTCGCCAACATCTGGCAGACTTCGCAGATCGTGCGCATCGATCCGGCGACCGGCCACGTGCGTGGCGTAATCGAATTCGACGGGCTGCTCGCTCCGCAGGATCGCCCCGGCGCAGATGTGCTCAACGGCATCGCTTATGACGCCGCTACCGACCGACTCTTTGTGACCGGTAAACTCTGGCCGAAGATCTTCGAAGTGCGGCTCAAGGCGAAGCCCTGAGCGCCGCACCTTCGCTCACTCCTTTGGGATCTCGTTGTTTGTTTTCAGCACAAGCACGGGCGTCTTGGTCTTCACCCAGACGTCGGCTTCCTTAAAGAATTTTCCGGGGATGTTCTCGATCGCCTCGCCGACGGTCTTGGCGGGATAGAGGCGGCCCTTCTTGGAAATGTTGTAGTCGTACGCCGAGCGGAAGATGCGGTCCTGCGTGGTCGCGACGCTCTCGGTCTCGGGGATCTGCAGCACCCAGCCGGCGAAATCGAACTTCGGCAGGCGGTTCTCGGGATCGCTCACGAGGATCACGAACTGCTTCTTCGTGGCCGGCGGCTTGTCTTCGTCGCCCGGCTCGGGCTGCACGGCCAGATTCATCTCCTCCATCACGCGGCGGAGGACGGCCGGGGAAATCTCGTTCTTCTTGAGGATCTCGGCGACTTTGCTGACATCGATTTTCGGCATGGGAATGGTTGCCCAACCAAACACACGAAAACACCCGGATGACAAATCAAAGAATCACACCCCCTCGGAGGCCCCTCCCGTGAGCGAGGAAATCTTCGACGTGGTCAACATCCGCGACGAGGTCGTCGGCCGCGAACTCCGGCGCAATGTCCACGCCCGCGCGCTCTGGCACCGCGCCATCCATGTGCTCGTGTTCAACGCTTCCGGGGAGACCTTTCTCCAAAAGCGCTCGATGAAAAAGGACAAGTCGCCCGGCCTCTGGGACGCCGCGTGCTCAGGCCATGTCGACTCGGGCGAGGAGTACGATCACGCTGCGCAGCGCGAACTCGGCGAGGAGATCGGCGTGCATCTTACTGCGCCGCCGGCGCGCTGGTTTCGCATCGAGGCCTGCGCGCGCACCGGCTGGGAGTTTGTCTGGGTCTATCGCCTCCAGCACGAGGGACCCTTCGTGCTGCATCCTGACGAGATCGAGCGCGGCGAGTGGCTGAGGCTCGACGAACTGCGCCGACGCGTGAGCGAGACGCCGGAGATTTTCACGACGCCCTTCCGCCTGATCTGGTCGCTCGCTTCGGCGAAGATGTGAGCAGTGCCGCGGGCGAGTGCGTGGCGGTGTTGGTCACAGAGGGCACAGAGCAGGGGAAGAGAGATCACAGAGAATAAAAAATAGAGGACAGATTCTCTGTGCCCTCTCTTCACTCTCTCAGTGCTCTCTGTGTCCCAAGCCCAATTCCATTCGCCCCAAACTCACTTCGGGCGCAGCGCCTTGATCACCTCGAACTGCTTCGGCGAGATCAGGCGGCGGGGGACGCGTTTGTTGGCCTCGTAGATCAGGCGGTCCCAGTCTTCCTCGCTCGGCGTGTGGGTGATCCACGGCGTGTGATGGCCCTTCTTGCGCGTCCACGTGACCGCGCCGCCGTGCACATCGGCGACGACCTGATACTTACCTTTTGCCTCGGGGTCTTGATTCCACCAGCCAAACTCGGTGCTCATGCCGTGGTGTTCTCGCTGGGTTTGCGCGGTCCGGCGAGCGCGAATTCCGCCACGGTCGCCCCGGTGCGAAATCCGCCCTTGGCCGCCTCAATTCGACGCAGCACGAGCTGATCGGAAAACACGTCGACTGCGATCGAGCGGGCCCCGATGGCGAACGCTCCGGTATTGATCACCGTAGTACCCGAAGGGGTCGGCCAGGCTCCCGGCCGATGAGTGTGCCCCACGAGGATGAATCTCGCTTGGGGGCGAAAACGCTGCGCGAGGGCCTCCGCGCGACCAGGCAGCTCGCGCCACGTCCGCAGCACGCGAAAGAGGCGATCCGGTGGCCAGACACTGTCTTGTGCGTACCGCACTACGAAGCGCAGAAAATTACGCTCCGCTTGATGCCGCTGGGTCATGGTCGCGACCGCGCGACGGAGGGCGAGCAGGCGGCCGTCGAGCGTGGCTTCCGCTCCGGGCGGCAGCGCGGCGAGCGCCGCCACGAAACGCTGACGGACAATCGGCGCATCTTGGCTCCACGGCACCACGTCGCCGAAGCAGAGATCGCCGTGCGTGAGAAAAATTTCGCCATCGGCGAGTTCCAGCCGATGGACCTGCGAGATGTCTGGATCGTGATTGCCGGTCAGGAGGGTGCAGGGCACGCCGACGGATTTTTCGGTGAAAAACGCCTCCACCTCGCGGCGTTGCTGCGCCGTCAGCTCGGGGTATGGTCCCCGACGGGTGTCCATCGTGTCGCCGTTGATGATCACGGAGGCGGGGCCGTCGAACAGGGGCCGGAGCTGCGCGAGTTCGCGTACCCGCCCGGCGCGTTCGCCGAAATGGATGTCGGAAAAAATGCGGGTGAATTCGCGCGCCACGGAAGCGCGACACAAGCCGCCGCCGACGACGGCGCAATGTTTTTGCCGCCGGGCTTGTCGGCAGGCGCGTTCCCGTGCGAGTATCGGCCATGCGCATGCGGGCAGCCTTTCTTGGATTTCTTCTCACGCTAAGTGCGCTCGTGTCGCGTGCCGGCCAGGTCGAGGATTTGATGAGCATTCACCTCGAAGCGATCGGTGGTGCGGACCGGTTGCGTGCGCTCCAATCGGTCCGGATGAAAGGCCGCGTCGCCACCCGCGGCATCGAGGTCAAGATGACCATGCTCGCGGCCCGGCCCAATCGCGTGCGCATCGCCAATGAATTTGCGAACCGCACGCTCGTGCAGGTCTACGACGGCGAGACGACTCCGTGGGAATACGAGCCACGGGCGAGTCCACCCCTGCTGCGCGATATGCCGCCGGCGACGGCGCGGATCTTCATGGGCGATGCGGAATTCGACGATCCACTCCTGGATGCCGGGACGCGAAAGTTCACCGTCGATTATGCCGGCACCGCCACGGTCGATGGGCGCAAAGCCTACAAGCTGCTGCTCACGCGACCCGATGCGCCGCCGTTTCTCCTGCTCCTCGATTCCGACACCTACTTCATCGTGCGTCGGGCCGAGCGTCGCGTCGATACGAAGGGCAATGTCACGGAGATCCTCACGCGCTATGCCGACTTTCGCCCGCTGGAGGGCGTGCTGATGCCTTTTCGCATAACGGTGATCGCCGACGGCATCACGACGCAGGACACCTTCGTGGACACGATGGAAGCCAATCCGAAGTACAGCTCGGATGCCTTCAAACGCCCCGCGCTCGAAACGAGGACGCCGGTGCTGGCGAAGTAGGATTTTGTTTTTACAGGAGGAAACGGAGAGAAGGCAGGAGAAGGATTTTCACACGAAGGTCTCTAAGTACGCGAAGAATCGAGCGACGTTCTACACGACTGCCTTCTTGGCGACCTTTGCGGCCTTGGTGTAAATGTATTCTCCTGCCTTTCCTCCGTTCTCTCCTGTAAAAACGCCTTGGTTGCCTCAGCGCATGCCCGGGAAACCGCTCGGGATCATCGCGCTCATGTCTTGATAGTCGGAGGGCGGGGCGAAATTCGAATCGGGCAGGGTGACCTTCTCGACTGAAGTGGCCTCCATGCGGAATGACTCCTTGCCGTCCTTGTTGGTGATTACACGGAGGGGAAACACCGGCTTGCCCTCGAGGGCCTTGAGCCAGTCGTCCGAGGCGCCACCCATCGCGCCGCTGCGGCTGGGTTTGCCGCCGGGCGCGCCACCCATGCCCATGCCGGTGAAGGCGCCGAGCGCGTCGGTCAGCCACATCTCGGTGGTGCCCTCCTTGCCGGTGGCAGTGTACTTGGTGCAGAGGTAGCCGAGGATTTTTTCGGTGATGGCAGATTTCTCCAGCTTCACGTCGTCCATCTTCGGCGCACCGGCCTTGGCCGCCGCTTCGGGCGCGGCCGCAAAGGGACGCGTCATGTACATGTGTTGCTGCGTGATGAGGATCGTCATCTGGTGGTTCACCGTGTCGAAGATCACCGACGCGGGCACGCCGCCCGAATCGGTATCGAGACGCGTCTTGGCACCTTTGATACTGAAGTTCATCACGGTGTCCTTGCCCTTCGAGGTGACCTTCATGGCGACCTTGCCCTCGAAGTCTTCAGCGAAGAGCGCGGGGCACAGCGAGATCAGCGAAACGAGGGTGACCGAAAGCAGTTTTCTCATGGTGCTCCAGCAGACGCCAATCGCTGGCATGGCGCAATCCGTTTTGCGGTCGCACCTTGCTAGATAGGTGTAAATTTTCAGCAAGTTGCGCAACGGAATGAAGCGGCGCGCGAGTTGTCGGACTCAGTGACAGTTTCGCGACTTGCCAGCGCGGTGTCGTCGCCGCGAAGCTGCGCGCTGCATCATGGCTCTTACCGGTACCCTCCCCGTGGTTCGCTCCCAACTTGCCGATGCCGCGCGTTTCGCGCCGGCGTTTGCCTTCCTCGCGGAGGTGCTGCAGCCGGGCACGCCCGAGCGCAAGCACATCGAGGGTCTCGCGGCTGAGACGCAGGAGCGCACGGAGCTGACCGGCGGCATGTTTGCCCTCTCGACGGCCTATGCGACGAAGTCGACCAACGAGGCCAAGTGGGAGTCGCACAAACAGTACATCGACATCCAAGTGATGATCGTAGGCGAGGAGCTGATGGAGGTCGCGCCGCTCAATCACCTGACCGTGACCGAGGACCACACGCCCGGCCGCGACGTGATTTTCTACGGACCGTTTGCGCAAGGCTCGGTGCTGCACGTGCGCCCCGGCGAGGCCGCGGTGTTTTTCCCAGAGGATGCGCACAAGCCGACGGTCGCCGTCAAGACGCCCGGCCTCGTCCGCAAGGTCGTGATCAAAGTCCCGGTGGCCTGAGCCATCGCGAGCGCAGCGCGTGAACTACCGGCATCATTTTCACGCGGGCAATTTTGCCGATGTGATGAAGCACGCTCTGCTCGTGCGGCTCATCCGTGCGCTGCAGAAAAAGGACAAGGGCTTCCTCTTTCTCGACACCCACGCTGGCCGCGGCGGCTACGATCTCGAGTCCGCCGCCAGCGGTACGACGCTCGCGCGCAAACCCGAATGGCCCGAGGGCATCGGCCGCCTCTGGACGCGCGACGATGTCTCATCCGACCTCGCGGAGTACGTCGAGCTGGTCCGCGCTTTCGATCAGCGCGAGGGCAACCTCACGACGACGCCTCGTTTCTATCCCGGCTCACCACGCATCGCCCAACTGCTCGCGCGCCCGCAAGACCGACTCGCACTCTGTGAAAAGCAGCCCGCCGAGTGCGCCGCGCTGCGCGAAAACTTCGACGGCCTCCGCCGTGTGTCGGTGCAAGAGGTCGATGGCTACGGCGCGCCTCGCGCTCTCCTGCCGCCCGCGGAGAAACGCGCGCTGGTGCTGATCGATCCACCCTTCGAGGCTCAGGACGAGTGGGCCCGCATCGTCGAGGCGGTGCGTGAGACGCTGCAGCGCCTGCCAGCCGCGACCGTCGCGATCTGGTTTCCGATCACCGAGCGCGCGCGGGTGAATGATTTCTTCACCGCCCTGCGCAGCCTCAATCTGCCGCCGTCCTTCGTGGCCGAGCTGACGATCGCCGACGAGCGCTCGGCGCTGAAGATGATCGGCTGCGGCGTCGCGGTGCTGAATCCGCCATGGCAATTCGACCGCGAAGCCGAGCCGCTCCTCGCGTGGTTGGGTGGCGTACTGGCTCAGGCCCCCGGGGCTGGTGGCCGCATCGAGTGGCTGGTGCGGGAGAGCTAAGGAGGCGCCGCCATTTTGTTGGTAGCGCCGACCGCTGGCCGGCTTCGGCTCAGTGTAGGGTAGTTCGCGAGACACGATACCTGCTATTCGTATCCAAAAAAGCATACGGACCCGAAGCGGACGGACGAGCCGTCCGACCCTACCTTTGCTCGGCGACGTTGGTTCGAGGTAGGGACGGGCGGCTCGCCCGTCCTCGTGATTGCGGTGGGGATTTGGTTACGTAAGCACGTCTCCGAATACGGGCGAGGCCGCCCGCGCTCCCAAAAATGGCCAATAAAAAAGCGCGTCGTTTGACGCGCTTCTTGTTTCTTCGGGTCTCGTATCGCCCGTTTACTCGGTCGGCTTGAGCGCCATCCGGGTGGCCTCGCGGAGTTCTTCGAGCGAGGTCAGCGGGATGTCGATGTTGAGGCGGGGGGCTTTGAACTTGGGCTGATTCCATTCGAACCCGACGTCATCGACATTGCGAATGAGGCCGGGAGGAGCGGGGGGCAGCTTGGTTTCGAGACTCGGAGGTGCAAAAATCATGGTCGTGTTGGTGAGGTGTTGGCAATGACCCGCGTCTCGCCTGGAGGTGCCACCAAAGGGGGAATTTTTTTCAACTTCGCAAACGCGGAGCGCGGCTCGACGGGTTTTGACAAAAAATTGGCCCCGAGCCGCCGGGGAGGACGCGAGGTGCGCTGGATAGCGTCCTCGCCCGTTCCGCGGTCGGTCGGGGCTCAAAATTTTCAGGCTACCTTGCGGGTGTCGGTGGGCACGGCCGCAGCGTGGAGCTTCGGCAGTGTGACCGTGAGCACTCCGTCACTGATCTCCGCGTGCATATCGGCGTAGGCGTAGCCCGTGCCGAGGCGGAGCTTCAGGTGGTAGTCGCGCTGGGCGGTCTCCAAGTGGAGGGCGCTCCAGTTGACTCGGACAAAGTGGTGCTTCTTGGCCGTGACGATCAGGTCCGGCCCGCGGGCCTCGATGTCGACCCCGGCGGCGTCGACGCCCGGGACGTAGATCTGGAGCGTCGCGGCTTCTCGCTGCTCACGCCAATCGTAGCTCGGACTGCAGACGCTGCCGGAGACGGCCTTACGAGCTGCACGGGACGAGGCGGGACTGGCGGGATGGACTTTAGTGTTCATGGGAAACGATGGATGGAAGCGCGTTTCCTCGGAGGCTGGTGATCAGACCCCGGGGCTCAGAAGGTAAACGCGTTTCCGGTGGAAACTGGTTTAGTTCTGATGACCCGGGTTAATCTGTTGTTTATTCCAAACGGAAACGACAACCGGGGCCATCACGACACAACGCTGCTGACGGCGGGCCTGAGCGGCGCCGGAGCGGTTGAGGTGATGCTGGACGGATGCGGTCATCGAATCTGTTTAGATACCTATCGACACTGCAGGGGGCATGCCAAGTTCATTTTCTTGACGTTTCCGTGTCGAAACGCTGCACGAGGCGCCAAAATCACGGGTGCGCTGTGCTGGTGGGATTGCGTCGCAGAGGAGGGACGCCACCCTGTGGCATGGCCTCGCTCACTGACTCCACCGCCACCCTCGCTGAACTGAAAGGGCACGTGCTCGCCTTCGCCCGCGAGCGGGATTGGGAGCAGTTTCACGCCCCGAAAAACCTCAGCATGGCCCTCGCCGCCGAGAGCGGCGAGCTGATGGAGCACTTCCTCTGGGCCACGCCCGAGGAATCAAAGGCAATCGCCGCCAACCCCGTGAAACGCGCCAAGATCGCCGAGGAGCTGGCCGACGTGGTGATCTACGCCCTCGAATTCGCCAACGCCACCGGTCTCGACGTCGCCGCCGCCATCGAAGCCAAGATGGCCGCGAACGCGAAAAAGTACCCCGTCGAAAAAGCCAAAGGCCGCTCGGAGAAGTACGACGAGCTCTAGAGATTTCCGATTTTGGATTCTCGATTTTCGATTGCAGACGGTGCGACAGACTCCGGTCTGTGGCCTCCAACTCACCAAGCCATTTTTACAGGAGGAAACAGAGGAAAGTCAGGAGGCCGAATTTCAAACCAAACCTAAGCGCGAAGACGCAAAGGATAGCGAAGATAACGCAAAGAATACCCTCGGTCCTTCGCGATCTTTGCGGTCTTCGTGTTAAAATCTTCTCCTGCCTTTCCTCCGTTTCCTCCTGTAAAAACCATCCGAGGAACGCTAATCCGCGCTGATCTCCGCTGATGAAAATCCGTGGATTGGATCAGCGGTGATCAGCGAAGATCAGCGTTCCCCATTCTCCGTTTCTTCTGTGCCCAAAAACAAAAAAGCCGCGCTGTTCGCGCGGCCTTCGTTTTCCAATCGTAAGTCGTAAATCTTAGATCGTAAATCCGGCTCTCACGCTTTGCCGCCGTAGCTGAGGTAGTCGTCGAAATCCAGCATGTCGGCGAAGGAGCGGATGTCGTCGCGGGCGGAGTTGTGGCCCTTGATCACGCTGGCGATCCACTCGTGGCCCTGCGCGGCGCCGGGGCCGTTTTGCTCGAGCCACGCGGACCAGGCGACGACCTCGTAGGGCTGGCGCTTGGCCTTCTCATTGACCCACGCGAGCACCTCGACGTCCGTTTTGCCGCTCTTGATGACGGCGAGCATCTCCTCGTGGTTGATGCCGGTGAAGCCGAAGAAACGCTGGTCGAGCGGGCAATTGTAGTGGTACTCGCCGCTCTTGCCGACGAGCGAGGCGCGGGCTTTGTCGAGCAGGCGGCAGAGGTGGGCGTAGCCGCCGAGGCGGACGCGCAGGCTGCGCGGCGGATGCTGGGTGAGATCGGGAGCGGAGTAGTTGATCATGTGGAGGGTTGGATTGAGGGTTCGGACAAAAAGCTCAGTTGTTGCCGTAGCAGGCGCACGACGAGCCGCAGGGGCCGGGCGGCGGCTCGGACTTCTGCGCGATGAAGCCGAAGCCGCCCGCGATCACGCGCTTCACCGGCTCGCCGGTCTCGGGGTGTTTCGTAAGCGGCGCGTCCTTCATGGACTGCGCGACCTCGAAGCGGCGCGGCTTCTGGCCGGGTTTTCGCGGGATGGTCTCGTAGACGTAGGTGGTCATCGCGGGGATTGTGCGCAGGATTGACGTGCGCCAACTTCGCCGAGAGTCAAACCGCCCGTGAAAAATACCGCTACGGTCGTCCGCAACTACTACGTCCTCCCGTGCTGCCTCCTGCTGCTCAACCTCGGCGTGGAGATCGTGAGCTACAAGACGAAGGTCCTCGACGACGCCCTGCTGCGCACGCTCGCGATCATGGGCATGGTACTCTTCGGCGGCTCCTTCGTGGGCTTCATCCTCGCGCCCGCGATCGGCGGCCTCGTCAACACCCTCCAGCGCGGCAGCCGCTCGCAGGGCGGCATGCTCGGCGAACTCCTCTTCCTCCTCGGCCTCGGCGCCCTCATCTTCTGGCTCTACTACCGCGTCTACATCCTCGGTCCCGAATCGATCCTGCCGGTCGAGTGGCACAACCCGCACCACCGGTAGCGCTCAACTCTTCGGCCGAAACACCTTCATCACCGCCTCATTCGTCTCCAGCCGCGGCCCGCCAATGAGATCGATGCAGTAGGGAATCGCCGGAAACACCGCCTCAAGATTTTCCCGGATGGCTTTGGGCCGACCAGGGAGATTCACGATCAATGTTTTCCCGCGGATGCCCGCGGTCTGACGCGAGAGAATTGCCGTGGGCACGTATTTGAGCGAAGCCGAGCGCATCAGTTCGCCGAAACCGGGCAGCTCCTTTTCGATCACTGCCTGCGTTGCCTCCGGGGTGACATCGCGCGGTGCGGGCCCCGTGCCGCCCGTCGTGACGACGAGACAGCAGCCCGATTCATCCGCTAAGCGTCGCAGCTCGGCTTCGATGACCGGGCGCTCGTCGGGGATGATCTTGTAATCGACCTCAAACGGCGACGTCAGCCAGCTCCGCAGCAGCGCCACGCAAGCCTGCCCCGGCTCGTCGGCATAAACCCCGGCGGACGCACGGTCGGAAATATTGAGCACCCCGATCTTGGCAGGCATGCGCGTATCAACCACGAACCTGCCGCCGACCGAAAGGAAATTTCTCCGAAACTCCGATCTGAGACACAGAGCTCACAAAGAAAACAGACGAGGTCACAGAGAAATCCGTCCTCGGTGATCTCTCCTCTTCTCTCAGTGTTCTCCGTGTCCCGGCCTTGGCCCTACACCACAATCTCTCGCCGAAACCCTTCGATGATCTCCTCCGGCTGCGCGCCTCGCTCGCGCAGCGTCCGCAGCGACAGCGCATCGTGGCGCTTCGCGAGGCGCACGCCCTTGTCGTCGAGCATGAGCGGCGCGTGGTAGTATCCCGGTGCCGCATAGCCGAGCCCGCGGAGCACGAGGAGCTGGCGAAAGGTGCTTTTGATCAGATCGTCGCCGCGCACGACCTCCGTGATGCCGAGCTCCGCGTCGTCGACCGCGCACGCGAGCTGGTAGCTCGGCGTGTCGTCCTTGCGCCACACGAGAAAATCCCCGAAGTCGCGCCCGGCCACCGCGTGCTGTGGTCCGCGGCTCGCATCGTCGAAGGCGATCGTTTCTCCGTCGGGTACGCGTAGCCGCCAATTCGTGGTGATCGGTTCGCCGCGGGGCGGAAGCGGCAGCAAGGGCGCATCGAGCGGCGGACGAAATTGCGGCGGATACACCGGCTCGTCGTCCGCCCCGCCTTCGTGCGGTGCGCCCGCGGCCTCGAGGACATCGCGCCGCGAGCGCGTGCAGGGAAAGATCAGTTTCGCCGCGTGCAGCCGCTCCATCGCCGCACGGTAGTGGTCGCGCCGCGCGCTCTGCGCGATCACGGGCTCGCGCCACGTGAAGCCGAGCCAGCGCAGGTCCTCGAGCATGGCGTCGACGAAATCCAAGCGGAAGCGGATCGCATCGAGATCGTCATTGCGCAGCAGCAGCTCGCCACCCGCAAGCCGTGCGCGCTCCGCCGCGATCCAAAAGGTGCGTGCGTGACCGAGATGCAGGTGCCCGGTGGGAGAGGGAGCGAGGCGGCCGAGATAGGGGAGCAAGTTGAGAGTTGAGAGTTGAGCGTTGGGAGTCCGACGGCGAACAGTGCAGCCCAGCTTTGCATTTTGACTCTCAACGCTCAACCCTCAGCTCACAACTACTTCCGATGACTCGTCTCCTCTGCGTCTATTGTTCCTCCAGCGACCGGCTCGATCCGAAGTACGCCGCCGCGGCGACCGAGCTCGGCCACCTGATGGTGGCGCAGGGCTGGGGCCTCGTTTACGGCGGCGGCAAGACCGGCCTCATGGGCACTGTCGGTCGCGCCGTGAAGCAGGCCGGCGGCCACGTCGTGGGCGTGATCCCGGAGTTCATGAAGGCCCGCGAGCTCGCCTTCACCGAGGCTGACGAACTCGTCACGGTCGTGACGATGCGCGAGCGCAAGCTCCTCATGGAAGCGCGCGCCGACGCCTTCGTCACGCTTCCCGGCGGCTGGGGCACGCTCGAGGAGATCATGGAAATCCTCACCCTCCGCCAGCTCGACATCGTGAAAAAGCCCTGCGTCTTCCTCAATCAGGACGGCTTCTACGACCCGCTCCTCCGCCTCTTCGACATGATGCTGGCCGAGAAATTCTTCAAGCCCTCCAACATGGACCTCTTCCGCGTCGCCGCGACGGTCCCCGAAGTTTTCACGCAAATCGAAGCCGCCAAAGGCGTGCAGCCCGAGTCGAAGTGGTTCGTGACGAAGTGAGGCGTCATGCGGAGGATCATACTTGTCGCGACGTTGGTTTTTCTCGCGACATCTGCGTCAGCGATCATTTCCCCCATCTGGCCGCGACTAGCGGATGATGTGCCGTTGGAGCGGTTACTCAAAGCGGCCGAGGGGGATGTCGCGGCACATCCTGAGTTGGCGCGAACTCATTTCATTTTAGCCCGGGTGCATTACTTCGCGTTTGCATTCGGTCAGGAAAGCATACCGGCACGGTTCGGGTTTCCTGCCGCAGAACATTCGACTGCTAGCTCAAAAGCCGAGGAGGCGTATTGGCTGACCGGAAAGCGTCACCAACACGCCGTTGAACTCACGCTGAAAGAATTTGGCGTGGCGCGGGAGGATTTGATCGCACGCCGAGATCGGAAGAAATTTGAGGCCAAGGTCGCCTCACAGGAAGCGGCGTTGGAGCAATCCGATTGGCGCCCGAAATTTGCTCTCTCACCTTCGGAGCGCGTGGTGCATGCTCAGGCTGCGCTCCGTGAGTTTCGGGCGGCATTGCTGGCGGACCGTGCCTCTGACCTAATGATTCTTGGCGCTGCGAGTTTGGAGGAGCAGATCGTCGACTGGATGAAAGCCGGACCTGGTTCCGAAATACCCGACGAATTGCGGAGTCTCAACTATGAACACGCCCAAGCGGAGTACTTGCGTGCCTATGACGCGGCGGTGCCGACTCGTGTGGATACGGAGTCCTTTGGGGTACGCTGGAGCGAAGTTAAGTTGGAGGCCGGAAACGGCTTCTTGCGTCTAGCACGACGTCTTCCCGCTTCGGGTACGGATAAGGACAAGGCGACGGAGGTTGAGAAAACTTTGCCGCAATTGCGCAAGATGTCGGTACCGAATCGTGAGGTCATCACACCGATCATTTTTACGCTCAAGTCATCGGGGCGGATCGGCGACCTCCTCGACGAGAGCACGGTCGTGAATTTCGATTTGAGCGGCTCTGCGCGTGGCGAGTGCTGGCCGTGGTTGAAGCCCTCGACGGCTCTGCTCGTCTGGGATTCCGCGAGCAGTGGGCGAATCGTCTCCGGTCGTCAGTTGTTCGGCGGCTACACGTTCCGGATTTTTCGCACCGATGGCTACGAGGCCCTTGCGGCGCTCGACGACAATCGCGATGGCGAACTGCGTGGCGACGAGCTGAGGGGGATTCGCGCTTGGTTCGACCGCAACAGCGATGGTGTTTCGACGCCGGACGAAGTTGTCGATCTGAGCTCGCTCGGAATCGTGGCGATCTCGGTGCGTGCGACCGCGCAGGACGGCATCCATCCAACCAATCCGCAGGGAATCACTTTCGCCGACGGTCGGGTATTGCCGACGTGGGACTGGATCGCAGAGCCTGCGAAGAACTAATCACGCCCCATGCACCGCGCCGCCGTCCTGAAACTCCTCCGCACCCACGCCGCTCAGTCGCTCGATGCGCATGAGACGGCGATGACGGCCGAGGTGATCCGCTTCACCGAGGCGCACCCCGATTGTCTGTTGCGTTCGTGTGTGCCGGGCCATCTCACCGGCTCTGCGTGGATCGTGAACGAGGCGCGCACGCGTACGCTGCTCACGCATCACCACAAGCTCGACAAGTGGCTCCAGCTCGGCGGGCACGCCGATGGCGAGGAGGATTTGCTCGGTGTCGCCATGCGCGAGGCCCGCGAAGAGAGCGGGCTCACGCGGCTGCGCGCGGCTTCGCCCGAGGTTTTCGACGTGGATCGGCACTTCATTCCGGCGCGCAAGACCGAGCCGGGCCATTACCATCACGATTTGCGTTTCGTGATCATCGCCGACGAGAACGAGCCGCTCGTAATTTCCAACGAGTCGAAGGACCTCGCGTGGGTCGGCATCGAGCAAGTCACTTCGCTCAATCCCGAGGAGTCGATGGCCCGCATGGTGCGCAAGACCCTCGCAGCGCGCGGCTGAGCGTCGCGTTATTTGCCGTCGGTCTTGCCGGCCAAGGTTTTCGCCACGCCGTCGACTGCGCTCACGGGGACTAGGAGCTGCCAGCCGGTGGGACCGCGCTGCATGGGAAAGTTGTCCACTTTGTAGCCACCGTGATTGTTGGGCAGGACGACCTGCAAATTGGCCTGATCGTTGGCGCTCTTCGTTTCGCGCAACACCTGCAGCGAGGTGATCTTGTTGATTTCATCCGAGAGCACGAGCGCCATGAACTGCTCGGGTGAACCAAACTGGCTACGTGTCGCGTCGGGCAGACTGGCGAAGAGGGCATCTGCCTTCGCACGAGCAGCCGGATCAAACGTCATGTTGCGGGCCAGCGTATCGAGCTCTCCGTGCGCCGCCGCCCAGAGCGCGGTTTGAAGCGCTGCTCTTGGTGTATCGCTTCCGAGATTGGCCCACGCGTCCTTCGGCAGCGGGCTGGAAATTCCATCGCCCGTGCGCGCGGCCTCAACGCCGACAGTAGTCCCACCACTTGTCGGCGTGGCCGCAGGCTTTGCTGAGGTCGAAGCGCGCGAGAGATCCTGCACGCGCTCATTGAGTGCGCGCAGGTCGTCGCGCATCGCGACCAGCGTTGGATCGGCGGCGGAGTTGGCTGTCGCGGGAATGGGCGGCCGAGCGACCTGTGCGGCCTGAAGCTCGTTGCGCAGCGTGGCGATTTCGGCGTGGAGGGAGGCATTGGTGCGGTACTGCATGAGCAGGGCAGCCATGCCGCCAAGCCCGAGCAGCGCGACCAGCAGGAAAGTCGCACGGGGTGAATTCATCGGCGCTAACAGAGCACAGGACGGCTGCGGCGCAACTCGCTGACCCAGTGGAGACGGCGCTTGCGCCGCGCCGAGGGCTCGGTTGCTTGGAGGCCCATGGCCTCCGCGTCTCTCGTGTGGTTTCGGCAGGACCTGCGTTTGCAGGACAACCCGGCGCTCAACGCGGCCATCGCGCGCGGCGGTCCCATCGTGCCGGTGTACATCCTCGACGATGAAGGTGACGGGCGCTGGCCGATGGGTGGAGCGTCGCGCTGGTGGCTGCATCACTCCCTCGCCGCACTCGATGCCGATCTACGTGAGCGCGGCTCGCGCCTCGTCCTTGCGCGCGGTGAATCGGAAACCGTTCTGCGCGCGCTGATCAAGGCGACGGGCGCAGGCGCGGTGTATTGGAATCGTCGATACGAGCCTGCGAGTATCGCGCGCGACGCCGCGATCAAGTCGGCGCTGCTCGCCGCCGGGCTGGAGGTGAAGAGCTTCAACGCCGCGCTGCTCCACGAACCGCACACGATCCAAAACAAGCAGGGCAAGCCGTTTCAGGTCTTCACGCCGTACTGGCGACATTGCCTCGCTTTGCCCGTGACGCCACCCGCCAAGCTGTCCGCCGCGAGCTGGCCTGCGCCGGAGAAATGGCCGCGCTCGCTGGAACTGGCGGAGTTCGAGCTGCTCCCACGCATCCCCTGGGACACCGGCATGCGCGAAATGTGGACGCCCGGCGAGGCCGGCGCGCGGGCACGGCTGAAACATTTCGCGGCGAAGGCGATGGATGCCTACGCCACCGACCGCGACCTGCCGGATCGCGATGGCACGTCGCAGCTCTCGCCGTGGCTGCACTTCGGCGAGATCGGACCGCGGCAGGTGTGGGCGGCGGTCGAGGCGCGCGGCAAGGCCAGCGGCGTGTTTCCGCCGAGCAATGGGGCGCGCGTATTTCTCACCGAGATCGGCTGGCGCGAATTTGCGCATCACCTGCTGTTTCATTTTCCGAAAACGCCTGAGCAGCCGTTGCGTGAGGAGTTCGCGCGATTCCCGTGGGCCGACGACCCGGGAAAGAAAAAACTCCGCGCGTGGCAGCGCGGGCGCACGGGGTATCCGATCGTCGATGCCGGGATGCGGCAGCTCTGGCACACCGGCTGGATGCACAACCGCGTGCGCATGGTCGTGGCCTCGTTTCTCGTGAAGCATCTGCGGCTCCCGTGGCAGCGCGGCGCGGAGTGGTTTTGGGACACGCTCGTCGACGCCGATCTCGCGAGCAACACGCTCGGCTGGCAGTGGTCCGCCGGTTGCGGGGCCGACGCCGCGCCGTACTTCCGCGTGTTTGCGCCCGTGCTGCAGGGAGTGAAGTTCGACAGCAACGGCGACTATGTCCGCCGCTGGGTGCCCGAGCTGGCGAAACTCCCCGCCGAGCACATCCATGCGCCGTGGGAGGCGCCGCTCGACATACTCGCGGGGGCCGGGGTGAAACTCGGCGAAACGTATCCTGCGCCGATCGTCGATCACGCCAAAGCGCGCGCCGAGGCGCTCGCGGCCTTCAAGCAACTACGCGCGGGCGGCGGCGCGGACGCGGAGTAGGGCATCGCACTTTTATTTTCTGCCATGAAAATCCTCATCGCGGGCAGCTCTGGATTTCTCGGCACGGCGCTCCTGCGCCAGTGGCGCGCGCAGGGGCACACCGTCGTGCGTCTCGTGCGTCGCACACCGACGGGACCGGACGAAATTCTCTGGGCACCCGACACCACGCCGCTCGATCCCGCCGTGCTCGCGGATGTCGACGCCGTGGTCAATCTCGCCGGAGCGAATGTGGGCGAAGCACTCTGGACTCGCTCGCGCCGCGAGCTGCTCGTGCGCAGTCGGCTCGGTCCGACCACGGCGCTTGCCACCGCGCTGCGTGGGGCTTCGCGTCGACCACGCGTGCTGCTCAATGCCTCCGCGACCGGCTACTACGGCAGTCGCGGCGACGAGGGGCTCACCGAGGACAGCGCGGGCGCGGCGGGATTTCTCGCGCGCATGTGTACCGAGTGGGAGCAGGCGGCGCGCGCGGCGCAGTCTGACACCACGCGCGTGGTGAGCTTGCGCTTCGGTATTGTGCTGGGGCGCGAGGGTGCGCTCGCGGCGATGATGAAACCGTTTCGCGCGGGCTTCGGCGCGCGCCTGGGCGACGGACGGCACTGGATCAGTTGGGTGGCGCTCGAAGACGTACTCGGCATCATCGATCTCGCGCTGCACGACCCGCGGCTTTCCGGGCCGGTCAATCTCACTGCACCGCAGGCAGTGACCAATGCCGACTTTACCGACGCACTCGCCTCCGCGGTAGGCAGTCGCGCGCGGCTCGTCGCGCCGGCGTGGTTGTTGCGCTTGTTGCCGGGGCGAATGGCAGATGAGGCACTCTTGGCGTCGGCGCGTGTCGTGCCCGCGCGGATACAGGCGGCAGGCTATGTTTTTCGTCAGCCGGAGCTCGCGGGCGCGCTGCGGGTGCTGGGGCCAAACGGCTGAAAAAGGGGCTTCCCAAGCGGGGTGCGCAACTGTAGGATGGTCAGTTCTATGGAGAAAACCTTCGTGATTTTTAAGCCGGACTGCATGGCGCAGCGGCATGTTGGCACCGTGCTGGATCGCTTTGAGCGCGCGGGCTTCGAGGTCATCGGCTGCAAGATGACGCGTCTCGCCCCGGAGCTGCTCCGTGAGCACTACGCGCACGTGGCCAGCAAGCCGTTTTACCCGGAGATCGAGAAGTTCATGAGCTCCCGTCCGGTGATCATGATCGCGATGCAGGGCGACAACATCGTCCAGCGCGTCCGTGATCTGCTCGGGCCGACCGACTCGCGCAAGGCCGCCAAGGGCACGATCCGCGGCGACTTCGGCAGCGAGATGATGATGAACGTCGTCCACGCCTCCGACTCCGTCGAAAACGGCCTCGCCGAGATCAAGCGCTTCTTCAAGGCCGACGAGATCTACTCGGTCTAAGCGAAATCGCTGTCCTGCTTTTCAAAAGCCCGCCCCGCAAGAGGCGGGCTTTTTCGTGGGCACTTGGGAAATCGTGAAAACTGATAATAGGTCATTTGAAATCTGAAAATTGGCTGCTGCGCGGCCATCGCCGCGCACTTCGATTCACGATTTCCGATTTCAAGCTGCTCGATTTCAAGATTTCCGAAATCGGCTGTAGCGGCGGTCTATGACCGCCGATTCAACCTGACCGCGGTACGAGTCGAATCGGCGCTCATAGAGCGCCGCTACAGAAAAGACCTACGCCACCGCCGCGATCGCAGCTGACTCGTGATTGAGGAGCTTCTTTTTGATGTCCTCGCCAAACGCGAAGCCGGTGAGCGATCCGTCCGCGCCGATCACACGGTGGCAGGGCACGACGAGACAGATGGGATTGGTGGCATTGGCCCGGCCGACGGCGCGCGAGGCGGCGGGATTGCCGAGCTCGGCGGCGAGCTGGCCGTACGTGCGTGTTTCGCCGGAGGGAATCTGCTGCAGCGCGGACCAGACTTTGTGCTGAAACTCGGTGCCCTGCGGCGCGAGCGGGAGGGAGAATTCGGTGCGTTCGCCTGCGAAGTACTCGGCGATCTCGCGGCGGACGGCGGCAAGTTTACCGGGATTCTTGGTGAGCTGATCGCGGCGGGGCGAGGGGAGGCGAAGGCGCAGGGCATTGAGATCGCCGAAGGCGGTGGCGGCGAGGGCGCCGTTGGCATCGACTGCGGCGGAGAAGGCGCCGAGCGGCGTGGAGAAGGTATCGAAATAGAGCGGAGCGTTCATGTGGGGATGGGTTGGTTGAGTTGCCACAGGTGGGCGGTGGCGAGGCTGCGGTAAGGGGAAAAGACGCTCATGAGGCGGCGCGTGGCGTCGACATCGGGGCGCTCCTCAAGCTTGAAGAGTGCCTGCAGTCCGCTCGTGACGCCGGTGTCGCCGTACGGCACGCAGTCGGCGAAGCCGAGCGCGCGCATCATGAGGTAGTTGACCGACCATGGGCCGAGTCCGCGTACGGCGAGCAGCGTGCGCTCGGCGCGCGTGGCAGACATCGTGCGCAGCGCGGCGAGGTCGAGTTGGCCGCTCGCAATGAGCCGCGAGGTCGCGACGACATAGTCGGCCTTTTGCCGGGAGTACTGCAGCGGCAGCAGGGAAGCAGGATCGAGTGCGGCGACCGCCGCGGGCGTGGGCGGCGCGATGAGGCCATCGCCGACGGGCGTGCCTGCGAGCTCGATCAGGCGACGCTTCAGCAGGCACGCGAAGGGCAGGTTAATCTGCTGGCCGACGATCGACCAGATCAGGCCATCGTACACGGAGTGCGTCTGCGTGATGCGCAGCTCGGGCCGATTCGCGACGAGGCGACCGATGCCGAGCTTCTTCGCGAGCCGGGAAAAGGCCGCCGCATCCTGCGCCAGCCCGAGCAACCCGATGACCACCGCGTGAGCTTCGACGGCGGAGCCGGCCGAGACGTGCGCGGAGATTTTCTCCGGCGCGAGTTGGAGCGTGATCAGCGTCGGGCCAGTTGAGAGCTGGACCGCCGTCGTATAGGTATCGCCGACGAGCCGCTCATTGACACTGTGGGTGTCGCGACTGAGCGCACGCCGCAGATAGCCGAGGAGAAAGCTGGTGGGTAGGGCGATCTCGAAGGAGTTGCTGGTCTTGAGCGCGCGATACGCGGCGGGCGTGAGGCCATTGCACTGACGGAAATGCTCGTGAAAGACCGAGAGCGATTCGAAGCCCACGGCATTGGCGATGGTGAGGAGACCTTCGTCGCTGGCGAGCAGGCGAGCCTTGGCGGCATCGAGGCGTGCGCGTAGGAGCAAATCGGCGGGAGTGGCGTGATAGTGCAGCCGCAGCAGTTCGAAGAGCCGCGTCGCACCGAAACCTGAGCGACGCACGATGGCGCGGGCGTCGGCGAAATTTTGCGGCGCGGCGCGCACTTCGCCGACGAGCGTCTCGACGGACTCCAGCACCGGATCGGCGCCGCGGGCGAAGTCGTCGGGGTGGCACTTCTTGCACGCGCGCAGCCCGGCGTCGCGCGCGGCCTCACAGGTGGGGAAGAACTGCACATTTTTCGCCTTGGGCTTGCGGGCCTTGCACGAGGGCAGGCAGTAGATGCCGGTGGTGAGCACGCCGGTGAAAAAGCGGCCGTTGTACGCCGCATCGCTGGCGAGGATTCGCTCGTACATCTTGGCAGGGCTCATTCGCATGGGTGCACTCTAGCACATCATGCGGGGAGCGTCGTACGGATTCTTTCGGCGCAATTTTTTATCACGAAAAACTCCCTCTCGTGCGGCCTTGGCGCATGGCGCGGCGCCTGCTGACGACGGGCATGGAAATCCCGCCGAAACCCGATCCCGCCGCTGCGCCGCATATCGTCTACGGCATCGAGGACCGCCTGCCGCTCGGCACGGGATTGCTCGTCGGCGCGCAGCAGGTATCGGCCATGATGATCGGCACCATCACCCCGCCGCTCCTGCTCGCCAATGCGCTGAAATTTCCCGCGACCGACACCGCGTATTTTATCAGCATCGCACTGCTGTCGTCGGCGCTCGGGGCGTTTCTGCAGTGTCGGCGGCGGGGGCCGCTCGGCTCCGGACTATTGAGTGTGACGGGGACAAGTTTCTCCTTCATGCAACCGCTCACGCTCGCATGGCACGCGGGCGGGCTAGCGATGATGTTGGGGGTGAGTTGCCTCACCGCGCCGCTGCAGATGCTGCTGTCGCCGTTTCTTTCGAAATTAAAGGCCGTGTTCACCCCGTTGGTCTCGGGCATCGTGGTGCTGCTCATCGGTGCGTCGCTGGTTCCCACGGCGTTCTTCAATCTCGCCACGCCACTGCGGCCCGACGCGCCGCTGTGGTATGGACTGGTGGTCGCTGCCGTGGTGATCGCGATGATCGTCGGGGCGCAGGCCAGCGGACGCAATTGGGCGCGCATCGCGGGCATGGCGGGTGGGATCGTGGCGGGGTGTGTGGTAGCGGCGCTCTTCGGAGGGTTTCATGCACCTGCGGCGGGCGACGGCACTTGGTTCACGGTGCCGCGGCTGCTGCGGCACGGCTTTGCGTTTTCTTGGGAGTTGGTGCTGCCGTTTGCGTTCATCTACCTCGTGTCGTCGATCGAGGCGATGGGCGACATGACGGCGACGTCGCAGCTTTCGGGTCTGTCGACCAGCGGCCCGGAGTACTGGCGACGCCTCTCCGGCGGCGTGCTGGCGGATGGAGTGAACTGTTTCGTCGCGGCGCTCTTCGGCGGGTTCCCGAGCACCACCTACGCGCAGAACAACGGCGTGATCCAAATTACCGGCGTGGCGAGCCGTCGCGTGGGCTACATCATGGCGGGGATTCTCGCGGTGCTCGGCTTCGTGCCCGCGGTCGGTCGCTGGGTGACGGCGATCCCGCCGCCGGTACTCGGCGCACTCGCACTGCTTCTCTTCGGACTCGTGGCCGTGTCGGGCCTGCGCATCATCCTCGGCGCGGGTCTCGGCCAGCGCGAAGGCGTGATCGTGGCCCTCGCGCTCGGCGTCGGGCTCGGCTTGCCGACGCAGCCCACTTTGCTTGAAAAACTCCCCGCGGCTCTTCGTGCCCTCTTCGAATCCGGCATCTCCGCCGGCGGCCTCACGGCGATTGTACTAAACCTGCTTTGGCCCGAGCGAAAGGTGGAATCTTTTGAAACCACGAAACACACGAAGAACACGAAAACTTGAGTAGAGAAAACCCTCTTACCTTTTCGTGACTTTCGTGTGTTTCGTGGTTACCTCCGATTGAAGTTGTATCCGCTTTGTGGTGACGTTGCTCAGAACGGCCAGATCTTGAAAAATTCCAGGAAGAAGATCGCGGCGACGATGTAGCCGACGGTGGTCATTTTCTTCGGCTCGCCGAGGCCCACGGCGAGGAGAGCGGCGCTGATCAGGCCTAGGCCGATGCCCTCGGCGATGCTGAAGGTGAGCGGGATGCCGAGGATCGTGAGCACGGCGGGGGCCGCGATCTTGAAGTCGGCCATGTCGATCTCGATCACCGACTGCATCATGAACACGCCGACGATCACCAGTGCGGGCGCGGTGGCCGCGGCGGGTACGATGAGGATCAGCGGCGTGAAGAAGAGTGCGAGCAGCATGAGGATTGCGGTGGTCGAGGATGCGAGGCCGGTGCGACCGCCCGCTTCGACACCGGACGCGCTCTCGATGTAGCTCACCACGGTCGACGTGCCGGAGAACGCGCTAAGGATCGTCGCGATCGAGTCGGCGAGGAGGGCGCGGCCGGCCTTGGGCAGGGTGCCATCGGGTTGGAGCAAGCCGGCGCGCTTGGTCACACCGATGAGCGTGCCGATGTTGTCGAACATATCGACGAGCAACAGCGTGAGGATGAGCGGCAAGGCCTTCAGCAAACCGTCGGCGCTCGTGAGGAAGTGGAACGTGAGCTTGAAGAAAACCGGCTCGGGGCTGATCGGCGCGGCGATGAAACTCGTTGGCAGCATCGTCACGTTTTTCCCGTCACCGGCGTGCACAAAGAGCCCGAGCAACGTGATCGCGGCGATGCTCAGCACGATGCCGCCGGTGACGCGCCACGCGACGAGGATGGCGGTGAGCATGATGCCCGCAAGGCAGAGCGCGACCGGGCCGCTCGTGAAATCGCCGTGCGAAACGAAGGTCGCGGGATTGGCCACGATCACGCCGCCGTTTTTCAGGCCGATGAAGGCGATGAAGAGGCCGATGCCGCACGTGACCGCGATTTTCAGATGGTGCGGGATGGCCGCGATGATCTTTTCGCGTACGCCCGTGACGGAGAGCAGGAGAAAGATCACGCCATTGACCGCCACCATGCCGAGGGCCTCGGTCCACGGCACCTTGCTGCCGAGGCAGATGGTGAAGGTGAAAAACGCGTTGATGCCCATGCCCGGCGCGAGCGCGATCGGGTAGTTGGTGAGCAGCGCCATGAGCAGCGTGGCGACGGCGGCGGTGAGCGCGGTGACCGTGACCAGCGCGCCTTTGTCCATGCCGGTGTTGGCGAGGATGGCGGGGTTGACCGCGAGGATGTAGGCCATCGCCGCGAAGGTCGTGAGGCCCGCCTGGAGTTCGCGGCCGACGGTCGTGCCGTTCTGGTCGAGTTTGAAGAGACGCTGGAGCATGGGAAAATCGTTCTCGAATTCAGCGCGGTTCTGCGTCCGAGTCTTAGGCAGTGAGCCACCGATGACGGAAATTGCGATGAATCATGCGACCCCATGAGCACGATTGATGCCCACGTGCATCTCTATCCGCCGGAAGTGAATCGTGACCCGGCCGGCTGGGCCGCTGCGCACGGCGAACCTCACTGGGCTCAGCTCACGACCCGGCGGCGCAAGAACGGGTCGCTCGTGCAGGGTTTTCCCTCGGTGGACGAGCTTCTGCGCGAACTGGACACCGCGGGCATCGAACGTGCGGTGCTGCTTGGCTGGTACTGGGAACGCCCCGAAAACAGCGCCGCGCAAAATCGTTTCTTCGCCGAATGGGTGCGACTGCACCCGACACGCCTCTCAGCCTGTGCGACGATCAACCCTGTCGCCGGAGGCAGTGCGACGCTGGCGGAAATTCGCTGGGCGAAGGACGCAGGATTCGTCGGCCTCGGTGAACTCTCACCGCACGCGCAAGGTTACGTGATGGACGACCCGGTGTTTCGCGAAGCTCTGGCACTCGCGGGCGAACTGCACTTGCCGGTCAACCTTCATGTGACTGATCCCGATAGCCGGCCGTATCCCGGGCGTGTACTCACGCCACTGGGCGACTTCGTGGCATTGGCGCAAGCGTTGCCGCAGACGACTTTCGTGCTGGCGCACTGGGGCGGGCTGCTGCCGCTGCGCGCGGAGTATGCCGCAGCCGTGCGGGCGCTGGGTAACCTTTACTACGATACCGCGGCTTCACCGCTGATGTACGACGCGACGATCTGGCGACGCTTTGTCGATGGGGTGGGCGTGGAAAAAGTCCTCTTCGGCTCGGATCTACCGCTGTCGTTGTACCCACGAATTGAGGCAGGGGCGGGCTTGGTGCGGTTTGTGGCAGAGTTGAAGAGTGAGCTTAGGCCGGAAGAAGCGGAAACGATTCTTAGCGGCGGCGCGCGAATCTATCGGTGATGAGCGAGGGATAAGTTTTTAACCGCGAATGGACGCCAATAAACGCGAATAAATGCACTCAGACATTCGCGGGAATTTGCGTCCATTCGCGGTTAACTTTTCTGGACTGATCGCGTTTGGTGCAGAGCCCAGTGGATGACGGGGCTTTGCGGGTGGTTGACGATGATCTGGAGGCCGGTGCTCAGGCCCGAGGGGAGGGTGACAGGAATGGTCAGGACCGGGAGCGCGCCGAGGCTGGCGGGGACGTTGAGCGTGAGGAGGCGCGTGCGGTTTTCGAGCGTGCACTCGGCTTTGGTGAGCGCGGGGCAGGGCGTGGCAGGGAGCACGAGGAAGTCGAGGCTCAGGAAAAATTTCGTCCACAGGATGCGCAGCGCGGCCAGCTGCAGGTCGGCGGCGGAGTGCTGCGCGGGTGTGATCGTGTGGATGCGATTGAGACGCGGCCAGACGACGGGATCGTAGCGTTCGCGGTAGCGCTCAGCCCAAGCGCGATGCGTGGCCCACGCTTCACGGGCGACGACGACATTGTAAGTGTCCAGGCACGCGGCGAACCCGTGGCGGAGTTCGGAGCCGGTCGCGAGGTCGGCGGGACCGCAGAAGGGCTCGACGGCGGCGCGCAGTGCGACCTTCACCTCGGGATCGAGTTCGCCGAACTCCAAATAGCAGCCGCGCGGCGCGCGCGTGGAGGTGCGCAGGCCGACGAGTTCGCCGATGGCCACAAGCATGTCTGCGGGTGTGGCGGTGAACCAGCCAGCGGTGTCGCAGGTCGGCGCGAGTGGAAAGGCGTCGCGAATAAATTGGTCGCCCGGTATGGTGCGAAAACCGTAGAGGCCGCAGAACGCCGCGGGCACACGAACGGAACCGCCTGTATCCGTCGCGATGGCAAATGGCGTGAGCCCGGCGGCGACCGCGGCGGCGGAGCCGCTGCTCGATCCTCCGGTGCTGCGACCGGGGAAGCGCGGATGCTCGCAGTCGCCATAGTGCGCATTTTCGCCGGTGATGCCGTAGGCGAATTCGTGGAGGTGGGTCTTACCCGCGCGCACGGCTCCGGCATCGTGCAGCGCGCGGACGATGGCGCTGTCGCGCGGTGGCGTGGGCCGCACTTCGGGCAAAAATTGTGAACCGGCGAAGGTCGGCTCACCCACCACGTCGAACAGGTCTTTTAAGAAATACGGGATGCCACTCAGCAGGCTCGTGTCGGAGGCGCTCGCGAAGCGTTGCTCAAGTTCTTCGCGCGAGGCGAGGGTGGCGATGACGGCGCGGCGCTGGGCGGGAGCGAGCGCATCCGCGCGGCGATGGACCTCGTACGCGGCCTCCGCGGGAGTGAGCTGGGACCATTCGCCGAAGGTCATTGCCTGGAGATTCGCAGATCGCTGCGGTCGTGGCAATCGTGAGTCGAAGGACAAATATGTCATGCAGCTGACTCAAGAAGGCGCGCATTTTTCGTTGTGGGAGAGTCCGGTCTATGGCCATATTGCCTGTCCCGCTTCCCGTTCAGACGATGAATCTTGTTCGTATCGTGCGCCGACTTTCGCCATATCTTATCGCGTCGCTGCTTGTCGTGCCGGCGTGCCTTCGTGCCCAGGTGATCTTTACCGAGAATTTCAACAGCATCACCGGCGGGAATGCCGGCACGCAGTACCAAAGCGGAAATACGGTGTACTACTCTGCGACATTGCCCGGTTGGGATACTGCCGGACTCAATACCGTGCATGCAGTGGATCTCGGTACCGGCAATTTCGCGCCGATGATCTACGCAGGCACTAACCCGAGCCAAACCAATGTCATCACCTTGAGTTCCGGCATTGCCGCCAATACGGCGGGGGCGAATTACTCCGTGACGGTGGATTACTCGGCGGCCGTGTATAGCAATGGTGCACAGACGACGGCCAGCGGCGATCATCTCTTGATCTCTGTGATCAATGGATCAGGCACGGTGATCGGCTCGGGTACTTTCGCGCCCGGTATGTGGACCGGTAACATGTCGTTCACGACCGGCAGCTTCACTTACATAGGCGATGGCAGCGGAATTGTCCGCATCGTGGTCGGTGCGGCAGAGCCTACGACCGATCGTTTTGCCGGGGCGGTGGACAATCTCAGCGTGGCTCTGACAGCGATTCCAGAAGTCTCGAGCTATGCGATTCTCGCCGGCTTTGGCGCGCTAGGTTTGGCCGGATGGCGCCGGCGCTCGCGTGCGGCATGACGTGGGTTTCGCTGGCGCGCGGGGGAGGGGAGCGTAGCGTGGCGGGATGCGTTTGGTTCGCGTGATCCTCTCTGTGGTGGTGCTTGCCGGGCTTTTCGGCTGCTCGAAGAAGCGGCCTGCCGCGGTTGGGCCCACGGGCCCGCGGCATGTGGTGCTGCAGACCGATTGGTTTCCGCAGGCGGAGCACGGCGGGTTTTATCAGGCGCTCGCAAAAGGCTACTATCAGCGCGCAGGACTCGATGTGGAAATCCGGCCCGGCGGCCCGGGGGTGTCGATCAAGGTCTCCGTGTCGAAAGGCGACGCCGATTTCGGCATCAATCCGAGCGACGATCTCATCGTTTACGCGGCGCGCGGTCTGCCGCTCGTGATGGTCGGCGCGATCCTCCAGCACAATCCGCAGGCGCTGATGGTGCACGAGGCGAGCTCGGTGAAAACGCTGAAGGATCTCAATGGCCGCACCGTCAGCGCGAATATCGGCATGACGTGGATTCCGTACCTGCAGAAGGAGCTCAAGATCACCTTCGCGCTGAAGCCCAACACCTTCAACCTCGCCAGTTTCATCGCCGACAAGGACGCGATCCAGCAGTGCTTCGTAACCAACGAGCCGTTTTTCCTGCAGGAGCGCGGCATCAAGGTCCGCACGCTGCCCGTCGCCGACTCGGGCTACGATTCTTACCACACGATCTTCTGTCGCCGCGCGCTGATCAACGCCGAGCCGGAGGTGGTGCGCGCATTCGTCGCCGCGTCGCTCGAAGGTTGGCGCGATTATCTCGATGGCGATCCGGCGCCGGCCAATCAGCTCATCCTCCAGCGCAATGCCAACATGACCCAGGGCCTGCTCGACTACTCGCGCGGCGAGCTGATCCTGCGCAAACTCGTCGAGGGCGACGGCGCGGTCGGGGAGCGCATGGGGCAGATATCAATCAACCGCATCGACAAGCAGATCGACACACTGCTGCGGCTGAAAGTGCTGGATCATCCGGTCGCGACCAGCGACGTCGCCACCAAGGACTTTTTACCGCCAGCACAGCGCTGAAAGCTTTTGCGTCGGAGCCGCCCGCGTCGACGATTCCTTCATCATGAATCCTGAAGCCAAACTCGCCGAACTCGGTCTCACGCTTCCCACGCCGCCCCCGGTCGCCGGTAGCTACGTCCCCACCGTCCGCACGGGCAATCTGCTCTTCTGCGCGGGCACGATCTGTTTTGTGAATGGCCAGATGACGCACAGCGGTCAGGTCGGCAAGGAGCAGACCATCGAGACCGCGAAGAAGTCCGCCGAGATCTGCGCGCTCAACACGCTCGCCAACATCAAGGCCGCGACCGGCTCGCTCGACGCCGTCGCGCGCATCGTGATGGTCAACGGCTTCGTCAACGCCGTCGACGGCTTCGCCGACAGCCCCGCCGTGATCAACGGCGCGAGCGATCTCTTTCTCAAAGTCTTCGGTGACGCCGGCAAACACGCCCGCGCGGCCGTCGCCGTCAACGGCCTCCCCCGCGGCTCGACGACGGAGGTGCAGGTGGTCGTGGAGCTGAAGAGCTAAGCTGAGGCGAATTTTATTTTACACGAAGGCCGCAAAGGGCGCGAAGAACGGAAGGTTCTTCGTTACCTTTGCGGCCTTCGGGTCGATAACTCGGCCGTTTCGCGGACTGAGGTTAGTCGCGGCGTAAAGCCGCTCCCACAGTCAAGCCACCGAGTCGCGGTGAAGGTGCTCGCGGGTGAAGATCACGCCGAAAACGATCAGGGCCGCGAGGGCGGCGATGCCGAGAGTGGTTCGCAGCTTTTGCACGAGGCTGCGGGTGACTTGGCTGCCAGCGAAGTCGGCTCGGTCGATCATTAAGGCCGTGATTGCTGGATGATCGGCAGTGATACGTTGGCTGTCGGTGACCAGTATTTCGGCGTAGCGGTTCGCCAGTAATACAGCAGCGGCGCGATTGGGATGAGTGGCTGAGATCGTGAACACCGGGAGCGGGGCGTTGCGCGCGCGAGAGATGTTCACGGCCGCGTCGCCCTTGAGGAGTCCGCGCTCTTGTTCGGAAAACGAGGCGACGACTTGCTGGCGGACTTGTGCCGTAGAAATCTCGCCAGACTGCGCGACCGAGATGCGCGCGTCGGCGCGATAGATGTCAGGTCCGCGAAAGAGAAAGCACACGAGGGCGAGCGTAGCGAGCAGGCTGGCGGTGACGGTCGACCAGAGCGTGCGCGAAGAGGAGAAGAGCGGGCGAGGGGTCATAGCTGGAGCAGGAGGGGCGAGTGCGGTTATATGTAGATCAGCGTCGGCTCGGATGTCACCACCGCAGACTGATGATCGGCAGGGCGATGCCGCCGGCGCTCGTCGGGATAGGTGAGCGGAAGATGTCGAGTTCGACGCGTTTGTTGATGTTCACCTTGAAGGCCGCGGGGACTTCCAAGGATTTTTCCTGCGCGATGGCGGAGTCGACGGCTTTGAGGATCGGGCGGTCGCGGGTGTCGCCGACGACGTAAGGCTTCATCACGACGGGTGGCTCGGCGGCGACTGAGGAGAGAATCACCGGTGAGGTCGCGGGTTTTTCCGCGGGCGCTTTTTCGCTCGGTTGATACTTGAAGGGCGCGGCGATGGCGGCGCGCACGGAGATCGGCGTGGGTGGGGAAGTGCTGGGCGGGGTGTCGTCGGCGGCGCGCACGGTCACCGTGATGACGAAAACACAGACGCGGTGGATGGGGCGCAGTTTCATCCACCCGGTTCCGACCTCGCGTTACGCGAGAGGTTTCACGAGCACCTTCGGATTGCGCCCGCTTTCTTCGTAGAGCTTCAGGCGCGCCTCGGGGAGGATTTCCTTCGTCGTCTCCTCGAAGCCGCAGACGTTTTGGAAGAAGCCGAAGTTCTGCGTCGAGAGCGCGAGGATCTGCGTGGCGCCGTTTTCCTTGGCCTGCAGGCAGGCGTACTCGATCATCTTTTTACCGATGCCGCGGTTGTGGTAGAACGGCATCACGTACAGCGAGCCGACCTCGGCCATCTGCGGCTTGTCGGGGTAGAACCAGAGCGTGACGCACGCGATGATGTTCTCGTCGATCTCGAAGACGTAGAAGTGATCGATGTTTTTCTCGATCGATTGTTGCGTGCGGTGGATCAGCTCCTCGCGGCGGACGGCGGCGCGGGTGAGATTGTAGATGAAGCGCACGTCGCGCTTCGTGGCCTTGCGGATCTGCTGGTAGTCGTTGCCGTAGACGAGCGAGCCCACGCCCTCGTTGGAGAAAACCTCGTTGAGCAGGCCGTCGAAGATGCGCCCATCGAGGATGTGCACGCGTGGCGTGCCGGTCTCGATGGCCTTGATGGCGTTGGACGCCTTGCTGCGGCTCGCCTCGGCCATGCGGTCGGGCTGGTCGTCGAGGATCTTCTTCAGCGCGTCGATGGAGATTTCACGACGGAGCGTGCCGTCGATTTCGAGGCCGGCGTGCGGCCCGAGGTAAATGACTTTCGTCGCGTGCAACGCCTCGGCGAGTTCGGCGGCGAGCAGGTCGGAGTTGACGCGCAGCGAGCGGCCATCGGGGCCAAACGCGATGGGCGAGATGAGCGGCACGGCGTTGTTGTCGATGATCTCGCCGAGAAACTGGCGGTCGATGCGCTCGACCTTGCCGGTGAATTGCTGGTCGACGCCCTTGATGATGCCGAGCGGGAGTGCGCGCACCGCGTTGGTGATCGCGGCCTTCATCGAGTTTTGCGTGAGACCCTCGAGCACCACGTGCGTCACGCGCGCGGAGGCGCGGACCGCGAGATCGAGCGTGGCGGCGTCAGTGATGCCGGTGCCGTCGGAGTTGGTGATCGGCACGCCGCGCAGCACGGAGAGTTCCTGCAACTGGTGGCCGATGCCGTGGACGAGCACGAGCTTGATGCCGAGACTGCGGAGCACCGCGAGATCGACGAGCAGGTTGCCGAAGTTTTCGTCGGCGACGATCACGCCGTCGATCGCGATGACGAAGATCTGTCCTTGAAAGCGCGGCACGTACTGCAGGATGCCGCGGAGATCGTTGGGTTTGATCGTCGTCGCTTGGGCAGGCGCGGTAGGCGTGGGAGATTGGCTCATCGGCGAAAGGTTTTTTCGACGATGCAGTGCGGCGCGTCAATAGTCGCGCACACGCAGCGCGCGAGTTTTGCGCGGCGCGAGTGTGCGCTCAGTTCACGTCGAAGCTCCACATCTGCGACACCTGCGCGCCGATCAGCGTGGCGCGATAGTGGCCGGGCTTGAGCGCGCCGCCGGGCAGCGCGAGCAGCACCGTGGTGTCGCGCGTGCGCGAGAGCAGACCGTGGCCGAGGCGTTCGAACGTCGGCACGACGAAGAGATCTTCGCCCTTCACGTACACGAGCGCGCCGCCGAGTTGCTGGTGATCGTCCGGTACGTCGCAGACAAACTGGATCGAGTAGGGCTTGGCCGCATCGACGCTGCCCGCGGCGGTCGCGTGCGAAATATTTCCCGGCAGCATCGGCGGCTCGACGAGCGTCGACGCGAGTTCCGACGGCAGACCGCCGCGCGCGGGCGTGACGAGCGTCGTCGGAAAACTCTTCGGCTCGGCCGGCCGGTCGGCGACGACCGCAATGCGTTGAAAGCCCGCGGAGAGGAGCCGCATGGTGTTGGCGCGGTCCTTCATGTCCGCGTACGGCTCGAAGGGCTTGCCGGGCTTCCGGTAGTGCAGCGTGATCCACGTGTAGGGGATGATCACGACGAGGATCGCGACCACGATCCACTTCATCGGCCAAGGTTTGCGGTCGAGCGGCGAGGGCATGACCGGCGAGTCAATGCCCGGAAGCCCCGCCGAGGCAAGCGCGCCTGCGCAGGGCAGGGTAGGCCGGGCGCGCTTGGCCGCCGGAAATAAATTTGCCCCGCATCCCGCGCGGTGTTTCGTTGCGAGCCTTCATGAAGTTCTGGTCCCAGTTTTTTATCCCGACCCTCAAGGAAAGCCCGTCCGATGCGGAGATCGCGTCGCACAAGCTGCTCGTGCGCGCCGGCCTCGTGCGCAAGCTCGGCGGCGGCCTCTATACCTACATGCCGCTCGGCCTGCGCGTGATGCACAAGCTCACCGCGATCTGCCGCGAGGAGCTGGAGCGCGCGCAGCCGGCGCACGACCGCGCGGGCGCGATGGAGCTGTGGATGCCGCACGTGCATCCGGTCGAGCTCTGGCAGCAGGGACCGCGCTGGGCCGCGGCCCGCGAGATCATGTTTCGCGCGGACAGCGCGGGCGACGGCAAGCGCGCGCCGCGCGACCCGGAGTTCGTCCTCGGCCCGACGCACGAGGAGATCATCACGCCGCTCGTGAAGACCGAGATCACGAGCTACCGCGACCTGCCGAAGAATTTCTACCAGATCGCCACCAAGTTCCGTAACGAGATCCGCCCGCGCTACGGCCTCATGCGCGCGCGCGAGTTTGTCATGATGGACGCGTACTCGTTCGACACCACCGACGAGGGCGCGATCAAGAGCTACCTCGCGATGAAGGCCGCCTACGAGGCGTTCTTCAAGCGCATCGGCGCCACCGCCATCGCCGTCGAGGCCGACACCGGCGTGATGGGCGGCAACTTCTCCCACGAGTTCATGGTCCCCGCCGAGGTCGGCGACGACGATGTGATCTACTGTGAGGAGAGCGGCTACGCGGCCAACCGCGAGAAGGCCACCAGCGCTATCGTGCCGAAGGACTTTGCTGATATTCCGGCGGACGGCGCAGTCGAAGAGTTTGCTACCCCCGGGGTGGTTACCATCGCGGCGCTGGAAGCAGCGCCTTATTCGGTCGCGGCTGACAAACAATTTAAGACCCTCGTCTATTGGTGTGATGGGAACTATATCTTGGTGATTCTACGTGGGAACGACGAGCTAGAGGAAGCAAAGCTTGGAGTTCTTGGCTATTCTTTGCGCAGACCAGCTACCCCGGAAGAGGTGGAGCGAGTTATGGGTGCGAAGCCCGGAAGTTTGGGGGCAGTTAGAGGCACGTTTAACAATCCTAGTTTGATTGCTGGCATCGTCGCCGATCAAGCGGTTCGGTTAATTGGGAATGGAACGACCGGTGCGAACAAGGATGGTTATCATTTACGCCATGTGAATGTGACCCGAGATTTGGATATTGGCGTTTTTTACGATCTCCGCCGCGTGCGTCCGGGCGAGCCTTGCCCGAAGTCCGGCCTCCCGCTCAAGGTCCGCCGCGGCATTGAGGTTGGCCACATCTTCAAGCTCGGCACGAAATACTCCGAGAAGTTCGGCGCCGTTTACACCGACGACCAGAAGCAATCGCACATGATGGAGATGGGCTGCTACGGCATCGGCATCAGCCGCACGCTGCAGGCCGTCATCGAGCAGAGCCACGACGCCGACGGCATCGTCTGGCCGTGGGCCGTCGCGCCGTTCCAGGTGCTCATCTGCCTCCTCGACCCACAGCTCCCCGAGGCTGCCGAGCTCGGCAAGAAACTCGCCGCCGCCGCCGAGCGCGCCGGTGCCGATGTGCTCATCGACGACCGCGTCGAGCGCCCCGGCGTGAAGTTCAAGGACGCCGACCTCATCGGCCTCCCGCTGCGCGTTACCATCGGTGGCCGCGGCCTCAAGGAAGGTATCGTCGAGCTCAAGTGGCGCACCGTGAAGGAAGCCGCGAAGATCCCGCTCGCCGACGCCGAGGCTCGTCTCACGGCTGCCATCGCCGAGGCGCAGGCTAAGGCCACGCCCGCCCGCTGATGCCTTTCCCTGACGACAACGACCCGCACGTTTCCCCGTCTCACTCCACCGAGACGGACCTCGCGCTCGAGCGCGCGTGGCACGTCGTCGTGCTCAACGACCCCGTCAATCTCATGTCGTACGTCGTGATGGTCTTTAAGAAGGTGTTTAACTTCGACGAGACCACCGCGCGCCGCCACATGATGGAGGTCCACGAGCAAGGCCGTTCCGTCGTCTGGACCGGCGGCCGCGAGAAGGCCGAGGCCTACGTCTTCACCCTCCAGCGCTGGCACCTCACCACCATCCTCGAGTCGGAATGAAGCGCATCGAGGTCAAGCTGAGCCTCCCCGTCGTCGCGCCGCTGCTCGACGTCATCCAGTCCCTCTCCGACGGCCTGCAGAAAAATCTCGCCGCCCCGCAGACCGTCGCCGACTCCGACGAGGATTTCCGCGCCTCGTGGATCTCCGAGCTCGTGATGGGCCAGGCCGACGACGTCCGCACGCTCCTCTCGCTCTTCGGCGACGATTTCTTCAGCGAAGGCGTCATCGCCCTCGACGAGTCCAACGCCGAGCCCGTCGTCCGCGCCTGTGCCGCCATCCGCCTCCGCCTCCGCGAGCGCTACCTTAAAGGCATCGGCGACGACACCCTCGAAGGCGGCGACCTCGACATCGAAGACCTCGAAGAGCCGATCCGCAAAGCCTTCATGTGCTACCTCTTCCTCGCCACCGTGCAGGAACTGATCATCCAGCACCTCGACTCGACGATCCTCGAAGGGTGAGGGGAGTTGGTTAACGGGTTTCCGCAAAAGGCGACCGAGTACACCTGCTGCGTGTGCGCCAGAAAAAACCTCTCTGTGCGCTCCTCATCGCTTCTCCGTGTCCTCTGTGACTAGCCCTTGAAGTTTGAAACCTGAGGTTTCTTTGGCGCTTGGCGTTTGGAATTTGGCGTTTCAGCGCCCATCAGCCGGACAACTCCGATCCTTCTTCAGTCCGCAGCTCTCACGCTCATCTTCGCTGCTCAAAAAATTGGTCGGGGCGGCGAGATTCGAACTCGCGACCTCTACGTCCCGAACGTAGCGCTCTACCAGGCTAAGCTACGCCCCGACTTGAATTCCCCGCTGTCGCCAGCGGAAGGTCTTAAGTGAGCGAGTCGCCTCGCCCAATCAAGAGCAATTTTCACGATTCGCACTTCGCCTCGGCGGCACGCTCGCCCGCTGCGTCCCGCGCGCTGCGCAACTCGCTCCCCAGCTGCAATCATCGGGCATTTTCGCCGCTCATCATCTGCCGGGTTGTCACGCTCCGCGCCGCGGCTCAACTTGCACTGCGATGCCGTCCTCACCCCGTCCGCGTCGCGCGCGCCGTGGCTCCGGTCAGACCACGCTCGCCGATGTGGCGAAGGTCGCCGGTGTCACTGCAATCACCGTCTCGCGCGCCATCAATTCCCCCGCGCTCGTTTCCCCGACCACGCTCGCCCGCGTGCAGGCCGCCGTCCAGCGCCTGCACTACGTGCCCAATCTCCTCGCCGGCGGCCTCGCCTCTACGCGCCACGCCCTCGTCGTCGCCATCGTGCCCACCGTCGCCAGCCCCATGTTCGCCGGCACGATCGACGCCCTCGATTTCTCCCTCCGCGCGCAGGGCCTGCAGCTCATGGTCGGCCTCAGCGGCTACTCCGCCCAACGCGAGGACGAGATCCTCACCGCCGCCCTCAGCCGCCGCCCCGCCGGCATCGTCCTCACCGGCGCCATGCAGCCCGGCGAAGCCCGCGAACGCCTCGCCGCCGCCCGCATCCCCGTCGTCGAAACGTGGGACCTCACCGATGATCCCCTCGGCCTCGTCGTCGGCTTCTCGCCCGCCAAGATCGGGGCCGCCGTCGCCCGCCACCTCCACGCCCAAGGCGCCCGCCGCCTCGCCATCCTCACCGGCGACGACCGCCGCGCACTGCTCCGCGCCGACGGCCTCATCCGCCAAGCCCGCAAACTCGGCGTGCCCGACGTCCCCCTCCTCCAAGTCTCCGCGCCCACCACCGTCAGCCACGGCCGCCAAGGCCTGAGCGACCTCCTCGCCGCGCACCCGGAGATCGACGCCGTCGCCTGCAGCTCCGACAACCTCGCCCTCGGCCTCCTCCACGAAGCCCAAGCCCGCGGCCTCGCCGTCCCCAGTCGCCTCCGCGTGATGGGCTTCGGCGACCTCCCCTTCGCCGCCGCCGCGCACCCTGCGCTCTCGACCGTCCGCGTCGACGGCGCCGAGATGGGCCGCCGCGCCGCCGAGTACATCCTCGCCCAGCGCCAACGTCCGCCCCGCCAGGAAGTCATCGATCTCGGGTTCGAACTCATCGTCCGCGCGAGTACTTGAAGCCCATTCGGCCCGGCGAATTGGGCTGGTTGACGTTTCCCGTTACGTTTCGAAATCGGCCCCGCGACCGTCGCCGTATCCCGCGCGACCCTTCAAGGGACGCGCGCCAGTCTTGGCATCGTCGAAAAAACGGACCGCAACAGAGCCGAAGCGGTCCGTCCGTCCTGCTGATCTCCGAGGAGAAAATCCCCACCAGCCGCTTTTTCGCGTCCCAATGGAAAAGCAGCATTGACAAGGGGCCCCGCCGTGCCGTTTTTCGTCCCTCCTTTCGCCCTCAGAGGGTGAAGCCACGTTGCCCGGTAGCTCAGTGGCAGAGCAGGTGACTGTTAATCACTTGGTCGCTGGTTCGATCCCAGCCCGGGCAGCCATTTCTTGGGTCTCTCGCCGAGAGACCGAGACGGCCTACTTCCTCAGCGGTGCTTTTCCGCGCTTCGCGGTGAGCGGAGATTTGCCCGTCTTGCCCTTCGTTGAGGTCGCTTTCTTCGCCGCTTTCGCCTGTCCCGATTTGGTCTTCAGCCGCGACTGCTCGTAGAACTCGATCCATTGCTCGCTCGAGGTCCCTGCGATCATCTCACCGATCGCTTCGAGCGGCAGGTCGTCTGGCGTGCCAAATTGCACGCAGCATTTCCCCATGTTGAGCTTTTTGCCCGCCGTTTTGAACGCCGCCTTCAATTGCTCTAGCTGAGTGGCACTCCAGTAAGCGCCCATCAGGTACAGCACGCAGTAATTCTTCTGCGAGGAGAGCGCGACGTAGCAGATCGGCTGCCCGTTGTAGGTGTCGGGGTAGCGCGACAGCGGGATCGTCCAGCCGATCGTGCCCCACACGAGGCATTCCTCGAAGCCGCTCGGGATGCTTTTGTTTATCAAGGCGCGCACCGTTGTGATCGACTTCGCGCGATCAGGCGGGAGGGCGGCGATGTAGTGATCGGGCGTCTTGACGTGTGGGGCTGGTTTCATGGGGCGGTGTCGTTTAATGCGCACCGAGGGATCGCTCGGTGGCCGGGGTGCGGCAGATCGCAGGCTAGATCATATCAGAGGGGATTTCGCTCATTCCTTCAATGCGCGAACGAGCGGATTTCGGACAATGATCGGTGAAACTGTCCGTAGGACCCCGATAGGCTTCCGAGCTGCTCAATCAGCATTCAGATTTTCAAAGACCAAAGTTTTCCGAGGGCAGGGCGCGTTATCCAAACGCGCCGCTTCGACTCGGCCCAATCGACGACTACGCTTCACCGGTGGCTTGGGTGTTGGAATAAACCGCTAATATCGTACTTACCTTCTAGACGCCTCTCCGTATCCAAAAAACAACTACGATCACGGTTGCGCCCTCAAGAGCGGCGACTTTATCGCCCCCTTTCACACTTCTATTTTTCGCGCCCGCGTCGCTACCTCACGGCGTCTGTACCACGTATATCTCCGCGAGCGCCACGCCCGTCGTGCCGTTTACTCCGCCGACGAAGGCCGAGTATGCGCCGGGCGCGAGGGTGACCAGCAGCGCCGCGTCCTTGCTGCCGGTGGGCAGCGCAAATGCCCCCGACGCGCTCGCTGCCGCCGCGATCTCGGCGCCCGTCGCCGCGCCGGTGCTGGGCGTGCTCCAGTCGTCGTTGGTGGCCACGACATTTCCGCCGCGATAGAGGGTGATTTGCGGGTCGGGCAGGGCGGTGGTGACACCGTAGCCCGCGAGCGCTGGGCCCACGCCGCGGATCAGCACGCGCAGCCCGGTCGTGCCGCTGATCACGAAGCCCGCGCCGATCTGCGCCTCTCCCGCGCTAACATAGCCGCGCGTGGAGAGATTCACGAGGTACGGGCGCGCCGGATTACCGGCATCGGACGCGTCATAGATTTCCGCGAGCGCGATGCCGCTGCCGCCATTGCCGAGCACGTGGACGGAGTAGGCACCGGGCGATAGCGTCTGCACAAACGCCGCGTCGCGGCTCCCCGCATTGAGGGGAAACGCGCCCACCTGCGCCGATGTCGTCGAAGTCTCAGTGCCGCTCCAGTCGTCGTTCTCCTGCATCATGCGACCGCCGCCATCGAAGAGCCGCAGGCGCGGATTGGCCAGCGGCGTTTGCACACCGTAGCTGCCGAGCGTCGGCCCCACGCTGCGCAGGAGCAGGCGCTGCTGCCCCGTGCCCGCGACGAAAAATCCCGTGATGAGCGTCCGCTCCCCGTCTCCATCGGTCACCTGCTGGCGGGCCGATATATTCACGAGCCGGCTGGGCACCGGCGCGGCGCCGACTTCCTGCACCTCAAACGTGTAGCCCGAACGATAGGGACCGGGATAGCTGGCATCGTTGCCCGCCGCATCGTACGTCGTGGCGGTAAACGCATGGGTGCCCGCCGCGATCGGCGCGAGCGTCACCGACCAGTTGCCATTGGCATCGACCGTTGCGTTGCCCGAACGCGCTCGGTCGATCAGGTACGATACGCCCGTACCCACCGGCGCTGTGCCTCGCACCGTGAAGCTCTCGTCCGCATGCGGTGTCACCGGCGTGACGCTCGTGATCGTGGGCGGCTCCGGCACCACCATGTCGATGACCACGCCTGGGGCCTGGACCGTGGCAAACGTCACCACCGCCGGCGTCCCGTCCGCTCCGGTGATGGTGGTGCCGTGGAGCAGGAGAGGGCCGGTGATCGTCAATGAGCCGTTGTCGCTGGCGATGGGCGCGAGCGTGAAGTAGATCACGTTCGTCGTCGTCGCGGTAAACCCGATATTGCGCGGCGGACCCGATTCCCGCGAGAGCGCTCCGACTCGCACCTGCAGCGTCGCTTGCGGCGAACCGCTCACCGTCACCGGCTCGCTAAACGTGACCGCGATCGAGAGCGTGTGCTGATTCCGCTCATACGGCATGCCGTACAACCCATCCGGCGGCGGCGTCACGCTCACGATCACTGGTGCCGCCAGCGTCTCCGTCGCGAGTATTCCGAGCCACCCCGCGATCAAGCTATATAACCACCGCGCGCCCGCGAGCGCCCTCCGGTATCGTGCAACGTGCATAAGCATATGAAAGTTTGGCCGCGCACGCGCCGGCCTGCGCTGCTGCGCGATAGTCCCACCCGGTTCCTCCCGGTGCTGGAGGTCCGGGCCCCAAGCCGCGCCGACAAGCACCCGCCGGAGATGCCCCGATGGGTCCATGCGGTGACGTCCTGATTCGATGCCCGCCTCGCTCCGCCGGCTCAATGGGGACGCGGCACCCCCGCCGCGCAGTATCCCCTGTGGGTTGCGAGCTCGCTCGCAACGATCTGAGCCTTTGCTGCTGCGCAGCATGCCATAGCGGAGAGCACCAGCGAGCCAACTCCGCGCAATCCTTCCCGAAATTTTCAAAGAACCCAATTCATCCGCGTCTATCCGTGTCCATCCGCGGTTGCCTCACTCAGCCGACGTTCGAAGTTCGGCGTGCGGCGTTCGAAGTTCGTCAGAAAAAGCGGCAGTACCCGGCAGTAGCCGGCAAATAGAGGGAGATTCACCGCCGAGGTGCGCAGGTGTCTCGCCGGCCACGCCAGCGCTTGCTTCCTCCTTTCCGGCTTTCCCCAAATCGCTCGCACCCGTTTGCTCCGCCCCCGCAGTCGCCTGCGGGGTGTCCGCCTGCTCGAGCGCTTGCCCGCCCATCTCCTCCGCGCTCTTCTCCACCGCCGTCCCCATCTTCGAGCCCACCGCCGCATCTCGGCGCAGGCCACTTCGCGCCGCCGCCTCGGCCGCCTCGCGCTCCTTGTCCCTCTCGGCCCCTTTCTGCTCGGTCAGATTCTCCGCCTCCTTCGCTGTCTTTTTCTCCAGCACCACCACACGCCGCTCCTGTAGCGCTATGCGGGTCGCGCCGAGCCGCGCGTGCTCCAGCGGGGTAAACACGCGCACCAGCTTCTGCGCCCGATCGAGATCTGGCTTCGGCTGCACCAGCGACTCGAAAAGCATCTGCGCCGCGAGTTGCCGCGCCACCGCGTCAAACTCCACCGCCTCTCCCTCGCGGCACGCCTGCGCCGCCAGCACCGCCGACGCATGCCGCCGCGGCACGATCCACCGCGCGTAGTACCGCGACAGCGCGCTTGGCGAGGTCGCCACTTCGAGCTCCGTCAGCACGAGGTCGCACACCTCGGCGTAGCTCAGGTTTTTATCTTCGAACCAACTATCGAGCAGCCCCCGGGAAGCCGCCGGCATGTTATCGAGCACCGAATCACTGCGAGGTTTGTTGCGCTGCATGGGACAAAAGCCGTCCCACCGAATCACCATGACCCGCGGGCGACTCCCCGCAGCTTATCAGCTTTTCCCCCACCTGTCGCGCGCTCCATTGACTCCATGGACTGTATTGCGCCTTTTTTCGAAAAATCGCGCACAACAGACTGTTTCTGGCCACAGATTGCACAGATGGTCACAGATACCGGATCAATCCATCCGTGCCCATCTGTGCAATCTGTGGCTAAAAAATAATCCCTTTGGAGGCACGCGTTCCCTTGGCGCCCGTCGCCAGACTGCGAGTATGGTGGGCTGAGGTTTTCTGCCGCCCGGCGCGTTCGATCCGAGTACAGGAAGTCTGTAGGTTCTGTAGTTTTCTAGTTGATTCCCGTCCCGCCGTCCTATCTCTTGGTCCTCTTTTGCAAACGCCTGCCCTCGGTAATCGGGGTCTCAGGGGGATTAAATTCATGAAAACACAGCTCACGCTCAATGTTACGCCGCGTGCCCAGACGGGCCGCAGCGCTTCGCGCCGTTTCCGCAAGGCGGGTCAGATTCCCGCCATCCTCTACGGAAAGCACACGGCCCCGGAAAAACTCGCGGTCGATAGCCCCGAGTTCGTTCGCCTCCTCAAGGCCGTCGCGGGTCGCGCGGTCCTCGTCGAGCTCAAGCGCGGCGACAAGCCGGAGAAGGCCCTGTCCTTCCTCCAGGAAATCCAGCGCGATCCGATCACGGACCGCTACCTCCACATCGACCTCCAAGAGGTCAAGGCGGACGAGAAATTTGAAATCCGCGTCCCGATCCGCGTCGTGGGCGAGTCCTTCGGCGTGAAGAATCAGAGCGGCGTGTTGGAAATCGCCACCCACACCCTCCGCATCCGCTGCCTCGCCAAGGATCTCCCCGAGGCCATCAGCGTCGATGTCACCGAGCTCAAGGTCGGTGAGACGATCAAGGTCGCCGAGCTCAAGGCCGTCCCCGGCGTCGAGTTCCGCGACATCAAGGGCCAGCCCGTCGTCTCGTGCGTCGAGCCCGTGGCCGAGATCGTGCAGGAAGTCGCCACCCCCGCCGCTGGTGCGGCCGAGGGCGCTGCTGCTGCCGCTCCCGCCGCCGGTGCCGCCGCTCCTGCGGCTGGCGCTGCTGCCGCCCCCGCTGCCGGTGCTGCTGCCGCCGCTCCCGCGGCTGGCGCCAAGGCCGCTGCTCCCGCCGCCGGCGCCAAGCCGGCTGCGCCCGCCAAGAAGTAAGTTTTCGTTTCCGAGCCCGTCGGCCGCCTCGCGCGGCCGGCAGGCGATGTTCTTTGAGTCATGTCCATTTCGCTCGTCGTCGGTCTGGGCAATCCGGGCCGGCTGTACGAGCACACGCGCCACAATCTCGGCTGGGTCGTCCTCGACGCCTTGGCCGAGCGGCACCGGCTCATGTGGAAGCCCAGCGCCCAGTTCCAAGCGGAGCTGGCCCGGTGGGAGCCCACGCCCGGTCGCACGTGCTGGTTGGCCAAGCCGCAGACGTTCATGAACGCCAGCGGCCAGTCGATCGGCCCACTGATGCGCTTCTACAAGCTGGCTCCGGCCGAGGTCGCCGTCGTCTATGACGATGTCGGCCTCGACTTCGGCCTCCTGAAGATCGCGGAGCGGGGCAGTGCCGGCGGCCACAACGGTGTGACCAGCCTGATCGAGCACCTCGGGGCGGACTTCGTCCGCTACCGGCTCGGCATCGGCCCGAAAACGCCCGCGCAAATGGATCTCGCAGACTTCGTCCTCGGAAAATTTCCTCCCGAACAACAAATCTCTCTCTCTCAAAACCTCGCCTCCCTCGTGGATGGCCTCGAGCTGCTGATCAATCGCGGCCCGGCCCACGCCATGAATCAACTCAACCGCAGAAACTCATGAATCCCGTCAAACGCAATTACCGCGCCTCCTTCATCCTCGACAACCGTGGTAAGGAAGAGTCCATCGACCAGGTCGTCGATGGCGTGAAAAAAGTCATCGCCGAGGTCCAGGGCGAAGTCACCGCCGTCGACACCGTCGGCAAGAAGGACTTCGTGCGCGTCACCGATCGCAAGATGACGAGCGGCTCCTACGTGCAGATCAAGTTCAGCGCCCCGGCCTCCGGCCCCGCGCTGCTCCGCGAGCGCCTCCGTCTCAACCCGAGCGTCTACCGCACCTTCGTGCAGTCGGCCTAAGGGCTCAACGACCGCGAACCGCCGACCCCCATGGCCTACCTCAACAAGGTTTTCCTCATCGGCAACCTCACGCGCGACCCGGAGCTCCGGGTCACGCCGAAGGGCACGTCGATTTGCCAGTTTGGCATCGCGGTCAACCGCCAGTTCAAGGACGAGTCCGGCGCCACGCGCGACGAGACGACGTTCGTGGACATCGAGGCCTGGGGCAAGCAGGGCGAGCTCGTCTCGAAGTATCTCACCAAGGGCAGCCTCGCCATGATCGAAGGCCGCCTGAAGCTCGACCAGTGGGAAGACAAGCAGAGCGGCCAGAAGCGCTCCAAGCTCAAGGTCGTCCTCGACAACGTGCAGTTCCTCTCCACCCGCGGCGGCTCCGGCGGCGGCGGTGGGGGTGGCGGCGGCCAGTCGAGCGGTGGCGACGACATCGACCAGACCAGCGGCGGTGGTGGCGGCGGCTACTCCGCTCCCCAGCGTGGCGGCGGCGCCCCGGCCCGTCCTCCGGCGAAAGAGAATCTCGACGAAGACGTGCCGTTCTGAGGCGCGGATATCGGAGAGATTTCTGGGAGATATATCAGCCCATATAAAATTTAAGCCGTCTCGCGAGAGGCGGCTTTTTTATGTGCGATTGGGGAAGGGCGCGAGGAGAAGGGAACCGCGAATGGACGCGAATCCACGCGAATGAAAACCGGCATGCGCGAGCAACTGATTTCGCCCGTGGAGGGCCGAGCTCCCGCGAGGCCGTAACCGTGAGTAGCACCAGCGAACGTGAGCAGCACCCGCGGTATGCCCGGCCTCGCAGGAGCTCGGCCCTCCAAGAATCATAAATTCGCAGAGCATTGACCCCATGGGGACGCGGCGCCCTCGCCGCGTTTTTTGCTTAGCCTATGTGGGTTGCGTGCTCGCACGCAACGTGGCGAGTCGAGCTCGCCACCCACAGTTCGATACTCGGTCATTTCAGCTCTGCGTCTGCGGATTCACACTGGTCGGTATTCCGCGCCGCCTCCGGCGCAGCACCACAAAGCCCAGCACTGCCGCGCCCGCGATCACCGTCCACGTCGACGGTTCCGGCACCGCGGACAACAATCCCGGGACGCTGCCCGCGCTGACGACACCGTCGTAGATCACGATGCGGTCCACCACGCCGGCGGCGGCTTCGCCGGGGTTCACGTTGTCGTCGCGGAAGAACCAGAAGACAGCGCCACCCGAGTTGACCGGCACGGATTGGCCGAGCGAGTCGGTGTAGGAAAAGATCTGCGATCCATTCACGTAGCCGGTGACGACACCGGCGTTGCTGCGGCTGAAGACGAGGTCGAGGCTCTGTCCCGCGGTCACGGTGCCGCCGACATGACTGCCGTTGCCCGTGAGCGAGTTGAACTGACCGTTGGCGACATACAGGCCGACCTCGTTGCCGAGGTTGGCGAAATCGATGACCTTGTTGAAGCCGGTCACCGTGTTGAAGGTGAAGCGAATCCCGACCGTGTACGCGCTCTGCAGCGAGAGCTCGGCGACGAGCCGCGGACCCTGATTCACGCCAAACGTAAACAGCCCCGGCGTGGCAAAGCTGCCGCCGTTGGGCGTAGTCATATTGATGGAGCCGACGGAGTCGTTGGCGTTGCCGTTGAACTGATAGTCGTGGACGAGTGCTTGGGCGGAGGCAAAAGCGGCCGTGGCGACGAAGATCGCGAGACCGCGGAGGAGCAGGGACGGGTGGGATTTCATGGTGATGTAGCGGGGAAAGGGGTGGGGGCCGGCTTCGTCGTCCGCGCTGCCTCGCCCCAGATGGCAAACCGCCTCGGCCAATGCGGATGCTGCAAGCCCAGCCGCCCAGGCGCGGGGTCGCGCAGACTCCTTTACAGGCGGAATTTCCGGGAAAAACGGCTCACGCCACCGGGGCAGGGCCGGGGCCCGGCGAGGAATCGGCCTTTTCGGCGGATTGCGGGTTGACAGCCGGGCGATTTTCCAGCGATTTAGTCACCCTTTCGCCGCAAGAACTGATCGTTTTCGCCGGCGGAAATCGCATCCCTCACACTCACTTTTAACAGATACACCCATGGCCCACAGCGAAGTCCTCCTCCTCAAGCCCGTCGAAGGTCTCGGCGGCGAAGGCGATCAAGTCAAAGTCCGCGCCGGTTACGCGCGCAACTATCTTCTGCCCCGCAGCGTCGCGGTGCCGCTCACGCAGGCCAACCGCAAGCAGGTTGAGTCCCTGAAGAAGCGTCGCGCCGAGCGCGAAGCGCAGGAGTTCTCCGGCGCGCAGGAGCTCGCCAAGAAGATCGAGAAGCAGAGCCTCGCGTTCGCCGTGAAGACCGGCGAGGGCGGCAAGATGTTTGGCGCGATCACGTCGGCGGACATCCACGAGAAGCTCGTGGCGGCCGGCCTCACGATCGACAAGAAGCGCATCCACCTGCACACGCCGGTGAAGACCCTCGGCAAGCACGAGGTGAAGATCAAGCTGCACTCCGACGTCACGGTCGACCTGTCCTTCGACGTCGTGTCGGAGAACCCGATCGTCCCCGCCGCCGATGCGCAGCCCGCCGAAGAAGCCCGCCCCGAGCGCAAGGAGCGCAAGGAAAAGCCCGAGGCGAAGAAGTAATTCGCGAGCCCCTTTCGAGGCCGCGCCCGGATTGCGGGCGCGGCCTTTTGTTTTTGTGCACAATTTGTTGAAAACACCGCCTTGCACCGTGCGCTTTGCGCAGGCTGACTCGGCTGTTTTTCTGTCGCATGGCTGACGAACCGTCCTTCCCCCCGCGTCGCTCCGAAGCCGCTCCTGTCGGCCGGACGCTGCCGCACAGCCTGGAGGCGGAGGAGTTTCTTTTGTCGTGCTGCCTGATCGATGGCGCCGATGTAGTGTCGCGCTGCCTCGAAGCCCGTTTGCGCCCCGAGTCGTTCTACGACCCGAAGCACGGTATCGTCTACGAGCAGCTCGTCGCGCTCTACAACCGGCAGGCCCCCATCGATGTCGCGGTGCTCGCGGAAGAGCTGAAGACCGCGCGCCAGCTCGATACGATCGGTGGCTATGGTTTTCTCACGCAGGTCAGCAGCCGCATCCCCACGACGGCGCAGGCCGGCTATTTCATCGAAAAGGTCCGTGAACTGAGTCTCCTCCGCGAGATCATCCGCTCGGCCACGGTCGCCGTGCAGGATTGCTACGATTTCTCGGGCGGCATCGACGAGTTTGTCGACCAGATCGAGACGAAGATTTTTGCCGTCACGCAAAATCGCGTGAGCGAGAGCGCGAAGCAGATGCGCGAGCCCACGCGCGAGGCGATGAATGTCATCACCAAGATGATGATGAAGCGCGGCGAGCTCACCGGCGTGAGCTCGGGCTTCAAGGACCTCGACGCGTACATGTGGGGCTTCCAGCGCCAGGAAATGATCATCCTCGCGGCCCGCCCCTCGATGGGCAAAACCTCCCTCGCGCTCAATTTTGCCGAGGCCGCCGCCATGCCCAAGAAGGGCGAACCGGCCGGCGTGTTGATCTTCTCGCTCGAAATGAGCTCGGCCCAGCTCGCCCTGCGCATGCTCTGCTCGCGCGCCCGGGTGAACATGAAGCTCCTCCGCGACGGCCTCCTCTCGAAGAATGGCGAGGAGCAGAACCGGTTGCTGCAGGCCGCCGACGAGTTTTCGAAGGCCCCCATCTTCCTCGACGATTCCAGCGCGCTCTCCATCATGCAGCTCCGCGCCAAGGCCCGCCGCATCCACGCGCGCCACAAGCTGGGGTTCATCATGGTGGACTACCTGCAACTCCTTAGCCCCACGGACTCCAAGATGCAGCGCGAACAGCAGGTCGCGGAGGCTTCCCGCGGATTGAAAGGCCTCGCGAAGGAACTTGATGTTCCCGTTCTTGTATTAAGTCAGCTCAACCGCGCTTCCGAAAAGGAGAACCGCACGCCGAAACTGGCCGACTTGCGCGAATCCGGATCGATCGAGCAGGATGCTGACGTAGTGCTGATGCTTGCCCGACCCAAAGACGCTGACGAAAAATTCCAGGTAGCTGCTGACTCCGCCGAGTTAATCGTTGCCAAGCAACGAAACGGCCCGGTAGGAGAACTGAAACTTACTTTCCTTCGAGACATCACCCGCTTTGAAAACTTCACTCAGTAACCCCATCCGCGGGGTCACACGTTCCCTTGTCGTCGCTGGATTGTCGGTTTTCGCGTTCGCGACCGCGCAGGCCCAGACGGGCGCGCAGATGTCCAGCGCTCCGGCCAATCAGCAGGCCGCCCAGGCCCCGGCCTATAAGGTGGGCACCGTCACGGTAAAGTTTGTCGGCACCGCCAACGTCAACGAGCAGGTCGTCCGCGCCAACATGCAGATCCGCGAGGGCGGCGATCTCGATGACAACCAGCTCGACCGCGACATCCGCTCGCTCTACCGCACGCAGCTCTTCGAGTTCATCCAGGTCATCCGCGAGCAGGTGGACGACAAGACCTTCAACCTTGTTGTTGAGGTCACACCGAAGTACCGCGTCCTCTCGATCCGCTACGAGGGCAATTCTAAGGTGAAGGTCAGCCGCCTCGAAAAAGAGGTGAAGACCAAGTCCAACACCGCGCTCGACGAGCGCCAGGTGAAAGAGGACTCCGAAAAACTCCGCGAGTATTACCAGAAGTCCGGCTTCAATCAGGCCACCGTCAGCTACACCATCGACCGCGACCGCTCGACCGGCTTCGGCACCATCACCTTCAAGATCAAGGAAGGCGACAAGGTGAAGATCGCCGACATCCGTTTCACCGGCAATGCCCACGTGAAGCCCAAGATTCTCCGCGGCGAGATGGAGACCAAGAAGTGGTGGATGTTCTCCTGGCTCACCGGCTCCGGCCACTTCAAGGACGACGAATTTGACGACGACCTCGAAAAGCTCCGCGACTACTACCGCGAGCACGGCTACCTCGACATCGAAATCGAGCCCGACAAGGTCAACTTCGACTACCCGAAGCAGGGTCAGCTCGTGCTGACCGTCGCGATCAACGAAGGCCGCCAGTACCGCATCGGCGAAATCAGCTTCACGGGCAACAAGCTCTTCCCGTCCAGCCTCCTCACGCGCGTCGCCCGCCAGAAGTCCGGCGTGGTCTTCGTGCCCTCGAAGCTCGACAAGGACTCCGAGCGCCTCGACGACTTCTACGGCAAGGACGGCTACCTCGACGCCCGCGTGCGTCCGACTCGCAAGCCCAACACCTCCACCGGCAACATCGATATCGAGTACAGCGTCGACGAGGGCGACAAGTACAACGTCGAGTCCATCGTCATCGAGGGCAACATCAAGACCAAGAGCACCGTCATCCTCCGCGAGCTCGTGCTCGGCCCGGGCGATGTCTTCAGCACGGTGCGCATGAAGATCTCGAAGCTCCGCCTCGAGAACACCCGCTTCTTCGACAGCGTCGAAATCACCCCGCAGGACACCAACATCCCCGGCCGTCGCAATATGCGCATCGCCGTGAAGGAAGGCCGCACGGGCAATCTTACCTTCGGCGCGGGCTTCAGCTCGCTGGAGCGCGGCAGTATCTTCGCCGAGCTCTCGCAGTCCAACTTCGACCTCTTCAACCGCCGCTCCGTCTTCCAGGGCGACGGCCAGAAGTTCCGCCTCCGCCTGCAGCTCGGCAGCCTGTCGAGCGAGGCCACGCTGTCCTTTGAAGAGCCGTACCTCTTCCAGAAGCGTCTCGCGCTCGGCTTCAATCTCTTCCGCAATTCGTCCGACTACAACAGCTCGTTCTACACCGAGGTCGACCTCGGCGGCGAAGTCTACCTCCGCAAGAACCTGATCGAGCTCATCGAGGCCCAGCTCTCGTACAGCTACCAGATCATCGAGATCCGCGACGTCTCGGCCAGCGCTTCGAGCCAGATCCAGAGCCTCGCCGGCAACAACGCTGTCTCGAAGATCAGCCTCCAGCTCCTCCGCGATACGCGCGACAAGATCGTCAACACCACCACCGGCAACCGCGTCGAACTCGACACCGCGATCGCCGGCGGCCCGCTCGGCGGCAAGGACAACTTCTACAGCCTCGAATTCCGCGGCTCGCAGTTCTTCAATATCTTCGAGACGCAGACGCAGGTCATCGGCCTCATCGGCCGTCTCGGCGTCATTGATAATTTTGGTAAGACCAAGGTCCTCCCATACTACGACGCCTACTACCTCGGCGGGCCCCAGACCCTCCGTGGCTACGAGTTCCGCGACGTCAGCCCGCGCGATGTCTTCGGCGAGCCGATCGGTGGCAAGACCTACGGCTTCTTCAGCGCCGAGTACTCGGCCGATATCGTGAGCCCCATCCGGTTCGCCGTGTTCTACGACGCCGGCTTCGTCAACCGTGGCGCCTACGACTTCAATACCGGCGACTACAATGACAACTTCGGCGTCGGTCTCCGCCTCTTCGTCGCGGGCGCTCCGCTCAGCCTCGACTTTGGCATTCCGCTCCGCGCTGACGCCGTCAACAAAAAGGGCAATCAGTTCAATTTTTCCTTTGGCACGCGCTTCTGATCTCGCTCTGCTGATCGCTTCCATTCGACCCCGACTCTCATGAAGAAACTGTTCACGTCCCTCCTCCTGGCCGCCACCACCGCGCTGTCCGCGCAGGCGCAGGCCCCGGTCAAGATCCTCGTCATCGACATGGCCAAGATTTACAATGGCCATTACCAGACCGAGGAGCAAAACGCCAAGCTCCGCGCCGACGAAGCCAAGGCCCAGGATGACATCGCCGCGATGAATCAGCAGGGCAACCAGCTCGTCGAGCAGTACAAGGAGTTTGCCGACCAGACCAACAACCCTGTCTCCTCCGCCGCCGACAAGGCCAAGGCCGCCGGCGAGGCCCAGAAGCGCCTCGATCAGATCCAGCAGAAGAAGCAGGAGATCGGTGCCTTTGCCCAGAACGTTCAGGAAGGCCTCCGTCAGCGCCTCGCCACGTTCCGCAGCATGCTCTTCGAGGACATCGGCCGCATCGCCACCGACATCGCCAAGCGCAAGGGCGCCACGCTCCTCATCGACAAGTCCGGCCCGAGCTACCTCGGCGTCCCGGTCGTCGTTTACTCTGATCCGTCGCTCGACATCACCGACGAGGTGATCGCCGAGATCGCGAAGACCAAGCCCGCCGCTGGCGCGGCTCCGACGCCGAGCGCCGCTCCGGCCGCCGGTTCCGGCCCGAAGATCACGGTCCCCTCGGTCGGCAAGTAAGCCACCGCTCTCTTTTCAGCCCCGCCCGAAACGGCGGGGCTTTTTTTCGCAAGCGTGGCGCGGTGCTGTGCTCCTCACACTCCGTTGCGCAGGGTTTTCCCATAGGTCCTATAGGTCGTATAGGTCCTATTCCGGAGACCTCCCGCCGGCCGCACCACTACTGCTCTCACGCGCGATTTTTCAGCCAGCTCGCCAGCACAGCTTGCCCCGCTCCCCAAAAATCCCACGCTGCCTTGGATGCAGGTCGAGTTCACTCCGGCGGAGATCGCCGCCATCGTCCAACCCCGCGAAACCCGCGGCTCCACCACCGAGACCGTGCGCGGCCTCTCCGCGCTCTCCTCGGCGGCGCCGGGCGATCTCTCCTTCCTCGGCAACGCGAAGTACAAGAACGAGGTGCCCGCCACCCGCGCCTCTGTCGTGCTGCTGCCCAAGGACTACGCCGGCGAGCCTGCGGCCAACCAGCAGTTTCTCCTCGTCGACAATCCCTCCGTCGCCCTCGCGCGCATCTGCGCGCGCTTGGAGCAAGCGCTTTGGCCCAAGCCCGCCGCTGGCATTCATCCCTCGGCGGTTGTTGCACCCGATGCTAAGATCGCCGCCTCCGCCACGGTTGGCCCGCTCTGCGTGATCGAGTCCGGCGCAGTCATCGGCGAGCGCACGCACTTGCAGGCGCAGGTTTTCGTCGGGCGCAACGCGCGCATCGGCGATGACTGCTGGCTCGCGCCGAGCTCAGTCGTCAGCACCGAGTGTGAGCTCGGCCACCGTGTGCGGCTGCACTCGGGGGTCGTGATCGGCTCCGATGGTTTCGGCTACGAGTTCGCTGCGGGCCGCCACGCCAAGGTGCCGCAGGTCGGCTTCGTTTCCGTCGGCGACGATGTGGAGATCGGCGCCAACACCGCCATCGACCGCGCGCGTTTCAGCCGCACGTCGATCGGGGAGGGGACCAAGATCGATAATCTCGTCCAGATCGGCCACAATGTCGTCATCGGTCGCCACTGCCTGCTCTGCGCGCAGGTGGGCATCGCGGGCAGCACCACCATTGAGGACTATGTCGTGCTCGCCGGTCAGGTCGGCGTCGCCGGCCACATCCGCATCGGTGCGCAGGTCCAAGCAGGTGGCCAGGCCGGCATCACGCAGGACATCCCCGCGAAAAGCGTGGTCAACGGCAACCCCGCGATCGCGCTCAACCTCGAGCGCCGCCTCGTCGTGCTCTACCGCAAGCTCCCCGAACTGTTCAAACGGGTCGACGAATTGGAGAAGCAACTGACTTCTTCGTGACGCAGAAAAACCTTCCGCCTTTCCCGAATGTCTCCACCTTTCCCGCCCATGGCTGAGTCCCGCCTTAAAGTTTTCGCCGGTAACTCCAATCGCCCGCTCGCCGAGGCCATCTGCAATGCCATCGGCATGCCGCTGGGCGAAGCCACGGTCACGAGTTTTCCCGACGGCGAATCGTTCGTGAAGATCAACGAAAACGTCCGCGGTCACGACGTGTACATCATCCAGTCCACGTGCCCGCCGACCAACCATCACCTGATGGAGTTGTTGATCATGATCGACGCCGCGCGGCGCGCCTCGGCCCACCGCATCACCGCCGTGCTGCCGTTCTACGGCTACGCGCGCCAGGATCGCAAGGACCAGCCCCGCGTGCCAATCACCGCGAAGCTCGTCGCCAATCTCCTCGTGTCGGCCGGCGCCAATCGCGTGCTCACGATGGACCTGCACTCGCAGCAGATTCAGGGCTTCTTCGATATCCCGGTGGATCATCTCTACGCGTCGCCGGTTTTCTTCGAGTACTTCGCCAAGAAGGTGAAAAGCGAAAACCTCGTCGTCTGTTCGCCCGATGTCGGCGGCATGAAGATGGCCGCCGCCTACGCCGACGTGCTCGGTGCCGGCCTCGGCCTCGTCGCCAAGAAGCGCAAGAACGCCACCACCGTCGAGGCGATCAACGTCGTCGGCGAAGTCGAGGGCATGGACGTGCTGCTGGTCGACGACATCACCGAGACCGCCGGCACGCTCACCGCTGCCGCCAAGCTTCTTCGCGAGCACGGCGCGCGCACCATCCGCGCCGCCGTCAGCCACTGCATCCTCAACGAGGTCGCCTACGAGCGTCTCCGGAGCGGCGTAATCGACGAGCTCATCACCACCAATTCCGTGCCGATCGATACGAAGGGTCTGCCCATCACCGTCCTCAGCGTCGCCCCGCTGCTCGGCCAGGCCATCCAGCGCATCAACAGCAACGCCAGCGTCACCGGCCTCTTCCGCATCAAGGGTTTTTGATCCGGCTCCCGTAGCGACGAGCGCCAGCGAGTCGACTCACCATGGAGGGCCGAGCTCCCGCGAGGCCGCCCCTGTACCCCGCCGACCATCCTCCGATGGGGACGCGGCGCCACCGCCGCGTTCTTGGTTGAATACACCTGTGGGTTGCGTGCTCGCACGCAACGTGGCGAGCAAGCTCGCCACCCACACTCCGCTTTCAGCTCCAGCTCTGCCACCTCCCGCGTTCCGGCTCTCCGCAAATTCCGCCCACCGCGTCTCGACAATTTTCCCGTCCGGCGTCGCTTATCCCTTACCTCTGTTCTTCGCGCCTCCCGTTTCCCTATTTGCCCCGCGGAACTTTCTCCTCCACGCTTCGGTCTTTCGCTCCTTCCATGAACATCAAGCTCTTGTCGCTCCTCGGAGCGGCGCTCCTCTCGACTTCCGCCATCGCCTTCGCCGCCAAAGACGCCAAGGCCGCCAAGGAGCCCAAGGAGACGCGCAAGGCCCCCGATGTGCTCGTGGATAACTCGCCGCTGAGCGACACCCGCACCGGCGTCGTCACGAGCTACGCCGACATCGTCGAGCCCGTGCAGAAGACGGTCGTCTCGGTTTACTCGAAGCGCGTGGTACGCGAGCAGGTCGGCTTCAATCCCTTCACCGGTCGCTTGCAGGGTGGCGAGCACGAGGAGAAGGGCCTCGGCTCCGGTGTCATCATTTCGCCCGATGGCTACATCCTCACCAACAACCACGTCGTCGAGGGCGCCGATGAGTTGAAGGTTTCGCTGCCCGACGACCGCGAACTCGTCGCCAAGGTCATCGGCACCGATCCGAAGACCGACATCGCCGTCATCAAGATCGAAGCCGACAAGCTTCCCGCCATCACTTTCACCGACAGCGACAAGATCCGCGTCGGCGATGTCGTCTTCGCCATCGGCAATCCGCTCGAGGTCGGCCAGACGGTCACCATGGGCATCGTCTCTGCCAAGGGCCGCAACAAAGTCGGCATCCTCGATGAGGTCGGCGGCTACGAAAATTTCATCCAGACCGACGCGGCGATCAACATGGGCAACTCCGGCGGCCCGCTCGTCGACGCCAAGGGCCGCCTCGTCGGCATCAACAGCGCCATCCTCTCGCCCTCGCGCGGCAGCATCGGCATCGGCTTCGCCATCCCGTCCAATCTCGCCGCCTCGATCATGCGCGGCCTCATCGAGCACGGTGCCGTCGTGCGCGGCTACCTCGGCGTGAATAGCGATTCCGTTGATGCCAGTGTCGCCGAGTCGCTCGGTCTGCCCACCGACACCAAGGGCGTCGTGATCAACGATATTCTTCCCGGCACGCCCGCCGAGAAGGCTGGCCTCAAGCTGGGCGACGTCATCGTCGGCATGAACGACAAGCTGATCGCCTCGAAGGAGGAGATGCGCTGGATGATCGCGCAAATGACCCCCGGCTCGGTCGTAAAGCTGAAGATTCTCCGTAAGAACAAGGAGCAGACCGTCGAAGCCACGCTCGGCAAATCCGAGGACAATCCCGACGCCCTGCTCGAAGGCGTCAACGTCAGCGCGATCACGGACGACATGCGTCGCGCGAACCGCCTCGACAAGCGTTTCTCCGGTTTGATCATCACGAAGATCGCCGAGAATTCGCCCTACGCCGACCGCCTCTCCGAAGGCATGCTGATCGTCCAGATCGACGGTGAAGACGTCACCGACCTCGAGTCCGCCCGCAAAGCCCTCGACACCGGCAAGCACTCCCTCCTCGTCGCCGTCGGCCGCGGCAGTCCCCGCCGCATCCCGATCGAGATTAAGTAAGCGAAGGGCAGCGGAGTTTAAGTTAAACGCAAAGGCGCCAAGACGCTAAGGCCGGAGCAAAGAAAGCCCCGGCCTATTTCACCTATCGTAGCCGCGAGCGCGAGCGAGTGGAGGATTGCCGATGGGGACGCGGCGCCCCCGCCGCGTTCTTTTGCGCGAGAGCCTGCTTCATGTAGCGGCGAGCGCCAGCGAGCCGACGAGATGTCAGCTCACTCTCGGACACGTACCTGCCGGAAGACTCAACCTTCCTCCACCTTCGCTCCGACCTTAGCGACTTCGCCTCTTCGCGTTTAACCATCCCTGCGCCCGCTTTTGATTCTCTCCCTCGGCCGCGCCTACACCGTCAGCGCGCCCTCCGACTTCAGCTCCTTTAGCAGCGTCGTCAGATACGGGATGAGTTGTTTCTTGCGGCTCACGATGCCGGGGAGGTCGAAGATTTCGTCCTGCTCCACGTGTGAATAGCCGATGCGTGCGATCACGGCCTCGTCGCCCTTCACGAGCAGCAGCGAGTTTTGCGTGTTGATGTCCGTCACGAGCAGCGCGGCGAAGATGAGCTTCTCCTCGGTCTGCAGATCGGCCAGCGCCTGCGAGATCGGTTTGGCGTGCTGCCAGAAATTGCCGAAGCCCAGTTCTTCCACCTGCGACACCGCGAAGCGAATGCCGTCCTCGTCGTAGATCTTGTAGTCGGAGCGCACGATCTTCTCCGGCGGATTCGCGAGGATGACCGAGCCCGAGTTGAAAATTTCGTCGGCGAGCTGCTTCGAATTCACGCCCGAGATTTCCGCGAGCCACGCGAGGAGGATCGCGTCCTTGCGCGTCGTGGTCGGGCCGTTGAGGTGTAGCGTGTCGGAGATCAGCCCCGACATCATGATGCCCGCGATTTCCGGCGACGGCTGCAGGCCTTCACGACGGAAGAGGTCGGCCACAATCGTGCACGTCGAACCCACGGGCTCGTTGAGAAACAGGATCGGTTGCACGGTATTGAGCGCGCCGAGGCGGTGGTGGTCGATGATCTCCATGATCTCCACTTCGTCTGCGCCGGGCACGGCCTGCGTGAGCTCGTTGTGATCGACGAGCACGAGCTTCGTACGCGGTGTCTTGAACACGTCGGTCTTGGTAAGAAAGCCGATGAGCTTGCCGTCGTCGTCCGCGACGGGGAGGGAGTGGAGATTGCCGACGACAAATTTCTTCCGCACGTCGACCAGCCGTGCGTCCGGGCCGACGCTCGGCACATCGCGCTCGATCACGCGCTCGATCGTCGAGGCGGTGCGCACCACCCACGCGGTCGTGGCGGAATCGTACGGGCTGAGGATCACGCTCACGCCCGCGGCCTTCGCGAGTTCGATGGTCTCGTCGTCGGGCTCGAGATTGCTCGTGATCACGAGCGCACGAATGCCGAGCTCGATCGAGCGGCGCTGGATGTCGTGACGGTCGCCGACGATGACGATCGATTGATTCGCGCCGATGTTCTCGCGCACCGAAATGCTCCAAAACGAACTGAAGTCCATCGTGCCCAGGCGCACGAAAAGCTCCTCGATGTCGTCGCCGCGGACCACGTGCAGCGGCTTCGCCTGCAGCGCGCGGGTGATGTTGGCGAGCGACGTGTTGACCTGCCGCATCGCGCGCGGCTCGCGCACCCGCGGGATGAAGATGCCGCCGAGCGCCGAGAGCGTGACAAGGCCCGCGATTTTTTTGTCCGCCTTCGTCACTGGCAGCACGCGAATGTGGTGGCGGTCGATCAGCTCCAGCGCTTCGGCGCAGGTGGCGCGTTCGCCGACTGAGATCACGTCCGTCGTCATCACGTCGCGCACGCGGGGCGAGACATCGGAAAGATAGTAGGGGAGGGGCTGGCGGAAGCGGCGCAGGATCGTGTCGATGCGGGCGTTGGAGTTGCCGCAGCGCGCCGCCACGTAGCCGCGATCGCCGCGGGCTTCCTTGAACGAGGCGTACGCGATGGCCGAGCAGATCGCATCGGCGTCGGGGTTCTTGTGGCCGACGACGTAAGTGGTGTTGGGAAAGGGCGAGGCTGAACTCATGCGCGGAACGGACACATTGTCAGAGGGGTGGTTCTGGGAAAGAGGGAAATACACTTGACCGTGCGACACTTTGGCGACTCCCGGCTGGGACTGTACCGGCCGAAAACCGCGTCAGCCGGCCGAAATTCCGGCGCGGCAGACTGGACAAGCGTTTTTCGCGCCGCGTAGTGTGCTTGGATGAAGGTTTATCTCGATGGCAAGTTCGTCGACGAGGCGGACGCAAAAGTATCCGTTTTCGACCACGGTCTGCTCTATGGCGACGGCGTGTTCGAGGGCATCCGCCTTTACGGCGGCAATGTCTTCCGGCTCGACGAGCACCTTGAGCGCCTCGAGTACTCCGCCAAGGCCATCTTGCTCAATCTGCCGATGTCCCGCGCCGAGTTCGCGGAGGCCACCTGCGAGGCCTGCCGCATCAACGGCCTGCGCGACGCCTACATTCGCCTCGTGGTCACCCGCGGTGTCGGCGACCTCGGCCTCGCGCCGTGGCTCTGCGCCAAGCCGTCCGTCTTCATCATCGCGGGCAAGATCTCGATCTACCCGAAGGAGTACTACGACAACGGCCTCGCCATCGTGACCGTACCGACGCGCCGCATCAACCCGGCCGCGCTCCCGCCTACGATCAAGTCGCTGAACTACCTCAACAACATCCTCGGCAAGATCGAGGCGAAGCAGTTCGGCGCCCTCGAGGCGATCATGCTCAACGATCAGGGCTACGTCGCCGAGTGCACCGCCGACAACGTCTTCACGGTCCACAAGGGCGTCCTCTATACGCCGTCCGCCGCCCACGGCGCGCTCAAGGGCATCACCCGCGGCACGATCTTCGACATCGCCAAGGAGCTCGGCCTGCCCATCCAGGAGGTCAACATGACCCGTTACGATGTGTGGTGCGCCGATGAGTGCTTCCTCACCGGCACAGGCGCCGAGGTCATCCCGGTGGTCAAGCTCGACGGCCGCGAGATCGGCGCCGGCAAGCCCGGCCCGATCACCCAGCAGATCCTCGCCTCCTTCCGCCGGCGCGTGCTGGTCGAGGGCACGAAGATCTGAGCTGAGACACACCGTCCTGTTTTCCCAAAAAATCCGCCGGCTCCTCCGGCGGATTTTTTGCTTCAGGGATCGAACTGTAGCGGCGGTCTATGACCGCCGAATAACCTCAGTCCGCAATCAGCGTCGAGTCGGCGGTCATAGCAAGACCGCCGCTACAGAAGAAAACAGCAAGCCGGTCGAATCCCCAGTGAAACCCGCCTTGCTGGCATTTTCCCCTCAAGTTTCCCGGATGAGACACGATTACCCGGTTGGCGTGCGTCACTGCGCCGTGTCGTCTCGCCATGCACTGAGTAAGGGCCGCACTTGCCAGTGAGCGGAGGCGTGGCACATTAAGTGCAAAGCAAGAACCTTCCCTCATGCCCAACCCGCTCAAATGCGACCTTTGTGCCAAGCCCGCGACCGTGCATCTCACGCAGATCGTGAACAACAAGGTCCACAAGGTCGACCTCTGCGAGGCGTGCGCCCAAGCCAAGGGCGTCACCGAGCCCAATAGTTTCTCGCTCGCCGACCTCCTCCTCAAGGCGTCGCTCAATCCCGAGCAGACCAATGCGGTGCGTTGCGAGCAGTGCGGTTTCACGCAGGCCGACTTCAAGAAGCAGGGGCGGTTCGGCTGCCCCTCTTGCTATGACACATTTCGCGGCGTGCTCGATCCGATGCTGGAAACGATGCACAAGGGCGTCACGCACACCGGCAAGATTCCGCAGACCGCCCTCAACCGGAAATCGCTCTATGATCGTCTCACCAAGCTCGAGGTCGATCTCACCGACGCCATCAAGTCCGAGCGTTACGAAGACGCTGCTCGCGCCCGCGATGAAATCGCTCAGGTGAAGCAGGCCGTCGCCGCTCCTCGCACCACTCGCTCTTCGTCATGACGATTGCCTCGCTGCTTTCCACGCCGTCCGAGCTGACCGATTCTTCGAGCAGCAAGACCGCCATCGTGCTCATGACGCGTGTCCGCCTCGCGCGTAATCTGGCCGGCACGCCGTTTCCCGGCTGGGCCAAGGCCGCGCAGCGCGAGAAGATTTTCGAGACTTGTCGCACGGCCCTTGCGGCCACGTCGCCGATGAAGCGCAGCTTGAACATCTCGATCACCGATCTCTCCGAGCTGGAGAAGCAGGTGCTCGTCGAGCGCCACCTCATCAGCCGCGAACTCAGCGGCGCGAAGCAGGGGAGTGGCGTCGTGATCAGCAAGGATCAGGCGTACTCCGTCATGATCAACGAGGAGGACCACCTCCGCATCCAGGTTCTGCGCTCGGGCTTCCAGATGAAGAAGACGTGGAACTCGATCAACGACCTCGATACCGCCCTCGAGTCGCACCTCGACTTCGCATTTACGCCCGCGCTCGGCTATCTCACCGCGTGCCCGACCAATCTCGGCACCGGCATGCGCGCCTCGGCGATGATGCATCTCCCGGCGCTCGTCATCTCCAATCAGATGGAGAAAATCGTCCGCGCGGTTAATCAGCTCGGCATGGTTGTCCGCGGTCTTTTCGGCGAGGGCTCCGACGCGAGCGGCAGCATTTTCCAGATCTCCAATCAGACCACGCTCGGTGAGTCCGAGGAGGAGATCATCAAGCGCCTGAGCAGCGTGCTCCAGTCCATCGTCGAGCACGAGCTCAACGCCCGCGAGAAGCTTCTTGAGGCCGACGCCGGCAAGCTCTTCGACAAGGTCGGCCGCGCCTACGGCATCCTGCAGAACAGCCATCTCCTCAGCTCCAGCGAGGCGATGAATCTCCTCTCGCTCATCCGCCTCGGTGTCGACCTCGCGGTCTTCCCCGAGGATCACCGCAGCGTCATCGACCGGCTCTTCATCGAGGCCCAGCCCGGCCACCTCCAGCGCTCGCAGAAGGGCGAGTTCGAGCCCGGCCAGCGCGACCTCCTGCGCGCCGAGCGTCTGCGTTCCGAGTTTGCCAATTTCCTCCGTCCTGATTTTACTCGCGGCACAAACGGTCCGAACTGAGTTCCAGCCCCCCACCACTTTAACAACATGTCCCAAGAACCGATGAACAACTTCACGCCGCGCGCGCAACAGGTGCTCGCGCTGGCCCGCAAGGAGGCCGATCGCTTCCACCACAATTATGTGGGCACCGAACACATCCTTCTCGGCTTGATCAAGCTGGGCCAGGGCGTGGCGGTGAGCGTGCTGCAGAAGATGGGTCTCGATCTCGAGACGGTGCGCTCCGCCGTCGAGAAGCAGGTCGGCACCGGCCAGGAAACGAAGACCCAGGGCAGCATCCCGTATACTCCGCGCGTCAAGAAGGTCCTCGCCCTCGCCGGCAAGGAAGCCAAGGCGCTCAATCACTCCTACGTCGGCACCGAGCACATTCTCCTCGGCCTTCTCCGCGAGGGCGAGGGCGTCGCCGCCCGCGTGCTCAAGTCGCTCGACATCGACATCGAGCGCACGCGCAACGAGATTCTCCGCGAGCTCGACCCGCAGTTCTCCGGCACCGAGACCCCCGGCACGACCGGTGGCGAGGAAGCCGCCGCGGGCGCCCCGCAGCGTCCCTCCGGTCAGACCGAAGGCGACAAGAAGGAGGTCAAGACTCCCGCGCTGAAGGCCTTTGGCCGCGATCTCACCGAGCTCGCCCGCAAGGGCGAGATGGACCCCGTCGTGGGCCGCAAGAACGAGATCCGCCGCGTCATCCAGATCCTCTGCCGCCGCACGAAGAACAATCCCGTGCTCATCGGCGAAGCCGGCGTCGGCAAGACCGCCATCGTCGAGGGCCTCGCGCAGGAAATCTCCGCGGGCAATGTCCCCGAGATTCTCTTCGAGAAAAAGGTCATCACGCTCGATCTCGCCCTCATGGTCGCCGGCACCAAGTACCGCGGCCAGTTCGAGGAGCGCATCAAGGCCGTGATGGACGAGATCAAGCGCGCGAAGAACATCATCCTGTTCATCGACGAGCTGCACACCATCGTTGGCGCCGGCGCCGCCGAAGGCGCGATGGACGCGTCCAATATCTTCAAGCCCGCGCTCTCGCGCGGTGAGCTCCAGTGCGTCGGCGCGACCACCCTTAACGAGTACCGCAAGTACATCGAGAAGGACTCCGCGCTCGATCGCCGCTTCCAGTCCGTGAAGGTCGAGCCGCCGTCCGTCGAGGACACGATCACGATCCTCAAGGGCATCCGCTCGAAGTACGAGGATCACCATAAGGCGATCTTCACCGACAAGTCGCTCGAGTCCGCCGCGAAGCTTTCCGACCGCTACATCACGGGCCGTTTCCTGCCCGACAAGGCCATCGATGTCATGGACGAGGCCGGCTCCCGCGCGCGCATCGCCGCGCTCAGCCGCCCGCCCGATGTCGAGTCTCTCGCGAAGGAGATCGAGGAGATCTGCGCGCAGAAGGAAAAGGCTATCAGCGAGCAGCACTTCGAGGAAGCCGCCAAGTTCCGCGACAAGGAGAAGCAGCTCCGCGCCAAGCAGGAGCAGATCACCGAGGACTGGAAAAAGGCCCGCGACGAGAAGCGCGTCACCATCGACGAAGACCTCACCATGCAGGTCGTCGCCGACTGGACCGGCATTCCGCTCTCCCGCATGGAGAAGAAGGAGTCCGAGAAGCTCCTCGCGCTCGAAGGTGAGATTCAGAAAAACGTCATCGGCCAGGACCTCGCCGCCAGCGCCATCGCGCGCGCGCTGCGTCGCTCCCGCGCCGACCTCAAGGACCCGCGCCGCCCGATCGGCTCGTTCCTCTTCGTCGGCCCCACCGGCGTCGGCAAGACCGAGACCGCGAAGCAGCTCGCCGCCCAGATGTTCGGCAATCAGGACGCCCTCGTGCAGATCGACATGAGCGAGTACATGGAGAAGTTCTCCGTCTCGCGTCTGATCGGTTCGCCCCCGGGCTACGTCGGCTACGAGGAGGGTGGCCAGCTCACCGAGAGCGTGCGCCGTCGCCCGTACTCCGTCATCCTGTTCGACGAGGTCGAGAAGGCCCACCCCGATGTTCTCCAGCTCCTGCTGCAGATCCTCGAGGACGGCCGCCTGACCGACTCGCTCGGCCGCACCGTCGATTTCCGCAATACGATCATCATCATGACGTCCAACGTCGGTGCGCAGCTCCTGCAGCGCCAGACGTCCATGGGCTTCGCCGCCGCCAACGCCGGCTTCGCCGATGCGGAGCGCATGCGCGAGAAGGTGCTCGAGGAGGCCAAGCGCGTCTTCAAGCCCGAGTTCCTCAATCGTATCTCGGACATCGTCTTCTTCCGTCCGCTGGAAAAGACCGACCTCGTGAAGATCGTCGACCTCGAGGTCGCGAAGTTCGCGAAGCGCCTGGTCGAGCGGAAGATCGAACTCGAGTTCACCGATGCCGCCAAGGCTCTGCTCATCGAGAAGGGCTACGACGAGAAGTACGGCGCACGTCCGCTGCGCCGTGCCGTCGAGCACTTCCTCGAGGACCCGCTCGCCGAGGCCATCCTCCGCGGCGACGTCAAGGAAGGCGAGCTCGTGCTCGTCGACCGCGACGGCGAGAAGGGCGAGAAGCTCACCTTCAAGCAGAAGACACCTCCCGCCACCACAGGCGTGGCGTCGTAAACAAGACGGCCAACCGCCGCCGATCAAAACCCCGGCCCCCGAGATCAACGGGACCGGGGTTTTCTTTTGGCGCATGTGGGAGGGCTTCACGCCCCGACATCCGCTCAGTCCGCCGCGCCGTCATGAAAAACCGGATACAAGTCTCGCCCGACCGCATCCCGTAGCCACGAGCGCCAGCGAGTGGATGCTTGGATCGATGGGACGCGGCGCCCCCGCCGCGTTTCGCGATTCGACCTAATCCTCATGTAGCGGCGAGCGCCAGCGAGCCGACCTCCGCCACCGAGCTATCAATTGCCTCGGTCGCACCCGGCGCGTTCCCTTTATCCGTGCCCATCTGTGTGATCTGTGGCAAAAAACTCCCCCGTGCCGTCCGGCTTGAAACTCCCCGTCGTCCTCCTCGCGCTCTGCCTCACCCGCGCCTTGGCCGAGCCCATCCCCGACGCCGAGCTCGCTTATCCGCCCACGCCCGCGCGCATCGCCACGCTCGTCCAATCCGCCGCACCCGCCAACTGGGGCCCGCAGGTCGCTCCGCTGCGTGAGGCCGCCCTCCGCGCCTATGACCGCGGCGTTCTGTCCACCGCCGAGTCCTGGCTGCTACTCTACCGCTGGGCCGAACTCTTCTCCGCCACCGACGCGCAATACATCCCCGAGTGGATGAAGGCCGTCGAGGCCGCGCAGCTCGTGCACCCCAACATGGCGCAGAGCTACACCTTCACGGGCCGCCAGCTCGGCGCTAGCCTGCCCGCCGACACGCAGGCTTGGCTCGTCGGCAACGCCGCCTTCTCGCGCGAGTTCTTCACGACTGTCACGCCGTACGACTACATCCCGGCGGTCTTCGATATTCTCCAAGCCATCCGCCGCCGCGATCCCGCGAAGTTCGCCGCGTACCCGTCGCTCGCGCTGGCTCTCGCCGTCGTGTACGACAATCCGCCGCCGCCGTGGTGGCCGCACCAGCAGGTGACTCCCCAATCGCTCGTGCGCCGTTGGCCGCCCGCCGCCGACGCCTTCGCGTGGTGGACGCGTGAAGACGCCGCAGGCCATACCTACCATCACCTCAACCGGCTCGGCGCCGATGAACTGAAGTTCGTCGTCGATTCCGTCGCCGCGTTTTCCGAACTGGAGTGGGCGCAGGCCACGATCGATTACCCGCTCAACCGCCTCGATCTCGCCTACACCAGCATCCGCTACGCAAAGAATCGCGATGTCACACAAAACCCCATCTGGCACGGCGCGGACTACCGCCTCATGTCGATCCTCGCGACCGGCGGCATCTGCGTCGATCAGGCGTACTTCGCCACCGAGGTCGCCAAATCCCGCGGCGTCCCCTCGCTGCTCTTCTCCGGCCCCGGCAGCAACGGCCGCCATGCGTGGTTCGGCTACCTCAACGCTGACCAGCAGTGGCGCCTCGACGTCGGCCGCTACGCCGAGCAGCGCTTCGTCACCGGCATCGCGCTCGATCCGCAGACGTGGCGTCCGCTCACCGATCACGAGCTACAGTTTCTCACCGAGCGTTTCCGTCTGCTGCCCGCCTTCTCCCAGTCGGAAACCCACGCGCTCTTCGCCTCCGATTTTCTCCGCCACGGCGAAAACGCGCGCGCCGCCACTGCCGCCCGCAAGGCCGTCGACTTCGAGAAGCGCAACCTCGCCGCGTGGGACCTGCTCACCGCCGCGGAGACCGCCCTCGGCTATGACGCGAAAAAGCGCGAAGCCACGCTGCGCGAGGCCGTGCTCGCGTTTCAACGTTACCCAGATCTCGAAGCCGCCTTCTTGAAGCGCGTCACGCAGAGCCTCCGCGACCGCGGCGAGACAAGTCTCGCCGACGCCGAAGAGGCCAGCCTCGCGCGCAAAAATCGCTCCGACCGCAACGACCTCTCCATCCAGCAGGCGCGCGACACGCTCCTTCGCAGCATGAGCACGCAGTCCTTCCCCGAGCAGGTGAAGCTCTACAACTCGCTCGTCGACCGCTACGGCCCCAAGGGCGGCGTGGGCCTCTACGACCAAATCGTGCGCGTCTTCGTCGAGCACCTCGCCCGCAACGGCGAAGGCGCCGAAGCCCGCAAAGCCCTCGCCCGCGCCCGAGACAAGTTGGACGTTCCCCAAAGCAGCCAGCTCGACCAGGAAATCACCGCCCTCGCCGGGAAGCTGAAGTGAACGAGGGCAGTGCGAGGCATCGCTAAAAATTGTCGTCGCTCCCGTTACGCCGCTGGGGACGCGGCGCCTTCGCCGCGTTTCTCCCTACTGTGGCACGTGATTAACGCTCCATTTTTTTGCGATCCTTCGCGAGCCCTTCGCGTCTTTGCGCTTCAATAACAACACCCGGCTTCTTCTCAGCTCGCCCCTGCCACCGCCTGCGTCAGCAACGCGCGGATTTCCTCCATGCGGAATTGCCGGGCGAGCAGGTCCAGCTCATCGAGCAGCGCACTCGTCTGGCCTCGCGCGCGTTGCTCCTCGATGAATTTCCGGATCGCTGCGATCTCACCGCGCTGCGCCGCTGCGAGGAGAGCTTGCAGATCGGCCTGGGCTACGACGGTACTGCCACTCGCCGCCGACTCAGTTGTCTGCGGCGCCGCCTTGCTCTCCGTTTGCCACTCCAACCGCAGCGCGAGGCCGAGGCGGTGGAGCAGGTCTTCTTCACGGAAGGGCTTTGGCAGAAAGTCGTCGCAGCCCGCTGCAAATGCGTCGTCGCGGTTGAAGGCCAGCACCGACGCCGAGAGGGCGATCAGCTTTGGCTGCGCGCCCCAGCGCACGCGGACTTGCCGCACAAATTCGAGTCCATCCATGCCCGGCATGCGCAAGTCGACAAACACGAGATCGGGCGGCGTCTCCGCGATGCGCTGCAGCGCGGCGGCGCCGCTGTCCGCTTCGTCGATCGTGAATCCGAGCGGCTCCAGCAATTCGCGCAGCACTTGGCGGTTGATCGCGATGTCGTCCACCGCGAGCAGCCGCTTCCGCGCGCCCGTATAGCCGACGATGGCCTGACCGCGCACCGCTGGCGCTGCGGCATCGGTCGCGAGCGGCGTGAGACGCACGGTGAAGAAGAACCGGCTCCCGCTGCCCGGCTTGCTCTCGACTTCGAGTTGGCCGCCCATGAGCGCCACGAATTTCTGGCTGATCGCGAGGCCGAGGCCCGTGCCCGGCTCGGGCGGACGCGCCGAGGCGGCCTGCTCGAATGGCTGGAAAATTTTTGCGAGATCCGCCGCCGCGATGCCGACGCCGGTGTCCTCGACGGCGAACATCACCGCTTCGTCGCCCGCCTTTGCCGCGCGGAGCGTGATCGCGCCGGTCGCGGTGAATTTCAACCCGTTGCCTAGCAGGTTATCGATCACCTGCCGAAGCTTCTGCGCGTCGCCCACGACGGTCTCGGGTAAATCCGATGCGACCGCGAAGTCGAAGCGCAGACCTTTTTCCTCCGCGCGCGGCGCTTGGGCCGCGGCGATGTCGCGGAGCAACTGCGGCAGGTGAAACGGCGCGGGGCGCAGCTCCATCTTGCCCGCCTCGATCTTCGAGAGGTCGAGCACCTCGTTGATCATGCGAAGGAGATGCTCGCCGCTGCTGCGCACGACCTGCAGGCGCTCGCGATTGCGCGTGGAGAGGTCACGGTCCTTCATGAGCACCTGCGTGTAGCCGATCACGCCGTTGAGCGGCGTGCGCAGCTCGTGGCTCATGTTGGCGAGAAAGGCGCTCTTCGCCTTGTTCGCGTTTTCCGCGTCGTCCTTGGCCACGGCGAGTTCGGCCGTGCGCGCCGCGACGAGCGACTCCAGTCGCTTGCGCTCGCGGTCCACGGCGGCGAGGCGCCAGCGGAAAAAGCCGAGCACGCCACCGAGCAGGCCGAGAGCGTAGAGCGTGTAGGCGGTGCGTGAGCGCTGCCACGGCGGCGCGACGCGGAAGGTCAGGCGCGCGGTGTCGCTCACTTGGCCGTCGGCATCCTTGCCGCGCACTTCGAGCGTGAAGGGGCCGCCTTCGAGATTGGTGAACACGAGGCGCGGGTCCGACGTAAACTCGCCCCAGTTTTCCTGGAAGCCCACGAGGCGGCTCTGGAAGGTCACGTTGCGCCCGAAGCCGAAGATCGGCGCGGCGAGCTGAAACTCCAGCGGCGCGGTGGAGTAGTGGAGCTGTATCGGATTGGTGGATACGACGGGCACGGTCTGGCCCTCGGCGCGGAGGCCGCGCCACTGCGGGGTCCACGAGATGCGCGCGGGCTTCGCCTCGCGCAGCTCGAAGCGCACGATGTTGTCCATGCCCTTCGCCCACATCACGCCGCCGTGGCCGTCGGCCTCCGGCTCGTAGAGGATTGCTTGCGCGCCCGCCATGCCGAGCAGGCCGTCAAGGGCGGGGAAGGGCGCGGTGGCCGTGATCTTGCCGTCGGCTCCTTGGCGAAACTCCATCAGTTTCCCCGGCGACACAAGCGAGTCCACGCCCACCGGGCCCCACGCCACGGGCGCGTCCTTGCGCTGCGCGAGCGTGTAGGCGTGCCACTTGTTCGGCAGGTTCCAGCGAGCATCGAGGCCCCAGCGGTCGGTCTTCGGGTCGAGGCTGAAATTTCCAAACTCATTGCACGCGACAAACTCGTTACCCCACTTCTGCAGACGCATGCCGCGCGAGCAGCCGGTGATGCCCTCGGCCTCGCCGTAGCGTTTCACCGTCGCGCCTTCCCACGTGTCGAACTTCGTGCGGGAAATGCGCGCCACGCCCTGCGAATCCGTAGCGACCCAGAGCGTGCCATCAGGCTCGTCGCCCATCTCGCGAATCTCGGAGCCAAGCGACGCCAGTGTGCCTTCGCTTTTCCACGCGCCGTCGGCGTAGTACGCGCTGCCCGTGAGCGTGGAATTGGCCACGAAATAAATCCGATTTGGATCGCGCGACGAGGTGCGCGACACCGCCACGCCCTCCGGCACCGGCACGAGCATGGTCACGCCTTTGTCGGTGAGTTGTTGCAGGCCGGTGCGTGTGGCGAGGATCAGGCCCGAGGGATGCTCGGCGATGCTCATCACGACGACGCCCGCGGGCACGCGCTCTTCCTTCACGAAGCGCGCGGGGCTGCCCGGCGTCGCGCCCGGTTCGAGGCGCATGAGGGTGGTGCTGAAGTCGGCGTAGAGCACGCCGTTGTGGCGCACGATGCCGAGGAGCGAGCCGGAGCCGAGGCCGTTGCGGCTGTCGAAGACGGTGGCGGGCGTATCCGGTTCGAGGCGCACGATGCCGTTGACCGTCGAGAGCCATACGCCGTGTTCGCGATCCTCGACGATGCCGAGCACAGTGGTCGCGGGCACCACGGTGGGCGAGGGATAGTGGCGAAACGATTTGCCGTCGGCCGAGAGGAGAAACGCTCCTGTGTCGACCGTGCCGATCACGATCGAGCCATCGGAACGCGTCTTGCCGCAGAAAAACTGGTGCGGCTTCAGCGCCTCATCGGCCGCCGTGATCCAGCGTTCCGCGGTGCCGTCGGCCTTGATGCGAAACAGTCCAGTGCCACTGAGCCCGAAGAGCGCGAGGTCGCCCTGTACCACGGGGTCGGCGAAGAAATGGAAACCGGTCGACTTGAGCGGCTCGGCGGTGCTGGCGACTTCCCACTTGCCGCCGCGAAACGCGTGGATCGCTTCGCCCACGCTGTAGTTGATGATCGTGCCGCCGACGCTGAAGACGCGATTGCGCCCCGCGGCCGAGAGCTTCTGCACGTGGATGTGGCCGTCGGGCGTCCACTGGATCACGCCCGCGGCGGTGCCGACGAAGACGCCGCTCGCATTCGCCGCCATGGTGCGCGCGGCGGGGGCCTTGATCGTCTGTCCGTCGATCTCGCCGATCAGCGAGTGATAGATGGCCTGACCTTTTGCATCGCGTTCGAGCCGGCCAAAAAAGTCGTCGCCACAAGCGTAGATGAGTCCATCGGGTCCGAGCGCCTGACCGCGCACACCCACGCCTTCGATGGGGATCGTGGTCCAGCTATGGCCGTCGTATTGCACGAGCGAGCCGTACGCGCCGATGGTCACGAGTCCATCGGGGGTCTGCACTCCGCCCCACGTTTGATAGTGGTTCTGGTAGTCGACGGCGGTGAAGCTGCGGAGCACCGGGAGTCCCAATTCGTTGGCCGCAGTCTGGGCGCGAAGGGAACCGGCGAGCAGCGAAAGCGTGGCGAGGAGGGCGATTACGCGGCGCATCACTCGCGCCATGCGAGCGCACGAAACGAAACGCGTCAACGCCGCCTGCTCTCGCTTGGTCTGAAAAATTCGCGCGCTTACTGCACGACGCTCGGGATGCTCCCCAAAAACGCCGCGAGTGCCGGGCTGGCTGCGGGAGCCGGTCGCCAGCCGACGACCAACCGGCTATCCGGTGTCGGTCCGGTCAGCGGATGAAACACCACATCGGGCGGCAGATGCTGCGCCTCCGATGCGGTCATGAACGTCGCCCCCACACCCGCGCGCACGAGACCGATGGCGTTCGCGCGCGGCCACACTTCCTCCGCGATGCGCGGTGCGACGCCCGCCGACGCAAATGCCGCGAGGATGCGATCGTAGAAACCGGGATTGTGCGTGCGCGGAAAAAGCACGAAGGCTGTCGCCGCGAGATCACGGAGCTTGAGCTTCGCGCGCGCCGCGAGCGCGTGGTCGCGCGGGAGCAGCACGCCATTAGGCTCGCGGAGGAGCAGGCGCGTTTCGAGTCCCGCCATCGGCGCATCGGGATGAAAGAAGCCGCAATCGAGTTCGCCCGCCTGCAGCGCCACGAGCTGCGCGGCGGTGGGGGATTCGTTGAGCTCGAGTTTGATGCCCGGATGCCGCCGATGAAATTCGCGCAGGATCGCCGGCAGCACCGTCGCCATCGCGAGGCCCGTGAACGCCACGCGCAGGTGACCGACCTGTCCGCCCACGAGCGCCTTCAGCTCCGCCGGCACCGCCGCGAGACTGCGGAGCTGCGGCTCGATGCGCTCCAGCAGCAGGCGGCCCGCGGGCGTGAGGTCGACGCCGCGGCGCGTGCGGTTGAGCAGTCGCGCGCCGAGTCCGCGCTCCAGTTGGATGATCGCGCGGCTGAGCGCGGGCTGCGCGACGGCGAGCGCCTCGGCGGCCTTGCGGAAGTGCAGCCTGCGAGCCACCTCGCGGAAGTAAACGAGGTGGCGCAGCTCAAACGGGTACTGATACTCTCTCGGCATCACAGGCAGCCAAAAGAGTATTTCCCGGCATGACAAGTTTCTGTTAATTTCTTCGGCGACATGGCTGCCCTCGGTCGTGGATTTTTCCCTCTCTTACATCCTTGCGGGCGAGGGCGCCCGCGCTCCCAATCCTCCTTTTCCCATGCCTAAATCCCTCTTTGAAAAAGTCTGGGACGCCCACGCGGTCCGGACACTGGCCAATGGCCAGACCCAGCTCCTGATCGGCACGCACCTCATTCACGAGGTCACGAGCCCGCAGGCCTTCGGCATGGTGCGCGATCTCGGCCTCAAGGTCGCGATGCCGCACCGCACGTTTGCCACGGTCGACCACATCGTGCCCACCGACCAGTTCGTCGAGCCGTACCGCGATCCGCTCGCGCAGGCGATGATGGACGAGCTCCGCAAGAATTGCGCGGAGTTCGGCATCACGTTCTTCGACCGCGCCACGGGCAAGCAGGGCATCGTCCACATCGTCGGGCCGGAGCAGGGCATCACCCAGCCGGGCACGACCATCGCGTGCGGCGACTCGCACACGAGCACGCACGGCGCGTTTGGCGCGGTGGCGTTTGGCATCGGCACGACGCAGATCCGCGACGTCCTCGCCACGCAGACCATGGCGCTGGGCAAGCTGAAGGTCCGCCGCATCAATGTTAACGGCAAACTCCGCCCCGGCGTATACGCGAAGGACGTGATCCTCCACATCATCCGCGTGCTCGGCGTCAACGGCGGCACGGGCTTCGCCTACGAGTACGGCGGCGAGGTCTTCGACCGCTTCACGATGGAAGAGCGCATGACCGTGTGCAACATGTCCATCGAGGGCGGCGCGCGCGCCGGCTACGTCAATCCTGACGAGACCACCTTCGCCTACCTGAAGGGCCGTCCCTACTCGCCGCAGGGCGCCGCGTGGGACGCCGCCGTGACCAACTGGAAGAGCTTCGCCAGCGACGCCGGCTGCCACTACGACGACGTCGTCACGATCAACGCCGCCGACATCGCTCCGACCGTCACGTGGGGCATCAATCCCGGCCAGGGCATCTCCATCAACGAGCAGATCCCCGATCCCGCCAAGGCGTCGTCCGTCGACGAGAAGGCCGGCATCGAGGAGGCGCTCGCCTACATGAAGTTCCAGCCCGGCGCCGCGATCAAGGGCACCAAGATCGACGTCGCCTTCCTCGGCTCGTGCACCAACGGCCGCCTGAGCGATTTCCAGGAGGTCGCGAAGTTCGTGAAGGGCAAGCGCGTCGCTCCCGGCGTGAAGGCCATCGCCGTCCCCGGCTCGCAGATCGTCGCGATCCAGTGCGAAAACCTCGGCATCGACAAGGTGCTCGCGGAAGCGGGCTTCGAGTGGCGCGCCGCGGGCTGCTCCATGTGCCTCGCGATGAATCCCGACAAGCTCATCGGCGACCAGCTCTGCGCGAGCTCGTCCAACCGCAACTTCAAGGGCCGCCAAGGCTCGCCCACCGGCCGCACGCTCCTCATGAGCCCGCTCATGGTCGCCGCCGCCGCCGTCACCGGCACCGTCTCCGACGCCCGCGAAGTCTTCGCGGTGAACAACTAAAAATCATCTCAGAGATCACCACGAAATACACGAACCACACGAAAAGAAAGGCCCTCCGCTTTTCGTGCCTTTCGTGTGTTTCGTGGTTCTAAAAAATCACTCTTATGGCTCTCGAAAAAATCTCCTCCGTCACCGGCCGCGGCGTTTATGTCCCCGGCAACGATATCGACACCGACCGCATCATCCCGGCGCGCTTCATGAAGTGCGTCACGTTCGATGGTCTCGGCGAGTTCCTCTTCTACGACGTCCGCAAGAACGCCGACGGCACCGACAAGGCGCACCCGCTCAACGAGCCCCGCCACAAGGGCGCCACGGTCCTCCTCTCCGGCGCCAATTTCGGCTGCGGCTCCTCCCGTGAGCACGCGCCGCAGGCGATCCAGAAGTACGGCTTCAAGGCCGTCGTCGCGGAAAACTTCGCCGAGATCTTCTTCGGCAACTGCACCACGCTCGGCATCCCGTGCGCGACCGCGAGCCGCGAGGACATCGCCAAGATCGCCGCTGCGATCGAGCGCGATGCGCAGACCGAGGTCGTCGTCGACGTCGCGCAGCAGGAAATCCGCTTCGCTGGCCAGACGGTGAAGGCCGCCGTGCGCGACAGCGCCCGCGACGCCCTCGTCAACGGCCGCTGGGACGCCATCGGCGAGCTCCTCGACGGCTCCGCCGCCGTTAAGGCCACCGCCGCCAAGCTCCCGTATCTGGCCGCCTGATACGGAATTGTCTCTTCCCGGGGTAGCGACGGGCGGCCCGTCCGTCCGCTCCACCTGAGTGCCCCGTGGCATTGCTATCAAAATGAGCCGACTCCCGGAGTCGGCTCATTTTTTTGAACCTTTTCTTTTCAAGGACGTCAGAACCCGGCACTTTCCCAACCATGTTTTTTGCGATGATCGAGGTCTTCAAGGGCGCCGGCGTACTCATCTACCCGCTGGCGCTGTGTTCCGCGGGCGCAGTATTCATCATCTGCGAGCGCTCGTACTCGCTGCGAAAAAGCGCGGTGATGCCGCAGGACCTCGTGGACTCGGTCATCGGCGGCATGCCCCTCCGTGGGAGCCGACACACGGTGCTGGAGCGCATCATCGAGTTCGCCGAGCACCATAAGAATGACGAAGGCGCCGTGAAAGCCTTCGCCCGCCTCGAGCTCAATCGCATGGAGCGCGGTATCTCGTACCTCGACGTCATCTACGCCGCCGCACCGCTCATCGGCCTCACCGGCACCGTCACGGGCCTCCTGCAGGTGTTCTCCCAGATTTCGCCCGACACGGGCCTGCCCGATCCGGTGGCGTTCACCAAGGGCGTGGCGCTCGCACTGTCCGCCACGGTCATCGGTCTCTGCATCGCCATCCCGTCGCTCGTCGGCAGCGGCTACCTGCAGCGGAAAATCGAGAACTACGCCGCGCAACTCGACGTGCTCCTCGAGCGCATCCTCCAGCGCAGCCGGCAATGAGCCTGCTCCAATCCAAGCGCCGCAAACGGCCCGAGCTCAACCTCGTGCCGCTGATCGACGTGCTCGTGATGATGATCTTCTTTGCGTTCGTCACGATGCAGTTTCGCTCGACGACCGCGCTCAACATCACCCTCCCCAAGGTCGACACCGCCGGCAAAAACGAGAACAAGGGCGTCACCATCGCGATCGACAAGGACGGCACGCTCTCCTTCAACGACAAGTTCGTGAGCGAGGACCAACTCGTGGCTCTGCTCGAGCAGGTCAACAAGGTCGACCGCGACTACCCCGTCTTTATCAAAGCCGACGAAACGACGCAGCTGAAGAAAGTCGCCTTCGTCATGGACTCCTGCCGCAAAGCCGGCCTGAGCCACTTCAGCCTGCAGAGCCGGTAAAGCGAAAGCGGGCGGAGTAGTAGGAAGGTGGACGGAGTCGTTCTTAAGCGCGAAGACGCAAAGGTGGCAAAGGCTCGCGAAGTTTTCGCGGGTGGCGGTCTGGAGTAGCGCGGCGCTTTAGCCCGCGCCTGGATTCAAGCGCGCGTTCTGAAGCACCGCGCTACGGCTTTTCCCTCGGTCCGATTTGTTCGCTCAAGGGCCAAGTCGGCGCACAAACCTCGCCAAGAATCCTTCGCGAATCTTCGCCATCTTTGCGTCTTCGCGCTTAGCAACCAACTCAGCAGTCTTTTAATTGCAGTTACTGCAATTTCCGCGCGGGATACCGCGCAAGGTTCTCATTGTGCCGCAAGTTTAACCGATGATGCGGACGGTGTACGCTATTATATATTGACGCATCGGCGTGGGCACGTGTGCTCTTCGCCCGCGACATGACCCCTGCGCCGCCGAGTGACCGGGCCTCGTTCCTTCTGATGGACGAGTGTTTTACGCGCGAAGACGCGGGCTTTCTCGCGGCACTGCGGCGGGTCGATCAACCCAAGCTGCTCGCCGCATTCGCCGATCGGTGGAAGAAGGATACGCGACCCTGGGCGCGCGCGCAGATTTTTGCCTATCTCGAGGAGCCCCTCGACAGCCCGGGGCATCAGCCGCTGGTGAAGCGCTTGTTCAAGGACGCGGAAGCTCGGCGCGACGACGAGCTGATGGGGGCCTTTCTCGTGGCCTTCGACACTCTGGTCCGACGCGTGCGCCAGAAGCGCTGGCGCTGGGATCGGGAGACGCGCTCCGCCATCGACGAAGAAGTTCTTATCAGTCCGCGCAATGTGCTGCCGACCGAAATCCTCCGGACCGTGGTCCATCCGAAAACCGGGGAGCGGACCGTGTACTCGAAACGCGGCAATCGCGTGAGCAACGGGCGGCTGTTTCGGTATCGGACGCGCCACTACCTCCGCCGCCGCGCCTGGCGTTATTTCCGCTGGATAGGTTACGCGCGGGGCGCCGACTATCCGAAAGCCGTGGCTCCGGCGTTGCTCCGCTACCACGACGACGATCTCGCGAAAGGGGAGAATATTCTCGATAGCTGGGCACTGCTGAATCTCTGTTTTCGTGGCTCGGATGTGATCGAGTTTCATCCCGTTCATTTGCGTCTGCGCGCAGGACGTTCACTCGGCGAGATGCGCGCCGCGCCGCGTTTCGCGAGCGCGTGGGAAACCGAGATTGGCCTTCGGGTGCTGCTCGATGTCGTGCGACGTGGACGCGCTCAGCTCGTCCGGATGTGGGCGATGGATCTCTATCGCAGCGTTCGAGTAAAGGTGAGCATCGAGGTTTCGCCGGAGGAAATTCTCGGCCTGCTCGATCACGAAGACGAGCGCGTGCAGCAGTTCGGCGCGGAGCTGTTCGGCGGACTCGCGACCCTCGGCACACTGCCGGTCGCGACCTGGCTGAAGCTGCTCCAGACGCGCAACGCCACGGTGCTGGCGACGCTGTGCGCGGCGTTCACGCAGCACGTCAGCAGCGAGCGACTTTCGTTGGCGCAGTGTCTCGAACTCGCGTGCAACTCCGCGGTGCCACTGGCCCGGCTAGGGCAAGGCTTGCTGGTGAAGCGCGCGCTTGCTCCCGCGGACGTGACGGCACTCGGCGCCCTGTTCGAAGCGAAGTGCTTGGCCGTCGCGGGTGAACTGTGCACATGGGCGCTTGCACGGCTCGGCACGACGGAACGCTACGACGTGGGTCCCGTGTCGCGGTTTTTCGATAGCCTCGTGGAAACGACGCGCGACGCGGCTTGGGCGTGGCTGCTCACGCCCGGTGCGCGCGGCTACGACGACCCGGTGCTTTGGAGCCGGCTGGCGGAGACGCCGTTTGATGATCTCAAGGCGAAGCTGATCGATCATCTCGCGCTGAGGGTGAAAACGCCTGCGCTCTCGGCCGACCAGCTCGCGCCGGTCTGGTGTGCCGTCCTCCTCGGCGTCCACCGGGGCGGGCGTCAGAAGCTAAAAGCGGTCCAGCAAATCTCCGACGCCATCGTGCGCGCGCCCGATTCATCCGCCTCGCTTTTGCCGGTGCTGGCGGTGGCGGTCCGCTCGATTCGCGGACCGGAAATGCGCGCGGGTCTGGCCGCCGTGATGGCGGTGGTGGCGGCGCGGCCCGAGCTCGCGCCCGCAGTGCGCGCGCGTCTGCCCGAGTTGAAATTCGACCGCGTGGAGGCTGCGGCATGAACGTCGCGTTTTCGTATCTCGGTCGGAGCGGCCTGAGTGGATCGACGCTCAACCTCGCGCCCAATCTCGCACGTGAGCCAGTGGCGTTCGACGCGGAGCTGAAGCGGCCGCAACGTTTTCGCGAAGCGATGTCGGCGCTGCACGACGTGGTGATCAGCGATCTTCGTTTCAAGAAGCGGGACAAGACCGCCTACGAGGCATGGAAGGCCGAGGAGGCGCAGCGCGTGCGCTTGCTGCGCGCGAATTCGCTCAAAAAGGCGAAAGAGGAGATCGCGACGCAGCGTGGAGTGCCAGTACCGGCGGAGTTCGAGCGCGAGTTCAACCGTGCGTGCAAAACCTACTGGGGTGCGCGGCAGTCCTACGCCGACTATCTGCGCAAGCACGACATGGAGCTCTGGCGCAAGCTGATGCCCTGCGACCCCGTTATCACCGTCGCGGACGATGTCGTTTTCTTCGAGTGCTTCTCCGCTGACGAGTCGAGCTATGGCTGCCTCACCGTGAATCGTGAGGATACGTTTGGCCCGTCGCCGAATTTTCAGCGCGGCACGACCAACGTCGATTATTCGTGGGATCTCTATCATCATTTTCAAGGCCTGCGCTCGTATCGCGAAACCCGCTTCCGCTTGGATCCCGCGGGCTTCGACGTGGCGACGCGCGGTAGCGCGGAGTACCGCGAGGAAAAAATCGATCTGCCGACCGGCTGGCTGCGGGGCTTCATGCAACTGCAGGCGGCGATGGCACTGCCGATGCGGCGCGCGACGCTGACGCGGGAGGCGGTCTATTCGCTGCTCGCGTGGTTGAAACGCCACAAGGCGCGGACGAGCCCGCGGGCCCTGCGCTTCGAGCAGAAACCCGGTCAGCCACTCGCGCTCGTGCTTGAGCCGTGGGAGCAGCGCATTCCGGTGCATGGTGGCGAGGCTGCAGGCGAGTGGACCGAGCCGGTGCGTATCTGGGGCCGCCAGCGTCTGCTCGCGCTCGCGCGTTTGCTGCCGCTGGTCGACAGCGTCGATGTCTATCTGCTCGGCACGGGATTTCCGAGCTTCTGGGTCGCGAAGATGGGCGAGATGCGTCTCACGCTCGGCCTTTCCGGTTGGACGGCCAACGACTGGACGCGCGGCTCTTCGCTCGACCTGCTCGCGCCGCCGGTGCCCGCCGGTGCAGTCGACGTCGAGGCAACGGCGAAGTTTCTGCAAGAGCGTCGCGCTGCATCACTTGGCGAGATTGCCGCGGCCACATCGCGCAGCCCCGCGGCGACTGCGGCCGCGCTGAACCACCTCGCGCATACGGGCCAGGTCATTCACGACCTCGCTGCGGGAGTCTATCGCTGGCGACAGATCATGGCGCGAGCGCTCGGCGAGGCCGAGCTGGGACCGGAAAACGAAGAGGTGACGGCGTCGCGCGAGATCGTCCTGCGGAAACGCGTTACGCTCGATTCGCGCGTGGCCGCGCCCGGTGGCGGTGTGATCTTCACGGGGCAAGCCGAGTCGAAGCCGGTCGAGTTGCTCATCGACTCCGACGGTCGCATCAAGCGCGGCCGCTGCCTCTGCGGACATTTTCAGAAAGCGGGTCTGCGCGCGGGTCCCTGTCGGCATTTGCTGGCGCTGCGCTGGGTCGCTTTCAATGAGGCGACGCCGCAGCCGGCGGCCGCGGATTGGTTTGCGCGGCTGCGCGCGCAAGCTGGATGGAAAGGAGGTGCGTGAGGCAACCCTTTGAGAGTGGCGGGCCGGTTCTCTTTGAGACCATAAAAAGCTGCGGCGTTCCGCCGCGGTTGCGATTGCCTAGCCATGCTTCCCCGGAACCGTTGTTCGTTTGGCACCGCCCGCACCTGTCGCGGTCGGCCAAGACGACCCAAGGGTCCCGCCCGCGACAGGTGCGGGCGGTGCCTTGGTTAACGGTCCCGGTCCTGAGCGAGTAGTCACTGAGACCGCCCGCCACTCTCTTCACTTTCGCCTCACGCCATTTCCCATGGGTCTGTTTGAAAAACTGTTCGGCTGGCTCAAGCCGACACTTCCCCCGGTCACGCGGCAGCCCATTCCGCCCGCGGGCAACTCGGCCCCGACCGGCATGCCCTATCGCCCCGCGGCTTCGCCCGCGCCGGCACCGGCCCCGCGACCGGCTCCGGTCACTCCGCCGCCGCGGCCCGTGCCGGTGAAACTGAATCTCGATGCGGGGCAATTCACGCCCCTGAGCGATGCCGAGGTGGGCAAAAAGGCGGCTGGCCTGCAATGGACCTGGTCGAGCGTCAATTTCGACCGCCGTGACCAGATCCCTCCCGCTTCTGAGTCGCGCACGGCCTTGATCGATCGCGCCCTCGTGGCGCACGGCCTCCTCACCCCGGAGCAACTCGTCGAGATCCACGAAGTCGGCGCCAAGATGGCCGAGCTCAAGCCCGCGCTTGCCGGTGCGCATGCCTTGGCCGAGCGCATGGTCGCAGCCGATGCCGCCGAGCGGCAGGCGCGCCGCGCGCAAAAGAAAGCCGAGGCCGCGCAACGCCGACAGGCACACGCCGAGGCAGTCGCGCGGCGCAAGGCCACGGACATCGTGTTTCTCGGTCGCGGCGTTTCCGGCGGATTGGCGGATCGTCGCGCCAATATCGAGCGACTGCAGTCGCTGGGACTGCCCCTGCTTGCGACTCCGGCGGACGTGGCCAAGGCGCTCGGGCTTGAGATCTCCCGACTACGATGGCTGGCGTTTCACAGCGAGGCGACCGCGGTGACGCACTACGTGCGGTTTCAGATTCCGAAAAAGAGTGGCGGCACGCGCGAACTCGCCGCTCCGCATCGCGACATGGCGCGCTGCCAGGATTGGATTCGGACGCAGATTCTCGATCTCGTGCCGCTGCACGACGCCGCGCACGGCTTCGTCCGTGCGCGCAGCACCTTGAGCAATGCCACTCCGCATTTGCGCAGCGCCGCGGTCGTCAATGCCGACCTCAAGGATTTCTTTCCGAGCATCACCTTTCCGCGCGTAAAGGGCGTGTTTCAGCAGCTCGGTTATTCGCCGGCGGTGGCGACCATCCTCGCTTTGCTCTGCACGGAGTGCCCGCGGGCCAAGGTTAGTTACGATGGCCGCGAGCTGTGGGTCGCGACGGGGCCACGTGGTTTACCGCAGGGAGCGAGCACGAGCCCGGCGTTGAGCAATCTCGTCGCGCGTGGGCTGGACGGCCGCTTGGCCGGCCTCGCGCGAAAGCTCGGCTGGAACTACACGCGGTATGCCGACGACCTGACGTTTTCCGCTTCGGGTGAGCCGACCGCCAAGATCGCTTGGGTGCTCGCTCGCCTGCGCCACATCGTGAGCGAAGAGAACTTCACGGTGAACGAGAAGAAGACGCGCGTGCAGCGGCCCAATTCGCAGCAGACCGTCACGGGCATCGTCGTCAATCAGCATCCCAATGTGCCGCGCGATACCGTGCGCCGCATCCGCGCGATCCTGCATCGCGCTGCGAAAGAGGGGCTCGCTGCGCAGAACCACGAAAACGTCGAGAACTTCGAGGCCTGGCTCGGTGGAATGATCTCGTATGTGAAGATGGTGAATCCGACTCGCGGCGCGGAGTTCGAGACCGCGTTCGCGGCCTTGCAAAAGGGATAGCCCGCGCGGCGTTGCGCGTTTTGCAGTCGACGCCGCCGACCGGCTCGCGCTTAGCGTAGCGCATGAAAATCGTCATCACGGGAGTCACGCGTGGGCTGGGGCGGGCGCTGGCGGAGGAGTTTATTCGCGGCGGGCACACGGTGCTCGGCTGCGGGCGCGCGGGCGATGCGATCTTCGATCTGCGTATGACCTACCAGGCACCGCACGATTTCTCGGTCGTCGATGTCGCCATCGACAACAAGGTCGCGATCTGGGCCGCGAAGATCCTGGAGAACGATTCCGCGCCCGATCTCCTCATCAACAACGCCGCGGTGATGAACCGCCTCTCGCCGCTCTGGGAGCAGGACGACCGTGAGTTCACCAAGCTCGTCGATGTGAACATCCGCGGCGTGCAGAACGTGATCCGCCATTTCGTGCCCGCGATGGTCGCGCAGAAAAAGGGCGTGATCGTGAATCTCAGCTCCGGCTGGGGCCGCAGCGTCTCGCCCGAGGTCGGGCCGTACTGCATGTCGAAGTGGGCGATGGAGGGCCTCACGAAAGCCCTCGCCGCCGAGCTTCCCGCCGGCATGGCTGCCGTGCCGCTCAACCCCGGCGTGATCGACACCGACATGCTCCGCTCCTGCTGGGCCGACGGCGCCGCGAGCTACCCGAAAGCCGAAGCGTGGGCGAAGATCGCTGCACCCTTCCTCCTGAAACTCGGCCCGAAACACAACGGCGAGTCCCTGAGCGTCGGCGAGTTCGAGGACTGACTGCTGCGCCGGGGGGAGTTAAACGCAAAGACGCAAAGTAGCTAAGGCCGGAGCCAAGAAAGTCTTTTTTTGGCTCTGAAGATTTCTTCGCGATCGACCTTCGCGCCTTTGCGTCTTCGCGTTTAATTAGGCTCGAGCAATTTCACTTGGGCATAAAAAAGCCCGGGCATTTCGGCCCGGGCTTGGTTTGAGATTTCGTTTCGCGATGCGCTCGCTCAGCGGACCACGCGTGCGCCGCCGCCGGTGATCTGCTTCTCGACTTCCTTGCGGGTCGCCATCGAGGTGTCGCCGGGAGTGGTCGAGGCGAGGGCGCCGTGGGCGGCACCGTACTCGACGGCCTTCTTCGGGTCGTTGAACTCCATGAAGCCGAACTGCACGCCGGAGGCGAACGAGTCGCCGCCGCCGACGCGGTCGAGGATCTCGAGGCCGGGGTACTGGCGGCTCTCGAAGAACTTGCCGTCGTGCCAGAGGATCGCGCTCCAGTCGTTCTTCGTGGCGGTGATGACGTGGCGCAGCGTGGTCGCGGCGACCTTGAAGTTCGGGAACTCCTTCACGGCGGTCTCGATCATGGCCTTGAAGGCGTCGGTCTCGATGTGGCCGAGCGTCTCCTGGCCCTTGACCGCGAAGCCGAGCGAGGCGGTGAAGTCTTCTTCGTTGCCGATCATCACGTCGACGTACTTCGCGATCTCGCGATTGACTTCCTGGGCCTTCTTGAGGCCGCCGATGGTCTTCCAGAGCGAGGGGCGGTAGTTGAGGTCGTAGGAGACGATCGTGCCGTGCTTGTTGGCGGCCTTCACGGCCTCGACGGTCAGCTCGGCGGTCGTCGCGGACAGCGCAGCGAAGATGCCGCCGGTGTGGAACCAGCGCACGCCGAGCTTGCCGAAGATGTGATCCCAATCGATGTCGCCCGGCTTGAGCTGCGAGGCGGCGGTGTTGCCACGGTCGGGATTGCCGACCGCGCCGCGCACGCCGAAGCCGCGCTCGGTGAAATTGAGGCCGTTGCGGACGTTGCGGCCGATGCCGTCGTCTTCGCGCCACTTGATGAAGTCGGTCGCGACGCCGCCCTGCATGATGAAGTCCTCGACGAGGTGGCCGACCTCGTTGTCGACGAACGCCGTCACGACGGCCGTCTTGTAGCCGAAGCATTTGCGGAGGCCGCGGGAGGTGTTGTACTCGCCGCCGCCTTCCCAGACTTTGAATTCGCGAGCGGTGCGAATGCGACCCTCACCGGGGTCGAGGCGAAGCATGACTTCGCCGAGGGAGATCTGGTCAAAGGCGCAGGACTTGGCGGGTTTGATTTGGAGGCTCATGGATACGTAGAAGAGGGGTGTTCAGCGGATGACGCCCGGGGCAGGGGGTCAACCCGAAGTTTCGCGCGCTGACACACTCGCTTTGCGACAAAAATGCGCCGCGCAACGTCGCATTGCGCAGCTTCGTCTTGCGGTGCGGAGCGCGCATGTTGACGCTAACGTGACTGTCTGAGGCGCGATCCGTTGCGCGTCTTCCCGCCGCCCCGCCTCAATCAATCCTTACCCCTGATGACATTCGACAGCCTGCACCCGCTGGACCTCGCCATCATTGTCGCTTACCTCGCTGCGGTCATCTGGATCGGAAAGAGCGCGGCCAAGGGCACCAACTCCGAGGAGGGCTTCTTCCTCGCCGGGCGCAAGCTGGGCAAGCTCTACCAGTTCTTCCTCAATTTCGGCAACGCCACCGAGCCGCAGGGCGCGACCAGCACCGCCACGCTCGTCTATCAACGCGGCGCGCCGGGCGTGTGGTTCTCCTTCCAGACGGTGTTTATGAACCCGTATTTCTGGTTCATGAACACGTGGTTTCGCCGCGTGCGCCTGACGACGCTCGCCGATCTCTTCGAGGATCGTTTCGCGAGCAAGGGCCTGAGCATGCTCTACGCGCTCTTCCAGGTGGTGGTCGCATGCGTGTTTCTTGGCTTCAGCAATTTTACTGCATACAAGATCGCCGCGTCGCTCGCGGTGAAGCAGGAAGCGCACTGGACGGTTGCCGAGCGCGAGTCGGTGGAGAGCTATCAGAAACTCATCGTGCTCGAGAAGCAGTCGAACGCCGGCACGCTCACCGCGGCCGACAAGCCCACGCTCGACACGCTGCGAGATCGCAACAATCGCGGCGAACTCCACAGCAGCATCCCCGCGCTCAACGACACGGTTTTCTACGTCGGCTTCGCCGTCGTCGTCGGTGCGTACATCGTGATGGGCGGCATGAGCGCCGCCGCCGTCAACGAGGGCCTGCAGAGCGTGCTGATCATTTTGTTTTCCGTGATGCTCGTGCCGACCGGACTCCACGCGATCGGAGGGTGGGGCGAACTCGCGAAAAAGGTTCCCGAACCGGGGAAGTTGATGAATCTCTTCTCGGGCGAGGGCGGCTCGCCGATCTTCATCTTTGCCGTGCTCTTCACGAGTATCGTACAGAACGGCGGCCTCAGTCACAACATGGGCATCTGTGGCTCGGCGAAGAACGAATTCGCCGCGCGCATGGGCGTGACGGGCAACTACCTCAAGCGCTTCATGATCATCCTGTGGGCGTTCGCCGGCCTCATCGCCATCGCGCTCTTCGGGCAAAACGGACTCTCCGATCCCGCTGTCGTGTGGGGTGAAATGTCGAAGCGCCTGCTCGGGCCCGGCCTCATCGGCCTCATGCTCGCGGGTGTCATCGCGGGCACGATGTCCACGCTCGCGGCCAAGGCCCTTGCGATCTCGTCGCTCTTCGTGCGTAATGTCTACCGCCAGATCTGGCCCGGGCTCGACCAGAAGCGCGGCGTGTTTCTCGCGCGCCTCACGATCATCGTGGTGCTCATGCTTGGTGCGATCTCCGCGAAGATGATGGGCAACGTCGAGGACGTCGTGAAGCTCGTGCTTACGGTCAACGTCCCCTTCGGTGCCGCCGTGCTGCTCGCGTTTTTCTGGCGCCGCCTCACCGCCAAGGCCGTGTGGTGGTCGGTTATCATCTCGGTGCTCGCGATCGTCGCCGCGCCCAACATCCCCGGCATGATTGCCAATCCGTCGCTGCGCCGCACGCCGTCGCTCGTGGTGCAGACGGTGAAGAATCCCGCCTTCGTTGCGAATCCTCCCGCTGCAGGTTCCTCCGCTGAGGAAAAGGCGCTGATCGATCGCCAGCTCGCCGATGCCCAGCAGCCCGTGCCGGTCTTCTTCAAGAAGACGGTGCGCATCGAGCCCAACAATCCCAACAGCGCGCTCGAGGGCGTGGGCCGCTTTAATGCCGAGTGCTGGTTCCTCAGTCTCGTCGGCGTCGACGTCGTCAACATCACCGCGAGCAATCGCGAGACGCTGCAGTTCCTCTTCGACGGCTTCTTCCCGTTCGTGGTGCTCATCATCGTGAGCCTGCTCACGAAGCCCACCGATCCCGCGCGCGTCGCGCAGTTCTACGGTAAGATGAAGACGCCCGTCGGCGACACGCCCGAGCTCGAAGCGGCCGCGATGGAGGAAACGCACCGCAACCCGACGCGCTTCGATCACACGAAACTTTTCCCGCGCTCGAACTGGGAGTTCTGCAAATGGGACCGCGTGGACACCATCGGCTTCATTGTGTGCTGCGCGGGCTCGGCCGCGATCATCGGTATCTTTGTCGTGGTGCTCGGGCTCGCTCGCGGTTGAGGATTTATCCGCTATGATCCGCAAAGCCTTTGTCATGTCCGTGCATCCCGGCCAGGAGGCCGAGTATGAGCACCGCCACCGGCCGATCTGGCCTGAGCTTGAGGCCGTGCTCAAGGCCCACGGCGTGCACAACTACTCGATCTTCCTGCACCCGGAAACGCGTCAGCTCTTCGCCTACGCCGAGATCGAAGACGAAGCCCGCTGGGCTGCCATCGCCCAGACCGATGTCTGCCGCCGCTGGTGGAAACACATGGACCCGCTCATGCCCGGCAATCCCGACTGCAGCCCCATCGCGCGCGACCTGCGCGAGGTGTTTCATATCGACTGAGGCTATTCCCGTAGCCCGCTTCGTGAGAAGCGGGATTGAAGTACTGGGACCTAAGCTGGCCAACTGTAGCGGCGGTCTATGACCGCCGAATAAGCTCCGCAGGTTGACCGACTCGAGCCGGCGCTCATAGAGCGCCGCTACATGTGACTCAAGCTGCTGCGGTAGTTATAAAGTGGATACAAGCTCGCTCCGCTGCGCGGCGAGCGCGTAACCCACAGGTCTAGCCTGCTGCGGCACAAATGGGGACGCGGCGCCCGCGCCGCGTTTTTTTTTTGTTAGGGTGTCTCCGCCCCACCC
>JBEHXH010000016.1:0-129461 GCA_048498795.1 Verrucomicrobiota bacterium
CTGGGTGATGGAGGATCTCGACCTGGATTGACGCTCATGATCAACACCAGGTCGATCAGCCCGCGCTTTGGACTCGGGGCGCGGGCTGAAGCACCGCGCTACGTTGTACTCCGCAGCGAGCGAGGTTGAAACGATCTCGCTGGAATAAATCACCCTTCGACGGCCTCATGCTTGCATGAGGCCGTTTTTCTTTGGCGGGGTAGGAGTCGTGCGGCGCTGCGCCGTGCTGGTGGGATTGATGGGCGGTGCGCTGCTGGCGCAGGCGGCCCCGGTGGAATTTACTTCGACCGACAAGCAGACGGCGCTGATCGAACTCTACACGAGCGAAGGCTGCAGCTCGTGTCCGCCGGCGGAGCGCTGGCTGGGACAGCTGCGCGATGCGCCGGGCCTGTGGCGCGATTTCGTGCCGGTGGAGTTTCACGTCGATTACTGGAATCGACTCGGCTGGCCCGATAAATTTTCCCGCAGCGAATTCACACAGCGCCAATACGCGCTCTCGCACGCGTGGGTCAGCGACTCGGTCTACACACCCTGCCTCGTCCGCGACGGCGCGGAGTGGCGGAGCAGTCGCGAAATACCCGGCGCTCCCTCACACGCCGCGACCGTGTTGAGCGCGAGCTACGATCCCGAGACGGGTGCGCTGCGCGCGACCTTCGCTCGTGCGGGAAAAACTGGCCCCGGCATCGAGCTGCACGCGGCGTTGCTCGGCGGCGGCATTGTGTCGCGTGTGACGGCGGGAGAGAATTTCGGCGAGACGTTGAAGCACGAGTTCGTCGCGCTCGCATTGGCGCAGGGCACGCTCGGCGCGGATGGCTCCGCGGAAATTTTGCTGCCCAAGCCGAAGGCCGACGGCGTCTCGCGCTACGCCGTTGCGGTGTGGGTGACAGGCCGTGGGAGCTTCACGCCGCTGCAGGCGACGGGTGGCTGGGTGAGGTAGGGCGCGTTTTCCGCAACGCGCCGATTTGACTCGGCCTATTTGGTGCGCAGAGCACAACCGGCGGGTTAGGGATAACCCGCCCTACCACGGAAGCCGTAGGCTTCACAGCGCCTCGATTACGCTGCGCAGGACGCGCGTGGCAAGTTGAGAGACGGAGAGTTCGTTTTCGCCGATGGGGTTCGCGCCGTGCTGGCCTCCGGCGAGGTCGCTGAGGGCGCGGACGATGAGCACGGGCTTGGCATTCACGTAGGCGACCTGCGCGAGCGCGGTGGACTCCATGTCGACACACTCGGCGTGCCACGTGCGGAAGACCCACTCGCGATAGGGTGCATTGTCCAAGAAGACCGAGCCGCTCACGCCGACGCCACCGACGACGACGCGGACCTCGCGCCCGGCGGTTTTGAGCACGGGCAGCCTGGGCAACGCGCTGCGCGCGGCAGTGAGCAGCGCGGGATCGGCGTTGAATGCGGGTTTGTATTCGTCGCCCTTGCCGGTGGCTGGCGTCACGCTCACGCCGTGGGGAAACATCATGCCATAGTTCGGAATGGACGATTTTGGGACAAACGAAGGAAAGACATACCCGCCGTGGCCGTCCTCGTTGAGAAAGGCCATCTCGTCGTGGTATGCCCACTGCGCGGGCACCACCACATCGCCCACGGACAGCGACGGATCGATGCCACCCGCCACGCCGGCGAAGAGCACGTGCGTGATCGGGAAATTATCGAGCGCGAGCTGCAGCCGGGAGGCCGCGTTGACCACACTCACGCCGGTGCGGAAGACCAAGAGGTCCTTGCCTGCGAAGGTGCCGCGCCAGAAATCCACGCCTTTGACCGTCGTGCGCGTCCAGCCTTTCGCCTCGTCGACGCCGAACTCGGCCTTCAGTGCACTCAGCTCGGGGCCGTACGCCCCACACACCGCATAGAGCGGAGTGGCAAACGAGGCCGCACCGGCGAGCATCCATAGGCAGGCGAAAAGAATGACGCGCATGGCTCGAGCGTGAGCAGGCGCGGTGCCAGCACAAGAGCGCAGGGCCAGCGAGGTACGGCATATCTGCTCGCTGGCGCTCGCAGCTACCTTCGATCGCGGACACAAAAATAGCGCGAGCTAAAGCACCGCGCTACTGAAACGGACGAGCGGCCCGCTCGTCCGTACCTCGGAGAAGCCGAGCGAAAGATAGACTTGGCCGAGCTTACTTTTTCTCCGGCGGCGTGTCCTTCACCTCGACCATCTGGCCGATCTTCACTTCGGCGCGGGCGTCGTTGTAGACCTGCATGCCGTTGGTGGTGTCGCCCCAGAAAGGCGTGGCGCTCTTCAGCATGGTGGGGAGCACGTCGGAGAATTTTTGGCCGCGCTGCACGGGGGCGGCGACGAAGGTCGTCCAGAGCGCGCGGGCATATTTCCCTTTGCTCTTCACTTCGGAGAGGTCGAATGCGTCGACGACGATCAGGTTGAATTCGCGCGTGCTGTCGTAGCTCGTGGTCATCGATGGGCTGGTGGTGTTGAGCGTGACCACGTCGGCGGTGCCGCCCGGGCCGGTGGCCGCGCCGCCACCGGAGCCCCAGAACGAGCTCTTGTTGGCGTCGTTTTGGGCCATCGCGTTGAGCGCGTCGTCGTTGCCGCCAGCGCGACTATCGTAGGCCACGGTGCCGCCAAGGTGCGTGAGACTGCGGGGATCGTGGACCTTGCCGACCATACCCTCTTCCCAAGTGATGTGCTCGGTGCGCACGACGGGATTGCGCCAGAGGCTCACGCCGTAGCTCACGCGCAGCATGAGCGTGACTTTGGCCATGTCGTCTTTGGTGACGCGGTCCTGGTCGTCGGCGGCGTTGATGAAATTCTTCTTCGCCAGCGTGGCGGTGAGCATCTTGCGGACGGCCGGGTAATCGAGGTCGGCCTCGAAGGTCTCGCCCGGCGCGAAGATGAAATACTTCGGCGCGGCCAGCGGCTTGAGCGGCTGGGGCGCGGGGTTGAGCGCGTTCTTCGAATTCACCATCTGGCGCATCTCGTCGTACGATGTTTCGCGGTAGTTGGCCGAGGACACCGACACCGGGGCGAAGCCCTTGATGTCGGACGGAGATTGGGCGCGAGTCAGCGCGACGCAGGAAACGAGCAGAGCAGCAAGGGTTGGGATTTTCATCGGCAGGGAGATATGTCGGCGAAAACAGCGAACGAGGAAAGCGCGGATTAGCGAGCGGTCACGACGCGGGATGGGCGGTGGGGTAAACCGGTTTGCGAAACGGTTTGCGCCGGGCGCGCCGGTGGCGTTGAACCGCGCGGATGAAACTCGTCTCCTGGAACGTCAACGGCATCCGCGCCGTGCTGAAAAAAGGTTTTCTGGATTACATGGCGAAGGTCGATGCCGACGTGATCTGCCTGCAGGAGACCAAGGCGCACCCCGGCGACGTGCAGCACGTGGCGTGGGAGGCCGGCTACTCGGCGCACTGGTACTCCGCGGTGAAGAAAGGCTACTCCGGCACGGCGATTTTTACGCGCGTGGCACCGAAGAAAGTCACCACCGGCATCGGGATGGCCGGCCACGACGACGAAGGCCGCGTGCTCACGGCGGAGTTCGACGATTTTTATCTGGTGAACGTTTACCAGCCCAACTCGCAGCGCGGACTCACGCGCCTTGAGTACCGCACGAAAGAGTGGGACCCGGCGTTTCTCGCGTACCTGAAGAAGCTCGAGAAAAAAGGGAAGCCCGTGGTTTTCTGCGGCGACCTCAACGTGGCGCACACGGAGATCGACCTCACCAACCCGAAGACGAATCGGCGCAATGCGGGCTTCACCGACGAGGAGCGCACGAATTTCTCCACGCTGCTCGAGGCGGGCTTCGTCGACACGTTTCGCGAATTCGAGAAGGGCCCCGGCCACTACTCGTGGTGGAGTCAGATGATGAACTGCCGCGCGCGAAACATCGGGTGGCGCGTCGATTATTTTGTCGCCAGCACCAAGCTGCAGTCCGCGCTCAAGCGCGCGTGGATCTCGCCCGAGGTGATGGGCAGCGATCACTGCCCGGTCGGGCTGGAGCTGAAATGAGCGCGCTCGCGGCGGAGCTGAAACCGCTGCTGCTGCGCGAGCCGCGGCTCACGCTCGGCGTGGCCGAAAGCCTCACCGCCGGTCACGTGGCCGCACGCGTGGCGAGCGTGTCGGGCTCGTCGGGCTATTTTCTAGGCAGCGTGACCGCCTACACGCTGGAACTGAAAGTGCGCCTGCTCGGTGTCGACCGCGCGCACGCCACGGAAGTGAACTGCGTCTCAGCCCACGTGGCCGAAGAGATGGCGCAGGGCGTTTGCGGTATACTCGGCTCGGATGTGGGCGTGGCGACGACCGGTTACGCCGAGCCTTCGCCGGGCGATGGCGTGGCGGTGCCGCACGCATGGTGGGCCGTGGCGCTGAAGCAGCCCGGCGGCGATTTTCTCCTGCGTCACGGCAAGGTGGAGTGTCCGGGTGCAGCGCGGACCGAAGTGCAGGCGCGCGTGGCCGATGAGGCGCTCGGCGCGCTGGTAGCGTGGCTGCGTGAAGTGCGCGGGTAGGGCGCGTTATCCTTAACGCGCCGGTTGGCCGCAGGATTTCTTTTGGCCACAGATTACACAGATGGGCACGGATAGCGGATGTCCTGATCGGTGCCCATCTGTGCAATCTGTGGCTAAAAAGTATCTATTTCAGGCGTATCGAATAATCGGATACGCCATTCGCCGCTCAATCGACCAGCTTCTTTAACCAGAGCGCGCCGCCGAGCGTGCAGACGAAACCGGCGGTGGCGATTTGCCACGCGGCGATGCCGAGGACAGCAGGAGGCGGCTGGCCGGGGGAGTGGCGCATTTTGACGATCGCACCCGTAGCGAACAATCCCGTGCCGACGAGCAGCAGTGCCACGATGGCGATCAGTGGGCCGCGCGGCAGGGGTTTCCCGAAGAGGGGCGTCTCGCTGGGCTCGGGCGCGTCGGTCATGTCAGCGTGTTTTGGAAAAACTCGATAATCTCGCCGTTGGGTCCGACGCAGAAAAAGATGCGGATCGGCACCGGCCCGACGAGGCCGGGCGGCGTGGCGGTGTTGGGGATGGTGACGTCCTTCGGCTCGACGGTGATCTTGGCGCCGGTGGCGCGGATGCGCGCGGCGACTTCATCGAGGCGATCGGTGCGCAGCGCGAAGTGGAGGATCGCGCCGTCGGGATTGGGCGTGTACGCGAGGTCCTCGAAGACCTCGATATAGTTGCCATCGCCGACGCCGAGCATCGCGGCTCGCTGCGGCGCGGTGCGCCAGGTGACCTTCGGCACGAAGCCAAGCGTGTCGCAATAGAACGCGATAGTGCGATCCCAGTCGCGCGTTTTCACGCACACATGGTGGAAGCCGGTGATCATGGTCGAGAGGATGGAGGAGAGTGGGCCGGAAAAACAAGAAGCCAGAAAACCAAGGGGCGACCTCGGTCTTCTGGCTTCAGAAAGAGAGCGCGAACTTAGCGCGTGAGCTGGGTCACGCGATTGGTGATCGATTGGAGATCCGTCGGGGCCTTGACCCAGTCGCTGTAGAGCAGCTCGGGCAGCGTGTAGGTGGTGTTGTACAGGCGGTAGTTGGCCTCGTCGTTGGCCGTGAGCTGGCCGGCCTTGACGGTGGCACCGGCGTACAGGCCCTTACTCTTCGAGTAGACGAGCACCGGGACATTGAGGATCGGGCGGTTTTCCTTTTCCTTCTCGGCGACCTTGGGGCCGGCGACGGCCTTGGCATCGACGCCGACATTGAAGCGGCGATTGAAGAGCAGGCGCGGCGTGACGTCGTCGTTGATGATCAGCACGGACTCGACCGCGTTGGCGCCGAGCTGGAGGCCGAGACTGGCCTCGGTGGCGTTGAGCAGCGCGGGCACGCTCCACTGGCCATTGCGCTTCACGAGGATGACGGCGTAGCCGCCCTTCACGCCGAAGATGAAGCCGGCCTTGAACTGGTTCACGACGATGATGGCGTGAGCGCCCTGCAGGATGTTCTTCGGGATGGTCGGCGCGAGTTCCTCGAGGATGGCGTCGCAGGAATTGACCCGGGTGACCAGTTCGTCGCGCGGGTTGATCGCGGGCGCATCGGCCGCGCGGAGGGCGACGGCACCGAGGAGCACGCTGAGCAGCAGGAGGAGTTTCTTCATGATCTAAAAGGGAAAAGTCGGACGCAGCGTAAGCATGGCCCGCCGAAATAGGAAAGCGCGGATTGGCCCCGGTTCCGCGATCACGGCCGGCGGGGACTTGCCACGGGAGCAAACCGGTTACAGATGGAGGCCTTCTATGCGAACCAACCCGACGTGGCGCGGAGGCTGGATATTGGCGGCGATGGCCGCTGGGCTGCTGGCATGGTGGGGCACGGGATGCGTGAGCGTCGTGCGGGGCGACACGGAACGGCTCGTCATCCACACCTCGCCGGAAGGAGCCAATGTGTTGCTCTCGACCGGCGAGACGGGCGTGACGCCCTACACGGTCGAGGTGGCGCGCGGGTACACGATCCTCGTCACGCTCACCAAGCCCGGCTACAAGGAGCTGAAGACCGCGCTCGTGCCCACGGTGGACCGCGAGGTGCAGAAGGCGGGGAGTGCGGCGGGCGTGCTTTTCCTGCCGATCATCAGCGACGTTGTGGATTACAAGACGGGGTCGATCTACTCGCACAAACCCAACCCACTCTCTGTGACGCTGATCCCGGCGAACTCGGCGGAAACGTATCCGCTCGTCGCGCCGCCGGGGACGTAGCGGAAGCCGTGAGGCTTTCGGGGAACTCTCAGCTTAGATACAGTCGTAGGTAGAACGGTCGGGCGAGCCGCCCGACCCTACCTTTGCTTCGGCGATGCAGATCGGGGTAGGGACGGGCGGCTCGCCCGTCCGGTTGAGCTATCGTCTAGAAACTGAGCGTAGCTTCGCCAAAGCTTGAGAGGCCCTTGTCTACCCGCGCCGGTGGACCAGTGAGTTGGCGAGGATCTGGAAGCCGATGAAGCCGACCACGAAGACGGTGGTGAGCACTTCGGCCGGGCCGCGGTCGAGGATGATGCACGCGGCGATGCTGGCGGCGGTGAGCGCGAGGCCGCCGGTGACGGCGGCGAGGATGCGGCGATTGCGTCCCGTGCGGCTGTAGGTCGCGGCGAGGCACATCGAGAGGATGGCGAAAACGGCGAGGGCGAACAGCGCTTCGTCGTGCCGCGTGTAGAGCCACCAGCCGCCGCTCGCGAGCGCGGCGAAGAACGCCGCGCCGAACCAATTGCTCGCCACGCGCTGGTCCGGCGAGAGCACGTGTCGGCCGAAGCGATTGAAGCGTAGCAGCAGGTTGAACATCGGCTGCGCCGTCCACGTGAGGTAGACGAAGAGATAGATCAGCCCGAGCAGCGGCCACCAGAGCCAGTTGAGCTCGGGTGAACTCTTCTCGAGCGACTGCACGCCGCGGCTGCCGAACCAGATCGCGACGATCAGCCCCCACTGCGTGAAGCCCTGCAGGCGGCCCATCCAGAGGAAGTAGGCGAGCATCGTGCGGTAGACGGGATTGCGGGCCTTGAGCGCTTCCAGCATGCCCTCGCGTGCGTAGTCGAGCGACGGGTCGAGCCGGAGCGCCTCGCGGAAATGCACTTGGGCCTGCTTAGGGTCGTTGCGATGTAGGCTGTTCCAGCCTTGGTTGGCATGGGAGAAGGCGTTGTCGGGCGCGCGGTGCAACGCGTAGTCGATGGTGGCCTCGGCCTCTTCCTTGCGGCCGAGCCGCACGAGGGCCATCGCGCGGAGATTAGCTGCGCCGACGTGCTCGGGATTGAGCGCGAGCGCCTGCTCCGCCGCGGCGAGTGCGCCGGGCCAGTCGCGGCGCGCGAGTTCGATCGAGGCGAGCAGGGAGAAATGATCCTCGTCGCCGGGATTGAGCCGCAGCGCCTCAGCGACGGCCTGCCGCGCCTCGTCGTCGCGGTCGGCGCGGTGCAGCACGAGCGCGTGGACGTAGTGGAGATTGGCGTGATCGGGCGCGAGGCCCACGGCCTGCCGCGCGGCGTCGAGGGCGGTGTCGTTTTTCCGCTGCTCGCTGCGACTGAGCGCGAGGAGCGCGAGCGCTTCGAGATCGTCGGGTTGCTCCACGAGCGCGGCGCCGGCCTCATGCTCGGCGTCGGCGGGTCGGGATTGCGCGAGCAGCAGCCGCGCGCGGGCGAGGTGCGTGCTCATGCGGGCCGAGTTGAAAGGTGAAAGGTGAAAGTTGAAGGACCGGCGAGGTAGGGCGCGTTATCCTTAACGCGCCGCTGCGGCTCGGCTCCAAGCGTGGGCCGAGCGAAATACGGCGGGTTAGGGATAACCCGCCCTACCTGTTTTGGCGCGCGGGTCATTTGGAGATCTTCAGGTACGCGAGGATCTCGTCGTAGAGGCCGCTCTGGTTGGCGTAGAGGGCGTGGTTGCGCGCGGTCTGGAACCAGTCGGTGACGGACGGTTTTTGTTTTTTCGCGGCTTCGAGGAGATCGCGGCTGGTGATCGGCTGCACGGTGCCGGTGCGCATGGCGTCGCGGAGCTTGTCCTCGACGGCGACGTCGACGACGGCCTTCAAATCGGCGCCGGAGTAGCCCTCGGTTTTTTTCGCAAGTGTGTCGCAGTCGACCTCGCCGACGGGCTTGCCCTTGAGCAGCAGGCGGAGAATCGAGGCGCGCGCGGGCGTGTCGGGCGGCGGCACGAAGAGGATGCGATCGAAACGGCCCGGGCGGCGAAACGCGGGATCGAGGTGCCAAGGGGCGTTGGTCGCGGCGAGGACGAGCACGCCCTCGTTGGACGCGGCGACGCCGTCGAGCTCGGAGAGAAACTGGTTGATGATCTGGCGGCCGCCGGACTTGAGCATGTCGGTGCGGTTGGCGCCGAGCGCGTCGACCTCGTCGAAGAACAACACGCACGGCCGGTGCGAGCGCGCCTGCTCGAAGATGGCGTGGAGATTTTTTTCGCTCTGGCCGATCCACATGTCGAGGACGTCGCTGATGCCGACGGCGAGAAACCCCGCCTGCACTTCGCCGGCGGTGGCGCGCGCGAGAAACGTCTTTCCACATCCGGGCGGGCCGTAGAGCAGGATGCCGCCGCCGATTTTCTTGCCGTACGCCTTGAAGAGATCGGGCTGACGGAGCGGGAGGATGATCTTCATCCGCACTTCCTCCTTCACGCGCTCCATGCCGCCGACATCGGCAAACGTGGTTGTGGGCCGCTCGGGTGAAGCAGTGGACGAACTCTGCGGCAGATCGCCCGCGGGCAACGGCTCGGCTTCGCCGGCGGAATCATCAGACGCCTCGGGCGCGCTGAAGGTGGGCGCTTCCGCTTCCTCGGGCGGAGCCGGCGGCGCAGCGGGAGCGGGCTTGCTGAGGACGGGCGCGGGGCGCTTGGGCAGCAGCGAACCGAGATCGGCTTCCAGCGCGGGATCGGTGAGCAGCGGATCGAGTTCGCGGGCGCGGACGTATTGTTGCGCGGCGAGGCGGGGCTCGCCGGCCTTGATCGCGAGGCGGGCGTGCAGGAGGAACGCCTTCGCGGGCGCGGTCGGCTGCTTCACCACATCCTCGAGAATCACGAGCGCGGCGCTCTCTTTGCCCTCTTGGAAAAATGCCGATGCGAGACCGAGCTTGGCGTCGAGATTGCCCGGCGCGATCGCGAGCGCGCGCTTGAAGATCGCCGCGGCCTCGCCGAAGCCGCCCGCGCGCAGCACGGTGTCGGCCACGTGGACGAGCAGCGGGGCGTTGTTGGGCGAGAATTGCAGGGCCTCGCGCAGGGCAGCGGGGATCAAAGGAGAATCGAGCGCGTCGGACATCGCAGCGCACTGAAACACGCAGGCGGGCAGCCCGCCGAGCTTATTTCGACGGGGAGAAATGCGGAGGGACGGCGATTACTCCGAGAGCTTCCGCGCCAGTTTCCAGCCCGCGATGACGCCGACGATGCTGCCGAGCCCGCTGAGCATGAAGCAGCCGAAGAACTCCAGCTCGAGGTACTCGCCGAGATACCAGAAGAGCGCACTGCCCACGGTCGTGCCGATGAAGATGCAGAGCTTGTTCACGGGGAAGAGGAGATAACCACGAAAGGCACGAATGTCACGAAAAGGGAGAGCGTGTGATGAGGCGTTCACCACGGAGACACGGAGGCACGGAGAACGAACAATAGGGAAGCCGCAGATGGATGCGGAGGAATACGGATTGGTATTCGCGTGGATTCGCGTCCATTCGCGGTTCTCGGCGGGTTGTTTTTTTAACCGCTAATGAACGCTAATGGACGCGAATGAGGAAGGCATCCGCGGTATTCTGTCTTCTCCGTGTCTTTGTGCCTTCGTGGTTCAAAACCACGTCGTACTCACGCGGCTTGGACGGCGACGAGGCCGCTGCGGCCGTCGATCTCGGCTTGGCGCTGGTCGCAGATCGGGATGGCGGAGCGGTTGGCGAGGAGTTCGCGGGCGAGATCGTCGAGGCGGATGAACTCGACGCCCTTGGCCTCGCACGCGGCGAGGAGCGCTTGGAACATAGGGCGCTTGCCCATGCCCTCGACCTCAGAGTGCAGCGTGAAGACGTTGGGCCGGTCCTCGCGCAGCAACGACATGTAGTGCGACACGATCGACGCATCGGGATACTCGGGGCGGCCGAGCAGTTCGTCGAAGGTCGGGAGCGTGCTCGGAATCTCGAGCGTCTTGAAGACTTTGCCGTCGACGCGCGGGAAAAACGGAAATGCGCCGCGCGAGTCGCTCGCATAGAGCAGGCCGGCTTCGTCGTACACCTCGCGGCTGCGGGCATTGCTCTGCCAGCCGGCGGCGCCGGCGGTGTGCGCCTCGCGGCCGAAGATGCGCAGGAACTCCGCGCGCGCGGCCTCGAACTCGGCGCGCACTTCCGCGATCGGCATCTTCTGCACGTAGTCCTGCCAGCGATAGTGATTGTAGCAGTGGATGCCGACCTCGAAGCCCAAGTCGCGCACGGCGCGCATCACGCCCGCATTGCGACGGCCGATGTGCGGCGCGGGGAGCAGCGTGCCGTTGAGCAGCGTACGGATGCCGTAGAGCTGCACGACGCTCGTGCGGCTGACCTTCTTGAAAAAGCCCGGGCGCAACACGCGCGTGATTGCGCGGCCGGTTTGGTCGGGCCCGAGCGAGAAAAGGAAACACGCGGGCGCACCGACTTTCTGGCAGTCCTCGACCAGCGTCATCACGCCCTCGCGCGTGCCGCGATCGGTGTCGACGTCGACTTTCAGGGCGAGGCGAATCGGCATGATGAAATTAGATCAGGTGGAAACCACGAAACACACGAAAAGCACGAAGGAGGAGAGGAACCACGAATGAACACGAATCTACACGAATGGGTGAGCTGCTGGTGCTGCTCCGCTTTTTCTTATTCGTGTGAATTCGTGTCCATTCGTGGTTTAAAAACTGCGAACGGTCAGGTGCTGCTTAGCCCCACGACGAGCCCGGGCTGCCCTAATTTTTTGTGGGTTTCGTGTCTTTCGTGGTTCACGAAACCTTCATCCTCACTCGAGCTGATAATCCTTGTGCGCGAGGTGGTAGTCGAGGGTGAGCTTGATGGCGGTCTTCAGGTTTACCTTGGGCGTCCAGCCGAGTTTCTTCTTCGCATTGGCGATCGAGGGGACGCGCTTCTGGATGTCCTGATAGTATTTGCCGAAGTACTGGCCGGAGGGCACGACGGTCGTCTTGGCCTTGGCGGCGTGCTCGACGTAGGCGGGGTACTCCTTGAAGGAGGCGATGATGAGCTTCGCGAGCTCGGCGACGCTCACTTCGTTCTTCGGGTTGCCGATGTTGAAGATCTGGCGCGAGGCGCAGCCGTCCTTGTTCTCGATGATCTTCAGCAGCGCATCGATGCCGTCGTCGATGAAGGTGAACGAGCGCGTCTGCTTGCCGCCGTCGACGAGCTGGAGCGGCTTCTGGTAAATGACGTTGGAGATGAACTGCGTGAAGAGGCGCGAGCTGCCCTCCTTCGGCTCCATGACGTCGTCGAGCTTGGGCCCGATCCAGTTGAACGGGCGGAAGAGCGTGAAGTCCAAGCCGTCGCGCACGCCGTAGGCGTAGATCACGCGATCGAGGAGCTGCTTCGAGCAGGCGTAGATCCAGCGCTGGCGCTCGATGGGGCCGTAGACGAGCGGCGTGGTCTCCTCGTCGAGGATCTTGTCCGGCGACATGCCGTAGACCTCGGACGTGGACGGGAAAATGACGCGCTTCTTGTACTTCGCGCACTGGCGGACGACGGCGAGGTTGGCCTCGAAATCCAGCTCGAAGACCCGCAGCGGATCCTTCACGTACTGGATGGGATTGGCGATGGCGACGAGCGGGATGACGACGTCGCACTTCTTCACGTGGTACTCGATGTACTCCTTGTTGATCGTGATGTCGCCCTCGACGAACTTGAAGCGGAGGTTGCCGAGGCTGTCGTCGAGTTTGTGCGAACCGATGTCCATGCCATAGACTTCCCAATCGGTTTGCTTGAGGATCGCGCGGGTGAGCGAGCTGCCGATGAAGCCGTTGGCGCCGAGGATGAGGACTTTGAGAGGCATGAGACGGGAGGGTTAACCAAGAAACTCGGGAAAAGACACGAAAAAGCGTGCGACGGGGCGAGCGCCAACTTGCGTGCGGAATCCAACATTAAGCGCGAAGACGCGAAGAGGGCGAAGGTTCGCGAAGAAGACGGCGCTGAAGCTTAAAGCTTCTGGCCGACGTGCAGTTCGGCCGCTGGGCCGCGCCACTCGGTTTTGGTGAGTTCGAGGGCGCCGTCGGCGGTGGCGACGACGAGCGGGGAGACGGAGAGGATTTCGCCGGGGGCGCCTTTGCGACCCTTGGTCGCGGGTGAATCGGGCTCGGCCCACCAGACCATCAGGCGCGAGGGGCCGACATCGGTGAACGCGCCGGGATACGGATCGGTGACGGCGCGGATGAGATTGAAAATCTGTCGTGAGGTCTGCGTCCAGATCACGCGGCCGTCCTCGGGCTTGCGGCCGCCGAAGTAGTTGGCCTGCGAGTCGTCCTGCGGAGTTTCTTTCACGGTGCCGGCGAGCAGCGCGTCGATCTGGCGGGCGAGCACGGCGCGGGCGCAGGGCATGACCTTGCGGAAGGCCTGCTCGGCGGTGTCGCGCGGGCCGATCTCCACGCCCTCTTGGTCGACGACGGCGCCGGCATCCGCAGACTTCACCATGCGGTGGAGCGTCATGCCGATGCGCGGCTCGCCGTGGAGCACCGCCCAGTTGATCGGGGCACGGCCGCGATATTTCGGGAGGAGGGAGCCGTGCATGTTCCACGCGCCGAGCGGCGGGAGGCTCAGGATCTTTGTCCCGATCATGTGCCGGTAGTAAACGGAGAGGATAAGGTCAGGTTGGAGCGCGGCGATCTTTTCGCGCCACTCCGGCGTGTTGACCGACTCGGGCGTGAAGACCGGGATGCCCTTCTCGCGCGCGGCGACAGCGGGGGTCTTGAACCAGATCTTCTCGTGCGGGTTGTCCTCGTGCGTGATGAGCGCGACGACGTTGTCGCCGCGCTCGAGGAGCAACGAGAGGCACGAGTAGCCGACTTCGCTGTAGCCGAAGAAGAGGATGCGGGGCTTGGCGGTCATTTCGTCTCCAGCGTCTCGCGCACGTGGTAACGGGAGCGGGCGCGGACGACCTGGTAGGTGCGGCCGACGTACTCGCCGATCAGGCCGATGCCGATCATGGCCACACTGAGCACGAAGAGCACGATGGCCAGCAGCGTGAACACGCCGAAGGTCTCGCGGTCGAGATTGAACACGAAGCGGCGTATCAACAAAAGCACTACAAGGGCGAAGCTGCCCGCCGACGACGCCATCGCGAACAGCGTGAAGTACTCCAGCGGTGCGATGGAGAAGCCCGTGATCAGGTCGAAATTGAGCCGCACCAGTTTGTAGAACGAGTAGTTCGACACGCCGGCGTGCCGCTCCTCGTGTTTCACGCCGACCTCGGCGGGATTGCCCGAGAAGCTGTAGGCGAGGGCGGGGATGAAAGTGTTGATCGCGCCGCTGCGCACGATGGCGTCGATGACTCCGCGCGAGTACGAGCGGAGCATGCACCCTTGGTCGGTCATCTCGATGCTCGTGGTTTTTTCGCGGACGAGATTGATGATGCGCGAGGCGTATTTGCGGAAAAACGAGTCCTGCCGATTGAGCCGGTAGCCGCCGACGTAGTCGTGGCCGGCATCCATTTTTTCGAGAAGCTTGCCGATCTCCTCGGGCGGATTTTGCAGGTCGGCGTCGAGCGTGACGATGATCTGGCCGCGCACGCGCTCGAAGGCAGCCATGATCGCCATGTGCTGGCCGTAGTTGGCGTTGAAATCGATGACGCGCGTGACATCGGGCCGCTTGGCGTGCTGCTCGCGCAGCAGCTCGAACGAGCGGTCCACGCTGCCGTCATTGGTGAAAAGGACTTCGTAGCTGCGCTTGAGCGCGTCGAGCGCGGGGTAGAGCCGCGCGAAGAGCGTGGGCAGGTTGAGCTCCTCGTTGTAGACGGGGATGACGATGGAGAGTTCGGGCGCCTGACTCATGACTGGAGGTTGGCTTGAAGAATGGCCGTCAGCTCACGGACGACGCGCTCGGCATCGGCGCGCGTCATCGTGGGGAAGAGCGGCAGCGTAAGAATATTGCGGCACACGCGCTCGGCGATGGGGAAATCTCCGTCCTTCCAACCGAGGCGGCGATAGACCGCGAAGCGATGGATGGCGGGATAGTGCACGCCGGTCGCGATGCCGCGGTCGTGCATGGCCTTCATCACGTCGGCGCGTTTGATCTTCAAGCGCTCCTCGGGCAGCACGACTTGAAACATGTGCCAGTTGCTCTGCGTGAAATCGGCCACGGGCAGGCCGAGGCCGAGGGCGCGCGCAGCGGGCGTATCGAGGAGTTCGAAATAATATTTCGCGAGCGCGGTGCGCTGGGCGTTGAAGGTATCGAGGTGCGGGAGCTGGCCGAGGCCCACGCGCGCAGCGACGTCGGTGAGGTTGAACTTTCCGCCCACGATCTCGACCTCCATGCCATCCATGCCGGAGCGCACGACGCCTTGCAGGCGGTACTGTTCGGCGAGTTTGGCCTCGGCCTCGGTGTTCATCACGAGGCAGCCGCCCTCGATGGTGGTGATGTTCTTGTTGGGATGAAAACTGATCGACGTAAAATCGCCGAAGCTGCCGAGGCGTTTCCCGTGCCACGTGGAGCCCATCGACTGCGCGGCGTCTTCGATCACGCGGAGATTGTGCTTCTTCGCGATGGCGTAGAGGCGGTCGCGGTCGACCGGCAGGCCGGCGAGGTCGACGGGGATGATCGCGCGCGTGGCGGGCGTGATGGCGGCCTCGACCTTGTCGAGATCGAGATTGCGCGTGACGGGATCGATATCGACGAAGCGCGGCGTGGCGCCGACCTCGAGAATGACGTTGCTCGTGGCGACCCAGGAGAGAGGCGTGGTGATCACCTCGTGGCCCTCGCCGATGCCGGCGATGCGCAGCGCGATCTCCATCGTGCACGTGCCGGAGTTGAAAACGCGCACGGGACGGCCGCCGAAATACGCGGAGAGTTGGGCCTCCAGCTCCTTGACCTTCGGGCCGGAAGTCAGCCAGCCGGAGCGCAGCACCTCGGCGACACCGTCGATGGTAGCGTCGTCGATGGTGGGACGCGTGAAAGGCAGGAACGGCAGATTCGTGGCGGCGGGCGCGGACATGTCAGGGTTGATTGGTGAACAGCGTGTGGTCGCGCGACTCCGCGATCAAACGATAATGAAACGTCGGGTCGGCGAAGAGTTCGCCGAGGTCCTTCTTGCGCGCGACGACCCAGAGCTTGGCCGGGCCGGTCCACGCGGCGCGAAACTCCGGCTCGCCGATGAAGCGCCCGCTGGCCTGCGCCGCGGCGTCCTCCTCCAGCTCCAACTCGCCCTTGAACGCGACGATGTCGACCACGCGCTCGGCGTAGTACGTGAAGTCGTGGAAAAATTCGTGGTAGTGCAGCACGCGGTCGCCGGACTTCGCCTGCGCCTTGACGATCGCCGCGAGTTCCTTGGTGCCGGGTCTCTGGATATCGCCCATCGCGCCCGTGAGCGTGCCGTAGAAAAGCGCCACGCTGATCGCCAATGCACCGAGGCCCCAGCGGATGCCGCGCACGCGATTGAACCACGGCGCGAAAATACCGCCGAGCAGTAGCGTCGCCGCCATGAGATAGGCGGGGAGGCGCAGCGCCTCCGCTTGCTCGAGCGGGAGTTTGACGAGGGCGGGACGATTGACCGCGGCAATCAGCGCGACGCCGAGCAGTCCACACACGAACGAATAGAGACCGAAGCCGATGCGCAGGCGGCCAGTAGCGCCTTCGGCTTCACGCCGCGCGATCCAGGCGCCGATCAGCACGGCGAGGGCGGGGAAGATCGGGAGGATGTACGGCGCCAGTTTCGATTTGGAGATCGAGAAAAAGAAAAACACGAACGCGGCCCACGTGATGAGAAACCACGCGTCGGCGTTTTCCTTGCGCCGGGCCCAGCCGCCGGCGAGCGCCTCTCGCGTCGCGGACCACAGGAAGCCCATCCACGGGAAGAGACCGAGCAACACGATGGGCACGAAGTACCAGATCGGTCCCGGTCGGCTCGCGGCCGAGGTGAGGAAACGCTCGAAATGCTCGTAGACGAAGTAGCGGTGTGCCCACGTCTCGTTGTGCTGCGCGGCGAGGATATGCCACGGCGCAGCGATCGCGAGGAAGAGCAGCGCGCCGGTCGGCAGGTGCATCGGGCGGAGGCGACGCCATTGATGGAAGAGCAGTAGCCAGAGAAACATCACGGCGCCCGTGACGAGGAAGCCGATCAGGCCCTTCGTCAGCGTCGCCAGCGCCGCACTCGCGTAGAGCCCGTAGAAGAGCCAGCGCCGCGTGGCACCTGCGGGTGCGCGCACCGCGAGGATAAAACAGAACAGCGTGGCGCTCATCAGCACCGACACCGCGAGATCGAGCACGAGCACGCGCGTAAGCGCGAAGTAGAGCAGCGAGGTGCCGAGCACGATGGCCGACCACACACCCGCGGCGCGGCCGTAGAGTTGGCGTCCGGCAGCATACGTGAGCAGCACGCCGAAGAGCCCGAAGACCGCGAGCGGTGCGCGCACCGCCCACTCGCTGGCGCCGAAGAATTTCTGGCTCGCGGCTAGGGCCCAGTACATCAGCGGCGGCTTCTCGAAATAGTTTACGCCATTGAGTCGCGGCGTCACCCAGTCGCCGGTCGCGAGCATCTCGCGCGGGATTTCGGCGTAGCGGCCCGCGTCGGGATTGGCCAGCGGCGCGGTGCCGAGCTGCCAGAGAAACAGCACGCCAAACGCGAGCGTGAGCAGCGCGAGATCGCGCCGCCAAGTCGCGGCGGAGTCGGAAGGATTCTCTGAATGCATCGGACGTTCGAGCCTCGCCAGTGGGACGCGCGACGCCAGCCTTTGTTTCAGAACTGCGACTCCTCAAGCTGACGGCGCCACATCTCACGCAGCCCGATACCGCCGAAGATGATCGGCAGCGCGATCGCCGCGAAGAAGAGCGAAGGGGTAGTGCGCCCCTGGGCGAGTCCGATGCCGATGGCCGACCCGCCCCAACCGGCGAAACCGTACACGGCCGCTGCGATGCTGGCGCGCCCACTGCGAATTGGATAGAAGATCAGCGCGGTCGAGTAGATCGACACCGCCGCCGCATACGCGATGGGGGCGAGACCACGCCACGGACTATCGCCCGCGATCAGCCAGCACGCGACGCCGAGCAGCGCCGCGGCGCTGACGAGCGAGCGCCCGGCCCAGCTATGATCGAGCGCGTAGCCGGCCAGCCACGCGGCGATGAAGTGCGTCAGCGCCACGACGATCAGCGTCTCCCCGCTCGACCAGAGCTGGTCTTTCAGCGCGGCGGTGTTTTGCACCACGTAGAACGAGCACGAGTCGAGCGCGACGAACGCAAAGAGGACGATGACCCACACCACGCGAGCGCCCGGGGAGTAGTCGGGCGAGAGCGAGAGAACCTGCTTGTTGGTCCGCAGTGAACGAGCGACGAGCGCTGCGAGGAGAGCCACGGTGGCCGCGAGCTCGGTCTGGACCACGGGTTCGGCGTTGAGGATCGGCGGGATATTGCTCACGCCATAGGCGAGGCCAGTGCCGAGACCGCACCATAGGCCGAGATGATGCGTGCCGAGCACGGGCCGCGCCCCAGCGGCGAGGGTGACGGCGAGTCCGCCGAGGGAGAGCCCGACCGCTGTCGCGATGGGGATGAACAGCTCGGGGCTCTTGGCCAGTAAGATCGCGGCCGCGGTGAACGCACTGGCGGCGAGCCAGCTGCCGAGACGCAGATGGTAGTTTTCCAGCGAAAAGAGACGGGCCGCCAGGATGCCCCCGGCGATGCCACCCGCGCCCAGACCGCCGAGCACGGCGGGCAAGGGCAGGCCGCTTTTCACGAACGGTTCAGCCAGATCCAGCAGCGCGAACTCGGTGAAGAGCAGGAAATAGAAATACGTCGCCGCGATGATGAACACCATCGCCACGATCTGCTTCGTCGCCGGACGAAACTCCGAATCGCTCATTGCGCGAACCCTGTGCGCGAACGCCACAAAAGGCCGCGCGAGGGCGCGAGCCACGGAGAGAAAGGTTCGATCGTCCAACCCGTTTGCATGGAGCGTTTCTGGCAGATCGCAGGCCGGTCGCGAGGATGTTCGATGTGGCAGATTTGCGTAGGTCTCAGGTATCTTATTTGCGGAAACAGGCGGCCGCAAAAAGGCGTAAGAGGCGCAGAAAAAGAAGGCCACTATTCGATCTGGCCATCACGCACGCGGAGCCAGCGGTCGCAGGCTTCGGCAAAGCGGCGTTCGTGGGTGGCGAGTACGACGGCGACTTTTTCGCGGCGCGCGAGTTCCTTGAGGAGCGCGAAGACGGTGTCGCCGGTGCGCTCGTCGAGGGCGCCGGTGGGCTCGTCGGCGAGGAGCACGCGTGGGCGATTCATCAAGGCGCGACCGATGGCGGCGCGTTGGCGTTCGCCGCCGGAGAGGTCCTGCACGCGATGCGCGAGGCGGTGGCCGATGCCGAGTTGATCGGCGAGCTCGCTGGTGCGGCGCACGGTGTCGGCGGCGGGCGTGTTGATGGCGAGCGCGGGCACGCTGAGATTTTCGTGCACGGTCAGATCGGGGATCAGATTGTGCAGCTGGAAGACGAAGCCCACCTGACGCCGCCGCAGCTCTAGCCGGTCGGCCTCGCGGCGGGGATCGAGCCCGGCCACGCGCAGCTCGCCGCGCTCGGGCAAGTCGAGTCCGCCGAGCAGGTGGAGCAGCGTGCTCTTGCCCGAGCCGGAGGAGCCCCAGAGCGCGACGATCTCGCCGGCGGCGACCTCGACCGACACGCCGCGCAGCACGGGCACGCGGCCCGAGTCGTAGCTCTTCCAGACATCGCGAGCGGCGACGAGCGGCTCACTCATAGCGCAGGGCCTCCGCTGGTTGGATGCGCGCCGCGAAGCGCGCGGGATAAACGGCACCTGCGACCGCCGTGACGATCGCAGTCGCCACGATACCGACGAGCACGACGGGGCGCACATCGGCCTGCACGTAGCCCTGCAGCATCGGCACGCGCGGCAGCACGGCGAGCACGACGGCGCCAAGTGCGAAGCCCACGACGAGGCCCACGCCCGCGAGTGCGGTGGCCTCGGCAAAGATCAGCACCGTGACTTGGCGCGACGAAAATCCGCACACGCGCAGCACGGCGATTTCGCGGATGCGGCTGAAAACGGAGAGCAGCATCGTGTTGGCCACGCCGAGTCCCCCGAGGAGAAAGGCGCAGCCACCCACGGCCCACGCCGTCGCGCGCAGGATGCGAAACGAATTGTAGCTCTGGTTGAACTCGCGGTTCTCCAGCGCGACTAGACCGGGATGCGCGGCCTCGACGACGCGCTTGAACTCCGCGCCGGTGGCGCGGTCGCGGAGCTTGATCGCGACGACCGAGCACACGCCGGGGCGCTTGAAGTACGCCTGCGCCTCGGCGAGCGGGAGAAAAACGCCGCCGTCCTCGAAGCCGTTTTCCGTCTGGAAAATTCCCGCGACCTTGAACGTGGTCGGGCCGATAGGCAGGTCATCGCCGGCCTTGGCGTGGAGAAATTCCGCGGCGCGCGAACCGAGAAAAATCTCGCCGCTCTTCGCGCCGAAGTCTTCGCGTTTGCCGGCGCGCCACGTGGCTTTCGCGAGCCGCGAATCGTCGGCCGCGAGACCGAAGCAGGTGATCACGGGATAGCCGGGCGACGAGACGATGCCGAAGAGCATCGGGCTCGCACTCGCGACCTCGGGGCGCGCGCGGATCGCGGCGACATCGGCGTCGCGCACGGAGCTGAAGAAGAGGTCGGAGACGTTTTTCTCGAAGACGAGATAGTGGCTGTCGGTCGCGAGGATGCGCTCGAACATGCCGATGGCGCCGTTGACGATCGCGAGGATCGTGAGCATCGCCGCCACGCCAAACGCGATGCCCGCCACCCCGATCAACGCGCGCACGCGGTGACGCCGGAGGTTGGTGAAGACGAGCGACAGGAAACGCATGGCGAGAAACGCGTCTCCCCACGAAGGCTACGCCACGCGCGAAGCCAAGAACGGAAACGTGACGATGCGGTGGGGAGAAACCGCGGATGAACGCGGATCGACGCGGATGACTATCCAATCTTTAGCCACAGATTACACAGATGGGCACAGATGACGGAGGATTTTTATCTGTGCCCATCCGTGTAATCTGTGGCTGAGTTTTCTATTTCCCCGCGGTCGCGGCGACGGGGGCGGCGAGGAGGTGGAATTGGATGCGGACGTGCGGGTCGACTTTGAAGAAGACGAATTTTTTCAGCACGGGCAGGCCGAAGTCGCGGGTGTCGATCTCGGCGGAGCCGTCGATGGTGAAGCCGGTGCTATCGTGCGCGATCGTGACCGGCATGGCGACATCGCGGGTGGCGCCGTGGAGCTCGAGCTTGCCGGTGGCGATGAAGCGGCCCGCGCCGTCGGGCTTGAGGGCGAGCAGCTCGAAGGCGCCGGTGGGAAACTTGTCCGTCTGCTGCCAGGCATTCATCGCCTCGTCACGCTTGGCGTTGCCGGTCTTCACGTTGGTGAAGCGGAAGGAGAAACGCGCGGTGGTCACGCGCTCGGTCGCCGGGTCGGCGTAGAGGATTGCCTCGTAGTCGGCCAGCGTGGCGGTGAACGAGTCGGACGTGACCTTCACGGGGATCTCCACATGTGACTTGGCCTTGTCGACGATCAACGCGGTGTCGGCGGCGCGGGCCAGCGGGGCGGCGAGGCAGAGCAGGGCGAGGAGGAGGCGGGTTTTCATGGCGGATAGTGGGCTGGGGATAGGCGACGGTTGCGGCATGGACCGTGCAAACTGCGCTGCGTGCCGCGCTTTTTTTCGTGCGCCGGGGGAACTTCGCGGGCAAACCGCATCCCATGCCGACGGCCAAGCCCTTTACCTTCATCTGCGGACAAGACGATTTTCTCGTCGGCCGCATGGGGAAAGAGCGTTTCGAGGCGCTGGCGGCGGACGTGACGGACGAGTTTTCGCGCGAGATCGTCAACGGCTTCGCGGCCAACGTCGCGGAGGTCGAGAGCGCGGTGAACCGTTTCCGCGACGCGGTGCAGACCGTGTCGATGTTTGGCGGCAAGCGCGTGGTGTGGCTGAAGGACGTGAACTTTCTCGCGGACTCGGTCACGGGCCGCGCCGAGAGCACGCTCAAGCTCGTCGAGGACCTGCAGGAGCTGCTCGAGAAGGTGAACCCCGACGAGGCCGCGGTGCTCATCACGGCGTCGCCGGTGGACCGGCGGCGGTCGTTTCCGAAGTGGTGCGAGAAGACGGCGGACTTCGCGCTCGCGGGTGGCGACGGCGACAACGCCGCCGAGGCGCTCGTGGGCGTGGTGCTCGCGGAAGCGCGCGCGGTCGGGGTGAGCTTCGCGCCCGGCGCGGTGGAGCTGCTCCTCGCGAAGATCGGGCCCAATACGCGCCTGCTCGTGGAGGAAGTGCACAAGCTCGCCAACTACGTGGGCGACGGCGCGGCGAAAGAGTCCGCGCAGATCACCGAGGACCATGTCGCTGAGCTCACGCCCAACGTGGCGGAGGGCGATTTCTTCGAGGCGGCAGAGGCGTTTTTTAGCGGCAACCTGCCGCGCACGCTCAACGCGATCCACCGGCACTTTTTCGCGGGCGGCGATGCGCGTCCGCTCATCTCGGCCTTGCAGAATCGCAACCGCATCCTCCTGCAAGTGCGCGCGCTGATGGAGTCGGGCGACGTCCGCTTAGGCCCGCGCGGGCTCGACGGCATGCCCAAGGCGTCGAGCGCGCACCTCGCGAAGTTCGGCGAGGCGGCGACGGAGAAGAGCGCCTACAATATCTTCACGCAAAATCCGTGGTACCTCGGCAAACTCGCCGGCAGCGCGAAGCTCCCGGGTCTCCGCCGCCTGATCGACAACCAGCAGGATTTCATCGTCGCCTTCGAGGAAATCATCCGCCGCCCGCACGATCAGGAAGAAGTGCTGCGCGACCTCGCGGTGCGGTGCTTGGCGCCGGCGTAAGACAGAAGTGTTTTGGCCGCAAAAAGGCGCAAGAGGCGCAAGAAATGACGGCCGATGTCGCAGGGTTTTTGTGCCTTCTGCGCCTTCTTGCGGCCACTCTTTCTGCGATCGAGCTAGGTCTTGATCGCGCCAAACACCACCGCCGCCGCGTCGCGCCAGAAGCACTCGGGCTCGGGGAAGCCGGCTTCGGCGAGAAGGCGGAGTTCGGTGGTGAGAGGCGGGTAGTAATCTTCCTTGGCCCAATCGGCGAAGTGCTGGCGGGCCTGGGGCTCGGCGATGCCGTGAGGGGCCATCGACTTGGCCCAGAGGGTGAAGGCGTGGTCGCGTAGGAGGGGCGTGGCGCAGACGGCGGTGTCGGCGTTGACGAAGATGCCGCCGGGCTTCAGCGCGGCGTGGATGTTTTTATAGATGCCTCCTTTCACGGCGATATCCTTCACGTGGTGGAGCGCGATGCAGGCGGCGACGGCGTCGCAGGCGGGGAGGGGATCGGTGAAGGACTGCTCCACGTAGGCCACGCGGTCGCCGAAGCGCGCGCAGCGTTCGCGAGCGGCGGCGAGCATCGCGGGATCGGTGTCCCAGATCTGCACGGCCACGGTGGTAAAGCGTTCGGCGATGGCTTCGGCGAGCGCGCCGGTGCCGCCGCCGAGATCGAGGGCAAGTCCGCCCTGTACCGGCAGGCCGAGGGCGAGCAGGTCGAGCTGCACGGGCCGCATGGCGGCGTAGGCGGGGACAAATTTCCGGATCAGTTCATCGTACTCCGTCACGCGGAGCCGCAGGTGACCTTCGACCGAGTGTGCCATGCGCCGAAATCAGCGTAGTGCGCGCCGGTGTGCGAGCGCGTTTGTTACCCGTGCGGAGCGCTTTGCCGTGGAAATCGTCTGGCAGCATGGAAACAATTCCTCGTTTGCGGCTCTTACGGTTGGTCGTACCATTTGCTCCCATGAAGTTTGTCCGCCTCTTCGCCGTCGCTCTGCTGGCTCTTCTGCTGCCGGCGGTCCGCGCGCAGCATGTCAAAGCGTCGTTCGTCGCTGCTGATGCCTCGGTGCAGCCGGGCCAGAAGATCACGATCGCGCTGCGGCTGATCCACGACCCGCACTGGCATACTTACTGGACCAATCCCGGCACGGGGCTCGTCACGGCGATCAAGTGGAAACTCCCCGCGGGCTGGAGCGCGAGCGAGATTATGTTTCCCGCGCCACACGTGCTCAAGGACCGCACGGGGACCATCGTGGGCAACGGTTTCGAGGGCGATCTGCTCCTGCCGGTGACAATTACGGCGCCGGCTGATGCGAAGGCCGGCGAGACGGTCACGCTCGCGGGCGAGGCAGATTGGCTGATGTGCGAAGACGTCTGCATGCCCGGTAGCGCGAAGCTCACGCTGCCGCTCGCGGTCGCCGCCGATACGCCCAAGCCCGATGCGCAGTGGGGCGAGAAAATCCGCACGGTCGTCGCCGGCCTGCCGCGCGCCGAGGCGGCGTGGCAACTCGCAGCGACGCGCGCGGGCAAGACCATCACACTCACCGTGAAGGCCGCTGCAGCCAATGGCGCGAAGCCGAGCGATCTCCGCTTCTTTGCCGACGACAACCTCGTCGCCTACGAATTGCCGCAGGACATCAAATCCGACGGCGCGGGCGGCTTCGTCTTGAAAATGCCGATCTCGCCCGACGGCCCGCAGGACGCCAAGCAGCTCCTCGGCGTGCTGACGAGCGAGACGGGCTGGCTCTCGGGCGGTGCGCTGCGCGGGCTGCGAGTCGAAATTCCGCTCGCGACGGAGACGGCTGCGACCGCGGCTCCGACTGGTGCTAAGTCGGCAACGGTGAGTGGCGCGACGGCTGTGGGTGCGGCTCCGTCGTCGCTGCCGGTGACCCTCGCGTTCGCCTTCATCGGCGGCCTGATCCTCAACCTGATGCCCTGTGTCTTTCCGGTGATCGGCATCAAGATCCTCGGCTTCGTGAATCAGGCCGGCAGCGATCGCAGCAAGGTCGTGGGACACGGCCTTGTGTTTGCGGCGGGTGTGCTGCTCTCGTTCTGGACGCTCGCGGGCGTGCTCGCAGTGCTCCGCTCGGGTGGCGCGCAGCTCGGGTGGGGTTTTCAACTGCAATCGCCGGTCTTCGTCTTCGGCCTCGCGGTGCTGATGCTCGTCTTCGCGATGAACATGAGCGGCGTCTTCGAATTCGGCCTCTCGGCGACCGCCATCGGTGGCGAGCTACAGATGAAGTCGGGTTTGGCCGGATCGTTTTTCACGGGCATCCTCGCGACGGTGGTGGCGACGCCGTGTAGCGCGCCGTTTCTCGCGACCGCGCTTGGTGCGGCACTTTCGGTTTCGACGTTGGAGTCATTCGCGATCTTTACGGCGATCGCGATCGGTCTCTCCACGCCGTATCTGCTGCTCTCGATTTTCCCGGCGGCAGTGAAGATTCTTCCGCGCCCCGGGGCGTGGATGGAGACCTTCAAGCAGCTCATGGCGTTTCCGCTCTACGCGACCGTGGGCTATCTCGTGTGGGTGCTTTTCGGGCAGGTGAGCGACGACGCGCAGCTCACGCTCGTCTTCGCGCTCACGCTCATCGCTTTCGCGGTGTGGGTGTACGGCCGGTGGAACCAGCCGGGAGCATCTGAGGCGAGTGCGCGCGGTGGTCTCATCGCGGGCATCGCGCTCGGCGCGGTCGGTCTCTGGCTCGGCTGGCCTAAGCCCGTCCTCGCGGCCGGTGCGCCGCTCGCCGCGGGTGCGGTGCCTGAAGTGACGTGGGACAAGTGGAGCCCGGAGACGGTGGCGAAACTCCGCGCCGAAGGCCGCACGGTCTATGTCGATTTCACGGCGCGCTGGTGCGCCACGTGCCAGGCGAACAAGAAACTCGTCTTCCACAACGACGACGTGCTGCGGACGTTTGCCGACAAGAAGATCGTCACCCTTCGCGCCGACTGGACCAACAACGATCCGGCGATCACCGCCGAGCTCGCGAAGTACCAGCGCAGCGCTGTGCCCTTCAACCTCGTCTGGCTCCCCGGCAAGGACGAGCCCGCGATTCTGCCGGAGCTGCTCACGCCGAGTATCGTATTGGATGCGGTGAAGAAGGGGTGAGCGTCCTGATGGAAAAGTTAACCTAAGATCTTATTTTTCTAGGGTAGCTTTTTAAATCTTCGGGATGGTTTTTAAGAATCGCTCAAGTCATTTCAGGGGACCCAAGTTTTTAATGGGTATTGAGCGCCCTTGGCCTGCTTGCCGAGATTGGCGCGATCGACAAGGAAGAGCACGCGGCGCGCCGGCGAATTTGATGAGCCGATAGGTGAAGGCGGAGGCGGTGTAGGTCTTGCTGGCGCCGCTAGCCCGCGAGACGGTTTTGTTATGCGTTCATTGGGCTCATGAAATTGAAATCGCCTGCAGACTATTCAGTGCGGAGTCATATCTGCCTCCGTCGACTGAGGCTTCCAGCGACGCGCCGCACTCGACTCCACCAGTCCGTGGACGAAGGCGTGTGGCAAACATTGACGAAGAGCATCGGCTTTTCCGTGGAAAAAACGGCGGGATCAGCGGCCTGGATGTCGTAGTCGACGGCGAGCGAGGTCCCAAATTTGCGCTGGCACTCCCGCTCAAACGCCTGGCATAGGCGCACGGTATGAGGAGATCGGTTCACGCGCAGGACGATCCGCTGGGGCTCTACTTGCCTCACCTGGATGTTCGAAATCTCCTGATGAAACCCAATGTCGGAGTATACTTTGCTTAAGATTCCGCGGAATACCTGAATACCAGATATCCTTTGCCCGGCGAAAACCAACTGGTTGATCTCTCGTTCTCCGGCCAATTTCAGCAATGGGCGCGTACTTGGCGAAGTCCCCCGCACCCACCTGCCTCGATCACCGGTACGAAGGCGGATAATCGGAAACAAACGCAGCACCAGGCTGGTGATCACGACGTCGCCTTCCTGGTCCAGGCGAGTTATCGGGCGCCCGCCCGCGTCGAGGATTTCAACGTACACGCACTCGGTGTTCACTTCGAACGCCGCGTTGCCAATTGCATAGCCAATCGCCCAAGTTTCTCGGGTGCCGTATTGATTCACCAAGGCGCACTTGAAGTAGCTTGTCGCGATTTCGATGGCTTTTTCGGATGGAGCCGCGCCAGAGACCTCCAGATAGCGCAAGGCGGGAGCGGGAGGCGCGGTGTGACCCGTTTCGACCAATATTCCCGCGTGCCATTCGATCACCGCCGGCGGGAGATGCATCCACCGTATCCCGCGTTGGCGTACGTTGGCATAAAAAGCCGGCACGTCGGTCCGCCGGAAGGCCTCGGTGGAGCGAGTCTCGTTCCACCGGTGGTGAATCAAAGGAAGCAAAGTGTTCGGCGAAAACGCCGGATCGATCTCCCTTCGCATTCGCATCGCGGCCAAGGACAGCAGTGTCCGCTCGCCCGTGGTCTTGGCCAGGCGGGTTGGCAGGCCGGATGAGCCGGATGTCTGCTCGATTACTATGTTTCGACCGATCTTGATCTCCGTCGCGTTGCTGTGTTCGCCAAGGAGCATCGGCCGCTCGAATTCGTTCAGCAGCGCGGCACGGTCATCCCCGGTTTCCAGCGTGATAAACGCTTCGGGGCGAGCCTTTAGGAGCGCCTTGTCCAAAACGGGAAACGTGGTGATCTTGTTCGGATCCACGTGCTGCTCCCGATAGAAGGCGCATTTCGCGGCAGCGAATCCCAGCGTCTGAACGAGTGGAGTACTCACTTTCGCCTTCGCGGTTCCGCTCCGCAACTAGTCCTCAATCGGCGCGACGGGCCGCGACTCGCCGAGCAAGATCGCGTCGGTGATCGTGGTTGCGCTCGTGACGTCGCTCAACGTGAACGGAGGCGCCAGCAGATACACGCCAAACTCTTGTTTGATCGCCTCCACGAGATCCAGCATTCGCAGCGAATCGAGATCCAGGTCGACTAGCAGCGAGGTGTTCGCGCTGGCCGGTGGCGCGTCAGGAGGACGCACGCCATTGATGATGATCAGGACTGTGGCGAGAACTTCGTTTCGATCCTTCATGGGCAATGAACGCGGCGGCAAGTCAATGGAGCGCTTCCTGCGTCTCGACCAGTGGCTCCGGCTGCGGCGGGCGAGCAATCACGTCGAACGACGGATGCTCGAACTTCGTCGGCGTCACCAAACGATAGCGTATGCCGGAGACCTGGGCTGCGTACATAAACGAAATCTGATCGCGCGCCGAATAGCGGCAGTAGTGAGACCACCAGAGGTGGTTAAATTCCTCGCACTTGCGATTGTTGCGGCGGACAATCACAGAGCACTCGGCCAGCCCCAGATTGGCTGCGAGGCCGCGTTCCCGATAGGCGCGCACTTGGAGGTCGATCGTGGCCGGCGAGTCCAGCTCGCGTTGCGCGCAGACCGCGGCCTCTTCATAAGTACAGCGGCGCGTCCGATGTCGAAATACCGCGAGATCGCAGTCGTCCAGGAAATCGGCGACGATCTTCTCAGCCGAATCCCGCAACGCAATATACCCATCGATCCAGATCGAGTACTCTGAATTCACATAGAGATGCGTCAGAAGCTTCGGCATTCGCGAGTTCCTTCGTGCCGAACGAAAGAGGCGGCACGCCGGCTCGAGCGACCAGACGGTGGAAGGATAGGATTGGTCGCAAAATGCGACAAACGTGCCGGTCTGCGTGTTTTGGTCCTCCCGAAGATGGTCGCGACCGGCAGTAATGGAAGTTACAATGGTGATATTACTCGAAGTGCTTTGCATCTTGGTCAGGCTAAAATGGATTGCGCGCCACTCCTCCGTTCGCATTGACGTCGAGCGACGCTATGCCTCCAGGATCGCGGCGAGATGGTCGATCGCTTCGACCCCAATCTCCGGGTTCGCTCCGCCGGCGGCCTCGGCGCTGATTCGCAGGTGGGCACCGAGCGATACGACAAAGTAGATGCGCGGTCGCGCATTGGGCTTCGTGAACGGTTGTCGCTTCACACTCGCCTCGGCGATCTCACCCTGACGCAGGGAGTTTGGGGCCGCACTGGCTCCTTGGACGTTTACAATGAAAGGGGAGGCCAGGGTCTCGCCGAGGGCGCCGTCCGAAGCGAAGCGGCTGACCCACGCGAAGGTATTGCCCCAATTCGGAAGCTCGGTCAGGCTGGCGCGGAACTGCTCCACAGCTGAGGCCGGGTCCTGCTTCACGACTCGAACCCGGAGCGGATGGAGATCGCTCAGCCATCCCGACGTCTCGGTAAACGTGCGCTGGGCCAGCGGATATCGACCGTGCGTCGTCCAATTGACGGCCACTTCTTCACTGCCGGTTGCCCGCCCGATCGCCGCCATCAAACTGCTCGAAATGAAATCGATCAGCCTGCAACGTAGTTCCGTGCGGCAGCGCGTCTCTGCGCGATTGCGGGCTTCGCCCGAGGCGGAATATACGACGCTCACACCCGATTCCGGCGCGCAGGTGGTGACCGACCGGCGGACGTCTGCGAATGTCGCGGTAGAGTAGTTTTCCCAGAACCTTCGTTCGTCGAAGCCGCTCGGCGCCAGTGCAAACGCATGGTAAGTCTGCATCCAGTCGAGATAGGTGGAGGTGGCCCGGAGGTTTCGACTGCCGGCCACGAATGCCCGAATGAAGCGTCGGATCTGGACATGGGTCGCTTGGTCGACGGCAAAATGTGAGCACATGACTCGCAACATGCTCTGCTGCTCGGAGCGACAAGTATAACAGTAGAATTTGGCCGGGACCGAGCCACTCAACTCGATCTCGCGAAAGTGAAGATTCTTGAATGCGTCCCGACAGAGGTGCTCGGCACGAACGCTGGCCGACTCTTCGTAGTGAAGCGGCGCTATCCAGTCTTTGGCTCGCATCGCGCCGAATAGACCCTCTTGGTCACGGCCAATGCCGGTCCCGAGTGACGAGAATTGGCGGCCCAGCGCTTCCACCAGCATTCCGGCTTCATTTCGTTCGACGATCCGACCAAGTCCGTAGTCAAAGACCCGGACGTCAAACGGGTCCGACGCGCCCGCCTCAATCCGCCGCATATAGTACGTGTCGCGACTAAAAGGTTGGGCCGGCATTGGGAAGTACTCGTGATTCGCGTCCGTGAAAGAACGGCACGGATGGGTTGAAGGGAGCAAAGCGGCGAGCAGTCGGTCGGGGTCTTAGGTTCTCACCAAATGTGACAAGAAAACGCAATTTGGCGATAGAAAACTAAAGAAACACTAGCTTATGAATTGACCGAAATGTTAATTTAAAAAAAATATCGAAATGCCAATTAAGCGGCCGCGATATGGATCCCCGTGACGTTCTCTTTGTCGCCGGCAATGTGGAAAGACTTGCCAGTGTGAAGATTAGGTGCCGTGAGATCGCAACCCAATTGGGCTGCGATTGCTACTACGACGCGAAAGACCCGCTCGCCGTGCCGAACCGTTACAAGGCCTACATTTGCGTCAAACCGACATTTGGAGCCCAAGGCGTAGACCAATTGGTGGACCGGGCCGCGGTGATTTGGGACATCCTCGACGACGCGCCGCCCCGCGACAAGGTGACCGCCTACATCGCAAGCACGACGAGCGTCGCCCGACATTTCAGCGAACTGGGCCAAATCGAGGTTATCCCCCATCATCACTGCAATCGGGAGCGAATTCCGTCGCTTGGAGATCGGGACAAGGTCGCCTACCTAGGAAGCGCTCATTGGTACCCCGACTCGCTGGCGTTCGCTCATGAGCGATATCACGTCGAAACGATGACGCGCGAAGATGTCGTTCGCGCCTATCGCACGATCGGGATCTCTTTGAACTTGCGCCGGATATCGAATGATTTCGATCGGTTCATGCGCGACCCAGCCGATGTGCGGCCGGTGGTACAGAATCATATTCTTCTCAATTCTGGGGTTAAGCTCATAAACTGCCTGGGGTTCGGCATTCCTTCAATTTCAAGTCGTGAGCCAGCCTACCTTGAAATCGCTCCAGAATGCACCGCCTTTACCGACTTGGAACGTTGTGGACTCGATCTGGCCACACTCCAGAGTGATCCTGAACGCTTGGCTGGCATGCGGCAGCAATGCCTCGAGGCCGGCGAGCAATACCATCTCGACAAAATCGTCGACCGGTATCGGCAGTTTATCGCGACCCTATGATGAAACCGCCCCGCGCCGGCAAAGCGGTTGGAAGCTGAGGCGGTTGCACGTCACACGGCGTGCCGTGAAAAAGCGGCCAGCAGCAGGCCCGGCTCGATGATCGCATCAATAAGAGTGTGGGCGACAATGCAAGGTGCGAGGCTCTCTTTGCCAATGATATAAACTGCGGCCAGCCCCCAGCCCAAGATAGTGGTGGCGATCATTGCGCCGAGCGCGGTCTGCGGATCGTTCGCCAACAGACCCCACACGGCATGCGCTCCGCCAAAACTTATACCAGATATGGCAATCTGCCAGACGCGCGAGTACGCGGCCCTAGCCAGTCGATCCATCAAATAGCGACGGAAAAAGCATTCCTCCACGACTCCGGCGGCGACGGCAGCAAGGAGGGCACAGCATTTGATTAACGAGAATTCGAGTGCATGAGTTCCGACTCCCGGCACGCCGATCACCGTGAACACGGCGTATGCGATGGTCAGCAAGAAGGCGAAGATCCATGCCCTTGCGGTCCCTCGCGGCCCCTGCCGGAAGCCGAGCGCTTGGACGAATTGCGGCGCATCCTGGGCGATGAATTTCCTAACGAGCAGTTGCCCCATCCCGACGGTCACTGCGAGCAGAAGCAGCGTCACAAACGTATAGGGGCTCATTTGTAGCGACTTTGCTGCCGCTCATTTCGCTGTCAACCGGTGAAGCCGCAGTCGCCCCAGGCGGCCCTCTATAGATAACGCCTGCTCTTGGCGTTCTCGCTCCAATCACTTCCCCTTCGGCTCAGCCGCGGCCTTGGTTTTTGCCTGAAGCAGCGAGGGGAGCAACTTTACCTTGATCAGCTGATTATTCGGGTTGGTTTCCAAGGCGTCGCGAAACGCCTTTTCCGCTCCGGTCAAATCGCCCTTTCGCCGCAACATCGTACCGATCCAGCCCAAGGTATAGGATTTTCCCCACTGCGGGCCGCCGTGATCCCGTTTTTCGAACGAAGCCAGCGCGGCCTGGAGCGTTGCCAACCCGGCCTTTTGATCTCCGCCATATTGCGCGGGAGTGGACCATGTCACGAGGCCCTTGAATAGCAAAACCCGCGGACTGCTGGGATTTGCCTGCGCCGCATGGCTAAATAGTTTCGCCGCGGCACCGCCAATTTCCGAGGGATCTTCATAACCACTGGTGCCGATAAGTTGATAGAGGGTATATGCTTCCAAGGCTTCGGCTTCGGATTGCCAAGGCTCACCTTGGACTTTCTTCAGCCAGCTCACCGCTTGTTCATTTCGATTGGCCACTCCAGCCGGGTTGTGTGCATTACGTTCCGTTGCTGCGCTCGCGAATTCGAGCAAACCGTGCAAGTAGAGCAGATCAGGTGCTTTCGGGGCAGCTTTCAGCGCGACGTCCAATTGCTTTGCAATACTTTCAAACTGAGCGATTTCAGGGCCGCTGGACTTTCCGTTGGGATCGGCCGCGTACATCGCATTTTCGATCTGCAGCTCGAGCGCGGGCACGTCGAGTGGTGCTTGCTCTGCCGCCCGGCAAGTTGATAGCAGGGCAATGAGGCTGGAGACAAAACTGACGAAGCCGATGGGGCGTGGCATGTTCATGGGGTGAAATGAGGTTAGAACTTTAGGGTGGCGCCAAATGTGACCATGCGGTTGAAGGTTCCAGGAGTCGCGACGCGCTGGGCAAAATCGGCGCTGTAAGTATAGCCAAAGGTGTTTCGCGTGTTGAATGCGTTGAGAACCGAGACGTATGCGAGGAGACCCACTCCGTCGGATAGAGCGAAAAAGCGGGATGCCGATAGGTCCAGGCGTCGGTAGTCTGGAAGTCGCTCGGAAAACGGCGTCCCGTAAATCGGGTCGAAACCGCCGCTGGCATCGGGACGTCCTCCGGCGATCGGGGTGAAAGGATGCCCGGAGCTATACTTGATGGACGCTCCGAGATCGTAGACCGAGATCTTCGTTTTGGCGATAAGCGTGATCGAATGTTTCACGTCGAACGGCGCGTAAGTCACAAGGCCGGTATTTGGATCCGTCCTGCGTGTTTCGCAGAAACTATAGGTCACACGGTACTGAAAATCCTTGCCGATGACTCGATTGAAGTAGAGGTCGGCCCCTTCCGCGTTTCCCCGCCCCGCTCCAATCGGAAGATAATTTCGGTCCAGACTTATCAGGTTCGAGTACTCCTTTCGGTAGACTTCGAATCGGGTGAAGTTTTTGGTCCCCCCAAACTGGACGCCGGCGATGCAGTGAAGCGCCGACAGCGACGGGAAACGGTTCGGGAGGTTTGCCAAAACAAAGAACGAATCGGGCAGTTGATGATAGAGCCCGACCGCTACACTGTAATGGACATTCTTTGCTTCTCGCCACGTAGCTGCGACTCGGGGGTCGACCGTAGTGTTGCCAGTCGCGCTGGAATGGTCTGCCCGGATGCTCCACACAAACGCCAGATCTTGGGTCGGAGCGTAGTTGAGCTTGGTAAAGAAGCCCCAGTTCCCATTCGTTTCCTTGCGAACGAAAACCAACGAGGTTCCAGGGGGATGCACGTTGCTCGTGAGGCCTGCATATTGAACGTTCGCTTCGCCCCCGACCGTAATCCGTGAATTGGCCCCGGTGTCGAACGCCACGTCACCGGATATTTCTCGGTAGTTATCGCTGGTGTGCCGATCGAAGTAAGGAGCGGCGTTGTCCCGCAAGTTCAATCCTCCGCCGACCGCAGCATGGACGGAGTAGCTCCCGATTATATCCTTCCATGACAGCGACACGAAGGTGTTCTCGATGTTCTGCTGAAATTCGCCACCGACATCAGGATCGTTTGAAATCACGCCAAATCGATTGGTTCGCTTGACGAGAAATAGCTTCAACTCACTTCCCTTTTTGCGCGGAGCCGTGAGAGTGAATCCATAGTCGTGGCCCCGCGGGGGCGTGATGTAGTTCCGGCTTGATCCATTGACGTCGATCGTCGGACGCATGTCCGTCTCGCTTGCGACCAACCGGACTCCGAGGTGAGGAAGGGCGAGATTGACGCCCGCCGAGAATACGCCGAGACCGGCACTCAGCGAATAAGAGTTTGAAAACGGTGCGCCAAGCGTGTCGACACTCACGCTGCCGGAGATTGCATTGCCGAATTCGGCATTAAAGCCACCCGCGGAAAACTCGATTTTTCGAGCCTCGAAAAGGCTTACCGTGCCAGTGAAGTTGCCCAGCGGAGCGTCCAGTGTGATCGCGGTGTGATACGAGATGCCGTTGACCTTGGTTCTCGTCTCGAAGCTGTTTCCGCCCCGGACAAACAAGGCATTGCCTTCATCAACTGACTGAACTCCCGGTAGCGTTTGGAGAGCTCGGTTAATGTCGCCCACTGTGCCGGGAGTCCCTGCGATCTCCTGGGCGGAAAAAAGCGAACCGGCTTCCGTGCCGACGGCGATCTGGCTTACAGAGACTCTGAGCGGTTCCAACTTCACCGATTCGCTTTTGGGGGCGTCGGAGCTGCCGGGTTTCTTTGGCACGACCGGGGCGGCGGCGTCGGCAGAGGGCGCGGGTGTCTCGGCCGCAGCAGTTCCCGCCGGGAACATGAGGATGAGGCAGGCGCCGCAATGGACCAGGCACGCAAGAAAGCGACTCACCGCGGCAGGGCGCCGTGCAGCGAAAGATTCGGCAGCAACTGGCACGAGGGGGAGCGGGGCAGCCATGGGCACCATAACTAAGCGCTATAATTCGGTCACCGACTGCAACATAAAACCGCCGAAGGGACCGATAGACGTTATAGCCAGCTTCACCAGCGGCGTGGCATCGTCTCTACCCAGAGCTTGATCGATGGCGAAAGCGAGGGCTGCGGCCCGTTCCGGCCATATTGGTGCCAAGTCATCCAGCAGATTTCTTCCCTGAAATATGCCTTTCTCGGCATTGCTGAGCACCCGGATGGAGTCGGCAACCTCCGCCACGGCGCGCACCCTCCGATAGCTACATAGCTCAGGATCAGCGAGGTCGAAGACGCGGGAAGTAATGCGAGTGCGATGCTGGAACACGGCTTTCTCGCTGAGGCTCGTCGGGCACCGCGCCAACCATGCCAGTGCCCGGTATTTGAGATCGGCGAGCAGGCTTTCATCGCCGGCGACCAGCGAGGATTCCTCCAAGGATCGGGCAAAAAATACTGCTTTCCGTGTAAGCTCGGTGCCGCTGAGCAGACTATCGGCGGTGGCACGACTCAGGACGCGCAGTTCAACTGGCACGCCTAGATAGATTTCTTTGATGCAAAGCGGCGTCTCGACTTCGGCGATTACATAGACGTCGACGTCGGAAAGAGGCCTTGGATTCCCCTTTGCCACCGAGCCATAAGTATAGGCGACTTCGAATTTCGGTAACCGCTCAATTATCAGCGCCCGCGCCGATTCTCGGTAGCGATTCGCGTCGATCTCTCCGGCAAAGCACTCCGGGGCGATCTCGGGACACTCCGTCGCGATGAGTTCTGATATGACGGACTTCATCGCATTACGCTCCCGCATCCTCGGCTGGGACCAGACGGCTGACTTCATTGCAAATCGCCCCGCAAATGAAGGCAATCCAGGCGAGCCAGTCGCCCGTGCGAGAAACTTGGGTCAAGCGATTATTGTACAGTTGATGGTACGGGCCCACGATGATCGAGAGAGGCAGCGCGACTGCGACGGCCTTGCGTTCGACAAGGAGCATCTCCGCGAGCGCGCGAGCCAAACGTCCATTTCCGTCGACGAACGGATGGATCGCGCCGAGCTGATAGAGCAGCAGACAGGCGGTGAGCACCGGATCCAGGCTTTCGAGCCGAGACTGCTCGACGAACCCGCCAAGCGCTTCGAGCAGGGCGGGGACTCGCTCGGGCGGCGCAAATACCATTTCGATCGTACCGTCATTGCGCCGCGCAAATCCGGCTTCCGTCCGATAGTCGCCCGGATGGCAGAACTGAGCGGTAATCTCGTTTCCGTCTGCGACGATGAGCGCATGCAACTCGCGCAGGCGATTCGGGCACAGTAATTCAGCCACCGGGTGCGGTGTGTCGGTTGCGCGCAAGTACGCGTCGATATCGGCGCCAAAGTTCCGCCATGGTTCGTGCGCCAGCCTCACGCTCATCGAATGCTGATGGGACCTGCTCAATGCAGTTGACCTTGCAAAGCGTGCAGCGACTTCAGCCCGGCTTGCGCCCGCGGAAGCTCGGTTGAGGCGATGCAGGGCGGCGTGGGTGCGCTCCAGGTGCAATCCAGCTCCCGCAAGGTCCACTGGCGGGGGGAGCGCACCGGGTATGAAGGCTGCGCCGCTGCCATCACTCATTTCGACCACTGCACCGTGACTGCCGGAATCCTGCGTCGGGGCTGCCCAGTCCAGGCGTTGAGCTGCCGCATCGTTACTCATGCGGCGTCCAGCGAAAATAGCGGGATGCCACCAGCATCCCACCGGCCGTGACCGCAATGAGCAAAGCGAAGGTCACGGAATCCATGTACAGGTTGTGTTCACCCAAGAGAGAGCGACGAATGCAGGCCACCAGCGCATTCACCGGCAGGAACTCGAGCACCCGCCGCACGAAATCTGGCAGGTTGCTCGTGGGAAAGAGGAGGTTTCCGCTGGCGATGAGTGGAAAATAGAGCAGGTTCGTGATGATCGTTACCGTGCTGATATTCGGAGAAAAGCTGGCGACCACGAAGCCGATCGAAAGAAAGGCAGCGATGCCGAGGTTGATCGCGCAGATCGCGATGGCGAAATGGAGAAGATTGAACGCGATGCTCAGCCCGTACATCCAGTGAGCGACGAGAAACAGGAGGACCACCGAACATAGCGTGACGAAAAGCCGCGCCATGCCCCACGCCGCGAGGATCCACGCCGGACGTACGGGAAACATCTGGTACATCCGGAAAAGCCCGGCTTCGCGGCCGCTGACCAGTGGTCCCGCAAAGCCCATCAGGCACGTCGACAACAGAACTGTGATGGAAAGTCCGGTGGCGAGATAAAACACATAAGAGAACTGGTTTGAAGAGGCCGCGCGCGTCTGGGTCGAGAGTCGGGCGGCCGGAACGACCTTCGCCTCCCGGAGATTATAGGCGTCGGTCACGCCGCGCAGGATGCCTGAGCCCATCAACGCCGCAGAGCTGGTCGAGCCCAGGACAATTTCCACTCCGCCGGAGCGGCCTTGCGCCACTTCTGCTCCGAACCCGCGGGCGACCAACACGAGCACATCGTAGTGCGAGACATCCGCCGGCTTGTGGTCAAGCACCTCAATCCGGGCGCCGACGCCGCCCATGCGCTGGGCGGAGTCGTGCACATAGTCCAGATAGCTTGCGCTCTGGGGAGTGCCGTCCTGGTCGACGAGCCCCATGTGCAGCGAACTTCGCGAGGCTCCCTGCCCAAAGAAAGTCATTTGAGCGACGAGCATCAGGACGGGAAAGGCAAACGTCCAAAAAACGGCGACGCGCGCGCGGAAAAACATCGTGATTTCCAGGCGGAGAAAGCTGAGAAAATGGCTCATCTTAGGTCGTGGAGACTTGGGCGAGAAAATCGTCCGGCTGGCTGGGCCGGAGACCGAATGCGGAAATTTGATGGGTCGTGAGGTAGCCACGGAATGCATCCCGGAAACGAGCGTCGCCGTATACGACCTGCTCGTTGTCCTTCGCGGCGGGCAAGCGCACGACACCCGGCAGCTGTCGAAGCTCTTTTTCCATCGTTTCCGACAACGGCTGCATGATACGGCCGCAAAACTGGCTGACGTGCTTGTCCATCAGCTCGCGCAGACTTCCGTCGTCCATCACGGTACCGGCTTTGAGGCAGACGACGCGATCGACAATCGCGAGATCAGCCGGAATGTGGGACGCGATGAAGAGCGTGCTTCCTTTAAGTTCGTCCCCTTGCCAATGATCCCGCAGCGCACGGGCATAGTTTTCATCGAGACCGAGAGTGGGTTCATCCAGGAACAGCAGCTGAGGCCGATGCGCCATCGCCACATAGAGAAGCAACCGTTGCCGCTGGCCACGCGACAAGGCCCGATGAGATTTCTTCATCAGTTCCTCGAGGCCCAGGATATGAATCAGGCGGGCGCTCTGCATGCCATACACGGCCTCGTGCATGCCCACGATTTCGCTCACGCGCATCTGACTCGGAAACAAGACGTGCTGGAGCAGAGCGCCGAGTTTGGCTCGGACCGCCGGATTGCGACGGAGTTCGGCCGTATCGAGGCCGAGCACGCGCGCGGATCCCGACCGCGGCTTGCGCAGACCGAGCAGGGACTCGATCAGCATGCTCTTGCCCGCGCCATTGTGCCCGATCAACGCGACACGCTGCCCGGGAGGAAAACTGAGATCCGTTGGTGCGAGTTCGAAGTCGTCGCTGATGCGCACGCGCAATGCGCGAATTTCCACCGCCGGGGCAACGGGCGTGGCGACCGCCGGCGAAGCAACGACCGGGGCAGTGGCGGCAGCCGCGGGCGCAGGATCGGGCGCAGCCGATTTTTTTGCGGCCTCGGAGAATGCGGGGGTCGTGGCCAAGATGTTTTGCGCCCAGCGGCCCCAGATCGGATCATTTGCCGCCTCGCTCAGCCTCTCCTTTGCCAGAGGAAGCTTGTTGCCGAAGCGGGCCGGGATATTCACCTCCAACAAGCTGAGATTGATCAAGGCTTCAGCATCATGGGGGGCGGCTTGCAGCGCCCGCGTGTACGCATCGATCGCCTGGGGAATCGCAGTGATGCCTTTGACCCAAAGAGCCTTGTTGGTCTTGGCTTGCAGCACCGTCAGCATCGCGCGGTGCCCGCGCAGCAGCAGCAGGCGGCATTCGTCGATTTTGCGCTCAGTGGCCTGCGCCAGCAATGCGTCGACCGTGGTGAATACGTCATCCGAAACCGATTCGCCGAGAAACAAGCTTACTCCAAGGTCGGCCATGCGGAGCCGCGCCATGCTTTCCAACCACCCGCGGGTATTGCTGGGATTAGCGCCCAGAGATTCGATCAAGCTCTGAATCCGGGCGCGGTTGGCCGGAGATTTTTCGGCCCAAACTGCGGCGATGGCCGGTGCAACATCGACAGGAGTGGTGATTGATGCGGTAGGCGACGTCATAGGGCGTGAGTCGGTGGCGTCGAAACACTCGAGCGGCTTGCCCAGCGCAGCTTCGACCGCTCGGGCGACGTCGTCGCCCGTCTCGCTGGCGGCAATTTCGGCAAAAAGGGATTTTAATCCTTCGACCCGAGAATGGGCCAGAATCGCTTCTACAAGCTCGGCGCCCTTATCCTTGACTGAAGGAAGCTCAGCAAGAGTGACGCCGAGTCGTTCGAAGTGGATCCCTTCGGCCTTCGATCCGATCAGCAGCGAGCGCACGCTGCGGGAAAGAGGCAGCACCTTGTCGTTATGCTTGCGCGGAGCGACCCCGGAGTGCCGCCGGGAAAACCACACGGCGAAACCCTCATCCAGCAGCTTGCAGCCGCAGGTGAGAAAGCAGTGGCCCACTTCATGGAAGATCGTACTCCGCAGGCGATCGGGGAAATTTCCCGAACTCGTGGAAAACGTGATCAAGTAATAGCCCGGAAGCTCGCAGTGAGTTAGATAGAGTCCCTGAACGAGCCCGGTGCAGTTTACGAGGATGCTGGGAGGCTGGAGCGCCAGCAGCGCCGAAGCGGCGCCGATTGCGGCCTGCATGTCATTGGAAAAAGTTGCGGAAGGGGCGCCCTCGCCGACGTAGAATACTCCGCTCACCGGTGTCACCCAGCGCTGGCTCGAGGTCATCCGCTGCTCGAGCAGCACGAGCGACGGCAACGGCCCGCACTCGGCGCGGAGCGTGGCGATCACCCGATGCATTTCCTCGGCATGCTGGGCCGTGGCGGCCTGGAGCAATCGTTCGATCAGCAGAGCAATATACTCGCGCTGACCCTCCGTCGATTTCTTGACCGAGAGGCCCTCTTGCTCAGGCGACGTGGGCTTCATGGCGCCGGTGCGGGCTTGCGCGGTCCGATCAGGATCACGCTGGCGACGACCTCGGTGACTCCGTCGATGCCGAGTGCGACTGCGAGTTCATCATCGTAGAACGAAGCGTAGACCAGCGAACCGAGGCCCAAGCCTTCCGCGACCAGGCAAATATTCTGCGAGGCGTGTCCGGCTTCGAGAAGTGAAAAGCGGTAACCGCGGTCGCCATACTTTTGTGTCATCCGCTGGGGAATCATCGTGAGCACGATGACAAGAGGGGCAACGATGCCGGCCTTGCCCTCGTCGGAGACCTCGACCTGGCTGAAGCCGGTGCGCGTGCTCTTGCTGAGCTTCCGAAATTGATGCTCCCGCTGATCGTAGTGGACGACACACGGATCGACGCCGGGCACGCTTTGCAGAAACGCGTAGGGCTCCAGACTGTTGAGGTTTCCGGGTGACGGATAGGGGCGAAACGGAAATTCGAGGTACGGCAGAATTTCCGGTCGCATCCTTCGCGTCGGCCGGAGTGCATAGTGAAAAAGGGAGGAGACTTGCTCGAGCGAGATCGCATCGCCGAATTCCCGGCGACTCACGCGCGTTTTCAGGCTTTGCGCCAATGACGTCTCCATGGGGAGTGGCGGCGGGAGAGCGATCGGTTCGAGGTAGGGGTACTCATTGCACCCCACACTGCTGCGCGCGATGAAACTGGGAACCGTGAGGAACTTCACGATCTTGCCGCGCAAGCCCATCAAGGTTCCACGGTGCAATTTCGTGCGCTCGTGAAATATCTCCGGCTGGGAATTGGCGTCGGCGCTTCCGGCCAAGGCGGCCGATGGGATCAGGTGGTGGAGATCGGCATCGTCGTCGGAAACGGCTGGGCTGGGACCGGGGGAATGGTTCATTTCGGCAAAGCTCCTTTCGCTCACGGAAAGGGATGAGGGACGGGGTTGAAGCGCGGGTTCGCGGGATCGAACGGGAAGTTCCAAAAGCGCGCCAAGGTTGCGAGGCGGCGCGTATCGCTCGTGGTCAGACCGCTGCCGAACAGCAACGGGTGCAAGCCGGGGATGATCGTCCGTGCCACATGTAGATCGAGGGCGGCAATATCCTCCGTCGTAATATCGGCGGCCAAAGGCCTATATCCGAGTTCGCTCAGGCGAGCCACCAAGCCGCGCAAATCCGTCACGCCGGATTCCAATTCGCTGGCGGCGATGGCTGGACCGGGCTTGAAAAGAAAGTCCACAAGGCGAATCCGCTCCGGCTCCAGGAAGTACGCCATGTGGCTCTCCGGACTATCCAGCTTGTCCTCGGTCGGAGCGCCTTCCTTGCTTTGGATCTTGCGCCGCATCCAGATGAAACCGTGGAGCGATTCGATCACCGCCTTGTCGATGGCCCGCGCGATATCAAGGCGGCAGCTCGCTCCGACGACAAATCGACCGTGTTCGTGCGGACTCTGCGACATCGCCATGATGACGGGCACGCCGATATCGGTGTGCAACGACCACAGTTTGATCGGAAGGGGCCCCCGGCGGAGATAATCCCTGACCGGCGGGGCGAGCCGCTCCTCTACCGCCGCATCCACGATCAACCGAGTGGGGGTGGCGCCAAGTTGCCACATGGCCGAAAAGGCATCCCGCTCCATCACCTCACAGAGACCAGCCAAAGTCGCCGCCTCGAAATTCTGACCGCAGGCAATCCCCGTCGAGCAGCTTTGGTACAGACGCTCGCCGGGCTCGTTTTGGCGCGCTCCGAGATAGATGAATTGGGAGGGGACGAGTCTCTCGGCGCCGGTCGCCAGATCGGTCACCTTGGACCAAGCACGTTTCGCAGCGCGATCAGGGCGCGCATAGGGGAAGCGTTCCCGGGTATATTCCGGCTCGCCGAAGAGGATGAAATCGCTCAGACTCACCGCCCGATCTCCCAGCTCCTCGGCTGACGCCATCACAAACTGCGAATCGTCGTAGATTGTGGCGCAGTAGCGTTCGATCGTCTCGCCGATGGCAGCCCAAATGGCACCTGTCCGGCTGAATTGCGCTCCGCCCCCGCCGGTGGAGGCTTGAACTTCTTTGCTGTAGGTATTGCGGCGGAAATATACGGGATTGGCGACCCGGGCGAAGCAGAAATGAAGCCCGGCGGCTTCAGTGACTTCGTTTTCCTCGATGATCTTCGTGATCAGTCCGTGGCGCGGATGAACCAGGCGATCGTAAGTTCGTTTCAACCGCTGAGCGGGGGTGTCGAGCGCAATCATGGGCCGTTAGGAATTCCCCCGGATGGCGGCATAGGCAAAGATCTGGCCGGGTGGTCGCGTCGCGGCCACGCTGCAGACTGGGCAGCGGGGAATCTTCAACAGGTTGCTGGAACGGATCGATCCCCGCAGCATATCATACTCGTGGATCGGACTAAGGTGCACCTCGGTCTCGACGCCAGCGAGATAGGCGAGGAGATGGATCAGGGCCGACGACGCAAAATGAGAGGCCAGGCGGCTAGGGGGCGGGCAGTAGATGAGCTTCGCGGAATCGATGCGGGCCTCGTATTCGCTCGGGTGCTGCCGGGTCGAGCCGACGCGGTTGCAGAGACACTCGATGCAGGCCGTGGCCTTTGGCACCACCAGCGGACCAACTCGCAGCAGGTGCCCATCCACGCTGAGATAAAACGCGGGGATTCCGTCGCGAACCGCGGTACGATTGATCGCCGAAAAAGCGCGGCTGTCGTCGCGATCGGAAGTGGCGACAATCACTGGCTTCTTGCCTTGGGAGGCCGGGGCGCTCGATTCGAATGGAACGACCGCAAACCCCAGCTCGGCCAGAGAGCGCTTGATGTGAGCGTGAAGCTCGCCGGTCCCGGCCAATCGGACCTCCCATTCAGACGGGTCAAATGGCCGGTAGCCCTTGTTCTCCGTTGAACCGGTCAGACGTTTCCGCACATGGTCCAAGTAGCTGAAAATAGGGTCACACTCCGTCGTCTCGGCGGGCACGAGGATCTGTTGCTGCACGAGTCCGTTCACGGCCTGCTCCACGGTTTCGGCGAGGTATTCCGTCACGTGGTTCTCGACGAAGCTGTCTATCTCCAAGGTGCCGACCGCCGCCTTCACCAACGCGATGATCAGCCCGCTGTCGTCGCGCAGGGAATATCGGCCGCCCGGGCTCGATATGTTGACCGTCGTGTCGTTCACGGTCGCAATACTGACCGCCGAGTTTAGTCTGTACCGTTTTGATTGAACCATGGGGATAGTGAGGATGAAAGGAGAGCACTGTCCCCAGGTGGCCCCGAGGACAGTGGGGTCATCAGCAGCAGCAGCAGAGCAAGCAGCAGCAGTAGATGTTGATCGTCACGGAGGCCAGCGAGCGATCGATGCTCATCTCGAGGTACTCGAGATCTTCGAACTCATTGGTCTGCGTCACAACTAGGCCATTGGATGCACTCATTTATGTATTACTAAGCAGTAGTGGAGGACGCCCACCGCTGTGATGGGCGAATCCATCACGATGCACACTGCCAATGCATCGTGACGCATCAACATGGACAGATATGACAATTTATCGTCAAGTGAATATGAAAAGTTAAATTTCATTACAAGTCTAGCTAATTTTGGCGCAAAACACGAATCGGCCAAACGAACTCATGGCAGCTTGCGCTATTCTCTCACTCTAAATTTGGCTTTGAGGGCCTTGCGGCGCCGACGTTGGCATGGGAGCGGTCGCGTTGCGTTGTGATACATTTTGCCTCCGAGCGCTCCCGTATCAGGGTTAACTTTTCAATTACGACACAAATTTGCATAACACGGCCAGTTTTCGGCAATGCAAAATTTTATTTGTAAAGCCAATCGAACGACGATTGACCTACGGCCGAACACGGCAAGCCGCCGCGCTCTTCACGGGTCGAGCTATGAAATTATGGCTATTAACTCCATGCCTTCTTTACACGATTCTATAGTCGACAAAATACCCGGCTGGTCGCTTCAGCCGCGCGGCGGGGCGAGACCGCAAGCAACGCTTTCTTGTCCGCGGTCATTGCGGTCGAAAATCGAAGCCGGCGGAGGCGCAGACTTGGCCGTTGACTTGTCGTTAGGTCCAGTCCGGCCGCATGAGGCGGCCTGCCAAATTGAGAAACAGCTGAAGCTGTCGAGCACCGAGGATAACGGGGCCACAAGGTCCGGTGGTTCGGCCCTTGAGGCGATCGGCCAGCGCATTGATGCGGAGAACACGGGATATCTACCCGTGAAGAGCGCACTGGACCGTGCGGAGCGGGTGGCTCGTGCTTTGTATGAAATCGGACACCGTCGCCGGCTCTTCGTAATTCTCCCGATCGACTCGTCCGAACTCGGTGCGGAGAACGAATATTTCCTGAAGTTTTTGGCGGAACGTTGCCGAGATGGTCTCGAGGTATTCGTGGTAGGGAGCGACATGCGCAGACTTGGCGCCGGCTGGGATTGCCTCGGCGAAGAATCGGTGACGCTCACCGCGAATGACGAGGAACCCCGCGTAGACACGGCGGCAGTTGCGCGCCACTTCCCCGGCGTGGTCGAGCCGCGCTTGAGACAAACCATCGGTGCGACTGAAGAGCAGCTGCTGATCCGACTCGGCGAGGGCTTGGCGCTGGTTCCGCCTTCGCTGCGCCGGAGCGGAGGTATGCCGGACGAGACGATTCCCGCCCCCTTGGTGCAACACTTGCGCACCGGTGGCGACCTCTGGCTGATGGCCTATGTTGCTCGGTTCGACACGCGAGAGGCGGATCTATTGTTGCTGCTACAGAGCGGATTGGCTGCCTTGGCGGCAGGCAGCGACTGCGTAGGACTGCGCCTGCTGGAAGCAGCGAAAGGTGCGACCTCCCGGGCTTTGACGATCGCGCAACTCGAAGCGATTGCCCTCGCCCACCGCATCGCGAACGAAGACTTCGCTGCCGCGGCTGTGGCTGAACTGCCGGCAGAAACGTTGCCTGCGCGGCTGCGCGGGCAGATTCTCCAGAGCAAGGCTTGGGGCTTGGCGATGTCCGGTCGGCCGCAGGAGGCAATGCCACTTTTTGAAGTCGCCCGAACGCTGCTCTATCGACCGACAACCGAGCTCGACGGCGAATATTTGTACCTGCGCAACATCACGGCGCTTTCTTACTATCGCGGCGGCAATCTGGCCAAAGCGTTGGAGATCGAGGGCGAGATTCGCAACGCGTTGGAGGCGTCGGCCCGTAGCGATGTGCATATGGACTACATCAACTCGATCAATACGGCCCGCTTGCACCTGGCGGATCGGAATGTCGAGAAGGCCGAACAGAATTTCCAGCGCGCGTTCCGCAGCCACTACGGACTTCGCACCCTGGTGGATCATCTGACGGTTAATATCTATAATGCCCGCCTTGCCGAATTGCGCGGCGACACCACCGGATCGGCCGCCTGCTGGCTGAATGCGGCGATATTCTGGATTTCGGCTTCGGCTCCGGAATCAATCTCAGAACGAGCGGCCCGGCTCGTCGTCGGCGGAAAGCTGCCAGACCGAGAGCAGTGGGTTGCGGCACTCGACCGCAAATTCACCACTCGACTTGAGGAGTTGTTTTCAATGACGGAAGCATTCGGGCCGGCACCGTGTTTCGCTACCTCGGACCTGCTCCCCGCTGACGGCGAAGTCGAGCTCGTCGCGCAAGATGGCTGGCTGGTTATTGTAAGCGACAAGTACGCGCTCGCGCCGCTCAGCGACGGCGATTCCCGTCAGCGATTGCGGGCAACAGTCCATCGGATTCTTGCCCTGGCAGACCCGACAGGACTGGTCCGCCGCGCCAGCAGCATTTTTATCGACGATCAGTTTGGTCGCGAAATTGCCGGGTCCAGGGATGCTGTGCTCGCCGTGGCGGCGCGATTGAATGCCCGCCGCGTCATGGTTGGCGACGAAGTGATTGTTGACCCGCCACGAATGACCCGGTCCTCGATCAATCAATGGTACGTCCGATGGTCGGAGGCGGTACTACGAGTTCAACAATCAGCCAGCGGCCAACAGACCGTGATATTTCGTCGCTACCGTCCCGCTCGGATTTTGACCGAACGCGAGGGATCGCTCCTCGAATATATCCAAACAGACGGGTGCGCTCTCTCTACACTTGTAAGTTATATGCATTGTGACGTGGACTGCCTGCTCAACGAAGTTCGCCAACTGGAGCGAGAGAGAATCGTCTTCGTCACTTTGATAACTCGGCCTGACGACGGCGCGAGTGCTTTGGTCGCGTGCCAGTCAGATTCACCAGCGATCGCACCCCTGGCCCATAACGACCTTTAATCCCTAATAAGCAAACTAATAGGAGTCACTCCGAGGATGCGGAGACAACTTTTCTTCGTTTGGTGAGACCGTGGCGACGCTTCAATTGATTTACCGCTGAAACCGAGACGCCAAATTTCGCCGCGATATCTGCTGCATTCATGGCATTGCGAGTGAGTTCAGCGATGATCTGTTGACGAATGCCGTCATTGATAAATGCGCGCTTCTTTCTGCCTTTCTGCCCCCTATGATAAGCGCTTCGCGATTCGGGAGGTGAAGAGAGTTCGTGCTTCTTCGTCAGGTTTGCCATCATTTCCGGCGTGAGAAGATCGAACAACGCCAGAATCAACTCATCGGTCGATCCAAAGCCATTTTCTGGTGCAATCTTAGCGAGCTTCTCCCGGCGGGCCTGTACGAGCTCAGCTTCCAATCGAGCCAATTCCTGTCGCTTCTGCTCTAATTGGGATTGGAGTTTGTTTAGGTCTTGCATGTCGAGAAGCTGTCTCGGTCATGCAAATTGTGCAACTGCGGATAGTACGAATCAGGACTAGGCCTGTGCTCGCCAAGTTCTATCAGCGGTCGAGGTGGTCATTGTGGTCAGATTGGTCACTTATTCGTTCAAGCTGAGCAATTTGCGATTCAATGGCCACAATCTCTTCGCGCAATGCAAAAATAGCCAAAACCAATGCTGAAATCGGCGCACCTTCTTTTGTGGGCGATAGACCTGTCCCGAAGCGCGGCGAACTCGAACTAAGCGCAATGCCAACCGGTCCAGGCCGGGCGCCTGCGAGGCGGGGAGATCGTTTCATGTATGTAATTCTTCCCCGCACCAACGATGCAACGAGCCAAATGTATACCGTAATTCCGGTAGTCCTGAAAATTGCGCAGCAAACGGCTGCATGCTGAAAGTCGGGGTATGACAATGTCGATAAAGCAGGCATTCCGCAGACTCTCAAGCTTTAAAACTAAAGAAGCCGCAACAAGATAGGTCGGGCAACTCGCACGGTGCCAAGAATGGCTCCTCAGTTTATAAAGATAATAACACCGTCGGCGTCAGATGCTTTTCCCTGCTCCTTTCGCTGCTGCACGGCCGGGATGCTGGATAGCGAGGGCGACTCGGATTCCGCGATCTGGCTATGGCGACAATTATACACCAGCCGCCAATTCTGATCGGCGCGTTGCAAATGAGTTCGCTTGGTTGGCCACCTTACTACCTGAGCAAGACCGAACCGAGGTAGTTCGCTTGGAAATAATGTGTTCGTGCTCCTAAACGGACTATCATTTTGCCGACCTCGCTCAGTGGATGAATGCTGTGGGCTGCGAAACGACTGCTGACTGGCGCTTGGGTGATTATGGCGTCGCGGATGGGAGTAGAATCGATAAAAAACACCTAAAGTTTCCAGCCATCGCTTATTCGCCAGCGAATCGATTTCACGCCTTATCGGAGTAAAAACTTTGGCTGACTTTGCCACAACTGACCGATTTTATTTCGGTGAACTCCCGGGTACCCGTTGCTCATCGCGAGGGCGCTATTTCTTCTTCGCGCGTTTCTTTTTCCCGCCGCCGGTCTCCTTGTTGACGGTGGCCCACGCGCGCGCCTTGGCCGTCTGCTTGGAAACGCCGCGCTTTTCGTAGCTTTTCTCGATATGCGAGGCTTGGCGCTTCTGTTTGTTGGTATAACTGCTTTTCGATCCGCGAGCCATAGGAGTGAGGGTTAAGCGTTTTGTAGTAATCGGCCTAGGATCGCATAGTACGGCGTTACGCAGCGATGTGCCCGCAGCAGGAAGGCGGAATCGACATCGACAATTTCATGTGGCCGCCTTTGGCCGCTTCCGCCCGGCAGCGGGAGACTTCCGCCACTGCCACTCCGCCGACGTTCGAGGTTCTTCGGCAATTGTACTTGGATCCGGCGCCGTGGGTGGTCGCGCACGGAGCCCGAGCCGATGAGCGAGGGCCATCGCATCGTAGGGCGCCTGAGTCTTCACGTCGTTGTCGAAGTAGACGAAGACATCCCGCCCGCTCTTTTTTAGAGGAACCGGCGAGGCGATATGATGCGGGCCGGTGGTATTGCGGCCGCTGTGCCAGACGCGAAGCTTGCGCGCCCATTGTTGCAGCGCGGCGGGAGTATAGCCGCTCACGTAGAGCTGCGCGTCGCCGTGCAGACGAGCGTAAATGAAGTCCGACGTTACGTCTTCGAAGAACGGCCATTTGCCGGCGGTGTCGGCTACCACCAGTGCGATGTCGTGCTCGCGGAGCAATGAGATGAACTCGGGCACCTCGAAGGAATGATGCCGCACTTCGAGCGCGTGACGGAGTTGGCGATTGGTGCGGACGGGCTTCGCTTTCTCTCCGGCGACATGGCTGTCGTGCTCGCGCGCCAGACGCGTGGCCGAGCGAGTGTCGCGCGGAAGCAGCGCGAAGAAATCGCTGAGGCGCTCGCGATCATAGACGAAGCTCGGCGGGAGCTGCCAGAGCAGCGGCCCCAATTTTTCCTCCAATGCCAGCACACCCGACGCGAAAAAATTCGCGAGTGGCACGCGTACATCTGCGAGGCGCTTGATGTGCGTGATGAAGCGCGGGCCTTTGACCGAGAAGACAAATCCCGGCGGAGTAGCCTCGCGCCAGCGCCGAAAACTTGAGGCCCGCTGCAGCGAGTAAAACGTGCCGTTGATCTCGATGGAGTTCACCTGCCGCGCGGCGTAGGCGAGCTCATCCTTCTGCGGCAGACCCGCGGGAAAAAACGTGCCTCGCCAAGGCGGATAGCGCCAGCCGGAGATGCCGATCCGGTAGTCTGCCGTTTTCCGCGAAGTCATTTGAGCGCGGGCAGTGACGACTGGCGTTTGATTTTCGGAGAGGGCGGTGGACTGCTAGGCCACCGGCTCGCCGTGGGCGTTGAGTTTGGCGAGCGGCGCTTCGGCGGGACCGGAGATGACTTCGCCCGTGGGTTTGAAGCGCGAGCCGTGGCACGGGCAGTCCCATGTGCGCTCGGCATTGTTCCACGCGACGATGCATTGGAGATGCGTGCAGATCGGCGAGCACAGGCTCACTTTTCCGCTTTCGCTCCGATACGCTGCGACTTTCTTGCCTTCGAGATTGAGGATTCGGCCTTCGCCCCGCGCGAGCACATCGACCGATTTCCCTTCGCTGCCCGCGAGCCAGTTTCTCACGAGGTAGTAGGGATAGTCTTTGTTTTCGCTGACGTAGCTCCACGTGCCACCGATGATTTTTTTGCGATGCACGTCGAACAAATCGGCCCACGGATTTTTCCGTTTCAGCACGGCATCGACGGCCATCATGCCCGCCAGCGTGCCGAAGGTCATGCCATTGCCGCCGTAGCCGGTCGCGGCAAATTGACGCTCGGCGGTCTCGCCGATCAGCGGCAACCCATCGTTGGTCTCGATCACTTGGCCCGACCAACGGTGTTCGATTTCCGTTTCCGGCGCGAAGGTATGAAACTTCGCTTCGAGGCGCTGATATGCCGCGTAGGTGTCGGTAATCTGCCCCGTCTTGTGATCTTCTCCGCCGAAAATCGCGTAGTCGAAATCTCCGCGCCGCTCGACGCGGAGATAGTAATAGGGATTTCCGGTATCCCAGAATGAGGCCTCGGGAAATTGCCCCACGGGCACGCTCGCGCCGAGGGCGTAGCTGCTGTAGAGGGAGAGCTTCGTCTGAAAAAGCGTCGACCCAATCAGGCTCGCATTGCCGATGAGCGGGTTGTGGGTCGCGAGGACGAGATAGTCCGCGGTGATCTGGTGAGAGCCGGTTTTGACTCGAATCGGGTCGGCGAGGATCTCATCGGCGGCGGAGTGCGCAAAGACATGACTGCCCTCACCGTCGATTGCGCGCAGCAGGGCGCTGAGATATTTCAGCGGATGGAAGAGCGCTTGATGCGGAAACTTGATGCCGGGCACCGCGAAGGCCGGGACCTCGGCTAGGAAACTCGCCGCGATGCCGAGCTTCTCCGTGGTCGCGACCTCCTCGCGGAGCGCATGCGCATCGTCGTCCATATCCTCGATGGGGAGATGGAGAAAACCCGGCACCCACTTGAATCCACAGCTGATGCCCTCGGCGCGGATCAATGCGGCGATCTGGTCGATCGCGGCACCACCTGCATCCCAGACCGCGCGCGCGGCGTCTTCGCCGAAAGTCTTTACGATGTCTTTAAGCCGAAGATCGGTGACGCGCGTAAGATGAGCGGTCGTCGCAGTGGTATCGACGCCACCGAGCGCGCTCCGCTCCAGCAAAGCCACTTTCAAGCCGGCTTTCTTCAGCAGATACGCCGCCGTCACGCCCGTGATGCCACCACCGACTACCGCGACGTCGACTCGATGATTTTTCTTGGGTGGCCCGAAAGCGGGCAGCGCTGCCGTTTCGCTCCACACCGAGGCCGTCTTGAAAGCACTCATGCTGCGACTGACCTCCGGCTCCTCATCTGGTTCACTGGGAGCAACGATTTACCTGCGTGATCGAAAAAAGTCCGCGGCAAGGCGCTGGCGCTCGGCCAGAGGCAACGTATTTACCTCCGGCGTTTTGACGACTTGCGCGATTAGGGCATGATGGAGCGATGGCTTGGGAGATCGAGTATCGCGACGGCGTCTATCTGCCGCAGTTGGACTGGTGGCTGGATGCGCGCCAGCCGGTCGAGCGGTCGTTTGTGTCGCATGCGCACTTCGATCACATCGCGGCGCACCGGGAGATTCTCTGTTCGCCGGGCACCGCGCGGCTGATGCAAGCGCGCCTGCCGGGTGAGCGTCGCGAGCACGTGCTGCCCTTTGGCCACGCGGAGCAACTCACGGCGGATTGCGCGGTGACGCTCTATCCAGCGGGGCATATCTTTGGCTCCGCGCTGATCCTCCTCGAGCACGCGCTGCACGGCTCGCTGCTCTACACCGGTGATTTCAAACTGCGCCGGGGCCTCTCGGCCGAGCCTTGCGCGACGCCGCACGCCGACGTGGTCATCATGGAGACGACGTATGGCAAGCCGCAGTACACGCTCCCGCTGACCGACGAAGTGCTGGCCGACATCGTGCGCTTCTGTCGCGAGGGCATCGAGGATGGCGAGACGCCGTTTCTCTTTGGCTACAGCTTGGGCAAGAGCCAGGAAGTGCTGGCGAGCCTCGCGTCGGCGGGCGTGCCGATCATGCTGCATCCGCAGACGGCGCGCCTCACTCGCGTCTACGAGGACCTCGGCGTGAAGCTCCCACCGTACAGCGAGTTTTCCGCCGAGACGGCGACCGGGCATGTGGTGATTTGCCCGCCGCAATCGACGGCGTCCGCGTTTCTCAAGAAAGTCCCGCGGCGCCGCACCGCGATGATCACGGGCTGGGCGCTCGATCCCGGCGCGCGCTATCGCTACCAGTGTGACGCGGCATTTCCGCTCTCCGATCACGCGGACTATCCCGACCTGCTGCGTTTCGTGGAGCTCGTTAGACCGAAGCGCGTGCTGACGCTGCACGGTTTCGCGGTGGAGTTTGCCGCCACTCTGCGCGACCGCGGATTCGAGGCGTGGGCCATTGGGCAGGATAACCAGCTCGATCTCGGCCTGGCCGCGCCAGTGCCGAAGATCGTGGAGCCCACGCCGGAGAAAATCTCCGCGCTCACGCCAACGCCCGCCGCTCCGGCCGAGCCGGCGGCGAGTTTCGCGGCCTTCGCCCGCACGGGCACTGCCATCCAGGCTGCCAACGGGAAGCTCGAAAAAATCCGCCTGCTCGCCGACTACCTCGCTGCCCTCTCGCCGGAGGATTCCGCGCTCGCCGCAGTCTTTATGACGGCACGGCCGTTTCCGCAATCGGATGAGCGCACGCTCACGCTCGGCTGGGCGTTGGTGAAACGCGCGGTGATCGAGGTCGCGGGCCTGAGCGAGGCGGAGTTTCGCGCGGCGTATCAGCGATTCCCCGACGCGGGCGATGCGACCGGCGCGGCGTTGGTCAACCGGCCTTCCACCGGTGCCACACTGGCCGACATTACGCGTTTTTTCGCCCGCGTCGCCGCCACGCGCGCGCCCACGGACAAACTCAATCTCCTGCGCGAACAATTGCAGGCGCTATCCGGCGCCGAGGCGCGTTTCCTCATCAAGATTATTACGAGCGATCTCCGCATCGGCTTGAAGGAAGGACTTGTCGAGGAGGCCATCGCCGCCGCCGCGGCACAGCCGCTTGAGGCGGTGCGCGATGCCGCGATGCTGAGCGGCGATCTCGCGGCCGTCACGGTGGCTGCACGCGCCGGTGCGCTCGGCGCGATCCAGCTCCGCGTGTTTCACCCGATGCAGTTCATGCTCGCGAGCCCGGAGCCCACAGCCGCGTCGATCCTCGCGCGACTCGCACCGCCGGTGTGGCTGGAGGAAAAGTACGACGGCATCCGCTGCCAGCTGCACAAGCAGGGCACGCGCGTGGAACTCTACTCGCGCGATCTCCATCGCATCACGGGCCAGTTTCCCGATCTCGCGCGCGCCGCGCAGGCGATCCCCGGCGATGTCGTGCTCGATGGGGAACTCCTCGCATGGCGCGAGGGCCGTGCGCTGCCGTTTGCCGAGCTGCAAAAGCGCCTCGGGCGCACCGGTGGCGACGATTTCTTTCTCGGGGCAGAAATCCCCGTGTCGATTTCCTGCTACGATCTCCTCTGGCTCAACGGCGAGGCGCTGTTGAAGGCACCACTCGCCGAGCGACGCGGCAAACTCGAGGCGCTCTTCGCCAGCGCATCGGGTGGGGTGCCGCAGTTTACCGTCGCGCCGGTACAGAGCGCCTCGACGGCGATCGAGATCGAGGCGGCGTTTCTTGCGGCGCGGCAGCGCGGCAACGAGGGCCTGATGGCGAAGGACCCGCAGAGCATTTATACGCCGGGCCGCCGCGGGCTCGCGTGGTTGAAACTCAAGAAGGCCTATGCGACGCTCGATGTCGTGGTGGTGGGAGTCGAGTACGGCCATGGCAAACGCCGCGATGTGCTGAGCGACTACACGTTTGCGATCCGCGATACCGAGCACGACCGGCTGCTCACCGTGGGCAAGGCGTATTCGGGCCTGACCGATGTCGAGATCGCGCAGCTCACGGAGCATTTTCTCGCGCACACGCTGGAGGTCGACGGGCGCTATCGGCGGGTCATGCCCGACACGGTGCTGGAGATCGCGTTCGACTCGATCCAGCCGAGCAAGCGCCACGAGAGCGGCTACGCATTGCGCTTCCCGCGCATCGCGCGCATCCGCACCGACAAGACCCCGGCGCAGATCGACACGCTCGACACCTGCCGCCGCCTCGCGGGCGGCTCGTTTGCCCCGCCGCCGGGCGAGGGCGCCGCGGTCACCGCGGCATGATCACGCGACTCGCGCAGCCGAGCCGGCCCGCGGCCGAGGTCGTCGACGGCTTTCATCCGGAACTGGCGGCGTGGTTTCGTGCGCGCTTCGGCCGGCTCTCGCCTGCGCAGCAGTTTGCGATTCCCGAGATCACGGCCGGCCGCTCCGTGCTCGTGTCGTCGCCCACAGGCAGCGGCAAGACTCTCGCGGCCTTTCTCGGCATTTTCGACACGCTGGCGAAAGCGCACGCGGCCGACGCGCTGCCCGAGGGCGTGGTGGCGATCTACGTTTCGCCGCTTCGGGCGCTGGCGTACGACCTTCAGAAGAATCTGCACGAGCCGGTCGCCCAGCTCGGCTGGGACTGGCTGCACGTGGGCGCGCGCACGGGCGACACGCCGTCGAACGAGCGCGCGAAACAGAAGCGCCGGCCGCCGCATATTTTCGTGACCACGCCGGAGAGCCTCACGCTTCTTCTCAGTCAGCCCGGCTGGGAAAGTCTCCTGCGCTCGGTGCGCTACCTGATCGTCGACGAACTGCACGCGCTCGCGGAGAACAAGCGCGGCTCGCTCCTCATGGTCGGTGCGGAGCGCTTGCAGGAAATCCTGCCCGTGCCGCTGGTGCGCATCGGCCTCTCGGCGACCGTCGCGCCGCTGGAAACGGTGGCGGAGTTTCTCGTCGGTCCCGGCCGGCCCTGCGCGGTGGCCGAGGTGACGGAGCATCGCCCCGCGCGCATCGAGGTCTTCTCGCCACTGAGGGGCAACGCGTATCCACCCGCCGGATACACCGCGTCGCGCGTGTTGAAGGAGCTGGCGGGCTTGCTTGCCGGTCGGCGCACGACGCTGATGTTTACCAACACCCGCAGCGGCGCGGAGAGCATCGGCCTGCGGTTGAAACAGCTCCTGCCCGACCTTGCCGATCAAATCGAGGTGCACCACGCGTCGCTCGACCGCGAGGTGAGGCTGGAGGTGGAGGACAAGCTCAAGCGCGGCGAACTACGCGCCGTCGTCTGCTCGACCTCGCTGGAACTCGGCATCGACATCGGCGCGATCGACACGGTGGTGATGATCTCCGCGCCCAAGGGCGTGTCGCGCGCCCTTCAGCGGCTCGGTCGTTCCGGCCACTCGCTCGACCGCACGAGTCACGGCGTGCTGGTGGCGACCAACATCAACGACCTCGCTGAGTGCGCCGCCACGGCGCTGCTCATGGGCCGCCGCGCCGCGGAGCCGGTGCATCCGCATGACAATCCCGCCGATGTGCTCGCGCAAACGCTGGTGGGCCTTGCGGTGTTCGCTCGCTACACGCCAGACGCCGCGTATGCGCTGGTGCGACGGAGTTTCCCGTTTCGCGCGCTCGCCCGCGAGGAGTTCGACCGCGTGCTGCGCTACCTCGCGGGCGGCGGCCTCTCGCTGGAGCAGCGGTACCGCGACACGTTTGGCAAGGTCGTGCTCAGCCCCGAGGGCCTGCTCGTGCTGCCGGCGCCGCGGATCGCGCGCGATCTTTTCCAGAACATTGGCACCATCGTCGCCGAGCCCATGGTGCAGGTGCGCCTCGGCGCGCGAAATCTGGGGCAGATCGAGGAGTCGTTCATGAAGGGCATCCGCGTGGGCGACGTTTTCGTGCTCAATGGCCGGTGTGTGCGGCTCGTCTCGACGCGCCTGCTGACCGCCTATGTGAAACGCGCCGACTCGTCGGTGCCCACCGTGCCGCGCTGGTACGCCAACAAGATGCCGCTCGCCAGCGGCGTCGCGGCGGAGGTGGCGCGCCTGCGTGGCACCGCAGCGAAACTCATCGCGGCGCAGAAATCCCCGGAGGAAGTGGCCAACTGGTTCGAGGAGGCGTACGTGCTCACGCCCAACAATGCCCGCGCGCTGACGCAGCACTTCGAGCTGCAGGCGAAGATCTCGCTGATTCCGACGGCAGAATTTTTCCTCATCGAGCTCTACCGCCAGTCGAAGCAGGACCTCGTGCACGTGTTTTTCCACGCGCTGATCGGCCGCTCGGCCAACGACGCGCTCTCGCGCATCGTCGCGCAGCGCGTGAAGGAGACCGTCGGCGGCAACGCGCTCGTGACGATCGACGACTACGGTTTTCAGCTCACGCTGAAATCGTTTCAGGCGCTGGAGACGACCGACGCATGGCGTCCGCTCTTCGCACGCGCGGGCGCGGAGGACGCACTGCGCGTGGCACTCTCGGACAGCTCGCTCGTGAAGTGGCAGTTTCGCGGGGTGTCGCAGACCGGCCTGATGGTGCCGCGGCGGGTGCGCGGCGCCGAGCGCGGGGCGCGGTCGCTGCAGTGGAGTTCGGAAATCATCTTCGATGTGCTGCGCAAATATGAACCCGATCATCCACTGCTGGTAGAGGCTTACACCGAGGCGACCCGCCGCTTCCTCGACCTGCCGCGTGCGCTGGAGTTTTTCGACACGTGTGCCGCGCTGCCCTGGCAACTGCGCGAGGTGTCGCGCGTGAGTCCGTTTTCATTTGGCCTCTTCGTCAGCAAGATCAAGGAGACCATGGTGCTCGAGGATCCCGAGACGACGATCGAGCGCCTCTACCACGAAATGTATGGCCAACTCGCCCCCGCTCCGGACGCAAATCCGGCCTGACGTCTGGCTCGATGCCCGCCTCGCGCTGTGGTTCGCCGCGGCGCGCCGGCTCGTCGTCGCCGACCTGCATTGGGGCTACGCAGCCGCGCACCGCGCGCATGGCAACCTGCTGCCCGACTGGGGCGACCCCGTGATCGCCGCGCGCCTCGACGCACTGATCGCCGATTATCAACCCGCGGAAATGCTCTGGCTCGGCGACTCCATTCACGCGGTGGCCGGCCGCGCCGCCGCTGAGGCGTGGCTCGCGACCGCGAAAATCCCCGTGACCGTGCTCGCGGGCAATCACGACCGCGGCTGGACCGGCGCGACCACGCCCTCGCTGCTGCGCGACGGTCATTTCTTCCACCACGGCGACAAGGCGCTGCCCGTGCCACCCGAGGCCATCGAAATCGTGGGCCATCATCACCCGGCTTTTTCCTGGAACGACGGCGCTGGCGGCCGCGTCAAGGTTCCCGCGCTGATCGCGTCACCGCGCCGTCTGATCTTGCCCGCATTCTCCCCGTGGGCCGCCGGCAGTCCCTGGAACAACCAGCTCCAAGCGGACGAGACCTTGTGGATCGTGACCCCGAAGCGGATTTTCCCCTTCGTGCGACCGACGGCGACTGATCCTCTGCGGCAAAAATGAGTGTCTGCTAGCGTGTGGGCCACGTGCAGGACTGTCCATGCTGCATGAGGTTTGGACTTCAGGGCGGCGGAGTCATGGATAGGATTTTCCCCGCCCCATGAAATCCCTGCTCGTCTGTGTTGCTGCACTGTTCACTGCGTCTGCGGTTTTCGCGAAAACGGCCGTGAGCTTGACGGTCGGCGAGGGGGCGATGAACCCGATTGGTTTTTATCAGGCGGTGCCGATGTTTTCGTGGAAGCTGCCGGAGGGCGTGAAACGGCAGACCGCCTATCGCATCGAGACGAAGGCGGGCGGCAACACGTGGGATAGCGGCTGGATCGAGTCGGAGCAGTCGACGTTTGTGAAATATGGCGGCACGCCGTTTGCGTCGCGCGACCGCGTGACGTGGCGGGTGAGTTTTCGCGATGAGGCGGGGACGGACTCGGGCTGGAGCGAGCCGGCGGCGTTTGAGCTTGGTCTGCTCTCGGCGCAGGAGTGGAAGGCGCAGTGGATTCGCCCGGCGGCGGAGGCGAGCGCGACGGGTGAGCCGGTGGCGTATCTGCGGCGGGCGTTTCCGGTCGCGAAGAAAATTTCCCGGGCGCGCCTGTATGTGACGGCGCACGGCTTGTTTGAGCTGACGCTCAACGGTGCGCCGGTGAGCCGCGATCATTTCGCGCAGGGCTGGACCTCTTACACGAAGCGGCTCGATACGGTCACCTACGATGTCACGGGCCAGCTCCGCTCGGGCGGCAACGCCCTCGAGGCGCGGGTCGGCATGGGCTGGCACACAGGGCGGTTTCCCTTCTCGACCAAGAAGCGCGGGCTCTACGGCCCGCAGGCTGAGCTGTTGCTCCAGCTGGAGATCGCGTACGAGGACGGCACGAGCGAGGTCGTCGCGTCGGATGGGCAGTGGGAGGGTACGTTCGACGGGCCGATCGTTTCGTCGAGTCTCTATGACGGCGAGGACTACGATGCGCGGCGCGAGCTCGCGCACTGGCAGCCGGTCGCCACGCGCGCGGAGCTAGGCACGGCGCGCATGGAGCCGAAGCCCTTCGCGCCCGTGCGCGCGGCGCAGACGCTCCCCACGCGCGCGATCACCGAACCGCAGCCGGGGCATTTCATCTTCGACCTCGGGCAAAATATGGTCGGCTGGGCGCGTCTTCGCGTGCCGGTGGAAAACGGCCAGACGATCACGCTCCGCTTTGCCGAGATGCTCAAGGCCGACGGCACCCCGTACACGGAAAACTATCGCACCGCGAAATCCGTCGACACCTACACCGCGGCGCAGACCGGCACCATCGCGTGGGAGCCGCATTTCACGTTTCACGGTTTTCGCTACGTGGAACTCACCGGCCTGCTCGCGGGCGCGAAGCCGGAGGCGAGCTGGGTGACCGGCGTGGTGTTGCACTCCGACCTGCCGGTGATCGGAAAATTCGAGTCGTCGCACGCGAAGCTCAACCAGCTCCAGAGCAACATCGTCTGGGGCTGGCGCGGCAACTCGCTCGATATCCCGACGGATTGCCCGCAGCGCGACGAGCGGCTCGGCTGGACGGGCGACGCGCAGGCCTTCTGCCCGACGGCGCTGTTCAACACCGATGCGCACGCCTTTTGGAAAAGCTGGCTCGCCTCGATGCGCGACGATCAGGACGCGGACGGCGCGATCCCCGATGTGATCCCCTCCGCGATGTCCAGCCGCGCGCGCAGTCCCGGCTGGATGGACGCCGCGACGATCATCCCGTGGGCCGTCTATCAGCGCACCGGCGACCTCGGCATCCTCGCCGACAACTACGCGCTGATGGAGAAACTCGTCGGCTGGTATCGCGCGCAATCGGTCGGCGGCCTCCTGCCCAACATCAAGGGCTACGGCGATTGGCTCCAACCCTACGCGCAAGCCAAAGCCTCGGGCGCCGACCGCATGGGTGACCGTCGCGGCGACACGCCCCGTCCGCTGCTCGGCGTCGCCTTCTACGCGCACGACGCGCAGATCCTCGCCGACAGCGCGCGTCTGCTCGGCCGCGCCGAAGATGCGCAGCGCTACGCGGCCGAGGCCGCCGCGGAGCGCGCGGCGTTCCTGCAGGAATATTTCGACGACGCCGGCAAGCTCCGCGCCACGCCCGAGACGCAGACGGCCTACGTGCTCGCGCTCGCCTTCGATCTCCTCCCGGAAAATCTCCGCGCCAAGGCCGGCGAGAATCTCGCGCGTCTCGTCCGCGAGGCCGACGGCCACCTGCGCACCGGCTTCCTCGGCACGCCCTATCTCGCGCAGGTGCTCGACCAGACCGGCCATGCCGACGTCGCGTACAATCTGCTGTTTCAGGAGAGCTACCCCTCGTGGTTCTACCCGATCAACCAAGGCGCGACCACGATGTGGGAACGCTGGAACAGCTACAGCCACGAAAACGGTTTCGGCGACGTGGCGATGAACTCCTTCAACCACTACGCCTACGGCGCCATCGGCCAGTGGATGTACGAACGCATCGCCGGCCTCGCGCCCGATCCCGCGCACCCCGGCTACAAGCACTTCTTCATCCGCCCGCTCGTCGGCCCGCAGCTCGACTCCGCCCGCGCCGAACTCGAAACCCCCTACGGCAAAGCCGTCAGCGCGTGGAAAAAATCCGCCGGCAAAGTGCAGCTGGAAATCGTCGTCCCGCCGAACACGACCGCGACGGTGATCTTTCCCGATGGCCGGCCGTCGAAGACGGTGGAGGCGGGGACGTGGCGGTTTTGATGGCGCTCTTACATTGTCCGGAGAGTACAAAAACGACTAACGCTTCGCTGCTCTTGCGGGGCGAATCCAGTCTCGTGGTGCACCGCGAAGAGAGCGCATAAAGGAAGACGATGGTTTACCTGCGGCGGCAACCTTGTCGAAGCGGTTCAATAGGGCGGCCCAACCTTTGAGCACAGCGTCGATGTCGCGCTCTGAAACGATCTTCCGTGCACGTCCTCGAGTCTCGAATTTCATGTATGCAGCTCCATCGGAGGACTGCTTGTGCCATCCAAGATCTAAGCGAACTCGCGTCCCTCTGAAGGTGGTGAATATTGCTCTCAGCGCGAGCTGCTCGGTTTGATCAGTCGACCACGTTGGAGTGCAAGCGATGCTGATGAGATGCATCTCGTGCGCGTGTCGCAGCGAAACGACTCTGACCTTCAAATAGCCGGCGTTAGTGCGCAGCGAACTCGCCAGTTGTTCGAGCTTCGGTAAAAATGCAGCTTCTAATCGTCGCACTAGAGAGTCGAAGTCCATCGTTTGTGACGGCGATCAGATAAGCCAGTCAAGGCGAAGGCACAACCTACGAACGTGGAATGGGCGCAAGCTAGATCACCGCATTCAGCAGCAGCACCATGCCCAAGCCGAAGACGGCGAAGAGGGTGGTGAGGGCGGTCCAGGTTTTGAAGGTGTTGGTGAGGCTGAGGCCGAAGTATTGTTTCACGAACCAGAAGCCGGGGTCGTTCAAGTGGGAGCCGAAGATCGAGCCGGTGCCGATGGCGAGGACGGCGAGCTGGCGGTTGATCGTGGCGTCTTGCGCGATCAGCGGGGTGAGGAGGCCGGCGGCCATGATCGTGGCGACGGTGGAGGTGCCGATGGAGATGCGCAGCACGGCAGCGGTGAGCCACGCGAGGACGAGCGGCGGCATGTGCGCGCCGATGGCGGCGCCGACGAGGTAGTCGCCGATCTTGGTGTCGATCAGCACCTGCTTCAGGCCGCCGCCCGCGCCGGTGATGAGGATCACGCCGGCGGTGGTGCCGATGTTTTCGGTGATGAGGTCCTGCAGCGGTTGGAGTTTCCAGCCGCGGCCGAGGGCCAGCGCCCAAATCGCGTAGGCGGTCGTGGCGAGCAGCGCAATCATCGGCGTGCCGAGAAAGGTGAGCCACGCCATCGTGGGCGAACCCTTCGCGAGGAAGAGCTGCGCGACGGTGGGCGTCAGCATCAGCACGTGCGGGAGCAGCACGACGATGTAGATCTGCGCGAGCGATGGCGGCTCGGTGGCGCCGACCGGGACGCCGGGGGCCTCCACGGCGAGCTCGGTCGCGGCGTCGTCGCGGAGGAGATCGGGGAAGAAGCGAAACGACGCTTTGGCGAACAACGGTCCCGCGAGACTCACGGCGGGCAGCGCGATGACGAAGCCCCACAGAATCGTCCGGCCGAGGTCAGCGCCGAGCGCGGCGACGGCGATGGTCGGGGCCGGATGCGGGGGTAACAATCCATGCGCGGCGATGATGCCTGCGAGCATGGGGATGCCGAGGCGCAGCGGGTGCAGGCCGGATTTTTTCGCGAGCGCGAAACAGATCGGCGTGAGCAGCACGAGGCCGACCTCGAAGAACAGCGGCAGGCAGATCAGCGTGGCGGCGAGCGCCATGTTCCACGGGAGCGCGCGGGCGCTGCCAAAGGTGACCAGCGACTCGGCGAGCCGGTCTGCGCCGCCCGAAGAGACGAGCACGCCGCCGAGGATGACACCGAGCGCGACGACGATGCCGACGCGGCCCGCGACGTCGCCGAAGCCTTTCTCGAAGGACGCGACGATCTTGTCCGGCGTGATGCCGCAGAGGAGGCCGAGCAGAATCCCGGTGCCCGCCAGCGCGAGAAACGGATGCATCCGCGCCCGCGTGATGAGCAGGATGAGTCCGGCAAACGACAAAAACGCAAAGACCAGGTGCAGATGCTGGAGCGACATGGGGAAGGGGACGAGCGCGATCCCGGAGGGCTGGAGTCCGGCCGATCTCGCTCGTGAAGCTGCGAGCACTCTCCCCGCATCACACGGGTGGTTTCAATGGTGAAAGGGGACGCGGCGAGCGATAATCGGGTGACGTTCGCTGCGGCGAAAGTGTGGCCGTGGTTCTTGCCCGAGAAATCTAACCGCGGATGAACACGGATGGACGCGGATAAATTCGGATCGGTCGTCCGCGTGTATCCGTGTTTATCCGCGGTTAAAGAAAAGCGGAGCGGAGCGTCGGGGCGTAAAGCCCCTCCCACAGTTTCGAACTTCGGAGGCTAAGGTTTAAGCGGGGCGCGTTTGCCCCAGATGAGGGCGCCGCCGAAGTAGTTGCCGAGGAGCATGAGGGTGAGGAGCGCGGCTTCGGTGGTGAGGAAGACGGGGCCGTGGTGGACGGCGGGGTAACGCGCGGCTTCGAGGACGGCCAAGGTGGTGAAGCCGAGGAGGGCCCCGCCGTTGATCGAGGCGTGGATCAGGCCGGTGCGCAGGCGGGCGGGATTATTTTCCTGCGCGAGGGCGAGGAGGTCGATGGCACCGCAGACGGCGGCGAGCCAGCCGAGGGCCGCACCGGCCACGAGCAGCCAGAAGCCGATGAGGACGGCGGTCGCCTCGGGCAGGTGCGCGGCCGCGAGGTGCAGCGCGAAATGCGCCGGCCACAGGGCGACCGGGAAATGAATGAGCATCGCGTGCACCGGATGCCCCAGCACTCGTGCGCCGGCCGACATGTCACTTCATGACCACCAGCAGCACGAGCACGACGGCGGCGACCGCGACCAGCGCGTGGATCACCACGAGCGCGACCGGGCCGGGCTTCTTGCGCAGATCGTTGATGAAGACGATGGCGCCCCCGAGCGCGGCCACAACGAGCAGGCCGATGGCGGAGGTGAGCAGGGTGTTGGGATTCTTCAGCGTGTAGAGCAGGAGCACCACGAGTCCTGCGGCGCCGAAAAGGCCATGCGTGACGGCGGCGCCTTTCGACGTCTCCCGTTTCTTGAAGATCTGAATGGCGAGCGTGAGACCAAGCACGGCGGCGACGCCGAAGATGATGAGAGCGATGAGGAGCATGATGGATGAGTGGGTTTCATCTCATTCGATGCAGCGGGCGCGCGGAGGTTACGCGGGATAAGCGTGGCTCTTGAGCGGGTGGGACGGATGCTTGGCCACAAGAGGCACAGAAGGCACAAGAGGCGCAGGAAGAAGCGTTGGTGCGAGGGACGAGGGCAGGCTCGAGAGTGGGCGGCGCGTGGATTTTTCGCGGTGCTCAGAGCCCCGAAGAATGGCGGTGACTTACCTTGGTGCGGCGGCGAGGCGTAGCGCGACTCGGCGAAGCGACGGCAATGGAGCAGCACACGCGTGTGCTGGCCGGAGCGCTCGAATTTAGGCGGCCGCGATCACGGCGCGCATCACGCGGGTGGTCATCGGGTCGCAGAGCGGGGCGGTGTAGGTGAAGAGCTCCACGCCGGCGGCGCTCTTGAGCAGCTCGGATTTCAATTGTTCGCGAGCGCGGTGGAGGAGGACCTTTACGTTGGCGGCGGAGAGCTTGAGGCACTCGGCGGTCTCGGCGGTCGAGAGCTGCTGCACCTCGCGCAGCATGTAGACGGCGCGGTAGTTGCGGGGCAGCGAGGTGATGGCTTGCTCGAGGAGGACTTTCATTTCGTGGCGCTGGAGGTGGTCGGCCGCCACGGCGGCGGAGGCGGGCGCGGGAAGTTCGTCTTCGGTCAGAGTGTCGCCGATCTGCTCGGGCGTGTGCTTCGCTCGGCGGAGGAGCATGAGGCACTCGTTGATCATGATGCGGGTGAGCCACGTGGAGAACGCGGCGCCGCGCTGGAATTTTTGGAGGTTAAGAAAGGCTTTCAGGTAGGCGTTCTGCATCGCGTCTTCGGTGAGCGCGTGGTCGCGGAGGTAGGCGAGGCCGATGCGGTAGAGCGGCTGATTGTAGCGGCGCACGATGACCTCGAACATCTCGCGGTGGCCACGCGCGATCTGCGCCAGCGCATCGAGGTCCGAGACATCGGCAAACGGCGAGAGCGGGTGGGCCGAGTGAGCGCGAAGGGCGGACGGGGAGGACATCGAAGCGATTGGATGTGAGAGGAGGCGAAAGGTTACAGCGAGTCTGACGTGCGGGCCAGTGAAGGGAAATGGCTTGGCGGAAGTAAGTGGGTGGGCTCAGCGTCGGGCGCATGTCGGGTGATGCACAGTCGATGGCGGAGGCGCTGACCGCGCTGCTCGCGGGGCGGCGCGGACATTTTCGGATGGAGTCGGGGTACCATAGCGAGCGGTGGTTTGAGCTCGATGGATTGTTTACGGATCGGGCGAGACTCGCGCCGTTTGCGCGAGAGCTGGCGCGGCGGTTGGCGCAGCATCGGGTCGAGGCGGTGTGTGGGCCGGAGACGGGCGGGGCGAGGCTCGCGGAAATGATCGCGGGCGAATTGGGGGTGATGGCGCTGCGCGCGGAGCGATTTGAAACACCGGGCGCGAGCGGGTTGTTTCCGGTGCGGTATGAATTGCCCGCGGAGCAGCGGGCGGCGGCGAAAGGGAAGGTGGTGGCGATCGTCGACGATGCGGTGAGCGCGGGGTCAGCGGTGCGCGGGACGTATGCGGATCTGATCACGTGCGGCGCGCGGCCGGTGGCGGTGGGCGCGCTGTTTATTTTCGGCGGAGCGGCGGCGAAGTATGCGGCGGAGAAGGGACTGGCGCTGGAGGGAATCGCGCCGCTCGACTACGGGATGTGGCGACCGGAGGAGTGTCCGCTGTGCCGGGCGGGGGTGGCGGTGGAGAGGGTGTCGGATGCGGGAGCGAAGCCCAAGGTGTGAGCGAGGCGTTTTTTGAACCGCGAATGGACGCCAATGCACGCGAATGAAAGATGCGTGTGCTTGGATCTCTTTGTAGGCGCTAAATTTTCTTTAGCGACAGATGGGCGCACAGATGGCGGAGAGTCTATCTGTGCCCATCGGTGGCTGGATTGGTGGGCTGAGCGTAACCGGCGCGTTAAAGGATAACGCGCCTTACCGCGCAGGCGTTTTAGCGATCCACGCTTTGGTGGATGCTGATTCCAATATGCGACAGGATGCCTCACCCCACTCGGGGCGGCGCTTCGGCTCGGTGCTTTAGTGGACGAAAACCGTCCTCAGATCTTCCCGGCTTTGCGGCTTTCGACCATCTTGTAGAAGTCGACGAAGAGGGGGTCGGCGTCGTTGGGGCCGGGGGCGGCTTCGGGGTGATATTGGACGCTGAAGATGGGGAGGCTGGTGTGGCGCAGGCCTTCGACGGTGTTGTCGTTGAGGTTGATCTCGGTGACTTTGGCGCCGGTCTTTTCGAGAGACTTCGGGTCGGTGGCGAAGCCGTGGTTTTGCGCGGTGATCGAGACGCGGCCGGTCTCGAGGTTTTTCACGGGCTGGTTGCCGCCGCGGTGGCCGAACTTCAGCTTGTACGTGGTGCCGCCGAGGGCGTGCGTGAGCATCTGGTGGCCGAGGCAGATACCAAAGATGGGGAAATCGGGGACGAGGCCGGTTACCGTCTGGTGAATGTACGGGAGCGCGGAAGGGTCGCCGGGGCCGTTGGAGAGGAAGATGGCGTCGGGCTTGTGCTCGCGGATTTCCTCGTGGGTGGCGGTGGCGGGGAAGACTTGGACGTCGAAGCCGTGGCGGATGAGTTTCCGGTAGATGGTGAACTTGGCGCCGTAGTCGAAGGCGGCGACGCGGAACTTCTTCGCGGGCACGCCGGGGGCGTTCATCGTGGTGCCGACGGGGAGGTACGCGGGGTTGTGATTCGCGGGGTCGTCGGCGCGCCAGAGGTACGGGGCCTTGCAGGTGGTGTCCTTCACGTAGTCGCTGCCGGCCATGTCCTGCCAGCCGCGGGCGCGGGCTACGGCGTCGGCGTCGGAGATGGGGAGGGTGCTGAGGCAGCACTTCATGGCGCCGTCGACACGGAGTTTCTTGGTGAGGGCGCGGGTATCGACCTCGCTGATGCCGGGGATGCCGTGCTGGGCGAGGTAGTCGCTGAGGGAGAGGGTGGAGCGCCAGTTGGAGACGACGGGGGAGAGCTCGCGGACGACGAAGCCGGAGCACTTCGGGCCGGCGGCCTCGGTGTCCTCGGGGTTGATGCCGTAGTTGCCGATCTGGACGGCGGTCATCGTGACGATCTGGCCGAAGTACGACGGGTCGGTGATGATCTCCTGGTAGCCCGTCATGGAGGTGTTGAACACACACTCGCCGGCGATCGTGGCGGCGGCGCCAAAGGCGCGGCCCCGGAACACGGAACCATCTTCAAGGGCGAGTACGGCGGGCTGCGATGAGGACATTAAAGCCGAACGAAAAACGCGCCCGTGCGCGGTGCCAAGGGTATTGTGCGTTTTGGACACATTGAGTGGCCGAGATGCCTTGGAGGGCACTGTGATGGGAATTTCGGGACAGAGGTGCACCGAAAGACTTTTGCGGGGCCATTTGACAGGAATCGTTAGCTTCCTAATGGTCTCGCCTCACCAAAAACCCGCGATGCCCTACACAGAAGACCGTAACGCGTGGTACGAAGGCCAGGGACTCTGGTCGCACGTGCCCGAAAGCGATTGGCAGGACTGGGTTTGGCAGCTCAAGAACCGCATCACAACCGTCGAGCAGCTCGAGCGGTACATGACGCTGACGCCGGACGAGAAGGCCGGCTGCGAGCACGCCAACCAGAAGCTCGCGCTGGCGATCACGCCGTACTTTTTCAACCTGATCGACCGCGACGACCCGGATTGCCCGATCCGCAAGCAGCTCATCCCGCGCGGCGGCGAGCTGATCGTGAGCGAAGAGGAGATGCTCGACTCGCTCCACGAGGACGAGCACTCGCCGGTGCCGGGCCTCGTGCACCGCTATCCGGACCGCGTGCTGTTTCTCGTGACGGACCGCTGCGCCGCGTACTGCCGTTACTGCACGCGCAGCCGGCTGGTGTCCAACGCGCAGGACTACAATTTCCACCCCGAGTACGAGCAGGGCCTCCGCTACATCGAGTCGCACCCGGAAGTGCGCGATGTGCTCCTCTCCGGCGGCGACCCGCTGCTGCTCTCGGACAAGAAACTCGAGCACCTGATCTCGCGCCTCCGCGCGATCAAGCACGTGGAGTTCATCCGCATCGGCTCGCGCATCCCGGTGTTTCTCCCGCAGCGCATCACGCCGGCGCTGTGCGAGATCTTCAAAAAGTACGGCCCGATCTGGATGAGCATCCACGTGAATCATCCGAAGGAAGCCACCGCGGAACTGCGCGCCGCGTGCGAGCGGCTGGCCTTCGCGGGTGTGCCGCTCGGCAACCAGAGCGTGCTGCTCAAGGGCGTGAACGACGACGCCGAGGTCATGAAGGCGCTCATCCACCGCCTGCTGCGCATGCGCGTGCGGCCGTATTATCTTTACCAGATGGATCTGATCACGGGCGGCGGCCACTTCCAGGTGGATGTGCGCAAGGGCATCGAGATCATCCGCGCGCTCCGTGGCCACACGACCGGCTACGCGATTCCGCAGTACGTGATCGACGCGCCCGGCGGCGGCGGCAAGGTGCCGATCAATCCCGACTACCTCGAGAAAATCACCGACGACGAAGTGATCTTCCGCAACTACGAGGGGAAGCAATTCAGCTACCCGCTGAAACGCACGCCGCGAAAGCTCGTGAGCGGAAACGAAGAGCCAGCGATCGCGCCGGGGCTGGAGCCGATTGCGTTGCCGTAAGGCGGCGCGAAAGGCAGATTTTTTTGGAACGCTAATCTGCGCTAATCTTCGATCCGATTTCGGAGAGGTAAATTGAAATTCTCCCGGCTCGGATTTGGAGGACTGGATTAGCGTCAATTAGCGCGGATTAGCGGTTAAAGGGACCGGGGTTCAGCAGGATTGGATTCGCGTGAATTGGCGTCCATTCGTGGTTAAAAAGATCGAAGTTCTCGTCGGCATTTCGTGACAGGGCGCGCGCTTGTATTCGGCCAGTCCGCGTGTTCGGATAACTGGGACCTGTGATCCAGACCGTCGAACCTATGAGCAGCACCAGCAGCAACGATGCACGCAGCGCCTACCGGAAATTTCTCGCCGAGGAAAATTTCGCGGCGGCGTGCGACAGCCTGCAGGCAGCGCTCGAACAGACGCCCAAGACCGAGCGCCCTGAGCTCGCCGCCGAGTACCATGAACTCGCGACGCTGCACCTGCGGCTCGAAGATGCCGCCGCAGCCGAACTCGCCGCGCGCAAATCGGTCGAGCTGGAGATGCGCCACGGCCCGTCGCCCATGGAGTCGGATCGTCTCGCGGTGTATCACGTGACTCTCGCCGACGCGTTGCGCGCGCAGGGCCGTCTCGCCGAGGCGCTGCCGGCGCTGGACCGCGGCCTCGCGCTCTTCGCGCAGCACCGCACGCCGGATGCGGCGCGCATCGCCGAGCTGCGCGATGTGCGGAATGCGATCGAGAAGGATCGCTGGCGGGAGAAGTGAGGCGCGCTGACGCTTAGAGGCGGGAGTGGATAAGGCGGAGCTTGGCGACAGAAGGCACAAAAAGCACAGGAGAGACGGACGCTTGAGTGATGAGTCGGCGTGATTTCTGAGCGCGGGGGGCGAGGTAGAAGTGTGGAGTTTATCTGAGATATTCTTGGCGGGTGCGCTTAACATACTATTCGTAGCACCGTGAGCGGTAAATGGTATCTCGGTATTTTGCTCGGGCTTGGCGGGCTGGCGGCGGGGTTGCACGGCCAGCCGGACGAGCGGGCATTGCGCGATCAGCTCTATCGAGCCATAGCCATGCATTCCGATTTTTGTGACGACCTCGGGGCTCCCGCTCCCGCGCCGAGGAAGGGGGCGGTGATTTCGACAAGCGAGGTCGTGTCGGCGCGAGCACGTGTGCTGGGATTGTCGAATCGGCAGTTGGTGGAGGTGTTGATCCGGATGGCGCGCGATGGAATTCGGGAGCACGAAAACGAGCGCAGCCAGGATGGCCGGATGCTAGGCAGCGTGCTCTATGTCTTGGGCGATGTGGCGGGGGCGGATGCCTTGGACAGGGTGCTGGCACTGGCGCGCATCAAGCCAGGCGATAAGCGATACGACATCGCCCAGGCCGTGATCTGCACCGCCGATCGCAAAGCGCCAGAGCGAATGATGGAAATGATGAAAAACCTGCGCGCCGCCGATGGCTCGGACAACTACCTCGGGGCGATGCATGACCTCCTCCCGCGGCACGCGGCCTCGCAAGAGAAGGGCGATCGCGAACGGATGGAGGCGATTCACGCCTGCCTGCTGCAGGCGCTGCAGTGGCGGGATGTCGATCAGATCTATGTGGATCAAATACTCGTGGAGTATTTCCCCGATTACCGCACGAGCGAGGCGCGGCGGAATCTGATGCAGGCGATGCGGGCCGATCCGAGCGAAACGAGGCGGGCCTATGGAGAGAAATTGCGCGGGATGCTGGCGGAGCCGGGCGAGGACGCAGCGCGAAAGTAGCGGTGAGGATCCGACATCTGGCTGCAGCCTGATACCATGGAAAACCTGAGCACCCGCTGGCGGAATCGTTGGGGCAAGTTTTGGGGCTGGGCGTTTTCCGGGCCCGGGGCGAGTCGATCGCCGGTCGATGAGGCCCGACTGCTGACGGGGATCGACGTGATTGCGTCAGCACGGCGTGAGGACGATGCGCAGGTGGTGCGGCGGCTGCGGGACGCGGGGTATTCCGAGAGCGAAGCGGAGCTCCTGATATGCTTCGCGCCGCTGGCGCTCGGGCGATTGCTCGCGGAATATCTGCCGCCGGCCACGGTGCCCAAGCTGGTGGACTATATTGAAATCCATGTGGGGCAATCGCGGCCGCCGCTTCGGCTCGCATTGAAATCCGTCGTGTTATTCGCGGATCTGCAGGCCGTCGCGCGCAGCGCTTTGGTGGAGCAGCGGATGACGAAGGACTCGCTGATGGGCGTCGCTCTGCGGGGTTCCGAGATGAAGCTGGTGAACCAGCTTATGCTGGAGAAACGGGACGTGGCGAAATTCGTTTTCACTGCGGCGCTCGCGATGAGAATCAAGCCTGAGTGGATCGAGGTGTTCGAGGACTGAAGGCGAGGAAGTGAAGCAGGACGCGAAAGCGGTTGCGACCGCGCGGGCGCGGCGCAAGCGTCGGTGGAGAGAACATACCCTTCACGTTCAAAGGCTGTGGCACGAAATACTATGGCGAGGCTGACCGGCGGCCCGATGGCTCGTATATCTGCACGGAGTGGTTCGTGCTGGCCTATCTCCCGATCTTTCCGCTGGGCACGCAGCGCGTGCGGCGCGACAAGGCCAACGACGTGAACATCCTCGTGGGGCGCAGCGATGGCTATGTGCTCATCGAGCAAATGAAGCTCTCGTGGCCGCAGGTAGGCTGGACCTACGCTTTCGTGGGGAGCAGCATGGCGTGGTGGGTGGTGATCATCTGGCTGGTGTACTATGCGGCGACGTGGACGGAAGCGCACCCCGTGGTCACGGTGCTGTCGTTCGTCGTGCTGGCGGCGCTGCCGTTTCTCTGGCTGCGATGGATGCAGGACGAGCGCTACAAGGCGAAATACGGGAGCAAGCCGTGAGCGCACGGCAGGTGCGAGAGGCAGGACAATTTTAACGGATACTCCGATGAAAACTCCGGTCGCCCCTTCCGCACCGCCCGTGCTCTGCGAGCAGATCATCGCGTTTGCGGATGTGACGGGGTATCACCGACTGATCTGCGCGCAGCTGAAGCCGGAGGAGGTCTTTGCGTTTCTCGGGGAGTTTTATGCGGTCGCACAAGCCGCACTCGCGGGGACGGAGGGGCGGATCGTGAAGTTCATCGGCGATGCGGCGATGGTCGTGTTTCCGGCGGAGCGGCCGGGCGAGGCGGTGGCGGCGCTGCGGAAACTGCAGGGCGCGGTGAACGAATTTCTCGCGCGAGCAGGCTATGAATCGCAGCTGCGCATCCGCGCGCACGTGGGGCCGGTGGCGGTCGGCGTGCTGGGCAGTGGCGAACTGGAGCGCTTCGATATTGCTGGGCTTGCGGTAAACGAGGCGGCGCTGCTGGGCCGGGGCGAGTGGGTGCTGTCGGAGGAGTTGCGGCGAAGGGTGGGCGAGTGAGCGGCAGGCTAGGCTCGATCACTCAGGCATTTTGTCGGGGCGAAAATAAATCTGCGAGCGTTGGCGGACCAAAATGGGTTTAGGGTGTCCGAATCGAGCGCCGTGATTCGTCGGGGAGTGAGGACAGAAAATTATTCAAGCAGGGGACAACCCAACATGAGAAAGATCCGGATATTCGAACACATCTCGCTGGATGGCGTGATCGAGCAGGAGGAGGGCTATGAGTACGGCTCGTGGACGACGCCGTATCGCACGCCGACGGGGTTTCAACTCGTGATGGAGGTGCAGGGCGCGGGCTTTGATCTGTTGCTGGGGCGGCGCACCTACGATCTGTGGGCCGGCTACTGGCCGAAGGCGGGGCCGCATCCGATGGCGGAGCTGTTCAACGGCGCCACAAAATACGTCGCGACTCATTGGCCGGAGAGCCTCGGCTGGGGGCCAGCTAAGGCCGTCGGCCCGGATCTCGTGGCGGGACTGCGCGTGCTCAAGGCCGAAGACGGCCGCGATCTGGTCGTGTGGGGCAGCTCGACGGTGACCTCCGTGCTGCTCGGGCACGGGCTGGTCGATGAGGTGGTGCTCTTCGTTTACCCGGTGATCCTCGGCCGGGGCAAACGCGTCCTCGCTGAGACCTTCGACGCGTGCGAACTCGCCTTCGTCAGCACGAAGGGCACGGCGACAGGCGTGATGATCAATACGTATCGCTATGTGGGGGCGGTAAAGAAATAGGCCCGGAGAGGTGCGCCTACGCCCGACGAAGGAGGCGGCGCAGGCAAACGCGCTTAGCTATTTTATATATTCATTTATAAAATCGAATAGCTTGTCTGCTGCTTTAGGCGTGAATCCGGGCGAACGAGTTAGGAGTATTTGATCGAATCCTTCTGAGGCCTGATACCGCGAGCGGAAGGTATAGCGAAAGGGGATTTCGGGTTCTAACGTGTGCTTGATGTCAGCGAGTGAACAGTTCACGCCCGCTGAGTCGACGTCAGATGCGCGGTATCGCTTAAGTTGGAGTGCCCGTGAGTTTATGGAAAAATCCTTTAGATAGGCTGCATTGGTGTCGTCGCGCCATTCGTTTGGTACTACAAAGTGAATTTGATTCAGCCAGCCGCAAGCGGCTAGAAATACGACGAAGTTTCCGGAGTTTAGATAAGGAATGCCTCGCTTCGGATGCATCCTCCGGGGAATTGGCTGGTGAACTAATTCTTGTTCGACATATATCCAGCAAGTGGTGAATCCGCCACCTATGTCGGAATGAGCATCAACATGATGAAGCTCAATTGGGGAGGTGAGTTCACCTGAGGCGTAAAGATCTCTCACGTGATAAAAGACATCGTCATGATGCTCAAAGCATGCGCCGGGCAGTTTACGACGCTTGGATAGCCGGCACTGAGTTTCGAGAAAGCTGCGTGCCACGTCTATGCTGTCTACGGAGTAGTCGGAATCATCTAGTCGTTCGTTGCTAGAGCCGAAGCTGGCGATTGGGCTAACAAAGAAGTCTAGATCGATGTCTAGGATTCTCACGGGTGCAGTCGTCTGTTTGTTTTTGGCGGCGAGCTTTATCTTAAACAAGGGCGTCTAGTTTTCGGATTAACGAAATCATTCCGAATAGGAGATCGTCGTACGTGTAGAACGTGGTGCGCTCTCGTACTCGTGATTTGATTTTGTTGAGCTTTTGAGAGTCGTACTTTCCATCTCGTCCCGCGATTACGACACCGCGAATTCTGACGACTGGCCGAGTAATTCCCATCTCGGTCAAAAATGCGTGCCGATGTTCTTCTGCCACTGAGAGCCAGTCGGAAACTTGATCATAGGCGTGGCTCAGTTCTGCGCCTACCCCGCCGTCGCTTTTCATCAGTTTTAGCTCTGGCTTTTCTATCTCAATTAGGAGCAGTTCGCTTTGGGATGTTAGGACTGCGAAGTCGGCTTTGTATCGAGTAAGAATTGCGGGCTTAAAGAAAATTCTATCGGCTGAAAATTGATGTAGTAATATGGGATTGTTTTCTAGGAATTTTTGAACTGGCTCTTCGTTTGGTTTTTTATCCAATAGTGCGATAAAATTTGAGACCACTGATTCTAGTGAGCTTTTCTCGTAGAGCGGTATGAATTGAGTTTTTTCATTTGCACTGGCTCGATTTCCTAGGAGGCCATGTAGATTCCTTTTGATGGTGCCCAGCTCGGTTTTTGATTTTCCGCATTTGCATTGAAATACGTCTGGTATGCTTTGGTACCAAAATGCGCCTTCCCCTTCTAGTTTTGGGCTTCTCTCAAGTGCTGCATAGGCTGTGAGTTTGTCGCCGCAGATGCTGCAGCTTGTCTCGACGCGAACCGCTTTTGCGGCGGTCGGATCTCCTTGAATTGCGGCAATCCGTTCTGGCGTGAGCGGGGCTGCGATTGCTTCGTGAAAAAGTATCTCCCCTATCGACTGGACTGATTCTGTTGTCTTAATGGATAAGGTGTAGCGGCCTGGTGCTGGTATAATTATTTTCGGATTTGCGGGCAACGATGCAAAGACGATAGCCCAGGCTGATACGCCGACCAGGACCGCCGGTGAGCTGCCTTTTTCCGGTGCCGGGGGTGGGTTTGGTGGCTGGTTTTCGGCCGTTATGTTTAGGGTTATGGTTCCAGCCTCCGTCCCGTCCTCGGAGGTAATCTGTATCAGAATCGGGCTATGTGGGAGTGAGGGGGAGATTGCCCAGCCTAGGGTTAGGTTGTCGAAGCTGAGAGGGTAGATGAATGAGATTACCGAGGATGAGAGTCCTTGAATATTCCAAATTGGAATTTGCCCGTCGCCGGCGACCGCTGCACGTCGGCACTGTCCTAGAAAAATCACAGGGGGAGTGGAGGAGCCAGTGGTCGCCGACATGAATTCAGATGTAGGGTTTTTGTAACGATGATGCGAACCGATAAGTGGTCGTTTTGGCCATTTAATACACGGCGCAAACCCATGTAGCTTACTCGGAGAGTGGCGTGCGCGGCTTTGGCGCATAGCAGCACTGGAGGTAGATCGTGGTGAGCAGAGCGAGGGCGATGGGGAGCATCAGCCACCAGTGGGGGAAGCTCAGGCCGAAGCGGGTGCGGTAGGCGAGGAGGCTGACTATCGTGGTCGACTGGGTGATGACCATGAGGATGAGGTGCTCCCAGTTGGGGACGGGGTTGGGGCCGCGGGCGGGGAGCGGGGTGAGGGTGTGGCGGTGGACGCGGGCGTACATCTCGGCCCATTTGGGCGAGGCACCGAAGAGGTACGGGACCCACCAGGTGAAGATTTCGCCGAGGGCGAGGACGACGAGGCAGGTGAGGCCGCCCTCCATCCAGAACTGGCGGTGCGTGAGGAAGGCGACAATGGGGAAGCCCATCACGAGGCCGTTGATCGCGGATTCGATGAGGCGGTCTTTGCGCGGGGTGAGGCGGACGGCGTTGAACGGGTACAGGTCGCAGAGGGTGCCGACTTGATTGTAGATCAGCTGGAGGATCTGCAGGGTGAGGGCGAGGGGCATAGGGGCGGGGCTTTAGGCGGTAGGCTATAGACTATAGGCTCCCGGTGGGAATTAGCGGAAAGCGATGCCGCCGGCTTCGCAGAGAAAAATGGTCTCGGGGCAATCGGTCTGCTCACGATGGGGGATTTGGGGGGCGAGGGCGACCCAAGCGACAGGCATCGTGGTGCCTGCTTTCATGCGCGAGAAGAGCTCGTGGAAGAAACGAGAGAAGCGGTCGCCGCGGCGGGAAATCGTGAGGACCCAGTTGGCGGCTGGTTGTCCGTCGCGCTTTTTCAGTGCGTCGCCGCGGAACTGGGTGGGGTCATGGTCAGAGGCAATCACGACGACGGTAGCTCCGGTGCGGCGGAGGATTTCGCGGAAATGGAGTTCCGATCCAGTGAAACAGCCGGTCGAGTGATCGAGCTGACCATAGATGAACAGGACATCGCAGGCGGGAGGGGTGGAGGTGGAAACGGTGGGTGCGCCCAGCACCGCGGAGAGCGCAGCCTGGTCCTCGGCGATGATAGCGGTGGCTGCACCCGAGGAGAGATCGAGCAATCCGAAGCGCGGCGCGGGAATCACGCGCTTGCGGCGGATGATCATGCCACGGATAATGATAAAGGCGAGGATGAGGCCGACGACGAGGATGATTAGGGCGGACTGGTTCATGGGTAGATCAAAGGCTGAGGCGTGCATACCGACGCTGGGCTGGCGGCGATGGATATCGAAAACTATAGTTAGGATTTCGACGTCAAAATAGAGCTGCGGTGTTTCGACTCGCGGGCGCTCGTCGCTACGGGGAGGTGTTGCGCGCTAGAGCGCGCAATCGGGGAGGGACGGCAGGCGAGGACGCCTGCGCTACTGGGGGAGGCGGCTGCGGCTGGGGCGGAGGAGCGCTGTTGCGAGTGAGCTCGCAACCCACAGGGAGCGGGCGGCCTCGCGGGAGCTCGGCCCTCCATGGGGGATTTCGACTCGCTGGGGCTCGGCGCGACGTTGGGGAGGCGGAGCCGGGGATAAAAACGGGGGTGGCTGAGTACTCGATTGGTTTCGGATTTTTCGGGGTGGGACAGGGTTTGGGGGAGGGGGCGTGATTCAATGCCTGCGGCGGAAATCCGCCGGTGCAAAATCATGAACTCTTCCCGAATGAAGCCGCGGAGTGATTCGACGCTCGAGCGTTTGCCGGCGGAGGTGCGGGGGCGGCTGCACGTCTGGCTCGAGGAGGAGAACCGGAGTTGCCGGGAGGTGGTACGGTTGCTCGCGGCGGAATTTGGCGTGGTGTCTTCGCGCAGTGCGGTGTCGCGGTACTATCGGCGGAGAGCGGGCGCGAGGGGAGAAGGCGCGGGCGAGGGCACGGACGAGGCGACGAGGATGCTGGCGGCGCTGCTGGGTGGGGGAATCCGCGGCGGGGGTGACGCGGGGAGGATCGGTGAGGTGAGCGGGTGTTGTCGGCTTGTCCCGTGTTGTCCCGGCTATTCTCGGCTAAGACCGGATAAAATCGGGGGTTCTTTGAAAAGCTTGGGCGGGGGAAAGGAGCGGAGGTGGTTTTGTTTTTTACAGGAGAAAACGGAGGAAAGGCAGGAGGGAAGAAAACTGAACGTCGAACATCGAACGCTGAACTTTGAACGTCGAAGGGCGGAGAGTGCTGGTGAGGGCGGGCGTGGTGGTTAAGCGCGAAGACGCGAAGGTGGCGAAGGATCGCGAAGAGGGGAGAGGCAAGAAGCTCTCGCGTGGGGCGGGGTGATTTTTTTAAAGAAGGGAACGAAGGGCGGTTGGTGGGGGGGATTGAAGGCGTGGATGGGCGATCGGTTCGCAGGAGGGAAGCGAACGGAGTGAGAGGTGGTGGCGGGATTTTCCGGGTTGTCCCGGTTTGTCCCGGGTAACACCGGATAAAATCGGCTGAAATCGTTTAGGAGTAGCGGGACGCGGGAGGCTGGCGCGTTGAGCGCGACAGGCGTGTAGCGAAAGCCTCACGGCTTCCGCTACGGTGCAGGCGCTTATTTCAGGGCGAAGGTGGCGGAGACGGTGGCGATGATGGTTTTTTCGAGGGAAGAGTTGTCGCTGTTGCCTTCCCAGCTGGTGGCGGAGGAGTAGAGGGGGTTGATCTGCACGACGCCCATGCGGGCGGTGCGGAGTTCCTTGATGGTGCGGTCGCCTTGGGCGGCGATCTGGTCGGCGCGGGCGCGGGCGTCCTTGGTGGCTTCGGCCATCATCTCGATCTTGGCGTCGGCGGACTTGGTGTAGATGAACTCCACTTTGTCGGAGATGAAGGCGATGTCTTGGGCGATGAGTTCGGCGCTGGCGCTGGCGAGGGCGGGGAGGCGGTCGACGTCGGTGGAGCGGATGGCGATGGCCTGGGTGAGGCGGTAGCCGATGCGCTGGCGGGTCTGGTTGTCGGCGTCGGGGTCGTGGTGGGAGGCGGTGATTTCCTGGATCTGGGCGGGATGGGCGTAGTGGTCGGTGAGGTGGTTTTGGTCGAGCCAGCGGTCGACCTTGGCGAGGTCGGCGCGGAGTTTTTCCTGAGCCTCGAGGAGCGTGGGGGCATCGGTCGAGAAGGAGGCGTGCCAGAGGGCGAGGTCGGAGCGGACGTTTTTGCGGGCGGAGCCGGTGACGTCGATGACTTGGGATTCGTGGAGGTGAATCCAGGTGCGGGTGAGGATGAGGGCCGCGAAGCAGAGGCCGCACGCGAGGAAGAGGCCGGCGAGGACGCCGAAGAGGTGGGGGCGAGAGTTTTCCATGGATGAAAAAGGGCGATAAATGGCGTCAATCCACGCGCGGGGAGAGTCGAAGAAAAGTCATTCACAATGCGCAAAGCGATGGAATGGAGTGATTTGAGGGTGACTGATTTTTCTGCGAAAAATATGCGGATATTTTTGAGCGTTTCGTGAACGGCCGCGTCTATCTCCGTGTAGTCAGCACTGTCACTGGACAGTGAAAGTTTGTAGTTCTTACGGTTTGCTTGGTGTTAGGTCACACGGGCCGCCTCGAAAGGGGCGGCTCTTGTGTTTACGGGTGTCGAGGGTCGGTGCGCGGGCGGGACCGAAGCTCTGGGAATGGGCACCCAATCTCTGCGGGGGCGGCCTCGCGGGAGCTCGGCCCTCCAATTTTTTGGGATGGGCTGTTGGCCCCAATAGAGGGGCGGGTGGTGTTCGGAGGTTGCCAATGATGGAAAAGTAGGAATTTTGAGGGGTTTACCGCTAAACGATATGCTCCGAAAGATACTGGCGAAGATTCGCGAAAAGATCGCGCCTTCGCGTCCTGCCAAGTCCGCCGCGTCCGGCGGCAAATCCTCTTCTTCCCACAGCCACGGCCACGGAAAATCGACCTCGCACGGGACCCGTAGCGAACAGGGCCATGGGCACGGGCCCAAGTCCGGTGGCGCAGCCAAGTCGGGCGGCGCGCACAGTGGTGCGGGCAGCCACGAGCCGCGGGAGCCGCGCGAGAATCGCGAAGGGCGTTCGCGGCGCGACGATCATGGTCCGCGGCGTGAGGGGCAGGGCCACAGTGGTGGCGGTCACTCGCGGCGAGATGGCGGGCGTGGTCCGAGACACGACGGCGGCCCGCGCAGTGAAGGCGGTCACGGCGGTCGTGGGCATGGTCGCGGTGAGCGCGAGCGCCCGAAGCGCGACGATTTCGAGCATCCGCAGAACACGACGGCGAAGCCGGTGGTGCCGGTGGATGTGCCGAAGATGGAGACGGAATTTTCCAAGCTCGGGCTGAGCGATGCGCTGGCCTTTGCGGTGCAGGAGATGGGCTACGTTTCCCCGACGCCGATCCAGGCGCAGGCGATCCCGGTGGTGCTGAAGGGCGGCGACGTGATCGGGTCGGCGCAGACGGGCACGGGCAAGACGGCGGCGTTTGCGCTGCCGATCATCCAGCGCCTCGGCACGCACGGCAAGTTGCGCTGCCTGATCCTCGAGCCGACGCGCGAGCTGGCGTTGCAAGTGGAGGAGGCGTTTCACAAGTACACCAAGTTTACCGACCTGCGCGTGACGATCGTGTATGGAGGAGTTGGATACGGGAAGCAGGTCGAGGATCTGCGCCGCGGCATGGACATCCTGGCGGCGACGCCGGGCCGCCTGCTGGATCACTTGGAGCAGGGCAACTGCTCGCTGGAGAACGTGGACATCCTCGTGCTCGATGAAGTGGACCGCATGCTCGACATGGGCTTCCTCCCCGACGTGCGCCGCATCGTGCAGAAGTGCCCGAAGACGCGGCAGACTTTGTTCTTCACGGCCACGCTGCCGCCGGAGATCGAGCAGCTCGCGGGCTGGGCGCTGCGCGATCCGGTGAAGGTGGAGATCGGCCGCGTGCGGTCGCCCGCGGAGACGGTGGCCCACGCGTTTTACCCGGTGGTGGCGTCGCAGAAATTCGAGTTGCTGGAGCTGCTCTTGCAGCAGACGGACTTCAAGAGCGTGATTGTGTTTTGCCGCACGCGCATGGGCGCGGATCGCATCGCGCATCGCCTCGAGCGCACGGGCCACACGGTCGGCGTGATGCACTCGGACCGCAGCCAGCGCGAGCGCGTGGAGGCACTGCAAGGTTTCAAGACGGGCAAGTTTGAAGTGCTCGTGGCGACGGACATCGCGGCGCGCGGCCTCGACATCGCGGGCGTGTCGCACGTGGTGAACTACGACGTGCCGGAAAACGCCGAGGACTACGTGCACCGCATCGGCCGCACGGGCCGCGCGCAGAACACCGGCGATGCGTTTACGCTCGTGACCGAGGAAGACGTGCGCGACGCGCGCTCGATCGAGCGCTACATGGGCAAGGCCGTGGAGCGGAAAAAAATCGAGGGCTTCAACTATATCTACTCGGCGCTGTTCGATGAGAAGGCGCTGGCGGAGACGGCGGCGACGGCGGCGAAGCCGGCGAGCCGGTTGCACCGCGGGGTTAGGCGCTGAGGCCGCGCGCGGGTGCGCGCGGAAATCTCAGAGGGGCAAACGGCAAATCACAAAGGATGCTGCGCAGTGAATGCGGCGAGCTTGGTGGTTGGGCGTGAGCGTAACTAACGCGGCGGGGGCGCCGCGTCCCCATGGGTGAAAGGTGAGCGGAGACGGATGAGGTGAGAGCGAAGATTTTTCGCGGGCGGCGCGGAGTCGGGGCGTAAAGCCCCTCCCTCAGTGGGCGAGTGGCTTGGCGCGTGGAGCGAATAGTGAGCGTGTGCGCGGGAGGTGGGCAAAAAGAAGGGCGGCCCGGAGAGCCGCCCTTGAGTGGGGGAGTTTTTTGCGCCGGAAAGGCGCAGTGGCTTTTGGAGTTTGGCGTCTGGCCTTTGGAATTTGCGCGGACCGCGACGCGGTCCGCGTCACTCGTTGCCGTTGACCACGCGATAGGCGCTGGCGGCGGCGGCGCCACCGGCGAGATTGCCGACGAGGAAGATCCAGAAGTTGGACCACGTTTGCAGGCCCATCAGCGTGATGCCGACGGCGACGGCGGGATTGAAGGCGCCACCCGAGATGCCGCCGACGGAGACCGCGCCGGCCATGACGGTCATGCCGATGGCGAGGCCGTAGAAGGAGTTGCCGGCGGTACCCTTGGCGGTGGCGGTGTTGAGGACGACCCACGCGAGCGCGAAGGTGAAGAGGAACTCAACGAGCAGCGCGGCTTTCCAGCCGATGGGGAGCGGGCCGGCGGTGTAGACGGGCTTGATGAAGTGCATGAGCCACGCGGCGACGACGGCGGCGAGGATCTGCGCGATCCAGTAGGGGACGACGTCCTTGGTGTCGCACTTGCCGCGCATCCACACGGCGAGGGTGACGGCGGGATTGAAATGCGCGCCGGAGACGTGACCGCCGGAAAAGATCATGACCATGAGGGCAGCGCCGATGGCGAGCGGGGCAAGCGTGCCGGCCCCGGGCGGGATGACGGCGGCGCCGATGGTGAACACGAGGAAGAACGTGCCAATGAACTCGACGATATATTTTTTCATAGAAGCGAGGGTAGGAGCGGCTGGACGCCGAGATGCGAGACGCGCGAAGGGCGGATGACAATGGGAATTCGGCACGCGGGGTGTGACGGGTGGAAGGCGGTTTTGTTAAACGCGAAGGCGCTAAGAGGCTAAGGTCGGGCGCGAAGAGAGCTGAGGTGCGGGTGCTGTGAGAGAACGTCGAACGTCGAACGCCGAATACGGAATGTCGAAGTTGGGGGAGAGATGGTGGAGGCGGAGGTTTGGTTAAGCGCGAAGACGCGAAGGTGGCGAAGGATCGCAAAGGAACGGGGTCTTTGAAAGTTTCAGGCGGGCGGAGCGAATGACGCGGCGAGGGCGCCGCGTCCCCATTGAGGCGGGTGAGCGACGGGTGGGAGGGACAGTGAGCAGAAGACTGTCTGCTCGCTGGCGCTCGCATCTACGGGGATGAGGGGGCGGCTGGAGTTGAACCGGCCTCGCGGGAGCTCGGCCCTCCTTGGTGAGGGGCGTGAGGAGTTTCTTGCGCGGGCAGGATGCTGCGCGCGAAGTCAGACTACGGGCGGGTGCTCGCCTAAGGCGGAGCGAAGCTCGGTGGTGAGCGTGGAGATCTCGAAGGGCTTTTGGATGAAGCCGGCGAGGCCTTTGCCGAGGAAACGATTGACGGCTTCCTGCTTGTTGAAGCCGCTCATGAGGACGACGCGCACGTCGGGGCGGATCAAGCGGAGCTGACGAAAGACTTCCTCGCCGTCCATGCCGGGCATCGTGAGGTCGAGGAGCACGACATCGTAGCGGGCGGGGTTGCGCGTGAAGAGCGCGACGCCCTCGTGGCCATCGGCGGCGAGCTCGACGACGAAGCCGAAGGACTCGAGGATGCGCGATGAAGTGCGGCGGACAATCTCCTCGTCGTCGATGAGGAGGATATTGCCGGACCCCTGCCACGGGCGCGCAGCGATCTGCACGCTGCGGACTTGTTCGGCAGGGCCGCCGACGGCGGGGAGCAGGACCTTGAACGTGGTGCCGCGGCCGGGCTCGGAGTAGACCTTGATCGCGCCGGAGTGGCCGCGGACGATGCCGATGGCGGCGGCGAGACCGAGGCCGCGGCCGGTAAACTTCGTCGTGAAAAACGGATCGAAGATGCGCGCGAGCGTCTCGCGATTCATGCCACAACCATCGTCGGTGATCTCGAGGTAAACATACTCGCCCTCGGGGAGATCGTTGGCGAAGCGCGACTGGCTGAGGTACTCGCGGCCGGCGCGCATGAGGCCGGTGGCGAGGCTGATCGAGCCGGTGCGGTCGCCAATGGCCTCCGAGGCGTTGACGACAAAATTGACGAGGAGCTGGCGGAGCTGAGTGGCGTCGGCGTGGACGGCGGGGAGCGCATCGCCGAGGCGCAGGCGGAGGTTGACCTTCTTGCCGATGGAGAGCTGCAGCAGCGAACGCATGTCGGTGAGCAGGGCGTTGAGGTCGAGCTGCTGGACGACGAAGCGGCCCTTGCCGGCGTAGGCGAGCATCTGGCGGCAGAGCTCGGCGGCGCGGCGCGCGGCCTGCTCGATCTGCGCGAGCTGGTCGCCTGCGACACCGGTCGGGAGTTCGTGGCGCGCGAGGGAGGCGTTGCCGAGGATGCCGGTGAGGAGATTGTTGAAGTCGTGCGCGATGCCGCCCGCGAGCACGCCGAGACTCTCGAGTTTCTGCATCTCGAGGATTTTCTGGTCGAGCGATTGGCGCTCCTGCTCGACGCGGCGGAGATCGGTGATGTCGAAGCTCACGCCGATGAAACCCGTGAACGCGCCGTCGTGGCCGTGCAGCGGTTTGCCATGGTCGAGGATCACGCGGTAGTGGCCGTCGGCATCGCGCAGGCGAAACTCCATCGTGTAATCGCTACGCGCGCCGATGTGTCGAGTGAACTCGGCCTGACAGCGCTCCTTGTCATCGGGATGGATGTGCGAGTGCCAGTTGGTCGGCGCGAGGCCGCTGGCGGTGTGGCGGGTGAAGGCGAGCCAGGCGTCGTTGCGAAACGTCGTCTCGCCAGCGGCGTTGCACATCCAGATGAAGGCCGGGGCGGAGTTGGCCACGGAGCGGAAGCGCTCCTCACTCTCGCGCAGCGCGGCGGCGTCGCGCTCGCGGGCGTCGACCATGGCATTGAAGGCGGCGGCGGTGCCGGCGATCTCGGCCGGGCCGGCGATGAGTGCGCGGGCATCGGTGCGGCCCTCGGTCTGCGCGCGGGCGGCGTTGGCGAGCGCGGTGATCGGCTGGGCAATGGCCCGCGCGTAGATGGCTGCGAGCCACGTGGCGAAGATCAGCAGCGCGGCGATCACGGCAAACGTGCGCCAGAAATTGAGCCACGCGTCGCTGAGGATATCGGCCGTCGAGACCGAGGCGAAGACGACCCACGGAGTGCCGAGCAGCGGTGAGGCGCTCACGGTGCGTTTGCTGCCGTCGATGCCGGCGCACTGGATGCCCTGACGCTGGCCCGCATCGAGCGCGTTGCGCAGATGGGTGAAGTCGGGCAGCGATTGCCCGATGAAGCGCGCGGGCTCGGGCAGCCGCAGGAGGACGGTGCCCTGATTGTCGACCGCGCCGACACTGAAGCCGCGCAGTTCGGTGGGCAGCGTGAGCGAGCTGGCGAGCTGGGGGAGATTGAGCGCGACGAGGAGCGCGCCGAGGCGCGTGCCCTCAGCGGACATCACCGGCTGCGACATGACGCAGGTCCAAGTCTTGGAGGTAGCACCGACGAACGGCGGGCTGATGTAGAAGGCCGTGGCGCGCGCCGCCTCGCCGCAATGCGGGTCATCGAGCAGCGATACGGAGGGATCGGTGGGACGGATGTTGACCGCGGCGAGCACGTGGCCGCCCTCGTCGAGCAGGGCGAGGTTGGAGAGCTCGGGCTGGTTTTCGTAGAACTCTTGGAAGACCGTATCGATCCGCTGGAGGCGTCGACGCTGTACCACGTCGGAGTGGGCGAGGCGCTCGAGCCGGAGTCGCGTGCCATCGAGCCAGCCGCGGATCTGCCGATCGGCGGTCTGCTGGATCAGCGAGACATCATGGAGCGCATGCTCGCGGTCGCTCCGGAACTGCCGGGCCAAGCCGTATCCCGCCAGCCCCACAAACGGTAACGCCAAAACTGCGACAAGCAGCAGGAGCCGGTTGAGGATAGTCGGAGCAGGGGTCATGCGGGCGGCTCGGGGACGAGTCGCAGTGAAGTTGGAGGAGCTATCATGCGCACGCGTGACCGGAAGGGGAGAAAAAACGCACCGGATCGATGTTAAATGTTAGCGCACACATCTTACCCAACCGGCTTACCAAGCTGCCGCAGCGACTGCAGTTATCCCGCAGGCGCGGACCTAATCAGCGGAAGTCGAGCATCTCGACCTCGAAGACCAGCGTGGCTTTGCCGGGGATTTTAGGCGGGCTGCCGCGCTCGCCGTAGCCGAGCCAGTAAGGGATGATCAGGGTCCGCTTCTCGCCGCGCTTCATGGTGAGAAACGCCTCGTCCCAGCCGCGGATGACCGAGCCGGTGCCGACGCGGAAGGTGAGCGGCACGCCCTTCTTGTACGAGCTGTCGAACGGCGTGCCATCGAGCAGACGGCCGTCGTAGTGGGCGATGATCTCGTCGCCGATGCGCGGCATGGCGGTGCCGGTGCCCGGCGCGCGCTCGACCCAGCGGAGGCCGGAGGTGGTCTTGTGCGCGGAGCCGTAGGTCTGTGCGATGATCATCGCGTCGGCCGTGCTGTATTGCGGCGCGTCGGCGTCGAGCGCGGCGCGCATGGCGGAGTTGATGGGCCGGCCGGGGTTCTTGCGGGCGAGGAAACCCGAGCGCGCGACGAGCGCGACCGTGGCAAGACACACCCCGAGGAGAGCGAGAATGAAGACGCTGCGCATGACCCGCGAATCACGCGCAGCGCGGGCCAATTTGCAAACCCGGAGCGCCGCGCCTTGAGCGGTCTATTTCTTGGCCAACAGCTCCAGCGCCACAGCGGTCATGGCGGTGACGCCGGTCTTGATCGTGGGCTCGGGCAGTGGGGCAAACTTGCTGGAGTGCAGCGAGGGCAACGGCGCGCCCGTGCGCTGGCTCTCGGCGACCTTCGCAGGATCGACGGCACCGAGACGGAAGAGGCACAGCGGGACCTTGTCCACGGTGCGGCCAAACTGGGAGAAATCCTCGCCACCCATCTCGGGATCGATGGCCTTTACATTGGTCTCGCCGAGCCAGTCGACGAACGTCCCGCGCAGGCGGCGCGTGAGTTCGGGGGTATTGTAGGTGGAGGGCGTCGCCTCCTCCTCGATGACCTTCACGATCGGCAGAAGGTCATCAGGCAGGCCGGCAGCGATGCCTTCGCCGCGACAGATACGTTTCACGGCTTCGAGCGTGTGAGCGCGCACGTCGTCGGAGTACGAGCGGAGCGTGAGCTGGAGCTTCACTTCATTGGGGATGATGTTGGCCTTGGTGCCGCCGTGGATGGAGCCGACGGTGACCACCGCGGGATCGACCGGGCGTGTCTCTCGGCTGACGATCGTCTGGAGCGCGGTGACGATGCGCGCCGCGAGTACGATCGGGTCCTTTGTCGTCTGCGGATATGCGCCGTGGCCGCCGACGCCGCGCACGGTGATGTCGACCCAGTCGACATTGGCCATGATGTAGCCCTCAACCGTGCCAACCGTGCCCGCAGGCAGCGTCGCGCTATCATGCAGCGCGATGGCGAAGTCGGGCTTCGGAAATTTCCGATAAAGGCCATCCGTCAGCATCGCGCGCGCGCCGATGCCACGCTCCTCGGCGGGCTGACCGACGAAGACGACGGTGCCCGACCACTTGCTCTTGAGCGCAGCCAGCGCGCGGGCCGTGCCGGAGAGCACCGCGACGTGGATGTCGTGCCCGCACGCTTGCATCACGGGCATTTCTTCACCGGCAAGATTCTTCACGCGCACGGTGCTCGCATAGGAGAGCCCGGTCTCCTCCTTGATCGGCAACGCATCGAAATCCGCGCGGATCAACACCGTCGGGCCGGGGCCATTTTTCAAAACCCCGACGACACCGTAGCCGCCGACATTGGATGAAACTTCCATGCCTGCTGCGCTCAGTTCGCGCGCGACCACACCCGACGTGCGCTCCTCCATGAGCGAAAGCTCCGGATGCGCGTGCAAGTCGAGATAGACGGCTTCGAGGGCCGGGTAGTCGGCCGCGACTTTCTGCGCGACAGCGTCGCGCAAAGCAGAGTCGACGGCGAAGAGCGACGGAGCAGCGAGGACCGAGAGGAGCGCGAATGGGCGAAGTCTCATAATGGGCGGGAGATTCAGATGATATCAGGCTTCGAGGAGACCAGCCTGAGCGTGACGATTATTCTGCGGTAGCACGCGACGCAGGCTTATGTTTACGGAGAGCGGCAAACACCTTTTGTGCGGGAAGGAGTTCGCCGCGTTTGGCTTGAGCTAAGCCCTGATCGAGATCGGTCAGCAGTTTTCGACGTTTGATGGCGTCGAAAAAAGCTCGGTGCTCAGCAGCCGTAGTGATCTCGATGTATCGGCCTTCGGCATGATCTCGAATGCCTTCGGCTATTGCGGCGCGCAGACGCGCGCGATGCTCCTCGTCGTTAATACGCTTGGAAGATTTTTTGCCGCTGCGCATCGCCGAGACAAACGGCTTCTTACCGCTTCGGCTCCAGCTTGCCGATGAGTCCGTCGAGGACGGCGTCGGTCTGGAGTTTGAGCTTCTGGCCGGGGGCGAGCGGCTTGTCGGCGGGGGCGGCGGCCTGCTGTTTGGCGTAGGCGGCGTCGCCCTCGGCGCGGGCGGCCTCGAAGAAAGCCTGAGCAGCTGAGCGCACATCGCTAGCCTGCAGTGAATCTTTCACGGCGGACTCGACACCCATGAAATCGGCGGTGCACGCAGGGCTGAGCCAGAGGCGCCACTCATCGCGGTCGGCAAAGTACACCGCGAGCGCGCCCTGTTTCTCGAGGCCGAGCTGTTGAGCGAGGTCGCGCAGGAGGGAATCGATCTTCTGCGCATCGCTCGGGGCTTTGGCGAAGAGCCGCGCGGCGAACTTCACGCCGGTCACGCGTTCGAAGTTGCCGAGCTTGAAGTTGAAGTTCTTCGCGCGCGGCGGGTCGCTCGGGAGGAGTTTGTCGGCGTCGTCGAAGTGCGCCATCGGGCCGGGCTCTTTGGCGAATTTGTACGGCGTGGCCGCGGCGACGAGCGCCTTGAAGGTCGCCTCGTCGGCCTTGAACGCACGCGCGTCCTCGCCCACGCGCAGGATGTGGATGGAGAACGCGTCGTCGGGCTGGATCTTCTGCAGCACGTCGAGGCCTTGCACGACGCGGCCGAAGACAGAGTGGAGATAGTTGAGTCGATTTGTCGGCGCGAGGGTGAGGAAAAATTCGCAGCCGTTGGTGTCGGGCCCGGCGTTGGCCATCGAGAGGACACCGGCGTCGTTGTGCTTCAGGCGCGAGTCGAATTCGTCGGGAAATTTGTACGGGATCGGCGTGTCGCCGGTGTCCTCAAGACCGGGATTGCCGCTCTGGATGACGAAGCCAGGGACGACGCGATACCATTTGAGCCCGGTGAAAAACGGCGCGCCGTTGCGCGGCGCGAGCGTGCCTTCGGCGAGGCCGACAAACGACGTGCACGTCATCGGCGTGAAGCGGTAGAAGAGGCGCACGATGATCGCGCCGCGCGGCGTGGCGAAGGCGGCGTAGAGGCCGTTGGGCAGCGGCGCGTGATTGGTCGCCGGTGCAGCGGGAGCGGGGAGCGGCGCTTCGGCGGCGCGAATCAGCCCAAGGGCGATGACGAGAAAGACGGCGAACAGACGAAGCTTCATGGGGAGACGACGGGTGACCGCGGAGCCGGAGCGACTGTTCCGGCGAGGGTGGCGGGCGCGAGCGAGCGCATGAGGGTACGCTGGCACGGAGCGCGCGGGGCACAACACCGAAGCGACCGATCGCGTAACGCCGTGGCGGACTGGCGTCGCAGGTTTCGGTGGCGCCGGGTTGACGCAATCGGCGCGTCGCGCACCGTAGTCGCCGAACCCCGTACCTCATGCGTCTCCCTGCGCTCCCGATGGCCGCCGCGTTGCTCTCCCTCACTCTCTCCTCGCTCCTCCGCGCCGAGAACAAAGTCATCCCGATCTGGCCCGAAGGCGTGCCTGGCCTCAAGGCCGACGCCGCGCCCGAGCTGCTCGAAAACGAGCGCGTGTCCAAGGTCCACACGCCCACACTCACGTACTATCCCGCGCCCGCCGACAAGGCCAACGGCACTGCGGTGATCGTGTGCCCCGGCGGCGGCTACGTGCGGCTCTCGGTCGCCAACGAAGGCGCCAAGGTCTGCGAGTGGCTCAACTCGCTCGGTGTATCCGCTTTCATGTTACACTACCGCATGGTCGAGTACGGACACCCAGCGCCGCTGCGCGATGTGCTGCGCTCGATCCGGCTCGTGCGCTCGCAGGCCGCGGACTTCGGCGTGAAGCCCGACCGCATCGGCATCGTCGGCTTTTCCGCGGGCGGTCACCTCGCGTCGAGTGCGGTCACGCTCTTTGACGCGCCCGAGGGCAAGACCGGAGCCGAGCTCGACAAGGTCAGTGCGCGCCCCGATTTCGCGATGCTCATCTATCCGGTGATCACGATGAAGCTGCCCTTTGTGCACAAGGGTTCGCGCGACGCACTCCTCGGTAAGGACGCCACACCGGAAATGATCGAGGCGCTCTCGACCGAGACGCGCGTCACGCCCGCGTGCCCGCCGTGCTTCCTCGTCTCCACCGAGGAGGACAAGACCGTGCCGGTGGAAAACACGCTCATGTTTTATCAAGCGCTGCGCGCCGCGAAAGTGCCGGTCGAAATGCACCTCTACGAAAAAGGCCCGCACGGCTTCGGCATGGCGGGCAAGGCCGGTCAGGCGTCCGAGTGGACCAAGCGCGCCGAGGAGTTCATGCAGGCGCGCGGCTGGCTGACGAAGAGCTGAGCGCGGCGCTCACCGCTCCTTCGCGCCCTCCACGATCCACTGCTCGATGAGCTTCACCTCATCGGGCGTGAGTGGCGGCTTGCCATCGCCGGGCATGAATTCGTCGTCTTCGGGATCGAGCGTGATGCGGCGGAAGAGTTCGCTGGCCTTGGTGTCACCGGGCACGACCGCCGCGCCGCTGTCGCCGCCCTTCATCAACTCGGCAAACGAGTCCATGCGGAGCCCGCCCTTGTGCTTCTCCTCCTTGTGGCAGGTGATGCAGCGCTGCTCGAGGAGCGGACCGACGCGGTCGTTGTAGATAGTCACAGATGCCGCTGGCGCCGCTGACGTTGCTGCAGGTGTCGTCGGCGCAGCGGGTGTGGCCGATTTGGCCGGGGCATTTGCGACCACCGTCGGTGTCGCTGCCGCGCGCGGAGTTTTCTTCGCCACGACCGGCGGCAAGCCCAGCGCACTCCGCAGCGGTGCAGGCGCGAACTGCGTGAGAAACGATTCGCCGTGCGTGAGATTTCCCCCTTGATGGCTCGTCCAGACCATCGCGGCGAGCGCGGCGATGAGCAGAGCGCCATAGGTGAGCCCGCGCGACCGCGCGCGCACGAGACTCGCTGCGACACAGAGCAGGCAGAGAATCACGCCGCCCCAGAGATGTTGAGTCACGCGCGCACCCGAATATCCACCGCTCCAGCCGAGCAGCCAGCCGTCGAATGTCGCCGCGAGTGCCGTCACCGTCGCGAGTCCGAGTGTGAAAGCGGCTGCGTCGCGTCGCCGCTCGCCAGCCAACTCGAGGATCGGCACCAGCGTGAGCAGGCCGATGGGTAGGTGCAGCAGCAGGGGATGAAAGCGCCCGAAAAATTGCGCCAGCGCCATCCGCTCGTGGCCATCGGGTGGAGCCAAACGCGCGAGCGAGATCAGGCCGGCCACCGCCGCGAGCGCGAGCACGACCAAGGCCGGATGCGGCGCGCGGGTAGGGGCGGTGGGTTGGGCCATCGTTGAGTAAGACGATTGAAAGCAGGCGGCCGATACGGCGTCACGCGCGAAGCGGGAGGGATTTACACCAGCGGGCGGCAAACTTTTTGACGAAGCCAAAAGCCGCGGCTAGCGTCTATTCTAGTATGAAGCTCCGCATCTCGCTGGCCCTGCTCGCCCTCGTGGGCGCGATTGTCCCTGCATGGCTGATCGCTGCGGATGCGCCGAAGCCCGCCGCTCCTGCTCCTGCGGCGGCACCATCCGCCGACGTGAAGGCCGCGGCTCCCGAGTTGGACAACGGCTATCTCAAACTCGGTTTCGACCGGCTGTCGGGCTACCGTTTCGTGCCGCCCGCCTTCGATCCCGTCGCCGACGCGAAGAATCCGCCGACCGGCGATGAGCAGATTCCGGCCGAAGTGAAAAACTGGAACGGCAAGAAAGCCGTGATCACCGGCTTCATGCTGCCCGTGAAATTGGAGAAGGGGAAGTGCGTGGAGTTTCTCGTGATGGCCAACCAGATGGCGTGCTGCTTCGGCTCCGTGCCCAACATGAACGATTGGGTCGTCGTCCGCATGAAGTCCGGCACGCCCGTCATCCAGGATGTGCCGATTTCCTTCTACGGCACGCTCAAGGTCGGCGCGATGTTCGAGAACGGCTACATGACCGGCATCTACGAACTCGACGGCGAAAAGATGGGCGAGATCAAGGGCTGAGCTGGGTCGCGCCGCGCCGCACGCGCGAGCTTGGCGCAGGAGGTTTTGGCAGCATAGTGGCGACGCTCCCCCATGAAGCCCGCTGCTAAAACTACCCTTCGTGTCGTTGTCGCGCTCGTCGCACTGGTCTTGGTCGTCGCGCTGATTGGCGGAGGTTGGTTCTACACGCGGCTCCGCGCGAGTCTGCCGCAGCTCGACGGCAACGCTGCGGTGCCGGGCCTCGCCACCGCGGGTGCCACCATCGAGCGCGATCATCTCGGCGTGTCCGTGATCCGTGCGGGCAATCGCGCCGACGTCGCGCGGGCGCTGGGTTTTGTTCACGCGCAGGAACGTTTTTTCCAAATGGACCTCATGCGGCGTCGCGCCGCCGGCGAACTCGCCGAGATCATCGGCGCCGCCGCGCTGCCGCTCGACAAGGACAACCGCCGTCACGGCTTTCGCGCGCTCGCGCAACAGGTACTTGCCCAATTGCCGGCCGATGATCGCACCGTGATCGACGCCTACACCGCGGGCGTGAATGCGGGTCTCGCGTCGCTTGGCACGAAGCCGTTCGAATATTATTTGCTGCGGGTGACACCCTCGCCGTGGAAGGCCGAAGACTCTATCCTCGTCGCTTACAGCATGACGCTTGAGCTTGAGGACGGAAACGGCGGCTACGAGCGCACAGTGTCCACTCTGCGCGATACGCTGGGCAAAGACGCGCTGGCGTTTTTCGCTCCGACCGTCGGACCCACCGACGCCGCGATCGACGGCACTACGGCGCCGCTCCCGCCGATTCCATCCGCGTCCGTGCTCAATCTGCGCACGACCAAACCCGACGGCGTGGGCATGCTCCCGAGTGTGCCTTCGGCGGAAATGCTCGCCGCGCTCGAGCGCGATGGTCTCGCAGCCGGGTCGAACTCGATTGCGCTCTCCGGTGCACATACCGCTACGGGCGCAGCGCTGCTCGAGAGTGACATGCACCTCAATCTCGGCGTGCCCAACACGTGGTACCGCGCCTCGCTCGTCTGGCCACGACAGAACACTCCCGCCGGCACCGCGGGCGATGCCGCGCTGCACCGAGTTTCGGGCATGACGCTGCCCGGCATCCCGTTTGTCGTCGCGGGCAGCAATGGCCGCGTCGCTTGGGGCTACACGGTTGCGTACGCGGACACCGGCGACCTCATCACCGTGTCGGCGGCGTATCCTGAGAATCTCTACCACGTGCCCGGCACCGACGAACTCAAGAAGATGGAGACGCGCCACGAGGTCATCCACGTGAAAGGCGCGGCCGATGTGACGATGGACTACGACTGGACCATCTGGGGCCCGATCATTGGGCAGGGCTGGAAGAACCGTCCGCTCGCCCACCGCTGGGTCGCGTACGATCCGGCCGCGTGCAATCTGGCCATCAGAGGCCTTGAGACTGCGGAGAGCACGCCCGCGGCGCTCGCCGTCGCGCACCGCGCTGGCATCCCGACACTCAACTTCCTCGTGGCCGATGCCGATGGCCGCATCGGCTGGACCATCCAAGGCAAACTCCCGCGCCGCTTCGGTTTCGATGGCCGCTCCGCGACCGAGTGGACCTACGGCGATCGTGGTTGGAAAGGTTACCTCGCGGAGAACGAAGTCCCCACCGCGATCACGCCCGCCGTGCCGGGCGTCGGCACCGTGACGCCTTCGCTTGAGGGCCGGCTCTGGACCGCCAACAACCGCCTCGTCGGTGGCGACGCCCTCGCGCTCGCGGGCGACGGCGGCTACATGCGCGCGGCGCGTGGCGTGCAAGTGCGCGACGGCCTCGCTCATTTGGAAAAGGCCGCGCCGAAGGACCTGCTCGCCATCGCGCTCGACGACCGTGCGCTCTTGATGGAGCGCTGGCAGAAGCTTCTGCTCGCGACGCTCACGCCCGAGGCGATCTCGCGCAACAGCGCGCGTGGCGAACTGCGCACCGCCGTCGAGAAATGGGAAGGCCACGCGAGCATCGAGTCGGTGAGCTACCGCCTCGCGCACGATTTCCGCGCCAATGTCGCGCGCCGGACCTTCACCCCGATCTTCGCGTCGTGCGTGGAGAACAATCCGGGCTTCCGCTGGAACTCGCTCAACTACGAGGAGCCACTCTGGACGCTCCTCCACGAAAAGCCTCCGCACTTGCTCGATGCGCAGTTCGCGACATGGGACGACCTGCTGCTCGCCGCCGCGGACGACGTGATGTCCAACCTCGCGAAGCAGCACGAGACCCTCACCACGGCCACGTGGGGCCAGCGCAACACCACGCATATCCGCCATCCTTTCGCGCGCATCCTGCCGGCATTTCTCACGAGCTGGCTCAATATGCCTTCGCATCCGCTGCCCGGCGACGTCGACATGCCCCGCGTGCAGAGCCCGGATTTTGGCGCGAGCGAGCGCTTCGTCGTTTCGCCCGGCCACGAGACCGAGGGCATCATGCACATGCCCGGCGGTGCGAGCGGCCATCCGCTCTCACCTTATTACCGCGCCGGCCACGAGGCGTGGGAGCGTGGCGAGCCCACGCCGTTTTTGCCTGGCCCGGCCGAGCATACTCTGACGCTGCGGCCGTGAGGTGCGCCCATGCGCCGGTAGATTTTCGCGGAGTTGGTACGACTCTTGGTAGAAGTGTCGTCATGCTATACTCGATGAGGACTCGGCGAGGCCGCGGCGCACGGCGTGTTTTCGCAACAAAAGCGTTGTCCATGCGGTCATTTGGCCGTCGTCTCTTCGCACCCGCATGAAGAAGTTGAAGCGCAGTCTCACGGTGTATTTTGCGGGCGAGCTGTTCAGCCTGAAGCACCTCATCGGCAACGCCTATCTCGCGGAAGCTATCTACGAAAAATCGCACGGCCGCTACCTGTGCGATCTGCCGCAGGAGTTCGAGGCGCGTGGTGCCTCACCGCGCACGATCCGCGATCGCCACATCCGCGCACTCTACGCGTCCGATCTGATCCTCTGCAATTTCGACGGCACCGAACTCGATAGCGGCACGCTCGTGGAATTCCTCCTCGCGAAATTCGCCGACATCCCCGCGGTGATTCTCCGGAGCGATGGCCGCGCCGCGGGCGTGCATCCGCAGTATCCGTGGAACCTCATGGCGCATTTTTATCCGCGCACGACCACGGTGCTCGTGAGCAGTCTTGCATCGTATCGCTCCGCACTGAAGCGCCGCCGCCAAGCCATCGATCCGGTGGCGCTGCTCGCTGGACAGCACGCGACCGCTGACGCACAGCGCGTGTGCGACGACATCGCCGCTGCCTGCGTGCGCGCGTTCGACCGCGTGAGCACGATGGAGCCTGCGATGCCGAAGCACCTCCGCGAAGAAGTCTACAACTGGCTCGCTCTCATGCCTGGCCTCCGCGGAAAAGAAAAAGCCCTGCGCAAGGAGCTCGAGCAGTGCCTGGAGCGCAAGGTCGATGGAGATTTGCTCTGAGGATGCAGCGCCACGACTTATGATGTGCGATGTAGGATGGATGATTTGAGCAAGCGCCCCCGATCCTCCGCCAAATCGTAAGTCGTAAATCACAAATCGTAAATCTGTCGTCCATGTCCCTTCACGTTCTCGACCATCCTCTAGCGGCCCATGTCGTCACGCACCTGCGGGACAAGACCACCAAGCCTGCGACGTTTCGCACGCTCGCGTATCAGATTTCCCTGTTGCTCGCGCTGGAGGCGACGCGCGATCTGCCGACCGAGCCACGCGCGATCGAGACACCGCTGGAGCCAGTCACCGGCCGTGTACTCAAGCACGAGCCACTTGTCGTCGTGCCGATCCTGCGCGCGGGCCTCGGCATGGTGCAGCCCTTCACCGATACTTTTCCCGATGTGAGCGTCGGCTACCTCGGTCTGGAGCGTGACCACCAGACCGCCATCGCGCGCAACTACTACTGCAAGCTCCCACCGCTTGCCGGGCGGCACGTATTTGTCGTCGATCCAATGCTCGCGACCGGCGGCAGCGCCGCGCAGGCGCTTGCCGTGGTGAAAGAGCACGGCGCGATCGCGCCAAAACTCGTCTGCATCGTGAGCAGCCCCGAGGGTGTCGCTACCGTCGAGCGAGCGCACCCCGAGGTCGCCATTCACGTAGCCGCCCACGACCGTGCGCTTACGGCCAAGAAATACATCCTCCCCGGTCTCGGCGATTTCGGCGACCGGCTGTACGGAACCTGATCTGACAAAACCCGTTTGCTTGCTGACTGGGATCCGATCACATTGCGCTCATGAGCACGCTTCAGGAAATTGAGCAGAACGCATTGAAGCTGCCGGAAACGCATCGCGCGACGTTGGCGGCAAAGCTGCTCGATTCATTGCCACCCGTGCTCGCCGACGAGGACGAGGGCGTGGCGGAAGCAATGCGCCGCGATCACGAGATGGGTGGCGATCCCGCCGCGAGCATGAGCGAAGGCCAGTTTTTGGCCGCAGTTCGCGCGCCGCGTAAGCGATGATTCTCACGTTCCATCGGAACGTGCATCGGGATGTCGCGGAAGTATTGCGCCATTACGACGACATCAACGGCCAACTTGGAGATGCCTTTTTCTCGGAGGTGACTGCGCGCCTTCGAGACGTTGCAGTTCACCCCGAAAGATTTCACCCGGTCTCCACCGACTTGCGTCGAGCGCAACCTGCGCAGGTTCCCCTATCACTTCCTCTTCCGGGTCATGGGCGGCCGCGTCCGGATTTTAGTGCTGCGCCATAATCGACGCCATCCGTCCTACGGTAGGAGCCGTCGATAATACGTTTTTGGTTATTTCTCCGCTGATTTCGCCGGCGCGGGCACCGGAGTCGGAACGGGCTTGGCTGCGGGCGGATCGTCGACGACTTTGGCGGTGCCGATTTCCACGCGACCTTCGCGGGAGACGCGCTGGGCGGCGATTTCGGGGCCGTGGGTTTCACGGCCGAAGTACGGAGCGGCGGTAGCGATCAGCGGCTTGAGCGATTCTTGCAGCGCGAGGCCGGCAGACGTGACGGTCATCGTGGTGCGCCACTCGAGTTTTCGCTCGCCATGGGCGAGCGACGAGTAGTCGTAGGCCGACGCGACCACATAGTAGAGCTCCTCGCTCGCCTGCTCGCGGAGGAAGCTGATCTTGTTGTCGAGGTCGCCGGAGGGATCGCCCCACTCCATCGCGAAATCCATGTTGGCCGCGAACGCCTTGCCTCCGACGAGGATGGCGCGCTCCAGAGTGTTTTTCTTCACGAGATCGCGAAAATCGCGCGCGAGGTCGGACGGCACCTTGTTGTGCGAACCCCATACATAAAACACTGCCACGCTCGGCTTATGGTCGTCGGTTGCGGCGAGAAATCCGTTGGTCGCGAGCGCCTTCGCCATGACGCGCTCCACATCCGTCTCTTTGGGTGGGTGCTCGCCGACGGACCAGCCGAGCTGTTTGTATCCTGTGTCGTGGGCCACATAGTACACCGGATTGTCCGGTGTTGCGGCGCGCTGGAGTCGGCCGTAGGGCGTGAACTCCGTGTACACCGTCATGTCGAGAATCGGATTTTTCTGAAATGCCTTCGGCAGCATTGAGAAGACAAAGTCGCCGCTTTTTACGGAGCGGGCGGCTTGGTCCTTCGTCGTCGGCAGATTTGCGGCCGACGCCGTGATGCAGGCGGCGAGCGTCGCGAAAAGCGCCAAACTGCCATCGAGGGAGCGAGAGCGGAACGAGGTGTTCATCGCAAAAGTAGAGTGGTCACCTTTGCGCGATTTAGCGAGCGCGAGCCGCGCTATGACAAGCATGGAGGGGCCGGACGGTATGAGCGTAACCAAGCGTGACGATGGCTCTGGCTGTAGCGGCGCTCTATGCGCGCCGATTTAGCTCGGCTTGTTTTACTGACTCATTTCGGCCGCCGCTACAGGGAATAACTGTAGTGGAAAAACCACTACGTGTGCCCTTACGCCAGCTTCGGTACGACAAAGCCCTCGCGATACTTGCGCGTGAGCAGCGCGTTGGCCTCCTCGGCGTGCAGGCCCGTGAACCGCTCGGCGGCGGGATCGAGCGCGAGCGGGACGCCGAGCGTGAGCGGTGTCTTCGCCAGCTCGACGCCGTTGGTGGCGAGATGCGCGGCCATGCGGTCGTACGCGTCGGCGAGCGCGGCGTTGCTCTGGATTTTTTCACGGATGAGCCCGGGCTGCGCCGTGCTGCCGATGAGGTGGGAAATGTTGCCCACATGGCAGAGCGCGCTCGACACGTGGCCTTCCTCGATGGGGCCGTAGACATCGGCGGTCTTTCGGCTGCGCACGCAGTCGATGAAGTTCTGCATGTGGCGGTCCTCGCCCTTGAACTCCTTCACCACTTTGCCGTCTCGGTCGTAGGCGGTCGCGGTGAAGTACGCCGAGGTGACGACGCGGCCACCCTCGCAGTCGACCACGTTGCCGATCTTCACGCCGTGGTAGTCGTCCATGCCGGAGGGCGGCGCGCCGGCGGAGTCGGGCTTCGCGGGCAGGCCGCGCACTTCAAAGATCAATGGCGCCGTCGCATAGTCGTGTACGATCGCCTGCGTGTTGGGTGTGTCGCCGTCGTCGATATAGCCGAGGCGGCCACCGACGCTCATGGTGTGGCGCGGGAGGCCCGGCTCGCCGAGGAACCAGCGCGCGACGTCCATCTGGTGGATGCCTTGGTTGCCGATGTCGCCGTTGCCGTAGAGGCCGACCCAGTGCCAGTCGTAGTGGATGGGGCCGTTCTTCGGCGAGTTGCGGTGCGGCGGCACGATGGGCGCGGGGCCGCTCCAGAGATCGTAATTCACCGTCGCGGGCACCGGCGTGGGCGCGGAGGTCTTGCCGATGCTGTCGCGGCGCTTGTAGCAAAAGCCGCGCGACGCGGTGATCTTGCCGAGATTGCCCGCGCGCACCCACGCGACCGCTTCCTGCAGGCCGGCGCCGGAGCGAATCTGTGTGCCGCACTGCACGACGCGGCCGGTCTGCTTCGCGGCGGCGACGAGCTGGCGGCCTTCCCACACGTTGTGCGAGACCGGCTTCTCGACGTAGATGTCCTTGCCGTGCTGGAGCGCCCAGATGCCGAGGAGCGAATGCCAGTGATTCGGCGTGGCGATGGTGATCGCGTCGATGTCCGAGGCGGCGACGAGCTCGCGCACATCGGAATACTTTTTCACCACGATGCCGTCCTTCGCGAGCGCCTCGGCCGTGCGGTCGAGCACGGCGGAGTCGGGATCGCAGATCGCGACGAGGCGCGCGCCCTTCGCGTTGCGCAGGCTCGTGAGATGGTTTTTGCCGCGGCCATTGAGGCCCGCGACGGCGACACGGATGTCGCTGTTGGCACCGGCGACTTGGGCCCACGAACGGGCCGAGAGTGCCACGCCGGTCGCGGCGAGTGCGCTGGTGCGGAGAAACTGCCGACGGGAGAAACGCGGAGAGTTCATGGCAGCGTGGTTCAGTTTCCGGAAGCGTACGTCGCGTAGCGCTCGCCGACTCTGGCCGCGGCGGTGTCACCCGAGTGAATGTAGAAACGATACTTCAGCGTCAGGCTGCCGCCTGCGGGGATCGTGTAGTTGCCGATGCCGGCGGGGTGCTTCGCGGCGGCCTCGAAATCGTGCTGGCCAAACGGATTCGCTCCGAAGAGGCCGTAGTCGCGCGCCATCCACCATGTGGGGTGGCGAAGATTCTGCGGATGATCGAAGATCGCGATGCCGTAGGTCTTGCCGTCGCGCGGTGCATAGGTGTCGCACCAGTCGCCCTTGGTGCCCCAGGCATCGCCATCCTTCTTGCCGGCGCTCGTTTCGAAATGACCGACGCCGGGGAGCTGCGCCGTTTTATATTTGTGCGGCATCGTCATCCATTGCGCGAGACGGACGGCCATCGTGCCGTCCTTGTTGTCGCCGATGAGGAGGGGTTTGTCGGCCGGAGCGTGGAGCGTCGTTTCCCAATCGACGAAGCGCGCGTCAGGCGTGCCGCGGAAACGGATCGTCGTATCGGAGGTGCAGGTGAGCGACTCGTCGCCCGCGATCCATTTTTCCGTGGTGTGGATCGTGCCGACCGCGCCGCTCGAAGCCTCCACGATCTTGTCGTGCACGATGCGGCCCTTGTTGGCGGGAGCGGCGGAGCCGGCGCCGGGGTCATTCCAGAAATCCACGCCGTTCACGCTGCTGTGGGCGAACCACAGGCCGCGATGGTGCGGGTGATCTTCGTCCTCCCCGGTGTCCTTTTTCATGGGGAAATCGCGCACGAGCTGTGTGCCATCCGGACTCAACACCGGGTAGCAATATGGCCGGCGGGCGGAGTCGTGAAAAATATACTCGGTGAAGGGCTTGCCATCGACCTCGACGCGCACGCGGTCTTCGAGCTGGGTGAGTTTGACCTCGGTGCGCTGCATCGCGCAGGAGGCGAGCAGGGCAAGGCCGGGGAGGAGCAGCAGCAGGCGGAGTTTCATGCGGGGTGGGGCGGCGCGCGCGGGGAGGGACACGTGTCGCGGTTGCCTAGACGAAGCTGCGCGGCAGAAGATGCGCCCCGCCGCGCTTTTCCCGCGGCCGACTGTGCCGCAAGGGTCGATGGCCGGCTAAATTCCCCTGACACACCGCGCCCTTGCCCCCGCCTTGCCTCGCGCAACGCTCGCCGCTCAACTCTTCGCCTTTCGCCACGATGCCCGCCTTTCCTCACCTCCCGCTCGGTCAGCGCATTCCCGGCAGCCCGCACTCGGTCTCGTGCAGCCTGCCCACGATGCGGTCGGTGCGCGGCTACGAGGAAAAGGACCCCGCGATCGTCAGCCAGCTGTCTTCGGGCTACCCGCGCTTCGTGGTGCATCCCTTCGCGCGCCAACTCGCCGCGCTGCTCGCGGAAAAGCACCAGCTCACCGGCCGCACCGTGTGGCTGCCGTCCTCTGCGCGCATGGCCGACCGGCTCGCGCATCATCTCGGCACGGCCAACTGCGAACGCTTCCGCGACGGCGCGGTGCACGGCGTGTATCACGCCAACACCCCCGAGCTCAACGCCCGCGCCAAGGTCCTCCTTCAAAACATCGGCGGCTTCCTCTCGTCGCGCGAGGCCGAGGACGAACTGGTCCGTCGCGGCGCGCTGCCGGCGCCGTTCGCCGAGGCGACCTTCGCGGGCGACGCAGGCGCAGAAGTCCGCCGTCACCTGCGCCGTGCGCTGCCCGGCGCGACCGACGCCGACCTGATCCTCGCACCGAGTGGCATGAACGCCATCTGGTCCGCCTTTCGCGCTGTCGCAGATGTCCAGGCCGCTCGTGGCCGCACCGTGTGGCTGCAGCTCGGCTGGCTCTATCTCGACTCGATCGCGATCCTGCAAAAATTCACCGCCTCGCCGGTCGACTACGTTTACCTGCGCGACGTGCACGATCTCGCGGCCATCGAGCGCATCTTTCTCGCGCACGGTTCGCGCATTGCCGGCCTGATCGCCGAGGTCCCGACCAATCCGCTCATCCAAACGCCCGATCTCCCCGCGCTCGCCGCTCTCTGCCGTCAGCACGGCGTGCGCCTGCTCGTCGATCCGTCGATCTCTTCAGCTTTCAATCTCGATGTGCTCCCGCATGCCGACGTCGTGGTGTCGAGCCTCACCAAATACACCGCGAGCGAGGGCGATCTCACTGGTGGCCTGTGTGCGATCAATCCCGCCAGTCCCGATGCTGCCGCCCTCCGCTCGCGCATCGCGGCCGAGGTGGAGCCCTTCTATGCGCGCGACCTTGCGCGCCTCGCGCGCCAGATCGGCGAGACCGAATCGGTGCTGGAAAAAATCCACGCCAACACCGCGCGCGTGGTCGCCTTCCTCGAGCAGCACCCGGCCGTTGGTGAAGTCTTTCATTCGCTCTCCGCCGACTCGCGCGAAAACTATCTCCGCCTCGCGCGCACGCCTTCCGCGACGGGCGGCATGATCACCTTCACGCTCAAGCGCCTCGGCGCGCTTGAGCCGTTCTACGACCGCCTGCGGCTGCCGAAGGGCCCGAGCTTCGGCATGAAAACGACGCTCATCTGTCCCTTCATGTACCTCGCGCACTACGATCTCGTGACGACGCCCGCCGGCCTCGCCGAGCTCGCCGCGAGCAAGCTCGACCCCGATCTCCTCCGCCTCTGTGTCGGCGTGGAGCCCGCCGAGGAAATCATCGCCGCACTCGCCGAGGCGCTGGGGTGAGGCCGGACCTTCGGCCATGTTCGTCAGTCCCTACGAAAAAACCGGCGGCCTCGTATGGTTCGCGCGCATGTTGCGGAAAATCCGCCTGCACGCGCGGGGCGAGCTGCCTGCCGACTACTTGCCTTATCTCGGTAAAGGGTTTGATCGCCGCTGCCTGAGTTTCCTGCGCATCGACCTCGCCCAGCTTACCACGCGCGTCGCCGTCGGCGGGAGCGACGAGGAGATTCTCGACTGGTGCTTCGCCACATCGGGCCACCGACCCAGCGAATTCGAGGTTCTAGTCTGGAACGAATACATGATCAAACGCGGCTGGCGCGACACCGATTTCCCAGCGGGCCAGCTCCAAGCCTACAAGGAGCAGTACGGCCTTGGTCACCGCGCCGACGTCCTCACCTATTTCGACTTCTACGAAATCGACGAGGGGCGCCGGCCGTGAGTGCGTCGCCCTCCGTTTCCTGCATTCTCGCGATCAAGGCCATCCCCAACGCACCGCGCAGCGAGGTCGTTGGCTGGCTCGGCGAAGCGTTGAAAGTGAAGGTGCACGCTCCGCCCGTCGAAGGCCGGGCGAATGAAGCACTCTGCGATTTTCTCGCCGAGAAACTCGGACTCCCTCGGCGCGCGGTGACGGTGCAGCGCGGCGATACTTCGCGCCAAAAACTTCTCCGCGTCGAGGGCCTCACATTGAACGAAGTGCGGGCACGCTTGGGTCTATAGCGTCGACAGTATCGAGGCTGACGGCATAGAGGAGCGTGATCCACCCCTTCGCGCATTCCCACCCCGGGGCGCATGGTCCAGTTGCTTCCCCTGCCATGTCTGTCACCTCTGCTCCGTTTTACTCCGAGCCGCGCGCCGTGCGGCCGTTTCGTTTCCTCGCCCTCGCGGCGCTCTCGGTGGTCGTCACCGGACTTACGGCACTGCTGCTGCTCTCGACGTTTCCCCTCCTGCATCAAGCCGTGGAGCCGATCATCGGTGGCGGCTCGCGCAACGACTCCACCCTCGCGGGCTGGCTCACAATGGGGTTTATCGTCCTAGTGCCCATCGCGCTGCTGGTCGTGATGTGGCGGCGCAAGCTGCGCTCGTGGTGGTGGGTTGGCGGCGGCTGGCTCGTCGTCGCTCCGATCCTGATCTATCTCGTCGTCGACGATGCGACGCTGCGCGTGCCGCTGACCTTCGAGGACATCGCGCCGTCGTTTCCCGGCGAGGACAAGAGCTTTGCCGTGCTCATGCGCTATGGGAAAAACCAGCTGGCGGCGCAGACGTTTCAACCGCTGTCGGCGATCCCCGGCGGATTTCCCGATCCGATCGACAAGCCCGACGCGTGGCGCGAAGTGCTGCTCAAGAATCGCGCGACCTTCGAGGCGGAGTGGGCCGCACTCGCCCCGCAGCGCGCGTGGTGGGCCGAGCTGAATTCGTTCGAGCGCATCGGTGACCTTACTCCCGCTCGGCCTGATGCTGAGATCGTCTCCTTCGCGGTGTTTCGCGGCGTGAGTCAGCGCGCGTGGGCCATCGCGTCGCTGCAGGCCCTCGATGGGCATGGCGACGCGGCGATCGATACGCTGCTGCCGATCATTCAGGTCGGACGGAAATTGCAGCCTTCGGCGCACACGCTGGTGCGGCAGATGATCGGCGTGGTCATCGAAAAATCGTCCATGCGCATGGCGATGTGGATTCTCGATCATGCCACGGTTTCACCGGCGGCACGGGCCCGGTTGGCTGCGGCCCTCCAGGGCGGAGCCGGTGAAGCCGGGGCGCGAGCGCTCGTGACCGTCGACTATGTCATGTCGGTGGGGACTATCACCGATCGGCCGCTCGGCGACCTCGTGGGGCTCGTCAACACGAAGACCGCGTTTCGTGTGCCGCTTAATCTCGTGAGCCCCTTCGTCTACAATCGTCGCGCGACCGCGAATCTCTACGGCACGCACGTGCTCGAGATGCAGGACCTCGCCGCGCGCCGCGATCTGAAGACGCTGGTAGCGCGGCAGGAGGAATTCATCCGTCGCGACGCGCGGCCCCGCTTCAAGAATTTCATGGGTGCCCTCGTCGTGCACGAAGTGATTCCCGCCTACACCAAAGTACTCGAAAGCTACTGGAAAACCGCGGACATGCGCGCCGCGTTGCTCGAGCGCCTCGCGAAACCGCAGCCGTCTCCGCTCTAAGCGGAGCGCGTTTTTCGGAGGAAGCGCGCGCTCAGGAATACCGCGGCGAACGTCAGGCCCGACGCGATGCCGGTCCACACGCCGAGCGCGCCCCACGGGCCGCGGATGCCGAGCGCGTAGCCGAGCGGCAGCGCGATGGCCCAGTAGGCGAGGCAGGTGATGATGGCGGGCACAACCACGTCGCTGATGCCGCGCAGGCAGGCGGCGGAGATGACCTGCACGCCGTCGACGAGTTGGAAGAGCGCCGCGACGATCAGCAGGCGCGTGGCGACCGTGACTACAGCATCGTCGTGGACGAACCACGTGGAGATCGTGTGCCCGCCGAAGCCGAAACTGAGCGCGAAGACCGTCGCGAGTCCGAGTCCCAGAGCGAGCACGCCCATGGCGATGGGGCGGCGTTTCTCCATTTCGCCTGCGCCGACTGCGCGGCTCACGCGCATGCCCGCGGCCATCGAGAGCCCGAGCGGAAACATGAAAGCCAGCGACGCGCACGTGATCGCGATCTGATGCGCCGCGAGCGGCACCGCTCCGAGCCAGCCGATCATCACGCTCGAAAATGCAAACGCCGTTGTCTCAAACGTCAGCATCCCCGCCGCGGGCAGACCGATCTTCAGCATCTCCGCGAAGCGCGCGCGCTCCCAACCACCGAGCCAGCGTCGCGGCCACGCTGCGCGCAGCGCGGGATCAAAGCGCAGCCAGATGAAAATCACCAGCGCGCCTAGGGCGCGCGAGAGCAGCGTCGACACACCCGCGCCGGTGAGCCCCCATGCTGGCATGCCGAGGTGTCCGTAGATGAAGACCCAGTTGAGCGCGATGTTGAGCCCCACGCCGCCGAGCATGATGAACATCGGCACCCACGGCCGCCCCATCGCCTCAGCGAATTGCCGGAGCGCGAGGTACACGAGGATCGGCGTGATCGAGCCGCCAATCAGCAGGAAAAACGGTGGCACGATCGCGAGCACCTCGGGCGGCTGCGCGAACCATCTAAGCTTCGCGACGAGCGCGGTGATCACGAGTGTTTCCGCGAGACCGAAGAGCAGCGCGAGCGCGAGCCCGTGCCGCAGATATTCGCCGCAATCGCTGAGCCGCCCTGCACCGCGGGCACGAGAGACGAAGATACCGACGGGCACCATCAGGCCGATGCCGAGCACGTAGAAGACCGCGAAAACATTGCCGCCAAACGCTGACGCCGCGAGCGGCACGGTGCCGGTGTGGCCGATCATCACGCTGTCGGTTACGCCCATGAGCATTTGGCTCACTTGGCCGACGACAATCGGCACGGCGAGCGCGAGTGTAGGCCGGAGCTCTTGGAGGAGACGCGACATGGAGACGCGGAGGCTGGGCAGGATTTTGGCCGATGACACGACAAGAAACAGCCTTTCCCTTTGGGCCGCGTTGGTGTGTTTCGTGGGCCTCCCATGACCGCCGCGGCGCTCGTCCTCATCCTCATTGCTGCGGTGCTGCACGCGACGTGGAATCTCTGCGCGAAGCGCGCGGGCGGTGGTCTGCCCTTTGTGTGGCTCATCGGCGCGATTATCTGTGCGGGCTATGTGCCGGTCGTAATTGTGTACTGGTGGCGCTGGCATCCGACGCTGCCGTCGGGTGCGGGGTGGTGGATTCTCGGCAGCGCAGTGTTGAAAACGAGCTACTCGCTCTTTCTCCAGCGCAGCTACCGGCACGGCGATTTCTCGCTCGTGTATCCGCTCGCGCGTGGGACCGGGCCGCTGCTCTCGACGCTCGCGGCCATCGTGTTGCTCGGTGAACGTCCCAGTGCACTCGCGCTGACTGGTGGGCTCGTGATCGTGGCGAGCATCTTCTGGCTCACGGGCGGCAGCGCGCTCGGTGCACTCTGGCAACGCGGCTCGCAGTCCGACCCGCAGCACGTCGGTCGCGCTGTGCGCTACGGCGTGGCCTCAGGTGTCTTCATAGCGGCGTACACCATCTGGGATCGCCACGGTGTCGCGGCCGTGCGCGTGCCGCCGATCCTCTGGGACGCGGGCACGGCGACGATGCAGCTTCTGTTTCTCACGCCCTTCGCGTGGCAGCGCCGCGCCGAAGTCGCCGAGGAATGGCGCACGAAGAAGCGCTGGGCCTTCGGCGTCGCGCTGCTGTCGCCTATCGCCTACGTGCTCGTGCTCACGGCGATGAGCTTCACGCCGGTGAGCTATGTCGCGCCCGCCCGCGAGGTGAGCATTGTTATCGGCGCCTTTCTCGGGGCGCGTCTGCTCAAGGAAGCCGATGGCCGCCGCCGCATCTGGGCCGCGGTCGCGATGGCGGTGGGTGTGATCGCGCTGGCGCTCGGCTGAATTTGGGTGATTGCGCCATCGCTTTTTCCGGCAGTTGCGCTAGGTTGTGGGAGCATGAAGTCCCCGCTTTTTCGACTGGTGCTCGTGGTCGGTGCGATCGCTCTAGGTGCCGCGCTCAGCTATTTCTGGAGCCATTCGAAAACGCCTGCAGCGACGCAACCCGTCAGCGCACCGCTCACCGCACAGCCGATTGCGCCCGCACCGACGCCGACAGTGGTAGCTCCTGCACCCGTGACGCCGAAGCCCGCTAGCCCGCAAGTGGCCGCGGCACCCGCGCCGACGCCCAACAACGTCGCGATCCAAGACGGCAAGACCATCGACTTCTCCAGTGGAAAGCCCGTGGTGAAAGACGACGCGCAGGAAAAAGCGATCATCAGCAAGGCCGAGAAGGAAATGGACGAGGCGGCGAAAGATGTCTCGTTTGGCCCGTCGCCGAAACCCGCCGCGGTACCGCCGTCGAAGCCCTGATGGGAGAACGCGTTCTGCAGTTCGCAGCTTGCTCTACACCGCGGTAGGCCGTGGTTGTGACAAAGGTTTTCCTTGCGCTGATGGGGGCTCGTCGCTTTGTGAACGCTTGCCTGTAGGGGTGTCCTCCGCGGAGGACTGAGATTGCGGTGCGCTCGGCCGCTCGACCCTTAGAACCTGACACGGATCATGCCGACGAAGGAAACAGCAGGCGCCGCATACCGCGCCATTTTTGAGGCGCGCGGCGCCGCTTCGCTCGGGAGTTCGTTTTGGGTCTGGCACCACACACATGCCGTATCCGACCAAAATCCTCCCGCTCGCCGCCCTCGCGGCGATCGCCCTCACCACTGCCGCGCAGGCTCAGACCGCGCCGGCCGCCGCGGCCGTTGCGCCGGTCAAGCTTGAGCCGGTGCGCGTCACCGCCGATCTCTGGCAGTCGCCGCTGGAGACCGTCTCCGCAAGCGTCACCGTTTTCGACGAGCCGACGCTGCGCGAAGGCGCGGTGCAGCACTTCAGCGATCTGGCGAACCAGATCCCCAACTTCACGTGGACCGGCGCGACCTCGCGTCCGCGCTATTTCCAGATCCGTGGCATCGGCGAGAACTCGCAGTACGAGGGCGAGACGCCCGACTCGACGGTGCGCTTCCTCATCGACGATCTCGATTTCACCGGCCTCGGCTCGATCGGCGACGCGTTTGACGTGCGCCAAGTCGAGGTGCTCCGCGGCCCGCAGGCCGGCGCGTTTGGTGCCAATGCTGCGGGCGGCGTCGTGCAGCTCGTGACCAATGCGCCCACGCCGTTTTACACGGGGCAGGTCGAAGCGCGCGTCGGCGAGGACTCGCTCAAGTCGGGCGGCTTCGCCGTCGGTGGGCCGCTCATCGCAGCGCGTCCGAGTGAGCTGATGTTTCGCCTCGCGCTCAACGAGAGCCAGAGCGACGGCTTCCGCCGTAACGTCACGCTCAAGCGCGACACGAATTCCCGCGACGAGTTCACCTCGCGCCTGCGCCTCGCGTGGAATCCCACGCCCACGCAACAGTGGGAAGCGACGCTCCTTTACGCGGATTTCAACAACGGCTTCGACGAGTTCATGCTCAATAACAACGGCCGCACGACCATCAGCGACCAGCCCGGCCAGGACTTGCAGCGCTCGCGCGCGGCGACGGTCCGCGGCGTGTTGAGCGGCTTCGACGGCGTGCGCGTCACGACGGTGACCGGCGTCACGCACACCAACTCGCACTACAGCTACGACGACGACTGGACCGCTGCATCCTACGCGGGCTTCAGCGACCTCCGCCGCGAGCGCAAAGTTTTCAGCGAGGAGCTGCGCCTCGACTCCACGCTCACGCGCGCGGCGCTCGGCTGGATCGACCGCTGGACCCTCGGCGCGTACTTTTCGGACACGCGCGAGAAGGGTGGCTACTCCGATTCGTCGCCGTACTACAGCGCCACGATTCTCAAGACCCGTTACCGTGCGCAGAACACCGCGCTCTTCGGCCAGATCGCGCATGATTTTGATTCGGCGACGCGCTTGATCATCGGCCTGCGCACGGAGCACGTCGACCTCGATGGCCGCGGCACGCTCTCGTACGGCACGGCCGCGGCGGTGGCGGGGACGTTTCGCCCGACCTTTGACGACAATCTCGCGGGCGGCAAAATCACGCTCGAGCGCGACCTCGGCGAGCATCAGGTGGCGTTTGCGTCGATCACCCGCGGTTACAAAGCCGGCGGCATCAACATTGACGCGCGCATCACCCCGCCGGCGGACCCGCTCACCTATAACACCGAGACCCTCTGGAACTACGAGGCCGGCGTGCGTGGCAACTGGCTCGAGAAGCGCCTCACGGGCGAGCTGACCGCCTTCTATCTCGACCGGCAGGACACGCAGGTGCGCGATGCGGCGGGCTTCGGCGGCAGCTATCGCTTCTTCACGACCAACGGCCACGGCGCGCATGTCACGGGCCTCGAAGCCTCGGCGGGTTACGCGCTCACGTCGGAGCTTTCGCTCCACGCCACGCTCGCGACGATGTCGTCCGAGCTCGACCGCTTCCGCCTCACCAACGGCAACACCGGCGGTGGCCGTGACCTCGCCAACACGCCGCACTACGGCTACACCCTCGGTGCGCGCTACCACGACCGTGGTGGCCTTTTCGCCAACGCCGACCTCGTCGGCCGCGCGAAGCAGTACGACTCGAATAACCAGAACGAATCGCGTCGCTCCTTCCGCCTCGTGAACGCCACCCTCGGTTACGCGTGGGACCAGTGGACCGTGAGCGTGTGGGGCAAGAACGTCTTCAACGAGCGCTACGAGAAGCGCGTGTTCTTCTTCGGCAACGAAGACCCGAATTACATCGAAACCCGCTACGAAGACCGCGCCGATCCACGCCAGCTTGGTGTGAGCGCCGCGTATCGGTTCTAAGGATACACGCTCATCTGCGTGGTCATTTCGGCCGCCATCGTGAGATGGCGGCTTTTTCGTGCATTCGCCTCTGCGGGCTTTTTGCAGTTGGGGTCGAAACTAAGAAAATGATCGGGAAGTTGAAAATCCTGTTCGGTTTTCTCGTTCGGCTGCGATGGTAGGATAATGCATGAGGTCGAGGACATCGAATTGCTGCGCAGCTATGCGCGGGAGCAGGCGCAAGACGCGTTTGCCGAGCTGGTGCGGCGGCATCTCGATCTGGTGTACACCATTGCGTTGCGACGCTGCGACGGGCAGAGCGATCTCGCGGCCGATGTCGCGCAGCAGACTTTCGTCACGCTCGCCCGCGAGGCGCGCCGACTTGAGGAGCACCCGGCGCTGGCGGGCTGGTTGTTTTCCACTGCGCGGCACCTCGCGCTCACGGCCATCCGGAGCGAGCACTCCCGGAAGCAACGCGAAATCGCCCATGCCATGCACGCCGACCTCACCAAGCCGGAGCCGACTCCGGACTGGGACGCGATCCGTCCCCACCTCGATGAATTGATCGACCAACTCGACGAGCGCGGCCGCGATGCGCTGGTGCGTCGGTTTTTTGCGGGCCAGCGATTCAGCGAAATCGGCGCGGCGCTGCATGTGTCGGAAGATGCTGCGCGCATGCGAGTGGACCGTGCGCTGGAGCGCTTGCGTGAACTGCTCGCGCGCCGCGGCCTCACGTCGACTACGGCGGCGCTCGGCACCTTGCTCGCCGCGCTGCCGACGAGCGCGGCGCCAGCCGGGCTCGCGGTATCGGTTGCGCTGGCGAGTGCGGTGGTGGCACCCGCGGCGTCGACGACGGCCAGCGCGATCCTGAGTTTTATGAGCACAACCAAGACAGTCGGAGTCATGGTGGGCCTCGCGGCGCTGGTGGCTTCGCTGGGCGTGTATCGCGGGCGTCAGGCCGATGAAGCGACGACGGCGCTGCACGGATTGACGGAGCAGGCGGACGCGGCTTCGCGGAAATCGAATGCGAGTCAGTCCGAGGCGACGCCCGCCGCAAAACGAGTCATGGCTGGCACCGCGGCGAAGCAGGGTGTGGAGTCCTTTGTGCCTGTGCCGATGACCTTAGAAGAGGAGCAGGCGCTGCTCACGCGGATCCGGGCCATCAAGCCGGATGTCCGCCGAGATAGCGCGATCATGTCGAATCGGTTTCGCGTGCGCGCACGCTTTCAAGGGCTGTACGCAGCACTTGGTCTCGGATCGGAGGCGATCGAGCGGTTCGAGATGGAGGCGGCGCAGAAGGGCCTCACGTTTGCGGAGTTGATCGGCACGCCGGAACAGCAGCGGATGCACCTCAATTCCGATCTGCGCTGGATGGACAAGATCGTCACCGAGACGCTCGGTGCGGAATATGCGCCGCGGTTTCGCGATTATTTCGCGACGAGCGACCTGAGAGCCGTCGCGGGCGACCTTGCGGCGGACACCTACTACACCGAATCACCGCTGACGGCGGCGCAGGCCGATCAACTCGTGCAAACCTGCGCCGAGTGTCGCCGGCCCGAGGCTGACGCCACGCACATCGATCCGGCGCTGGTCGACTGGCCTGCGGTGCTGGCACGGACGGAAACTTTCCTCACTCATGAGCAGACGCAGGCACTCCGCGCGGGGATGGCCAAGCGGTTGTTCGATTTCGAATTCGAGCGCGAGACGGGTCTCCCGCTGCGGCGTCCGGTGCGTGGCTTATGAAACCATTTCGAAATTGGCTGGTTCCTTTTGGCGCGGTGGCGCTGCTGATCGCGGCATTGATCTTTACCGCGCGCGAATCACATCGTGCGACCGCAGCGCAAGCTGCGCTCACCACGGCACGACTCGATCAGGCGAAGGCGCGCTTCGCGGTGGTCAAAGCTACACCCGGTTCCGCCGTGGTTGAACCTGTGCGCACGATCGCGACTTCGAGCGCGGCTGAGCCGATGTCGGATGCTTTTCTTGCGCGCCTCGAAGAGCTCAAACGCAACGCACCGAGCAAGGGCCCGGGCGGCGTGCCGTTGATCGTGCCGGAGGATTTGTTCGACTACAGCCCGGCATTGCGCGCGGCGTACGTCGAGGCGGCGCGCGGGAAAGTCCGCATCGACTACGGGCTCTTCTTCGCGAATGCGCACTTGAGTCCCGCACAGATCGAGGCGTTTTACGCGATCAAGGAGCAGCGCGAGCAGGAGTGGCTGGCGTCGCGAAAACTTCCGGCCGCCGAAGCCGAAGCGAAAAATCGAGAGTCAATCAAAGCCCATGACGCCCGGATGGCGGCGTTGCTGGGCCCGGAGGGCTCGCGGCAGCTTCTCGACTATAAGGAGCAGTCGGATACGCGAAATCCCTTCATCGGGTTGCGCTGGCTGGTGAGCATGACGTACGCGTCGGACGAGCCGATCAGCGTCGGCCAGATGAACCAACTGACCGCCGTGGCGACGGAGTGGGGCATGTACTCGGTCACCAAAGTTTCCGAGCGCGCGGACGCACTCGATCAACTCGCGGTAAAGGCCGCGTCGATTCTGTCGCCAAAACAGTTCGAGTTGTTCGAACTGCTCCTCGATGGGCAGCGCGTCTCGATCGCCCGCTCGCAGGCGATGAATGCGGCGGCGAAGAAGCCGGAGAAATGAGCGAGCGGTGAAAGGCTTGCCGCAACGTCCAACTACTTTTTCACCACCGTCGCCTCCGGCCAGAGATAGCCGGCGGGGGCGGCGTCGGGGCGAGCGAGCATGAAGGTGTCGAAGACCACGCCGGCATCGAGGCTCCAGACGTGCAGCGTATGCGTGCCTGATGTTGCGACTGCGAGCGGCGTGCTGGTGAGCGACGCGTTGCGGAGGACGTCTTCCTGCCAAGTGGGATTGTTCTCCTCGGTGTACTTCGGGAGGGTGATGATTTGTGGATCGCCCTCGTCGAGGGCGATGGCGTAGCGCGCGGGTTTGCCGGCGACGAGTGGCCAGTTGGGGAGGGTGCGGGCGGTAAAGGTCCACGCTCCGGCGCGATCGAGATTCACGGTGAAGTCGAGGCGCGGCGCGCGACTGCGCAGCTCGGCGGGCTCGGTCGAGGCGATGGTCCATGTGGTCGGCCACACGGTCGTCGAGGAGCCATTGTAGCCGAGGCCAACGATGGTGCGCCACGCGGCGGCACCGGCCATCGTTTTGGTGACGGCATGCTCGGCTTCGAGGACAATGCGTGCGCCAGGCTCGGCGGGAGCAGGTGGGACAGCGGCGGCAGTGTCGTTGGTTTTTGCGCTGGCCACCAGAGCGGCGAGAGCGGCGTCGTCGGGAAATTTGAACACAGCGAGGTCGCGCGGTGCGGGCGACATGATGCCGCGCCATTTGCCGTCGCTGAGCCTTTCATTGTAGGTTTGGGTTTCGGCCTGAATTGTCCGATGAGCCAGGCGCGCGAGGCTCAGGGTGTCGTTGGCGAGCACTTCGTTCTCGGTAGCTTTGGCGCTCACGTACTGCGCTAAGAGATCACCGCGCTCGTTCGCGAGCGCCGCACCGCCGATCGGGTAGTGGACCAATTGCTCAAACGAAGAGCGGGATGTCTCAGGCAGTTTGTTGGCGAGCGCGGCGGCACGGCGCTCGAGGGTATCCCATTCGTTCATGCGGCGTTTTGCCTCGTTGCCATTGGCGGTCGGTGAGTACACCGGCTTCGCGACGAGCGGCTTTTTCGGATCGAGGCCCATGTGCTCGGGCTTGCGCGGAAAGCTCATGCGATAGTAGTCGTCCATGAGCGACGCGATTTCGTCGGCGTGCTCGGCGCCGAAATCGCGTGCGGCGACGTCGCGGAGGAAATCGTGTTGCACGGTCTCCGGCTGCGCGGCGTGCGGGGCCCACGCGAGCTTGAGGAAGAACTCCATGGGGCGCTCGGCGGGTTTGATGTCGCCGACGTTGACGACCCACACAGTGTTGGCGCCGTGGTCGTAGGCCTTGGCCATTTCCTCCCACACGAGCGCGGGCGGGGTGGAGCAGAGCCAGAGGTAGTCGTAGGGCGCGCCCCAGTACGAGATATGGTAGTACACGCCCGCGCCGCCGGGGCGCTGCTGCTCGTGGGCATCGGAGAACTGGCGCACGTAGCCCCAGTTGTCATCGGGCCAGCAAAGCGTGATGTCGCCGGGCAACTCGGTCGGCAGGCGGCGGTAGAGCTCGAGTGCCTCTTTGTACGGGCAATAAATCTGCGGCACCTTCGCGGGGTCGGGGTTGACCCACTTCGCGAGCATGGCGCGCTGGTCGGCGATGATCTTGGTGAGGCGCAGCGCCTTTTCGTCGAGGGTGCCGCCGCCGAGCATCGTGCTGTCGTGGATGCCGCGCATGCCCATGGTGAAGACGTTGTCGTACTTCGCGTTTTCCTGCACGCGGTCCTCCCAGTACTTCAGCACGCCGTCGCGATTGGTGACGTAGTTGTAGTCGGCGGCGCGGTCGTGCGGCCATTCGTCGACGTTGTTGCGCAGCATCGGCTCGGCGTGCGACGAGCCCATGAAGATGCCGTACTCGTCGGCCACGCGCTTGTTGTCCGGATAGTGGTTGAAGGCGCGCGTGCTCGGATGCATCGCGGGCCAGAGGTAGTTGGCGCGCAGTCGGAGCAGGAGTTCGCAGACCTTGGCGTACGTTTTCGGACCGATGTCGCCGACCTCGGGCTCGAAGGTTTTCGCGGCCCACGGTTGCAGGCCCCAGTCCTCGTCGTTGATGAAGATGCCGCGAAACTTCACCGCGGGCGCGCCGTGCGCGTGCACGCCCGCGCGAATCGCGAGACTCGCGCGCTTCGTCACCGGCACATCGGCCCACCAATACCACGGCGAGACGCCGATGGCCTCGGAAACATCGTACACGCCATAGGCTGCGCCGCGGCGATCGCTGCCCGCGATCACGAGCGCGCGCTTCACGCCCGGCCAGGGTGCCTCGACCACCTGCACTACGCGCGCCTCCCACGCGCCGCGCATGGTGGAGGCATCAAGTTTGCCCGCGGCGACGAGTCCATCGATGCGCACGCTCTGACCGAGCACGCCGATGCAGACCACTTCGTTCGCGCCGGCCGGCAGTTCGGTGGCGACTACGGGCTTCACGCCGGTCACGCGCTCGATGTCGGCCGCGAGATCGCCGGCGACGCGCTGCACGGCGACATTGGCGCCGGCGTCGACGAGGATGGCGGGGGCCGCGCCGTTGGCCGCGAGCACGAAGTCCGCAGAGCTAGGCTTCTCGACGAGCAACGATTCCTCAGCGCGCAGAGCGACGGCCCACAACGCCAACACGAGCAAAACGGGGGTGCGTTTCATCGGCGGAAACCGTGCCCGCCGCGGAAGCCGATGGCGACGCCCTTTTCGCTCTTACGGTCAACCGGCTTTTGGCGCGGGCTTCTCGGCCTTGGCGCGCCACGCTTCGATCTCCGCTTTGCAGCGCGCGAGCTCGAGGGTGAAGCTCTCGTCGGCTCGGAGAAATGCAATGAGCACCACTCCGATGGCGCGGCCGGCGGCGAGGTCCGAGGGATAGTGCACGCCGCCGATCACGCGGCCCCAGCCGATGCGACCTGCACGCGCGAAGAGCGCGTCGCGGTGCTCGGGAAATAGCTCGGATAAAAACTCAGCCCACACGATCGCCTGCATGGCGGTGCCGCTTGGGTACGAGGTGCTCTTGGGTTTCTCGACGCACGGCTGGATGCGGCTGTTGGCGACGCCGGGACGCGGCCGGAGGAAAGGCTGCTTCATCGCACCATCGATGGCGCGGAGATCGCTGCTGAGCGCGGCGAAGAACGCGGCGGTGACGGGAAGATTCTGCGCGGTGAACCATGGGCCGACGATCTCGGCGTGATTCCAGATCGAGTCACGCTCGGCGACCTTGGCCCATGCGATGTCGGCCTCGGTGCGCGTCTGCTGCACATCGAGCAAGGTTCGCAGGTCGGCATGGCCGGCGGCGGAGTCAGCCGCGGGCGGAGGTGGAACCAGCTTTGCGAAATCGAATTTCGCTGGATCGATCCAGCGCGGACCCGCAGCAGTCGCAGGCGCAGGTGCCATCACGGGCGTCGGCGTGTCGGCGGCGCGCAGCGCAGGGAAACAAACTGCCGCGCTGAGAATCGTGACGAGGCTGGCGCAGCGCGGGAGTTTCATGAAAAGAAAATAAGCGAGAGCGAAATGAGAGGCGACCTCTATGTCATAGATGTGATCACGCCGAAGGGAGGGCTAGGGCCGAAGCCAACTTGTAGCGGCGCTCTATGAGCGCCGAATGGACTCGGTTCGCGGACGGCGGTGAATCGGCGGTCATAGACCGCCGCTACAGGATGGGAGTATGAAAAGAGATTTCACCGAGTAGTCGGACTCATGAGAGCTGCGAGTGTGGTCACTCCCGCTTCTCACGAAGCGGGCTACAGGTGAGGGATGATCTTGAGCGTAGCGTTGCGAGCAAGCTCGCAACCCACAGGAGCATGGTGCTCGGGTTGCAGGCAACTGCTCACACCGCCTCCACTCTTTTTCAGGCTGCCTTCTTCTGCAGGACTGCAGCCGCTTCGGTGCGGCATTTTTCGACGGCGGCTTTGAAGGCGGGATTCTTTACCAGCTCCGCCGCGGCGGCCTCGGCGAGACGGCGACCGCCCTCGAGATCGGTTGGGTAGTGCACGCCGCCGAGCACGCGGCCCCAAGCGATGCGATGGGCGCGCGCGAAGAGAGCATCACGCTGCTCGGGGAAAATCTCCGCGAAGATCGCCGCACACATGAAGGCGCCATAGGTGTGCGCGCTCGGATAGGAGAGGCTGGTCGGCAGCTTGATGCACGGCTTGATCGAAGGGTCGACTTTGAACGGACGCGGGCGCGCGTAGAGGTCCTTCGCAGCTTCCGAGAGCGGACGGAGATCTTCGGCCTCGTCCTCGAGGATTTGCGCGATGGCGGGAAGATTTTTCTTGGTGAACTGCGGGCCGAGCAGATCGGCCGTGCCGAAGAGTTCGAAGGGATCGAACTTCGCGACAGCCTCTGCCCATACCACCTGCTCCGGTGTGCGCCAGGCCTGCGCTTGCCGCACCGCTTCGAGATCGGCGGCGGTGGTCATCGAGCCGGGCTCGGGCGGTGGGGGCAGCAGGTCGCGAACGCGGGCGGGATCGATCGAGACGAAGTGGACCTGCTTGACCTTATTGTGCGCCTCGGGATCGACGGTCGCGCCCTCGGCGCGGACGAGCGGAGCGTACACGAGCGCGGCGGTAGCGACGGTGAGGGCGAGCCCGGCGCGGAAAAGGCGTGGCATGGCTCCGACGCTGCTTGGAGCGGGCCAACCCGCAATCTGTTTCGCGGCCGGTGCACACGCGGCGCGCTTGCGGCGCGACGGCGGACCGCCCAACGTGCACCTCCCATGTCCTCCCTCCCGACCCAATTCGCCGGCGTCACCGTCGTCACCAAGGCCAATGTTTACTTCGACGGCAACGTCGTGAGCCATAGCGTGCTCTTTGCCAATGGCTCCAAGAAAACCCTCGGGCTCATCCGTCCGGGCAGCTATCACTTCGGCACCGACGCCGCGGAGCGCATGGAGATCGTGGCCGGCGCCTGCACCGTCACGCTCGACGGCCAGACCGCGAAGAAGGACTACGCCGCCGGCACCTATTTCGACGTCGCGGCGAAGAGCGGCTTCACCATCGAGGTGAAGAGCGGCCTCTGCGAATACATCTGCTCGTTCCTGCCCTGAGTAGGGCAAAAAAGGCGTGAGCCGGGCGCGATCGCGCAGCCCGGCTGGATCTACCTGTAGCGGCGCTCTATGAGCGCCGAAACGCCTTGGTCAGCCGACAGAGCTTATTCGGCGGTCATAGACCGCCGCTACAGGGGACGATCCAAGTTGCGGCGGGATCACAAATGGATGATCCCGCGCTGGAGTGCGGCGGTGACGGCTTGCGTGCGGTCGGCCACGCGGAGCTTGGCGAGAATGCTCTTCAAGTGGTCCTTGGCCGTGTACTCGCTGATCTTGAGCGTGTCGGCGATTTCCTTGTTTGCGAGGCCGCGAGCGAGTTCCTGCAGTACGTCGAGTTCGCGGGCGGTGAGCTGCTCGTAGGAATTATGAGATTTTAAACGCGTCGCGACATCGCGCGGGATCCAGCGCTTGCCGGAAGCGACGGCGCGGATGGCGGGGATGAGGTCTTCGCCAGTGGCGCTTTTCAAAACGTAGCCGTGCGCACCGGCTTCGAGCGCGGCATAGATGTCGGCATCGCCGTCGAAAGCGGAGAGCATCAGCACGCGCGCGCCGGGCGAGCTGCGGCAGATCGCACGCGTGGCCTCGTGGCCGGATTTTCCCGGCATGCGGAGGTCCATGAGCACCATGTCGGGCTTCAGTTTCTCGAAGAGCGCGACGGCCTGGCCGCCATCCTCGGCTTCGCCGATGACCTTGAGGTCGGGCTCGGTGTTGATGAGCGACACGAGGCCCATGCGGACGACGAAATGATCGTCGACGACGAGGATGCGGATGACGGAGGGCGCGTTCATGACCATAGCGGGCGAGAGGGTTTGTAAGGTTTTTCTTCTTATATCGGCGCGTTGACCTGCGGCTCGAGGTTGGCGACGTCGCGAAGGGAGATGAAGACGCGGACGGTGGTGCCTTCGCCTTGAGCGCTGCTTACTTCAAGGCGGCCGCCGAGGCGCTTGGCGCGCTCGCGCATGCCGAGCAGGCCAAACGAGCCTTCGGTGCGACCGGCGAGATTGTCGGACACGAGGCCAGTGCCGTTGTCTTTGATCTCGAGGGCGATGTTTTCGGTGGAGAACGTGAGCCGGATCGTCACCTGCGTGGCGCCGGAGTGCTTCACGACATTGGTGAGCGATTCCTGCGCGATGCGGAGGAGCGTTTCTTCGACGACCTCGGGGAGGCGCTTGCGCTCGCCCTCGATGGCGACATCGACCTTGATGTGGCTGCCGGAGGAAATCTGTTTGCTCGCGATGGTGAGCGCCTCGGCGAGATCGAACTCCTCCAACTCACGCGAGCGGAGATCCCAGATCGAGCGGCGCAGCTCGATCTGACTCTGACGGAGGAACCCGCGCGCGAGCTCCAGCGGCTGGCCGGCGGAAGCGGGCTCGCGCGAGAAGAGCTTCGACGCGGTGTCGAGCTGCAGCGCGATGCCGGTGAGCGCCTGTTCCAGCGTATCGTGCAGCTCGCGGGCGAGGCGCGTGCGCTCGGTGAGCACGGCGCGAAACTCCAGCTCGGCGGTCTTACGCACCGTCATCTCGACCTTGAGCTGCTCGGTTCGCTCCTTCACGCGCTCCTCCAATTGGTCGTGCGCGTGCTGGAGTTCCACCTGCGCTTTTTCGCGCTCGGAGATGAGGAAGCTCAGCATGGCGTTTTTCTTCGCGACGGTGAGCAGCCACGCGGCCGCTCCGGCGAGCAGCACGCCCACAATGGCGAAGCCGACGAGCAGCCGCTCCGACGTGAACCAGCTCGGCGTCTCGAGGATGCGCACGCTGTCGTTGGCCGGCAGCATGAGATTGAGCGCCTTCAGTTTTCCGTCGTCGCCCGTCTCAAATGACGCGATGCCCTGCAGCTCGACGGTGCTCCCGAGCGGGATCGTGGTGATGAAGGTCTCGCCCTGCGACTCCTCGTACTCGGCGGTGAAGGTCAGCTCGGGCGTCTGGACGGTGCAGATCACGCGGTTGCCGGAGAAGGAGACGTTTTCGCGTGCGACGGGGCGGATGGTGCGATCGAGGAGCTTGCCGCGCAGCACGATCAGCTCGGCGGCGTGCAGGCCATTGCGCAATTCGGAGACGGGCACGAAGGCGGGTGGGATCGGCTGGATCGCGAGCGATACATCGCGGAAGACCGCGTCCTTCAGCACCGGCTGGTAGTTGACGAATTCGAGGAAGCCCACGACGTCGATCGGTCGGCCGACCGGTACGCGCGTGGCCTGCTGCGTTTCGACGCGCATGCCGCCGCTGGCGTCCTGGATGAAAAGGTCCGCGCCGAAACGTTGAAACGTTACGGTGCCCGTCACATGCAACCGCTCGCTCAGGCTGGAGTTGGGCCGGTAGCGCGCGATGTCGCCGAGCGCGACGGTCGGCTGCTCAAACGGCGGATGCAGCTCCGGCTGCTCGATCACGAAATCCTCCGCGGTGGGGATGAAGAGATTGACCGCGGTGAGCTGGCGGCGCGCGGCGTTGAACGACGTGGCGGCGGTGCCGCGCGCGCGGACCTTGGCGGCGACCAGCGACTGGGGGTTGAGATTGGGCGGGATCTTGGGAAACGCGCGCACGCGGTAGCCGCCGATGGAGATTTCCACGAGGAGCTTCTGCGTCGGCGCAAAGATCACCGAGCGCACCAGACCCGTGATCTCGATGCGCTGGCTGTCCTCGACGCCGGCCATGAGCCGCTCGACCGTGACCTCCTTGGCGACAGGGAGGGGCGCGGTGCCGAGCTTCTTCCACTTGTTGGCGTGCAGGGTGGGGGCAAACGCGCCCGGGCTGCTCTTACCCTCGACTTCGAGGTAGTCGCCGATCTTCGGCTGCTGGCCGAGGCTCTGCACGAAGATGCCCGCGGTGGCGTCCTGGATGAAAAACTTTCCCTGCCAGTCGGGCTCTGCCGCGCAGACCACGCCGCGTATAGTGACCGGGACGCCTTTGGCCGACACCTCTACGGGCAGGGCCAGCGTTTCGGCAGCCGTCATGAGCCGGGCGGGCGGAGGAGTCGGCGCATCGTCCGCGCGCAGCGGCACTGCGCTACTCAAGGCGATGGCAAGAGCCAGCGAGGCAGCGACGACGGCAGAAATCGGAGAGCTTGGGGTTCCGGCGGTAAGCGTGCGGCCAGCCTAGGCATGACGGCGCCGATTCCAAGCCCCGAGCACCCCCCTCAAAAGAGGGGGAAGTACTCAACGGCCCAAACTTCTATCCATTTCTTTACAACGGACCGCCGGAATTGGGATTGCGGGGCGCTGTGGGGGAAGTTTGGCTCCGTCCATGGCGTTGATCAGCTCTGCTACCGGCAAAGGCGTAGCCGGACTGCGTCCCGACCAGCAGAAAAAGGGCGGAGCCAACATCAAGGCCGCGCAGGCACTCGCGAAACAGAAGTCGCTCGAGAAAAGGGCCCGCAATTATAAGCTCCCGCTCGCCGAGCTCGCGATCTTCACCCAGCAGCTCGCGTCTCTGCTCACCGCCGGCCTCCCGCTGGTGCAATGCCTCGAGGCGTTGCAGGATCAGACCGAGGACCCGTGTTTCCGCATCGTGATCCGCGACGTGCGCGCCGACATCTCGTCGGGTAACTCGTTTTCCGCCGCGGTGAAGAAATTCCCCAACGCTTTCAACTCCCTCTTCATCTCGATGGTCGAGGCAGGCGAGGCGAGCGGTGGCCTCGCGGAAATCTTGGGCAAAGTCGCCGGCTACTTCGAGTCGACCGTGAAGCTGACCAAGAAGGTGAAGTCCGCGATGACCTACCCGATCGCGGTCATCGGCCTCGCCATCGCGCTGGTCAACGTGCTGCTGATCTTCGTCATCCCGGTGTTCGCGGCAATGTTCTCGGACTTCGGCGCCAAGCTCCCCGCGCCGACGCAGTTCCTCATCGATCTGTCGGACTTCCTGAAGCACAATTTTCACTACCTCGCTGCCGGCTGCTACGCGGCGTTCTGGGGCATCTCGAAGTTCATCAAGACGCCCAAGGGCCGCCGCGTGAAGGACGAGGCGCTCGTGAAGGCCCCCATCTTCGGCAACCTGATCCACAAGATCGCGCTCTCCCGTTTTTGCCGCACCTACGCCACGCTGATCCGCTCGGGCGTGCCGATCCTGCGCACGCTCGAGATCGTCGCCGCGGCGTCGAACAAGGTGCAGGTCGAGGACGCCTGCGAAGAAATCGCCAAGCACGTGAGCCAGGGCGGCCAAGTCTCCGAAGTGCTCGCGACCAACGAATTTTTCCCGCCCATGATGAAGCACATGGTGAAGGCGGGTGAGTCGACGGGTAACGTCGACGGCATGATGAACAAGATCGCCGACTTCTATGATGTGGAGTGCGAGGCGACCGTGTCTGCGCTGACTTCGCTGATCGAGCCGTTGCTGATCGTGTTTCTCGGCGTGGTGGTCGGCGGCATCGTCATGGCGATGTTCCTCCCGATCTTCCAGCTCGGCGCGGTCGCCGGCGGCATGGGCTGAACCATGGCGGCGCCTCGAAGTCGGGGCAAATTCACGCCATTTGCTGGCAGTTTTGCCCGTGAGTATGTCCGCGGATTGACTTGGCGGAGCGCACCGCGGAGTTTGTCGGCTTCGACCCATGCCATCCGTTCTCATCGTTGACGACCTGATCTCGATTCACGAGATGCTGGAGGCCGTCATCCAGCCTACGGGATTCGCCACGGCGTTTGCGACCGATGGCGAAAAGGCGCTGACCCGCTACAAGGCCGAGAAGTTCGACCTCGTCCTCGCGGACATCGACATGAAGCCGATGGACGGCATCACGTTGCTGAAGCAGCTCAAGCTCTACGATCCCAACGCCGCCGTCATCATCATGACCGCCTACGCTTCCACGGAGAGCGCGGTGCAGGCACTGAAGTTCGGGGCGTTCGACTACCTGCAGAAACCCTTCCGGGTCGATGAACTGATCGCGACGCTCAAGCGCGGCATCGAGTTCAAGCACTTCCAAGCCCAGCGCGCTGCGCTCGGCGCCGCGCCGGGTGTGAAGCCCGGCGACATCGAGGCCCGCCTCGTCGGCCAGAGCGCCGTCATCAAGAAGCTGGTGCAGCAGGTGAAGAAGCTCTCCACCGTGCGCACCCCGGTGCTCCTGCTCGGTGAAAACGGCACCGGCAAGACCGCCGTGGCCGAGGTGCTCCACGCCGCCAGCGGCGCACCGGAGACGCAGCTCGTGCGCATCGACTGCGCGCTCTGCACCGAGGAAAATTTCCGCGACGGCCTGCTCGGCCACAACGGCGAGGGCGGCAAGTGGGTGAAGGAGGCGAAGGGCGGCACACTCTTCCTCCAGCATCTGCAGTGTCTCTCGATGTCCGTGCAGAAGGAACTCGTGAGCGTGCTGAAGAACACCGCGCACGGCTTCCGCCTCATCTGCACCACGACCGACGACCTCGAGCGCATGACCGACGAGGGCAAGTTCCACGAGGAGCTCTTTTACCGCGTTGCCTCGCTCCCCGTGCACCTCGCCCCGCTCCGCGAGCGCAAGGAAGACGTGCCGTTGCTCGTGAAGCACTACAGCCTCCGCGCCGCGAACCCGCTGCTCGACGTCAACCTCGTCGAGTTCACGCCCGACGCGATGGCCGTGCTCAGCGCCTATCACTGGCCGGGCAACCTCACCGAGCTCTACCAGCTCGTGACCAAGATCGTGTCCACGACGGAGACCCGCGTGATCACGTCGCAGCAACTCCCGCTCCGCCTCCGCGAACTGAAAAACTGGCCGACCCTCGCCGAGTATCTCGCGGGCCAAGAAAAGCAGTACATCGACCACGTCCTCCGCGCTAGCCGTGGCGACAAGGCCGCGGCGGCGAAGGTACTGGGTGTCGATGTGGGCAAGATCGGGTGAGGTGTTGTTGATCGCGGCTTGGCCTCGGATCTCGCCGGCCTTATGGTTTGCTTGTGGCTCCCTCTGTGGCGAACGACTTTGCAATAAAGTCTTCGATCGATGCATAGATTTTCGCCGTCTCCTGAGCGCCAGCCTTGGCCAGAGGCTGCTCGAGTTCAATGTACTCCGGTTCTTTGTGCGCTGAACGCAGAGCTGACCGCAGTTGCTTCATGGATGGATAGAACGGCGACGTTTCACCGGGGTCGGTAATAAGGAATATGGGGCGGCCGATTTTTCCCGGCTCAGTCATTGGAGATAGTCGATCCAGCATCTTGAGATCAGTCCCGTAGTATCGTTGGTTCGCATGCCTGCTAAAATCGAGTTCTGGCCATCGGCTTGCTCGGGGCTTAAGCCAGTAAGCGAGATCGACTGGGGCATTGATCACGACCGCGCAGTGGAATCTGTCCGGGTGAAGTTGCGCGGCGCGGACGGCAAGATAGCCGCCGAACCTTTCTCCCACGAACGCTACTTTTCCGAGATCGAGCCCGGCGCGAGGGCCGCAGTAGTCGAGCGCTGAGATGGTGTCGGAGATGGGCGTTTCGTCGATCTTGTCCCGGCCAGCGAGCCAATGATTTAGGCCGACTCCAACGACTCCGCGGTGATTTACCTCAAGGACTGCATAGCCGGACAATGCGAGCGCGACAACATCAGGGGAGTATTCAGACGACTGCCGCGTCCAATGAAATGTTGGATCATAGACGATCACTGGAAGAGGGGTGGCGGCGGGAGTGGCCGGAAGAGTGAGGTAACCACTAAGTGATCCCCAAGGCAGGTCCGTGCTCCACGGTGTGGTTCGAACGCCAGAAAATCCCGCAGGACGGGCTTTACGCGCCGCATAGCGGGTGAGCTTGTTCGCACTGCGATCAAAGACGGCGAAATCCCCTGCATCGCTGTGGGTCGAGAGGCGAACGAGGAAGCGTTGGCGGTGATCGTCCCAGTCGAGGATTTGGACATTCGACTGAGCATAGGTGCCATCCAAACGATGTTGAATCTCGGCAAGCTCTGAATCCACCCACTCGGTGCCTAGCTTCACGCCATAGATGTAGGCTCCTAGCACCCGGTGCGATGCGCGATCATGGATAAGGACACTGTCCGCAGGCGCATTCCCAAGGATGGCCAGATCGAAACGCGGATTCTCCAATGAAAACGAAGATTGTTTCCCGGTCCGCAAATCGAGCGCGTAGATGCCGACGGTATCGCGCCCGGCATTCGAGGCGAAATAGAGTAGCTGAGGATCGTCACCAAAACCCAGGGGGATCGCACCGTGCCCAAAGTAGTTTTCCAAGCTGAGAGACCAATCGCCATTGGCGCTGTCAGTCGGCCCGTTTACAAACGGCTTCCACATCCCAGTTGCGGCGTCGCGTATGGAGATGCGATTGGCGTTTTCGCCGTAGGTAAATTTGATCCGTGGATTCCCTTGGGCGTCACAGATGAGGTATCCCAAATAGACCTCGCGCCAGACTCGATTGATTGTGCCAGATTTCGTATCGATACGAAAAAGCAGAGCCTCTTCCTTAAGGATTTCGTCGCCCTCTCGAGCTGGACCATAGGCCATCACCAAAGCTACGTCAGGTGCAGTTGGGTCGAAGCCGATCACCTCGGTTCGGCGGGAAAACGAGCCCTCGGGCGACCGCCACGGACTGTTTTTGGGATTGATCAAATGCAGGAGGTGCGCGCCGTCAGCGTCGGCAGCGTACATTTCCGAACCGTCCAGCTGAATCAGGAGGCGACGAGGGTTTATCCACCGAAGATCCGTGATGCGTGACGATAGAGAGGGATTGTCCGCGAGGATTTTCAGATTCTGGTCCACGCTGATTGTGAACCGGACCTTGTCCGCGGAACTAATGAGGTCGACGACGTCGATTCCAACGTTGATTCCCTCCTTGAACGCGTAGGCCAAATGCGCCCCATCGGGTGCGATCGCTGCTGCAGGGCAGTCCCATGGACTGAATGCAGTGGTCAGCAGCGACAGCCGATCCGATTGAGCCGAATATCCCGCAGCGGTGAGGAGCAAGGCCAGAACATAACGCAGCATCAATATGGCCGAATGAAGAAATCCCTAGCGACCGTCAATGCACTCAATAGATCCAACGCTGCGAGCGATTGAGCGTTCGCGTCATCGACTCCAGCTATGAACCGCCCACGACTGCTTGGCCAATCACTTCACCCACAGCACCGGCTGGCGGATCGGATAGTTGCGGCGGATTTCTTCCACCTGCGGGTCGGGATCGAGTTTCTTCCAGGTCTCGAGCCAGTCTTCGCGGCCGGTGGCGAGGGCACCGAAGATCAGGCTCGGCTGGCGCACGGGCCAGTTTTCCCAGTACATCACGTCGGGTTGCACGAGTTCGTCGCTGATCTTGGCGGCGCCGTCGGGGCCGGGCTTGGCGCGGTGCGCGCCTTTGAGCCAAGCGTTTTTGTCGGCGATGTAGGGCGCGAGCCACGCGACGCCTTGCGCGAGATTGCGGCCGTCGGGTAGCGACCACGTTAAAAGATTTTCCTCGGGCGTGGAGCAGACGACGGCGAGGGCGGTCATCACGTCGAGATTGAAGATCGAATAGCCGTACGGCTTGGTGCGACGCAGCTCCTCGGGAAAACTGCCGTCGGCGAGCATCTGGCTCGGGAGCAGCACCTCCTTCAAGCGGCGGCGCGCGGCGGCGAGATTCTCCGCGTCGTTGGTGAGATGCGCGAAGCACGCGATCTGCAGCCATGCGCAGGTGCCGTGGTTGTTCTTGGCATTACTTTCGTCGACGCCGTACGGGTGCGTGCGAAGCCATTTCAGATAGTCGTGGAACCAGCTCACGACGGCGGCTTCCTCCTCGGCGGAAAACGATTTCGCGCCATGCAGCGCTTCCACGCCGAGCGCGACTTCGCAGAGGTGCAGCGTGTCGATCACGCCGATGCTGCGGCCGGTGCTGAGGCCCTTGATCGCCTGCGAGTAGAGCAGGTTGGGATTCATGCGCGTCGCGGGATCGACGAACCACGCGTGCAACTGCTTCACCGCGCCCGCGGCGAAACGCTCCTCGTGCGTGAGCTTGTACGCGGCGGTGAGCGCGCCGTAGTCGCGGACGAAGGCGAGGATGAACTGGCGGTGCGCGACGAAGTTGTCGGGATTGCTCAGGCCGTCGCGCTGGATGTACGGGCCGTTGGGATTCTTCGGATCGGGCCACCAGTAGTCGCCCTCGGAGGAGAAATCATGGAGCCCGCCCGCGCTGCGCGGGTTGCGCGCGGCGGTGACGGTCTTCGTTTCAGCGGTGAGCGCGACCTCCGCCTGCTTCACCACGCGCGGGCGCTCGTAGGCGGCGAGATCGAAATGGGGCAGGACAATCGCAGCGAATAAGGCGAGCATCGGGGGTGGGTTCTAATATCCTGCGCGCGTACTTTTCCCGCGCAAGAGCCCCTGTGCTTGAATCGTTGAACAGTTCGCGCACGTGTTCGCGCGAATCACCCCACGAGCTTCCCGCCCGCGATCACGAGGTCGACCGGATTGCCGCCAAACTCATACGCGAGCAGCCGCTCATCCTTGTGGCGCAGCAACACGAGATCCGCGCGCTGGCCGACGGCGATGGAGCCGCGGTCGTTGAGACCGAGCAGCGCGGCGGAGTTGACCGTCGCGGCCGCGATGGCCTCGGCCGGCGTGAGGCGATTGAACCGCACCGCCAGCGCGATCGCGAAGGGCATCGACGAGCACGGCGCGTTGCCGGGATTGTAGTCGGTGCCGAGCGCCACGAGCCCGCCCGCGTCGATGAACCGCCGCGCGCGCGTATAGCGGCCATTCGTCTGAAACCCGCTGCACGGCAGCAGCACGCCGTACGTGTGCGACTCCGCGAGCGCCGCGAGATCGGGATCGGTCGAGGCTTCGAGATGATCGATGCTGCGCGCGCCGAGCCGCAACGCCTCGGGCACCATGCCGAGCGAGTTGAACTGGTCGGCATGCACCCGGATCGGGTGATGCTTCCGCGCCTTTTCAAAGAGCCGCACGCACGTCTCGACGCTCCACGCGTCGCGCTCGCACCGCGCATCGACCGTGATGCCGGGAAAATCTCGCGCGACCGCCGGTAGGATTTCCCGTACCACCGTCTTCGCAAACTCCACCGGATCGCCCTCGCTCGCCTGTCCGAGCAGCGCGGTCGGCACCGCCGTCCCCGCCCAATCGCTCGCTGCGCGCACGATGGCGTGGAGTTGGTTGAGTTCGTCGTCCGCGCGCAGACCGTAGCCGCTCTTCACCTCTACCGTCGTCGTGCCCTCGCGCAGCATCGCATCGAGCCGGGTGCGGAGCGCTGCGGCGATTTGCTTGCGGCTCGCCTCGCGCACGGCGCGGACCGTGTGGTGGATGCCGCCGCCGGCCTCGACGATCTTGCCGTGCGGCATGCCGCGGAGCTTCATCTCCCACTCGCTTAAACGATCCCCCATGAAGCACGCGTGCGTGTGGCAATCGACGAAGCCCGGCATCAGCACGCGCCCAGCCGCCTCGATCACCTGCGTGTCCGGCGGCGCTTCGAGTGAGGGCGCGACCGCCGCGACCTTGCCGTCCTGCACGAGCACATCGCCGCGCTCGATCACGCCTAGCTCTCGCAGCGCCGCCCCGCGCCGCGGCCGGTCGCCGGTGGCGAGGGTGACGATGCGGGCGTGACGGAGGAGGAGCGGCATGGACGAGAGGGGCGGGAGGCAAGCTCTGAACCTGTTGATGCCCAGAGGGCGAGCGCGAATTCGTGACACACGGTGACTTCCCGCTTGCCGCGCCTTTTCGCGCTCTCAACCCTCGGCGAAATCTGCGCCCATGCCCAAACGCTCCGACCTGAAGTCCATCCTCATCATCGGTGCCGGTCCCATTGTGATCGGCCAGGCCTGCGAATTCGATTACTCGGGCACCCAGGCCTGCAAGGCGCTCAAGGAGGAGGGCTACCGCGTCATCCTCGTGAACTCCAATCCGGCCACGATCATGACCGACCCGGAGTTCGCCGATGTCACCTACATCGAGCCGCTCAACGTCGAGTTCCTCGAGAAGATCATCGCCACCGAGCGCCCGTCCGCGCTGCTGCCCACGCTGGGCGGCCAGACCGCGCTGAATCTCTCGATGGAGTTGGACAAGTCCGGCATCCTCGCGAAGTACGGCGTTGAGATGATCGGCGCGAAGCCCGACGCCATCGCCAAGGGCGAAGACCGCCAGCTCTTCAAGGAGGCGATGCTCAAGATCGGCCTCGACGTCGCAAAATCCCGCACGGTCAAAACGATGGCCGAGGCGCTCGACGCCGCGGAGTTTCTCGAGGTGTTTCCCCTGATCATCCGGCCGTCGTTCACGCTCGGCGGCAGCGGCGGCGGCATCGCCTATAATCGCGAGGAGTTCGAGAAGATCGTCGCCAACGGCCTCGACCTTTCCCCCGTGCACGAGGTCCTCGTCGAGGAGTGCCTGCTCGGTTGGAAGGAGTACGAGATGGAGGTCATGCGCGACCACAAGGACCAGTGCGTCGTGATCTGCTCCATCGAGAACTTCGACCCGATGGGCGTGCACACCGGCGACTCGATCACGGTCGCGCCCGCGATGACGCTCACCGACAAGGAATACCAGGTCATGCGCGACGCGTCCTTCGCGGTCATCCGCGAGATCGGCGTCGAGACCGGCGGTTCCAACATCCAGTTCTCCGTCGATCCCGTCACCGGCCGCATGGTCGTGATCGAGATGAATCCCCGCGTGTCCCGCAGCTCCGCGCTCGCGTCGAAGGCCACCGGTTTCCCCATCGCCAAGATCGCCGCCAAGCTCGCCGTCGGCTACACGCTCGACGAGCTGCGCAACGACATCACGCGCCTCACGCCCGCCAGCTTCGAGCCCACCATCGACTACGTGGTGACGAAGATCCCGCGCTTCACCTTCGAGAAATTTCCCGACGCCGACTCCACGCTCACGTCCGCGATGAAGTCCGTCGGCGAGGCCATGGCCATCGGCCGCACGTTCAAGGAGTCGATGCAGAAGGCCCTTCGCTCGCTCGAGATCGGCGCCCGCGGCTTCGGCGGCGGCGGCAAGTTTGGCGGCGACGATCTGCCCGACGACGACACGCTCCGCTCGAAACTCGCAACGCCCAACGCCGAGCGCATCTTCTACATCCGCTACGCCTTCAAGGCCGGCTACACCGTCGCGCAGCTCTTCGATCTCACCAAGATCGATCCGTGGTTCCTCCACCAGCTCCGCGAGATCCACGAGATGGAGGCCGCGCTGAAAAAGCAGACGCTCGCGTCTCTTCCCACCGACGATTTCCGCCGCGCCAAGCAGTTTGGTTTCTCCGACGCCCAGCTCGCGCACATCCTGCAGAGCGATCTCGCCACGGTCCGTGCCGAGCGCAAGCAGCGCGCGATCCAGACCACCTACCGGCTCGTCGACACCTGCGCCGCGGAGTTCGAGGCGTTCACGCCTTACTACTACTCCAGCTACGGCGACGAAAACGAGGTCATGCCCCCGAAGGGCAAGAAGAAGATCATGATCCTCGGCGGCGGCCCCAATCGCATCGGCCAGGGCATCGAGTTCGACTACTGCTGCGTCCACGCGAGCTTCGCGCTGCGCGAGGCCGGATTCGAAACGGTGATGGTCAACTCGAACCCCGAGACCGTCTCCACTGATTACGACACCAGCGACCGCCTCTACTTCGAGCCGCTCACGCTGGAGGACGTCCTCGAGATTTATCAGCAGGAGGACTGCGCCGGCGTCATCGTGCAGTTCGGCGGCCAGACGCCGCTCAATCTCGCGACCGCGCTGAAGGCCAATGGCGTCAACATCATCGGTACGTCCCCCGAGAGCATCGAGGTCGCCGAGGACCGGAAGCTCTTCGTCGCCATCCTCAACGAGCTCAACCTCAAGCAGCCCGCCAACCGCATCGCGCTCACCGAGCCCGAGGCGATTTCGTCCGCCGCGGAAATTGGTTACCCGGTGCTCGTGCGCCCGTCGTTCGTGCTCGGCGGCCGCGGCATGTTCATCCTCTACAGCGAGGCCGAGCTGAAGTCCGTCGTGCGTCAGGTGTTCGAGGTCATGCCGGGCAAGCCCGTCCTGATCGACAAGTTCCTCGAGGACGCCATCGAACTCGACGTCGACTGTATCAGCGATGGCGATACATCGGTCATCGGCGGCATGCTCGAGCACATCGAGTTCGCCGGCGTCCACTCCGGCGACGCCGCGATGGTGATGCCCCCGCATACCCTCAACGCCGAGATGCTCGCCACCGTGCGCACCGCCACCTACGCGCTCGCCAAGGCCCTCAAGGTCGTCGGCCTGATGAACGTCCAGTTCGCCATCAAGGACCAGCAGCTCTACGTCCTCGAGGTCAACCCGCGCGCCTCGCGCACCGTCCCGTTTGTCGCCAAGGCCATCGGCGTCCCGCTCGCGAAGCTCGCCGCCAAGGTCATGACCGGCTCCAAGCTCAAGGACCTCGGCTTCACCCGCGAGCAGACTCCGAAGCACTGGTGCGTGAAGGAGGCCGTGTTCCCCTTCGTCCGCTTCCCCGGCGCCGCGATCATGCTCGGGCCCGAGATGCGCTCCACCGGCGAGGTCATGGGCCTCGACGCCGATCTCGGTCTCGCCGTCGCCAAGGCGCAGGCCGCCGCCAAGCCCGGCCTCCCGACCAAGGGCAACGTCTTCCTCAGCGTGAAGAACTCCGACAAGCCCCGCGCCGTCGGCCTCGCCCGCGACCTCGCCGGCCTCGGCTTCACCATCTACTCCACGAGCGGCACCGCGCAGGTGCTCGCCGACGCCGGCGTGCCCGTGCGGCGCCTCGCCAAGCTCAACGAGGGCCGCCCCAACGCCGTCGACATGATCAAGAACGGCCAGATCGCCCTCGTGATCAACACGCCCGGCGGCATGATCCCGCGCCGCGACGAAAACGCGATCCGCGCCGCCGCCTACGCGCACAACGTCTGCCTCATGACCACCCTCACCGGCGCCATCGCCGGCGCCCAAGGCATCCGCGCCCTCCGCGAAAAATCCCCCGGCGTGAAGCCCATCCAGCACTACCGCGGCAACGTCACCGTCGTCTAACGCCGACGGCAAAATCCCAAACCCCAAACGCCAAATCCCAATGAAGCTCCAGTCACCCAGCTTCAAACATTGGGATCTCTTTGGTGTTTGTTTTGGGATTTCGCGGTCATGACCGCGCTCAGCTTTAGTCATTGTGATTTCCAAGCTATGACTCCGACCGCGCACAGCTTCGATTATTGGACTTTTTTTGGCGTTTGGATTCTGGCGTTTGAAATTTCCCGGCCATGACCAGCACCACGCTCCTCTCCAGCAACCGGGCTCTCTTCGGCATTGGTCATCCGTCATTCGGCATTTCGCCATCATGACCCTCACCGCTCTCCTCCACGGCCCCGACCAACCCGGCCTCGTCGCCAAAACGGCCGGCTGGATCTTCTCGCAAGGCGGCAACATCCTGCACGCGGACCAGCACCGCGATATGGAGGCCGGCGTCTTCTTCCAGCGCATCGAGTGGGTGCCCGCGTCTGCCGAGTCCACCGAGGGCGGCGCCGATGAGTTCACCGCCTTCGCCGCCTCGCTCGGCATGAGCGCGCGCGTGTCGTCGTCCGCGCAGCGCCCGCGCGTCGCCGTCTTCGTCTCGAAGGAGGACCACTGCTTCCACGACCTCGTGCTCCGCTGGCGCGCGCAGGAGTTGAAAGGCGAGCTCGTCGCGATTGTATCCAATCATTCGATACTCGCCGACGCCGCCCGCGGCTACGGCCTCGCGTTTCATCACATTCCCGTCACCGCCGATACCAAGGCCGCCGCCGAGGCCCGCCAGCTCGCGCTCCTCGCCGACCTGCGCGTCGACCTCGTCGTCCTCGCGCGTTACATGCAGGTCCTCTCCGCCGATTTTCTGAAAAAATTCGCGCGCCCCGTGATCAATATTCACCACTCGTTTCTCCCTGCGTTTGCCGGCGGCCGCCCGTACCATCAAGCCCACGCCCGCGGCGTGAAGCTCATTGGCGCGACTGCGCACTACGCCACCGCCGACCTCGACGAAGGCCCGATCATCCAGCAAGACGTCGCCCGCGTCACCCACCGCCACGGCGTGGAAGATTTGATCCGCATCGGCCGCGACCTCGAACGCCGCGTTCTCGCGCAAGCGCTCCGCTGGCACCTCGACAGCCGCGTCCTCGCCTACGCCAACAAGACCGTCGTCTTCGACTAAGCGCAGAACTCCTCGGAGGCCTCCGTCGCTCTCCCGGATACAGGCTGGTCACAGCGATCCCGGAAGCTGGACCCAGAGATCACAGAGTAGGGAAGAGGAGGGCATGGACCACTTCGTTGCCGTGGGCGAAAGCGGCACGGTGCGCACAGAGAATTGTCTGAGGCTCAGGCTCACTGTCCTTCCAGTAGCGGAATGCGTTAGCATTTCGCCCTCACGTAGCCACGAGCGCCAGCGAGTGGAGGTATTTTCCATGGGGACGCGACGCCCTCGTCGCGTTGTTTGCCTCGGTGCGCTCCCTGTGGGTTGCGCGCTCGCCGCACAACGCTACGTGCCAGCCCGCCATCTGCCCGCGAGTACCTGCCGACAGAGTGCTCCCCGTAGATCCAATCTTGGTCAGGATAATGTGCCGGCCCAGTTGGGATCGAAGTCGCGACCGGAGCGGAGCAGGGCGATGAGGATGCGAAGCAGCTTG
>JBEHXH010000017.1:0-121557 GCA_048498795.1 Verrucomicrobiota bacterium
CGCACTCACTCGCAAGCGCCGCTTCGCCCTTTTTCTTTCCTCCTGCCCCTTTTCCTCTCGCTCGATTCCTAAGTCCGACAGGCTGTTTACGCCCCGACTTCGCTCTGTCCACACGCGATAGAAGAAAACCGCTCAGCCCCAAGTAGTGCGGCGCTTCAGCTCGCACTCGACCCTCCATGCGCGGGCTAAAGCACCGCGCCACGCCGCTCCCTCCGCATCTTCCCTCGGAGCGGAAAGCATTCACCTAGCCGCACCTCCTATTCTCCGTGCTCTCCTCGCACCCTCTGTGCCCTCTGTGACCAGCCACCCCTATCGCCGCAGCCCCCCGCTCCCCATTCATCATTCCTTCACCTCAATCCAAAAACCAATCCTTGCCGTCTCCCTCCGACACCTTTGAGTTTGTTGCTCCGTTTCTCTTCATTTCATGAAAACCCCCATTCGTGTCGCTGTCACCGGAGCTGCCGGCCAGATCGGTTACTCCCTCCTCTTCCGCATCGCCTCGGGTGCGATGTTCGGCCCCGACCAGCCGGTCATCCTCCAGCTCATCGAGGCCCCGATCGAGAAGGCGCTCAAGGCCCTCGAGGGCGTCGCGATGGAGCTCGATGACTGCGCGTTTCCGCTGCTGAAGGGCATCGTCCAGACCTCCGACCCCGCGGTCGGCTTTAAGGACGCCAACTGGTGCCTGCTCGTCGGTGCCAAGCCGCGTGGCCCCGGCATGGAGCGCGCCGATCTCCTCAAGGACAACGGCAAGATTTTCATCGGCCAGGGCCAGATCATCGACGCGGTCGCCGCGGCCGATGCGCGCGTGTGTGTCGTCGGCAATCCCGCCAACACCAACTGCATGATCGCCGCCTCGCAGGCCAAGCGCCTCCCGGCGGAGCGTTTCACCGCGATGGTGCGCCTCGACGAAAACCGCGCCAAGTCCCAGCTCGCCAAGAAGGCCGGCGTGGACCTCACCGCCGTCTCCGACATTTTCATCTACGGCAATCACAGCCCGACCATGTTCCCGGCCTTCGCCCACGCGAAGATCAACGGCCAGCCCGCCACCTCCGTCATCACCGACACCGCGTGGCTCCAGGGCCCGTTCTGCGAGACGGTCGGCAAGCGCGGTGCCGCCATCATCGCCGCCCGCGGCGCGTCCTCCGCCGCCTCCGCCGCCAACGCCCTCGTCGACCACGTCCGCTCGCTCGTCACCCCCGGCGCGATCCACTCGATCGCCGTGAAGAGCAACGGCGTGTACGGCTTCGACGCCAACATCTGGGCCGGCGTCCCCGTCCGCACCACGACCCCCGGCAGCTACGAAGTCATCACCGGCTACGCGATGGACGACTTCGCCAAGTCCAAGATCGCCGCCACCAACAAGGAGCTCGTCGACGAACGCTCCTTCGTGGCCGACATGATCAAGTAAGGCCGAGAGCACGTATCCATTTATCCCCTACAGCGCCGCCTAACCCGCGGCGCTGTTTTTTTGCTTACCTCCCAAGTGGCACGGCGCTCCACCTCTCGCCAATGGGGGACGCGGCGCCCCCGCCGCATTCTCCGAAAGCCCCCCCCGAAATCTCGCGCCAAACCTCCGCTACTCTCCCTCAGAAACCAAATAGCCACAAGAGGCACAAGAGGCACAGAAGGCACAAACCGATCCTGCCAAAAAATCTTCCTGTGCCTTCTGTGCCTCTTGTGGCCAATCAATCCATCCCCACATCGCCCTAAGCCATTCGCGCTTATTCGCGGTTAAAAAAATCACCCGATCAACCCCCGCAGCACCTTGCTGATCGCAAACGCCCCGCGCACCGCCGCGAAGCCATCGATCAATTCCCCCGGCGCGCCCGCCCGCGGAAACACGATCTCCAGACTCGCGCCCGTGAAGCGCACCTGCGCCTCCACACCCTCGACCGCGATCGTGCACTCGCTGCAGTCCGACGGATAATTCACGCGCAGCACCGGCCGCTCCGCCGCGTCTGCACTGTCGGCGAGGCCCTCGATCGCATCGATCACTGCCTCCACCCGCGCGCCCTTTTTCAGCGCAAACGACAGCTCGGAAAATTTCCCCGCGAAGACCGAGCCCATCGCCTCGCCCTTCGCCACGTCCGCGTTCTTCACATCGCGCAGCGTCGTGAGCACCGCGTATTGCGCCGGGTCTCGCTCCTCCAGCGCATACGTCAGCTCGAGCACGAAATCCTTCGCCGTCAGCACCGCCGTCGGGCTCGTCACCTCGAGCGCGACATCCTTGCGCCGATAGCCAAAGGCCGCGCGCACTTCCTGAAACAGTTTTTCCGCCTCGTCGCCGAGTTCGCCCGCGCAGAGTTTCCCGAGAAACGCATTCGTCGTCGCATTCGCCGCATCGGGCACGGTGTGGTGCCCCTTCTTGAAACCACCGAGCGTTTTCACGGCTCCGCCGCCGCGTCCCACGAAGCTGATGCCCGCAACCACACTGGAAGGAATATCCGTCACTCGCGCCACTCAGCCCGCCCCCGCCCCAAGTGAAAAGCCGAAACACCACTTCACCCTCATCGCCGAAAAGCAAAAAACCGGGCCGAAGCCCGGTTCGCTTAAGGTAGGGACGGGCGGCCCGCCCGTCCTTTGGTAAATTATCGAGTAGCGCCGATCACGCCGCCGCCACTGCGCTCTTGCCCGTGCACTTCTTGACCAGCGCGACGAGCCCGAGGACGAGCAGCACCGGCACCCAGATGGGAGAGAGCACCGCCGCCACCACCAGCAGCACGAGAGCGAGTGCCGCCACGAGCCCGAGACCGGCGCTGAGCGCCGCCCCCGTCCCCGCGATCAGCAACCCCGCCGCGATCAAGAGGGCCATCAGGGCCACGCCCACCAGCACGAGCAGCGCCGGCAAAAGCTTCAGCGCCACGACCACCAGCACCGCTACCAGGAGAACTTTCAGAAATGTTTTCATACCCCAAGAACCCAGCACCCCACGAAAAGTTGCAGCAAACCGCACAACTTCCCCAAACCAGTAAACCACGAAACACACGAAGGACACGAAAGCCCCAACCCATTCGCATCTGGTCGCGTCCACTAGCGGTTAAAATCTAACCCACCGCACACCCCTCCAGCCCCTCCGCAGCCCTGCACTCTCTCCCCTTTTCGTGCCTTTCGTGTGTTTCGTGGTTACCCCTTCCTCGCCTTCCCCACTTCGCGACTCTTCGCCATCTTTGCGTCTTCGCGCTTAACCTCCTCTCCGCTTACCCTCACCATTCCGCTGTGCCCTCCGCTTCTCCTCTGCCCGTCGTCGCCGCCGTCATCATCGACCCCACTGGCCTCGTCTTGCTCGCGCAGCGCCCCGCGCACAAGCACCTCGGCCTGAAATGGGAGTTTCCCGGCGGCAAGGTCGAGCCCGGCGAGTCACCCGAAGCCGCACTGATCCGCGAGATCCGCGAAGAGCTCGGCTGCACCATCGTCCTCGACCGCGCGCTGCCAATCTTCACGCACGACTACGGCGCCGTCGTCATCGCGATGCACACCTACGTCTGCTCGCTCGCGCCCAACAGCCCCGCCCCGCTCGCGCACGAACACGTCGCGCTGCGATGGGTCGAGCGCACCGCCCTCGGCTCCTTCGACCTCGCCCCCGCCGACATCCCCGTCCTCGCGCTGCTCGGCTAAGCCGAGTCTCTCCACTCCCGTTTACTTCGCCGCCGGCGCAGTCACCGTAGGTGCTGCGGCCGCCCCGATCGGCGCCGGCTGGCCCTTGAGCGCTTGATACACCGCGCGCGCGATCAGCGTCGCACCCGCCGCGTTGGGATGGATCTTGTCCGGCACGAGATCGCCGTGACCCGTCAGTGCCGCGTAGAGATCAATCACCACGAAACCGTGCTGCTTCGCGATCGCATCCACGCGTGGCATCACCTGCTGCTCCAGCACCGCGCTACGAATGCCATACACGTCCGCGCCAAACACCGGTACGGGCCGGCAGATAAAAATGATCGGCTTCGTGTCGAGCGCCGCGAAGCGCGCGATAAGCGCATCGTAGTCCGCTGTGAAGTCGCCGCTGTGCGCGTCCCAGTTCTGCGGCTTCGTGTCGTTGGTGCCGAGTTTGATCACCACCACGTCGGGGCGGAAATCCAGCGCCTTGGCCAGCTCAGGCTGCTTCACATACGGACGGTCGCCCTTCTCCAGCAGCGTCGCCCCGCTCTTCCCGAAATTCTTCACCTCCCACTTCGGCCCGAGCAACGCGGCGAGCTGCGCCGGGTACGAGTCGTGCGTGCGGTCCTTGATGCCCGCGCCATACGTGATGCTGTCGCCCACACACGCCACGCGGATCGGCGCCGTGTAGCGCGACTCATCGATGCCCACATGCTGGCAGCCGGTGAGGCTCAATGAAACGAAAGCGACGAGGGCAACGATCAGGGTTTTCACCGCGCCACCGAATCACCCGCCCACGCCACACACAAGCCCGCGAGCGCATTCGCTTGCGCGGAAGCGCCGGCGGCACGCCGGCTTCACACCGCCCTGTTACCATCCCCCGCTTGCCCCATCAGTCATTCGCCGCCATGGGATATCCCCGTTCCCAGCCGCATCGTTTTTCATCGCTCCGCATTTCTCTCCCATGCGCCCAAGCACTCATCCCCGTTTCTCCTTCGCCCTGCTCACCTCGTTCCTCGCGATCGCGTTCGCCGCGGCCCCGGCCTTTGCCACGTGCGGCGGCGGTGGTGGTGGTGGCATGGGTGGCGCCGCAGGCGGCATGGGCGGCGCGCCCGAGGTTTATCGCGTGCCGTGGATCGTGCTCTCGAAGGGCAAAGCGATTCCCGCCGGAGCATCGCTCTACGTGCTGTGGTTCCCCACTTCAGCCGACGCCGCGAAAAAATCCGATCTGCTCACATCACGCACGCTCGCCCTCGCCGGCGCACGCTGTGTCGCCGAGCTACTCGTGCCGCCGGACAACGCCGCGATCATCGAGAAATACAAAGTCGCCGCTGGCACTGAGACCGTCGTGCTCACCGCCGCCGACGGCACCGAGATCTCCCGCGCCGTGCCCGACGCCAAGGGCAAGTTCGCCGCGCGCAACGTGGAAAAACTCGTCACCAACGAGATCGACGCCCGCGAAAAGAAGTTCACCGATCTCGTGAAGGCGGCCGAGAAAAAGGCCAAGACCGGCGATAAGGCCGCCGTCGACGAGCTCAACCAAGTCTGGGGTGCCCGCTGCCTTTTCCCGAGTCTCGGCAAGCGCGCCGCCAAGGGCCTCAAGCAGCTCGGCTCGCCCGTCGACGACAGCGAGCTGAAGAAGCTCGGCGCCGACGATCTCCGCGATCCCGACGTCAAGGGCGAGCACGCCGACGTCGAGCCCGTGCTCCTCGCCGGCCTCAAGGCCGAGCTCGCCGCCGACTACGAGACCGCGCGCACCGATTACCTCCGCGCCGTGCAGATGGACCCATCCGATCCGACCACGCTGCGTTTCCTCGGCGAGTACTACCGCCACATCACCGGCCAGTGCGACCTCGCGCAGCAGACCTTCCACCGCCTGCTCGCCCAGCCCGCCGACCCCATCGGCGCCGCCGTCGCGCTCCACGGCCTCGGCAAGATGACGATCCACTCCGGCCGCTACGCCGACGGCCTCGCGCTCTTCCAGCAGTCCATCGACACGTACCCGCTCCCGATCACGTACCGCAATCTCGCGGTCTATTGGTTCTCCGAGAAACAGGCCGACAAGGCCGCCGGCTTCATGCGCGAGGCCATCGCCCTCGACCCCGACGATCTCTACAACCAGATCTTCGCCGCCGTCTACCTCGCCGCCGCCGGCCAAAAAGAAGAAGCGCTCAAGATCGCCCGCGCCAACGAGTCCGTCCTCGAAGCCAGCTACAACCTCGCCGCCATCTGGTCACAGGCCGGCGATCAGGCCAAGGCGATGGAGCTCCTCCGCCGCCACTTCTACGAGTACGAACGCTTCAACGGCGTCCGCACGATGGAAATGCAGGAGGCCCGCGACGACTACATGTTCTCCGCGATGCACCACGACCAGAAGTTCGTCGACCTCACCCGCTTCGCCGCCCGCAACGCCTGCGGCTTCAGCACGCAGTAAAGTCAGTCAGGGGAGGATCTCGACACAGAGAGCACTGAGAGAGGTGGAGAGATCACAGAAAAATCTCTCTCCGTGCTTCACGCCTGCGTGGGAGCGCGACCGCCCTCGGTCGCCTCACCGTCGAGAAACGTTACTCATTTCATCCCACGATAAGCTCCTCCTCCGTGCCCCAATCAAATTTTCCTCTTCCTCTTCACTTCACTGCCTCGTCCTTCTTCTCCTCCTTTTTCGGCAACAGACCCAGCGGCCACCGCGGCGAGACCTTGCCGATGCGTGTTAGCCAAAAATCCTTCTCGCGCTCGAACTCTTCCTGCGCCTCTGCCGCCGAAATCTCAAACTGTCTCGTGGGCGTCGCGATGCGCCACGCCTTCACGAGTTCGCCCGAGGGCGTGGTGAGAAACGCCCGCGAATCCACCGCAAACACCGTCGTCGCCGATGCAAGCGCGCGCGTCGGTGAGCCGTTGGGCGCAGCCTTCGAATCGCTCGTCGTCATCTCGCGCGAGATCGCCTCGAAGATGATGTCCGTATGCCCCCGTACCTGGCTCACGTAGATGCGATGGCCCGCTGGTCCATCCCACTGCGTCCACTGATAGCAGAGGAAAAACGGATCGGCCTCGTTGATCGGAAAATTAAACGCCCGCACATACGAGGCGCGCAGCAAGATCCACAGCCCATTGTCCAAGATACTTTTCGCCCGCTCCGCCAGCGGCCCCGTCTCGGTCACCGTCGCCGGCTTGCGATCCTCCGGCTCCTGCCACGTCGTCGCGCCCCAGTGCGGCGAAGGTGTCGGCACCACGAGCACCACTTTGCGCACATCTGTCGTGCCCGCGCCCTCGACCTCCAACGTCCATGTCACATGCCGGTCGCCCGCCGCGACATCCTTCCACTTCTTGTCCTGCGTCTCGCGCCATTTCTTTGGCGAAAAGATAAGGCTCGCCGTCGATTTCCCATCCGAGCTCACAATACGATCCCCGGGCCGCAGCCCCGCTTTGGTCGCCGCCGTGTTGGGCAGAAGCACATCGACCACCGGCGTGTAGCGCGGGACCAAGCGCGACGAGCGCTTCACATCATACGCCGGCGACACTCGAAAACCAAAATCCTCCAGCCGGTCGTCCTTCACATTGAACGCCGCCATCGTCGTCACATCCCCATCCGGATCCTCCGGCCGATCGTTCGCCTCCGGCACCTCCGCTGCCCCGAGCCAGGCCGCGAGACCTAACGCCAAAATGCCCCCGCGAAAAATCCGCCGGAGCCCATCGCCACGGATAGGGGTTGTGATCGAAAGCATGGATCGAGTGCGACGTCGCCCACCTTCGGGAGTTCCCTCGCCGCTGACAATACCCGGCAGCGTCCTGAAAATAAATTACCGATATATAGAGTCCTTGCGTCCACTGACCGCCTGCCCGCGCTATGAACCGCCCAGCCGTAGCCCATACAGCCCCATGAATTAGCCTTGGCCCAACGGCCCGCATGATCAGCATAAATATTTCCCCTCCAGCAGCTTCAACTTTCCCCATGACCTCTTTTCTTCAGGTACCTTACCCACGGCCGGTCGAAACGAAATTTACCGACGGCCCCTCGGGCATCTACATCAATAACGGCAGCGCCGGAGAAGTGCATGCGTTTGCCCTCACGCCCAGTGGCGTGATTCAGGACATTACCTGGACCAACGGCGTCAACCAGTGGCTCCACTACGAACTCACCGCCGTTGCCAAAGCACCTGCTGCCGCGTGCGCGCCGAATCCGGTCCGCAATGGCGATCAACTCCACCTCTGCTACCGGGACATCAACGGATATCTGCAGGATCTCATCCGCATCGGCAGCCAATGGAATTGCCAGGCCGTCACCGGCCCCGGCGGTGCCGTCACCACCCCTGCCTCCACGAACACCGTCACCGGGATGACGCCTCTCGCCTCGGGTGCTCCCGTCGCTCCTCCGGTCCAGCCGGGTCCCGTGGCGCCTCTCGCGGTGGGTCGGCCCTCGGTGGTGTTTTTCAAAGGATTTTTCCACGCCTTCTATCGCGATAGCGCCGGCAACATCTGGGACGCCTACGCCGCCGGCACGCAGTGGAATCTTGCCTGCCTCCACCGCAGCGTGGACGGCACCGCCCCAAACCCGGCCATCGGAGATCCGTTCGCGGTCGTCGTGGGCAACTCGTGCCATGTGTTCTTCCGCGATCGGTTCAACTGCCTGACCGATTTGTACCACACGGGTTCGGAGGCGGCGTGGCATTTCCAGTATATCGCAGGCAGTGCAGCCCAGGGCACGGCCGCGACCACTGGACCCGATATCGTCGGCGATCCTTTTGTCAGCCTGACCGCCGACTCGCAGGTCCACGTCGCTTATCGCGGCCCCAAGGGCGAAATCCAAGATGCGTGGACCAGCGCCGGCCAATGGCACACCACCCAAATGAATCTAGGCGGCGCGACGACTGCACCCGCGGCCGCGAGCGATCCGATGATGGTCACGATCCATGATTTCATGAATGGCGACGGAGCTAGCTACTACTACCGCGACGCCAACCAATGCGTCCAACTGATCACGGTCATCGGCTCGTATGTGGGCAGCAATCCCGCGCCCGGCACCGTGTCGTCCATGGTGGCCAGATCCTCCGCCGTCATTTCAGCGACCGATCCCGCTCCCGTCGGTGCGCCTTGGGGCGTCGCGCCCGGCTGGAGTTTTTCGCATATCTTCTATCGCGACACCACCGGCAAAATCCAAGACGTCGCCTACGCCAACGGGGTCCGGGCTCAAACGCCGATCTGAAGCGAGCGGCCGCGCCGCCCCGCTTTCTTTCGTTCAAAATGGTGCCCGAGCGCGGACTCGAACCGCGATGCTGTTAGGCACAGGCTTCTGAGACCTGCGTGTCTACCAATTCCACCACTCGGGCATTTCTCTGTCATCTGGCTACTTAGGTTGCGCATCTTACTTCGTAGTTGGCTCTTTTCTACACCGTCTTTCTACTCTTTCGCAATGGACGAGGGAAAGAAAGAGAGTGTGTGGGAAAGAACCAACGTCACGAATCTGCTTCGCAACCGCGTGAGCGGAACGTACTACGCCCGCGTAAAGGTGAACGGCAAGCAGAAATGGCGGACGCTCAAGACGTCGGTTTTTTCGGTGGCGAAACTGCGGCTCGGCGACGTTGAAAAGGAGGTTCGGGCACAGGGCTTGGCGACGACCGCCGAGGCGCGCTCGACCGGCGTCGATGAAATGACCGTCGGGTACTTCATCGAGATCTTCCGTCAGCGCGTCCGACAGGACACGTCCATTGCCCCGGCCACGCGTGAACGCCGCCTGACCGCCATCAAAGCCGTCGTCACCACGTGGCCCGATCTACCCAGCCGCGATATCCGACGCGTCGGCGCGACGGATTGCCGGGAGTGGAGCGCGCGGGCCCTCCGCGACGGCACGGGGTTCATTGCACCCAACGCAAAAACCAAACGCCGCGGCATGTCGTCGTCGGCCTTCAACAAGGCCGTGGACGCGCTCCGGGCCGTCTTCGACATCGCTCGCACGGCCGGCGTGATCTACAAGAACCCAGCGGCCGATATCACCAAGGCGCCGGCGAAGCAGAAGCGTCTAGCTCTGCCCAACGGCGAGCAGTTCACCGCGATCGTCGCGAGCATCCGCAATGCAGGCGCGCGTTGGTCGCAGGACTGCGCCGACATCGTGCGCTTCCTCGCGTATTCAGGCTGTCGGCTGCGTGAGGCGACCGCGGTCCAGTGGGGTCACGTCGACACGATCAAGAATCAGCTCACCGTGCCTGGCACCAAGACAGACACGAGCTATCGCGTGGTCCCGCTCTTCCCTGCCCTCGCAGTTCTCCTCAAGGAAATCCGCGAGCGCCGCGGTCCAGAGGACTCCGTCGCGCCGATCCTGCAGGTCGGCGGCGGCCTCGGCGCGCTCGAGTCGGCTTGCGCGGCGGTCGGCGTCGCGAAACTAACGCACCACGACCTGCGGCATCTCTTCGCCACGCGCTGCATCGAGAGCGGCGTGGATATTCCCACCGTGAGCCGTTGGCTCGGTCATGCTGATGGCGGGGCGTTGGCGATGAAAACTTACGGACACCTGCGGCAGGAGCACTCGCAAGCACAGGCTGCAAAGGTCAATTTCGGAGGTGCAGTGTGAGCACGATACCCATCGATGATGCTGAGTGGGACTTTTCCACCGTTATCGACACCGACGATATTAAAACGTCATGCCTTTATGAATACGCACGAGAAGCAGAGCCAGCCATGTGGGAGCTTGCTCGCATCGAGGATGCGGATCGGAAAAGATGGAGGCGATGGAGACGAGGCCTCGGAGAACCATCGCGGGTGATTCATGCGCCTCTTCAAAATCTCGCGGGAAAACATGACCCACTCGCAAAGCCCTTCTTTCATCCACCGCCGTGGGCATCGCTCAATCCATCACAGAGAGATCTCGCCCGGCTGATTGTTCAGAGGATCATCGCCCAACGGCCCGCTCTTGGCCTGCCGCCGATCGTACCGATTCCATTCACGAAAGTTGCAGGGGTTGTAGCACCCGGGGATGACATGATATGTCTGAAACAGGGCTGCCCGATTGTATCTTGGCGAATCGACCTCGCCAATTTCAGTAATGACGAAATCGAAAGGGCATTCATCAGCCAGCTGGATCAGCTCAGACTGAAATTAGGCCAAACCGAACAAACCCGCCGCGGCGAGCGAGACGCCCCCTATGCGGCTCGCCTTCGGAATCTGGCACTGACGCGACTCTGGTTCCACATGAGTCCGCTTGACGCTCTCAGGCTACTGAACACACGGCCGAAGATGCGCTTTTGGAGTCCAAATGACAGCAAAAGTGCGCTGACTGCAAAAGTGACACGGAACATCCAAGCTGCGGGCAGTTATTTCTCGGAGGCTTTTCCCATTCTAAAGGATTTCTCAACACGTGACTATTGGCTGAGTTATCCGAATCGCACGCGTGTTCGCCGTCACATGACTTCAAATCTGCCAGATTTGCCGAAAACCTAATCTCAGCCGAATCTGGCAACATGCTTTCCGAAACAATCGGAAAGCAATGGAAAAGCAAAATAACACAACGGAAGCGGCACCGGTAAAGCCGCTCGCGGTGAGAAAGCGCACCGCTCGCTCGATGCTTGGCGACATCTCAGATGTATCGCTTTGGCGGCTTGAGCGTCGCGGTCTCATCAAAGCCATCCCCGGCCTACGGCACAAACTCTACTCCGTCGAATCGCTGGAGCGATTTGCCGCTGGAAAGGCCGCGTGATGAGCCTCCGCGAACACCGCCAATCCGGCAGCGCTCGGCGCAGAGCCGACGCCATCGCGGCGTGGGCCCAGCGTCGCCGCATACCTTCTACCGTCCCGATAGAGCGCCTGCTCGCGATGTATCAGCGGCGCAATCGGTCGCGTTCCGCATCTCTACACCCCTTCGCTGTAGGAGGCGCTAAATGAGCGCCGGCGACTCAGCCATAGTGCAGCTCAGCAAGGCGCAGAGTGCGCTCGCGGAGTGCAAGACGGTCATGGAGGCAAAGCAGATCGCCGACGTGGCGGAGGCGGCGCGAGTCTATCTTGAGCGTACGAACGCCAGCGCGGAGACGGTGAACCGCGCGACGGAGATTCGGCTGCTAGCCGAGCGCCAGATGGGCGAGTTCCTGAAGGCCATGCCGAAGAATACTGGCACGGCTGGTCAACTAGTAGGTCCCGGCAGGATAGGCGCTACACACAGTGAAGTGCCTACGTTGGCGCAGGTCGGGATCACTCACCACGAGTCGTCCCGCGCGCAGAAGCTGGCCGAAATCCCCGCCGAAGAATTCCGCGAGCGCGTCGCCGTGGCCAAGGCCAGCGGCGGCAAACTTTCGACGTCGAAGATTATCAATCCTGCCCCCACTCGTCGTGCTCCACAGAAATTCAACCTCGCCGAGTGGAAGCGCCACACTGCGACGATGCTCGATCTTCGATTCCGCGGGGCGCCCGACGATTCGGTCAAGGAAGCGATCGATTACGTGAACAGCTTCGTCGCGCGCTACGACCAGCCCCATGCTGTCGAGCACGACGGCAGCGTCCGCCGGATGTCCAAGACGGAAGAGCAGGACGACTACGCTCCGCCCGCTTCCGCGCGCGGCGATTCGGCCGCTCGCCCATCCCGTGGGCACAGCTTGGCGCGTGTCATTTGGGGCGGCGTGAAGCCGCGCTTGGACGCGATCAGCAAGAACGATCCCGAGCTTAACGAAGTGATGCGCGAGATCAGCGAGTATGCTCTCAGCCGAGTTCTGCGAACCCGAGAGGTTGGTGATCTGACTTGAAGGTCATTCGGCCATTCATTCCTGCATGGATCGACGAGTCCGGCATGCGCCCCGAGGTCTTTCGGGTGTTCTGCCACCTCTGGCGCCGTGCGGACAAAGATACAGGGATTGCTTGGCCGTCAGTACCCACGATGGCGAAGACGTGCCGCCTTGAGGTCAAGACCGTGCGGCACGCCATCGATGAGCTTGAGACTGCAGGGCTGTTGACGAGCCATGAGCGCGCTGGCCGTAGCACCGAGTACCACCTGTGTCTGCCAACCTCGCAGTCCGACGATTCAACGGAAGCAACCCCTGCCGTCAGGCTACCGGGGCAGCCAAACGGCAAGGGTAGCCAAACGGCACCACACCCCGTAGGCCAAACGGTACCCCACCCCGGTAGCCAAACGGCACCACACCCCTACCGTTTGGCTACCCACGAAGGTATTCCAAGTAAGGTACTCCAAGTAAGGCAACCCAGTGAGGGTGCCGCACACTCACGTGCACAAGAGGTGGAATTCCCTTGGTCGAGCCATGACGACCCAGCTTTGCCCGCGCCGGTAGTCGCTGTGCTTACCACGTCCTTCTCGGACGCCAAGACACGTGCCGAGGTCTTCCGTGAGATTCGCGACAGGAAGGTCACCTACAACGATCGGCACACACCCGAGGACTGGACGAGCATCGTCTGCACCCTTGTGCGCCGTGCCGCTAAGACCCTCAGCCACCAACGCCCATCGTCGACTTCGCAGGCCACCCCCGAGCCGACCGGATGGCTGGAGTTTTTGAATAGCCAATTCCCCGACTCGATCTACAGCCGCGGCGGTACGAGCGAAGTCACGCGGTGGGCCAGCCTAACCCGAGATGTGCAGGGCTGGCTCGTAGCCGAGATGCAGAAGCGCAGCTCAGCACCGGCCACCACCGCGACTCCCGACTCCAGCGCAACCCCGGGCCCCTAAGGAATCTTTTACGTCGTCACCACCCAGCAGGGTCCGGCGCAGCCCGCACCCACGCCAAGAAAGAATGAAAACCTTTTCCTCACACAACCGATGATCCGATCCGATTCGACCCTGACGTTCCCGTCCATGACCGCGGCAGCCGCGGCGTCGGGAATCCCGTATGCCGCACTGAAATCCCTGAAGGATGGCGGCACGCCGGGCTTTGAGCAGAGCGGCCGGGTGCAACTGCACGTGGTGCTAGCGGCGGTGTTCGCGCAGACCGAGGGGGGTAGTATCGCCCCGCCTCCAGGACTGCGCAACTGGCGCGAGGCGCTGAACAAGGCGCAAGCAGAGCGGACCGAGCTGAAGCTGGCGCGAGAGCGCGCGGCGGTAGTCGAACGCGCATGGGTCGCGTCAAAGATCCAAGAGGCCGCGTCGAATGTGAACCGCATCCGGCTGAAGTCGGAAGCCGAGGACCCGGTGAAGTTCGCAGCGACCAACGGCGACACCGCGGAGTGCCGGACGATCATCCGCGGCATCTGGGACGGCATCCTTGCCGAGCTTCAATCCCTTTCCACCCAGTTCGACGAGGAGGCCCGCCCGTGAAAAAGCGTGAGCATAAGACCCGCGCTTCGTTGAACCGAAGCATCGCCGCGCTCCGCCGCGCGAACGACCGCGCCGAAGCGAATCTCAAGCGCGAGCGTGCGCAGCGGCAGCCGCTAGGGGCCATCTGGCGCGATTCATTCAGCCTCATCCGCAACTGAGCACGGCCAAAATTTCCGGCCCATCCCGGGCCTAAACCCAGAACAGAAAAACATGAACATCATCGAAGCGTTCCGCCGCAAGACGGACACCACATCCACCATGACCAACGACAGCCCGCTCCAGTCCACCATCAGCTCACTCCGTGAGCTCCAAGCCAAGTGCACGGCGTTCACTGCCCGCCGTGCAGAACTTCAAAGCCAATCGGATGGGCACGTGGCTGCCCTCGACCTGTCGCCTGAGGCCTGCAGCAGATTCGCGGCAATCAGCGCTGGAATCGCACTCTCCGCCGCCTCGGAAGTATCGCTGCGGCAGGCTTTCCGCCGCACAATGAACGCGGCCTCCACCGATGCGAGTCGCGCTACCACCGCGATACACGCACTCCACAAGAAAATCGACGAAGCGATCCGCGATCTAACAATCGCGACTCTTCCTGCCGAATTCTCAGGCGTCGAAATTACCACACGGGAAACGAACCCAATTTCCTCGTACATCGACACGGCCGCCGGCGCGAAAAATGTGTCTCGAATTCACGTGTCAGCGACGAAATGGGGCAAGGTGGAGTATGCCGAACGGATCGATCCGAACAATATCCAGATGGATGCGTACTTCGACCGGCCCGACGCAACCGCCGACGAAATGGCGAAAAAAATCGGCGAATACACCAAAGGCCTCATCGAGCGTCTCGCTAAAGAGCAAATCCGCGCTACGGAAGCGCTCTCCCACTTGCAAAAGCAGTTGCCCACGGCCGCGTGAGAACTCGCGCTGCAAAAAATTCGGAAGAGCACTTGGCGCGGGCGACTGACCCCGCGCCAGTGCCAGGTCATGACGAGCCGACCCTGACCGAGATGCTGCTCGAGAACGGGCTGCCGCCCGAACGCCTCCGGGCCGTCGAAGCATATTTTGTCCAAGGGTGGATCAAGTTCAGCGCGGACCACCTGCGACAGATTCTGCTTTCAGCGCCACCGCAAATGACCGTCGGGGCATTCAGGCGGGCGGTCCTAGGAAGCGATGGCCGGACACTCGATGAAGACGCGGCCGAAATCGGCTGCCAGCGAACCAACCTCGATCGCTCTGTAAAGCGCGCGTCAGCGCGTCTCGAAAAAATCGGAGTACAGCGGGCCGCTTAGTATGAGCCACCATCTTTCGTTGAATCCTTGGCAAGAGCGCCGCGCTCGCGCGATCGAAGAGGCGCGGGCACGTCAGAATGAAATTCACAATTTCAACGCCCATTGGTTTGCGCAGGCCGAGATCGTGCGTGCGAAAGAGAAAAAGGAGCGCGAAAGCACCGTTCGGGGCCACACCGAAATGGTCAGTGACATTCTCAAGCCTGGCTTTTTGGCCGATATGATTCATGCACGTTCGCAATTCGCCGTTCCGGCACTCGGCGCCGATCAAAAGTTACCGGCAAGGTTTTGTTGGATGCCGAAGGGGTACCATCAGATCTGCGCTGGGACTTCGGATGGCGGCACGTGGTCTGGTGTCGTGATTTGTGACGAGGCTGCCGCAAACGCAGTCATAGCGAGCTTCGCAAAGATCACCCGAAACGGTTGGCGCGCTTTCATCGATTTCTCACACCACAATGAGGAGGCCGCGGCGTGGGTGTTCGGTTTCAATTGGGACCCCGGTCTAGGAATAACCTGCTCGGTCGAGTGGACCACTGCCGGGGAAAAAGCTGTTCGCGACAGAATCTACACCTCGTTCTCGCCTACCTTCGGAATCGACTTCGACTCTGGATTGGTCTCCGGCCTATTCGAAAATATGGCTGTTGGCGCTTTGACGAACACGCCCGCGTTCGGCCTTAGCATGCCGCCCATTCTCGCGACGGCCAATCACCAGACGTCTGCATTGATCTGCCGAGTGCTCACACGACTGGGACGCCCACAGTCGACGGTCGATGAGGTTAGCAAAGCCGTCACCGAAGGCGCCTCGGCAGAGGTGATCGGCGCACTCATTAAATACCTGCCGTAGTATCCTTCATCCAAAATTTGCCCGGCAAAGTAAAAGCCCGCGTCGCCTGCATGGGGGCAGGTGGCGCGGGCCAATTTCCCAGAAACCAAAGTCAATTTTCATCACCCACAATCGACCATGATCATCACCACCAAGCCCATCGCCGTCACCTTTCTCGACGGCAAATCCGAGACCATCAATCTCCCGCGCCTCACCCTTCGCCAGCTCTACGTCTGGGCGAAAGCTGCCGCGCAGCGCGATACGCCGGCGCTCGTCTGCCTGTGCACCGGCAAGCCACCCGAATGGCTCGACACTCTTACTGACGAGTCCTACGCGACGCTGGCGCAGGCCTGCATCAGTGAAAATTTTCAGCGGGCGATGACGGTGGCAAAAAGCGAGCCCGTCATCGCCGCTCAAATCGTTCCGCTGGTCGCCGAAATGCAGGCCTCGATGCTGACGGCAGCATCACTTGCGAAACCATCGAGCGACTTGTCGCCCACGCCTGCGCCTGCGGAATCTGCGGCGGAGACTGGGACCGCATCCTCGACCTGATCCCGGATCGCTTCTTCGCCACCCTCGACGCCCACAATCGGAAGCATCAGCGGGAGAAGCTGGAACTCCTGCAGATCATCAACTGCGGGATGGTCGGCGGAGACGGATACAAACGACTCGCACAAAGTCTCGCCGCTCAACTCACCGATTAACCATCGCTCATAACGCCCGCACTCATCATGTCCGACCAAGTCGTCAACGTAACCATCGGCACCAAGGCCGACACCGCGCCGCTTCAAAATTATCGGGTGAGCGTTGGGCAACTCGAAGCGAGTCTCAAGAGTCTGCTCAGCAATGCAAACGTCGCGAACTTCGGCGCGGCATTCAGCGCAGGCAGTCTCAGCTTCTCATCGCTCATCTCGAAAGTCTCCGATGCAGTCAGCGGGTCGTCTGAGCTTGCCAGCGAGATGGCGTTGGTGGAGCGCCGAGTGGGTCTCGCCGGAGAGCAATTTCAAGTGCTGGCGCGGGCGGGAAAAGTTTCCAGCGAGGAGCTGATCGCCGGAATCTCGAAATATCGCGTGAAGCTCGGCGAAGCGCTCAGCGGCGACAAGAGCGCTCGAGCTTTCTTCGCCAACCTCGGGCTCTCTCCGGAGGCTCAGACCAAGCTGCCGATGGAGGCGCAGCTTGAATCGCTCGGAACGGCCATCGGCAGATTCAAAGACAAGAACGAGCAGGCATTTCAAGCGCAGCAGGCTTTTGGCAAAGGCTACACCGCGATGCTCCCGGTCCTCGAGGCCTTGCGCACGCAGGGTTACGACGCACTCGCGGACAAGGTCGAGCACACGTCCGGCATTCTCACCAACCAGATGTCGAGCGCGCTGCGCGTGGCAAAAAAACAGGCCAGCGAAGCGGCCAACGAGCTGAGCATCGCGCTGGCAAAAACCGAGCTGCGCATTCAGCAAGTGAAGGCCACTCTCGCCAAGTTCCTCGCCGAAAATGCGGGCACGATTCAGTCTGCGGGCAGTGCGATCGCTACTGGCGCACTCGCGGCCGGCGGACTCTCGACACTGGTGAAGGCAGCCGGACCGCAGCTCACCGTTTTCGGGTCGCAGGTCTCCAGTGCATTCTCGCGAGGACTTGGCACCGGCCTCTCAATGCTGCCAAGCTTGATCTCTGAGCGCTTCGGCACCGGCGGCGGGCTCGCCACGACCTTCGCCACGCTGGGGCGCTCACTCGCGACGCCGTTTGGCGCCGCGTTCGTGCTGGCTGTCGGCGGATTCGTGATCAACGAGCTCGAGCGTTCTGCGCTCGCCGCGATTGAGGCGCGCGACCGCAACGCTGAGGTTGGTTTCGCGCGCCTCCGCTCCGGCAATCAAAAGATCGTCAATGCCTCCACACAGGCGGAGGCCGATGCTGCTCTCAAACAGGCGAACGATACGCTCAAGAGCAGTCGCGACGAACTCGCAGCCTTGGAAAAGAAGATCCAAGATGCCGAGGCCCAGCGCGCCGTCGCCCTCAAGCAAGTGGGACTCCCGCCTGAAGACGCCAAAGTCGAACTCACCAACGATCAGAAGCAGGAACTCAGCAACGCCAGGGAGTTGGTGGAATTGAGCGAGCAGCAGGTCAAAGCAGCCAACGCGCAGCTCGCCGCCATCGTCGCAAAGAACCGTGAGGCCCGGGAATCGAAGGATCGCGAATTTGTCGAAGCCGCCGAGTTGGAAAAGGCGCGCGCTGCTACTGCAGGCCTGCAGCAGAAAGAGGCGGACTATGCCTATGCCGCGCTGACCACCGACAAGGAAAAGCTCGACTATTTACTGCGCGAGCGCGCCACCGTGGAAGCGGCTCACTCGGAGCAGATCCTCGATGCGGAAAATTTGGAGTTGCGCCGACACCGCGAACTTGAGCAGCGCGTAGCCCTCCTCGACGTCGACGCGAAGATTGCGGAGCTCCGCGCCAAGATCACTAAGGAGCAGGCAGACGGCATCGCGAAGGCCGAGCAGGAAATTGCCCGCGTGATGGAGGCCACCCAGCGGGCCCAAGAGAAGATCGCGGCGGACAACCAGAAAGCGACCTTGCGACAGGTCCAAGCCGATCGCGCGGCGCTCGAAGCGAACTTCACCAAGACCTCTCTGGAAAAACAGCCCGAGCGGATTCGCCTGCTTCAGCGCGAGATCGAGGCTCATGACCGGCTGATCGAGCAATACAAGCAGATGCAGGTAGGCGCGACCGAAGCGCAGCAAATCGACCTTCAGGGTAAGATCGAATCCGAGGAAGACCGTAAGCAAGGCGCCGCGGGCGAGATTACACAGATCACAGGCGGACCGCGCGCTGACTCGGTCGTCGATCAAGTGAACGCTTCGATAACCCGGTTTAGGGACGGACTGGGTACGAGCGCGCAAAGCGTAGGGGCACTAGTTACCGGAACCCTGAATTCGTCCCTGCAAGGCACAAGCGACCTAATCTACAATCTCATCACCCATGCCGAATCATTTTCAGCGGCCTGGCACAACGCGATTTTAAGTGTCGGGCAGTCGTTCGCTCGCATGGCCGCCGACATGGTCGCGAAGATCATTTGGGAGAGCACCATCGAGCGCGGCCTCATCCGGATAGGCGTGCTTGAGCGAGTGGCGGGCGAGGGCGTAAAGACATCCGCCACTTTGAGCGGTGCAGCCACTCGTATTGGGGCCATCGTCAAGGAGGCGTTGGCTTCGGTATACCACGGAGCGGTCGAGGCGTTTAAGGCGATGGCTGCAATCCCTTACGTCGGACCGGTGCTCGGCGCGGCCGCGATGGCGGCGGCGCTCGCTGGCGGCATCGCCCTCGTGAGCAAGATCGGGCATGCGGACGGCGGTCTCATCACCGGCCCCGGTGGTCCGCGCGATGATTCGATTCCAGCATTCTTGTCCAACGGTGAGTACGTGATTCCAGCGAGTCGCGTCAGCCAGTACGGCGTTGGATTCTTCGACTCGATTCGTACTGGATCGCTCGGCGGCTCGCTCGCACCTGTGCCGAAATCAGTCGCGGCATCGAGCGGCGGTGGTGGCGGCGGAATGCTTCAGCCGATTCTCGTCGCGAGCCGATTTGAGGCTGAATCCATCAGAAGGAATAGCCAGGTCGAGACTGTGATCATGGATGTCGTTCGGGACAACAAGTGGAGCATTTTCGGAAGGAAGCTCACGTAAAATGGAACACGAAGACGAAATCATCGAGCATCTGCAAAAAATCGGGGAGATAGCTCAAAAGGCACTGAATCTGGCCGTCTACAATGCAGCCACACTGCAGGCGCTCAGCAACGCTGTCGCCGACACGATGCCGGTAGATCATCCTGTGCGGGTTCGATTCCTCAAGGAACTCGAAGATCGCAAGCACTGGACGAAGGGCATGCTCGACGACATGGACGATCCGGCTCCGAAAAACGACACGGACTACTGGGACCGGCCGCCGAAGGAATAGCGGCGCGGTCGAGATCATGCGCAAGGAGACCGTGGAAACGGCGACCACCTTTCCACTCGCTCCGTGATTGACCGGCGCGTATCGCGGTCCAAAGGTCCGCGGTGAGGTCAGGTGCGCCGTCTTGATAAACGACGCCCGGGCCGGAGCGGATAGAAAAACGATGAGATCCAGAAACCAACAGAATTGGGCCGGGTGCGTGCGGGCGGCGAAAGCCGGGGCGCTCTCATCGGCGTTTTATCAATCCGGGCGTGCCCGGCCCTCTCTGTTTAGGAACAACAATGCCGTCCAAAAAGACGAACAACACCGCGGCCGAGCAGGCGCGCGTTACAGTGCCAGCAACCGAAACCTTCACCGTCGTCCTTCAGGGCGAGATGGCTTATCGCCTACGGTGCGTCGCAGCGTACTCGGAAATGACGCCCGAGGCCTTCATCGGCGACTCCGTCGTAGCCGGCGTCAGTTCGCTACTTCAAACCATCGGTAACGATGGTGCGTGCGCAGAAGACCGCGACCGCGAAGCCGTGATCCAGCTCAATCGAAAGGGGGCGCGCCATGTCCGGAACTAACATATGTGATTCGCGCCGCGAGAACCTGCTCGATCATGCGAACCATCGTCGCGACCGAAAGTATGTCCGTTACGTAAACAGCGGGGTCACGCCGGCGTCGAACACGTCAGAATCGCCGTTCGAAATCATCCCCGGCTCCGTCAATACATCCTTCCCTTCCTGCCAAGACGGCTACGACGAAGGACTTTTTTACCGTCCGGGAGCCTTCTATTTTCGACGCGACATCAGGAATTCGCAGCGGACCAGCCGGGTAATCGAAATCGGGCTAGTCGTGTGCCACGAAACGGAAATGCTTCAGGCGTGGGCCTGTGGGTTTCGCGTCAATTTTTCGGATCAGGTTGCAGGTGCCTACCTTGGCGGCCTTGCCGGCAAGATCAAAAGGGCCGTCTTATTAGAAGACGCCGTCGAGGCCGCGCTGGAGGCTTGTCGGATATTCGAACAGACCTGTGCCGAAATCTGGGCTGCCGGATGGATACCTCCACGGTGGCGTGTCTCGCCCGATGAGGCCGATGAGAAGGGAATGGCGGAAAAATAATGAAATGCCAGATGGCGCTGCGGACCACGAACTATGGGGCATACGCCGCGCTCTTGGCTGCCTAAATTGAGGCGTAGATCAGCGGTGGCCCCCGGAGGGCCACCGCTATTGTCCGCGGTGCCGTGTCTGCCGCCCCCGAAGCAGCCGGTAGATCGCGACGACTGCCAAGCCCATCAGGACAACCGCTCCGCCCACGATGAGCCCGGCCGCACCGAAAAGGCCGACACCGCAGACGAACGCGACGAGCATCGAGAGCAGTAGCAGCGCTTTTTCGAAAAACTTCACGGCTTGTTTGTGACTTACCCATGCTCGCGGCGCAAGTCACCCATTAGAACCAGCCGAAATAACCCGGCTCTTATTTTCGCCGCCGCATACAACTCGAGATCTTGTTAAGATTATCCAGCGCCACAGTTTGATTGTACTCCTCAGATTTGTTGGCTGGCTCGATCATATGAGCACAGCCGCAGAATACCGCCGCGCAGGCGCAAACTTTTACGTGCCGGATTACGTACCGGATGATGCCCAATGGCCACCTTCGGCGCTCGATCATAACTACGCGTTTCGCGTCACGCTCACGGCCGAGGCGATCGAGGCTGTCGCACAACGGTGTGTTGCGTTGCTGCGCACGACGCCGCTCGCCCCGGTCGCGCAGCCGGACGTGGTGATGACGCCTGATGAGGTCCAGGCGTTCCTGAAATGCAAAACTCCCTCGGCGCTCTACCGCCGACTCGCCCAGCTCGGCGTGAAACCCTACGCACAGGGAAAGTACAGGCGCGCCGACGTGATAAATGCAGTCGCACGCGCTGGCTACAGGGCTCAGCAGCCAAAGGCCAAATGACATGTCCGAGGTCACACTTTCGCCGACGTCAGTCGAAGCGGTCGCAGCGCAGATAGTCCAACTACTCCGATCCCAGCCGATAGACTCGAACCGCTGGCTGAATCGAGGTCAGTCAGCGGCGCTCTTCAACATTTCCGCACGGAGCTTCGACCGACTTCGAGCCGCGCATCCAGTCGCACTCAAGCCATGCAATGAACATCCGGTTCGCTGGAGGCAGAGCGACCTCGAGGTGTTCAAGCTCACGCTCGGCGTTCTGCATGGTCGACCCGGCAGGACACGGAGGAAGGCTACGGCTGACAGCCTTTAAGGGAAAACAGAAACTCACTCACGCCCCAATGGAAACTGATCCTCGCGGTCGTGCGCAGCGGCACGCGGCTGGACGCGGTGAAGTTCGCGCTCGGCGCGAACGCGTCGCACGGCCTGCGTCGCACCAACGCGGATAAGCGCAGGGCCGTCGAGATCGCGCTCAAGGAGTTTCCGAAGCTGAGCAGTGCTGAGTTGGCGCGTGTTTGCGCTGTTGGTGATCAGCTTGTCGCACGAGTGCGCGACGAACTTCAACCTCGTGAATCACGAGGTTCCGAGTCCCGCATCGGAGCGGACGGCAAGACGCGCCGCATGCCGGAGCGTGTCGCACACTATCCTGAGCAGGTTGTGCGCGAGCTCGGCGGCGGAGTGACGGTGAAAGAGCCTGCGTCGAAGACGGAGGCCTACGTCGCCGAAAACGGCAGCGTGCGGCACATGTCAGAGTCCGAAGAGCAGGACGACTACGCTCCGCCCGCTGCTGAACGCGAGGCACCTGCGCCATCGTCGATTGTGACGCACACGCGTCGCTCCGCCTCTCGCCTGGCGGACGTCGGGAAACAATCTACCAGGTGGGCACGCGCGCCCGCATGGCATCCGAAAAATCCTCCAGAAGTGCGCGGCACTCGTCCTTCGTGCCGCAGAACACCTCTACATAGTCGAGATGCTCGGAGCCCGAATTGTCGACCGCCACACCGGGGAAGTGGCCAAGAAGCCGATGCTCGTCTCTGTCTGGACCTCCTTTTGCGATGCTGAAATACGAGAATTTTTCGAGGTTAAGGAGAAGATCTTCGGAGATTTTGTACCACATGGTGATCGGGATTGGGGTTGAGTTCCCGGCCACCGTCGCACCCGTATGGGTCATTTCAAGCCCGGAGCATTGCTTTCCGTTGCACGATTGAGGAGCCGCCGTCGCTCAACGCGCCGATCAGTTTTTTCGGAAGCAGATTTCTACACCTGCTTTTCTACACCTTCTGCCGAAATTGAGCACGTTTCGGCAAACTTGAGAAAGGCTAGTGACGCGGTGTTCCCTCTGAAAGTCGACTTGAGTTCGGTTGGGAAAAAGTGGGCAAAATCGCCTGCGAGGCTTCTGAGACCTGCGTGTCTACCAATTCCACCACTCGGGCAGCGGGAAGGAGCAGCACACACATCGGCCAAGGGACGCGCAAGAAATTTGTTTCCCCTCCCCGGGCCGGCCGCCACACTGCCTTTCCCCCTCTATGAACAAAGACGCCGTCCTGCAGAAGATCAAAGCCGAGAAAGTCGTCGCGCTCATCCGCGCGGATAATCCCGATGGGCTCCTCGATTGCGCCAAGGCGCTCGCCGACGGCGGTCTCACGAGCATCGAGCTCACGATGACCACGCCCGGCGCCATCCCGATGCTCGCGAAGGCCTCCGCCGAGCTGCCCAATTTCCTCTTCGGCCTTGGCACCGTGCTCGACCCCGAGACCGCGCGGGCGGGCATCCTCGCCGGCGCGAAGTTCATCGTCACGCCGGCTTTCCGCCCGGCCGTGATCGAGATGTGCCACCGCTACTCGATTCCGATCTTCAGCGGCGCGCTCACCCCGACCGAGATCCTCAACACGTGGGACGCGGGCGTCGACGCCGTGAAAATTTTCCCCGCTGAGTTCTTCGGCCCCGCCTACATCAAGTCGGTCAAGGCCCCCTTCCCGCACATCAACTTCGTGCCCACGGGCGGCGTGAACGAGAACAACGTCGGCGAGTTCCTCAAGGCCGGCGCCTACGCCACCGCCGCGGGCAGCTCGCTCGTCGAGGCCAAGGCCCTCAAGGAAAAGAACTGGGCCGCGATCACGACCAAGGCCAAGGCCTTCAGCGCCGCCGTCGCCGCTGCGACTGCCAAGTAAGCGCCGCGCAACCAGCGACACCAGCAGCTCTAGCTGCGTCGGAGATTTTCAGCCCGCTCGTGAGAGCGGGCTTTTTTTTCTTCTGCGTAGAGCCGCTCAGTGCTTCACGTGCACCGTCGCTCCCACCGGCTGCCCGATGCTGGCGAGCAGATCGCGGAACCACGGGAGCGCCGTCTCGAAGGGCTTGCCGCCCTTGATGCGCGTAAACTCGATCGCGCGGAGCGTGTCGCCGCGCTCTTCGTCCTGGCCCACCACGCCGCTCTCGCGGCGCAGCGCGCACTCCGCCGCGTGGTGCGCACACTCGCGGATGAGCTTGAGGTCGGCGCCGTTGGCCGGAGCGGCGCGCGAGAAATAGCCGCTCTTCTGCACGAGCACTTTTTCCGCGCCGAGCATCTTGGAAAACTGGTCGCCGAACCATTTGCCTGGATTGACCGCGTCGAGCTTCACGTGGCCAAAGGCGTCGCGCGGCACTTCCTGCCCGCGGGCCGTCATCTCGGCGACGATGCTCTCCACGCCCGCGCCTTCGCTGATGAAGAGATTCACGTTGCCCGTCGCGTCCATGATCGCGCGGAGGCGCGCGGCCTCGGCCGCGATGTCGATCGCGAGCTCGGGGATGTAGATGCCGTGCACGCCGAGCTGCGCGGCGCTGAGGCCGAAGCCGGCGGCGAGGCGCGTGCGGCCGACGCGCTGCGCGTACTCGAGCGCGGTCGCAGCGGTGAGCCAGCCGCAGTTGCGGCCCATCACCTCGTGCACGATGAGCATGCGGGGATTCGCGCTGTGCTCGGCGACGACGCGTTCGAAGAACTTCGCGCCCTCCTCGGCGGCGGTCCACGCACCGAGACTCTGGCGGATCGGGATGACGTCGTTGTCGATCGTCTTGGGCAGGCCGATGACGGTGAGCTGGTAATTATTTTTCGCGAGGTACGCCGCGAGATCGGCCGCAGTGGTGTTGGTGTCGTCGCCACCGATGGTGTGGAGCACGTCGACGCCGTCGCGCACGAGCTGCTCAGCGGCGACCTGCAGAGGATTCTGCCCTTCCTTCACGAGACCGCGCTTCACGCAGTCCTTCACGTTGGTGAGCTTCACGCGGCTGTTGCCGATGGCGCTGCCGCCGTGGCCGAGGAGAAACTTCGCCTGCGCGCGCAGCTCCGCGCCGATCGCCACGCTGTCGCCGAGCAGCAGGCCCTTGTAGCCGCCGCGGTAGAAGAGCAGCTCGATGTCGGGCGCGATTTCGGTGTAGCGCTCGACGAGGAGGCCGACGGAGGCGTTGAGGCACGGGGCGAGTCCGCCCGCAGTGAGAAAGGCGATTTTTTTCGGACGCATGGCGGGCCGAAGACAGCAGGAAACGCGCGCGTCGCCAAGCCCGCGTCGCGGCGTAACGCGCCTTTTGCGTCGGCCCTTTTTCTTCGGACACGTGTATTAGGGATTGCCCGCAGACGGCTTCTCCGGTGGCTTTGCAAGCCGCCCTCCTTCGTATGCGAACCCTCTCTCCGGCCCGCGTGGCCCTCGGCTTCCTTGCCTGCTCCCTTTCGCTCGTCGCCGCCGAGCCGACCGTCTACCGCAATCGCGACAACAAGAACGCCAACGACCGCGAAGATGGCGCGTACTCCATCCCGTACCAGTTGCCGACCGTCGCCGAGCTCACGGAGACGATGACGCGCATCCTCGGCTACATGGACAAGACCGCGCCCACGCGCGTGATCGACAGCAAGACCGGCACCGACATCACCGATTTCTCCAAACCCGTCGCGACCGCCGGGCTCGCCAGCGGTTTTAATCCCCTCTCCTACGAGATGGGCGTCGTGCACGCGGGCATGATCAAGGCCACCGCCGTCACCGGCGACCAGCGCTTCATCGCCTACACGCAGCGGCACATGCAGTTTCTCTCGGAGCGCCTGCCGTACTTCCGTGCGCAGGAGGAACAGTTCAAGCTCGACCGCCGCAACGCCTTCGCGCGCCTGATGAAGCCCGAGGCGCTCGACGACTGCGGCTCGATGTGCGCCGCGCTCATCCGTGCCCGCCTCGCCAAGATCGGCCCGGACATGATGCCCACCATCAAGCTCTGGAGCGACTACGTGGCGCACGGCCAGTTCCGCCTGAAGGATGGCACCATCGCCCGCCAGCGCCCGCAGGCGCAGTCGCTCTGGGCCGACGATTTCTACATGAGCGTACCCGCTCTCGCCGAGATGGGCCACATGACGGGTGACCGTGCGTGGTACGACGACGCCGTGAAGATCACCCTCCAGATGTCGGGCTACCTGTTCAACCCGCAGCTCGGCATCTACACGCACGGCTGGAACGCCACCAACCCCGACGCGCCCCAATTCTACTGGGGCCGCGCCAACGGCTGGGCCGTCCTCACCATGTGCGACCTGCTCGACGTGCTCCCGAAAGATCACCCCGGCTATCAGAAAGTCCTCACCCAGCTCCGCGCCCAGCTCCGCGGCCTCGCGCAGTATCAGTCCGGCAGCGGCCTGTGGCACCAGCTCCTCGACCGCAACGACAGCTACCTCGAGACCTCCGCCACCGCGATGTTCGTCTACGGCTACGCGCACGCGATCAACCAAGGCTGGATCAGCCCCACGACCTACGGCTCCATCGCACAGGCCGGCTGGTGCGGCCTTGTCACGAAGATCACCCCTGAGGGCGCCATCGAGGGCACCTGCGTCGGCACCACCTTCGCGAGCGACCCGGTTTACTACTACGCCCGTCCGACCAGCGTGACCGCCCTGCACGGCTACGGCCCGACACTCCTCGCCGCCGCCGAGATGATCCAACTGATCAACAACCCGGCCGTCCGCATCGAGTTCAAGCTCCGCACGTATCACTACGTGCCGAAGGACAGCGGCACGACGGATTATCGCGAGCACCGCTGAGGCGTTGGCCGACGGGCGACGGGTTGACGGCTTGAAGCTGTGGAAGAGGCTTTATGCCCCGACTCTTCGGCTCGGCATGTCTCGTGGGCAGAGCGCAACGTCGGGGCGTAAAGCCCCTCCCGCAGTCGCAAGCGCTAGCCTCCGCGTATCCAGATTTTCACTACAGCTGCACTCAAACTTCCCGGGGATGCGGCGCCCTCGCCGCGTTTTCACCTGTAGCGGCGGTCTATGACCGCCGAATCCGGTCGATAGGTTCACTCGACGTTATTCGGCGCTCATAGAGCGCCGCTACAGGTCAGCCAGATTTGTCCCAAAAGCAGACCAGCACCCCTCTCCCTCAGTTCAGTTCCACCCCCGGCCCCGCATACTTCTCGATCAGCGCCGGCACATCGGCGGCACGATCGAGCGTGTACTTGTACGGCGGCTTCCACTCCGACGGCTCGGTCGTGATGTGGCTGTCGCCGCATTTCTCAAAAATGTTCGTGCTCACGCCGCTCACTTTTCCGGCGATCTTGCTCAGCGACGTGTCAGCCCGGATCGGGATCGGCACTTTGCGGAAGAAATTATTTTCGACCACGATCTCCGCGTTGTCGCGCGCGGCCACGCCGTAGTCGCCGATGTCCTCGTAGAAATTGTTGTACACGTGCACGCGCCCCCAGCGCACGCTCGGGTTGCGGCCGTCGACGCGCACGAAGTGGTTGTGATGATACGAGACTGTGAGCTTCGAGGTGTCCTGCTCCGCGTTCTTGTCGCTGTGCCCCACCAGCGAGTTCTTGTAGTGATCGCGGAAGCGGCACCACGACACCGTGACGAACGCCGAGCCGTGCGTGATGTCGACCTGCCCGTCGTAGAAATCGATGCCGTGATCGCGGTCGCTGAAAAACTCGCAGTGATCGACCCACACATTGGTCGTGCCGTAAGCGATGGCGATTTTGTCGATCTTGTTCACTGGCTTCTCGAACGTGAGATTGCGGATGATCACATTGCGCACCTGACCGAAGCGGCTGTTGGTCCCGAGCAATAAACCGCAGCCGACGAGGCGCGCATCCGAGCCGACCCCGATGATCGTCTTGTTCGAGAGCACTACGACCGACTCAGAGCCGAGAATGGTGCCCACGATTTTGATGATGCGCGGTCCGTTGCGCCGGACTTCACGTTTCAAGTCCTCGAGCGTGCGCACCTCGACCGACGGGCCGCCCGCGCCGCCAGTAGTGCCACCGTTTTCTGCCGCCCAGCCGAACAGGGAGAAATCAGGCCGGGGCAGTTTTTCCTCCACCGCGACCGCAAAGCCGAGCGCGAGGAAGAAGAGAAGCAGATGGCGTTTCATGAAAAAGAAAAAGGGCGGCGTTGATTCGCCGCCCTCGAAATATCAGCCGATCGATGAGCTAACTCAACCGGTAGGATTACTGAGCGCTCAGCGCGCGAGCCAGCCGCCGTCGACGGCGACGGTGTAGCCGTTGACGTAGTCCGACGCGGCCGAGGCGAGGAAGACCGTCGCGCCCTTGAGGTCATCGGGCGTGCCCCAGCGGCCGGCCGGGATGCGCGCGAGGATGGAGGCGTTGCGGTTCACGTCGGCCCGGAGCGCCGCGGTATTGTCCGTCTCCATGTAGCCGGGCGCGATGGCATTGCAGTTGATGCCCTTGCCGCCGAGCTCGCTCGCAATGATGCGGGTGAGGCCCTGCACCGCGCTCTTCGAGGCGGTGTAGGCCGGCACGCGGATGCCGCCCTGGAAGGAGAGCATCGAGGCGACGTTGATGATCTTCGCCTTGCCCTGGCGCGCGAACGCTTCGCGGACGAAGAGCTGGCTGAGGAAAAACACGGCGTTGATGTTCACGTCCATCACGTCGTCCCAGTCCTTCTCGGTGAAGTTCTCGAAGTTTTCGCGGCGGATGATGCCCGCGTTGTTCACGAGGATGTCGAGGTGAGGCGAAAACTTCTTCGCCTCTTCCATGACCCGGGTGATCTCGGTTCGATCGCCGATATTGGCGGCAATCGTCAAGCAGCGGCGGCCGAGCGCCTCGACCTGTTTCTTGGTGTCTTCGGCCGGAGCCGTGGCGACGGCAACGATGTCCGCACCCGCTTCCGCGAGCGCGAGCGCCATGCCTTGACCGAGGCCACGCGTGGCGCCGGTGACGATGGCGGTTTTGCCGTCGAGTTTGAAGGAATCGAGAATCGAACTCATCGAGGAGATGTTTGGGCGGGAGAAATTACTTCAGCGTCGCGATCGGCGCGGGGTCCATGTCGGCGAAGGCCTGGTTGTCGCCGCCCATCGCCCACACGAAGCGATACGCGCCTGTGCCCGAGCCGCAGTGGATGGACCACGAAGGCGAAAGGATCACCTCACGGTCGCGCACGATGAGGTGGCGCGTGGCCTGCGGCTCGCCCATCAGGTGCACGACCATGTTGTCGCCGAGGTCGAAATAGAGATAGATTTCCGTGCGGCGGCTGTGCGTGTGCGGGGGCATCGTGTTCCACACGGAGCCGGGCTCGAATTCGGTGAAGCCCATGACGAGCTGGCAGCTCTTGATGCCGTCGGCGTGGATGAGCTTGTTGATGCGGCGGCGATTGGCCTTCGCCGGGTCGCCGATGGGATCCGTACGGATGTCGGCGCGGCGCACGACCGCCGTCGGGTGCTTCGCGTGCGCGGGCGTGCTGATGAAGAAGTACTCGGGCTGGCCACCGGAGCCGAGCTCGAACTTCACGTCTTTCTCGCCGAGGCCGACGTAGAGGCAGTCGAGCGTGCCCAGTTCCCAGCGCTGGCCGCCGACCGTCACGGCGCCGGGCGCGCCGGTGTTGAGGATGCCGATCTCGCGGCGCTCGAGGAAGAAGGTCGTGCCCGTTTCCTTGTAGCTCGGGAGCGCGATGGCCGCGGTCGTCGGCATGGCGACGCCCGTGATCATGCGGTCGAGGTCGGTGTAGTGCGCCGTCAGCTCGCCGGGGCGATACAGCCCGCCGATCAGGAACGACGCGCGGAGCTGCTCGGTGGAGAGCGTGTTGGTGGCGACGGGGCCGGGAGAGTAATGCAGTTTCATCGAGAGAGAAGTGAGCGAGATGCGGCTGGCTTACTGCGCGGCGATCGAGACCTTCAGCGGCGACTTGGCGCGCGCGGCGCTGGCGGTGACGTAAGCATTCCACGCCTCGGGTGTGGTGAACTCGCCGGCCTTGCTCCAGCCGGAGCCGATGAGGTAGTGCAGCGTCTTGCCCGAGGCGACCTTCGCGAGGATGATCTGGTTCTTGTCGTCTTCGGCGTAGCCGGTGAACGTGCCGTCGGAAACGATGATCGCCTCGCCGATGGAGCCGTTGCGCGGCTGCGCTTCCCACTGGACCAGCGCGGCGTCGGCCTGCGGCTTGCCGACGGTGATCTTGTTCTCCGCCATCTCGCCCTTGTCGGCGCTGTTCTTGAAGAGGCCAATGCCAATGGTCGCTTCCGTGGCGCCCTCGACCTTGAACGTGCTCTCCATGAAATCGAAATTGTTGCCCGCGTCGGTGATGAAACGCTTCACCTCGGAGACCTTCACGCCATTGCCCGCGTCCCAAGCATCATAAGTGAGCTCGAAGATCGCGCGGATCGGCCCATTCGCGATGACCTTCCACTTCGCGTAGTTGCGGCCCACGTAGAGCTTGGAACCATCCCACACGCCCGTACCGCCCGCGCCGCGCGAGGTGCCGACATTGTACATGTCCATGCCCTCGCCCTCGTCGTGGTGGTAGTGGTCGTGGCCCTTGTTATACCAGCGATCGACAACGAGGTACGGCACGCGCTTGCACCAGATGTCGAGGCCGCTGGTGACGAGCACTTCCTTGTTACGGTTCTCGGTGTCCGGCGCGCCGAGCGCGGGGCCGTAGGTGCGGTGCGCGACCTTGTCGTTTTCCCACGCGAAATCGTCGAGGCGCTCCGGCACGTAGCGCGCGAAGACCTTCGCCGGAAACACCGGCGAGATCGCCTCGCTCCGCTCGACGGTAAACGTCGCGGACTTCTCGCCCGCCGCGAAGTCGTGCTGAAAAATGAGATCGCCGTACGCGACGCCCTCGCCCTTCGGGTCCTTGGCCTCGGGCGCGACGTTGGTCACTTGGAACGGCAGCGCGTTGCCCTTCGCGTCCTTCACGGCGATGTGCTGGATCATCGCTTTCGGGAGCGCCTTGTTCACCTCGGCCCACGGGATCGTGACGGTCTCGGAGGGGCGGGCGATGCTGAGGTCGTTGGTGACCGTGATGGTGGCTTTGTCGGCGGCGCGGAGCGCGGCGGCGGAAATGAAAGCAACGGCGGCGAGGGCAATGACGCGGGGTTTCATAGGCGGGGAAATCACGATGCGCCCCGCCCGCCGAGCCGCAAGGGCGTAATCGGTTAACGGCGCACCGTATGACTAGTTTTTCCCCTCGTAGTGGAACGCGCCGCCTCGGAGCGAAAGCCTCACGGCTTCCGCTACATTCTAATTTTGTAGCGGAACGCGTAAGCGTTTCGCCCGCCTCACGGCATCACGTGGAACCACTCGAAGTCCGCGTGGCCCTTGCTCGTCGCGCCAGCCTCGGTCGCGGCGAAGATGCCGACCTTCGCGCCGACCCAGCGGCCGACAGTCGACTGCAGCACCTCGCCGAAATCCGTGAACTCCTTGCCATCGGCGCTGTAGGCGAAGCGGCACTTGCCGTCGTTCGCCACGATCACGCGGAGCCACACCGTCTCGGGCACCGAGGCGACGGTCTGCGCGATCGCGGGCTTGCCGTTTTTCTGCGCGTCCTTGTGCACGATCTGCACGAGCGAGCAGCCCTGCGCATTCTTGCGCAGGCCGATCCACGAGTAGCTGAAGCCAAACACGATCAACCCCGCCTCGTCGCCCTCGCGGGCGGCGGCGAGCGTGACCTTCGTCACCGCGGTGAACGCCGGCGCGGGAAATTTTTGGAGGAGCAGGTGCGGCGCGTTGTAGAGCGAATTGGCCTCGGGCTCGGCGCGACAGTAGAGCCGGAGCGAGTCGGGCTTTTCCCAGAGCGAGAAAAACTCCGGCTTCGGATTCGCTTCCCATTGCCACTGCGCCCCCAGCGCAGGCGTGGAAAATTCGTCGCTCGTCTCCGGCACCGCGATGGCCTGCTTCGGAAGATCGGGCTTCTTGTAAGTGAGGACGGGGTTGCCGGTCTCGGCGCCGGTCTTCACCGCCGTGCCCATGCGCGGCCAACCATCTTCGCCCCAGCTCATCGGCTCGAGCACCGTCACGCGACCAAAAGGTCCGCGGTCCTGAAAATGGAGAAACCAGTGCTCGCCCTTCGGTGTATCGACCCACGCGCCTTGGTGCGGGCCGTTGGTCGGCGTGTGGCCCTGCTCGAGCACGATGCGGCGCTCCCACTCACCATAGAGGTCCTTGGTGCGAAAGACCGCCTGGTAACCCTCCGTCACGCCGCCTGCGGGAGCGAAGACGTAGTAGTACTCGCCGTGCTTGTAGAGCTTGGGCCCCTCGAGCGTGCGCCAGCCTTCAATCTTGTTGGCGTCGATGATGACCTTGCCCTCGTCGGTGACCTTCGTGATGGCGTCGTTGAGACGGTGGAGCGTGAGCTGATTGGAAATGCCGGCGCGGCTCTTGGCCCAGCCGTGAACCATGTAGGCCTTGCCGTCGTCATCCCAAAACGGGCACGGATCGATCAGGCCCTTGCCGCCCTTTATCAGCACCGGATCGCTCCAACGTCCACGCGGATCGGTCGCCGTGATAACGTACAGGCCGAAATCGGGATCGGGATAAAAGATGTAGTACTTGTCCTTGTGAAACCGGATCGCCGGCGCCCACACGCCTTCGCCGTGACGCGGCACATTGAAATGATCGAACGGCACCTGTGCCGGCAACGCGTGGTTGACAATGGTCCAGTTGACAAGGTCTCGCGAGTGCAGGATCGGCAGCGCCGGCGCGTGGTTGAAGCTCGACGAGACCAGCCAGTAGTCATCGCCCACCCGTACGACGTCCGGGTCCGAGTAGTCCGCAAAGAGGATCGGATTCTTGTACGTGCCGTCTCCCTGATCGGCCACCCACGGCGCAGGCGGCAGCTCTGCGGCGAGCGCAGCACTGAGGGACGAACCGAGAAGACAGGCGAGGCACATGAGCGAGGCAGAGAGGCGCATGGGGCGTTTGGGATGTCAGTACCACTGACAAGTGACTGCAAACAAAGTATTGCCGGACAACGTCGGTCGCATCGACACCAGTGCAAATTGGCTCATGGCACTTCGTAAAGCTCCAGCAGGGCTTTGCCTGTCGTACCGCCGACGCCGGACACCACCGCCGAGTACGAGCCCGGCGGCACGACCACGAGGAGCATCGCGTCCTTGCTCGCCGGGTCGGTGAGATTAAAGGCACCCGTCGCCGTAAATGCCTGGCGCAACGGGGTCGCGTCGACGTCGCCCCAGTTATCGTTCACCGCCACGGACTGGTTGGCGGAGTTGAAAAGTTCGAGGCGCGGGTCTGCGAGGAATCCATCGACGCCGTACGCCGCGAGGCCGGGACCGATGCCACGGATAAGATAGCGGCGCGACGCCGGGCCATTCACATAGAAGCCCACGATCAGCACGTTTTCACCCGTGCCGACGAAGTTGAGCACGGAGGCATTGCTGATTCGACCACTCGCCGGTGCAGCATCGAAGAGTTCCGCCAGCGTCACGCCGCTGCGACCCGCCGTGTCGTACACGAAGACCGAGTTGCCCGCCGTGATCGGCGTGTAGATCACCGCGTCCTTGCTTGCCGTGTCGGAGATCGCAAACGCACCCGTCGCGGTGAACACCTGCTGCAACGTCGCTACGCCACCGGTCGCCCAATTGTCGTTACTCGCGATGATCGTGTCGGCGCCGTTCCGGTTCGTGTGCACTTCGAGAAATGGATCGGGCAAAAAGCCATTCACGCCAAACGGCAGCAGCGTGGGCCCGAGCGCGCGGACCAGCAGCGGCTTCGTGCCGCCATCGACATAGAACCCAAGAATCATCGGATCGCTGCGGCTGCGCGACACCGCGCGCACCGAGAGATTCGCCAATTGCGCCGCGCCGGTCGCCTCATAAGTCGGCGCTTGCGTCACCACGAGCACCGCATACGTCGCCGTAAACGAAACGCCATCGCTATCCGTCGCCGTGAAGGTCACTCCACCCACACCCGTCGCTGCGCCCGGCGTGAAACGCACGATGCGTCCATCCGCCTGCAGTTGCGCGGTGCCGAGCGTCACACTGCCAAGGGTAAACGTAGGACTTGTGAATCCCGCGGTGAGCGCGCGCAGGTCGAGATCGACGGTGTTGCCTGTCTTCACGATCGCGTGCGGTCCGGCGAGCCAGGCGAGATATTTTTCGAGACGCGTGTAGCCGTCGCCGTCGGCATCGTCGTTGTTGTTCGCGACTGCGGGATCGGAGCCGGTGGCGCGCTCCCAGTAATCGGGCATGCCGTCGTGATCGGTGTCGACCGGCACGTTGTACGTCGCGTACGCCGGCCAAGGCGCATTGGGCGAGCCGGCCGCGTCGCGCACATCCTCGGGCTGATCGATGATGCCCGGATAATTCGCCGTGGGCGGCTGCACGATGCCGAGCGGATAGTTCGCCGAACGCGTGCCCTTGTACGTGGAGGTGCCGGTGCGGACTTCGTTGACGATACGGCGGTCGATCACGTCGGCCAGCGGCTGATTCGCGCCGACGTCGGAGAGCACGAGCTTGTACGCTTCCTTCGCGGTGTGCGTGGTCACGTAGTCGGCGAAAAACGGCGCGTTCACGCGCACATCGCTCTCGCTGACTCCGGAAAGATACGAGACGCCGGCGGACCAGTTGGTCGCCTCGGTGACGTAGCCTTCGAGAATGTTACCGCTGAGGTAATACTGCTGGCGATCCGTCGCACTGCCCGCGTCGGGCCGGAGCAACCACTTCACGCCGGGCGCGGGGCCGGGCTTGTAGTAGTTGTTGACGAAGTTGCAGGCCTTCACGCCGCCGTCGGTCGTGCGCGCGGTCCAGTTGTAGACAACGTTGTTGCGGATATCGAGGTAGCCCGCGTACTTGCCATCCTGCGTGAGGCCGCCCGCGAGCGACCAATTGCGGTCGGTGCAGTGCGCGAGGAGATTGTGGTGATAGCTACCCACCTGCCCGCTGATCGAACCGGCAAACGCGTGCGTCTCGTACTTCGTGCGGTCCGCCGCCGCGTAGTGGTAGGAGTGCTGCAGCGCCTCCGAAATCATGTTGCGCTGAAACGTGATGTTTCGCCCGTCGCGCGAGCTGGTCGCCTCGTCGATCGTCCAGCTGATCGTGCAGTGATCGACGATAGAGTGGTCCGTGCCCACGCCCATGCCGATGCCATCCATCGCCGTCTGCGACGCCTCGCCGACCCGCTCGCGCATAAAGCGCTCGATCACGTCGTTCGCCCCGCCGAGTCCCGCGGAATAGTTCGCTAGGCAGATGCCTTCACCCGGCGTAGTCTGGCCGGCGATGGTCACGTAGGAATTGCCAGAGGAAACCGGGCAGGTCTTCTTCAGGCGAATCAGACCCGACACGCGAAACACGATCGTGCGCGGCCCAGTCGCCTCGATCGCGGCGCGGTAGCTGCCCGGGATCACCGCGTCGCCCGCGCCCGTGTCGTAGTCGAGGAGATTGGTCACCTCGATCACGCGTCCGCCGCGTCCACCGCGCGCGAAACGTCCGTAGCCCTCCGCGCCGGGAAACGCGAGGTGCCGTGTGCGGAAACTCCACACCGTACCCGTGAGCGTGTTGCCCGCCGCCGTGATTTCATCGACGCGCCAGTAGTACGTGAGCGCCGACGAGAGATTCGCGACGGCGTAGCTCGTGCCGGTCTGGTTTCCGCGAAACAGCGGCGAACCGCGCGTCGCTGCCGTGACCGCCGCGCGATCCGTGCCGAAATAGATATCGTGCGACACCGCCGATGCCGCCGGCGTGAAACTCAGCGTCGTGCTTCCCCGCCCTTCGGAACCCGCCGTCGGCGTGTCGTTGTTGGCAAACACGTGCTCATCGCCATCGGCCGGCACCGGCGTGACCGCCGTGGCGCCGGGCGCGGAGGGTCGGTCGACCTCGAAGCCGTTGAGAATAACGTTGTCGAGCGCACCCGCGTGATCAGGCGTGAAGCTGATCGTGAGGGGCTGACCCGCGACGGCGGTCACGGTGAAAAATGCCGCGGCGCAGTCGTTGTCATTCGTCACCTGAAACGACGGCGCGACGGTCGCGACGGTGCTGCCGCCGACCGAGATCACGCACTTGCTCATCGTGCCGTAGAGCGAGCCCCAGATGTTGTTGTGATACGTCGTGATCGTATGCGAGCCCGCCGAGAGGCCGGTGAGCACGAGGTCGATGGCGCCGCCATTCGCGTAAGGGCGGTCGGTGGAGGTCGCGTCGTTTTTCTGGTGCACCCACACGCCGTCGAAGGCCAGCAGGTAGCCGCCCGCGATGCCGTTTTTGTTGAGCCAGTTGGCTTGCAGATAGATCGTCGAGTCCGTCGCCGTCGGCGCGGCCTGCCGCACGAGGCACGTGATGTCCCCCGCGGGTGTGCCCGTGAACGTCCGCGTGGCGGAGCGCTTCGTGGAATTGAGATCGCCCGTCAGCGCCCACTGCGTGAAACCAGCCGCGGTGGTGTCGCCACGCGAGGGAAATGCGGCGTCGATATCGACCTTGAAGTTGGCCGCGAACAGCGGCGAGAGCAGCGCGAGGGACGCTGCCGCGAGGAGCAAACGCATGGGGTTAAAACTTAGTGCGGCTTCTGCGCCGTAGGGTCCCAGCCATCGGTGCCGCCGAGGATTTTTTGCGGCGTGAGTGCAAGCGCCTCGTCCTGCCCGATGAGCTTGAGCCACTTCACGCGCGCGCCGTCTTTTGCGCCGGGCCCCGTGCTGCCGTATTCGGTGTAACGCGAGACTTTCTCGGCGTAGGGCTTTTCCCAATTGTGCCAGCCCTGCGGCTTCACGATGTCCGACATCTCGGTGAAAAGAAAATACGTGCTCGCATAGTCGCGCCACGGCCGGCCGAGGCAGGTCTGCACGCCGGGCTCGCCGGTGATCGTGCAGTGCGAAAACACGAAACCATACGGGACGAAATCCGGCGTCGACGCCGCCGTGATGAAGCCATCGCCGAGACAGTGGATGTGGCAGCGATTGAAGTACGAAGTGGCACCACCAAAGATGAAATCGACCGCGCCCGTGATCGTGCAGTCCTCGAAATAATGCCGGCCGCGATCCACGAGGATCGTGTCCTGCCAGCCGAGGAACCGGCAGTCGCGAAACACCACGCGGTCGCCATCGACGCGGATCGCGAGCGCCTGGCCTTTGCGCACCGCGGAGTTTTCAAACGTGATGTGCTCGAACGTGAAATCGTCCGCATCGACGAACACCGTGGGCGTGCGAAATGTCGCCATCGGTTTTCCATCCTGCGCGGGGATGTCGTTGCAGAGATCGAAAGTGATCACCGTCTTCTCCGCGTCCTCGCCGACTACCGAGATGAAACGCTTCTCGCGCTGGATGTAGATCAGCTCGCGATAAGTGCCGGGCTTCACGAGGATCGTCCAGTGCGGCGCATCGGCGTGGGTGACCTGCGGCGCAGCGTCGATAGCCTCGCGCACGGTTTTGTACTTCGCGCTGCCGTCGGCGGCGACGATGGCATCGGGCACGCTGGCGAAAGCGCGAATACCGAGAGATAAAATCAGAACGACGAGCGCGGGGTATCTGCTCATTGAAGCGGGAGAAAATTATTTGGCGGCGATCCAGCCGTGAAACGCCATCCAGTCGGCCATGCGCTGCATCCAGTCGGCCGTCGGGCCGTACTGCGGATCGAGGCTGTTACCGTGCGAGCCCTGTGCGTACACCTGCAGGTCGGCGGGGACTTTCGCGGCGACGAGCGCAGCGTAGAAATTAAGCGAGTTCTGCACGGGCACCGACTGGTCGGCCATCGTCGCGACGAGCAGTACCGGCGGCATGTCGCGCCGCACGTGCTGCTCGAGCGAGTAGCGCGCGATCAGCTCCGGCGACGGCGTCTTGCCGAGGAGAGCCTCGCGCGACCCCTTGTGCACGTAGGGATCGGCCATCGTGATGACGGGATAGATGAGCGCCGCGAAGTTCGGCCGCGCGTCGATCTTGTCGAGTTCGTTGCCGGTCTTGCCCTCAGCATCGTCCCACAGCGTGGCTGCGCAGGCCGCGACGTGCCCGCCCGCTGATTGCCCGAGGACGCCGATGCGGTCGGGCTTCACGCCAAATTCAGCCGCGCGCGAACGAATGATACGGATCGCGCGAAGCACATCCTGCAACGGCGCCGGCTGGCCGTACTCGACCATGCGGTACTTCAGCACAAAAACCGTGATACCGTGATCGAGCATGAACTGTTTCTCGGCCTCCCCCGGAGCGAGCCGCACGTATCCGCCACCCGGGCAGTAGATCACCGCCGCGCCGCTGGATTTCTCCGGGGCCGGCGTGAAGACCGTCAACGACGGATAGTGCACGCCGACGATGCGATTGTTGACGATCTTCTCATCGGCCGCATCGGCCTTCAGCCCCGGCACGCCCTCCGGCCAGAGCGGCACCACGCGGGGCTCGGCCGCGCGCAGCGCACCGGACAGCAAACCGAGGGTAACAATCAGGCAGACGAGGGATTTCATGCGAGGTTGGGAAACCGGCAGCGAGCGAACCGCGACCGGAGCAGAACTTATGGGTATACTGCGACACGTGTCTTCGGCAAGCCCGCTTATGCGCGCATTGTCGCATAAGACATGGATTCGGAGTCGCGCCCTCCCTGTAGCGGCGCTCTATGAGAGCCGAGAGGGCCCACTGGAGTGCTGCCGTAATCGGCGGTCATAGACCGCCGCTACAGCGGCCAACCTACTTACCCTTCGGATTCCACCCGCCGAGCACAAACGCCGGATCGCTATAATCGCGGATCGCCGCGGCGTCATCGGGCTGCTTCAGCTGGCGCGAAGTGCCGAGGCGCTTGCTCACGTCCACGGGCGAGCCGTCGGCGTGGTGGCTGTTGTACTCCCAGAAATGCAGCTTGCTCGTGTCGGGTGCCGCAGGCGGCGGTGCATCGGCGGACGCGGCTTTCGGCGCGGCGGGCGCGCCCTGAAGCTGCCACGCGACGTCGCCGACCGCATTGGTCATCGTGCAATCGAGCAGCACCACTTCGCTCGCGAAGAAACGCGAAGGCGCGATGCGCGTGAGATAGGTGCCCGTGATGCCCGGCGCGCCGTCGAAGGTACAGCGCAAGAAGACGTAGCCGCGGTTCGTCGCGGGATTGCGAATCTGCGTGTAGTACGCGCCCGAGCGCATGCTGCGCGCGGTGCAGTTTTCAAAGAAGCACGGCCCCGTGCCCCAGAGAAAATCCACGTCGCCTTCGACGTAGCAGCCGGTGACGTACGCCTGCCCGTTGATCTGCACCGTGTCCTGAAAACTGTAGAGATCGACATCGCGGATCGTCGTGTGCGCTTCGGTGGTGCCATTGAAGATGATGGCCTCTGCCTGCGAGCCGCCCTGCGGCGTGGTGTTGCGAATCGCGAGATTCGCCACCGTGAGATCGGTCGTGCGATGCGCGAGGAAAACGCCGCGCCGATAGATCGCGCCGTCCACGCCTGACGCGGCGGGGCTAGATGCGCCGATGGCGAAAGGATTGCCGCCTGCCTTGTTGTTGAAGCGGTCGTTGTTAGGATACGCGATCACGGTCTGCTTGCGGTCCTCGCCGAGCAGCGTGACGGCGTTTTTCTCCCGCAGCACGAGGATCTCATTGTACGTGCCCTTGCCCACGTAGACGGTCGTCGGCGTCGTGTTGCCCTCCGGGATGAAATCGAACGCGCCCTGCACCGTGCAGAAATCTCCGGTGCCATCGGCTGCGACCGTGAGCTTCGCAGTGCCCGCGGCGGGCGGTGCGGCTTTCGTCGCGAAGCGCAGCGTGGCTTCGCCGTAGGTGTCGGCGCCGTCTTTGAAGACACCCGCGTCGATGGTGACGGTGTAGCTTTTACCGTAGGCGAGCGCGCCGGGCTTGAGCGTGATGACCGCATCGCTGCCCGCGATGAGCACGGTGTGATAACTGAAATTCGTGATCCCGCTGATGGTCTTGGTCGCGAGCGGCGCGGACGCATCGATGGTGTCCACCGTCGTGTTGGAGCCGGTCTCGATGACTTGGATTTTGCCTGAGCCCAGTTTCGGCGGCGCGGCAAACGTGATGCGGAGCGGCGCGTCTGGCGGGATGTTGGTCGCGTCGACCGCGGGAAAGACGCTCTTCAGATTAACCGTGAGCTTCACTTCGGCCGCGGCCTTCGGTACACCGGCGATGAGCTCGGCAGTGGTTGTCGCGGCGGTCGGCTTCAGCAACGCGGCGAGCGGACTCTGCAGCGTGATGAGACCGTGCGCGATCGTGGCGGCGTTGAGCCGCGCGCCGTTGTCGTTGGGGTGCGTGTTGTCCTGCGGGAAGTAGAGCGCCTTGATCCGCGTCTGTCCGATGGGATCGTAGATGTCGGCGATGAGCGCGTTGGCATCGAGAAATGCCACGCCTTTTTCCTTCGCGAGCGCCGCGGCCCACTCGCCGTGATTTTCCTCGCCGCGTACGATCTTGCCGCCCGCCCACTTGTTGCGCGGCACCGGAGAGAGCACGATCACGGTCGCGCCAGACGCGACGCCCTCGTCGATCATCTGCCGCATGTAGAAACCAAACGTGCGGATGCCCGTCCCCTCCTCCACTTCGTTGCCGAGGCCGGGGAGGTCATAGCGGTTGGCCGTGAGCGGGCCGCGCGTGTCGTTGTGCCCGAATTGGAGAAACACGAAATCGCCCTTGTGCAGTTTTTCTTTCACCGCCGACCAGCGCTTTTCCTCGATGAACGTCCGCGCGCTGCGCCCGCCGAGCGCGCGATTCTCCACGTGGATTTTCGCCGCATCGAAAAGCTCCCCGACCACCACGCCCCACCCCTGCAGCGGCGGCTTCGACGGCGCCGCCGTGGAATCGCCGCAGATGTAGAGCGTGGGCAATGCGGCATCAGCCTGTGCGCGAACCGAGGCGCACAGCGCGAGCAATCCAACGGCAATGAAAGCGAGGAACGAGGGGCGGAGTTTCATCGGCGGGGTAAGACGTCGGTTCAGGGGGTGACGATGCCCTCGATCTTGAGGGCGTAAGCGATTTCGCCGGGGCGGGCGGCGGGGAGTTTCACGGACAGGCCATGCTCGTCCTGCGTCCACTCGAGCTTGCCGTCGTGCCCGAGCAGGGAGACGCCGGTGACCTTGCCCGCTTCGGGCGTGAGCGACTTCACGAGCGCGGTGCCATTCTCCGGCCACTCCAGCAGGAATGCGTAGAGCGCACCGGCCTTGGTGGTGAAGCGGATGTCTTCCGCCGTGTACGGCTTGGCGCGCACATCTTTCGCGCCGCCGAAGGTGCCCTTCTCGGCGCTCTCGGTCGTGGACGGACCCTCGCCGTAGATTTTCCACGGGCGCGTGGCGTAAATTGCGTCGCCGTTGATCGCCATCCACTTCGCCATGCCTTCGAGAAACGCGACTTCGTCCGCGTCGATCGTGCCGTCACTGCGCATCGGCACGCTGAGGAGGAGGTTGCCGTTTTTGCTCACGATATCGACGAGCATGCGCACGACCTGCGCGGTGGTCTTGTACTTGTGCTCCTCGAAAAGGCGGCGCTCGTAGTGCCAGCCGCCGATGCAGGTGTCGGTCTGCCAAGCCGCGGGCAGGATGCCAGTAGCGACGCCGCGCTCGATGTCTTCGACCACGCCCGCGCGATGCTCGGCGGTCATCTTCTTCGCGTTGACCACCACGTCGAGCTTGCCGCCGGTGCGCGTGAGATCGGCGTTGTAGATGTGCGCCGCGATATCGAGGCCCGCCTGGCCGAGCGGCAGCTCCTCGTCGTCGAAATAAATCAGGTCGGGCTGATATTTATCCACGAGGTCCTGCGCGCGGAGAAACCACTTATCGACAAATGCCGGATTGTTTGGCGGCGGCGCCTCGGTCCACACGCGGTCGTTTTTCAGGTGCCATTCCGCCACGGCTTTCGCGCCGGTGATGCCATCGGGGATGACCATGTTCGGCCCGCCGTAGAGGTCCTGCGGATCGAGGCCCTGCCACCATTTGCCGATGCCGTCCTCTTTCTTAAGCGTGGCGGCGTCGTAACGCACGCCGGCAAACGGACCCTCGCCATCGTAGCCGTACGCGGTCTGGAACCAGTGCCACGTGTGCGCCGAGTGATTGCTCACGCCGAAGCGCAGGCCGTGCGCACGCGCGATCTTGGCCCACGTGCCGACGATGTCCTTGTGCGGGCCGACGTTGATCGAGTTCCATGGCTGGTACCTCGAGTCGTAGGCGTCGAAATTATCGTGGTGGTTCGCCAGCGCGACGAAGTACTTCGCGCCCGCCTTCTGGTAGAGCGAGATAAGTTTTTCCGGGTCCCAGTGCTCCGCCTTCCAGAGATTGTCGAATTCCATGAAGCCAAACTTTGACGGGTGTCCGTAGTGCTCGACATGCCAGTCGTAAAACTTGGTGCCCTGCTCGTACATCTTGCGCGCGTACCAGTCACCCTGCTCCGGCACGCACTGCGCCGTCCAGTGCGCCCAGATGCCGAACTTCGCGTCGCGAAACCACTCCGGCGGCTGGTAGTTTTTCGTGAGCGATTCCCAGTTGGGCTTGAAGGGCCCCGCCGCAATCGCGCGTGGTGTCGGCGGCGGTGCAGCCGCAGCGGTACTTCCGCCTTCGCCGGGCGCGGCAAGCGTCTGGTTGAGCCACGCGACGAGTTTCGTCGGCCATTCGGGATCGAACTTCGACCACGTGAGCAAACCGTGCGGTGCACCGGGGAGCGTGATCAACTCGACGGGGATGTGGTCGGCCTCAAGGCGCGCCTTGAAATTCAACGTCTGCTTCATCGGCACGGTTTTATCCGCGTCGCCGTGGAGGATGAGAAATGGCGGCGCGCCGGCCTTCACGTGATTGATCGGCGAAATCTCACGCAGCACGTGCTCGCTCTCCTCGGTGACTTCCTTCGGCAGATCGAGGAGGTTTTGCAGTGCCGGGCTCATGCCGCCGCGCACGCGCGAGTCTTCCACGACGTCGGTCACGGGCGCGAAGCCGACGACGGCCTGCACGCGAAGATCAGGGGTGCGCACGAGGCCGGCGAGCGTCGCGAGATGGCCGCCCGAGGAGTGGCCGAAGAGTGCGATGCGGCGCGGGTCGCCCTTGTACTCGGCGGCGTGCGCCTTGACCCAGCGGATCGCCATCTCGACGTCGTCGAAGCACGCGGGCCAATGGTACTGCGGTGCGAGGCGGTAATTGATCGAGAACCACGTGAATTTGCCCTGCGTGACGGGCTCGAACCAAGGCGTGATGTCGGAGCCGCTGCCGGGCTTGTCGCTGCCCGCTTTGTCGCCGCTGCCCCACCCGCCACCGTGAATCAGGATCACGACGGGAAACGGACCGTCGCCCTCGGGGATGCTCGCGTCGAGCTTGAGGCTCACGCCATCGGTCGTGCCGTACTCGATGTCTTTTTTGACTTCGGCAGCGGAGCAGAGCGCGGCGAGCGCGAGGAAGAGGGCGGCGAGTTTTTTCATGGCGCTACAGGATGACTGACGTGGAAGTGTTCGAAGTCGGCGTTGCGCGAAGCAGTCGCGCCATCGCGCACGGCGAAGAGACCGAAGGTCGCGGCGGTCCAGACATTGCCGCGGCGATCAGGCAGGCGCGGATTGGCGACGCCGATGATCTGCGCATCGGTGGCGGTCTTATCCTTGTAGCGCGCGACCCAGCCGAGATCGGGATCGCCGCGCTGGTCACCGCGCAGGTGATGCGCGCTCGCGCCGAAGTAGATGCTCTCGCCGACGGGCGTCCACGTCTTGCCGTCGCCGCTGAAGGCGAAGGTCGCGCGCTCCTGTCCATCGACGGCGATGCGGAGATGCACGGTCTCACCCGCGGTGTTGGGCACCGACCAGAGATCGGTGCGCTGGCCGAGATTGGTTTTGCCGACGGCGATGACCGGCTTGCCGTCGCGCACCGTGCTCACGAGCCAGAAGTTCATCAGCGGGTCGTGATAGAGATGCAGACCCGCGGCCTCGCGGCCCTCGTGGGCGGCGAAGGTGAGCTTCGCTTCAAAGGAGAACGTCTTGTCGATCACGCGTTGTTGAAACACTCCGGGCAGCGCATCGATGGAGCCGAGGTCGCCCGGCTGGGTTCGGACGCGCAATGCGCCGGGGTGTTCCGTCAGGCTCCACGCACCGCCGGAAAAATCCGGCGCGCAGATGAAGAACCACTGCAGGCCCAGCTTCGCCGTGGCGAACTCGTCGGACTGCGCGAGCGCGCAATCGCAGAGCGGAAAACCCGGACTCGGCACCGTCTCGGCCGGAACTTTGTTGCCGCCGATGGGTCGCCACCAGCCGTCCTTCGACCACTCGATGGGCTGCAGCAGCGCCTCACGGCCGAGCGTGTAGTACGCGGTCTCGTGCGCGTGATAGCTGATGTACCACTCGCCGGGTTTCGTTTCGAGGAGCGTGCCGTGCGCGGGGGCTTCGAACTTCGCGCCGCTGTCGGTGGAAAACATCACGGGGTTGTTCGGATCGGCTTCCCACGGACCGACGAGCGTCTTCGCGCGCAGGGTCGAGATCGTGCTCGGCTCGTGCGGGAGCGTGCCGCCGTCGGAGAAGAGCAGATAGTACCAGCCGTCGTGTTTGAAAATATCGGGGCCCTCGAAGAAGCGATAGCGGCTGTGGTCGAGCTGGGCGGCCGGGCCCTTGATGCTCAGACCGTCGCGCGCGAGTTCGTAGATCGGACCCTTGTTGAGGATGAGATAAAGTCGGCCGTCGTCGTCCGCGAAGAATCCGGGATCGATGCCGAGATTTTGCCCGAGGCTGTGCATCTCGTACGGACCCTCGGGACGGTCGGAGTTGAAGACGAAAACCTCGCCCTCGCGCAGCGGGGCGAAGATGAGAAATTGTTTCGTGTTGGGATTGTAGCCCATCTCCACGCCCCAGATGCCAAGACGGGTGTCGCCGGCCTTGAGCTTCGGGTGCGTGTCGAACGCGTGCCCGATGTACTCCCAGTGGACGAGATCGCGGCTGTGCACGATCGGGATGCCCGGCTGCCAGCCGAAGCTCGAGCGGCACGAATAGAAATCGTCGCCGACCTTGATCATGCCGGGATCTGACCAGTCGCCGGAAAGTATCGGGTTTGTGAATACAGCGGGCGCGGCGTGCAGTGCCGCCGCCAGGCTGAGGAGAGCAAGGAGACGAGGGATCATGGGGTTTAAAGGGTCTGACGGCTACCAGCGCGACAGGATGCGGCGAACATCGGCATCGTCGGGCCGGAGCCGCGCTGCTGTCTGGTAATGAGTGAGCGCCTCCGCGCGCCGGCCGAGGTTCACGAGCGCGTCAGCCATGAAGCGCTCAGCCTCAAAGAACTCCGGCTGGAGTTTTAGCGCCGCCTCGAAAGCCGCGACCGACTCAGCGTAGCGCCGGCAGTTAAGCAGCGCGATGCCGACATTCGCGTGGGTCTTGGCCGACGGCGCGAGGCGCAGCGCAATCTGCGCCTCTGCAAGCGCCTCGTCATACCGCCCCTGCCGCGACCGCACCGAGCTGAGATTAGTGTGCGCCGACGGATAATTGGGCTCGATGCGCAGCGAGGCCTCGAAATGCGCCGCGGCTTCGTCGAGTTGATCGCGATCCATCTGGATCGACGCGAGATTGTAGTGAGCAAGCGACGAGTTGGGCTCGTAGCGAAGCGCTTCGACATACTGCGCCGCAGCCTCGGCATCGTGGCCGGAATTGAGCTGAGCGTTGCCGAGATTGATCAAAATGCCAGGGAGCAAACTGCGATCACCATGATCAGCTGCAGGCCGTTCGAGGCGTACCGCTTTTTCGTAGGCCGCAATCGCCTCGTCGATACGTCCCTCAGCAGCGACGAAGTCGGCGTAGTTGCAGAGTCCGCGAGGATTGTTGGGGCGCTTAGTCATGATGTCGGACCAGAAGCCGAGCGGCGTGCGGTACACCTCGTTGCGCCGCATCGTGAGCACACCGAGACCGATCACGCATACTGCGCCGATAGCGAGGCCTCTGCGTCCTAGCCATTGATGTACCGCAAAAACTCCGCCCACGACGACCGCAGCTAGCGGCAGGTACATGCGGTGCTCGGCCATTGGCTGCACCGCGATCGGGATCACGCTCGAACTCGGCGCAAGGATCCCGAAAAACCACGCGCCGACAAATCCAAGCATCGGTCTCCGCACTATCGCATAGATCGTAGCAACGAGCAACGCGAGCAACGCGATAGCCTGCACGGCGAACACGCCCGCTCCTTCGCCGAGATGGGTGCCATAGTCGAACACCAGAGTCTGCGGCCACAACGCCAGTGCGATGTAGCGTACAACCGCGCTCACCTGCAGGCACGCGTAGCTCCACGATGAATCCCCTGCGCCGAGCCCGGCGGTGCCTCCGCGATTACCCGCTCCCAGCACTAGGACACCGAGCATCACCCAAGTCGCCGCCAGCGCGAGGTGCCATCGCCAGCGCTGCACCAACGCCACACGAAAGCTCCCCGCGAAAAACGTGCGATCATACAGCAACACGAGCAGCGGCGCTGTCGCCATGACTTCTTTCGTCGCCATACCGAGCACGCAGCACGCGACCGCCACGGCGCCCCAGCCTTTCGCGTTCTCCACTACGAAGCGCATGAAAGCATAAAGCGTGAACAAATAGAACAACCCAACGAGCGACTCCGCGCGCTGAATCACATAGGTGACCGACTCGGTCTGCAGCGGATGCACGGCCCACAGCGTCGCTGTCATGGCTGCGAGCCATATCGAGCTGCGTGAAAAGCGATCCTGAAAAATCGCCAGCCCCAGCGTGCGCCGCACCAAACCGAAGAGTGCGAGCGCCGCGGCCAGATGGATCGCGAGATTCACCATGTGGTATCCCGTGACCGAGGTGCCGCCGATCGCATAGTTGAGCGCGAGCGATAGATTAACAATCGGCCGGCCGCCTACCGTCGTGCCCGCCTCGCTCGGTGGCGCAAACACACGATCGAGCGGCCAGAGCTGCCGGATGGTGGCATTGTCGACGATGCCCGCGAGGTCATCGAAGACGAATGCCCCCGAGAAGCTGTTGTGAAACGCCGCCAGCACCGCGACCACAATCAACGCCGCACCCGCGAATATACGCGGGCGATCAGGGCTGGATGACGGCGCCAAGGTGGGGCGAGCGGGGTTCAAGGGCAGGAGCGAAAATTGAATTTCATGGCCGGCGGCAGCGACCCTTTTCGCTGGCGCATTGTCGAGCATCATCCCTTTGGGTGTGCTCCGATCTAGTTCGTCCTGCCAGTCGCCGAATGGCACAAAAAAGCGCCCCGGGCGCGAGCCACGGGGCGCTGAGAGACTAAACCAGCAAGAGCTTAGAACGTGCCCTTGACGCCGGCCGTGTATTGCACGCCGAACTCTTCACGACGATACGTGCGCGAGTAGCTCGGGGTGGTCGGACCGTAGCGCTGGATGTCCTGCGCGACATTCGTGAGATTGCGCGCATTGAGGAAGAAACGGTACTCCGGACGGAAGCGGTACTCGAAGTTGGCGTCGAGATAGACGCGCGGCTTGAAGTAGTCGTACGCGCCAGGCGTAAAGGACTGCGCGGTGAGGCGCTGACGGCCGCGGTAGTTGAAGTTCGCCTGGATGGTATACTTCTTCGCGCCGTACTTTGCACCCCAGGAACCGCTCTCGCGGATGAAGTTGCTGAAGTCGGCGATGGTCGAACCCTCGAGGTGCAGCTTCTGACCGTTGGCATAGATCGAGAAGTTGCGGGCCCACTCGGGCAGGAAGTCGAAGGCGAGCTGCTGCGAGTAGTTGAACTCCACACCCGTGATGCGCGCATCGCCGACGTTGCTCTTGGTCGCGAGCGAGAACACGCCGTTGGCGTAGTTGGCGGCATCGGGGATGCCGAGATCGAGCAGTTCCTGCACCGTCGGGATATGGGCCGGATTTGTGCCGATGAAGTTGGTGAAGTCCTTGCGGAACGCACCCACCGAGATGACGCCGGCCTTGGGCAGGTAGTACTCCAACGAGAGGTCGTAAGAGTTGGTTTGCGTCGGCGCGAGGCCCGAGTTGTTGACCGTGATCGTGCCCGACGTGGCCGAGATATCCGGCACCGTCGTGCCCGGGATGATGTTGTTCAGATCAGGGCGACCGATCGAGCGCGAGTAGGCGGCGCGGGCGATGAGTTCCGGCGTCACGGTGAACGACAAATCCGCGCTGGGATAGCCGGCGCCATAATGCTTGCGCACGATTGCCTTGCGAATGCCGTAGCGCGCGATCGCAGCCGCGACCGGATCGGTGATGCCCTTGGCGGCCGCCACATTGTCGATGAAGCCCTGACCCTCGTCGTCCGTGCGCTCGAAGCGAACGCCGGTGACGACACGGAGACGGTTATTCACGAGGCGCGTGTCCGCCATGATGTAGCCCGCCGTGATGCGCTCGGAGAAGAACTGGGAATTCTTCGCGAGATTGGTGATCGCCGTCGCCTGCGAATAAGTGAAGTACTCCGGGTGCTGCTGGAAGAGCGTCCAGAAGCCGTAGGCGTTGGGCGAAGGCACCTGCGGCGTGCCGAAGAGGAACGGACCGCTCGAATACTGCGGGTCGATCAAGCTCGGGTACTGCGAAAGGTTGTCGTCACCGGAAGCGGAGTTGGCGGTGCCGTCCTTGCCGACGAAGGTGTAGGTGCCGGGATTGTCCTTACGGATATCGCGCGACTGCGAGGTGAGCTGCGCGCCCGCCTTGAGGGCAAAGGGGAAGCTGAAGTTGAGCTCGCGCTTGGCGTTGAAGCGGAGATTGCGGAAGACGTCCGTCGAGTCAGCCGGATTGGTCGCAGCGGACGTGACGTTCCAGTTGGCGGGATCGGCTAGATTCAGCTTCGCCGTGCCGGCCTTGTTGTAGACCGTGATGGTCGGCGTCAGGTAGGCGCCCGCATCGAGGGCGTCGAAGTTGACCGTCGCCGCATTTACGGCCGTGCCCGTCGGATCGCCACGCAACGTGAGAGCGACGTTTTCAAAGTGGTCGTCCTGATAATCGTGGTAGTGATTTGTCGCGTGCGAGAAGGAGGCACCGGCATCGAGCTTCCAGATCGGTCCGTTGTGGCGCCAAGTCACATCGGGCTGATAGGTGTAGCCATATTTGTGACGGAAGGAGGTGCCCTGGGAAACCGAGCCAGCACCGATCGCACCGTGCACGTAGGTTTGCTGCTGGTCAGCTGGCTTTACGTTGCCGATCGTGTAGGTGACGTTGCGATTGGAGAAGGAGGCGTTGTAATAGCTCCACTGGAAGCCCGCGGAGAGCACGTCCGTCGGACGGAATTTCCAGTCGACCGTGGCACCCACGGACTCGCGCTGGTTGTTCTTCGGGCCGTCCTGCACTTGATAGTTGCGGAGCGTCGGGATTTCAACGGTAGCACCGACCTGCGCACCCTGGCCAGGAGCCCAGCCGGGCGCCGTACGATGCTGCGGGTAATAGATGTTGGACTCGAGCAGGCTCAGCGTGAAGCCGAAGGTCTTGCTCACCGGGTAAACCCAAACGGCGTCAAAGCCCGGCTTGATCTTGCGCGAAGCCTCATTGGTGGGGCCGCGAGTCTTGTTGAATTCTTTTTCGTCGCCGTTGCCGGAGAGGAAGGCGCGATAGTTGAGCTCCGGCTTGGAGCGCTCGAAGGCGCTGCGGGGCACGAGATTCACGGAGCCGCCGAGCGCATTGGCCGCGGTCTCGGGCGTGCGGGACTTGTAGACCTCGATGCGGGACGCGTTGGAGAGCGAGATCTGCTCGAGCTCGATCGTGCGGCCGGCGGTGGAGGAGTTCGCGCTCGCGACGGGATTGCCGTTCATCGTGAGCGAGGTGTAGTTGGCCGCAACACCGCGGACGGAGATGGTGCGCGCGTCGGGCGAGGTGTAGTCGATCGTGACGCCGGGCAGGAACTTCACGAAGTCGCCGATGTTGCCCTCGGCGATGTCGCCGAATGCATCCGTCGAAACGACGTTCTTGATGTTGTTCGCGAAGCGCTGGTCGTTGATCGCGATGGCGGCAGCGTCAGTCTCCTTTTTCGAAGCGACGACAAACTGGTCGAGCTTGATGACATCGCCTTCCTTCGCGGCCGCGAGGCCGATCGAGGTGAGGTCGAAGTCCTGCGTGGCGGTGGCGCCCGCGGTGACGGAGACGCTCAGCGTCTTCTCGGTGAGGCCAGTATAGAAGACTTTCACCTTCGCTTCACCGGCCGGTACGCCGTCAAGGCGGTAATCGCCGAACTGATTGGTCAGGGCTTCGAGCTTGGTGCCATCGACGGTCACTCGGGCACTGGTGAGGTAACTACCGTTGGACGCGTTGAGCACGCGGCCTTGGATACTACCGGTTCCCGTCTGCGCGTGGACTTGCGCGACGGACATAGCAAAACCCGTGAGCACAAGCGCTACACGGGCGATACGACTAAGCAGTCTGTTTGGGTTCATGGTGGGTCAAAAAGCAGCAGCAGGGGACAGCAAAGCTAGGGAGCTAGGGGTTGAAACTGACAGGGGTTCTGGCGGTAACTGCCCTACAAGTAGGACACGTGTTCTAAGAAGCGAGAAAAATTTACTGTCCGGCAAAAAGGACGGGGGACCATCAGTATCGGCCATTTCACGCGCGACTGAAATTTTCTCCGAGGCCGCAAGGGTTAACGAATGACGTGAAAAAACCGAAAATTGTGGATGACATCGCTTGTTGCGCTCGTCACACCACTCGGGCGCGTCATGGAAAAACCCCCTACCTCCGTCGGCCAAGTCATGAGTCGTTACCGCTGGGTTATCTGCGGTCTCCTGTTCTTCGCTACCACCATCAACTATATCGATCGCAACTCGCTTTCCGTCCTGAAGACGACGCTGCAAGGCTCGCTCGGATGGAGCGATGTTGACTACGGCTGGGTCACTTTTGCGTTCACGACGGCCTATGCGGCGTTCCCCTCGCTGATCGGCCGTTTGATCGACACGTTCGGCGTGAAGGCCAGCCTCTCCGGCGCACTGATCTTGTGGTCCGCGATGGCCGCGGCGCACGGTCTCGTGCGCTCGGTACTTGGTTTTGCGGTGGTCCGCTTTTTCCTCGGCTTCGCTGAAGCGGCCAACTTCCCCGCGTCGATCAAGGCCGTCGCGATGTGGTTCCCGCAAAAGGAGCGCGCGCTCGCGACCGGCATCTTCAACTCCGGCACCAATGTCGGCGTGATGGTCTCCTTCGGCACGGTATGGCTGGCGGAGCAATACGGTTGGCAGTGGGCGTTCGTCACTATCGGCATCATCGGCTTCGCGTGGCTCTTCTTCTGGCAGACGGCGTTCAGCAAACCAGAGGAAAGCACTAAGGTTTCCCCGAGTGAGCTCGCCTACATCCAGGCCGATCAGCCGAAGGTCATCGAAAGAATCAAGATGCCGTGGACCGCTCTCCTCCGCTACAAGGAGATCTGGCCCTTCCTGCTCGCCAAGCTGCTCACGGATCCGGTCTGGTGGTTCTATCTCTACTGGCTGCCGTCGTATTTCGAAAAGGAGCGCGGCCAGAATGCGCTCAAGAGCGCTGGCTTGCTCGCCGTGATTTACACGGGCGCGAGCGTTGGCTCCATCGCCGGCGGCTGGCTCTCGGGCTTCCTGATCAACAAGGGCTGGCGCGTCGGCAAGGCTCGCTACACGACCATGCTGCTGCCCGCGGCTTTCATGCCGATCACCATCATGGCGTACTACACGCAGAACTTCGCCGTGTGTATCGCGCTCGTGAGTCTCGCGACCGCCTGCCATCAGGCGTGGTCGGCCAACGTCTTCACCTCCGCCACCGACCTCTTCCCCGCGAAGGTCTCCGGCGCGGTCGTCGGCCTCGGCGCCACCACCGGTGGCATCGGCGGCATGTTCATGACGCTCCTCGCCGCACTCGTCGTGCAGTGGACCGGCAACCAGAAGATGATCTTCATCTGGGCCGGCCTCATGCACCCGATCAGCCTCGCGATCTACTGGTTCTGGCTCGGCAAGAAACTCGACCAGACAATCGACGTCGATGCCTACAAGCCCGACATGACCAAGTCCCACGGTCTGCTCCTCGGCGCCGGCGCTCTGACCGCCGTCTTCGGCCTCGGCCTCGGCTACTGGGTCTGGCAGAACTGGGCCGTCGTCGTGAAGATCGTCAACGTGGCCGGTGCCGCCCAAGTCGCCACCGCCGCCGCCGGCGTGTTCCTCATCGGCGTCGCCCTCGCCTACGCGGGCAAAGCCGACAAGAGCGCCGCGGCTTAACGAGACGCCTCGGCAAACTCTCGCACCCATCCAAGCGCGCCGACCTCGGCGCGCTTTTTGTTTTTCGAGGTAGGGCGGGTTATCCCTAACCCGCCGCGCTGGGCGCTGCTCTACCGTACTACCGTAAAATGAGCGAGCGTCCCCCGCGTATTCATAAAACCACTACGCTCGCCTCGACCGCACGCTCGCGTTCGCCGGATCGTAACTGTGGGAGGGGCTTTACGCCCCGACTCCGCTCCGCCTTCGCATGCGCCCCAAGCGGTTGCGGCATCCACTTCAAGCCGCCTTCTTCTCTCATCACAAGATACACAGCATTCATCCGGCGCGTTGCAGAAACCACGCTCCTACCCCACCACCCACCAAAACAAAAAGGCCAGCTCCTTCGAGCCGGCCTTTGCCTAAAAACTTCTCTTTGCAGATCGCGCTTACTTCGCTGCCGGCAAACCCGAGTTCGCCGCGGCGCTGAAATCGCACTCGCTGACCTTGAGGTCCTTCGGCGCAGCACCCTCGAATTTCAAGAATGACTCCGTGCCCGGCGCGGCGCGCGTGCTGCGCAGCCAGATGCCGTCGGTGTCCTTGAAGGTCATCACTGGCGTGCCCTTCACAGGGCTACGGCTGGTGACGTCAGCCAGCACGAGGCCACGCGCCTCGGCGAACGAGAACGCGCTCTTCGATGTGACATCGACGCGTACGTTGTGAAATTCCACATCGGACGCCTGCTCGACGATGAAGCCCGTCTTGCCCGTCGCGGTCACGTCGGTGAAACGGATGTTTTCCAGCGCCTTTTCCGGCAGACCGAGAATGCTCGCGACCTGATTCGCGTTCACGACGGTGATGTTGCTATAGGAAATGTTGCGGAAGGTCGGCGTGCGATCCGAGACCGGCTCCGGCTCCGAGCGGCCGTAGCGCGAGGTGAGCTCGAAGGCCTGCTTCTTCGCGTCCTCGATCACCCAGTTGTCGAAGCGGAAATTCTCCATCACGCCGCCGCGACCGCGCATCGACTTTAGGCGGATGCCAGTGTCGGTGCCCTTGGCGACGATGTTGCTCGCCGTGATGTCGTGGATGCCGCCGGACGTCTCGCTGCCGATCACCACCGCGCCATGGCCCTCGTACATCACGCAATTGGTGATCGTGATGAACTCGGTCGGGCGATTAATGCGGCGCCCATCGTTGTCGCGGCCGGACTTGATCACGATGCAGTCATCGCTCGTGGAGAAGAAGCAGTCGGAGATGCGGATGTTGCGGCTCGAATCGATGTCGATGCCGTCGCCATTGCCGCCGCCGCCCGCCGAGACGAAGCGCACGCCGCGCACCACCATGTCTTCGCAGTACACGGGATGGAGCAGCCACATCGGCGAGAACGTCAGCGTGACGTTTTCCACGAGCACGTTTTTGCAGTTATAGAGACCCACAAGCGACGGACGGAGATATTCTCCCGCGAGTTTGAAATCGTCCACGGTGAGTTTCTCGCCGGCCTCGATGCGCTTGTAATTTTCCAGCCAAGCTTCGCGCGCACCGGCATTGGACATGCCAGCGGGAGCGGGATAGCGCGACTGCGCGCGCCACCACCAGTTGGCGCCCTGGCCGTTGAGCGTGCCGCGGCCGGTGATCGCGATGTTTTCCTTGCCGTCGGCGTAGATGAGCGGGCCGTGCGTGTAGGCCGTCGTGCACTCCCAGCGCGCGAGCACGAGCGGCGAGTCCGCGCCATTGCCGCTGTAGAGCAGCTCCGCGCCCGCATCGAGGTCGAGCGTGAGGTTGCTCTCGAGGTGGACGGAGCCCGTGAGGTATTTGCCCGCGGGAAAATGCAGCGTGCCGCCGCCCGCGGCCTTGATGGTCGCGATGGCCTTGGCGATGGCTGAGGTATTGTTCGTTGTGCCGTCGGGCACGATGCCGAGCGCGAGGGCATTGTAGATGCCGCGCGTCGCGGCCACCGGAGCAGCAACGGGCGGCACCATCGGCGCAGGCGCGGCGGAGACCGGCTCAGTCGGCGCGGCCGACGGAGTGGTGGCAGTGGTGCAGCCCATCGGCAAACAGGCGAGCGTGGCAAAAACAGAGGTCAGCAGGAGACGGGGGTTCATGGGGTAAGAATGACGCAGCGCGTCAGCGAAGGTTGCTACACGTGTCCGGGTCAAGGCTAACTCGTGGCCCGAGCCGCTCGTTGACACATCGGCTTCGCTCCGCGCATCCTCGCCGAGCTTTTCCCCTTTGTGAGCAAGCCTGTCCCCGTCATCCGCTCGACCACCGACTTCGCGAACTACGTCGGCTTGGCGCGCACCACCGTCTCCCGCGTGCTCAACGGCCAGCCCGGCCTCAAGCAGAAGACCATCGACCGCGTGATGCGCGCTGTCGAAGAGACTGGCTTCACGCCCAACGCCTACGCGCTCCACCTCAAGGGCAAGCACACCGCCACTGTCGGCGTGTGCATGGAGAATCTGCTCACCGGCACCGTGGTGCAGAAGCTCGCGGGCCTGCAGCGCCTGCTCCGCGAGCGCAATCATGCCTCGCTCATCGAGGTCGTCGTACCCGGCCAGAGCCGCACCGTCGTGCGGCACTTCCAATCGCTGCGCGTCGATGCCGTGGTGTTCATCGGCCATTTCAACGAGGAGGAGATCGGCCAGCGCATCGTCGAGCTTAGCCACCACGGCATGCCCCACTTGCTCATCGATCAGCTCGGAGTCGAGGGCGCCAACACCATCGCGCTCGACCGCACGCGCGGCATGGCCGACGTGGTGAAGCATCTGCTCGATCTTGGTCACACGTCCTTCGGTCTGCTTGGCATGAGCGGCGCGCTCCGCTCCGTGCGCGATCGTCTCGCCGGTGTCGGCGAAGCGCTCGCGACCAAGAATCTGACGCTCGAGCGCGCCACGCGCACACTCGACCACCGCCACGCGCGGCAAAACGATTTCGAATTTGGCCGTGCGCTCGCGCGAAGCTTTGTCGCCGAGAAGAAATTTCCCACCGCCTACGTCGCCCTCAACGACGAGATCGCCATCGGCGCGATGCACGGTTTCCAAGAACACGGCGTCAAGGTCCCCCGCGACGTCTCCGTCGCTGGCTTTAACAACCAAGACATCTGCCTCATGCCCACACCTTCTCTCACCAGCGTAGACCAGCAGGTGCTGCCCACGGTCGAGGCCGCCGCGGATTTGCTGATGGAAGAAATCGGCCAGCCACTCCGCAAAAAACCCGCCGTGCGGCTCATCCAGCCGAAGCTCGTCGTCCGCGAATCGACCGCCGCCGCCCGATGAACCTCGTGGTGCTCGATGGCTTCACGCTGAATCCCGGCGACCTCACCTGGGATCCGCTGCGCGCCCTCGCCACCTGCGAAATCTACGACCGCACCCCGCCCAGCGAAATCGTCCCGCGTGCGCGTCACGCCGAGATCGTCCTCACCAACAAGGCCCCGCTCACCGCCGCCACCCTCGCCGAGCTGCCCGCGCTACGCTACATCGGTGTGCTCGCCACCGGCCACAACGTCGTCGACTCCGCCGCCGCCCGCGCCCGCGGCATCCCAGTGACCAACGTGCCCGCCTACGGCACACGCGCCGTCGCCCAGCACGTCTTCGCGCTCATCCTTGAGCTCACCAATCACGTCGGGCGCCACGCTCGCTCCACCGCCGCCGGCGCGTGGAGCCAGAGCACAGACTGGTGCTTCTGGGAAAAACCACTCGTCGAGCTCGACGGCCTCGTGCTCGGCCTCGTCGGCTGCGGCCGCATCGGCCGCGCCGTGGCCGACATCGCGCGCGCCTTCGGGCTGCACGTGATCGTCCACTCGCGCCGCCCGGTCAACGGCCTCGAAAACGTCTCCCTCGACGATCTCTTTCACCGCAGCGACATCGTGTCGCTCCACTGCCCGCTCACGCCGGAGAACAAAGGCCTCGTCGACGCTACCCGCCTCGCGCGCATGAAGCCGAGCGCGCTCCTCATCAACACCGCCCGCGGCCCGCTCATCGTCGACGCCGACCTCGCCACCGCGCTCGCGTCCGGCCAACTCGCCGGCGCCGCCCTCGATGTCCTCTCCACCGAGCCCCCGCCCGCTGATCATCCCTTGATTACTGCGCCCAATTGCCTCCTGACACCCCACCTCGCGTGGGCCGCCCGCGCCGCCCGCGCCCGCCTCCTCGACCTCGCCACCGCCAATCTCAAGGCGTGGCAAACCGGCGCTCCGCAGAACGTGGTGAATTAAAAATGGTGCCCCCGTCCGGACTTGAACCGGAATACGCGGTTTAGGAAACCGCTGCTCTATCCAGTTGAGCTACGGGGACGCTTGCCCACCCATCGCTTACTATGCCTGAGTCCGTCGGCGCGAGAATAAGATTCTCCGCCGATCAACGTGCCGCGCAACCGCGAACCTCATCAGCTCGAACAATACCATTTCAAAAATGGTAAACCTATGTCTGCTGCTTGTGCCGCTACCTAGTAGAGGCACGGTGCATGCAAAAACCGTTCGAAAAGAATGAAATCGTTCATCGCAAAAACTATCGCGGAGTTTCCGCACTACCCGAGCGCTGAATCGGTCGAGGCCGCATCGTCCGAGCTCGGATTGTCTCCCTCAGCATTCTGCGATGCTTTCGCCCAAGAAGTCGTGAGCGGCTATTTGTCTGAACGCTATACTTGGGCTGAGGGTGACAAGGCTATGAATTCGATTTGGTGTTATATTTGCCTGTCGTTGATCGAGCACACTGCCATGCCGAACTATGCTTTCGGAGTCTTTCTCGCCTTCGATGCAGGTGAGGTCGTTCAGGAGAAAAGCAGCGATGCTCGCACAAAGGAGTTATTAAGTGCTCTCCACGAAAAAGCCTGACCATACGCTAGAGCCATCCTTTCCGGTGGTTCATCTTTCGCGTTAACCAAAAAATGAAGCGCGTCCTTGTTCTGCGCCTGCTCGGTCTTGAGATCGTTCCGATGATCGGCGCGCTTGCACTCAGTGCGTATTCGCCGCGCTTGATGCCAATAGCATTCGCCGTGGCCGCATTCGCGATTCTCGTTAGTGTGCTTCTCTCGCTCCATGATGGAGCCGTTCTCCGGCGATCCGGCTCTGTGGTTGAAAGAAAGAATGACCGAGCCGGCTTTTGGGTTTGGATCACTGCCCACTTTTCCTTCGGCGCCTTCTGCCTCACATGTGCCGCCGTCACTTTCTTTAATCCATGAAAAATGAGGCTAAGCACTCGTCGGAGCCAACCTCCATCATGAGTTGTGCTGGCGAACACCCCGTCACCATCCGTTCCGGTCGCTCATTTTTAACGTAAGGCAAAACGCATGAACAACGATCCAGACGCAGCACGTACTGCAGGTCAGCTGGTGAACTTTGTCTGCTTTGAAATGGGCAAATCTTCAGCCCCGGAATTCCGCTTTCAGGCCCGTTGTCATTTCCTTCCGAAGATCGACGAGTGCGTCGAACACCAGCGGATGCTCTTCCGCGTTACCCGCATTTATCACCACACGGTCACCACGCCAGAGTCCGATGCTTATCCCTTTACGGTCGCAAACGTCGTTTGCGGGTTCCTCGGGAAGATCGAGGACCAAGACTCCAAATTGAGGACACAACTCGAATCCTTGAGCAGAAACCAGTCGGGGCCGATCTCAAACAAGAGTTAAGAATGATACGTTTCTTTCTAATCGCTTTGGCTTTTGCCGTATCCGTTTCGCTGCGTGCCGACGATACTGCGACTCTCGCGGAGGTGCGCGTTGCCGATGATGCGCGGATAGCCGCCATGATCGCGGCCGATGGCGGTGCGCTCGATACCCTGCTCTCTGACCGGCTGCACTACGCGCATTCCGCCAATGGATTCGTCCAAGATAAGGCTGAGCTTATTTCCAGTCTGGTTGGCCGGCACTTAATTTATCAGCGATTCGACTTTAAAGCGCGTGACTTCAGCGTCGTGTCTCCTGGCGTGGTTGTGTCCAAAGGACGTGCGCTCGTAGAAGTCGGGAATTCGGGGATGATTTTCCGCGTCGACATAAACTTCCTCTCCGTTTGGTGCCTGGAAAATCAGCGATGGAGACTCTTCGCGTGGCAATCGAGCCGGAATGCAAAAATAATCCCGCTAGCTCCCCCCGAGAAAAAAGCCGCCGAACAAGTCGCCAGAGCCAACCGCACCGAGCAGCCATGACCAATCCTGAACGCCATGGTACCCAACAAAACGTCGTGTAGGAGAATGACCCTGTTAGACAAAAATAATACCCATCAGCTATGATCATTTGGAGAGGTCTCGGAATCCTTGTAGCAATCGCCGGGTTTGCCGGTTTCTTCATCGCAGAAGTCATCTCGCGATCAGTTACCAAAGACCTGACATATTATCAGACGCATGCGGTGCCAAAATTAAGCGGCGCCGTGCTTGGCGCCCTGCTCGCGTTTGGCATGACAAAGGTGCTCGCTAAAGGGAATGCGCCAAGGGTGGTGATCGACAAAGCCACGGGAAAAGAAATGCACATCGGCCGGGGCGATGCGGTCTTTTTTATTCCTACGAAATATGTTCCCTATGCGATCCTAGGACTCGGCATCATTATCTCTTTCATTCCAGGATGAAAAAGAGGCTAAGCAGACCCCAGAGTTAATCTCCACGCTTGTCACGAGTCGTGCCAACACACGCCCCGCACCACCAGTTCCGGTGACTCACCTCTAATGTTCGGCAAATTGAAGAGTTCCGCCGTACGCAGGCGCTCACCGCTCTGAAAGAATAAGCCCAACGGACTGACTCAGGTCCATCGCACCGATTTCGTCACTTCAGTTCCACCGCCACGATCCACAGATCGGTCTTGCCGGTGTTAGTAGTGGTGCGCGCGACCGCGGGCTGCAGGGACGTATCGCCGGCTTTGTACTTCACGCGCTCGGTCGTGCCGCCGGCGATCGCTTGATCGGCGTCGCTGGCGAGGATCACGAACTCGATGCGATCCTTGAGGGTCGTCTGCGGGAGCGCCTTGCCGGTCGCCACGCGGAGGTCGTACACGCGCGCGAACTCGTTCTCAAATTGCACGCGGACTTCGCGGCCCAATCCGCCGATGCCCCACGTCTCCATGCTGCCGGGGCCGAGCAGGTCGATCCACACGACGCGGATGGGGCCGCGGCCGGCGTTCTTCAGCTTGGGACTGCCCGGGGCCTGAAACTGTCCTTGGCCGCGACGCACGATCTCCTTGCGCGCACCGCCGGAGGCCGCGACTTCGATCGCGCCGGCCTCCAGAAACACCGCGATGCCGGGCCGGTCGCCTGCGGGTGCCAGCGCCTCGCCCGGGGCGAGCGTCTGCTCCGTCACGCGGGCTTTGTCGTTGTGAAATTTTTCCACCGGCGCCGCGACAGCGCTCATCACACCGAGTGACAGCATCCAGCCGACGATCCAGCAAACGTTGCGAAGATTCATGCGCGATTTCGTAAGGTGATGCTCAGCACCCTACTCGCCGCCGTTCGCGCCGCAACGCGGTGACTTACGTAGCCCGCAGGTGCATCGTACTCAGGCGATGGCCAGCGCCCGCCACTTTTTCCAAGCCGTGGCGCCTACCCAGAGAAGACCCGTGCAGCCCGACTCGCTGATCACGCGCTCGTGTCGCGTGCCCGCGGCCGCTTCGTAAAAATCTCCCGCGCGCAGGGCACGCCCGGCCATCGTGAGATCGCCGGTCAGCACGTAGCCACGCTCGTCGGCCGTGTGCTCGTGATCGGGGAAACGCGAACCGGGCGCCATTTCGATCAGCAGCATCGCAGTGTCGCGACTCGCATCCACCGAGAGTTCTTTGATGCGCACCCCGGGGAACGGCATCGTGAGCCACGCGCCTGAGTCATCTGCGGCGATAAATTTCCATGCCTTGGTCGCGCGCACCCGCGCCAGCAAACGCTCGCGCACCGCCGGTGGTGGCGTCGCTGACTCGGCCGCCCATGCGAGCTTCGCCTCGGTATCCGTCAAATCGGACTCAACCGGCCGCGTGGCGGCCGTAGAGCGAGTCGGACGAGTTTTACCGGGACGTTTCATCGATGTACGTCTAATCATCGGCTCGTTCGCGCCAGTGCGCCAGCGGTCCTTGCAGTTTGATCATGCCGCGGCGGATACGGGCCTTCACCGTCCCGATGGGCACGCCGAGGCTCGCAGCGATCTCAGGATGCGTGAGGCCATCGAAAAACGATAGCGCAATGGCCCTCCGCTCGGTCTCGCCGAGTGCGGCCAGCGCTGCCCGCACGGCCGCGCCGCGTTCGTCGTCGTTGAGCCCGCGGCCTGCCGTCGATGCTGCAAAATCATCGTCCACGCGTCCGGCTTGCGCATCGGCGATGCGCTGGAGATGACGCGAGTTGGCACGGAGTCGATCAATGGCTTTGCGCCGAGCGATGGTCACCACCCAGCAAAACGCGGAGCCCCGCTCAGCGCGAAAATCGGGCGCGCGTTCCCACACCTGCCAAAACGCCTCCTGCAAAATCTCCTCGGCCTCCGCCTCCGTGCGCAGCACGCGGCGAATGAGTGAAAACACCGGCCGCGAGAATCGATCGTACAACCGGGCAAATGCCGCCTCGTCGCCGCTCGCCACCGCGTGCAACAACTCTTCGTCTGTCGGCTCCATCGCGGCATCGCTGCTCATGTCATGCCCTCCCCCTCCCTGCGCACGCGCCACCGCCACGAGTCCATCGGGACCCGCGGGGATGCTCGTCGAGAGCCACGTCATGCAGCGTATCACTTCGGCTATTCGCCCGTCGCCTCCATGCGGATGCGCGCGCCTCGACAATTTTTCCGCCGTGGCGCTGGACCAAATGAAACTGAGGGTTGAGGAGCACCCTGCTTGGAGGCTCCGCGGCGCATTTTCTTCCCGACCGGGAAACGATTTTGTGCGCCGCGTCGCTCATCATTTCCGCCCAGCTATTTGGCGACACTCACGACCATCGTCACGAAATCGCTTTCCCACTCCAAGTCGGGCTCGGTCGAACGCCGCAAGTCCGTGCCATGGACCATCCATTCGCCTGCGAGGTCGAGTTTCATTTTGGCGCGTCCATCGGGCCCGGTCACAATCACATGCTCGCGCAGCCCGCCCGAGGCGACGAAGGCCACCATGAAGTTCTCCACGGCTACGCCGCTGCGTAGCACCCGCACGGGCAGTTCGTCGCCGAGCTTGAGCTTCGTCGGATCGCGCTCCGGCACGATCTCCAGCGCTGCGCCCACCGGCTCGGCCCATGCTCGCTCGGTCGCCACGGGCTCGCCTACGCGCACAAAGGTCTTCACGTGCTTCACGTAGGTCTCGCGCCATTTTTTCGGCTCGGGCAAGGCAGTCCATTGCGCCCGCAGTTCGTCGCTCGCATGGATTTCGCGAAAATACTCTTCTACCTTTTCCGCGGTGAGTTCGAGCGTGCGCGGCTTCAGCTCCAGCCACACGACGGCCACGCCGGGCCGGGGCAATGTCGTCTTGAACGCCAGCGCCTTTTCACCCGTCACGCCCTCACCCAGAAACGTCGTCTCGCCGCCCAGTCGCATCAGTGCACGGCGCACGCGCCACGGCTTGACCGCTGACTCCAGCGGGCCGAACTCTGCCGCGCTCGTGAGCGAAAAGCCTAGCGTGGCACCCGGCGTCGCGGCGAAGCGCTCCGGCTCGAGCCAAGTATCATGCGCCCGCGCCACCGTCGCGCCCAGCGCTGCCGCCAATATCCAGGCCACCCAGTTGCGTCCGCTGTTTCCCGTCGCCTGCGCAAATTTCATCCCACCGAAACTCGACGCCCGGCCGGCATCGGGCAAAACCATTTTTGCCGCCGCCCACTTATGCCCTCGCCTGCCGACTATCCGTGGCTCCCGCCATCCGACGACGAAACCGGGCTCGTCGCGCTCGACTTCGAGCTTACACCGGCACGCCTCGTCTCGGCCTATCGGCATGGTATTTTCCCCTGGCCCTTCGGCGGCCCGCGCGACCCGATCCCGTGGGTCTGTCCGCCGCAGCGCGCGATTCTTGAATTCTCCGCGCTGCACATCCCCAAAAATCTTGCCCGGGCCCAACGCAAGGCCGCCTCGTTGCGTTTTTCCATCGATGCCGATTTTCCTGCCGTCATTCGCGCTTGCGCCGCCGCTCCAAGGCCCGGGCAGGACGGCACGTGGATCCTGCCGCGCATGATCGACGCGTATCAGCAACTCCACTACGCCGGCCATGCGCATAGCGTGGAGCTCTGGGACGGCCCTGAACTCATCGGGGGCCTCTACGGCGTCACCGCCGGCGGCATCTTTACCGGCGAGAGCATGTTTCACCGTCGCACCGACGCATCGAAACTCTGCGTGCTCCACCTCATCGACCACCTCCGCACCCGCGGTGCGACGTGGATCGATATCCAACAAATCACGCCCCACTTCGCCGCCCTCGGTGCCCGAGAAATCCCGCGAGCGGACTTCCTCAAAAAGCTCGCCGTCACCCAGCGCGAAAGCCTGACGCTGTTTCCGTAGCGCAGTTCTTAAGAACGCTGACTTTCGCCCATCCGGTCGGATCCCAATCGGAATCCGGGTCGCTCAAAGCGGCCGCACGAGCACCACATCGCTCCACTCGCCCATGATGCGAGAGTCGACGGACCAGCCTGGAGCGGCCTGCGCGAACCTGTCGCGCACCGCATCGCGCTCCTGGGCGAGAATGCCGCTGAGTACCAGCGTGCCGCCAGGCACGACCGCGCTAAGCAGCTCCTTCGCAAAGCGACCGAGCACGTCGGCTTGGATGTTCGCCAGCACCACCTCGGCCTGACGCCCAGCGAGGCCCGTCACGAGATCGCCGGTGAAAAAAGCTACCCGGCCCGCGAGTCCATTGAGCGCGGCGTTCTCCTCGCTCACGCGCACGGCTTCCGCGTCGTTGTCGAAACCATCGATGTCGCCAAAGCCGAGCAACGCCGCCGACAAAGCAAGAATTCCAGAGCCGCAGCCCGCATCGATCACGCGCAGCTCATCCGGTTTTTTCGCACTTCCCGCGATCTTAACCAGGCGCTCGACGCACAGTCGCGTGGTCTCGTGATTGCCGGTACCAAACGCCAATCCCGGATCGAGCCACAGCACCGCGTCACCCGCGGGCAGTTGAAATGTGTCGCGCTGCCACACCGGCACCCAGTGCAACCGGCCAAATTGCCACGCGTGGAAATGTGCCTTGTAGCTGTCGCGCCAGTCCGCGTCGGCCAACTCGCGCAGTGTCCTCGTCCCATCCGTAGGCACGCCCGCCTCACCAAGCAGCGGCTGTAACTGGACCCACTTCTCGTCGCGCTCCACGTCATTCGCGAAGATGCCGGCCACCCACGCCCGCTTCTCGATCACATCCTCGAGCACACTCCACCCGGCCACACCGAGTTCGAGCAGCACATTGTCCGCTGCTTCAGCCTGCACCGAGGGAATCTCCACTTTGATTTCACTGAGGGCCATTCCACCAAAATTCGGCTCCCACACTCTGCTCGCAACGCTTTTTGCACCTATCGTCCGCCAGCGCACAAGGCCTGCCGTCATCGCCCCTGCGATTGTGCCCAGCGGAACAAAGATCAATTCGAATGCGCCCAATTTACCTGCGACTATTAAATCGAGTAAAAGCCCGAGCACCAGGCCCGCAATTCCGCCAAAGCTGGCGGACGTAATTGCCCACTGACGTGAGCGTGGCGAGACACCGGCAAGCACCAAAATCTCCATGCAAAAGGAATAGGGCACCGTCAGCCCCAGCCCGATCAAGGCCACGACCAGTGCCGCACTAAAGAAACCCGCCCAATCCGAATGCGTTGACCCCTTCAACGGCGAAACAAAAAGCAACATGACCAACGCCATCTGCGGCGGTACGAACAACTCTATCAGTACACGCTCAAAGAGCCCGCCTCTCATCGCAGCAAGCATCGGGTACGATTCATTTTTTCGGCTCCATGCACTCGCTCCATTGCGTGAGGAAAAACTTCTTCTCCTGCGCCAGCAGCCGGGTATCCGATCCGAGCAGGGGCCGGAGGGTCGTCATCATTTGCAGCGACACTAGCACGAACAAGAAACTCCAGATCCCGACAGCAGTGCCCGACCGGAGTCCAAAGTGGCCGAGCGCCTTGCCCAGAAAGCCGAGCCCAAACCCCATCGCCACGAGCCAGAACAAGAGGTGAAGAAATCCCATCAGCGGAATCGAATCCGTCGACTGCGAGAAGAGCCACGCTACCGGACCGAAGCCAACCAGCAACAATGCGGTCAGTGCCGTCATACCACCAAGGGCCCCGGCCATCTCCATTACGCGGGCCGATGACCCCGCCAAACAGGCAAAGATGTACAGGCTCGGCGCACAAATGAGCCCAGCCGCGAGCATTCCTCCGGCGACTTTGAGTGGCGCCGCCCACCATTGCATACCCCCCGAAAAACTTCCCACGATCAGCCCATAACTTCCGGCCAACAGCACCACCGTGGCCAAGATCAAACTGAGCAAGCTCACGCTGGCGTCATGGGAAATCGAATACAGTAGTCGTCGAGGGTTCCTCAGGAGCGCCTCGACCACGTCGAAGGGCGTGCCGATCGGAACTACTTCCGATGGATTTTGGCCCAGGGGGATTGGTGGCTCGTTTTCTTTCGGAGCGTCCGGCTGGTCACGCGTGGTGTGAATGGTGGATTCATGAGATGGTTTGTAGATCGGGAGAAAATTAAGGCCGGGCATCGCTCGCCAACTCGCGGACCGCCTTGGCGACCTCGGCGAAGAAACTGCCGCGCAGGGGACTCGGTTCAAAAAAGGTGACCGGTGAATCGACCTCGCCGATGAACGGGCGCGCCACCCACGAGAGTTGACTGCCCAGCAAGAGGTTCACGCTCAGCCACGCGATCAACAGCCGCACCGCCGCGCTTCGCTCGTTCGCCAGCCGTTGCAGGAACTGCAGCAGGCGAACGTTGGCGGCGATCCCGGCAAACGCGATCGCCAGCACCAAGATCAGCAGCATCGCGTTGCGTGCCGTCGTCGCTCCGGCCATGCCGTGCTGGGGCGGCGGCAGATTCCAGACAAGGAACGCCACGATGGGACTGAATGCGCCCAAAATAATTGCGACTAATCCGAAGCTCATCAGCACGGCTCGAAGCGACTGGCGCATCCGGATTTTCACGCCGAGCAGCGGCGCGAGCATGCCATTGATCAAGGCGTTTCCGGCCGCGGTGAGCAGCAGCACGCAAGGCAGCTTGATCGCCGACCAGAGACCTTGCTCGGGTGCGCGCCAGCTCCCAGCCGCAGCGCCGAAGGCTCCGGCCCCGATCACGATGATCGCGAGCTGAGACCAGGGAACACGCGATGAACTGCCCAGCACCGCTCGCTCCAACGCCTCCTTATCGCCTCGCAGCAAGGCCCCCACACTCAACGGCCGATCCACGCACTCGCCTGGTCTCATGTCTTTCCTTGGCCTCGGACCATGCGGCGCCGCAGCGCCCTCGGTGCTTTTCGCTCGACCGAATTTTTCGCGGCCGAATCGGCCGAGATACCCAGAGCGATCGGGTCGACTCCACCCGGCCAAGCCAGCTCGCCTTGCTGAGCGGCGAGACAAGCTTCCAGCGGAAGCAGGCCTTGCAACGCGCACCAGAGGCGCGGGAGGCGTTTGGGTTTCATGGCGTGCCTCCCGGCGCAGCGTCGACGTGGGTGTCCCAGTCGATATTGCGCGTGAAGTACATCACGACGCCGAGTGCGACGAAGAGCGTGCCCGTGCCCGCCAGCAGCGCGTAGTCCTCCATCCGCAGCACAATGTAGAGCACCCCGTGCACCACCGCGAGCAGCCCAGCGATCACACTCGCGCGCGCCCAAGCCCGCAGCACCGCCGCGCTGTAGAACACGATCAACCCCGACGACGCGAGCGCCGCCGCAAGATACGCCATCCCCGGATCGATCACCTCGCCGAGCGCCAGCAGCGCGAGGTAGAAGAGACACAGCGCCGCGCCGACCAGCGCGTAGTGCACCACGTGCAATCGCAGACCGGCCAACACCTCGAAAAGAAAGAATGCCGTGAACACCAGCGCAGTCACCAACACGCTGTACTTCACCGCGCGCTCGACCATGCGGTAGGTGTCAAACACCGGCGCATCCTTCCGCGCCACCAACGTGGTGTCGCTGCCGCCATGGTGTTTCTCCCGATCTTCGCGCAGGCCATCCACGAAGAAGAGTGGAATCTGCAGCAGCACGATGAGGCCGACGATCACGAGCAGCTTCAGCGTGGCGTTGCGTTTCGGTTGCGGCGTGGCCGCGACGGGAGCCACCGACTTGAACGGCGGAGGAGGAGCATTCAGCGTTGCAGGATCCATGGGCCACAGTCTGCCCGGCTTGCATGAAGCCCGTGTGAAGCGGCCATGAATTCGCCGCCAAAAACAACCGCCGCTTTCGCGCCTAAGTCTTCACCCAAAGCTCCGCTCGCGCGCCGCATGGGGCACGATTGATCAAGGTCACGTCGCCCTCGTGCAGGCGCGCGATCTCCCGCACAATGCTGAGTCCGAGCCCGGTGCTCTTCCGCCCCGTGTCGGGGCGCGGCAGGGAGAAGAATCGCTCACCGGCACGCGCCACGGCAAACTCCGGTAAGCCCGGGCCTGTGTCCTCCACCGCCACGAGCGCACGCCCCGGTGCGAGAGTCACCGCTACGTCTACGCGCCCACCGGGGGGCGTGAATTCCAGCGCGTTGTGCACGAGGTTGCGCACGGCCTCAGTGAGCAATGAACGCTCGCCTGCTACACGTACCGCAGAGCCATCTTCGAGCGAGAGGGTGACATTCCTCGCGGTTGCGAAGGAGCGCGCAGAGGCGAGCACGTCTTCGACTACCGCACGCAATTCCAAGTCAGCCAGCTCCAGGCGGCCATGTCGGGCTTCAAGAGCACTCAGCTCGAGAAGGCGATCTACGATCCGCTGAATTCGAGCTGACTCGTCGCGCAGGTTGGCCAGAAACCGGTCTCGATCCGCCGAGGGCAGCTCTTCGCCGAGCAGCTCCGCCGCGCCGCGGATCGCCGCGAGCGGGGCCTTGATCTCGTGCGCGAGGGTCTGCGTATAGCGCTCCACGTAGGCTTTGCCCTCGAGGGCGGTGCGCATCTCCTCAAATGCCTCCGACAACTCGCGGATCTCCTTTGCGCGCGACTGCGGGGGCGTCGAGCTGTGGCCATCGCGTACGGCTTGGGCATGAGCCGTCAGCCGCTCCAGCGAATGCGCAAGTTTCTGCGCCAGCCACCAGCCCGCAATCGTGAGTACCGCCGTCACAACCAACGCCGCGATCACGAGCCGGCCCTGTGCCTGACTCACGCCCTCGCGTACGGTCGCGATCGGCCGGCCCACGCCGACCCAGCCAACGACATCGCCGCCGGTTCTCACCGCCGCGCGTACGCGCAGCTCATCGCCCACCACCGCGACATTCGGGACCGTGTACCATTCCGACGCCACCACGCCGCCGCCGCGCATCGGCCAGTCGTAAACTTGGCCCACGTCGGCGCCATTAGCGGAATCGAAAATGATTTTCCCGCCTCGATCGCTCGCAAACACGCGGAGTAGATCCGCCTTCGGCGGGAGCGTCTCCAGCCGCTTCGCCCAAGCACCATCGCCTGCGGGGGCCTCCGCTGCGTACACGGCGAGAAACACCGCCGTGTCGCCCATCGTGCGCCGCATCGCTTCGATGTAGCGCAGCCGCACATCGCGCAGGACAAACGCCATCAGCACGGCAAAGCCCACCGCCGACGCGCCCACGTACACGCCGAAGATCGCGGTGCGGATTCTCATCTAGCCGCCATTCTCCCGTAGCGAATAGCCGAGGCCGCGGTGCGTGCGAATCGGGTCGTCGCTCTCCGCAGTGCGCTTCCCGCCCGCCTCGAGCACGGCGCGCAGCTTGGCCCGCAAGGTCTTGATGTGGGCGTCAACGGTGCGATCGAGACTCGCGCCGGGATCTTCCCAGGCAGCGGTCATCAATTCGTCGCGCGAAAAAACCCGGCCCGGTCGCGCGACTAGCACGCGCAACAGACGGTACTCGTAGCGCGTGAGCTCCAGCGCCACACCGCGGAAACGAATGGCGCAGCGCTCCTCGTCCACGGCGAACTCCGGCGTGGATGCAGGTGCGGCGCTCTTCGCTGGCTCTTTTTCGCCAACGACTGCATGACCGCGGCGCAGCACCGCCTTCACGCGCGCGGTGACTTCGCGCGGACTGAAAGGCTTCGTCACGTAATCGTCGGCCCCAATCTCAAGCCCGACGATGCGGTCGATCTCGGCATTGCGCGCGGTCAGAAAGAGAATCGGCACCGTCGAGTGCTGGCGGATCTCCTTGCAGAACTCGAAGCCGCTGCCGTCCGGCAGGCCCACGTCGAGGATCACGAAAGCAAACGCCTTGGCGTGCAGCGCAGCGAGTCCGGCTCGACCGGTGGCGCACCACTCGGGGGCGAAGCCCTCCGTCTTCAGCGCATAGAGCAGCGTGTCCGCGATCGCCGGCTCGTCCTCGATCAACAGCACTCGCGGCAACTCGCTCATCGCTTCTCGCTCAGCCGGGCAATCACCGCGGGGAGCAGCGCGTGCTCGGCGGCGTGGACTTTCTTCGCCAGTGTTTCCAGCGTATCCGTTTCCTCGATACGCACGACGGCTTGGTCGAGGATCGGCCCGCCGTCCACCTCAAGTGTCACCTCGTGGACCGTGCAGCCGGTGACTTTCACGCCGCGGCGAAAAGCCTGTCCGATGCCGTCGAGACCGGGGAAGCTGGGAAGCAGGCTCGGATGAAGGTTGATAATTTTTCCGGCAAACGTGCCGAGGAAGCCCGGCTTCAGCACGCGCATGAAGCCGGCGAGCACCACGAGGTCGGGTTGCGCGCCCTGCACCGCCGCGATGAAGCGCGCCTCGCCTTCGCCCTCGAGCTTGGTCTTGAAGGGCGCGGGATCGACGAACTCCGCGCGCACGCCGAAGCGCGTGCCGAGCGCGAGGATGCCCGCGTCGGGCTTGTCCGCGAAGATCGCGACCACGCGCGCGCGACCGAGCCGGCCCGCGCGCTGCGCTTCGAGGATTGCTTCGGCATTGGAACCGCGGCCAGAGCCGAGGATGACGACGTTCATGCGCCGCGACTATGGGTCGGCACGCGGCGCGTTGGCACGCCAAATTCGAGTCCAGCAACAATCGTCGCCTAGAACCTGCCCTTGATCGGTGCTTTCAAACTCCACGCCGCGAGGTGTTGCTGTAGCGCGACGAGCTGCCCGCCTTGATTACCCTTGGCGAAAAGGTCCTCGCCGATCAGTTGGCCGAGGCGACGGTAGCTTTCCCACTGCGCCTCATCGAAGAACTGGTCGAGCGTCGACTCCTGCGGAAAAGCGGCGTGCCCCGAGCGATAGTTGAGGATGTCGAGCGGCTCGTCGCCGGTCAGCGTGGGCTTCACGAGCAAGAGCAGTGAACCCGGATTCGCCGAACCATCGTAGCGCACTTCGGCGAGCGTGGCGTGGCAACGGCTGAGCTTGGGCTCGTCCTTCTCACCGGCTGGTTTCAATTCTTCGAGGGTGCCGATCACGTCGCGCAGACCGGGACGCTCCAGCATCATGTCCAGCTCCTTGGCCTCGAAGAAGCGAATCTCGGCGCCGAAATCGATGCGCGCCTTGCGCACGAGATTGCCGGCATCGTCGTAGATGCAGTCCGGATCTGCGCCGCAATCGCACACCACGATCACCGGCACGCGACGGCGAATGAGCTCATAGGTCGCGGTGTTCTCGAAATGTCCGCCATCCGTGAGGTACCAATACTGGCGCCCCGCCGGGCCGTGAAACCGAGCGAGCAGTTCATCGAGCAGGAAAGCTTGCGCAGGAAACACCGCGGCCACGCCGACACCGAAAAAACCCGTGGCCCGCAGCGGAGCGGTGCCTTTGCGCGAGAGCGGCCCGACCTCACTGTCCCACCAGTAGCCGAGGCGAACGTTGAAGATGCCGGCCAGAAAACTGAGCCCCAAGCTCGTCTGCTGGCCGAGGCCGGTGGAAAACGCCGCGCCCGAGACGCCCACCCATCGGCCAAGGCTCAGCATTTCGATATCGTGCCGCTTCAACAGCCCGGCATTGCCCGGCTGCTTTTCGTCCGGATCGGCCGCGAGCGGATGAAACTCCGGCCCGTAAATCGGATCGATCGGCACACGCGTCGGCGCCGAGGATTCCTGCACGGACTTTATCACTTTCGACGGGATACCGCGTGCGAGCCAGGGAGCACGCGTTTGCACTTTGCTCGCGAGACGCGCGACCAAAGTAGGCGGTGGAGGCACGATCAGCGCGTGGGCATCGCGGCCCACCGTCACCGAATGCGGACCGAGCACCAGCGGCAAGCCGTGGCGATCGCGCTGCTCGAGCTGCGATTTTCCGAGGACGGTCTCGTTGATCGTCGCGTTGATCAGATGGAGCGGCCCGCCCTTTTGCTCCGGGTGGTAGCGCGTGAAGCCCACATCGTCGCCCGGCACCGGCTTCGTCACACCACCGTGCGTGGGATTGGCGCGATCAGGATTGCTCGCGCCCACATACGCGCGCGTGAGGCGCGCCGAATAAAGCGGCAGGTCGGAGGAAAGATTGAGGAACAACCGCGAGCGACCGAGGACCGCGCAAAACAGCAGCGCTCCACCGCCGGCCGCAGCGAGGTATCGCACGCTCTCGAAGGAGCGCTCCGGCGTGTACGAGCCCGGCACGGCGTACCACGTGGTGAAGCCTGCGCCAAACAGCGCCGCGAGCTGATGCGCCCAGAAATTCATCAGCGAGAGCAGCGCCAATCCCACCACAGCTGCGGCTACGCCCGCGACCAACGAGAGCGGCAACGAGGCGCGTTTCTCATTATCCATCGCGCCAAGAAGCTTGGGCCCCACCCATTGCGCCGCCGCCCAGAGAGCCGCGATGCCGGCGTGCCCGGCCAGCACGCCGCCCCGCGCCGCGTACCATGAGCCGCCAAGAGTATCGACGAGTGCAAAGCCCGCGCAGACCACGGTCGCGATCATGATCAAGGCGAGCAACTCGGTGAGTTCGCGGCGGGCGAGATCGAGGTCATTGTGCCGCCACGCGACGAAAAATGCCGAAGCCCAGAACACGTAGCTGACGAAGGCCATCGATCGGAGCACGAAGCGCACCGGGCTGCCGGGCGCGAGGTCGAGATGGAGTCGCGCCAGTGCAGGCGCGAACACCTTGGGCAGAGTCAAAAACCGCCAGTCCCAGATCGCACGCCATCCGAAACCACCAAAGCAAAAATAGGCCAAAGCAAGCAGAGCGACCGCTCCGAGCAGCAACCAGCGCCGTGCCGCTGCGGACCGCCCGACGGTGTGGCGCTCGCTCGCACAAATCGCTGCGCCGCCAAACGCGGCGAGCCCACCGGCCAGCGCCAAGGCTTGGCGAAGACTGGTGCCCATAAACGCCGTCAACAGCGTGGCCGCCACCACGAGCCAGAAGACGGGGGGCAGCCGCAGGGGCTTCGTGCCGAGCAGCCAGAAGACCAGCCCCGCCGGAAACGCGAGGATCAGCGCCATGCCGCCTGCGACCCACCACCAAGGACTCAGCCACAACCAATCAGGCTCACCCGGTCGCCAGGCGGCCGCCGGAATGCGTCCGGTGCGCCAGAGCCACTCATGACCGGCTTCGCCGAGCAGGATGCATCCGATGAAAAACAAACCGAGCGTCGCAAGAATCGTGAGCCACCCGCGCAGATGCGAGGCCGTCGCGACCCACGCATCGCCTGAGCCGTTGGGCGCGAGATAGCGGCCGTTTTCCCGCAGGAAGGCCACGGGCGCGCTGCGCAGATCCTGCACGCCTTTTTCAACGTGTTCGACATTGGTGCGATTGATCCACGCGCCGAGAAAACTTCCGATATAGCCGCCACCCGAAACCGTGGACAAATAGTCCGCCCGTCGAATCATCTTCGCTCGAGCGAGCGCCTGCGCGAAGCCGAGGTTGAAAGTCGCGCTGCGAATCCCGCCGCCGGAGAATGCGAGCCCTACTCGCGGTGCATCGTGAGCGCTAGGCGATGAGTGAACGGCCCCGGCGGAGTGAGACTTATGCTTTGGCCCTTCGGAGTTCGTTTGCGCTCCGCCACCAGCGGATCCCGCCATCAGGTTTTCATCCGGCGGCGTCCATTCCCGGCGTCTCTGGATTGCCCGGTCCTCGGCATCCTTAAGCAGGTTGGGATAAACGTTATTCGACTCTCCGACGGCAGGTGCGGTGGCTTCGCTCATGGGGGTACAGGGCTGCACGACCGGCGACATGCCGGTCGCTGCAGTGTAACGGAAACCACGCCGCTTGGCTTCGGGAATTTTGGCCGGGAAATCTTCCCGGAAATTTCGGGCGTCAGCCGCGCCTCACACCTCGCCTGCCGCGCGAATCTTCGCGATCAGCGACGTCGTGCTGAAGCCGGCGAGAAAGGGCATGAACTCGATGCGCGCGCCTACCGACTCGAGCGCCGCTCGCTCGGTGGGGTCGAGTTTCTCCAGCGTGTAGTCACCGGCCTTGGTATAAACATCGGGGCGCAGCGCGCGGATTTCCGCGTCGAGCCGCGGAGTGCGAAAGATGGTGACGGCGTCGATGCAGGCGAGCGCCGCGAGCGCGTAGGCGCGCTGCTCCTCGGTCTGCACGGGGCGCGTCGGGCCCTTGAGCGCGCGCACGCTCGCGTCGGCATTGAGCGCGATGAAGAGCGCGTCGCCGAGCGCGCGCGCCTGCTGGAGATAGTAGAGATGGCCCGTGTGCAACAGGTCGAAGACGCCGTTGGTGAGGACGACTTTCTTGCCGGCGACGCGGAGCGCCTCACGGCGCGCGACGGCGGCATCGAGCGTGAACAGTTTCGGATTCTCCAAGGCAGGTGTGGCCACGGCTCAAACCGATAGAGAGGAGCGGCGAGAGACGGAAGAAATTATCTCCCGGTGAGCGCCTTCTGCCATCAGACCCGACTCTGCCGACGTCGCCGCTGGATCGCTGCTGCGGCCAACACAACGATGCCACCCAGCGCGGCAACACTCGACGGCTCCGGCACCGGCACCACGAGCTGCAATCCATTCAGCTCGGCCTCGCCACCGCCTGCACCGGCATTGGGAGCAAAGGTGCCGCTGACGAGGGTGCCCGATGCGGTAAACGGGATCACCACATAGTTGCTGCCTTGCACGAGCGATCCCGGATTGAGCCCGCTCAAATTGGCCGACTGACCGTCGACCGTGAAGGTCGCGGCGCGGTCAGTCGAACCGGCCGTGCCCGGCTGCGAGTAAAGATAGATCTGATAAGTCAGGCCCGGCGTGAGCCCACCGATCGTGAATGTAGCCGTGCCTCCAGTGTAGATGTAGTCGGCGAGGAGCTTGCCGGCATAAGAAGGTTCTCCGACCGCGCCCGGACCACCCGCGCCACTGTAGGAAAACGAAATGCCCGTGATGGTCGTGCCATCGGATGCGAGCAGGCTGCTCCCACCCGACGGGGTAGAGACGCTGTTCCAGAAATTGTGTCCCGGATCAGAGTACGCGCCCTGCCCGGAGTAATTGTTGCCCGGGTTGTCATCGATATCGATGTTGACCACGAACTGGGCGGCGGCCTGACCGCCGCAGAGGAGCGCGAGCGCGAAGAACGCGCCCAATTTTGGCAGGGTAGTCTTCATGAGGATTAACTGACTCGGGTTTCGCTCCGGCAGCTGGATGCAAACAAGGCGAAATCTGCGTTAATCCAAGAGATGCGCGTGCTCTGCTCCGCGCAAGAAGATTTGGGCAAATTGCAATGAGCCAAGCGACTCAGGCTTCGGCTCGCCGCTTCCCCTAACCGCTAACAACACAGCTCTTGCGACGACGGTGGACGAACATCGCTCCCGCGAGGCTCATCGCGCCCACCAACATGGCGTAGGTCGATGCCTCCGGAATTGGCACCACAATCTGGAGGCCATTGAAATTGGCTTCGTTGCCGCTGTTGGTGCCGACAAAGCTGCCCGTCACGGTCGTGCCGCTCGGCGTCACCGAGTACACGGTGTAGTTGGAGCCATTCGTAAACGAACCTGTCGTGACACCGGTGACGAACTGCGTGACGCCGTTGAGCACAAACGTCACTGGGCGATCGGAGCCGCCCGTGCCGGATTCGCCGTAGAGATAAAACTGATAGGTCAGCCCGGCCGTGAGACCGCTGATCGTGAACGTCGAAGGAGTCGTGCCCGTGATGTAGAGATACCCGTGAAACAGCTCCGTGGAAAAACTCGGCACCACACCGGTAGCATAGTGGGGCGTCGTCGCCGAAAAGGAGATGGTGGTCGCCGTCGTACCATCCGAAGCCGTGAAGTTGGTCCCACCCGCGAGTTCGGTGACGCTGTTCCAATAGTTGTTCCCGACATCGGAAACCGCGCCCTGTCCCGAGTAGTTACTCGTGTGGTTTTCGTGGAAGTTGACGTTGACGACGTACTGCGCCGACAAGCGGACGACGCCGAGAAATGCGAGCACGAGCAAAGCGAGCAGCTTGGGCAGGGAAGCTTTCATGGAAAAAGAGTTGAATCGGATTAACGGCGGCGAACTGAAGCGCCGCGCATCAAGTCCGGGCTGGAGAAAGCCCAGCTCACGTCCCTTTGGCCTTTGACGCAAGGCCAAGAATTGGACTCGTCCCGGCCGGCCGAAAACGGCGCAGACTCAGAAAAACTTTTTCGCCTTTTCGAAGAAGCTCGACGACGTCGGATTGGCGGCGTCGCCGCTCACGCGGGCGAACTCCTCCAAGAGACGTTTCTGTTCGGCACTGAGCGACTGTGGGACCTCGACCTGCACGCGGACGAGCTGGTCGCCCTGGCGGCCACCACGGAGCGAGGGCATGCCCTTGTCGCGGAGGCGGAAGGTCGTGCCGCTCTGCGTGGCAGCGGGGATTTTCAAGGACGCCTTACCAAAAAGCGTAGGCACCTCGATGGGACCGCCGAGGGTCGCGAGTGTGAACTTGATCGGGATCTCGCAGAAGAGGTCGTCGCCTTGGCGCTCGAAGAGCTCGTGATCCTTTACGGTAAGCACGATGTAGAGATCGCCGGCGTTGCCGCCCGCGAGACCAGCCTCGCCGTTGCCCGAAGAGCGCAGCCGCGAGCCGGTGTCGACGCCCGGGGGGATGCGCACGTTGAGCTTGGTGTTCTGTGCCACGCGGCCCTCGCCGCGGCACGCCGTGCAGGGCTTCTCGATCTTCGTGCCCTGGCCGCCGCAGGTCGGGCAGGTCTGGGTGAAGACGATGATGCCGCCCGAGCGGCGGATCTGCCCGGAACCGCGGCAAGTCGGGCACGTGACGCGCTTCGAGCCGGGCTCGGCGCCGCTGCCATCGCAACGCTCGCAGCTCGCGAGTTTACGGAACGAGATCTCGCGCTCCATGCCGCGCGCAGCCTCTTCGAGCGTGATCTCGAGGTCGTAGCGCAGGTCGGCGCCATCGCGGCCACTGCCGCCGCCTCCACCACCGAACATCTCTTCGAAAATACCGCCGCCTCCACCGCCGCCTCCGCCTTGCTGGCCGAAGACTTCGCGGAAAATGTCGAAGGGATCGTGAAAGCCGCCGCCACCTCCACCGCCGGGGAATCCACCCGGACCGCGCGGCACGCCGCCGCCGCCCTCGAAGGCCGCTGCGCCGTAGCGGTCGTAGGCCGCGCGCTTCTCCGGGTCGCTGAGGACCTCGTAGGCGTGCGAAACCTTCTTGAACATTTCCTCGGCCTCCTTGTTGCCGGGGTTCTTGTCCGGGTGATACTGCACCGCCTTCTTGCGGTAGGCTTTCTTCAGGTCGTCGGCGGAGACACCCTTCTCGACGCCGAGCAATTCGTAATAATCGTCCTTAGCCATGGTAGTTGAAAACCGGATACGCTAAAATCGAACTCGATCAGGCCGGCGCGTCCGGCTTGGCCGGGCCGCTCGACACGATCACGGACGCGGGGCGAAGGAGCTTGCCGTTGAGGGTATAACCCGTGCGGACCACGGTCGCCACGCTCTCCTCTTTCACATCGGCGCTGGGCATATGCGAAATGGCCTCGTGCTGGTGCGGGTCGAAGGGCTGGCCGAGGGGATTGATCTCCTTCAGCCCGTGGGACGCGAGCGCGCCCTTGAGCTGGGCGAGCACCATCTCGACGCCACCCGTGAGGGACTTGATCTCGGCATTGGGCTGCTTGGCCGCCGCGAGCGCGAGGGTGAGATTGTCGAGCGCGGGCAGCGTATCCTCGAGCACGCGACCGGTGGCATGCTGGCGAAGTTCGTCCTTCTCGCGCACGGTGCGACGGCGGAAATTCTCCAGGTCGGCCACGGAGCGCAGGTAGCGCTCGTAGTTGTCGGCCGCTTCCTTCTTCGCGGCGGCAATCTGCGCCGCGGCATCCGGCTGCGCGGACTCTACGGGCTTGGCCTCCGCGGGTTTCGCCTCGGCCTGCGCCGCCGGTGCGGGCGCGGGATTGGGCTGCTCGGAGTCTTTGGCTTCGGATTGGCTCATTTGGAAAAAGGGGAGAACTAACTACGTCTCGCGCAATTCTTCAAGCGCGCTGATATATCCCCTTTCCGAAGCTCGCTCAGGCAAAATTCTCCGTCACGAGCAGGATCGCCATGTTTTCCGCCGAGAAGGTGAAGGCTCCAGCGAAGGGCACGAGGGCATTGTCGCCCGGACCGAGGCGGCCGCCGCCACAGCGCACGCTACCGCTGACCACGCTCACAATGCGCGGCTGCTCGCCGCCTGAGATATGCGCGCGCTCGCCCGCAGCGAGCACCACGCGGCGGATCGCAAACTCATCGGCCTGCGCGATCTCGCCCGAGGTCGGCGCTCCGCGCACAGGGCTAGCCTCGTACTGTTCCCAGTCGATGCTCTTGAGCGACTCGGAGACGTGGAGCTGGCGGGGTTTGCCGTTCAAGCCGGGGCGGCCCCAGTCGAAAACGCGATAGGTGGTATCGGAGTTCTGCTGAATCTCGAGGATCAGGTTGCCCGCGTCGATCGCGTGGACCTGACCGCTGCGCACGAGAATGGAGTCGCCCTCCGCCACGCGAAAACTGTGCACGCATGATTCAAGGTTACCCTCGATGATCGCGCGCTCGAAGATGGCCCGATTCACGCCGCGTTTCAGTCCGACAATGAGCTTCGCACCGGGCTCGGTGTGGGCGATGTACCAGTTTTCCGTCTTGGGCTCGCCTCCGAGTGCAGCGGCGATTTTCGCCGGCGGGTGGACCTGAAGGCTCAGCCGCTCGCGGCAATCGAGCCATTTCACGAGGATCGGGAAGGCCTTTTCCGTCGGCCAGCGCGGGCCCATGACCTCTGCGCCCTCCCGCTCGATCACCTGCCGAAGCGTGCGGCCATTGAGCGGACCGCCTACTACACGCGACTGCACTTCGGACCGGTCCACAATCTCCCAGCTTTCACCGATCGGCGAATCCGGGGGCAAGGTCCGGCTAAAAGCGCCCTCCAAGGCGCGACCGCCCCAGACACGTTCCTGATAAACGGGGGTAAAACGGAGCAATTCGCGCATTGGGTGGTGATTGTTGAGAGGGTTCGATTCCGCAGGGGGGATTTACATTTGACCGGGGAGACGGTTACCGTGCAAATCCGCGCAATCTTACGGCGGCCACACAAATGCCCAAGTCTGCGACTTCAAACTCAAACGACGGTCACTCCAACCAGCCCATTCGCTATCCGACGAACTGGCCGGTAGTGGTTTTGTGTGCGCTTTCGTTCTGCTTCATCCTCGCGGCGCTGATCGATTACGATCCCGTGCAGGTCGGCTCGCCCTTCCGGGCGACCAGCGCCTCGGCGACCAATAAGAACTGGGCGGGTTGGATCGGCGCGGACGTCATCTGGGTGCTGCTATACTCGTTTGGCTTCGCGATCTGGCTGATCCCGGTGCTGATCGGTCGGGCGTTTTACATGGCGATCTGGAGCTCGCGCCGACTCACGGCGGGGCGCGTGATCGCGATGGGCATCGCAGTGGTGCTGCTGGCGTCGCTCGCGGCGATGTTTCACAACGCGAAGTGGGCCAGCGATTATTTCCCCTGCGGGCCGGGCGGCTACGTCGGTCGCTCGATCTATCACGGCCTGCTGGCCGACGCCACCGGCGGACTCTTCTCGGGCATCATGCTGGCGACACTCTATGCCTGCGCGCTGGTGTACATCTTCACCCGCGATATCCGCGACGAATTCCAAAAGATCTACGCGATGATCCACGCGTGGCGGGACAAAAAGCGCGAGCTGAAGACCGCCGCCAAGGCCGCGCAGGTCGAGGCCGCCAAGATCGAGAAGGAAGAATCCAAGAAAGCGGCCGCCGCCGCTGCCGTTGCAGCCGCGAACCAGCCGCCGCCGCCCAAGAAGGAAAAGGAAACCACTCCGCCCGTGCCAGTTGGTCCCGTCGGCCCGACAGGCAAGAAGGTTTTCGTCCCGAAGACCGCCGAGGACCCCCTCGCTGCGAAGCCCGCCGCACGCGTCACCGAGCCGCCGATGACACCGCCCGCCACGTCGACTCCTGAAGCGCCGACTACGGAGCCGAAGGCCGAGGCCAAGCCCGCGGTACCGAAGCGCCCGGCTCCTGCACCTGTCGCCGAGACCGCGACCGACACAAAATCCCTCGAGGCCAATGCCACCGGCAAACTCGAGCTCAACATCGTCAAGCCCGAGGAGCTCAAGAAGGCCAAGGCCATCGTGCCGCAGAGCACGGACGACAATTATCAGTTTCCGCCGATCACCATTCTCAAGGAGCAAGTGCGCCCGTCGGCCGCCAACTCCGAATTGGAGCACCGGACCAATGCCGAGAATCTCCTGCGCATCCTCGGGGAGTTCGGCGTCGAGGTGACGCTCGGCGAAATTCACGTCGGCCCGGTCATCACGCGCTACGAGGTCGTCCCCGCAGCCGGTGTACGCGTCGAAAAAATCGCCGGCCTCGACAAGAATATCGCGCTCGGCATGCGCGCGCAGTCGGTGCGCATCCTCGCGCCGATCCCGGGCAAGGCCGCCGTCGGCGTCGAAGTGCCGAATCACAATCCGACGCCCGTCGGCATGCGCGAGATCGTCGAGAGCGAGGACTGGGCGAGTGCCAAGGCCGAGCTGCCCATCGCGCTCGGCAAGGATGTCTCGGGTAAGCCGCTGATCTCCGACCTGTCGAAGATGCCCCATCTCCTGATCGCCGGCGCCACTGGCTCGGGCAAATCGGTCTGCATCAACTCCATCGTCGCCTCGATCCTCTACTCGAAGAGCCCGCGCGACGTGCGCCTGATCATGGTCGACCCCAAGGTGGTCGAGTTGAAGATTTTCAACACGCTGCCGCACATGCTCATCCCGGTGGTAACCGAGGCCAAGAAGGTGCCCGGCGCGCTCAAGTGGCTACTGAGCGAGATGGAACAGCGCTACCAGATCTTCGCGAAGTGCAACGTCCGCAACATCGTTGGCTTCAACGGCCGTAAGAAAACCGCCGAGCCTCCGCCGGCTGATCCGCAGGGCGCGCTCACCGGCGTCGATCCGCTCGCCGATGACGGCATCGAAGTACCTGACCGCCTGCCGTACATCGTGGCGATCATTGATGAACTCGCCGACCTCATGATGGTCGCTCCGGCCGAGATCGAGACGAGCATCGCTCGCCTCGCGCAGCTCGCACGCGCCGCCGGTATCCACCTCATCATCGCCACGCAGCGCCCGTCGGTGAATGTCATTACCGGCGTCATCAAGGCCAACCTCCCCTCGCGCATCGCCTTCCAAGTCGCCTCGCAGGTCGACTCGCGCACCATCCTCGACACCAAGGGTGCCGACACGCTGATCGGCCGCGGTGACATGTTGTTCTCGCCGCCGGGCACGTCACGCCTCGTACGCGCACAGGGCGCCTTTGTCTCCGACGAAGAGGTGATCGAGGTCGTCGAGTTTATGAAGAAAAACGGTCCGCCGCAGTACGCGCAGACCGTGCAGCAGCAGATCGACCGCGCCGCGTCCGAAGACGAAGAGGGCGAAGAGGGTGGTGGCGACGATGATCTCGGCGACGATGAGGATTTGTACAATCAGGCGCTCGACGTCCTGAAATCCACGCGTCGTGCCTCGACCTCGATGATCCAGCGCCGCCTGCGCATCGGCTACAACCGTGCCGCGCGCATCATGGATCTCATGGAGGAAAAGGGCATCGTCGGTCCCGAAAACGGCTCCAGCCCCCGCGAAATCCTCGTCGATCTCGACTCACTCTAAGCCTCGGCGGCAGGACCACGAAACACACGAAGGACACAAAAAACCAATCCCTCCGAATTTTCGCTTTCGTGTATTTCGTGTGTTTCGTGGTTATCTCCTACTTCCTTCTTCCCCTCCCTCTCCCCCGCCTCTAGTTCCATCCCATGACGACCATCGGCGAACGCCTCGAAGACGCGCGCAAGAAAAAGGGTATCTCCATTCGCGAAGCAGCCGAGGCGACCAAAATCCGCGGCGACTATCTCCAGAAGTTCGAGAGCAATCTTTTCGATATCGGCCTCACCGACATCTACACGCGCGGCTTCCTGCGCACGTACGCGCAGTACCTGAAGCTCCCCGCCGAGCGTCTGCTCAATGACTACGCCGCGCTCGGTCACGGCGAGGTGCGTCCGCGCCAGCCGAGCCGCGAAGTCTACGGCCGCATGGATCTCACGATTTCGTCGGGTGACGATCGTCCCGAGCGCTCTGCGCCGCCGTCGGCCGAACCGACCGAAGAAAAACCCCGCGCGCAGCCGCACTTCCCGCGCACCCGTTCCAATCTCCCCGAAGGTCCGGCGATCGATCCGGTGCTGCTTAATCGTATTTTCAAATGGGGCGGCGGTGCGATCGTCGCGCTATTGCTCGTATGGGCCGGCACGGCGATCTTCGGCGGCAAAAGCGCGCAGCCTCCGGCCGAGTCGCCGAAGCCGGCCGTACCCGTCACGAACAATGCGACGGCGCCCGTCACGCCGGCCAACACCACGATCTCGGCTGCGCCTGCGGCCAACGAGCAGACGGTCATAATCACCGCACGGGATGACGTGACGGTTCAAGCTTGGGCCGTCGTCAATACCGCCGGCACGAACGGGTACGGTGCCGTGTTGCTAAAATCTACGATACTGACCCGCGGTCAATCGACGTCCTTTACCAAGACTGGCGCCGCCTACCTCTTCGCGTCGGCGCAGGAGAATATCCAGATCGAGTACAACGGTCAGCGTCTCCTCCCGAGTTCGCCGCCGTACAATTTCCGCGGCCCCAAAGCCATCACGCTGCCTTGAGGATGTCGGCTCGCTGGCACTCGCCGCTACCTCCAAAACGATAAGATCAGCGCAAGGCCAGAGGCGCACCCAGCACTTCGCGCAGGATAATCGCGCGACGCAGGCCGCGCGGGTCGCGTAGTTCGCCGACGAGATCTCCGGGCGCCACGGGCGGCGCGGACTCGGCTTTGCTCGCTTCGATGGCGGCGAGTTCTTTCGCGCGGAATTGAGCGGCGCGCTTCGCGGCTTCGAGGTCGCGCATTTTCTGCGCGAGCTCTTCCTGGCGGCGGATTTCAGCCTCGGAGGGGCTGGCGGCGTGCACAGGTTTGAGCCGCGGACGCTTGATCGACTCGGCCACCGGACGCGGTGCCATCACCGGTGACGCCAGGGGACGCTCGGAGCGCAGCATCGGCGGTTGCTGCGGCACGGGCGCGCCCGCTTCGCGCTGTTCACGTCGGCGCCGGATTTCTTCCTGCACGCGGCGCGTGCGCTCGGCGGCTTCGGCGTCCTGACCGTAAATCTGTTCCTTGATGCGCTTCTCGTGCGCTTCGCGCTCGGCGATCTTTTTCTGCACTTCGCTATCGTCGTCGCCGCTTTCGCTGGCGCGCTGCTTCAGCCAGTAGGCCACCGCGCCCGCGAGGGCGAGGACGATTTGGAAATGCTCGAGGATCCAGTTCATGAGGAGGCTCTAGGCGGTAGGCTTTAGGCTGTAAGCTTCGGAAGCCCTCGGGGCTTAAAGCCTACCGCCTATTGCCTACGGCTTATCTCATCAGATCTTCGACTTGTTCTCCGGGCCGGCGATGGTCTGGCGCATCGAGGTGTCGGCCTGGATGTTTTCCATCTTGTAGTAGTCCATCACGCCGAGGCGGCCGGTGCGAAAGGCCTCGGCCATCGCCTTGGGCACTTCGGACTGTGCGCGGACGACTTCCGCCTGCATCTCCTGCACACGGGCTTTCATCTCCTGCTCGACGGCCACGGCGGCGGCGCGGCGGATTTCGGCCTGCGCCTGCGCGATGCTCTTGTTGGCCTCGGCCTGCGCTTCCTGCAGTTTCGCGCCGACGTTGTCGCCGACATCGACGTCGGCGATGTCGATGGAGAGAATCTCGAAAGCAGAGGCCACATCGAGGCCGCGCGAGAGCACGGTCTTGGAAATCGAGTCCGGCGCTTCGAGTACGTGCTTGTAGCTCTCGGCTGCACCGATGGTCGACACGATGCCTTCACCCACACGCGCAATGATCGTCTCTTCTTTCGCACCACCGACGAAGCGGTCGAGGTGGGTGCGTACCGTCACACGCGCCTTCACCTTCACTTGGATGCCGTCCTTCGCGACGCCGTCGATCGTCGTGCGGCCGCTCTCGGGATTGGGGCAATCGATGACCTTCGGATCGACCGAGGTACGCACGGCTTCAACCACACTCTTGCCCGAGCCCTTGGTCGCGAGGTCGATGGCGCACGCGCGATCCCAGTCGAGCTCGATGCCGGCCTTCTTCGCGGCGATAAGCGCCTGCACCGTCGGCACGACATTGCCGCCTGCGAGATAGTGCGCAGCAATGTCGTCGGTGGAGAGTTCGATCCCGGCTTTCACGGCCGTGATGCGCGCCTCGACCACGAGGCCGTAGGGCACACCACCGAGACGCATGCCGAGGAGATTCGTGGGGCTCACGGGAGCACCATTCATCGTCGCTTTAAGCCAGGTGCTGAAAAACGAGAAAAAGACGCCGGCCACGATGAGGACGACAATCGCGACCGGAACCAGAATGATGAGAGGGAGGGACATGATGAATTAGGAGATTTTGGAGACAATGAGCCGAAAATTATCGAGGCCGACCACACGCAGCGCCGCGCCTTTGACCACGTGGCCGCTCTGCGAAAACGCCTCGTAGCGCTGCCCCTCGACACTCACGTAGCCGCTCGGCGCGAGCGTGGTGAGGGCCTCAGCGGATTTGCCGACGACCGCGCCAGCCGAGGCGAGCGGAGCCTGACTCGTGCCGTCGCTGGCCGCTTGGATGATGAGTTTCTTACCGAAGCGCGATTTCGGCAGCCACACGAGTTCGAGATAAAGCGTCGCGCTCAACGCGATCAAAGCGACGACGGTTGCGAGCGCTCCGCCTCCGATGCCCCATTGCGAGGAGGCCACGATCACGCCCGCGAACATCGCGACACCGCCGAAGATGCCCAAGATCGCGCCGGGTGTGAACACCTCCGCCGCGAGCAAAATCAGCCCGACCGCGAAGCAGAGAATTACCAGCGTCATGTCGTGCCTTTCTCGACGACGAGCCCGAAGTCCGTGCGGCCGCGCACCACGACTTCACTGCCCGCATCGATCGCACCGACACTTACTTTCGCTTCGTAGCGACGGCCCAGTATCTCGACCTGTCCGCTCGGCCGCAGCGCCGTCACGGCCACACCGCGCTGACCGAGCAGCGCCGCGAGCCCCGTCTCCTGCTGCGGCGCACCACCGGCGATCTGCGCCGCGCCACCGACCGTCGCCGAAACGACGAGGCGCTCGAAGAACCAGCCGCGCGGCAAAAAGCGCCACAGCGCCGCCGCAAGAATCGCCGCGAGCATCAGCCCGAGCCCGAGACTCGTGAGCGGTTGCACGAAAACGTCCGCCGACCACGGCACCGCCACCGGCTGCGTGGGCCACACATCCGCCATCGCCCAAACGAGCGAGCCGAGCATCAGCACGATGCCGCCGACGCCGAGGAAGCCAGCGCTATGGAAGAACACCAGCTCCAGCGCCACCAGCACCACGCCGAGGGCAAAGACGAGGATCGGCTCATGACCGGAAAGTCCCGCGGCGTAGCTGCCGAGAAAAACGAGCCCGAGCAGCACGATGCCCGAGATGCCAAAAATACCGAAGCCCGGCGTCTTGAATTCGATGAAGAGCGCGAGCACCCCAAGCCCGAGCAGCAGCGGCGACATCGCCTGCAACCACACGGCAAAATGCTCCGACCACGTCACTTCGAGCCGCGTGACCTTCGCGCCGGGAAACTGTTTCGCGATGAGATCATCCACATCCTTGGCGACTCCGGCCGCGAGCAGCGGCTTGGCGGGATCGCCGTAGGTTTTCATCGCCTCGGTCGCCGTGAGCGAGAGGAGTTCCCCCTTGGGCTTGATGACCTTCTCGCCGATCTTCAGCTCGAAATCCTTGTCGATCATCGCCGACACGACGTCGCCGCGGTAGCCCTTGCCCTCGGAGATCGCGCGAATCTTGGCGCGGAGAAAACTGTTCAACTTCAGGCGGAGCGTCTCGGGGATGTCCTGGCCATCGGAGTTGATCGCGGCCGCCGCGCCGATCACGCCCTCAGGCGCGAACCAGATTTCCTCCGTCGCCGCCGCGATGAAGGCTCCGGCCGACATCGCCTCGGGATTCACGAAGGTGATCGTCTTGCCCTGAAATTTTCCCAGCGCCTCCATGATCTCGAGCGCGGTGGCGGCGCTGCCGCCGGGCGTCTTCATATCGAGAATGACGACGGCGTGATTTGCCGCGGCTTCCTTGAGTCCGCGCCGCAAGATGTAGTGCTGCGCCTCGTTGATCTCCTCCCGCACCGGGATCACGACGACACGCTCCGGCTCCGCGCCGCGCAGGGTGGCGAGGCCGAGAGTGATGACCAGAAGCCAGAGCAGTTTCCACGTCATGGGAGGATCGTTTTATGTGTGACCAGTCCCGCACGCAAGCGCACGGAATGAAAGTCGCTGTTTCCCACTTACACCCGCCGCGGCGCAAAAAAGCACAACCTTGAAGAAATGGTTTCCAGGCCGGACAGATGGCGTCACCGCATCTTTCCCCGGTTTCTCGCTTTTTTGCTTCGAACGCCCGCGCTTCCCGCGCTTACTCATTTCCCGCCATGGAAAAAGTCCCCTTTCTCGGCCAAACGCTCACGCGCTGGCGCGTCGGTAACTCCACCTTCCTCGCGCTGCCCGAAAAAGGCGCGCGGCTCATGAACTGGAATCTCACGCTCGGCGACGGCTCCGTGCGCGATGTCATCTATTGGCCGGAGACCAAGACGCTCGACGACTTCCACAAGGTCCGCGGCGGCAATCCGATTCTCTTTCCCTTCAGCGCGCGCACCTTCGATCGCGGCGAGCTCGGTTTTTGGCGCGATGCGCAGGGCGTACGCCGGCCGATGCCGATGCACGGCTTCGCGCGGCAGGGCACGTTTCAAACGCTGCGCGTCGATGCGCGCGGCTTCGCGGCGCAGTACGTGCCGAGCGACGAGGCGCGCGCGGCATATCCGTTCGATTACGAGTTTGTCGTCACGTATCGCTTCGAGCCGCTCGGGCTCGTGTGCGAACTCGCGCTGACCAACCGCGGCACCGATCCGCTGCCGTGGTGCGCGGGCCACCATTTCTATTTCACCCTCCCATGGACCGCGGGCGCGACGCGCGATGACTATCTCATCCGCATCCCCGCGACCAAGCGCCAGAAGCAGGATGCCGCAGGTCAGCTCATCGCCGGGCCCGAGCTGAAGCTCGACGAGCCACTTTCCAACAAGGCGCTCATCGACACCTATCACACCGGCCTGCGCAGCAACGAGGTCGTGTTTGGCGAGAAGGGTCGCCCGGGCGACGTGGTGGTAGGCCTCGGCGCGGACATGGTGCCGCCGGCCGACGCGGTGTTCGTCACGTGGACGATGGCGGACGATTCGCCCTTCTACTGCGTCGAGCCATGGATGGGGCCGGCCAATGCCTCTGAGCACAAGGTCGGCCTGCATCTCGTGAAGCCGGGCGAGACCGATGTCTTCACCGTGTCCGTGCGCGTGAAGTGAGCGGACATTTTTCGCGATTTCTTTTCCGCCAAATCTGCGCACGTTGAGTCACATGAGTTTTGTTGCCCAGCCACTCGCGCTCTTCGATTTCCTCGGAGGCTCCGAGCTGCTGCTCATCATGGTCGTGGTGCTGCTGCTTTTCGGCGGCGACAAGCTCCCGGAGGTCGCGCGCGGCATGGCGAAGATGATGCGCGAATTCCGCAAGGCTGCGAGCGAGGTCGAGGGCGAGTTCAAGCGCGCGCTGGAGGAGGACGAGAAGAAGAAAGCTCCCAAGCCCTCCGCGCCCACGCCGACACCCGCGCCGCATCTTTCCGCGCCGCCGCCACCGCCGCCTCCTCCCCCACCACCGCCGCCTCCTCCGCCGGCCTCGACCGAAGCCGAGCCACCCACCCCTGCGCCGTGAGTTCGTCGATCGAGCCGCCACCGGGCGATGCGCCCGTCGCGATCCCGATCACGGGTGAGCTCGATCTGCACACGTTTGCCCCGCGCGATCTCGGCGAGCTGATCCCGGCGTATCTCGCCGAGTGCGCCGCGCGCGGCCTGTACGAGGTGCGCATCGTTCACGGCAAGGGCACGGGCACACTGCGCACGACAGTCCATTCTCTCCTGAGTCGCTCACCGCTTGTCGCCTCGTTTCGCTTGGGCGATGAGCACACTGGCTCGTGGGGTGCTACGCTCGTCACGCTTCGCCGATGAAAAAACTTTCCGCGCTTCTCTTCTGCCTCGCCCTCGCACTCTGCCTTAGCAGCTGCGTCACGCCGAAGCCGAAGGGCCCGCCGCCGCCGCTCATTCTCATTTCAATGGACGGCCTCCGCTGGGACTATCGCGACCGCTATCCCGACGCCACGCCCAATCTCCGCCAGCTCGCGCGCGAGGGCGCCTCGGCCAAGGCGATGATCCCGGTGTTTCCCTCGAACACGTTTCCCAATCACTACACGATCGTGACGGGCCTCTATCCGTCGCATCATGGCATCGTGAACAATCACCTGTTCGATGCGTCGACCGGCGAGTACTTTCACTACAACACCACCAAGTCCTCGCGCGAGCCGCAGTGGTGGGGCGGCGAACCGATCTGGATCACCGCGGTCAAGCAAGGCCACCCGAGCGCGTGCTCTTACTGGCCCGGCTCCGAGGCCGAAATCAAGGGCGTGCACGCGACGTACTGGAAGCCCTACAACTACTACGACGTGACGTATGAGTCGCGCCTCGACGAGTTGATCGGCTGGCTGAAGAAACCCGAAGCCGAGCGACCGATCGTCATCCCGTTTTACTTCGAGGAAACCAACGGTGCCGGCCATGAATTCGGACCTGACTCGCCCGAGCTGATCGCGGCCGTGAAGCTGCTCGACGATCGCCTCGGCCAGCTTCGCGCCCGGCTTAAGCAGGAGCAGATCGCGGCCAATCTCATCATCGTGTCCGACCACGGCATGACGCCCGCGCCACGCGAACAGATTCTCATCCTCGACGACTACATCGACGTGACGAAGGTGCAGATCGACGATTACGGCACGACCGCGCACCTGCGGCCACAGGAGGGAACTCCCGCAGCGCTCGTACAGGCGCTCGCGAAAATGCCGCACACGAAAACCTATCTCGCAGAAAACCTCCCGGCGCGTTTTCACCTCGAGCCTGGCCCGCGCCTCGCACCGGTCATCGTGGTGCCCGAGCTGGGCTGGCGCGTCATGACTCGCGCCAATTTCAATAAGCCTCCGAAGAAGCCGCTCGTCGCCGACCACGGCTACGATCCCGCTTATGAAGCGATGCAGGCTACGCTGATCGTCGGCGGCCCCTCCTTTCGTCACGATGGCGCGGTGATCGCGCCCGTGGAAAACATCCACGTCTACAATCTGATGTGCGCCGCACTGCACCTCACGCCCGCGAAAAACGACGGCGACGACCGGCTGGTGAAAGCGTTTCTGCGCGAGTGAGCGGGCAGAGCGGAATTGGGAATGGGAACGCTGATCTGCGCTAATCGGCGCTGATTCGATCCAGAGGAAGTCCTGTAGCGGCGCTCTATGAGCGCCGGAAGCGTTCGCCCGCGGAACGACGTTGCTCGGCGGTCATAGACCGCCGCTACAGGAGAAGTCGAAAACCCTTGGCTCAATTAAGGAAGGTTCATCCGCCCACCTTGCCTGCATGCCACTTATACACTCGCGCGACCGCTGATCACGCGGGGCTGAAACCGCTGCAACTTTTCGCGCGGTGCTGGGTTCTCATGGCAACTCAATCATTACCATGAATCTCACCGCTCTCTCCATGAAGACGAATTCTCTCCTCGTTCGCTCCGCGCTCGTCGGCGTCGCGACTCTCGCGCTCACCGCCGCTTTCGGCGCGGTCTCCGCTTTCGCCGCGATCGCCCTCACCGGCGTCCTCGTCATCGCGGCCAACGACTACGCCGCCCCGGCCCGCCGGTGGCAGCCCGCGCTCGCGCGCGTCGCCGCGTCCTCGTCCTCCTCGCTCCGGCTCGCGGCCTGAACGCATTGGAAACTCCGCGAGGTTTTAGAACCCTCGCACACTTGATCCCGGTTCGCTCCACCTCACGATTCGCGTTATGACCTCCTTCCAAAGCCAGCCTCCTATCCTCCCTGCGATGCACGTGGTCGACTACAAGATCCACGGCTCCGAAATGCAGTTCGTGGAGGTCGAGCTCGATCCCAACGAAGCCATGGTGGCCGAGGCGGGTGCCATGATGTTCATGGAGGACGGCGTCGCGATGGAAGCCATCTTCGGCGACGGCTCCAAGCAAACCGGCGGCTTCATGGGCGCGCTGCTCGGTGCGGGCAAACGCCTCCTCACCGGCGAGTCGCTCTTCATGACGGCGTATCAGAACCAGTCGCCGATCAAGCGCCGCGTCGCCTTCGGCGCGCCGTATCCGGGAAAAATTCTGCCCGTCGATCTTCGCGTGCTCGGCGGCGAGCTCATCGCGCAAAAAGACTCTTTCCTCTGCGCCGCAAAGGGAGTCGCAATCGGCATCGCGTTTCAGAAAAAACTCGGCGCAGGCCTCTTCGGCGGCGAGGGCTTCATCCTTGAGCGCCTCACAGGCGACGGCCTCGCTTTCATCCATGCGGGCGGCACGCTCTACGAGCGCACGCTCGCGCCGGGCGAAAAACTCCGCATCGACACGGGCTGCATCGTGGCGTTCACGCCTGGCGTCGACTACGACATCGAGTACGTCGGCGGCATCAAGACCGCGCTCTTCGGCGGCGAAGGTCTCTTCTTCGCCACGCTGCGCGGCCCCGGAAAAATCTGGCTGCAGTCGCTGCCCTTCTCGCGCCTCGCCGGCCGCATCGTCGCCGCTGCGCCGCAGACCGGCCGCGGTGGCCGTGAGGAAGGCTCCGTACTCGGCGGCCTCGGCCGCATGATCGACGGGGATAATAGCTGAGCGCCGCCTACTCTGTGTAGCGGAACGCGCGAGCGTTTCGCTCTCGTCCGTCCGTGTTATCGCGAAAGTCTCACGGCTTCCGCTACTCGGGTAGATCGACGCCCGCCAGCTCGCGTCGCTTCGGCGCGCTAGGGATAGCGCGCCCTACCCGCCGCCCATCCCGGTGGCGTGCCGCCGGTCACTGGTGCATTGTATTGCGCCAACCGGTGCGCACTGTTGGCCGCGCATGAAAACATACCTCACCTACGGCGCGGGCATGGCGGTCGCCAATCTGCTATTTAACCTCATCCTGTTTTTCACCGGCTTCCACACCGATGCTGAGAAGATGGGTTCCGGCCTCGGCTCGGTCATCGGCTACTGCGGCCTCCTCGCCATCGGCATCACGGGACTCGTGCTCGGCATCAAGGCGCGCCGCGCGGAAGTGCCCGAGGGTGAGCCCTTCGGCTATGGCCAGGCTTTCGGTGCGGGCATGATGATCACGGTATTCGCGGCCCTCTTTGGTATCGTGACTTCCTATCTCTACTTCGGCATCATCAATGCCAATTTCGGCGACGTGATCTATCAGGTGCAGGTCGCCAAGATGGAAGCGAAAGGCATGTCTGCCGACAAGATCGCCCAAGCGGAGCCAATCATGCGCAAATTCATGAGTCTCCCCGCCATGATTGTCTTTGGCGTTGTCGGAACGATCTTCTGGAATACAATCCTCGGGCTCATCGTCGCAGCCTTCACCAAGCGCCCCAATCCGCAGGACGCCGTATCGCTCTGAGCGATCTTACCGTTTCCCTAAAATAAAACGCGGGCCCACAACGGCCCGCGTTTTTTCTTAGCTACGTCCCAACACTACGTCTAACGATCAAAACGATTCCGGCACGCCGGGCTGCACCCGGATCGCGGGCACCGGCGCGGGCCGGATGCTGATGCCTTGGCCCTTCGGGCGAAACACGCGGACGTCGGGGCCCTTGAAATCACCGTCGGGCTTGAAGCTGTAGTCCTGCATGCCTTCGAGATTATTGAGCCGGCCGCGGACGGAGTCCGGGAGCGCCTTGCGCTGCTCGGGGGTGTCGATCGGGCCGGAGAAGAGTTCCTTGCCCGCGGTGTCCTTGGCCACGAGCGAGCGCTTGCCTTCCTTGATCGTGAGATCGAGCGAGCCCTGCTCGTCGCTGAAGGACATGTTGCTGTTGCCCGTGTTGACGGTCGTCGCGTGCATCCCGTTCGCGGTGGCGGTGGCCGTGCCGGTGTAGCTCTGCGCCATCGGGCCATTCTGACCGGGGCTGACCAAAGAGAACACGCGGCCCATATCGGGACCGTTTTCGCCGGTCCACGTGAAGCCTTGCTCGAAGGGCATGGCCATAGCGATCTTTGGCACCTTGTGCTCGCCGAGTTTGACCTTGGCAGTGGCGGGCTTGCCGGCGCGGACGTAGCTGACCGTGACCTCGTCGCCCTTCTTGTGCGAGCGGATGAGCACGGAGAGTTGACGCGTCTCGATGAGGATCTGGTCGTCGAGCTTGGTGAGGATGTCGTGCTTCTGCAGCACGTTCTCGGCGGGGCTCTCGTCGCCCACTTCGTTGACCACGAGGCCGGTGCCGGCCGTGAGGCCGAGCTGGGCGGCGAGGGTTTCGTTCACCGGCGCGGTCGTGACGCCGAGATAGGTGACAGTCTCCTTCTCGGCAGGCTCGACGCCGAGCTGACGCAGATGGTGCACCCCGGGAGCGGCGGGATCGGCGGCGAAGACGCGCACTTCGCGCTTCTTTTCGACGGCGTCGGGCTTCGGGTCTTGGGCAAAAGCGGGGACAGTGGCCGCGAGGCCGCAGAGAGGGAGGAGGTGCTTCAGGGTGGATTTCATGTGATATGGAATGGGTTCGTGGTTGAGAAATTATTGGAAGATCACGGGGACGACGCGCACCTCGTCTCGAGGGACGGTCCAGCGCAGCGAGGCGTTGGTGCGGGGATTTTTCCAGACGAGCGTGTCGACATACGACTCACGCACTCGGCGTGCGGGCGTACCGTCGGCTAGCTGCACGATGCCTTCGTCGCGGGCGTCGTAGAGGACGTTTTCGGAGGAGACGGGCTTGAAGAGCGGCGCCGTAGAAGCGGTGTCGTTGGCCGACGCAAGCGTGAGATCGGCCGCAGAGGTCGGAGGACGACGCAGCGCCGAGCTCGTCAGGATAAACGTGAACGCTGCCGCGGCCGGCAGACTGACGAGCAGCCACCACGGCGAGATGGTGCGAGGCGCAGGGCGGGAAATGGCCGACGTGGGCTTCACTGCGGGGGCCAACTCGCTCGCGAGGCGGGCCAGTAACTCGGGCGATGGCGCGGCGGGGCGGAGCTGCTTCAGCTCGGCCTCCAGCTCGGTAAATTCGTGGGACTCGTTATCCATGGTGGCAGGCGGTCAATTCCTTGCGCAACGCGGCGAGAGCGTAGCGGTAGCGCGATGCGGCGGTGTTTTGCGGAATGTCGAGGTGAGCGGCGATCTGCTCAAAGGTGAGCTCGCCCCAGATCTTGAGCGTGAGCACGTCGCGCTGCTCCTGGGGCAGGCGGCGGAGAGCGACCTCGATCTCGCGACGGCGTTCGTCGGACTCGAGGCCGGTTTGGAAAAGCGGGGAGTTGTCCTCGATGCCGCCATCGGCGCGTTCCTCACGAGCCGTGCGGCGCGTCTCACGGCGGGCGAGATCGAAGGCCGAACGCCGGACCGACGTGATGAGCAGCGCGAGCGGTTCGCCACCGAGATGACGCTGGTGCCGCCAGAAACGCACGAAGGCTTCCTGCACCACGTCCTCGGCGTCGGCCACCGAGCGGGTCCACTGCCGGGCGCAGAAGAGGAGCTTCGGGCCGTAAAGCCGGAACCAGTGCTGCCAGTCGTCATCGTCGAGTGCATCCTCCATGCGGGGGTTGGTGGGTGTTTGCCCGGGAAGCGCCATGGCGGAGGGGTTTTGTCTAAACCGGCGCAAAAAACCTGCACCGTTTGCGCCGCGGCGTCACGCGTGCAAAAATTAAAAGGGCCCGGATTGCTCCGGGCCCCGTTGGGATTCCTGACTTTAAAATTTCAGCCGATTAGCGGCCGAAAATCGTCTTCCAGCTCACGCGGTATTCGAGGGCGCCGAGGCCCACAACCGTGAGGACCGTGGCAAACCCGAGGATCGAGTCCGCGTTGACGGGGAGCCGGAAAGAAAGCGCGATTGCGGCAAGGGCGATGACGCCGGGGATGACCGCTTTACTGAGGATGTTGGTATTCATGTTGGTGGTTCTTTCGTTGGCTGTCCTTTTTGAGGACGCGGCCATTATACGGCATAATCACGATAGTTGAAATCGTGCCTAACTATGGTTTTCATAGGACTAGCCTATGGAACTGCATCAACTCCGCTATTCGCTGGCCGTCGCCGAAACGGGCAATTTCACCCGTGCCGCCGAGCGCTGCAATGTCACTCAACCATCTCTTAGCCAACAGGTATTGAATCTTGAACGGGAAATCGGGCATAAGCTTTTTCACCGCCTCGGACGCAAAGCGGTGCTTACCGAGGCCGGTTCCGTGTTCATCGAACGAGCTCGCCGGATCCTTTTCGAGGTCGAGAACGCCTCGAAGGAATTGAGCGATCACCCCTCGCTCGAGCGCCGCATCGTCGTCGGGGCCATCCCCACAGTCGCGCCGTACCTGCTCCCGCCGCTCATCGCGCGCTGCCGGGAGCGGCACCCAAATCTGCAGGTCGATGTACGCGAAGACTTCCGTAGCAACCTTTTACGCTCCGTCGGCGAAGGCGAACTCGACCTCGCCATCGCGACCCAACCCATCGTCGACGCCCGCGTGGCGGTCACGACACTGCTGCATGAGCCGCTATTGCTGGTCGTCGCGCGCAGCCATCGGCTCGCCAAGCAAAAGAGCGTGAAAGCCAAGGACTTAGCTGAGGAAAACTTCATCATCCTTGGCTCCTCCAGCTCGCTGGCCGCTCAGGTGCAACAATTCTGCGGCGATAATCAGTTTGAGCCCCGCATCGGCTACCGCTGCTCGCAGGTCGCCACAGTGAAGGCGCTGGTCGCGCTCGGGGTCGGCATCTCCATCCTCCCGAGCGTGGCGCGCGCACCGGAAGATCAGCGTACCCTCGCCTACATCCAGATGGCCGATAGCTCCCCCACCCGCGAACTCGTGGTGATCCGCCATTTGCAGCGCTACCAGAGCCGCGGAGCCGAGCAGTTTCTCGGACAACTCCGGCAGATGGCGGGCGAGTTGGTCGCGGGCTGAGGAGGCCAGATTTTACGCCGCCGCTGTGCAGGTGGAACGCCTTCGGGCGGTTGCGCTTTTGGCGAAAGGCCCCACCGTCGGGCCTTTCCATGTCCGCCGTCGTTGAACACCATGAACTACCGCGCGGCCAAGAGCGCGGCACGCTGCTGATGCTCGCGGCGGTGCAGTTCACGCACATTTTTGATTTCATGATCATGATGCCGCTGGGCCCCCAGCTCATGCGGCAGTTTCAGATCACGCCGGCGCAGTTCACTCATCTGGTCGCCGTCTATGGACTCGCGGCGGCGATCAGCGGGCTGGCGGGCGGCTTCGTGCTGGATCGCTACGACCGCAAGCGGGCGTTGCTGTGGCTCTACGCGGGCTTCCTGCTCGCCACGCTCGGCTGCGGTCTGGCGCCGACGCATCACTGGTTGATGATTGCGCGGTGCATGGCGGGTGCCTTCGGCGGCCTGTCGAGCTCGATGGTCACGGCGATGGTGGGCGATATCATCCCACCACAACGACGCGGCCAGGCAATGAGTGTCGTGATGGCAGCGTTTCCGGTCGCGTCGGTGCTCGGCGTGCCGGCGGGGCTCATCCTCGCGGAAAAGTATGGCTGGCACTCGGCATTCTTTCTCCTCGCGGCGTGTGCGGCGCTCAATCTCGTGCTCGGCATGTTCGTGCTGCCGCACTTGAAGACGGCGGTCGCCAATGCTCAGCCGGTGCGCCAGATGTGGGAAATCGTCTCGCACGGACTGCATCTGCGGGCGTTTGCCGTCGGCGCAGTGCTTGTGATGGCGGGCGGCTGCCTGATCCCGTTCATCGCGCAGTCGATCGTTTTCAACATGGGACAGCCCGAGTCGCAGTTGCCGTGGGTCTACGCGGTGGGCGGCATCTGCACGTTCATCTCGATGCCCATCGTCGGCCGGCTCAGTGATCGCGTGGATCGGCTCGGACTCCTCACGTGGATGTCGGTCGCGGCCATCGGCGTCGTGGTGGTCTTCACGCGTCTCGGCCCCACGCCATTGCCGCTGATCTGCGCGATGATGGCGCTCTTCATGGTGACGATGTCGAGTCGGTTCGCCCCGGCGATGGCGATGGTGACCAATGCCGTCTCCGCGCGGTACCGCGGCGGCTTCATGAGCGTGAACTCGGCGCTGCAGCAGGCTGCGAGCGGCCTCGCGAATCTCATCGCGGGCTTCTTCGTCACGAGCAACGCGGAGGGGCATCTCGTCGGGTATCCAATGCTTGGATACGTCGCGATCGCCTTCTTCGTTCTCACCGTACTCTGCGCCGCCGAGCTGCGGGCGGCGGCACCGCACGTATCGAAACCGAATCGCACTCCCTCGCCAGCCCCGGTCGCGTTGCCAGCCGAATAGAGTAATCGAAGAGTCACTCCGCTTTGCGGGCCGCCTCGAGCTTCTTGATCATGTCGCCGCGCGAGGCCTCAAAGTTGGCCTTGATGTAGTCGAACTGCGAAGACGGAGCGACCTTGAGCTGCTCCAGTTGCAGGTCGCAACGATCAAGACCGAAATAGGTTTCCATGTAGCGCTGCTTAGCCGCCTCGCCCCCGCGCTTCACCTCGTTATCGGCTTGCTCGCGAACATCTTTCAACTGCTGCTGCGCGGCTGCCAAGTACTCCTTCACGGCCTTCGCATAAGTGGCCGCACCCGCAGCGTCCGCCGCGCGCATACCCACCGGCAACGCGACCACCAAGCTCACCAATGCAAGACGCAACCAAGACCGAAGGAACGAGGATTTCATGGGGAGACTCTGACCCTTACTGAACCAGAAGGTTCGCCGGGGCAAGCCCGGGTGGGAATGCGTTTGCGGCGTGCGCCAACGAGAGTACGTAGTGGTCTGTGCTGTCTGCCTCGCCCATCGTCTCTTCCGATCTCGCCGCCCGACCTGTCGTCGCTCGGCCCGAGTTGCTCGCGCCCGCGGGCGACTGGGAGTGCGCGCACGCCGCGGTCGAAAACGGGGCCGACGCGATCTACTTCGGCTTGGAACGATTCAACGCGCGGATGCGGGCGAAAAACTTCACGCAGGCGGACTTGCCGGCGCTGATGGAGTTCCTGCATCGACGCGGGCTGAAGGGCTACGTGACCTTCAACACGCTGGTCTTCGCCAACGAGCTCGGCGCCGCCGAGGACTACCTGCGCTCGATCATCGCCGCGGGCGTCGACGCCGCGATCGTGCAGGACATCGGCATGTGCCGGCTCATCCGCACGCTTTCGCCGGATTTCCCTATTCACTGCTCGACGCAGATGACGGTCACGAGCGCCGCCGGCGTGGCCTTTGCCCGTGAGCTCGGCGCGCAGCTCGTCGTGCTCGCGCGGGAAAACTCGCTCGCCGACATCAACGCCATCCGGGGCAAGCTCGGCGCGGAAACCTCTCTCCCGCTCGAAGTTTTTGTGCACGGCGCACTCTGCGTCGCCTACTCCGGCCAGTGCCTCACCAGCGAATCGCTCGGCGGCCGCTCGGCCAATCGCGGAGAGTGCGCACAAGCCTGCCGTCTGCCGTACGAGTTGATTTCCGATGGCAACAAAGTCGACCTCGGCGACCGCAAATATCTGCTCAGCCCGCAGGACCTCGCGGGTTTCGATGTATTGCCAGAGCTGATACGCGCGGGCGTCACGTCCTTGAAGATTGAGGGGCGCCTGAAATCTCCCGAGTACGTCGCGAGCATCACGCGCGTGTATCGGCAGGCGCTCGACAAAATCTGCGGCACCGCAGACCGCGCGCCCTCGCCGAATTCGTCGCACTCCACGGCGAGTTCGAAATATGAACTGCAGATGGCGTTCTCCCGCGGCCTCTACACGGGCTGGTTTCGCGGGATCAACAATCAGGAACTCGCGCACGGGCGCTTCGGCACGAAGCGCGGCGTGTTTCTCGGCGAGGTCACGCGCATCGCCGGCGAGAGCGTGCATCTCCGTCTCGGTGCGCCGCTCAAGCCGGGTGATGGCGTGGTATTCGATGCCGGTACGCCCGAGGCCGGCGAAGAGGGCGGACGCGTTTACCAAGTCGAGCCGCATGGTGCCGACACGGTGCTGCGCTTTGGCCATGGCGACGTGAATTTCCGCCGTATCCACGTCGGCGACCGCGTGTGGAAAACGAGCGACCCGGCACTGGAGCGCGAGCTGCGCGGCACCTTTGCGGGCGAGAAGATTCGTTTCACCCGCCCCGTCGACATCGAAGTCCATGGCCGCGTCGGCACGCCGCTCACGCTGATCCTCAACGACCGCGAGGGTCACGTGGCGCGCCTCGACTCCGCGGTGCCGCTCGCCGCGGCGCAGAACCAGCCGCTCACGACGGAAAAACTCCGCGAACAACTCGGACGTCTCGGGGGCACACCCTTCGAACTCGGCCAGCTCACGAATCAACTTGAGGGCGCGATAATGCTCCCGGTCAGCGAACTCAACCGCGTGCGCCGCGAGGCCGTGGCCGAGCTGGATCGCCTACGCGCCGCACCCCACCGCTGGACGCTGCGCTCCGAGCGGGCGCGGCTCGACATTTCCAATCCGACACCCACACCAGCGACGCCCGAGCTGATCGCCGTCATCCGCCTGCCCGAACAGCTCGACGCCGCATGGTCCGCTGGCGCGCGGACGATCTATTGCGAGTTCGAAAACCCGAAGCGCTACCGCGACACCGTCGCCCGCTTCCGTGAACTGCAAAACGAAAAGCCGGATTCAAAGATCGAAAGCGCCTCGATCTGGGTCGCTGCACCCCGCGTCTTCAAACCCGGTGAGGACTGGATTCTCCAGCAGGTGCGCTCGTGCAACGCCGATGGCTACCTGATCCGCAACTACGATCACCTTGCGTTCTTCGCCGCAGAGCGGAAGCGCGGCGACTTTTCGCTCAACGTGGCCAATCCTTGGACTGCGGACTACTTCATCCGCCGCTACGGACTGGAGCGCGTGACCGCGAGCTACGATCTCAACATCGGCCAGCTCGAAGCGCTGCTCGGCTCCGCGCCGGGCGCATGGTTCGACATCACCGTGCATCAGCACATGCCGATGTTTCACATGGAGCACTGCGTGTTCTGCGCATTTCTCTCCAGCGGCAAGGACTACCATGACTGCGGTCGTCCGTGCGAAACTCAACGGGTGGCCCTGCGCGATCGCGTGGGCGCCGAACTACCGCTCCGCGCCGACGCGGGCTGCCGTAACACCGTCTTCAACAATCGCGCGCAGACCGGCGCGGAGTACATCACGCGGCTGGTCGATCTCGGTGCGCGCAGCTTCCGCGTGGAGTTCGTCAACGAATCCGCCGACGAAGTCGCGCGCACGCTCACGCGCTACGGCCAACTATTGCGCGGCGAAATCGGCGGCGCCGAACTGTGGAGAGAGCTGAAGCTGATCAATCAGCTCGGTGTCACGCGCGGGCAGATGGAAGCCGCGCCGCAGATCATCGCGCGTAAGAGCTGAGGCCACCCGGGGCTCAGGCGCGGTTGAGGTCAAAGCGTCGCGCGGGCCGCGCGAAATACCATCGGCGCGAACTGCATCAGTGGCGTCAGCCAGCTCATGCGTTTGCTGAGAATTTTCCCAAACCAAATCGACGCCGGGATCGCACCGAGCTTGATGAGCGGCGACCAGCGCCGCCAGCGGGCGATCCAGGTATCAACCACGCCAAAGGGTTCGCTCACGCGGGCGAAGGCTTCGCTCATTTCCCAGCGGCTCGCGGCAATCCGCTGGTGCATGATCAGTTTGCGCGCAGCGAGTCGGTTCAATTCTCCGGTTGGATACATGAGCGGTCCTGTTTGAGTTCTTGCAGCGTGCCGTTGAATGGCCGCGGCATCCGGGCCAGATAGCGCTTGAAGCCGACGATCGCCGCCACGAGCGCCGCGATGTAGAAGGCGGTGAGACTGACGAGCGCGATGATGCGCGCCGAACCTTCGCAGAGAAACACGATCAGCAGACTGGCAAACGTGAGCGCGAGGACCGCGGCGAGAATCGTCCCCGCGATCCAGAGGAGCAGCTGGACGAGACGGAGCTTTTCTTCGTGCAGCTCGAGCGCAAACAGCTCTAAGCGCTCCTGCACCGCGCCCACAGCAGTGGCCCCGAGGTCACGCAGAGAACCAATCAGGCCGCCGAGAACTGGAGGGGTATCCGGCACTAGAAGGACTTACGCTTGGTTGTTTCGGCGCCAAAGGAGACCGACGATCACGCCTACGCCGAGCGCCACCGCCAGAGACTCGTATGGACGGCTCCGGATCACGCGATCGGTCGCGCGGGCACCATCGGTGATCTTCTGACGGGTGCGGTCGTAAAGATTTTCGAGCTGGGACTTCGCGCGATCCAGACGCACGTGGATATCGTCCAAGCGAGCGCCAGCGTGCTCGGCCACCGGGCCGCTCAGCATCGCTTCAGCCTCGTCCATCAGGCGATTGATGTGGGCGATGAGTTGCTCGGGGGTCTCGGAAGATGTGTCGGAATTGCTCATGAGGGAATCGAAGGGTTGATTGTGATCGGAACAAGCTGATGAGCTGAACCGCTCAAGGAGCGCGGAACGTGGAGCCATTGTCCGCCGCTTCTCGTCGCGGTTCCGTGAGCGAGTAATTTACCTCATGCCTCAGACCGGCAGCAGGAAATAAAACTCCGTCCCCTGCCCGGGCTCGCTCGTCACGGCAATGGTGCCGCCATGGGCGACGACAATCTCGCGCGCGATGGCGAGGCCGAGACCGGCACCGCTCTTCGTCTGCTCGGGCGCGCGATAAAAACGATCGAAGACATGCGGCAACACTTCCGCTGGAATCCCTCCGCCCTCGTCCCGCACCGCGCAGCGCACATAGCCGAGCGGATCGGTCGCAGCGGCCAACGTGACGGTGCCGCCGGTCGGCGAATATTTCACGGCGTTGGTCAGCAGATTCATAAACACGTGACGCAGACGCGCGGTGTCCACGCTCAGCCGTGTATCAGCGATGCCGCCCGCGATGGAGAGCTGCCATTTGAGACCGACGGTCTCCACCAAGGACTTCGCCTCGTCGGCCATCATCGTGAGCAACTCGCCAACGGCGATCTCCTGCCGGTCGAGCGTCGAGGCGCCGGCTTCGAGGCGGTTGAGGTCGAGGAGATTGTCGAGGATGCGGAGCAGGCGGTCCGCATCGTCGCGCGCTGTTTCGAGCAGTTCGCGCTGGGTGGGCGTGAGCTTGAGCTGCTGTTCGAGCAAGAGGTACACCGCCAGGCGGAGGCTCGTGAGCGGGGTCTTGAGCTCGTGGCTCACGGTGCCGACGAGATTGGTCTTCGCATCGTCGAGCAGGCGGAATTTCGTCACGTCCTGCAGGATGATCGCAGCGCCCTTGAACTCGGTGAGCGCATCACCGATGGCGAGGATGCGCGGGAGATAGTGGCGGTCCTCACGCCCCACGCGCAGCGTGATCACGTTGCGCAGGTCGGTCGGCAGGTAGTGCTCGCCACCGGAGAGCACGGAGGCCAGCGGCGTCTCCAACGCGGCGGGCAAGCCATCGACAAAATCGGGCTCACTGGCCAAGGCCTCGGCCGCGGGGTTGCGCACCGTGTGCGTGCCGGCGCGGTCGATCACGAAGACCGGATCAGGCGCCGACGTAAGCGTGGCCTCCATCGTGCGCTGCGTGCGCAGGACCTTGGCGAGCGTGGCCTCGCGATACGCGCGGAGCTTGGCGCCCATCTGGTTGAAGGCTTGGGCGAGCTGGCCGAGTTCGTCGCGCGAAAGCTCGGGCACGCGCTGTTCGAGATCGCCGTCGCCGAGGGCCACGGCGGACGAGGTCAGGGCCTTGATCGGCGCGAGGAGTGCGTCGGCCATGCGCCAAGCGAGGATGATTGCGAGGAGCACCGCGGCGATGATCACGGTCACGAGCACTTGGGTCGTTTCGGCGGAGAGCCGGCTGGCCTCGACGGCGGTCTGCTGCGCGCTGGCGAAATCATGCCGCGCGATCGCCTCCACTGAATCGAGCAAGCGGTAGAGCGCATCGGCGCTCTGGATCATCGCTTCGCGCGAGGTCGCGCCACCGCCGCGGAGAATCGCCTCATCGAGCTGGGCGAGCCGTTGAAATTCTTCGTCGATCCGGGCGACTAGCGGGGCGCGCGGCGTGCCGCTCGCGCGGGCGGACTGGGCCATGAGTTCGCGCGTGAACGCGGCGCGCTGAGTGGCGAATTCGCGCTGGGTCGTCAGCGGATCGCCGCGCAGGCCGACCTGCACGGCGTTGTTCATCGCCTGCGCGGCATCGCGGAGATGCTGGCAGCCGAGCGTGTCCTGATAGTGTGCGATGAGTTCTACCGACACGCGGCGCGAAAGCTCGCGGCCCGTGCGAATCGCGTAGACGCCCATCCCCGCGATCAGCAGGAGAAAGGGGAGCAATCCGAGGGCGAGGCGCGTGCGCAGCATGGAAAGTTTCGGCGCGCCCGAGCTGAGCGCTAGGGCAAGCCAAGACGCTGACGCTTACGGTAAAGCGTCGCGGGGTCGATCCCGAGTGTGCGGGCGGCTTCGTCAAGGCTAGCCGAGAGCGCGAGGATGCGCTTGATATGCTCGGTCTCGAGCGCCTCGATCGTCACGCGCGCGCCGACAGCGATCGCGCCATTGACCGGGCCGCCGTGGAAGGCCTCCGGCAAATCGCGCGACTCGATCACTTCGCCCGTGGCTAGAATCGCGGCGCGCTCGATCACATTGCGCAGCTCGCGGAGATTGCCGGGCCACGTGTAGGCGGTGAACGCGGCCGAAACCTCCGGGGAAAATCCTGTGAGCTTCTTCCCGAGCTGAGCGGCAAAAAATTGCCGATAGCTCTCCGCGTGCCGCAACAAGTCGGCCGGGCGCTCGCGCAGGCCGGGCAAGGTGATATTGATGACGTTGAGCCGATAGTAGAGATCTTCGCGGAAGCGGCCGGCCTTCACCTCGTCGGCGAGATTGCGGTTGGTCGCGGCGATCACGCGGATGTTGGCGCGGCGTGTGCGGTGCTCGCCGACGCGCTCATATTCTTTTTCCTGCAACAGGCGTAGAAGCTTCGGCTGAATCTCCAGCGGCATCTCGCCGATTTCGTCGAGAAAGAGCGTGCCGCCGTCGGCGGCAGCGACCTTGCCCATCGTATCAGCGATGGCACCGGTGAACGCACCCTTCACGTGACCGAAGAGTTCGCTCTCCAGCAGCTCACGTGAAAGCGAGGGACAGTTGACGGTGACAAACGCGGCATCGCGCTGCGGACTGCGGCGGTGGAGTTCGCGCGCGAGCAAGCTCTTGCCTGTGCCGCTTGGGCCGAGAATGAGGATGTTGGCCGATGATTCCGCCGCGCGGAATGCCACGGAAAGCGCACGCTGCACCGCGGGGTCGGCGGACTCGAGATCGGCGGGCGGCGCCTCGGCGGCGAGGTCGCGCTCGAGGGATCGCACGCGCTGCACGAGACTGCGGGCCTTGCGGATTTTTTCGAGGACGCCGCGAATCTGGTCGGGCGTAAAAGGCTTCGGAATGAAATCGAAGGCACCGCGACGCATCGCCTCAACGGCAGTGGCGATGTTGGCGTAGGCGGTAAACATGACGACCGCGAGGGCGGGATCGGATTCGAGGAGCTGCGCGAGGACGGTGAGGCCATCGTCGGTGCCGAGCTTCAGGTCAAGAAACACGGCATCGAAGGGCTCCTCGGCGACGGCTTTCAGGGCGCGGGTACCGCTGGGCGCCTCGACGGCCTCGTGGCCCGCAGCTTCGATTGCGATGCGGGTGGTGCGCCGGATGGATGCTTCATCATCAACGATAAGGATACGCATGGGGCGAAGGTTTTTACTTGGAGCCGCTTATCGTCACAGAGTTCCGGGCCGGAGTCGCGAGTAGGGAAAAACAAGGCGGGGCCGCTTGCGCGGCCCCGCCAGGTCCAGCTTCAACTTGGCAATCCCACGGGCTAGGCCCGCGCGGACTGCACTGGAATTAGTCCAGCACAGGATGGCGCGGTTCCCCAGAAAAAAACGCCGGCTGCCGAAAGAATTTTCCGCGGTTCTCCCTCGGAAGATCGTTTTGTAAATCGTTTTTGACAATTTTTTCGCAGACTGCCGTGGCTGCGTACACGTGACCGCGCGGGGCGCTATAGAGTCTATTTTTCTGGGATGGAAACCGACCGCAGTTCCTGTAACAATGATCCCTTACCTGACATGTCGTCCTCCGCTTCTCCCACGCCCACGAGCAACCCGCCGCCCCCCAAGCACACCGATCTCGAAATCAAGGACGCGCAACTGATCTTCAATGCCGTATGGCGTGACGTCGAGGGAGAGTTCGGCCGAGAAAAACTCCGCTTTCCAAAGGAAATCATCCTCCTCGGCGGCGCCCCCGGCTCGGGCAAAGGCACCAACACCGATTTCATTGCGAAGGCGCGCGGGCTCACTTGTGGCCCGATCGTCATCAGCGCACTGCTCGATTCCCCCGAGGCCAAGCGCCTCAAGGATGGCGGTAACATGGTTGGCGACCGCGAGGTGATCGGACTGCTCTTCCGGCGCCTGCTGCAGCCGCAGTACCGCGATGGCGTCATCCTCGATGGCTTCCCGCGCACCAAGGTGCAGGTCGAGTGCCTCAAGCTGCTGGTGAACCAGATGCACCAGCTCCGCAGCGAGTTTTACAGCACGCCGCTCGGCATCCATTTCCGCCAGCCGACGATCCACATCATGGTGCTCTTCGTCGACGAGCGCACCAGCGTGGAGCGCCAACTCAAGCGCGGTCTCGAAGTGCGCGCGCACAACGAGGAAGTCCGCCGAACTGGCATCGGCGAGTTTCTCGAAGATCGTCCCACCGACCACGACCAAGGTCTCGCGCAGCGCCGCTATCGCGTCTTCAAGGAGCAGACGTGGGATGCGCTGCAGGAACTGAAGGAAGTTTACCACTACCACTTCGTCAACGCGCAGGGTCCGATAGCCGAGGTCGAGGAGAACATCCTCAAGGAGCTCAATTACCAGAGCACGCTGGAACTTGATCCACGTACCTTCGACCGCGTGCGCGGCATCCCGCTCGCGAGCGAGATCGTGATCCATGCGCGGCAGGAACTGGTGAAGCGCCTCGACAGCTACGAACTCGAAAACACGGAGCTCTTCCAACAGGTGGTCGGATTCATCGACAAGAAGGTGATTCCCATCGTCGTCCGCCACGCGATTTCCGGCACCGCACATGTGAACACCGAGGACCCGGTACTGGATGTGCCGCTCGCGCTGGCGATGCTGATCGATGTGTTTTCCGAACGCGGCTACCACGCCTCGGTGGACATCCATCGCATCGAGGTTCCGGAAATCGTGAATCTCGCCACCGGCAAGATCACGTGCCGTGTGAAAAAGGTCTACCGCCTACAGATCGATTTCAAGGGATCGGAGATCCGCCGCGGGTAACTGAAAGCAGGCGGAACGCATCGGGCGTTCCGCCAAACTCACTCGTAGCGCAGCGCCTCGATCGGATCGAGGGAGGCGGCCTTCCACGCGGGGTACAGGCCGAAGATGATGCCGATGCCGCCGCAGACGGCCATGCCGATGCCAGCCCACATCCACGGGAATACTATGCCGGTGTGCATGAGGAAAGCGACGAGGTTGCCGCCACTCACGCCGATCACCACGCCGGCTACGCCACCGACCATCGAGAGGGCCACGGCTTCGGAGAGAAACTGCAGGAGGATATTACGCTTCTTCGCGCCGATGCTCTTGCGGATGCCGATCTCTTTCGTGCGCTCCGTCACGCTCACGAGCATGATATTCATCACGCCCACGCCCGAGGCGAGGAGCGCGATGCCGCTGATGATGAGCGCACCCGCGGCGACGACATCGGCGATCTTGTTGAACGCCTCGATGAGCGACTCGTTGGAGAAGACTTCGAAGTCGTTGGGGTCCTCGGGGTGCAGGCCACGCACAAGGCGCATCATGCCGACGGCTTTCTCCTGCGTGTCGGCCAGGTCCGCTTGGCTGAGCGCCTGCACGTTCATGCTGATCGAGCGATAGGCGCGACCGTAGATCGCGAGAAATCGCGTGATGGGCGTCAGGATATTGGTGTCCTGATTGCCGCCGAAGGATGAGCCCTTTGTCGCGAGCACGCCGATCACCGCGTAGTTCTGACCATTGATGCGAACGAGTTTGCCGAGCGGCTCCTCAGTGGGAAACAGCTTGGTCGCAATGTCGGCCCCGATTACGCAGACCGGGCGGCCGTACTCGACGTCGTCGGCACCTAGATTGCGACCGACCGCGACATCGTAGTTGAAAGCGGTGATGAAGTTCTCATCCGTGCCGATGAGGCGGGAGTTCGGATTGGTGCGGCGATCACGATAGATGGCCGTCATGCCGCCGCGGCCGAGCTGCACGTTGACGCGCGCGGAGTCGCCCATGAGCTCCTTGAAGCGCACGGACATCGGGTACGTGATGTCGCGACGATTGCGGAAGCGCTCGCGCGGGTCGGAGAAATTGATCGGCGGATACTTGCTGACCTGAAAGCTGTTCGCGCCGAGGACGTTCAAGCCCGACTCGATCGAGGTGCGCATGCCGTTGATCAGCGTCATCACGCCGATGACGGAGAACACGCCGACGGCGATGCCGAGAACAGTGAGGCCCGAGCGCAGCTTGTTCGAAGACAGCGAGGAAAAGGCGAGCCGAAGGATTTCGATGAAGAGCATCGGAGGAGTCGGCTTATTCGTAACGCAGCGCGACGACGGGATCGAGTTTGCTGGCCTGCCACGCCGGGGCGAAGCCGCTGAAAACCCCCGTGAGAATGGAAACGAACAGACCGATCAGCACGAGGCTAGTCGAGAATACGAGGGGGAACGATGGCATCACCGCGCCCACGGCTGCTGCCATGCCCCACGCAGTAGCGAGGCCACCGATACCACCGAGCAGGCAGATGCTCACGGCCTCGATGAGGAATTGCAGCAGGATCGTGCGGCGACGGGCGCCGAGGGCCTTGCGGGTGCCGATCTCCTTCGTGCGCTCCTTCACGCTGACGTAGGTGATATTCATGATGCCGATGGCACCGACGAAGAGGGCGAGGCCGGTGACGAAGAGACCGGCGAGCGCGATCTTCTGTTTGATCGGGTCGATCTGCTCACGAATCACCTGCTGGCTGTTGATCTCGAAATCGTCGCGCTTTTCGGGCCCGAGCTTGCGGAGACGGCGCATGATGCCGCGCAGCTCGTCCTTGGCCTCATCCATGCGGGCGAGGTCCACCTGCACGCGCACCTCGGGATCAGCGTAGCGCACAGGGAAGAGACGGGCAAAGGCGTCGATCGGCAAAATCACCATCGAGTCCCAGCTGAAAAGACCGAGAAAACTGCCCTGCCGCGCCGCCACACCGACAACCGAATACTGCTGATTGCGGATGCGGATCATCTTGCCGATGGGCGACTCATTGGGGAACAGAGCGTCGGCGACATCGTAGCCGATGACGACCACGTTACGCGCGCTGCGGCCCTCGAGGTCGGTGAAAAAGCGGCCCTCCTTCATGTCGGAGCGAACGATGCGCGAGAGGTCGGAGCTGGTACCGAGCGTGAAGATATTGCTGACCTTATACTCGCCACGGAGAACGGTCGTGCCCCAGTTGGCCGCGGGGACGGCGAGCTTGAGCGGACCATCGGGATGCGCAGCGACCCACTCATTGATGGGACCCGCCATGTCGGGATCGATCTCGCGACGATTGCGGTAATTCCACCAGTCATTCGTGTCGCGCCACGGCCACTTGGTGACGTAGAGCACGTCGTCGCCGAAACCCGCGAGGCTCCGCTCGACACCCGCGTCGATGCCGAGAATCGCCGTGCCCATCAGCGTGACGGCCACGATGCCGATGATCACGCCGAGCGCGGTCAGAGCCGAGCGCAGCTTGTTCGCGTAAATCTGCGTGAACGCGATGCGCAGCGACTCGACGAGCTCATAGTATAAGCGAGCCATTAGGATGGGCCTTACTCCGTGGGCTTGTCGCTTTCGATCAGGCCGTCGCGGAGGCGGACGATGCGGCGGGCGTGGCGGGCGATATCTTCCTCGTGCGTGACGACGATGATCGTATTGCCCTGCTCGTAGAGCTGCTCGAAGAGCTGCATGATTTCCTCGCCGGTACGGGAGTCGAGGTTGCCCGTCGGCTCGTCGGCGAGGATGATAGAGGGATTATTGACGAGCGCGCGCGCGATGGCGACGCGCTGACGCTGGCCGCCGGAGAGCTCGTTGGGCTTGTGGCCCATGCGCTCGCCGAGGCCGACGTTTTCGAGGGCATGGCGGGCGCGGTCGAGGCGCTCGCTCTTGGTCATGCCGGCGTAGATCAGCGGGAGCTCGACATTGTGCAGCGCGTTGGAGCGCGGCAGCAAATTGAACGTCTGGAAGACGAAGCCGATCTCGCGATTGCGGATATCGGCCAGCTCGTCGTCGAGCATGGTGGCGACATTCTTGCGGGTGAACTCGTAGCGGCCAGCCGTCGGGGTATCGAGGCAGCCGAGCATGTTCATGAGCGTCGACTTACCGGAGCCCGAGGGGCCCATGATGGCGAGATACTCGTTGCGATGGATCTTCACGCTCACGCCGCGAAGGGCGTGGATGATTTCCGAGCCCATCTTGTAGAGCTTGGTGACGCCCTCGATCTCGATCACGAGGTCGCCGGGCGGGCGGACCGAGCGCGAGGTGGGGACTGAGAGTGAGCCGTGCATGGTGGGCGCTTACTTGCCTGCGTCCTTCGGGGCGCCGGCGTTCTTGGGCTTCTCGAGGGCGATCTTCATACCGTCCTTGAGAGTGCGGGTGATGACACCGAAGCTGCCGCTCACGACCTCGTCGCCTTCCTTGAGGCCGGACTTGATCTCGATGTGGGTGGTGTCCTGCACGCCGGTCTCGACCTTGACCATCTTCACGGTGTCGCCGTTGCGGAGGAAGACGACGCGGTTGAGGTTGTCGCGGTCGGATTTGTCGGCCTGCTTTTGGGCCTTGTCATTGACGGCGGTGGCAGCGCCGTCGCCCTTGGTCTCGGTGGCCTTCTTTTCACGATCGCCCGCGAGCTGCTCGATGGTCTTGGAACCCTCCTTGGAGCGAACGGTGACGCTCTGGATCGGCACGGCGACAATGTTCTCGACGGTCTTGGTCTCAACGTCGGCGTTGGCGCTCATGCCGGGGCGGAGGGGCGCGTCCTTGTCAACGATGCGGATCTTCACGAGGAAGTTGGTGACTTCGTCCTGCGTGTTCTGGCCGGTGACCTTGGCCGCGGAGCCGATTTCCTTCACCACGGCGTCGAACTTGCGATTCGGGAAAGCGTCGATGGCGACCTTGGCCTTGTCGCCGACCTTCACGTTGACGATGTCGTTCTCGTTGATGTTCACCCGGACCTCCATGTTATCGAGGTCGGCCACGCGCATGACTTCAGCGCCGCCGTAGGAACCGACGCCAGCGACGCGGTCGCCGACTTCGTTGCTGAGCGAGCTGACCTTGCCGTCGATGGGCGAGTAAATGGTGGTCTTGGTGAGCTGATCGCGCACCTGATTGAGCGAGCCCTCGGTGCGACGGATGTTGGCCAGCGCCGTGTCGAGATTGGCCTGCGCGACCTCGAGCGAGACGCGGGCGGTGGCGATATCGGAATCGGAAATGAGCTTTTTGCCAAAGAGGTCCTCGTTGCGACGGAGGTCGTCCTGCGTCTTGAGGAGCTGGGCCTTGGCCTGAACCGCGGCGGCCTTGGCGGAGACGAGGCTGGCCTCCTGCTGCTCGACTTGGGCCTGATAGACGTCGGATTTGATCTTCACGAGGAGGTCGCCCTTCTTCACGACCATGCCCTCACGGAAACCGAGGGTGAGGATTTCGCCAGAGACCTCGGGCGAGATTTTCACCTCGGTCTCGGGCTGCACCTTGCCGGTGGCGGAGACGATCTGGACGATCGTCTTGGTGATGGCCTTCTCGGTCGTGACGGTGACCACCTGGCCGCCGGACTGGCTCTTCTTGTAGGCCGCCAAGCCGAGCACCGCGACGAGCACGATGCCGCCGATGATGAACCATTTGGCGTTGGACTTCTTTTGAGGAGCGGCGGCACGGAGAGCGCCGGGCTTGTTGGGCACAGGGGGAGGATTCATCGAAATAGCGTTGATGAGGTCAGAATGGACAAAGTTGAAGGCAGAAATTGCACGGCGTGGCTCTCGGCCGATCAGTCCCGGGCAAAAAAATGTGGAGGGGCCCACAACGACCCCTCCACACAACACAACTGATAACTACGAACAGAGGAAGCCTGAGCGCCTGCCCGCAGTGACGGAAACGGGATTGCGACGAACTGCCGCCATGACGCGCCGGAGCGCACCAGGACGGCGGCTGAAGCGGAGGACGGCAGGCGCACGTTTGACATGGACCGAAAACACCCGCCCTACCGAAAAGTTACAGGAATCTTTTGATGAGTGGAATCGGGGACGGGATGAGCGGGGCGGAAAGGCAGGCCAGAATGGGAGGGATGGGATCTATAGGGCGCATAGGACCTATGGGCTGAGGACAGGCGCAAAAAAAGGCGCGCCGGTGAGGGCGCGCCGAGAGAGAACGGGTCTGGCGGTACTCGCTCAGAACTTCTTCAGCAGCTCCATGTACACGAAGCGGCCACGCGTGCTGTGCGTTTTGACGTCGTAGGAGTCGTTGAAGGCGCCCGCGGCGAAGGGCGCGGACTCGTTGAGGACGTTGCTGCTGCCGACGCGGACCGAGGTGTCGGCGAGGAAGCGCCGCCAGCCGGTCTCCGTCTTGCCGAACTTGTACTCGACCTGCGTATCGACCGTCACCCACGCCTCGATGGTGCGGGGAGCACCCGTGGTGGTGAAGTTCGGGTCATCCTGCAGCTTGCCGATGTAGTTGCCGGTCAACACGACCGCCCACGGGCCTTTTTCCCAGATCTGCGAGAGATAGCCCTTCTGCTTCGGGAGGCTGCCGGGGGAGATGGCGTTGTTCGACGTGTCGATGTACAGGCCGACGTAGCTCTGCGGCGCGGCACCGGGGACCGGCGTAAGATCCCACGTAAGCATCGTGGTCCAGTCGGCGCGGGTGATGAACCGGCCGTATTCGCGACTCGGCCACGCGTAGGTGAGACCGTAGTCGACGCCCGTGGTCTTGCGGCCCGAGATGTTGAAGTTCGTCGAGGCAACCGTGGTCACGCTGCCCGCCGCCGAGCGCGTGATGAGGTTGGCGAACGGCGCATTGGGATTGATCGTCGCGGCGTTGCCCTTGACGAAGCCGGCGCCTTGGCCAGCGGCGTTGGCATTGAGGATGAACTGCGAGCCCTCACCGACGAGGCCCTTGATCTCGCCGAAGTAGTAGTCGACGACCACGCTCAGGCCACTGACGGCCTTCGGGGAAAACACGAAGCCGGTCGAGTAGGTCTTCGATTTCTCCGGGTCGAGCAGCGGATTGCCCGAGGTGCTGATCTGGGTCTGGTTGAGGATCGGGAAGCCGAGCGGGTCGGTGAGCTGCGGGCTCGAGGTACCGGCCGCCGCGAACAGCTGCGTGAGCGTGGGCAGACGGAAGCCGGTGCTCCACGTGCCGCGGAGCAGCAGCTCGTCGCTCACCTGCCAGCGCAGACCGAACTTCGGGTTCTGCGTGGTGAAGCTGCGCGAAACCGAGGCACCCGTCGCACCGTTCTGATAGCCCTCGACCGTCTGATAGTCGTAGCGACCAGCAGCGGAGAGACTCAATGAACGGACAAACGGGATCTGCATCGCCGGGCTGATGACCGGAATCTGCAACTCGGCGTAAGCGCCGGCACCGTAGCTGCGCGAGATGGAGGGATTCGAGGCGTTGAGGCCGAGCAGGTCGCCGGTGAAGAAGATCGGCTCGGGGTTCACGCTCTGGTCGACGCGATAATAATCGCCACCGATGCCGAGCTTCACGTCGCCAGCGGGCAGGGAAAAGATGCCGCCGTTGATGTTGAAGTCCGCACCGCGCGTGGGGGACTCGTTGTCGGTCTTGCCGCTGGCGGCGGAGTCCTGCAGGGCCTTCGGGTTGTCGAAGGCGATGCCGGTCGGGCCGGTGCCCTTGGCGGTGTCGAGCGCGAAGGGATTGTAGCTGCCGTCGAGGATGTGCGCGACGATCTTGGCGCGGCTGGGGGCGCCGGCCTGGATGTCGTCGCGGTAGAACGCGCCGTAGATGTAGTCGGCGTTCCAGTTCCAATCGTGACCGAAGCGGCCGCTCAGACCGATGGTGGCGTCCCACGCATCGCGGATGTAGGTCTGCGTGCGCGGCCCGAGGGCGATCGTGCGGAACGGCGTCGTGCCAACGATGATGCCGCCGGCGGGTGACGCGGCGTTGTCCGTCGAGCTGCCGAGGAAGAGGCCAGTGGGAATCTGCGGACTGAGGCGCGTGGCATTGCGCAGCGCGGTACCACCCGCGCCGGTGGCGGGCATCGGGGAAGGCGCGAGGCCGTTGTAGAATTTATCGTGGCCGTAGATGATGCGGGCGTAGGCCTCGACGTTGTCGCTCAGCTTGTAGTTGAGGCGACTGTAGAGGTTGTAGCGGTCCTGCTTCGGGATCGACGGCGTGTAGGCGCGGAAGTTGAGGAGCTGGTTCGACGTGATCGGATTCGTGTCGAAGGGCACGAAGTCCGCGGACGTGAGCGGCACAGTCTTGCCCGGGGCGAGGACGAGATCCTGCACCGCAGCCGTCGAGCTGCCAACACGCGCGGTGGTGCGGCCCGAGAAGGTCGGGCTGCCGCCGTTGCGGCCGCCGCGGAGGCGTCCGTCGGAATCGGCGGAGACCGCGCGGTCGGCGGAGGTCATCGCATTGCGCGCGTAGCGCTCGAAGGCGAACACGCCGTCGAGCTTGCCCACGGCACCACCGGCCATGAGGCCGATGCGCGTGACACCCGCGTCCTTGTCCGTGGTGTTGCCGTAGTACAGGTCGACCTTCTGGCCGGTGTAGCGCGGCACGAGCACGGTGTTGAACACGCCCGAGAGCGCATCAGCGCCGTAAGTGGCGCTCGCGCCGTCCTTCACGACCTCGATGCGGCTGATGCCGATGGTCGGGATGACGTTGAAGTTGTCGTAGGCCGCGGTGCGGTGGCCGTCGAGCAACGTGAGCGTGCCCGCGAGACCGCGGAGATTCACGCCGGCGTTGCCGGAGCCGCCATTGGTGCGCTGCTCGGTATTAACCGCGCCGGAGAAACCCGGCATCGCGCGGAGCACTTCGATCGGGAGCGACGCGCCGCTGCGCGCGATCTGCGCGGGCGAGTACAGGGTGACGGGCGAGAACGTCTCGCCTTCGGGCGTGGGAATCGCGGAGCCGGTGACGACGAGCGACTCGAGTTTGACGGCATCGTCCTTTTCCGCCGGTGCCGTGGTGGCGGTGGGAATCGGAGCTTGCGCGCGCGCGGTGAGCGCGGCGAGCGAGAGCGCGACGGACGCCAGGGTGGCGCCACGCCGCAGACTCGCGCGCGGGCTATGGGATACAGGTTTCATACGCTTGCTGTTGTGTGGTGTGTTCAACGCATCTGGCCCGGTCTGGTAGGCTGGGCCCTCGTTTGCGCGCAGCAAAGCCCCGCAGCCCGTGCACGAAACGCCAATGCGACCAAACACGCGCGCGCTCGACGAGCGCACGGTTTTCAGCGGCGAAACATTCCCGTCATAATCGACCAAACCATGGACCTCTGCGGCGAAACCCATTTCGCCGCAAGACGGGCCGCACCGGGCCAGAGACGAGCAATCGTAGAGGGAAAATCGTGGATTAAGCGGGGAATTTCAGAGGAGAAAACTCAGTTGATGCCCGCGCCGATGCGGCGCGCGTCCGCCAATGTGCTGCTCGCGTTCGAGCCAAATTCCTTGATCGGCAGCGTGCGCGCCGAGGCGACGGAGTGGCGATAGTTGACCTCGCGCGCGAGGCTCTTGAGGTCGCGACCAAGCTCCGCGGGATAGAGCTGCGTCTTCTTCGGCTCGAGCGGATCGACGATGCCGATGCCCTTCGCGGTGGAGAACATTAACACGGTATGGCCCGCGCCACGCTCGCCGTAAAAGGACAGCAGCTGCGGCTCCAGCGTCTCGCTGCCGAGCGCGAGGCGATGACGCAGCGCCGCGATGCTCTCGATGAAACAACCATTGGGCAGCGGTCCCGTCTCTGTCACATCCTGATCGGGCAGCGCGTGCCAGCGCGTGAAGCCGGGATCAATGTCGCGCAGGAGCGGGCCAAGATCGGCCTTCTCCTCTTCGAGATGACCGCGGCGCAGCGAAAGACTCTGCGTGCCATCGGTGTCGGTGTAGATCCACAGGATGCCCGCCAGCTCGAACACGAGCGCATCGACCTGCTTCGGATAAGCGCTGCGCGTGGCTGCGTTGTCGATGTGCACGACCTGCGACCACACGGTGGGGCCGAGGAGCGCCTGCGCTTCGCGCGCGTGGGTGAGCATGGAACGCTCGGCGCGAACCGAGACGGTGAACAGCGAAAGAGTGACGGCAAGAAGAAGGAGGGTGTTGGTCGTCTTCACGCCCCCATAAGCGCCGGATTCGCGCCGCAGTTGCGGATTTGCGACGAACGGTTGTTTCTTAGCGACGAAAGTCGGTGGGGCGTAGCCGAGTTGAATTGCAGCGATTTTTCCCTCGGGGAAAAGTGTATCGAGAGCGGACGCGCGCGTCCCAGAATCGGAAACACGCGGACGTGAAATCGATCATCACAGTGCGAGCCGCGATGAACGCACAAAAAAACGCGGCGAAAGTGCCGCGTCTTTTTAGAAAGCAAAAAATCTCTCGCTGCTTAAAGCGACTGCTTGAGTAGCGTCGCGATGCGATCGTGATAACCGCGACTCAGCCGGAGCTTGGTGCCGTCGGCGAGGATCACCGCGTACTCGCCCGCAAATGTGGGGCTGAGTTTCCGCACGCGATCGATGTTCACGATGGTCGAGCGGTGGATGCGGATGAAACGCTTCGGATCGAGCCGCGCTTCGAGCCGCGCCATCGTCTCGCGCATGAGGTGCGCGCGACCGGCGGTGTGGAATTTCATGTAGTCGCCCTCGGCCTCGATCCAGTCGATCTCGTCAGCTTTCAAAAAGAAAATCTCGCCCGAGGATTTCACGAGAATGCGGTCGCCGGACTCTTCTTCTTCGGCGGGGCGGGCCGAACTCTGCTGGATGTAATCGAGTAGCTGCGTGAGGCGGGTGTTGACGGCCTCGGTCTGGCGGCGGCGGATCTCGGCTTTCGCGCGCTGCAGCGCGGCGTAGAAGCGCACGTCGTCGTAGGGCTTGAGGAGGTAGTCGACGGCGTTGACCTCGAAAGCGCGCAGCGCGTGCTCGTCGTACGCGGTCACGAACACGACCGCGGGTGCGACACCGGGGCCGACTTTCGCGAGGGCCTCGAAGCCATCGCAGCCGGGCATCTGCACATCGAGAAACGCTAGATCGGGCTTCGCCGCCTGCATCAGCTCCGCGGCCTCGGCACCACCAGCGGCCTCACCGACAACCTCCACGCCCGCATCGCGCTCCAGCAGCATGCGCACGCCGCGGCGGGCGGCGGGCTCGTCGTCGACGATGATGGCACGGAGACGGGTGGGCGCAGATGCTTCGGGGCGGACCGGGGCTAGGTTGGTTTTCATGTGCGGCAAGGGATGACGATCTGGACGGTGACGCCGGCGCCGGGCTCGCTCTTGAACGAGGACTGGCTGGCGGCGCCGTAAATTTTTGCGAGTCGTTCGCGTGTATTCGAAAGTCCGATACCTTCGCGGCCGCGCGCGGTCGTGGGGAAGCCGGGGCCATCGTCGCGCACCTCGAGGTGCAGGCGGCCCTGCGCCACACGGCCGAAGACATCGACTTGGCCCGGCCCGGTCTTGGGCGCGATGCCGTGGAGAATGGCGTTTTCCACGATCGGTTGGAGAATCAGGTGCGGGATGCGCGCATCCATCGCCGCGGCCTCGACCGCGATGTTGACCCGCAGCCGGTCGGAGAAACGCGCCTGCTGAATCTCGATGTAGCGCTCCAAAAACTCCATCTCCTGCCTCAGCGTGACCTCGTGCGTGCGCGACGGATCGAGCGACATCCGCAGCAGCGCGCTAAGCCGCGCGATGAGATTTACCGCCTCATCGGTCTTCTGTTCGCGCACGAGCACGGCGACGGTGTTGAGCGTGTTGAAGAGGAAGTGCGGGCGGAGCTGTTCGCGCAGAGCCTTGAGTTCGGTTTCGACGAGGCGGGCCTCGAGTTGCGCGGCCTTTAGCTCCTCGCTCTTGTACTTCTGGTAGATCTCGAAGCTGTAGCCAAACGCCAGCACCGCCCAGTAGAACGCCATGTCGATGATGTTGCGGCCGTAGAAAGCTTTTTGCGCCGTCGCCCAGAAACTCGCGAGCGGCTCATCCCAGAAAAACGTGAACGCCAGAATGCGCCCGAGGTAGTACGTCGCCATCACCACGAAGCTGAACGCGAAGTGAAATCCGATACCGCCCAGCCAATGTCCACGACTCAGCGGGACCTTGTGCCGGAGCTGTAGCACGAGCGGCGCGAGCGCGGCCCACATCAGCACGCGGCCGAACTGCGGAATCGCGGACTCGAGGAAGTCCGCGGCCTCGCGGACATTGACGCGCTGGTTGAAATAGACCTCCAGCGAGAGGACCAATCCGAGGAAAGCCCAGCCGCTCAAAAGGACGGCGAACTTGATCCAACGGTTGTGCATGTGAAGGAGGTAACTGACGCGGCTCACCCCGGGTTCTTCGCCTCGGACGCGCCCGGCTCAAGCGGGAAACGCCGCTTTTGCGACGAACGGCGGATTTATCGCGACGAACGGCAGATATACGCGACGAAGACTGCGACGAATCGCAAGCCGCAGACCCAATCTAGGCCCGTCCGAACCGCGCCAAGGCTACTTCGTCGGCAAAAGGTACCCCTTCTGTCACATGATTGACCCACTGCCGGGCCAGCCACGGCGCGAGCAGCACGCCCTTGGCGCCAAGGGCATTGATGAGGCCGAGCCTACTATATAGAGGATGGCGTCCGACGACGGGGCGTTTATCGGGGACATTGACGCGCACACCGGCAGCGTGACCGGTGATGGTGATCGCTTTGCCGAGCAGCGATTCGGCGCTGGCGGCGAGTGTCGCGCGCGCGATGGACGTGGGAGTCGTATCGCGCACGCCGGGCTCGTGAGTCGAACCAACGAGCGCCTCCCCTGCCCCGGTCGGCAAAACCCACTGGCCACAGTGCAACACGACATCAGGCACCAGGCCATCGACGGCGACGGAGAGCACCTCGCCCTTGGAAAACTCCCACGGCACCCCAGCCCACGCTGGATCGTCGACGCTCGCGAGTCCGCGGCAATCGATCACGAGCTCGTGGTTGGCAATCTCTGCTAGTGGTTCGATGCAGGCATCGCGCCACAAGCCGCGACGCTGCCAGTGAGTCCGTGCCCCGGTGAGCAAACGACCGACGTCGACGCGCGCGGCGCCTTCGAGCCAAAAACCGTCCGACTCGGCCGCGCCGAGGTACGGGGAGAGTTCGCCACGCGCGGCCTTTTCGCCAAAAATGCGCCGCTCGCGCTCGTCCTGAAAAAAACGCCGAATGCGCAGCTCGCGCCATAGGCTCACGCCGAGGGCGGTCTCGATCTCGCGATAGGTGCCGCGCGCGGCGGGGAGCAGCGTTTCGATCCGCCAACTTGGTACGAAGCGGCGGCCAGTGATCGGGTTGACGAGTCCCGCGGCGACGCGCGAGGCGGTCGCATCAACAACCGAGTCGGCGATGGCGAATGGGATGCCGGCGCGCTCGAATTCCCAGCCGAGCAGAGTCCCCGCGAGGCCCTGACCTAAGATAAGGATATCAGGGCGCATCGCGGATGCGACGACAAGCGGTGCGCGGCCGAGATCGGCCGCGTTCGCGCTTACTTCTTCGGCGGCGGCAGGGCCGCGAGGGCGGCACCGACGATACCGGCGTCGTTGAGCATCTGGGCGGGCACCATCTTGGCGCGCGTCTCGACGTACTGGAAAAACTTCTCGTGCTTCGCGCTGACGCCGCCGCCGATGATGATCAACTCGGGCCAGAGAATCTTTTCGAGGGTGCCAATGTACTTGGTGAGCTTGCCGCCCCATTCTTCCCAGCTCAGGTCGAGGCGCTTCTTGGCCGCCGAGGACACGCGCAACTCGGCGGACTCGCCCTTCATCGGGAGGTGGCCCAGCTCGGTCGGGATCAGCACGCCCTGATAAGCGATCGCGGAGCCGACGCCAGTACCGAGGGTGAGCAGCAGGGTCTTGCCCATGAAGCCCTTGCCCGCGCCGAATTTCATTTCGGCGAGACCGGCCGCGGCCGCATCGTTGATCAGGCCAACCGGACTGCCGGTGGCCTTGGAAATGAGCTTCACCGCATCGAGGTCGATGAAGTCCTTGTGGAGATTGGCCGAGGTGCGGATGGTGTTGCCAGTGACGACGCCGGGGAAGCCGACGCCGATCGGGCCGCTCCAGTTGAAATGCTTCGCGATCTCGGCAATGAGCTTCGCTTCCTGCTTCGGCGAGAGCTGCTCCGGCGTCTCGATCTTGAAACGCTCGCCCAACAGTTTGCCGGTCACAGTGTCCACGGGCGCGCCCTTCACGGACGACCCACCGATGTCGATACCAAGAATGTTCATGGGGTTGAAGAGAGCGCGGATAACGACCTAGCCGCGAGGGAGGTTCAAACTTATTCGCCGCAAGTACCGCCCGGGCCATGAGCATGGCCATGCTGGACCTCCTCGGCGGTCGCCTCGCGCGCGGCTACGATCTCGACGTCGAAGGTAAGGTCCACGCCCGCGAGCGGATGATTGGCGTCGAGCGTCACCTGGTCGCCCTCGACAGCCACGACGGTCACGACTGGCGCAAACTTGTCCGTGTCGGTCTGAAACTGATCTCCCACGTTCAGCTCGCCATCGACCGGGAGCTGCGCGCGCTTCACCTTCTGCACCTGCGAGGGATCGTGCGCGCCGTAGGCCTTGGTCGCGGGGACTTGCACGCGACGCTTCGTGCCGGCGGGCGAGGTGCGGAGTTGTTCATCGAGGCCATCGATGATCTGCCCCGCGCCTTCGAGATAACTGATCGGGTCGCCTCCCGCCGAGGTGTCGAACACGCGGCCATCGGGGCCGCGGAGAGTGTAGTGAAAGGTGACGACGCGACGAGCGGACATGAGAACGAAAAGTAACGGCGATCAAACGACGGGCAACAAGACTGGAAAGCGCGACAGCACGCTCACCACCAGCCGACGAGGAAGCCCAGCGCGCCCTTGATCGCGACGGTGCCGAGGTTTTTCGCGGCGTGCGCGGCGAAGCAGGGCAGCAGGGACTGCTGGGGATTACCGCGGGCGAAACGCATCGCGTAGAGCCAGAGCGAGAACGTCAGCACCATCGCGGTGCTGAAGGCGCCTTTGGCGGTCAGCGCCAGGGCGAAACCGTGGTCGTCCCACTTCCATAGAAATGGATGCAGCAGAGCAAAACCCACCGAGGCGGCGACGATCCCGCCCCACAGCGCAGCTTTGCCGCGGCCCTCGATCACGAGGAAACCGCGGAAGAGCGTTTCCTCGATCAGCGGCGCACCGAGCACCGAGTAGAGGGCGAAGAGTGCGGTCATCTTCGACTGCTGCGCGGAAAGGCCGAGCGCGTATTCGCCGCCGGTCTCGAGCGCGAGCAGGACAAGCGCACCCGCGATTGCGATCCAGACAATGCGCGCGGGAGCGGGCGTGGCGCCGGGCAGCGCGCGGGGATTGGGCGTGCCGGCGCGCACCAAGCAGAGGTCATCGCGCCAGAGCTTAGCGAGAGTGACGCCCGCAATGAGGGCCAACAGAATCGCGAATGGATGGTTCATCAGCTGACTATTGATTGGTCATTTCGGATTTCGCCCCTAGCGTCGAGTGCTACCATGAGCCGCGCACCTGCCGCGAATCCCTCCGAGCCCAAGCACGCGTTTGCCAACGCGTTTGCCCTCCTCGCGCCGCACATGGCCGAGCTCGATCGCTTCCTGCACAACGAGCTCGCGGCGTTTGAGCCCGAGATCCGCGCGATGGCGGATTACTGCATCGACACCTCGGGGAAACGCATCCGGCCGGCGCTCGTGTTTTTCAGTGGTTGGGGCGGTCCTGATTCTAAGCCGTCGGCCGATCTGGTCCGCGCTGCGGCTGTCGTGGAGCTCGTCCATCTCGCGACACTCGTGCACGACGATATCATGGACGAGGCGGAGGTCCGCCGCAGTCGCCGCACGGCCGCGCGCACCTATGGTCCGGTCGCGGCGGTGCTGTTGGGTGATGCGCTTTTCTGTCACGCGCTGCATCTCGCGGCGCAGTATCCGACGACGGAGGTTTGTCTCGCAGTCTCGGCCGCGACGCGCCGCGTGTGCGCGGGCGAGATCGTGCAGACCCTGCGCCGCGGCTCGACGACCGTCACTCGCGCCGACTACCAGCGCGTGATCGATCTCAAGACCGCGGAACTCTTCCGCGTTTCGTGCGCGCTCGGCGGCAAGCTCGGAGGTTATCCCACGGAGTTTGCCGAGTGCGCAGCGCGTTTCGGCCGGCACCTCGGCATCGCGTATCAGATCTACGACGATCTCGCGGATTTCTTCGGCGACGAGCGTAAGATCGGCAAGACCCTCGGCACCGATCTCGCGAGCGGCAAGATGACGCTCCCGCTTTTCACGCTGCAGGACCGCCTCTCGCCCGAGGAGCGCGTGGTGCTCGGCGAGGAAATCTCCCATCAGCGCGAGGCTCAGCCGGCGCTGCGGATTCGGCAGATGCACGAACTGGGGGTCTTCGAAACTGTCTCTGAGGCGATCCATGCCGAACTGCATCAAACCACCGCCGAACTCGCTCCGTGGGGCCATCTCCCGCCCACGGCGTTGCTGCTCAGTCTCGGCGATGTGCTGCGTGCGCAAGTCGCTTCCCTGCAAGCGCCCGTCGCGGCCACCTAGTTTCCATTTGCGCCTCGGGGCGCCTTAAAATTAACTTCCCCTCATGGATGCGTCGAAGGCCATCGCCAAGCCGATCGTGGCTTCGCCGGACCGCCAGCACGAGGCGGACGCCGATATCGACATCCTGCGTCAGGTGCAGGCGGGCGATGTCGCGGCCTTCGATCAGTTGATTCTCCGCTACCGCGAGCGCGTTTTTGGAGTAATCTACAACCTCACGTCAAATCGCGAGGACGCCGCGGATCTCACGCAGGACACCTTCATCAAGGCGTTTCAGTCGGTGCACCGTTTCCAAGGCCAGTCGTCGTTTTTCACCTGGCTCTACCGCATCGCGATCAATTCCACGCTCACCCACATCCGGAAACAAAAGCTCCGCTCCTTCTTCAGCCTCGAGCGGATCAACGAGGATGAGCCGATCGCCCGCGATGTCATCGATGCCCTGACCGACAAAACCGGGGCGGATCGGGGAACCTACGTGCGTGAACTTCAGGAAAAATTGAACGAGGCCATGCAGAAATTGTCTATCAACCATCGTACCGTGGTAACCTTGTTTGAAATCGACGGCCTCAGTCATCAGGAAATCGCAGAAATCACCGGGACCTCGGTGGGTACAGTGAGGTCACGACTGCATTACGCAAAGCAGTTGCTTCAAGCCGAGCTCCAGCCCTATATCCGCCGATGAAACAAGACCAGCAGAAACCCGTGACCGTCGAAGTCCTCCTGCAGCTCAAGCGCACGGAGCGGCCGGCCCCTGAGTTCTGGGCCCAGTTTGACCGCGACCTCCGCGCCAAGCAGCTCGCGGCGATCGTCACCGAGAAGCCGTGGTGGCAGAAGATTCCTGAGTTTGCCCGCGGCCTACAGCGTTACTACCTGCCGATCGGGGCCACGGCCGCCCTCGTGGTTGTCGCGCTTGGCGTGCAGCACTATAGTTTTTCCGAGAAATCGGTTCCGGTCGCCCCGCAGGCGGTTGAGTCCACTGTTGCCAAAGCGCAAGTGGCGCCTGCTCCGGTGAGCACTCCGACGATGAAGCGCACCTCGATGGTGGCCGCGAGTGCGGAAGTCTCCTCTGCGGTCGAGTCCCACTCGGCGGAGATCGAGGTGCCGGCAGTTTCGGCTCGGGCGAAGGTGCAAATCCAACCGGACGCGGCTAATCTGCCCTCTGCGCAGTTGATCGCCGCCAATATCGCTTCGGCCGAGCCTGAGATGGCCAGCCGCGTGTGGGGCGATGCGGCTAATTTTGAAGCTCGTCCTGCGATCGCCGGCGCGATGCAGACGACTGAACCGCTTACGCAGATCGCTTCGCCGAGTTCGACTCGTCGGCCGCGGACGCTCACCGGTGCGACGCTGATCGCCGCTAACTACTCGACCGATTCGTCGAATCATGTGGGTGACCGCGTGCTGCGTCGCCTGCCGTCTGAGACCCGCCTCCCTGATCGCCCGATTCGCTACGACGTCGGCGGCAATCAGCTCTCGATCAAGTTCTAAGCGAGAGTTCTTCCTTTTACACGAAGCGGCGCTCAATGGGCGCCGCTTTTTTGTTGGACGGGAGCTGAGATTGTACCGGACGCGAGGAATTTGAGGACGGAGTGTAATCCGAACCGTTTTTGCAGAAGGAAACGGAGGAAACGAAGAGCCGGTCCGTACAGCTCGGCTCTAATCCGTGGCTCGAATTGAGGATTTAAGTAAAGAGGACGCGTTTCTGCGCCTATTGTGCCTCTTGTGGCCACTTGATCAGCGTCGATTAGCGTTCCTCAGCACTTGATGGACACACATTTGATGCTCGAACCTCTAAAACAAAAAGCCCGGTACGCGCTTTTAACGCATACCGGGCATAGACTTGGCAACGACCTACTCTCGCGGGACCTAACGTCCTACTACCATTGGCTGCTCAGGGCTTAACGGCCGTGTTCGGGAAGGGAACGGGTGGAACCCCTGGCATCTGGTCACCAAGAAACTTGTTTCAGCCTTTCGGCCGAGAAATATATAGATAAATTAAACGCCCAAACCACTCAGTGCATTAGATTACCGGCAAGGTCATTAGTAATGGTAAACTAGTGCGTTACCACACGTACATTTCCATCCTATCAACCGGGTGGTCTACCCGGACCTTGCACCGTCTTGCGACGGATTGTGATCTTATCTTGGGATGGGCTTGGCGCTTAGATGCTTTCAGCGCTTATCCCTTCCGAACATAGCTACCCGGCGCTGCCGCTGACGCGACAACCGGAACACCAGAGGTTCGTCATTCTCGGTCCTCTCGTACTAGAGAATGAACCCCTCAAATCACAAACGCCCACAGCGGATAGAGGACCGAACTGTCTCACGACGTTCTGAACCCA
>JBEHXH010000018.1:0-78780 GCA_048498795.1 Verrucomicrobiota bacterium
GTCGGCGCTCATCCCGCCAGTGAAAACCGGACGCGATGCGGCATAAAACGGGATGCGGCATAACGCCGGTTATACCGCATACGGCATAAGCGGCGACCCAGCGCCGAGCGCACAGGACATCACGATCACCCGCCAGCTCCGCGAAGCCGCCGGCACCGTCGAGATTCCGCTCCTCGACCACGTGATCATCGGCCGCGCCGCCAGCGACCCGCAGGGCCGCGGCTACTACAGCTTCCGCGAAGCAGGCCTACTGTAGAACCAACACGCGGGTGCGCCGAATTTTCCGCCGCGCGCGAATAACCAGCCACAGGGCCAGGCCGCCCGCCAGCATCCAGCCCGCGGGAGCCGGCGCCTCGCGAAATTCGAGCACGTCGTTCTGCCGGAGCTTTTGTTTTTCACTCTGCTCCAGCATCCGCCACTGGGCTTCGCTTTCCACCACGATGTAAGAGCTGGCACCTAGTAGCAGCCCACTCTCTCGGCTGGCTCGCACGATGTCCGCCATATCTTCCACCGAGTCGCCCGGCGAGCGCGCCTGATCCTGCTGCCGCTCCTGCAGTCGCACTGCACGCGCCCACGACGAATCCAGCGCAGGCTCGCCCAACCCCTGCACCGTTTGCCATGCCTGCAAATCCGACGACCACGCCTGGAGCACCGCCCCACTCGTCGCCTGCGCGAAACGCACCGCGCGATCCGCGCGCACCGGCCGCACCGAATTCCCCCATCGCACCAATGGCGCCGGTGCACCGTCGCTCCACGCATACGCAGCCTTGCCCCCGTCTTCATCCCGCTCGATGAGGTCCAGCTCATCAAGCAGGTCCACCCACTGATTAGTAAGCGTGAAATCCGTGCCGCGTTTCGGCAGGTGCGCGGCGAGCACGACGAAGATCGGCCGCGGCGGCAATTCGCCCTCGAGCCGAGTTCGATCCAGATCGAGATCGCGATGGCGACGAATCTCACGCGCCACGACCGTATCGAGCAACAGGTCGCCCGTCGGTCGCAGCGTCTCGGATCGAAGCGCACGCACCTCTTCGATTGGCGTCAGCTCCGGCGTCTGCTCCACGGTATCGTAGTTCGCGAGCGTCACCCGCACTCGCTTCGCTTGTGGATACTCCGCCGCGACCCGGCGGATCGCAGCCGGCAGATCGCCGGTGAACGCATTGTCCGCCGATCGATCCACAATCACGTGCAAGTAGGACTCGCGTGTCACCCCTGCCAACTTGGACGGACGAAGGCCCGCTACGACCGCCTCGCCTTGCGGTCCGATCATCACCCGCGGCGGCAGGCTCTGCGCCGCCGCCGCAAGCAGGCCCGATAGATCGCCCGCCGTCTCCGCTGGCACTTCCGCCCGCACGGCCGCGGGCAGCAGAAAGTCGATTTCCACCTGCGTCGTCTCCCCCGGTCCCACGGGAAACACCCGCAACTGCAGCTCATTCGGAGTCCGATAGAACAGCACCCCCGGATCGCGCCGCACTCTACGAATCTTCGAGTAAACCCACAGCGCAGTCTTCTTCTCAAAAATGCGTCCGGGCACCAGCGCCTGCCCCACCTGCAAGCGAAAGCCAGTGACGAACACCCCCGGCGGGAGCTGGATCGGCGCGACATACTCCGCCGCCCGATCCCCGTCGTTGTGCAACGTCAGGGCCAGGGTCAGTCCATGTAGTGGGTTTTCCGATACACGAGACATCAGCCGCTCCAGCCGGACCGGCGAGGGCTCAACCGGTCCTGAGAAATTGGACACCCTTCTGTTGCGTTCGCGTCGCCTCCACCGTTCTTGCTCGAGCATCGCGTCCTGCTCACCTGCCTCGCCGAAAAACGCGCGCTCGAGTGCCACCATCCGAGCCTCCGGCAGCATCAGGTTGTCGAACACCACCCAGTCGTAAAAATCGTCGAGCAGCGGCAGCGCCTCTTCATTCTCGCGCGCTCGCAGATGCGCCAGCGCGTGCCGGATTCCCGATACGCTGCCACGAAAGGTCCCTGCACCTCGCTCGATCGCCGGCGCGTACACATAGTCGATCGCCGAATGCAGTGCCACCCGGTCACTCCATGCCCGACCAACGAAGATTCCCGGCAGCACGAGCACCGCTGCAATCGCGGCCCACCTGATTTTGTTGCGCGGTTCAACCGCCTCCACCGTCCGCCAGCCGGTGTACAGGAGATGCAGGTGAAGCATACCCAACATCAACGGCGTCAGGGCCAAGAGCCCGAGGCCGAATGCCAGCAGCGCCAACAGCGAGACCGGCGTGAACGGCAAAAACACCAGGAAGAAATAGAGCGAGAACGGAAGAGTCAGCATCAGCAGGACAAGGCTTAACCGCGGTTGGGCCGTACCGCGCAGCACTGCAAAGCCGAGCGAAGCGGCGTTGATCACCGTCAGCGCGTACACTTCCCAGCACTGAAAATCGGCCGGATATGGAATCCCCCGATTCAAGATCAATCCGCCCAGCGGCATCAGGAGGGCCATGGCCAGCACGACCCATTTTAGGTTATCTGACCCTACCGGCGCTCGCCGCCGCAGCAGTTGCAGCACCACGCGCACGACCAGGACAAGCACCGTCAGCCCCAGCACGATCAACGAGGCAACAAACGCCATCTCACCAATGCGATGCCCATGCTCAAAAATGACTACGCTCAAATACAGAGCTACCGGTACCAGCAGCGCTCCTAGAAACGTGCGCTTAAGCGACCGCTCCAACAAAAGCATCCGCGTGCATCCCGCGAGACGCAGCACGCCGTCCATCAGCGGCACCATCGCAAACATGAACTGGTGTCCGATGAAGCGCATCTCCGGGTAAATCCAAGTCGTGACGCTCCCGGGCAGCACCGAATCGGACAAGGTGCACGTCAAAATCAGCCACGTCACCTGCATGGCGATCGCTGGCAGGCCCCAGACCCAGTGGCGTGCCGCCAGCGACCCGCCCCGCTTCACCGCGCTCCAGACCAAGAGCCCAGCTCCGAGATTCGCCAAAGAGCCTACGCCGAGCCAGCGCGCCAGTTGATGCTGTTCTGGGCTCATGTCGCCTTCGATCAGCCGATAGCCCAGATAATTGAGCCACGTCAGCACCGTGATCGGTAGCACCCACGTCCAAAAAAAGGCCGCCGGGCGCAGTTGCCACTCGGCCAGCATCGAATCGCGTTCCAGTCCGGATTGGTCAGCGGAAGCCATGGCGCTCGAGCAGAACGTTGCAGCCAATCAGCGCCGGCAAAAACACCGCCACGCCGGTCAGGAGGTGCAGAAACGGACCGTAGGTCGCGGGGAACAGCGGGATCACCCAGGTGTGCGTCTGCACGACCGCGATGATGCGGAGCGCATTCACGATTATCGCCACTGGCGCGGCGAATATCACGGCCAGCGACACTCCCAGCAGACTCGGCAACCGCCGGCTACGTCCGAGATGCCAGCCAAGCACCGCAGTTATCAGCAGGCAGAAATCCGTCGCACTGCAGGCTGCGGTGACCACGGTCGGCTGGCCCGCGGTCGCCAACCTCCAGCCGAGTTCATCTCGGACCGCGGGCAGGCCGAGCCACCAACCAGCCAGCTTCGCCGCTCCGCGCGCAAAGCCGCCGAGCACCAGCTCTGGCCAAATCCTTAGCGCGACCGACACGAGCGCCGCCGCCGCCGCGCTCGTCAGCAGCGGCCGGACTTTCGCCGATAGCCCAAACCAAGGTTCCATGGCCGCAGCATGGCACACCTGTATGTGGTGCGGATGATCGGACGATGAAGTCCGTGTGAAATCGTCCGCTTTGCTACTTCGAAAGCACCGCGAGATCCGCGTCGACCATCAGCTCGGCGAGTTCGCGCAAGCGCGTGCGGGGCGACCAGCCGAGTTCGGCCTGCGCCTTGCGCGCGTCGCCGACGAGCAGTTCCACGCTGGCCGGGCGCACGAAGCGCGGGTCGAATTTCACGTGCTCGTGCCAGTCGAGGCCCACGCGGGTAAATGCTGCGTCGAGAAAATCGCGGATCGCGTGGCTCTCGCCGGTCGCCAGCACATAGTCGCCCGCCTTGGGCTGCTGCAGCATGCGCCACATCGCTTCCACGTATTCGGGCGCGTAGCCCCAGTCGCGGCGCGCATCGAGGTCGCCGAGCGTGATCTCGCGCTGCAAACCGCGACGGATGCGCGCGGCCGCGAGCGTGATCTTGCGCGTGACGAAGTTTTCTCCGCGGCGCGGTGACTCGTGGTTATAGGCGATGCCATTGCTCACGTGCAGGCCGTACGACTCGCGGTAAACGCGGCAAAGGTGCATCGCGAAGGCCTTGGCACAGCCATAAGGGCTGCGCGGCAGGATCGGACTCTCTTCGGTCTGCGGTGCGATTGCAGGCGACCCGAAAATCTCCGAGCTCGCCGCGTGGTACACCCGCGCCGGGTGCTCCTGATCGCGGATGATTTCGAGCAGGCTCAGCGTGGCATTGGCCACTTCTTGGCAGGTCAGCTCCGGAATCTCAAAGCTCAGGCCCACATGGCTCTGCCCCGCGAGGTGATACACTTCGTCGGGCTTGATCTGCCGCAGCGTGCGGCGCAGCGAGGTCGCGTCGCCGAGATCGCCGTAGTGGAGAAAAAACGTCTTACCAAACACCGTGGCATCGTTGCGCAGGTGCTCGATACGCGAGCGGTTGAACATGCTCGCGCGGCGCACGAGTCCGTGCACCACGTAGCCTTTCGCGAGCAGCAACTCGGCGAGATATGAGCCGTCCTGGCCGGTGATACCCGTGATGAACGCTAGTTTCGGCATGGCGTCAGGACTTCGCCGGCGGGCGCAGGCCGTCCAGCGTGATCACGTAGTTCTTGATGCCCGCCGCGATCGCCGCGGCGATCTGCTGACGAAACTCCGGCGTGCCCGCGCGCTTGCCTTCGCCCTCGTTGGAGAGGAACACCGACTCCACCAGCACGCCGGGGCAATCGAGTCCGCGGAGCACCGCCGAGTGCATCGTCTTCTGCCCGCGGTCGGAGGTCTTGAGATTGCCGAGCACACCGCGATGCACCGACTGCGCAAGCACGGAACTCCACGCATCGTAGCGGTTGACCGGCGCGCGGTCCTCCTCCGTGTCGTCTTTTTGCGTCGGGCTCCATGCGCGCGTCGAACGCTGGCCCATCGGGGTGAAGACGTAGGTCTCCGTGCCACTGGTCTTGGTGTCGGGGAAAAGAGAATTGAAATGGATGCTCACGAGCAGGTCCGCGTTGGCTCGGTTGGCGATGTCGCCGCGCATTCTCCAGTCGTCCACTTTTTCGGGCGCGAGCTGGCGGTCGTCGCGGCGGGTGAGCACCACGGAGTAGCCATCGGCCTTGAGGAGCTTCTCGAGACGGAGCGCCACATCGAGCGTGAGGACTTTTTCCTGCAGCTTGAGCTTCTCGTTTTCCATGCCGGGATCGCCGCCGCCGTGACCCGGGTCGATGGCGATCACTTTGGGTTTCGGCGGGAGCGCGGGCACCAGCGCCGGTTTGAGGCGCGGCAGCACACAACGGTCGAAATCCACGCGGCTCACCAGCAGGTCGTCGCCCTTGACCGCGATCGGCTGGCCGAGCCAGAGGCGCAGACCGTTGAGCAGCGCCTCGCGGCTCTCGGCGTCGAAGTCTACGCGCACCGTCGCATCGGACAGCGTGAGATCCTTGCCGCGATGCGTCGCGGTGGCCTTGAGGCCGAGCTTCTTCGCGACATCGGCCAGCTTCACGTAGTCGACGCCGCCGATCTTTGTGGTGACGAGCGACAGCGTCGCCGTGGGAGGCTGACCCGGGCGGGTGGGCGTGCCACGCACAGGCGCATCGGCGGCGGGCACGAGGCTCGCCGTCAGCAGTCCGGCCACGATCAAAGCGTACCGGACCGCCCGCATGGGTGAAATGAGATCAGCTCTCCGACGAATCGTCGGACGTCTCGTCAGAGCCGTCGTCCTCGTGCTCCTGGCCCTCGGCCCCTTCCTCGCGGACGTGATACTTCATCTTCCGCTTGTTGACCGGGAGAGGCGTGAGCATCACGTGGATATTGCGGCCGATGAGCTTCGGCTCGGCGTCGGGGTGGCCCATCGTGATGAGGTCGGCGACGGCGCGCTTCATCACTTGGAAACCGATTTCCGTGTGGGCCATCTCGCGGCCGCGGAACTTGAGGCGGAGCTTCACCTTGTTACCATGGTCGAGGAACTCCTCGGCGTGGCGGATCTTGGTGATGAAATCGTTGTTCTCGATACGCGCGCTGAACTCGATCTCCTTGATCTTGCTCGCGGTCGACTTCGCATGGGAGGTCTTCTTCGACTCCTCGTACACGTACTTGCCGAAATCGAGAATGCGGCACACCGGCGGCGTGGCATTCGGCGCGAGCTCGACGAGGTCGAGTCCGACCTCCAGCGCGAGGTTGACGGCCTTGGCCGTGTCCATGATGCCGAGCTGCTTGCCCTCGGGGGAAATGACGCGCACCTGCGGTACCTTGATGCGGTGATTGCGACGGATCGCCGCGAACGGATCGTTGTTGCGGCGCTGAAACTGGCCCGGGCGGCCACCGGCACTACCGCCGGAAGGAAACGAATTAGCCATCAAATAAGTGTTGGGAGTGGTGGTTAGGTCAGCCGCTATACTCGCCCAGCCCACCCTCGGGAGCAACAATTATTTAGGTGGGGAAATTGCCCCACCCCGCCGGTCACACGCTGAAGCTCTCGCCGCACGAGCAACTGGCCTTGGCATTGGGGTTGGTGAACTTGAAGCCACCCGCGATCATCTTGTCCGAATAATCGAGCACGGTGCCCTTTAAATAGAGCGCGGTCTTGGGGTCCACGATCACCTCGACCCCCGCCGTGCGCACGAGGATGTCGCCGCGCTTGGGCGCCTGGGCAAACTTCAGCTTGTAGCTGAGGCCATTGCACCCGCCGCCGCTGATCGCGATGCGAAGCAGGTCGCCTTGCTGTTCGCGCGCGGCGAGCTTTTTCACTTTCACCCCCGCCGGCTCGGTCAACTTCACGAGCTGCTCGTGCCCCAGTCGCACACCCTCAGGGAGGGTGGGCGCGGGTGCTGCAGGTGAAGCGAGCGTGGCGGCAGAATCAGACATCGGTCGGGCACTATCGCGCGGTCCGCGCCAGAATCAAGCGCCGCGCCACGGTCACAGCGTTGGTAAAGCTCCGCGCGCTCGCGACACCTTTCCCCGCAATGCCAAAGCCGGTGCCGTGATCCGGGCTCGTGCGCACATGCGTCAGGCCGAGGGTAACATTCACCGCCTCGTCGAACTCCACGGTCTTCAACGGCGCGAGGCCTTGGTCGTGGTAAAGCGCGATCGACCCATCGAACTCGCCGCGGAGTTGCCGCCCGAAAACCGTGTCGCCCGGCAGCGTGCGCGAGAGTCCAGGAAACTCACTGCGCACCGCGGCGAGGATCGGATCGATGATGTCTCGCTCCTCGGTGCCGAGCAGGCCGTCCTCGCCCGCGTGGGGATTGAGCCCGCAGACCGCGATGCGCGGCTGCGCGATGCCCTCGGCCCGCGCGAGCTCGGCCGCGGCGCGCACCGCACGGGAAAAATTCTCGCGCGTCAAAAACTCCGGCACCGTCCGCAGCGGCACGTGCCACGTGAGCAGCACCACGCGCAGCCGCCCACCGCAAAACGCCATCGTCGGCGCCCCGCCCCATCGCGCCGCGAAAAACTCTGTCTGGCCGGGAAACTCATAACCGATCGCTGCCAGCTCCGCCTTGCTCACCGGCCCTGTCACCACGCCACCAAATGCACCGCTCCGGCACCCCGCCGCCGCGCGCTCCATCGCCGCCCACGCCACCAGCGCGCCCTCACCACTCGGCTTGCCCAGGGTCGCTTGGAACTCTTCGAGACCGACCGCGATTTTTTCCGCCGTCGTATCGAGCGTCGCGAGCCAGCGCGCCGGTCCGATCACCGCGACATCGCGCGCTTCAGGCCCATTTGCCTTCAGCCACGCTGCAATGATCTCCGGGCCCACGCCCGCCGGATCGCCACACGTAAAGGCCAGCTTGCTCATCGCACCCGCGCTCACTCTTCGAGCCCGCCCTCGGCGCGACGCGCCCGCGCGAAGCTGCGCTTGCCCTCGGCGAAAAATGCAAGAAAGCGCTTCGCCTCGGCCGACTCGTAGGCGTTAGCCGCCAGTCGCGCTGCCGCGATTTCGCGGATGTTACCCGGCGTGAAATACACGTCGTGAAAGGCCGATTTCAGCTCTGCGATCGTCGCACGCGAGAAGCCGCGGCGCTTGAGTCCGACGACATTGAAGCCGATCACCTCGTCGCGCTCGGCCACCATCACGTAGTGCGGCACGTCCTTCGTGATGCGCGCGAGGCCTGCCACCATCACGCCATCGCCGATGCGCACGTATTGGTGGATACCTGCGCCGCCGCCGACAAACGTGTTGTCGCCCACACTCACGTGGCCGGCGAGCATCGCGTTGTTCGCGAGCACGACGTTGTTCCCCATCACGCAATCGTGCGCAAGGTGGGCATTGGCCATCAGGAAGCAATTCTCACCGACCACCGTCGCCTCGCCGGCCTTGATCGAGCGATTGATCGTCACGTGCTCGCGTACCACCGAGCCCGCGCCGATGCGCACGCCCGTCGCGAGCGCCGCATCGAATTTCAAATACTGCGGCTCGCCGCCGATCACCGCGAAGGGATGCACCACGACCCGCTCCGCGAGCACGCAGTGCTGCGTCACGATCGCGTGCGCGCGAATCTCCCCGCCCGCGCCAATCTGCGCGCCGGTCTCTACGATGGCCATCGGATGAATCATGGAGAAAACCTCCAAGCTCCAACGTCCAAGCTCCAGAGAATTTTCAACGCGCCGAGCTTCATGACTTCTTCGGCGCCGTCCCCGGCAGATCCAGCTGTGGATCCTGCAGCAGGTCGTACGTCTTCATGATGCGGATGACCTGCAGCGTGTCGCTCTTCCCGTAGTTGCGGTTGATTTCCACCTTCTCGATCAAATCGAGCAGCATCGCGCGAAACGAAATCACTGCGTCTACCCCGCCCTGCTTGAGCATCTCGACCGTCTGCGTGCGATACGGCTCCGCCGTCGGCAGGCCGGGCAACACGAGTATCTTCAGCAGCGGACTGCCGTCCTCGGTAGTCTCGGTCGGGAAAAAGCGCGCGACATCCTTCAGCACGTTTTCTTCAAGGAATCGAAAAATCTCCGGCTGGCTGCGCAGCGTGCTCGGCGTGAAGCGCCCCGACGCGTGCCAGCCCTTGATACTCACCACCGCGCGATGCACGAGCGGCAGCTCATTCGCGAAGAGGAAAAATTCCGGCCGCCGCGACCCGCGCTGCCAACCCGGATTGAACACCAGCAAATCGATCAACTCCTCGCCTGCACCGCGCCGCGCCGTCAGCGCATACTTGCGCGCCTGCCGCACAAAAAATCCCGCCTGCTCAAAATACTCCCGGACAATCCCTTCATCGATAGCAGACATGATTTCCGATCATTAACCACGAAACACTCGAACGACACGAATATTTTCCATCCGGGGTCCGCTCATCCTTTTCGTGTTCTTCGGGTATTTCGTGGTGACCTTCGTTTTATTCGGCTCCGACTTCGCGGAAACTAGCTTCCACCAGCTTCGGCTCAATCCCGCCCTGGGTCGCCGCTTCGCCGAGTGATTTCAGCACTACGAAGCGCAGGCCACCGGCGCGCACTTTCTTGTCGCGGCCCATCGCAGCCATCAGTCCGGGCAATGCTAACGGCTCGCGGAGGCGTACGGGCAGCGCGTGCGCCGCGCTCGCTGCATCGACGCGTGCCACGTCGGCCGCCGTGATGTATCCAAGTTTCTGCGACAGCCGCGCCGCCGCGCTCGTGCCCACCGAGACCGCTTCGCCGTGCAAATACGTGCCGTAGCCCGTCACCTGCTCTACAGCGTGGCCAAAGGTGTGCCCGAGGTTTAGCAGCGCTCGTCCGCCCTCCTTCGCCAGTTCGCGCTCATCGGCCTCGACGATGCGGGCCTTGATCTCGCAGCAGCGGTGCACCACCGCCGCGAGGTCGGGACTCGCGACCGTAAGCGGAGATTTTTCCAGCCGCGCAAAAAGCACTGCGTCGCCGAGCAGGCCATACTTCAGCACCTCGGCCATGCCCGCGGCGAATTCCCGCGCTGGCAGCGTCGCGAGGAGGTCCGTCGCGATCCACACTGCCTTCGGCTGGTGAAAGGCGCCGACGAGGTTCTTGCCGGCCTCGAGATTGATGCCCGTTTTTCCGCCGACCGAGCTGTCGACCATCGCGAGCAGCGTCGTCGGCACTTGCACAAAATCGATCCCGCGCAGCCAGCTCGCGGCTGCATAGCCGCCGAGGTCACCGATTACACCGCCGCCGACCACGAAGAGCACGCCGCCTCGGTCGATCCGCTGCTCCGCGAGAAAATCCAACACACGCCCGAGCGTTTCCAAGGACTTGCTCCCCTCGCCCGCCGGCACGCTGAGGAGCGGCGCCGCGCCAAATATCGCGCCGAGTTTCCCCGCCAGCGCGCGCGCCACGTTGTCGTCGGTCAGCACCGCGACCTTGCGGCCGGCCCCGACAAAACCGTCCACCTGCGCGCGCACCTCCGCCGTGAAATCCGCGCCGAAGCGGATCGGATAGCTGCGCTCGCCGAGATTGACCGTGAGGGAGTCGGACATCGTCGCCGATCAAGTTTCGCCCGCGCCCCGAGGTCAACGACTCATCACGCGAGGTACTTGCGGCGGCCCACCGCCACGCCATCGTCAAGCCATGCGTTTTCTTTGGTTGCTCCTCGCCCTTGCGACCGCCCTGCGCGCGACCGACGCGGACCCACTCGCTCACCTCCGCCCCGGCCATCCGCGCCTGCTCTTCACCGACGAACAGCTCGCCGCCGCCAAAGCCGACGCCGCGCGCGATCCCTTCCGCGCCAAGCTCCACGCGCGCATCGTTGCCGCTGCCGAGTCGCTGCTCGATGCCCGTACGCTCGAGCACAAACTCATCGGCCCGCGCCTCCTCGACCAATCGCGGGCCGCCATCCAGCGCGTGCTCACCTGCTCCATGGCGTACCGGCTCACCAGCGACGAACGTTTCCTCAACCGCGCAAAGCAGGACCTGCTCACCGCCACCGCGTTTCCTGATTGGAATCCGTCACACTTCCTCGACGTCGCCGAACTGAGCTTCGCCTTCGCCATCGGCTACGACTGGCTCTACCCGCAGCTCACGCCCGACGAGCGCGCCACGATCAAGCGCGCCCTGCTCGAAAAATCTCTCGTCTTCGCCGCCCCCGCCTACGCACCCGGCGGCCCGACCGACAAGCGCCTCTGGTTCGTCACCGCCCACCACAACTGGAACCAAGTCTGCAACGGCGGCCTCCTCGCCGCCGCCCTCGCCCTTGCCGACGAGGAGCCCGACCTCGCCCGTACCGTCATCAACGGCGCCCGCCAGTCCCTCCCCCTCGCGATGTCTGTCTACGCCCCCGACGGCGGCTACCCCGAAGGCCCCGGCTACTGGGAATACGGCACCACGTACAACGTGATCGCCCTCGCGTGCCTAGAGTCCGCACTTGGGACTGATTTCAATCTCGGCTATGATAAAGGTTTCGTTCGGACCGCGATCTATCGCCGAAGCGTGATCACGCCAACCGGGCTGGCTTTTAATTACGCCGACGGAGGAGCCAAAGTCGCGCCCTCACCGGCCGTCTTCTATCTCACCAGCTACGTCAATCGCACCAAGCCAGTTGATGGGGCACAGGATTTATTATATTCATTGCGCGATTCTGGCGCAATCGCGTCTGTCTCAACTTGGTCTCTGAACGACCTAGGGCGAGAACTCGCGAGCCCATTAGCTCCCGGCAAATTCGACCGTTTCTTCGCGCTCAACGCCGCCTGGTATCATGGTCGAACACGAGAAATCTATGAAGTCAGAGATCCTCAGATTTTTTCCCAAGAGCACTTTCGCGGCGGCGCAGACTTTACCGTTTCTCGCCTCGATTTGGACGACCCCAACACCCTCTTCCTCGGCTTCAAGGCCGGCGACAACACCACCAACCACTCCCATCTCGATCTAGGTTCATTCGTCCTCGAAGCCGATGGCGTTCGTTGGGTGCAGGACCTCGGGCCCGACGACTACAATCTGCCCGGCTACTTCGATACCAAGCCCGGCGGCAAACGCTGGGACTATTTCCGCCTCAACAATCGCGGCCACAGCACGCTCACCGTCGGCGACGCGCTGCAGAATCCCAAAGCCGTCGCACCCATCACGACCTTCAATTGTCCGATCACCGCGTTTTGCGGCTCGGTCGCCGATCTCACCGCGGCCTATCCCGGCTTCGCGACTTCGATCAAGCGCGGCGTCACCATCATGGATCGCGCCTGCGTCTACGTGCAGGACGAAGTCACCGGCCTCAAACCCGGCACGCCTCTCGCGGCGCGTATTGTTACTGGCGCAAACGTAAAACTCGACGACGAGCGCCACGCCACGCTCACGCAATCCGGCCACACGCTACACGCCGAGATTCTCACGCCCACCACCGCGCATTTCACCGCCAAGCCCGCGACGCCTCCCACCACCGCCGAAAACCAAAACAAGGGCATCACGCTTCTCACCGCCGAGCTCACGCCCGACACATCCGACACCCGCCTGATCGTCGTGCTCACCCCCGAGGGCGATCACTGGCGAAAAAACCAACACCCCGGCGTGATCGTCCCGCTCTCCGAATGGAAAGGCGCAGACCCCAAATGAGCAACGATCCACTCGTACGCGCACGCACCGCCCTCACTGATCTTCGCGCTTCGTTTCGGCTCATCCATCTCGCCACGGTTTCGGCCGACGGTGCACCGGATGCGTCGCTCGCTCCGGCCCTGCTCGATCAGGATGACGCGTTTGTGATCTATGTGAGCGGGCTCGCGGCGCACACGCAGAATCTCGCGGCCAATCCCCGCGCGAGTGTGCTTCTCACCTTCGATGACGCCGCACCGGGCAATCCTTTCGCGCAGCCACGGCTCACGTTTGCGTGCGCCGCGGAGGTGGTCGCGCGCGATTCCGCGGCGTTCGCGCCCCTCGCCCTGCGCTTTCGCGAGAGCTTCGGCGCAACGGTCGACTTGCTCGCGGGTCTGCCGGATTTTCGTTTCATCCGGCTCGTGCCTACGCGAGGCCGCTACGTCGCGGGTTTTGGCGAGACGTATCTGGTCGAACCGCGCGACTGGTCGCCGCTGCAGCGAGTCGGGCCGCAGAATTTGAAGCCATAGCTTCGTCACGACGTCAGTGCGCTCGTGCCCGGGCTTGCCCCGGTCGGCCCGGCGCGTCCAAGCTTCTTTGTCCATGCTGCCTCCCGAAATCCTCGAGCAGGTACGCCGCTTGCGTTTTGACGACCCGGCGGTGGAGGCCACCTACTACGCCGAGCGGCGGGACCGCGACGTGTCTCGCACGCGTCGCATTGCTTTCACGGTCGTGGTCGTCGCCATCGTCATTGGCCTGATGGTGATTGCGTTTGCCGACTACGTGAAAGTGCAGCCGCCCGTCGCGTGGATCGTGCTGCGCTTTGGATTCATCGTGCCGGCGCTGATCGCGATGTGGCTGTTTGGTGACTACGAGTGGACCAAACAGCGGCTCCAGCCGCTGCTCGCGATTGCCCTGACGGTGGCGCTCAGCGCACATGCGATCGAGTGGGCCACGGAGTGGACGCCCGACATGCCGTTTCGCACGCTTTGGCTGATGCCGGCAACGATGTCGTGGGCCACATTGATGTCGCTGCCGCTCAATGCCCGCTACTGTACCCTTGTCGTGATCGGGGTATTCACCTCGGCGATACTCGGCATGATCATCATCGTGCCGACGCTGCCCTGGCCGGTGATTTTCACGATGGTCGCGGCCTACGCGCTCGGCGGTCGCGCACTCGTCTTGCTCTCCAGCTGGCGCGAGCGCGAGTGGCGTCTGCTCTATGCCAACCACCGCGAAGCGGAACAGCTCGCGGAAAAACTCCGGGCGCAAAACGAGACGCTCACGCGCCTCATCCGCCAGCGCGACGAGTTCGCCGCCGGCGTGCTGCACGACCTGCGCGGTCCGCTCACCGGCATCGTATTTGGCACCGATATGCTGCGCCACTCGGGCGACATGTCGGCGACGGAACGCACCACTCTCGTCAACGAGATCGACCGCTCAGCCAAGCGCGTCATCGCGTTTGCCAACCGCTTCCTCGAACAGAGTTCGCTCGAACGCGCCGCGGCGGAACCCGCGCTCGCCGAGGTACCACTCGCGCCGCTGGTCGAGCGAGCTGTCGCGCATGCCCGGCTCAGTGCCGGTCCGAAACAGCAGCGCATCGTCCTTGAAGATACGTCGCCCGCGGCCGTGGTCGTAGTCGACGAACTCCTCTTCGACCGCGCACTCGGCAATCTCCTCACCAACGCCGTGAAGTATTCCCCGCTCGGCGCGGCGATCACCGTGCGCGTCTCAGCCGAGATCACGCCGAAGCGCGCGCGCATCGCGGTGATCGACCGTGGACCGGGCCTGAGCACCGAGGAGCAAGCGAAGCTTTTCCAGCCGTTTGTCGTCCTCAACAAGAAGCCCACCGGCGGCGAACTGTCCACCGGCCTCGGCCTTTCGCTCGTGAAGCTCTGCGTCGAGAAGATGGGCGGCGCCGTCGGCTGCGAAAGCACGCCGGGCCAGGGCGCCACCTTCTGGCTCACGCTGCGCCGGACCTAGAGTGCGGTCTACATGTAGACTAATTCCGCACTCGTGATCGGCCGCAGATACTCGCTAGCGTTTTCCTTCCTTTTCCCCTCATGAAAAAATCCCGCGCCCACTTCGCTGTCGGCCAAATTGCCTACGAAGGTCCGCAGACCGCGAATCCGCTCGCGTTCCGCCACTACAATCCCGCCGAGGTCATCGACGGCAAAACGCTGAAGGACCACCTGCGTTTCTCCATCGCGTACTGGCACGCGTTTCGCGGCACCGGCAGCGATCCGTTCGGCCCGGGCACAATCGTGCGCCCGTGGGAATCGGGCAAGGACGCGGTCTCCGTCGCCAAGGTGCGCATGGACGCCGCTTTCGAGTTTTTCGCCAAGATCGAGTCGCCTTTCTGGTGCTTCCACGACCGCGACATCGCGCCCGAGGGCAAGACCCTCGCCGAGTCCAACAAGAATCTCGACGCGCTCATCGCCCACGCGAAGGGCCTGCAAAAGGCCACCGGCGTGAAGCTCCTTTGGGGCACCGCCAATCTCTTCTCCAATCCGCGCTACATGTGCGGCGCCTCGACGAATCCCGATGCCCACGTCTTCGCCTACGCCGCCGCGCAGGTGAAGAAGGCACTGGAGGTCACGCAGGAGCTCGGCGGTGAGAACTACGTTTTCTGGGGCGGTCGCGAGGGCTACGAGACACTGCTCAACACCAACCTGAAGCGCGAGCAGGACCACCTCGCCCGCTTCCTCCACATGGCGGTGGATTACGCGAAGCAGATCGGCTTCAAGGGCCAGTTCCTCATCGAGCCCAAGCCAAAGGAGCCGACGAAGCACCAATACGACTTCGACGTCGCAAGCGGCATCGCCTTCCTCCGCACCTACGGCCTCGAGAAGTATTTCAAGTTCAACATCGAGACCAACCACGCCACGCTCGCCGGTCACACGTTCCAGCACGAGATCGAGGTGGCCGCGTCCGCCGGCGCACTCGGCTCGATCGACGCCAACGCGGGCGACCTCCTCCTCGGCTGGGACACCGACCAGTTCAACACCGATGTCCGCGAGCTCACGCTCGCGATGATCTCGATCCTCAAGGCCGGCGGCCTCGGCACGGGCGGCTTCAACTTCGACGCCAAGCTTCGTCGTCCGTCGATCGATCCGGAGGATCTCTTCATCGCGCACATCGGCGGCATGGATGCCTACGCGCTCGCGTTCAAACTCGCGCGCCAGATCCTCGCCGAGGGCAAGTTCGAGCAGTTCGTCGCCAATCGCTACTCGTCCTTCGACACCGGCTACGGCGCCGACATCGAGAGCGGCAAGGCGAACTTCAAGTCGCTCGAGAAGCTCGTCCTCACCAAGCTCGGCGAGCCCACGCCGAAGAGCGGCAAACAGGAGTACCTCGAAAATCTCCTCGCGAGCTACCTGCACCGCTGAGCGGCGCAGCCACTTGTCATCCTTTCAAAGCCGCCGGAGCAATCCGGCGGCTTTTATTTTGCGCGAGCGCACGCGGCCCGCCGGCTTCTGCACATTGCGCGCCTATCCATCTCCTTTTTTTGCCGCAAGAAGGCGCAAAAGTTCTGTCTCTCCGAATCAACTCTCCGTCGCGCCTATAGGCGCGCGGCGCTGTCATGCCGCAGCCTAAGTGCCTTTGCGCCTTTTTGCGGCCATCCCTGCTTAGTCATTTTAGCTCACTTCGGCATATCCCGCACCGTCGGTCCATCGATCCAGCGAGCCATCGTCGTGATCGTGAGCGGGTTTTCCGGGATGCCGGTTTCGCTGCGCTGGAGCTGCGCGATGAGGAGTTCGACGGCGCGGCCGCCGAGTTCACGCGGCTGCTGGTCGAGACCGGCGCAGGGGCGCTTGCGATAGAGGAGGTTGAGACTCGCAAACCCGTGAGTCTCGGGGACGTGCGCGCCGCACTCTTCCATCCAGTCAATCACGTCGGTGTAGTGGCCGATCACGACGTCGGGCTTGTAGCGTTTGAACCACTCGCAGAACCCCGCCTTGTTCTCGCGCAGGATTTCGAGCATCGGGATTTTTTCCGCGTCGGGAAAATTCTCCTGCCACGAGCGAAACGCCGCACTGAAGCGCCGGTGCGTGCGTTCGTCGCGGCCAAGTTCGAGGTGCAGACCGGGCCGACGATAGCCGCGCGCCGCGAGCTGGCCGAGCAGCGAGTGCATCGAGCGGTAGTGATTGCATGTCACGCAGTGCATCGCGGGGCGCTCGATCACGTAGTCCGTGTAGATGCCCGAGTAGCGCGACCAATCGAGCTGCGTCCAATCCGGCGGATGCCACGAGGGCAGCAGCAACACGCCATGGATGCCGCGCGACTGCATGATCGAGTCGAGGCGCGACACGGTGAGGTCATCCGCGCCGACGACGAAGTGCTCCAGCTTGAAGCCAAGCTCCGCGGCACGCGCGCGCGCCCCGGTCATCAGCTCCATGTGAAAGCCGCCGTGCGGTGGTCGATCGGCCTCGTAAATGTCTGCCGCGGCGAGCACGCCGCGAAACGTCCCCGCACGCGAGCGACGCAGCTCCGACATCAGCGCCCCCGCGAGCGGGTTTCTGCGGTAGCCCGCTTCGCGAGCCGCCTTCTTCACTTTGCGCGCCGTCGCGGGATCGACTCGCCCTTTGCCACGCAGCGCATCGGACACCGTGGTGTGCGAAAGACCAAGCGCGCGCGCGAGGGAGCGGACGGTAGGAGCCGGGGTAGAACTCATGCCAGACCGTCAGGCCATCCCGCCTGGCGCGTGCGCGCAAGCCCCGAAAGAATCACTCCGTCAAACGCCAAAATGTTACCGATAGGACATCACGGCCGTCGTGCAGACCGCATTGTAATTTATTAATATTAAATTAGATGCGAAGCAGGGCGGCGTGAAAAGCATTACAAATTGCGAGCATTGCCGCCCGCTTACTTTTCGCTTTCGAGCTTCAGTTTGCGCACGAGATCAGCCGCTTCTTGCGAGCTAGGCAGTGCGGCCACGGCAGCCTGCGCGATAATGAGCCCAGAGGTGGCGTCACCATTTTTCGCGTAGGTCTCCGCCATTTTAATGACCGTCGGCAGCTCGCTCGGCCGTCCGGGAAGATTGAGGATGATCAACTGCCGCAGGCGCGCGCGATCATCGCGCTCGAAGGCCACGCGCGCCTCCTGCCATGACACGTCCACGGCATCCTCGCGGAACCATGAGGGCTGGCTGGCGCGCACCTCGTTGATGAGGCGTATGGCATTATCCCAATCGCGCTTCGCGAAAAAGTCCGCCAGCTCTGCCCGGTAAGTCTCACGGTCCAACACGCGCACGGTTGGCTTGGCCGCTACCTTCGGCGCCAGAGCCTCGGCTTTGACGCGGGCATCGGCTGCCAGTATTTTCAGCCGCCCGCTGCCCGGAAATTTTTCGAGGCCCGCTTCGGCCACCACTTGAGACATCGCCCAATTACCACTCATGGCAAAGCCCCGCGCGGCACTCGCGTAGGTCATCGGCGAGTAGGCTTTTCGCTCGATCACCGACTTCAGCGCATCGGGCAGCGTATCAGCGTGCGAGGCGTCGAGCACTGCACGCTCCCAGTCGAGCATGATGACCTCGGCTTTGCCCTTCAGCCGCTGCTCGGCGGTGATGAGCGCATAAAGTTCCTCGGCCTCTTCCCAACGGCCCGTGCCCACCAGGGAAAACAACCACATACCCTTGAGATCGACGATCGCCACGCCACGCGCGCGGCCGTCGTCGTAGCACATCTTGACCAAGTCCACCGCCCCTGCCTCAGCAAGACGGCGGGTCATGTCCAGCAGCTCACCCGTGAGGCGGCTGAAGCGACGGAGATACTCTACCAATTCCGCGCGCGCCTCGTCGTGCAACCCGGCGGTCCACAGGGTCTCAATCACAAATGATCGGACGCGTGGCCGGGCCGGCTCGGCGGCGATCAGCGCCGAAGATTCTTTTTTCAGCTCCTCTATTTTGCCCGCCTGCGCGATCGCGCGGATCAACACTTCGCGATTGAAGGGGACCTCTCCGGCACCAGCCGACGGGAGCGTGCGCGCGAGCGCGATCGCCTCGTCGTAACGTTTCAATCCGCACAGGGCGCCGACGCGCAATGAGATCGTGTCCGCGGCGTTCGCGATTTCCGGTTTTTCGGTCACCACTAATGCGCGCTCAAATTCACCGCTCGCGACGAGGGCGTCGGCTTGGCGCGTGAGATACCAGCGTCGATCGGAGGTCGAGAGCGACGTGCGGTCCAGCATCTTGCCAACGACCTCCAAGACGAGTGTAGCGTCTTCAGTTCGCGCACATTCCTCGAAAAGAATCTGAATCAGCTCGCGCGGCACGTCCGGGAAGTCGAGCTGCGGCATCACCGTGTCCTTGACGCCCTGCAGGTAGTGCCCGCGCGCGAAATACCGCGCCAGCGTGATGCGGGCCGCGGCATTGTTCGGGTGCGTGGTGAGGCTCAGGCGCAGGAAAAATACGCCGTGGCCCGGCGCACCTGAGTCGAGCTGTGCAGTGCCCTCGGCCTCCCAGGCCTGAGCACGGAGTCGGCGCAGACTCGTCCACTTCCACGGAGCCGCCACGTCGGCGTAGGTAATGCGATTGAAGGGATTGCGCGCGTACCACCACGCCAGCCCGCCAGCCACCGCGAAGTAAATACCCACCAGTCCGACCAGACTCATGATCAGCAACGGCCGCCAATTCACGAATACCCAGATTGCCGTCTGGTCCACGGCCTGAGCCTTGAAAAACGACAGCCACCGGCCGCGCTCCTTGACCTGCTCGCGCAGCTCATCCGTCAGTCCCTCGCGCACGGGGAAATGGCCGGTCCGATACAAAACAACGTTGAGCTTCACGCCTCCAGTAGCTCGGCGACACCCGGGGGCGGTCAATCGCGAACCGCATCAATGCGGCGCTGCATCGCCCGCGTCGCGCAATAAACTTGGCGCGCCACTCGCTTTGCCTGATCGTCGTCCCTTATGTCCGAGCCTCCGCGCAAGTCATCGCACTTCATCACACTCCGCAACGCCTTCTTCTCGGGCGCGTTGCTGCTCGCGCCACTGGGTGTGACCGTGTGGGCCTTCCTCTGGGTGATCAATCAGGTCGGTGGCACGATCACCCCGCTCTTCATCTCGCACCTGCCAAAGGGCCTGCAGAACCTTCCGCTGATCTGGGACATCCTAGGCACGATCATCGTCGTGGCGCTGGTCACCGCCCTCGGCTACGTCTCGCGCTACGTGTTCGGGAAGTTTTTCCTGAGTGCCGCGGAGCGTTTCGTGCAAGGCATCCCCGGCGTCAACGCCGTCTACAACTCGGTCAAGCAGATCGTCGACACCTTCGGCACGCAGAACCGCCATCTCTTCAACAAGGTCGTGCTCGTCGAGTTTCCCCGCAAGGGCGTCTGGACCATCGGCTTTCTCACCAACACGGCCCAGGCTGAGGCGCAGAAAAAACTCGGTCAGGAACTCTGGACCGTCTTCGTGCCGACCACGCCCAACCCGACCGGCGGCTACATGCTCATGCTTCCGCCCGAGGAAATCGTGGAATTGGAGATGTCCGTCGGCGAAGGCATGAAGCTCGTCATTTCTGGCGGCGCGGTCGTACCGCCCTTCCCGCCGGCGAAATAATTTTCCGTCCGTCGTGCCCGCGCAATCGCTCAGCACCGACGCCTTCGTGCTCCTGCGGCGTCCGCCGGCCGATTCGTTTCAGACGTTCACGCTTTTCTCGGCTGCGCATGGCCCGCTGACCGCGCTCCAGCGCGTACCGAAGAAGAGCAATGCTGCACACACGGTGCTCGATCTCTTCGACGAAGCCGCGCTCCAGCTCGAATCATCCAACCAAGGCCGCACGTGGTTCATCGGTGAAGTGCAGCTCCTCGCGCGACCCACGGGCATCGCGCGTAGCTACGAGGCGTTGCGCCTCGCGTCCGCACTCTCGGCCTTTGTCGCGCGCAATCGTGTCGCCGAGGAGAGCCGAGGCGCAGTCGCACGCCTGCTGCGCAATGCTTTCGCGGCCTTCGGCACCGCGACGCTGCCCGAGGTGGTTTTCTTCAAGAGCCTGTTCCTTTTCGCGCGCGACGAGGGGTATCCGGTAAAACAGGAGTGGATTCCCACTCTGCCTCGCGAACTACGCGTCACCGCCGAGCAACTGCTGCACTCTCCGCTCGCCGAGCTGGAAAAATCTGCCGCGACCGATTGCCCGCTCCTCCTGCGTCGCTTAGAGGAGTATCTCCGCCGTACGACCGAGCTGCTATTTGACTGAGTCGCAGCCGCGACATGTTGTTCGCTCCGCGATGCAATTCGACCTCAACGCCCGCACCGCCCGACTGAGCGTCGGCGAGTTTGCCGATTTCTCCATCGGTCCCGCGGGCGCGCCCGGCAGCGGCGGCGGGCTTTGGCGCGCGCAGCTCGGCACGCACTGGCATCAGCAGATGCGCGCGCAGACGCTGTCGGTCGACGCGACGGCTGAGTTCGAGATCCCCATAGAGGGCGCGATCGTGCACCGCGGTTGGACGATCCATCTCGGTGGGCGTATTGATCAGCTCCTGCCGGCGCGACCACCGGCGCCAAACCTTCCACCGGTCGCAACGCTGCGCGAGATCAAGACGGTCATGCGTCCGCTGCCGGTCGACGAGACCGAGCTGCGGCGCGACTACCCGGAGTACTTTATTCAGCTCGCGACCTACGTCGCGCTGCGTCGCAAGTCGGCCACGGGCGACCGCGCCGAACTGGTCTTCGTCGAGACGGGCAGCGGTCTCGCGCAGACCATCACGCTCACGCCCGCGGACGAAGCATTGTTTCGCGCGCAGCTCGAGCGGATCACCGAGTTTCTCGATCTCCGCCTGCGCGCCCGTGCGCGGCTGCAGAATCTCCGCTATCGCCCCGCGTTCGCCACCCCGCGGCCCGGACAAGAGACGACCACCGTCGAACTTACAGCCACCTTCGAGCGCCAGCCGCTCGTTGTCTTCGAAGCGCCGACGGGCTTCGGCAAAACGGGTGTGCTCCTCGAATTCGCGCTCGGCCAGCTCCGCGCCGGGCACTTCGACCGCGTACTGTATCTCACGAGCAAATCTACCGGGCAGCTCCAGGTGCTCCGCACGCTCAATTCAATGACGGAGGGCTCGTCTTCCGATCTTTCAACTTTCACCTCTCCACTTTCAACCGCGACACCCTCCCAGAGTGTCGCCGCCTGGCAGGTTCGTGCGAAGTCCGAGCACTGCATCAACACGGTGTTCCACTGTTCGCGTGAGACGTGCTCGTATCTCGAAGGCATCGAGCAACGCTGGCCGCGCAGCGGATTGTCGCGGTTCTATCTTTTAGAAAATCAGGCTCACGACATGGAGACGCTCCGCGCCGCCGGACGCGAGGCGCGCATCTGCCCCTACGAGATCACGCGCGCGGCGCTCGCGTTCAACGACGTGTGGATCGGTGACTACAACTACGTCTTCTCGCCTGCGACGCGCGGGTTGTTTTTCGATCAACCGGGTTTCGATCCCGCGCGCACGCTGCTGCTGATCGATGAGGCGCACAATCTCCCCTCGCGCGTCGCGGACGCCTACTCCCACGCCTTCTCCGCCGCCGACGCGATGGCCGTGCGCGAGGCGTTTTACCGGCAGCGGCCGCTCGCGAAGCTCGTCAACACGTGGGACGAGTGGACGCACTTTCTCGCGACGCTCGAGGCCGCCGACTCGCTTTCACTCGATGCCGAAGACGATGCGCGCGATCTCATTCTTCGGCTGAACGAGCTGATCGCCAACACGCCGCTCGATTACGAAGCGCTCGGCACACCCGTCGCCAATCTTCTATGGCAGGTCCCCTCGGTCGCCGACGATCTCGCGAAGAATCCCGATCTTCCGCGCCTCTGGTGGAGTCCACGTGCCGCGTCGCTCGCACTCACCTGCCTCGATGCCGCGACCGCCATCGGCGCCGCCGCGCGCGAGTTCGGCGGCGTCGTGCTCGCCACCGCCACTCCAGGGCCGCTGGATGCCTTCACGGCGGCGTGCGGGCTTGAAACGACGCCTGAGCTCACACCACCGACTGAGCCGCCGCCCTCGCCTGATCGTCTCGGCACGCTGACGAAGCGAGACACGCGCAAGCTCTACCGTCAGCTCACCACCGCCGCGGATCTGCTGCGCGTCGAGGAGGCTACGACTGCCGCTTCCGCCGCGCACGTGCTCGCGCACACGCCGTGGCGCGAGGGTAGCTACACCATTGGCTACGACCTGCGCGTCGACACGACTTTCCAAAACCGCACGCGATCCTACCCAATCACTGCGGCGACCATCGCCGCACTCCACGCCGCCGCGGTCCGTCACGCCGCGCCCGGAGAAAGGTCTACTGCAGTCGCCGTCTTCTTCTCCAGTTACGCTTACGCGGAAGCAGTCGCGCGCGAGTGCGCAAACCAACCCGATCTCGCCGCGCTGCGCGTCGTGCTGCAGCCGCGGCTCACCGACCTCGCGGCTCAGTCTGCGTGGGTCGATGAATCGCTGCTGCTTGCCGATGCGCTCTTCCTCGTGCTCGGCTCCAGCTTCGCCGAGAGCATCGATGCCCTCGGCGGCCGCATCTCGCACGCGATGGTCGTCGGTCCCGCCCTGCCTGAGGTCAACGCCGTGCAGCGCGCGCGTCTCGCCAATGCCGAACGCGCAGGCGCGACGCGCGAGGAAGCCTTCCGCCGCGTGTACCAGATCCCCGGCATGACCAAGGTGAATCAGGCCCTCGGTCGCCTCGTGCGCGCGCCGGGTCAGCGCACGCGCGTGCTGCTCCACTGTCGCCGCTTCGCCGAGACGCGCTATGCTTCGCTGCTCGCGCCCGATTATCAGTTCGGCACCGAGATTCACGACGACTCCGATTTCGCCGAGTGGCTCGCGCAATAAATGGAGTAATAAGAAATAAACCGCGGATGAACACGGATACACGCGGATCGAAAACCATCCGTGTTCATCAGCGTCCATCCGCGGTTGTTCATTACCTGCGCATCTTTGCGTAGCCTTTCGCCCGGTCGGCGCATTGACCCTTCCCAGCCGCGCACCTTTGCTCGGGAGATGCGATGCAGGTGCCAGCCTCACCGACGATCGCGTGCCGCCCGCCTTCTGGCGCTGGCGCTCGCCGTGGCTGCGGCATGCACGTCCGTCTGCGCGCAGCATTTCACGCGCGAAGCGGGCCGGCCGGTCATGCGAAATTTCCGACCGACCGAATACATCGGTCACCCTCAAGTGCAGGCGGTAGCACAGGGTGCCAACGGCCTCATCTATTTCGGCAACCAAGAGGGCATCATCGAGTACGATGGCGTGCGCTGGCGGCACTTGCCTGCGCCGTCGGCGTTTATTTTCCACCTCATCGCCGCGGCCGATGGCCGGCTCTGGGCAGGCGGCGAGGATGAGATCGGTTACTACGAGCCCGACGCCAGCGGCACGCAGACGTATCATTCGCTCGCCGCAAAACTCCCTGAATCGATGCGTCCGTGGGGCCGCGACCGCGGCCTCGTGGTGCATGGCGACGACATTTTCTTCTCCTCCCAGCGCGGTCTCGCGCGGTGGAACCAGCGCAAGGGCGAGATGACCACGTGGCCGCTCGCCGGACCGGGCGTGACACGCGTGCTCGCGCTCGGCGACCAAGTCTATGTGCATCACGTCGGCGAGGGACTTTTCCGCCTCGAGCACGACCAGCTTCAACTGGTCAACAATGCTCCCGAAACGAAGCAGCAGCGCGTCATATCGTTCCTCGTACCGCTCCCGGGCGGAAAGATTCTCGCCGGCATCTCGCTCGAAGGAGCGTACGTCATCGATCCGGCGATCACCGATCGGCTCCTGCCCTTTGACTCGCCCGCGAGCGCAGTGCTTCAAAAGCAACGGCTCGGCGTGGGGAAGCAATTGCGCGACGGCACGATCGCCATCGGCACCGGCGGTGAGGGCCTGATCCTGCTCTCGCCCGATGGCCGCGAGATGCAACGCATCGACCGTTCCACGGGACTCTACGACAATGTCGTGCTCACGCTCACGGAGGACCGCGAAGGCGGCCTGTGGGCCGGTCTCAATACCGGCGCCGCGCGGATCGAGACCAGCCGCTCGGTCAGCGTCTTCGACAGCACCAATGGTCCGCCGCCCGGAACGATCGATGCCTGGGGCCGGCACAATGGTACGCTCTACGCCGGCACCTACGATGGCCTGTGGCGCTTCGTCCCCGCCGACTTCGCCACTGGCGCGCCGGGGCATTTCGTGCGCGAGCCGTTTCTGCTCAGCAATGTATTCGGAATCGAGTCGTATGAAGGCGACTTGATCGTCTCGGCGCGCACTGGAGTATTTCGCATCGTCAACAACCAGCCGGAGTCACTCGTCACCCTGTCGCCCAACGATCCGGCGTTTTGTCTCCAACGCTCCGCGGTCGTACCGGGTCGTTTTTATCTTGGTGGCCAGCGCGGGCTGAGCGTCGTGCGCAAGCTGCCCGATGGAAAATGGATCAAGGAGGGCGAAAATCTCGACCTCGGCGACGCGCACTCGCTCGTCGAGGAACCCGATGGCACAGTCTGGCTCGGCACGTACTCGCGCGGTTACTGGCGCGTGCCGCGCGCGGGCGAAATTACCGACTGGTCGCACGCCACCTACTACCAATATCGCAGCGGCCACGGTTTGCCGGACAACATCGTGTGGACGGCGGTGTACACGTCGCCCTTTGGCACGGGGTTCTTCAGCGACAAAGGCACGCGCGCCTACGATGCGAAACAAGATGCGTTCGTGCCGGAGACGCACTTCGCCGTTGATGGCAACCACAACCTCCTTTGCTACCCGCAACTCACCGCCGCCAATGGCGATGTGTGGGCCTCGGTCTACACCGACACCACGATCAGCGCGCAGTATCCGCTCGGTCGTTTCCGCCGCGAGGCGGGCGGCGCGCTCGAGTGGCGCAGCGCCGGCGCGGGTGCGCTCGGCGAGATTGGTTTCTCCGGTGCCTCGGTGATGTGGCTGGAGCAGACCGCGGCCGGTGAAGTGCTCTGGGCCCGCGGCTACAACAACACGGTCCGCCTCGAACTCGCGCGCGCCGACACGCCCCTGCCCCGCTGGCCCGCGATCATTCGCGGACTCTCCGCCGAGGGTCATCCCGTTTCGCCAAACGTGCCGGCCGGTGGTGTCACATTCGGCTACTCGCGTGAACCCGTGGTCTTCACCCTTGCGGCCCCGCGCTTCACCGTCGCCGACGGCGTGCGGTTTCAGTATCGGCTTATTGGATACAACGACGCGTGGTCTTCGCCCACCGCCACGCCCGAGGCCAGCTTCACCAATCTGCAAGGCGGCCCGTTCACCTTCGAGGCGCGCGCGCTCGATCCGCAGGGCAATGTCAGCGAGCCCGTCTCGGTGAGGTTCAGCGTCTCGCCGCCGTGGCATCAGAGCTCGTGGGCTTTTGCGCTCTACGCCGCGCTGATGACCGGTGCGGTGCTGGGCTTCATGCGCTGGCGGCTGGCGCGCGCCGAACGCGAGCGCGAGCGCCTGGAAAAAATCGTCGCTCTGCGTACCACCGAACTCGCCGTCGCGAAGGAGCAGGCCGAGTCCGCGAGCCAAGCGAAGAGCACGTTCCTCGCAAACATGAGCCACGAGTTACGCACGCCGCTCAATGGCGTGATCGGCTACGCGCAGGTGCTCATGAAGGAGCGCGAACTCTCCGGGAAAAACCGCGAGCGCCTCCGTGTCGTGCAGGCCAGCGGCGAGCATCTGCTGCGGATGATCAACGAGGTGCTCGATTTCTCGAAGATCGAGGCGGGCCGCATGGAGCTTGCGACCGCACCGTTTCACTTGCCCCAGCTCTTGCGCGATATCGCCGCGGCCGTGAGCCAGCGCGCCGAGCAGAAGCAGCTCGATTTCGCTTTCGAGCCCGCGCTCGATCTGCCCGAGCTGGTCCTCGGCGACTCGATCAAGCTCCGGCAGGTCCTCGATAATCTCGTGGGCAACGCGATCAAGTTTACTGCCATTGGCACGGTGCGGCTCATCGCCCGCCCGTTGCCTTCGGCCGCGGGGCAACCAGCCGAGCTCATCGAGTTTTCCGTCTCCGATACCGGCGTGGGTTTGAGCGACACAGACCGGGCGAAACTTTTTCAGCCCTTCCAACAAGCGGTCGATGGCCGTCCACCGGAGCCGGGCACGGGACTCGGTCTCGCGATCAGCCGGCGATTGGTCGAACTCATGAGCGGAAACCTCGAAGTGGAAAGCACGCCGGGCCATGGGAGTCGTTTCTTCTTCGCGATCGCGCTGCCGGTGCTCGCGAGCGATGCCACCGCAGCCCGCAGCTCGGCTAGCATCATCACCGGTTATCAAGGACGCCGACGCCGTCTGCTCATCGTCGACGACATCGCAATCAACCGCGCCGTCGTGCGCGATCTGCTGCTGCCGCTCGGCTTTGAAATCTACGAGGCCAGCAACGGTCTTGAGGCGCTCGCGATGCTCGATGAGGTGCGGCCCGATCTCACGTTTGTCGACCTGCGCATGCCGGGCATAGATGGCTTGGAATTTGTCCGCCGACTCCGCGCACGACCGGAGTTTGCCCGGATGAAACTCATCGCGATGTCGGCCTCCGTACTGTCCTTCAATCGCGAGGATGCACTGCGTGCGGGTTGCGACGATTTCCTCCCGAAGCCGTTTCGCGAAGACGATCTGCTCGCGCGGCTCGGCCTCGCGCTCCAGATCGATTGGGTCGGCGACACGAACAAACCCGCGCGCCGCGACTCACGCTCGCCGTTCGAGGAGGTCACCACGCGGTTGCCCGCCGAAGTGTTGCAGGAGCTGCTCGCGACCGCGCAGCGCGGCGAGATCTCGCAGCTCCGTCGGCTCTGCGCCGAGCTGAAGGGCGACCCGCTGGTCGACACGCTCGATACACTCGCGCGCAGCTACCGCATGGAGCGCATCCGTGAATTGCTCGAACGCTTGATCGGCCAGGCCAAACCGCCCGCGTGACGCGCTCGCTCATTGCCTGAACCGTCCTCGCACGTCTCACTCGCCTCACGTCATGCCGACCACCGCCCCTGCTGCCCGCCGCATCCTCGTCGTCGACGACACTCCGGCCAATCTCTCGCTACTGCTCGATGCTTTGACGGAGGCCGGCCATGAAATCCTCGTCGCCGAGAGCGGCCGCAGCGCGCTCACGCTCCTCGCGCACACGACGCCCGATCTGGTTCTGCTCGATCTCGTGATGCCCGGCATGGATGGCGTCGCCACCTGCAAGCGCATCAAAGAACGAGCCGAGTGCCGCGACGTGCCGGTGCTGTTTATGACCGCGGTCGACGAGCCGGATCAAAAACTCCGCGCGTTCGAGGCCGGCGCGCTCGATTACATCACCAAGCCCGTCTACCCGCCCGAGGTGCTCGCACGCGTCGCCGCCCATCTGCGTATCCGCGCGCTGCAGCGCGCACTCGAAGTGCAAAACGCCGAGCTCGCCTCCGAGGTCGAGCTGCGCGTCGAGGCGGAGAACCAGCTCAGCGTCTCGCTTGACCGCGCGGTGATCGTCGTCGCGCCCGACGGCCGCATCCCGTTCTGCACGCGGCTCGCGACCGGTCTGCTCTTCAAATATTTCCCCGACTGGAATCACGGTGCGCTGCCCGCGGGCCTCCGTGCCGCTGCGGCGAAACCGGGCACCACCGATCACACCACCACCGCCGGCACGCTCATCGTGCGGCGCTTCGTCGAGCCGGGTCGCGATGACTTCGTGATCCTGCACCTCGAAGAAAAGAGTGCCGCCGCCTCGCCCGCCGCGCTGATGAAGCTCGGCCTGACCGCCCGCGAATCTGAGGTCCTGTACTGGCTCGCGCAGGGCAAGAGCAACCCCGACATCGCCACCATCCTCGGCCTCTCCGTGCGTACCGTGCACAAGCACGTCGAACACATCTTCCAAAAGCTCGGTCTCGAAACCCGCGCGTCCGCTGCCCTCGCCGCGGCGGAAATATTGCGCGGTTAACACGGCGGGCGGGCCCGAATCTTCAAGGGCTAAACCGGGAATTTTTCCCGATTATTTCGCTTTTAGAGCCGGGCGCGCGCCCTCTTGATGTCTGCGCCCTTGTCCATGCTGAAACGCTACCGCCTTCCTGCATTTTTTTCCCTCGCCCTTGCTCTGACGGTTTCCGCTTTCGCAGCTGACCGTCTGCCTCCCACCTCCAAGGAGATGGCCCAAGGCTACAGCGATCACTCGATTCTCGCGCAGCCCAAAGCGGGATCTGACCTCTCCACCCTCGAGGCGACCGAGCAACGTGAGGGCCGCACACCGCACAGTCTCGCCGGAGCGCACACGCTCCGTCGTCTCGAGCCTGCAACCGGTGAATCGGTGGAAGATGCCATTTCGCGCCTGCGCGCCACCGGTCGCTATGAGTACGTCGAGCCGGACTATATCGTTCACGCCCACGCGACACCCAACGACACGGCCTTCAGCACTGGCGACCAGTGGTATCTGCGCAATGTCGGCCAGAGCAATGGCGTCGCGGGCGCGGATATTCACGCGACCGATGGCTGGGACATCCAGTCGGACGCGCCCAATGTCCTCGTGGGCATCATCGATTCCGGCATTCGCACCACACACATCGACCTGACCGCCAACCTCTGGCGCAATCCGGGCGAGATCGCGCAAAATCTCCGCGATGACGATGGCGACGGCATCATCGACGACATCTATGGTTTCGACGCCACCGCGACCTCCACCTTGCTCCGCGGCAATCTGACCGACGACGCCAATCACGGCACGGGTGTGGCGAGCATCATCGGTGCGGTCGGCAACAACCAGACCGGCATGACCGGCATCGCGTGGCGCACGCAGATCATTGGCGCACGCTTTCTCGACAGCGACGGCAGCGGCTACACCTCCGACGAAATCGACTGCTTCGACTTCGCGATCGCGAAGAAAGTCCAGGTCATCAACTGCAGTTTCGGCGGCACGGTCTTCAGTCAATCGGTGCTCGCCGCGCTCGGCCGAGCCCGGGCCGCTGGCATCATCGTGGTCTGCTCGGCCGGCAATGACGGGCAGAACAACGACCTGATCAACCACTACCCTTCAAACTACCTCATCGATAACGTCATCGCCGTGGCCAATACGACCCGCCGCGACGATCTCTCTTCGAGCAGCGATTTCGGCTCGGGCCTCGTCGATCTCGCCGCGCCCGGCACATCGATCTATCTCGCGAGCAACACGGGCAACTCCAGCTACACCGTAAACACCGGCACGTCCTTCTCCGCGCCGATGGTCACCGGTGCCGTCGCACTGCTCCGGGCCAAGTATCCCAGCGACACCTATCGCCAGACGATCAATCGTCTCCTCCGTGGCGTGGATCGTTTGTCCGCGCTCACGGGCAAGGTCGCCACCGGCGGTCGCCTCAATCTCGCTGGTGCGCTCTCCGGCTCCGACACCCGCCCGGTCAACGACGACTTCGCGCAAGCCATCGTGCTGAGCGGCGAGACCATCACCGCGCGCAGCTCCTCGCAGGGTGCCACGGCGGAGATCGGCGAGCCGACCCACGCCGGCGTCGCCGGCGGCAGCTCGCTGTGGTGGACTTGGACCGCTCCTCGCACCGGCACCGTCCAGCTCCACACCACCGACAGCGCCATCGATACGACTCTCGCCGTTTATACGGGCAACTCCGTCAACGCGCTCACCACCGTCGTCAGCAATGACAACGATGCCAGCGCCCCGACGAGCCGCGTCAGTTTCGCGGTGACGGCTGGCACGACCTATCGCTTCGCCGTCGATGGCAAGGCCGGCACCACCGGCCTGATGGTGCTGCATCTCAGCCTCCTGTCCGCCAACGATTCTTTTGCCTCCGCTCAGGTCGTGAGCGGGCGCAGCTTCCGCGTGTCGGTCGACAATCGCACCGCGACGCGCGAGGCCGGCGAACCGCTCATTCGCGGCGTCACGGGCGGTCACTCGGTCTGGTTCAAGTGGGTGGCTCCGGTCACCCGGCGCTATTATGTTTCGGCATGGGATCCGGCTTTCGCGATCAACCCGATGATCGCCGTCTACACGGGCACGACCTTGACCGGCTTGACGGAGGTGGCGTCGTCGCTTGACGCGATTCGAGACTTTGACTCGCCCGCCTTGAACTTCACGGCCGTCGCAGGCACGACCTACTACATCGCGCTCGACAGCCAGGATACGGTCACCGGCTCCATCAATCTCTCATTGATCGACTCCGATTGGGAAGAGCTCGGCGCAGGGCCGCTCACCGCTCCGGCCGTGGGCAAGGATGGCAGCGTCTACGCCGCTGATTACTACGGCATCGTCCACGCGCTCAATCCCGACGGCACGCTCAAATGGCTCGGCTCCGAATTCACCGGCTATGTCAGCTTCGGCTGCGTCGCGCTCGGCACCGACGGCACCGTGTATGTCGGCGATGATGCCGGCTACCTCTACGCACTCGATGGCGACACGGGCGCCCGCAAATGGCGCTTCAACACCGCGAGCGTGATCAACGGCTCTCCCGCCGTCGCCTCGGACGGCACGATCTATTTCCGCACGGACGGAAGTTTCCTCTTTGCCCTCAATCCCGATGGCACGCGCAAGTGGGCGGTTTCGCTCGGCGCGGCCGGAGCCACCTATGCGTCTCCGGCCATCGGCTCCGACGGCACGATCTACTGCGGCAGCTACAGCGGCCGCCTCTACGCGATTACGTCTGCCGGGGCGATCAAGTGGTCGTTCGATACCGGCGGCATCATTTACGCGAGCCCGGCCATCGCCAGCGATGGCACGCTATACGTTGGCAGCGCCTCGAAGAAGTTTTTAGCCATCAATCCCGACGGCACCCAGAAGTGGGTGCTCACCATGGACGGCACGATCAGCCAATCGGCCGTCATCGGTCTCGACGGCACCGTGTACTTCGGCTGCGGCGATAGTAAGATCTATGCGGTGAACTCAGCCGGCGTGATCCGCTGGAGCTACACCACCCGCGATTTGCTTCACGGCGCAGCGCCGGTTGTGGCCTCGGATGGCACCATCTACGCCTGCTCGCTCGACGGTTTCGTCTACGTGCTGAGCCCGGACGGCACGCTCAACCGCGTCATCGGCACCAATGACGAGCTGCGCAACGCGCCGGTGCTCGCCAACGGCAAACTCTATCTCACCAGCTATGACTGGCGTCTGTATGCGGTCGACGTCGGCCAGGTGGCGGCCAGCACCGCGTGGCCGATGGCCCGCCAGAATCTGCAGCGCACTGCGCGGTTGATCCCGCAAAGCCTCGCGATCGGCGTGCAACCCGCCGGAGTGATTGGTGCCGTCGGCAGCGTCGCGACCTTCTCGGTCGGCGCCGTGGGCACGGGGCCGTTGACCTACCAGTGGCGCTTCAACGGCACCGCGATTGCGGGCGCTACCGGCCCCAGCTACTCCGTCGATCCGGTCGGCCTGACCAAGGCCGGACAGTACTCGGTGGTCATCACCGATGCAAACGGTTCGATCACGAGCAACAGCGTCTCGCTCGCCATCACGGGCGGAACGACGAGCAATCTCTCCCGCCTCTCCAATCTCTCCTCCCGCACCCAAGCCGGTGCCGGCGATGCCAGCCTCATCACGGGCTTCTACGTCGACGGTACGGGAACGCAGCAGTTCGTGATCCGCGCGATCGGCCCGACGCTCGGCAATGTCTTCGGCGTCGACGGTTCACTCTCCAAGCCGCGCCTGCGCCTCATCCGCGACGGCGTCGAAGTCGCGACCAACACGGGCTGGGCGGGCAGCACCACGCTATCGCAGGCCTTCGCCCAAGTGGGCGCGTTTCCGCTCTCGACGACCTCCAACGACTCGGCCCTGCTGGTCACCCTGCAACCCGGCTCGTACTCCGCCGTGATCGATGGGGTCAACGGCACCACTGGCGTCGCGCTCGTTGAGCTTTATGCGGTGAACAAGACCGGCCCGCGCCTGATCAATCTCTCGTGCCGCGCCAACGTCGGCACGGGCGCAGACGTGCTGATCACGGGTTTCTACATCGACGGCACCGATCCCAAGCAACTCCTCATCCGCGCCGCCGGCCCGGTGCTCGGCGGATTCGGCGTCCAGAACTCGCTCACCAAGCCGAAGCTCGAGCTCTATTCGGGCTCCACCGTGCTCGCCGAGAACACGGGGTGGTCGAGCGCACCCAATGCCGACGCCATTCTTTCCGCCGGCGACTCGGTCGCGGCCTTTCGCTTTCCCGCCGGCTCCGCCGATTGCGCGATGCTGGTCACGCTGCTTCCCGGCTCGTACTCGGCCAAAGTCTCGGGCCTGAACAACACGACGGGCGTAGCGCTGGTCGAGGTCTACGAAGTGCCGTAATCGCTACTATCGGGGTGCGGCTGGGCGAAGCTCGTTTTAGCTCAGCCGCAATAGAGGATTAGTCCATCTCGCCTGTCATGATGCTGGATGAAACTAACCTCGCCCAGCCGCCGCCCTACGCTGCAGTCCCGGCTGTCAGCGCTGGGGCGCGAGCCGCTAAGGCTTAGCCTGCGCGGGTTGGTCGCACTGGCTTTTCTCGGGGTCGAGTTGACGCTGGCTTCACCCTTCCGCCGAAAGTCAAAGACTAATAACACTAGCCAATAGCGGAATCGAACCTTTCAATAGTCATATAGGGTGTCATGATGAAACTCCTCAGCTCGCTGCTTCTGCTATCCCTGGTCTCAGTGGGTCGAGTGTTCGCTCAGGATCCCTCGGTCGCGACGCTCGGGATGATCGACGCCAATTTCCGCCCTAGCCTCACCAAGGCGCCCTACGCCGTAAAGGCATTGAGCAATGGCCGCATCATGGTCGCGGGAAACCAGAGCTTCACCGCGACGGGCGGCGCAGCGAATTTCGGCCTCGCCCGCCTGCTCGCCGATGGCTCAGTCGATCCGATGTTCAACGCGTCGATCGACTCCGCCGGCATTGTATCCAATTTCTGGGTACAATCGGATGGCAAGATCGTGATCGCCGGATCATTCGTCTCGGTCAACGGCGTTGCCATCGCCAAGTTCGCGCGTCTCACGACCACGGGCGTCGTCGACGCCAGCTTCACTCCAGCAGTGGCATTACGCGATAGCGCGACGCGGCCGATTCTACTGGCCGATGGCCGCTGGCTCACCGCCAACCCCGCGCACGATTCGGCCAACAACCGCACTGTGCAGCTCGCGCGTTTCACGGCCGACGGCGCGGTCGATACCGGCTATGGCGCAGTCACGCTGGCACCCACGTCTGCGGCGCCGATCGGCGACTTCGACGGCAATCCGACGTTCGGATCGCTGCAATCGACCGTAGCGGCCGACGGTCGGGTCTACCTTGCCGTTCCCTTTGGGGCCGCCGGCAGTTCACTGATCTACAACAGCGGTTCGTCCCTCTTTTTTCGCCTGCTTTCAGATGGCTCGAACGACCCCAGCTTCGCCGCCAAGACAATCGCGGCGCAAATCGACTGGCTAGCGGCCACGGCTCTCGGCCTGGTTGTGGAAAGTTCGCAATACAACTGGGTGCGGCCGCGCTACCCACAATATCTCACGACGATCTTCCGTCTCGATTTCGAAGGCAATAGCGACTCGCGGTTTACTCCGTTCGCGGTCGATGAATCCAACAATTATCCCACCCTCCCGTCTGCTCACTACGACCTGTTTGCCCCGGCCGTCGCAGACGATGGTTCAGTATACGCCGTGTCTTTTCTGAGCTTCGGGCATCAGGGTGTCATCCGCCTCAAAACCGATGGCACGCGGGATCGCTCTTTCGCGGCCGAGCTGCCCAGCGATTCGGTTTACCTCATCACGCCACTCACGGGTGGGCGGCTGCTTACTTCGGGTAATTTTACCGCCGCGGGCGACGCTTCGTCGTATCTGCGTCGCCTCACGCCCGATCGCACTTCGGCGACCAATCGTCTGGCCAATATCTCGATCCGCACGCGGGCCGGCATCGGTGACGATACGCTGATCCTTGGGTTTATCACGACCGGCGGCACCAAGCAGTTCCTCCTCCGCGGTGCCGGCCCGGCTCTTTCGGCCTATCAAGTCCAGGACCCGCTAGCCGATCCGCAGCTCTCTCTTTATACGGGGTCCAAGCTGATCACATTCAACGACGATTGGTTGCCCGCATTCTCTACCGTGTTTGCCAGTGTCGGCGCTTTTGCGTTTCCCATCGCCAGCCGCGACTCTGCGCTCATCGCCACGGTCAACGCGCAGAACTACTCGCTGTTCGTCACCGGCAAATCAGCCACGACTGGTATCGCGCTCGCGGAGCTTTACGATACCGATCCAGCGCCAGCAGATGATACGTCACCTCGCCTGTTCAACTTCTCCGCGCGGTCGCGCGTCGGCACCGGTGACGACGTGCTGATCGCCGGCTTCAACATCAGCGGCACCAATGCCCGCACTCTGCTCATCCGTGCCGCCGGCCCCAAGCTCTCCACCTACGGCGTGGCGAATACGCTTCCCGATCCTCATCTCAATCTGTACCGCGGCGGCACGTTGATCGGCAGCAATGAGGACTGGAGTTCGACTGACTTGGGAAACTTCAACCGGATCAGGCTGACGAACGCCATGGCCGCAGTCGGAGCCTTCGCCTTCGATCCGCTGAGCAAGGACGCCGCGCTCCTCGTCACGCTCCCGCCGGGCAGCTACAGCGCGCAGGTCTCCGGCAATGGCGCCCAAGGTGTGGCTCTGGTGGAAGTGTACGAGGTCCCATAATCATATCTCATCGCAAAGTCGTGGTCAAAAAAACGCGCTTCCCGCGCGGCGCGTTTATCCGCACGTTGGCCGGATGCGTATTTTGATCTCCGGCGTCTGCGGCTTTGTCGGCACCACGCTCGCGCGCGCTCTCGCGCAGAGCGGGGCGGGCCACACGCTCGTCGGTTTCGACAATTTTATCCGACCCGGCAGCGAGTCGAATCGTGCAGAGTTGAAGAAGCTCGGGGTGAAACTTTTCCACGGCGACCTGCGCGCCGCGAGCGATCTGGAGACATTGCCCGGCGTCGACTGGGTGCTCGACGCCGCGGCCAATCCCAGCGTGCTCGCGGGTGTCGATGGCCGCACGAGTTCGCGTCAGCTCGTGGAGCACAATCTCTCCGGCACGATCAACATGCTGGAGTTCTGCAAGCAGCACCGCGCGGGCTTCATCCTGCTCAGCACGAGCCGCGTGTACTCGATCCCGCCGCTCGCCGCGCTGCCCGTCGAGGCCAAGGACCACGCGTTTGTCATCGCGACCGGCTCGACGCCGTTGCCGCCCGGCGTGACCGCGGCGGGCGTCGCGGAAAATTTCTCCACCGCCGCGCCGGTATCGCTTTACGGCGCGACCAAGCTCGCGAGCGAGGCGCTCGCGTTGGAGTATGGTGAGACGTTCAACCTGCCCGTCTTCGTCAATCGTTGCGGCGTGCTTGCGGGCGCAGGACAATTTGGCCGCGCGGACCAAGGCATCTTCGCCTACTGGCTCAATGCGTGGCTGCGCCACCGTCCGCTTAAATACATTGGTTTCGGTGGACACGGTCATCAAGTGCGCGACTGCCTGCATCCGCGTGATTTGTTACCCGCGCTGGAAAAACAATTCGCGTCGCCGAAGATTTCCGCGGACGACCGCGTGGCCAATTTCGCGGGCGGCGCCGCGTCGGCGATGTCGCTGCGGCAGTTGAGCGATTGGTGTGCCGCGCGGTTTGGCGCACACAGTGTCGCGGCCGACACGACGCCGCGGCCTTTCGATATTCCGTGGATGGTCCTCGATTCGGCAAAAGCCGCGCGCCTGTGGAATTGGCAGCCGCAGACACCGACGACCACCGTCCTCGACGAGATCGCGCGCCATGCGCAGGCTCATCCCAACTGGCTCGACCTCAGCGCGCCGTTGTAAATTCTCGTCCGGTCCATGCCAGCTCCGCTCCAGCTCTACTCGGTCATCATCCCCGCGCGCAACGAGGAGGAATCGCTGCCGCCTACGATCGAGGACATCTACCGCACCTTCACCGCCGAGGGCATCCCGCACGAGATCGTGGTCGTCGACGACGGTAGTCGAGACCGAACTTGGGAGGTTCTCCAAGAGCTGAAAAAGAAAGTGCCCACGCTCGTGCCCACCCAAAATGGGAGCCAAAACGGATTCGGTCGCGCCGTCATTTGGGGCCTCGATCACAGCCGTGGCGATGCCGTGGTGATCATGATGGCCGATGCCTCCGATTCACCAAATCATGCGGCGCGCTACTGGCAGCTGCTCAATGAAGGCTTCGACTGCGCCTTCGGGAGCCGCTTCGTCGAGGGTGGCGAGGTGATCGACTATCCGTGGGTGAAATTGATGGTAAACCGGCTCGCGAACTTTCTCGTGCGCGTCGGTTTCAACATCCCGCTCAACGATACGACCAACGCCTTCAAGGCCTACCGGCGCACCGTGATCGATGGCTGCCGTCCGTACCTCGCGCCGCATTTCAATCTCACCGTCGAGATCCCGCTCAAGGCCATCGTGCGCGGCTACACTTACACGATCACGCCGATCTCCTGGCAGAACCGCAAATACGGCGAGGCCAAGCTCAAGATCAAGGAGATGGGCAGCCGCTATTTCTTCATCTGCGCTTACGTGTGGCTCGAAAAGTATTTCAGCCGCGGCGACTACAAGCGCAGGTAGGTAGAGGAGTCTTCATTCGGTACCGCTCCTTCGGGGCGGATTTTACGCCGCGAACTTGCTGCTGAACCGGTGCGCAAGCCCCTGACTTTGCGCCAAATGGCGTAAGAGTCCGCGCTGGCCGTTGAGATCTCTATTGTTACGTTTCGGTGACGAAATTGGGAGGTTTTCTTACATTTGGACCGCGGTTCGGCACCGGACTTGCAGTGTCATAAAGTTTACCCAATTCCGTCGTCACCCTCCCAACACCTATGAAATCCGTATCAGCTCCTGCTGCCGCCATGCGCATTTTCCGCATGGCGTTTTCGTTACTGGGCCTCGCGCTCGCCCAGTTCGCCTTCGCTCAAGGCGTCGTCACGGCCGGCATCACCGGTGTCGTGAAAGACACGGGCGGCACACCCGTCGCGGGTGCCGCGGTCACCGCCACGCATACGCCCACGGGCACCACCTATACCGCGTCGACCAATGAGACCGGCCGCTACAATTTCCGCGGTCTGATTGTCGGTGGACCGTACACGGTCGCGGTCAGCGGCAGCTCCATCAAGGCCGCTGAGCGTACCGAGCTCACGACTGAGCTGGGCACCGATATCGATGTGAACTTCGCGGTCACACCCGCCGCGGGCTCGATCGTCACCATGGACAAGTTCACCGTCAAGGGCGACTCCAACGATCTCGACTCCGCCGCCGCCGGCGCGGGCAGCGTGCTCACGAGCGCCAAGCTCGCGGGCAAACCCACCACGCAGCGCTCCTTCGCGGACGTGATCAGCGCGTCGCCGTTCGTGACGCTGCGTTCGCTCTCCAGCGCCAACGACCGCGAAGAGGCGCACATCACCGCGCTCGGCCAGAACAATCGCTACAACTCCATCCTCATCGACGGTGCCCGCATCAACGACCAGTTCGGCCTCAACGGCACGGGTCTCGCCTCGTTCTTCAACCCCCTCTCGCTCGACACCATCGAGCAGCTCTCCGTGCAGGTCTCGCCGTACGATGCGCGTGAATCCGGCTTCACCGGCGCCTCGGTCAATGCGGTCACCAAGAGTGGCACGAACACGTTTCACGGCTCGGCCTACTACCTCATTTCCAAGGACCACCTCGCCGGCTGGCGCGGCCAGGGCCCCGACATCGCGCCCGGTCCGACCCTCGGCTCCGTGCCGAAGCTGAAGCGCACCACTGAGGGCTTCACGCTCGGTGGACCCATCTGGCCCAACAAGGTCTTCTTCTTCGTGAACTATGAGAAGTTCGAGCGGGTCACCGCTCCCGCGCAGGCCGGCTTCACGCCTTCCGCCGCGGACGCCGCGGCCGTCACCGCCCGCCTCGCCGCCATCAACACCGCCAGCGGCAAGAGCTACAACTGGGGCACCGTCGGCGGCGACGCCGTCAACAAGGCCGAGGAGAAAAAGAAACTCGCCAAGATAGACTGGAACATCCTCCCCGGCCAGCGCCTCTCCGTCCGCTACAGCGAGACAAAGGGCGAGGTCCCGCAGTTCGGCAGCTACGCCTCGACGACGTTCAGCGGCGTCGCGCTCTCCGGTGGTGCGACCACGTCGTACTCGTCCAACTTCTACGCGCAGGATCGCGTCGAGAAGACCATCGCCTCGTCGCTGGTCAGCCAGTGGTCGCCCAACTTCAAGACTGAGTTGAAGTTCTCCACCATCCAGCAGGATCAACTCACGCCGACCGTCGCCACGCTGCCTGAGCTGCACATCTTCGGCCTCAGCGGTCTCGACCGCACGGGCGTCGCCGTCACCAATGGCGTCCTCGTCGTCGGCACCGACCAGTTCCGCCAGGGCAACCAGATCTTCGTCGACACGAAGAGCTACAGCGCCACGGGCGACTACTTCCTCGGCGACTTCACATTCAGCGGCGGCTTCGATCGTGAGCAAAACGACTACTACAATCTTTTCCGCGCTGGCTCGTACGGCCTCTTCGACTTCGCCAATCTCGCTGCCTTCCAGAGCGACACGATCGCCGCTAACGGATTCAGCCGCGCGTTCTACGTGCAGGGCACGCCGCAGGCCGACGTGAGCAAGTCCGCCGTCACGGGCGTCTTCGGCCAGGCGAAGTGGAACGTCTCCCCTCGTCTCGCGCTGACCGGTGGCCTCCGCTACGATATGGTCGATAGCGGCACACGTCCCCCGTTCAACCAGCTCTTCAAGGACCGCTTCGGCTTCGCCAACAACGGCACGGTTGACGGCACCGATTCGCTCTCGCCGCGCTTCTCGTTCAACTACACTCCAACCGACACGCGCACGATCCAGGTGCGCGGCGGCGCGGGCCACTTCCTCGGTCGCGCTCCGTGGGTCTTCTTCTCCAACTCGTACTCCAATCCGGGTGTCGGCCGCTTCAACGTCGTTACCGCGCCGAGCGGTCTCGTGAACTACCTGCAAACGAGCTTCGACCCGACGAATCCGATCGGCTCGGCCGCCTCGATCCCCGCCGGTGGCCGCTATGAGATCAATCTCGCCGACGACGGCATCAAGCTTCCGTCCGTCTGGCGTGGCAACATCGCCCTCGACGCCAAGCTCCCCGCCGGTGGCGCCACCGCGAGCATCGAGCTCGTGCAGACGAACAACGACGACACGCTCTTCATCACCAACGACAACATCCGCCCCATCGGTATCGGCGCCGATGGCCGCCAGCGTTTCGCCGGCAATCCCACGGTCGCGGCCAACACGGTCTATTCGGAGTTCATCAACGTGTACCACGTGCACAATGTCCGCGTCGGCAAGTCGCGCTACGTCACCGCGTCGATCGATCGCCCGATGAAGGATGGCTGGGCCGTGAACTTCAGCTATACCCGCGGATCGTCGACCGAGGCGCAGGCCTTCGGCCAGACCACTGCGTCGGGCACGTGGCAGCGCAACCCGGTCTTCAATCAGGGCATCGTGGAAGAGGCCCACTCGGACTTCGAGGTGAAGGACCGCCTCCAGTCGACGCTCACGCGTGAGTTCACCTACGGCAAGGAGTGGAAGACCTTCGTCTCGCTCTACTACGAGGGCCGCTCGGGCAACCCGTACAGCTTCGTCTACAACACCGACCTCAACGGTGACAGCCGGGCCGACAACGATCTCGTCGCCGTCCCCACCGACGCCAACGACGCTCGTTTCGACTTCTCCGGCATGTCCGCCGCCACGCAGGCCGCCTACTTCCAGTTCCTGCAGAGCAGCGGCCTCTCGAAGTACGCTGGCAGCTATGCGCCGAAGAACGCGTTCACCCAGCCGTGGGTCAACCGCCTCGACCTCCGCCTTTCGCAGACCATCCCGGTCTACAAGCCCGTCAAGGTGGAGCTCTTCTTCGACTTCGTGAACTTCGGCTCCTTCCTCAGCAAGCGGCTCTTCAGCTACTACGAGGAGGTCCCGCTGATCAGCAACGACGTCTTCCGTCGTCGCGCGCTTGGCGGCGCCAGCTATACGGCCGCGGGCAAGATCGCCCCAACCTACAATGCGCCGATCTCGAACAGCAACTTCCTGTTCGACAACGTGCAGTCCCGCTGGCGCATCCAAGTCGGCGCCAAGCTGACGTTCTGATCGCGATCCTAGCGTTTGCTCTCTCCGACGCCGCGCCTCATCGCGCGGCGTCTTTTTTTGGGCGATTTGCAGGGTCCAGTGGGCCGGCTTATAAGCTGCAAATTACCCTTGTTCCCCTGCCCGGCGTCGAGTTTCCTGAACCTTTTCCCATGATCTATCTCCTCGGTGGCTCAGGTTATGTCGGTCAAGCCTACCAAGCCCTTCTCACGAAGAAGGGGCTGCCTTTTCGCAACCTGCGCCGCGCGGATGTGGACTACTCCAATGCCGCCGTGCTCACGGCTGCGCTCAAGCGCGACAAGCCGGAGTTCCTGATCAACGCCGCCGGCTACACCGGCAAGCCCAACGTCGACGCCTGCGAGTTGCATAAGTCGGAGTGCCTCTTCGGCAACGCCGTGCTGCCCGGGATCATCGCTCAGGCCTGCACCGAAGCGGGTGTGCCGTGGGGTCACGTTTCCTCCGGCTGCATCTACACCGGCTCGCGTCCGGATGGCACCGGTTTCACCGAGACCGATACGCCCAACTTCACGTTTCGCACCAACCACTGCTCATTTTACAGCGGCACCAAGGCGCTCGGTGAAGAGGTTCTGGCCGGCACGCCCGACCTGTATGTGTGGCGCCTGCGCATCCCGTTCGACCACATCGACAATCCGCGCAACTACCTCACCAAGCTCCTGCGCTACCAGACGCTGCTGGAGGCGACCAATTCCATCTCGCAGTTGCACGAGTTCGTGGCGGGCACCTTTGCCTGCTGGGAGAAGCGGGTGCCGTTTGGCATCTACAACATCACCAACCCGGGCGACGTGACCACGCACGAGGTCGTGGAACTCATCAAGAAGACGGGCGTCTCGAACAAGCAGTTCACGTTCTTCAAGAACGAGGACGACTTCATGGCCAAGGCCGCAAAGACCCCGCGCTCCAACTGCACGATGAACTCCTCGAAGCTCGCTTCGGTCGGCATCAAGCTCACCGAGGTCCACGAGGCGGTCGAGCGCGACCTCCGCAACTGGCAGCGCTCCGCCTGAGCTAGTTCCGCTCTCAACTCTCATCCATCAACTCTCAACCAAGCGTGAACCTCCTCGTCACCGGCGGCGCCGGCTTCATCGGCAGCAACTTCGTCCGTCAGCGTCTCCTCGAAAAGGGCTCGGCGCTCACGAAGCTCGTCAATCTCGACGCGCTCACGTACGCGGGCAATCCCTCGAACCTCGCCGACCTCGCGAATGATCCGCGCTATGTTTTCGCGCACGGCGACATCGGCGACGAGACGCTCGTGACCAAGCTGCTCGCCGAGCACCAGATCGACGCCGTGGTGAATTTCGCCGCCGAGTCGCACGTCGACCGGTCGATCGATTCGCCCGAGCCCTTTGTACAGACCAACGTCGTCGGCACGCTGCGGCTGCTCAACTGCGCGAAGAAGTACTGGGCCAAGCTCGCCGAGTCGAAGAAGGCCGCGTTCCGCTTCCTGCACGTTTCGACCGACGAAGTCTACGGCACGCTCGCGCCGCACGATCCGGCCTTCACCGAGGAAACGCCTTTCGCACCCAACTCGCCGTACGCCGCCTCGAAGGCCGCGAGCGATCACCTCGTGCGGTCGTTCCAGCACACGTATCATTTCCCGACGCTCACGACCAACTGCTCGAACAATTACGGCCCGTATCACTTCCCCGAGAAGCTGATCCCGTTGATGATCCTCAACGCGCTCGATGGAAAAAATCTTCCGGTCTACGGCGACGGCATGCAGATCCGCGACTGGCTCTACGTCGAGGACCACGCCGCCGCAATCTGGTGCGTGCTGCAGAAGGGCCGCACCGGCGAGACCTACAATGTCGGCGGTCTCAATGAAAAGCCGAACATCGAAATCGTGAACACGATCTGCGCGCTGCTCGACAAAAAGTCCCCGCGCGCCGACGGCAAATCCTACACGACACAGATCACCTACGTCGCCGACCGTCCCGGCCACGACCGCCGCTACGCGATCAACGCCGACAAAATCCAGCGCGAGCTCGGTTGGGCGCCGAAGGAAAACTTCACGAGCGGCATCGAGAAGACCGTCGACTGGTACCTCACCAATCGCTCCTGGGCTAACGAGATCACCCAGAAAAAATACGCCCGCGAGCGTCTCGGCGTCGCGAAATAATCCTTTCCCACGAAACACACGAAATGACACGAAAGAGCCCGCACCGGTTTTGATCTTTCGTGCGGTTTCGTGCCTTTCGTGGGCAATCCCTCCTCTATGAATCGCAAAGGCATCATCCTCGCCGGAGGTTCCGGTACGCGCCTCTATCCGCTGACCATTGCAGTGAGCAAGCAGCTCATGCCGGTCTACGACAAGCCGATGATCTACTATCCGCTGTCGGTGCTGATGCTCGCCGGCATTCGCGAGGTGCTCGTGATCTCGACGCCCACCGACCTGCCGCTTTTCAAGAAACTCCTCGGTGACGGCGCCAATCTCGGCCTCAAACTCTCCTACGCGGAGCAGCCGAGCCCCGATGGCCTCGCGCAGGCGTTTCACATCGCCGGGGATGTCGGCTTCCTGAAGGACGAGCCCGCCGCGCTCGTGCTGGGCGACAATCTTTTCTACGGCCACGATTTCGTCCGCTCGCTGGAGCGCGCCGGTGAGCGCACCGAGGGTGCCACGATCTTCGGCTACCACGTCGCTGACCCGAAGAGCTACGGCGTAGTCGAGTTCGCCCCCGATGGCCGTGTGCTCTCGCTCGAAGAAAAGCCCACGGAGCCCAAGTCCAATTACGCGATCCCCGGCATGTATTTCTACGATGCCGACGTCGTCCGTCGCTCGCGCACGCTGAAGCCCTCCAAGCGCGGCGAACTGGAGATCACCGATCTCAATCGCCTCTATCTCGAGACCAACAATCTCCACGTCGAGCTCCTCGGCCGTGGCACGGCGTGGCTCGATACCGGCACGCACGACTCGCTCATCGAGGCGGCGCAGTTCGTCTCGGTCATCGAGAACCGTCAGGGCCTCAAGATCGCCTGCATCGAGGAAATCTCGTATCGCAAGGGCTGGATCGACCGCGCCGGCCTCGAGGCCAACGTGAAGAAGCTCGGCAAATCCTCGTACGGTGGCTACCTGCGCCGCCTGCTCGACGAAAAACCGTGAGACTGCAGCGGCTTCCAGCCGCAGCTTCCGAATGTAGCCCGTCTCGTGAGAGCCGGGACGGCGGAGATTTGATTCGGAGCCCCAGTCGTTTTCTGCCTACCTGCCTCTTTCGTCGTGCAGGTCAGTTTCCTCATCCCGCTCTACAACAACCTGCCGCTCACGCAGGCGATGTTCGCCAGCCTGCGCGCAACGGTGCCCGCGGGTCTCAAGCACGAGATCATCTTCGTCGATGACGGCAGCACCGACGGCACGCGCGCCTGGCTCGAAACGCTGCGCACCGACTCCGCGATCCGCATCGTGCTCAATGAGCGCAATCTCGGCTACGCCGCCGCCAATAACCGCGGCGCCGCCATCGCGCAGGGCGACCTGCTCGTCCTGCTGAACAACGACCTCGTGCTCGCGCCCGGCTGGCTTGAGCCGATGCTCGCCGCCCACGCCAGCCTCGGCGCAAAGGCGGGCCTCGTCGGCAATGTGCAGCGTGACGCCCGCACCAGGCTCATCGATCACTCCGGGATCGTCATCGACCACAAGGGCAAGCCCGCGCACCTCCGCACGCTCCCTCGTTTCCCCCTCAGTGCCACTCGTCGCGTAGTCGCCGCCACCGGCGCATGTCTGCTGCTTGCTCGCACCCTCTGGCAGGAACTCGGCGGCTTCGATGAGCGCTATGTGAATGGTTGCGAAGACGTCGACCTTTGTCTCCGCGCTCGCGCCCTCGGTCGCGTCAACGCTATCGCGCTGCGCAGCGTGATCGTGCACCACGTGAGCTCATCACTCGGACGCAAAGCCCGCGACGAACAAAACACTTTTCGGCTCACCCAACGTTGGCACGACGAACTCGCCCGCCTCGGCGCGCGCGCGTGGTGTAGGGACTTCGTCGCCGCACGTATGGAGGATCCGCGTGACTTTTCCGACCCCGCCTTCGCGTGCGCCGCCGTGCTCTATTCCGTCGGGCTGCTTAACACACCGCCCAGCGCCGCGCTCGAAGGCATGCGTACCGCGCTCGACCGTGAGCTCACCCGCTGGCGCTCGCTCGCTTAAGGTAGGGCGCGTTTTCCGCAACGCGCCGGTTGAGCTCGACCCACTGGTGAGCCGCGTCCAACCGGCGGACTAAGGATAGTCCGCCCTACCGTCGCCGGCACGGCCCACCTCCTGCTGCAAGCCACCTCGATTTCACCTGCCCGCGCTTGCACCTCATCTGCCTTTCCCGGCCAATGAGGCCGCGCCCCACTGCCGCCATGGACAATCAACTCAATGCCTTCAAGGCCCTGCTGCCGCACCTCGCTGAGGTCGTGCCGTCCGCGCTCTTCGTCGTCATCGCCGCCATCGCGGCCAACTTCATCCTCGGCCGTAGTCTCACCCTGCTGTCTGAAAAAACGCGCCTCGGCTCGGACTACATCGCGCCGTTTCGTCGCGTGATTCGCTGGGGCGTCACGCTCGGCGCGCTCGTGATTTTGCTCGGCCTCTTCGGCTTCAATCTCGGTGGGCTCTGGGGCTTCGCGTCCACCTTGCTCGCCGCGATCGCGATCGGCTTCGTCGCGCTCTGGAGTGTGCTGAGCAACTTCCTCTGCACGCTGCTTATCCTCGTCTATCATCCCTTCGCCGTCGGCGACGAGATCGAGTTCGCCGGCGAGCCCGTGCGCGGCAAGGTCATTGATCTCAACTTCACCTTCACCACGCTGCGCGCCGAGGATGGTTTCCTGCTGCAAGTCCCCAACAGCCTCTTCTTCCAAAAGGTGATCAAGCGCCGCCCCGGCAACTCCACGATCTCCCTCGCCGCTCAACTGCAGAGCCGCGAGCCCGCGAAGGTCTGAGCGATAGCGCGCAAGCGCGCCATAGGACCTATAGGTCCCAGACGCCCCATAGGTCCTCAGTAGCGCAGCACTCACCCGCCGCGCTCCGCTGACTAGAGATCCCCCTGCTGCGGCCGCAGCACGATCTCTTCGATCACGGTCTGGCGCGAGAGCCGCCAGACATCGAGAAACGCCCGCGCCACATCCGCGGCGGGCATGATTCGCTCCTCGGGCACGCCACTCGCGGACCACGAGGGCGACCACGTCGCGCCCGGGTGCACGCAGCACACGCGCACACCGGCGTCCTTCGTCTCAGCGCGCAGCACGCTCGCGAGACCCATCACGCCAAACTTCGCCGCGCAGTACGCCGTCGCCTGCGGATAGGCATCGAGCCCCGCGATGGAGCTCATGAAAAACACATCGCCGCGCTTCCGCTTCATCATCGCCGGCACGAAGGCGCGTGTAACCAGAAACGCACTACGCAGGTTGACCGCGATCATCCGGTCGAACTCCGCCACACTCGTCTCCACGAACAGCGCGCGCGCGAAGGCTCCCGCATTATTGATCAGCACATCGATCGTGCCAAAACGCTTCGTCACCGCCGCCGCCATCTCCGCGACCGACGCCTCGTCGCTCACATCGCACACGAAAACCTCCGCCGTCGCGCCGAGCTTCGCGGCCGGCTTCGCGACCGCGCGGAGATTCTTCTCCGCCCGCGCCACGAGCGCGAGTTTCACGCCGGGCACCTCTTGCGCGAAGACTTGAGCGATTGCGGCCCCGATCCCCTGCGACGCCCCCGTGATCAGTACTACCGGCTTTTTCATTTCTCCACGAAACACTCCGCCTCGCGAAACAGAAGCCCCTATTTTCAGCGTCCGACTTTCGTGTCTTTCGTGTGTTTCGTGGTAAAAATCCGAAATCCGCTCAGCAAAGCAGCGAGCCGAAATCCATGAAGTCCGCCGTGAAGCCGCCCGGCACGCCTTTGCAGATCACGCTGACGGCGTCGTGCGAGTGCAGCGACTCCAAATGCGAGCAGGCGATGCGGAAATCCACGATGCGCTTGTCGGCATCGAACTCCCTGTAGAGCAGACGCGCGGCGTCCTCGACAAATTTCAGGTACGCGCCATTGAGCTCGGCGAAGGCCTGCTCGTCCTCGCGCTTCACCATCACCTGCGTCTCGGTCTGCAGCGCTTCGAGGCACAGTGCGTGCACGTCCTCGATCCAGATTTTTTTGCCTTCGGCTTCTTCGAGCGTGATGCGTGCCTTGCTGCGCTGCGAGTGCGGCACGCCGTAGGCGCCGCGCGTGTCGCGCGCATGCTCGGTGAGCTCCGCGCTGCACGGGCAGGCCGACGAGTACACGAAGTCAAAATGGATGAAGCGGCGGTAGCGACCGTCGCAGGTCATCACGCCCTCGAAAGCGACGTCGTAGTACTGCCAGCCTTCGAGGCCGCTGCGCAGGCTCGGGCGCAGCATCGGGTAGGAGAACTTCACCTTCAGACGCGCGTCCTTGCTGTCGACGTTGCGCAGGTAGCTCTTGAGAATCTTGCCCATCCACTCGCCGGTCACGACGCCGTTCTTCTGCTCGTAGAAGGAGCGCATGATGCGGCTCATGTTGATGCCCTTGAGCTCGGCTTCGAGCGACACGGTGCCGGTCACGCTCGCTTCAAGCGTATGGATGCCGCCCTGCTTCGTGCGGATTTTCAGCGGCAGGCGGAAATTGTGAATGCCCACCTGCTGGATCGGCACGTTGGCACCTTGGATCGCGTCGTGCGCGGCCTGCATCATGTCGGGCAGCGAGGCGCGATACGCGGCGGTCGAGCGAAACTTCTTGTCGTAGCTGCGCGCGATTTTCGCGGGCTGTCCGCAGCTCGAATTGTGAAGGTACATGGGTTTCATCTGTCAGGTATCGTTTTGATGCGCGGTGGCGGCGGTTGGTTACGATGACAACCGGACCGCGCAACGGCGGTCAGCAGCGTGGAGGGCTAGGTGGCGTCGGGTCCTTCGTAGTCGGCAAAATTCCGCGGCGTCTCGAAGAGGCGCACGCGGCGGAGCTTCGCGTTCGCCGGCAGCATCGGCTCGATGCGCTGCCAGAAAGCGATCACGAGATTCTCGGTCGACGGGATGATCCCGCGGAGAAAGGGCACGTCGTCGTTGAGATTGCGATGATCGCAGGGATCTACGACCGCGGCGTGCAGGACTTTCTTCAACTCGCCCAAATCCATGATGTAGCCAGTCTCGGGATCGGGCCGGCCGCGCACGGTGACCTCGAGCACGTAGTTATGGCCGTGCCAGTGCGGGTTGGTGCAGAGGCCGTACTGGCGCTGATTCCACGCGAGGCTCTTCGTCGGATTGAAGAGCCGGTGGGCGGAATTGAAATGCACCTGCCGCGTGATCGACACGACTCCGTCGAGCACCAGAGGTGAGCGGACTGCAGTGGATTTCTTGGCGGCACGTCTGGCTGGCATGGAAGGGTCCATCGAAGCCACAAACCCGTCCGCGTCAACCGCCGAGCCCAGGTGCGGCCGGGAGGAATCGGTAACCGTTTCGATGCAAATCTGCCTCGATCAATCACCCACTGCACCGCATGCCCAAATTCCTTGCGTCGCGATTCGCCGCGCCGTTGGGTTCGCGCATGGCCATGCGCTTCTGCATCCTCGGTTCGGGCAGCGCGGGCAACGCCGCGTTGCTCGTCACCGAGCGCGCGCGGGTGCTGGTCGACGCGGGCTTCTCCGCGCGCAAGCTCGGCGCCCTGCTCGCCACCGTCGGCGAATCGCTGGAGCGCATCGATGCGATCTTTCTCACGCATGAGCACGGCGATCATGCGGCGGGCATCGAGGGCCTGAAAAAGTTTCCCCACATCCGCGTCTTCGCGAACCACGCCACTGCGCGCGCTGTAGGCACGGGCCTCGGCTGGCAGCCCAATTGGCAACTCTTCGAAACGGGCTCGCGCTTCGTCTTCAACGATCTCGAGATCGAGAGCTTCTCCGTGCCGCACGATGCGCATGATCCGGTGGGCTTCCGTTTTTCATCGGGGCACGAGGGTGATCTGTTCACGCCGCGCCGCTCGCTCGCGTTTCTCACCGACCTCGGCCACGCGCCGCACAACATCCGCGAGCGCATCCGCGAGTGCGACGTCGTGGTGGTCGAGGCCAATCACTGCCCCGAGCTGCTCAAGGCCGACACGCGCCGTCCGTGGTCGACCAAGCAGCGCATCAGCGGCCGCCACGGTCACCTTTCCAACGAGGCCGCGCGCGAACTCCTCGCCGCCGTCGCGAGCCCACGCTGGCGGCGCATCTACCTCACGCACCTCTCGCGCGACTGCAATTCCCCCGCCGCCGTCGAGCTCGCGCTTGCCAGTCTCCGCGCCGCACTCGCCGCGTGCGAGTTTGCCGTCGTCGCTCCGGGCGAGGGCACGCCGTTCTACGAGGTGCCCTGAGTCAATCGGCCGATTTGCGCTGGCCCCCATAGGCCATTCGGCCTAGTAAGTGCTGTTACGCTCGCACGTCCCGCCGAGTGTGTTTGGTTTTCTCCAGTCCTTCAACTTACCATGAGCCTGTCCACGCCTAGCCGCTTGGCGCGTCTTTCCCGCGTCGCCCTACCTGCCGCCCCGCTCGCGCTGGCTGCGATCCCCGAGGCAAAGGCCGTGATCGTCTATACGAACCCAGCGGACACTACGATCACCGCCGGCGGCTCAAACAAACTCTGGCTCGACCTCGGCACCGGGGGCGGCACGGGGTCGGTGCAAACCAGCGCGTTCAACGCCCGTGACCTGAAGCTTGCGATCTACACCGCCGCCAATCCCTACGTGCGTGGCGCCAGTTTCTCCGATGGAGCGACCGCCTCGACCAGCACACTCACCGAGGCGAGCTCCTACCGGCTCTCGTTTCTTTCCGCCGGCGTCACGATCGACTCCGGCGCCTTCAGCCTCACGAACCCCTCAGCCTATATTCACAATGGCGGAGGCAACTCGCAGTGGACCACCGGCACGACCGGCTATTTTGGCGTCAAGTTCAACGGCGGCTCCGGCACCAACTACGGCTGGGTCCAGCTCAGCTATAACAACGACGGCAGCGTCACGGTGATCGACTTTGCCTACGAATCGACCGGCGCCGCGATTCTCACGGGCGATACCGGCTCAGCCATCCCCGAGCCGTCGACCACACCCGTCGTCGTCGGCCTCACCGCCCTCATCGCGGGCTCTGCCGCACTCTATCGCCGCCGCAAGTCCGCGCCAGCTTCCCCGGCCATAGCCCGCTGACACCTTGGGTGCCCTTGTCGCAGCGGAAAACATATCTGCGCTCGGCCTTGGGCCATTCGGCCCCATAGCCCTCATTCCCCTTGCGCCGCACCCAGCGCCCGCAGCACGCTATAATAACTCGACGCCAGGCGCCTTCGGCTGCGCCCCACGCGCATCCTCCGGCCGATTCGCACCTGCTTCAACATGACTCCCACGCTCCGTCCCAGTCTCCGTCACCTCGCCCGGCTCGCCATCCCGGCGGCCCCGATCGCATTGGCGAGCGCCCCGCGGCTCTGCGCCCAGATTGTCTATACCAATCTCGGCGACATCACGATTCATAGCAGTGGTTCATCTCCTTCCCTCTATGTTGATTTAGGCACCAATGGAGGGCCCGGAACGGCTTCCTTTACCCGAGCCGACATCGACTCGGGCGCCGTGGACTTCGTCATGCTTTACTTATCGAAGCCCGCCAATAATGGGTCATTGATATTTAACTACAACGACGCCCGTCTCGTGGGCGATCCGACGCATGCGGCCAAGCTTGCCATAAACGATCCTATCGGCAGCGGCTCTACTTTTATTCCCACCGATGCTGGCTACCTCACCTACAACACCGATTGGCACGCGGGCAGCGGGGGCACGTCGGGGTATCTCGGCATTAAATTCGAAATCGGTACGCAAAGCACGCCTAAGACGGGTTATGGCTGGCTTTACGTCACCCTCGGCAACGACGGCACCGATTACATTACGCTGCATAGTTTCGCGTACGAGTCATCCGGTGGAACCATCCTCGCTGGCGATACCGGCGTAGCCATTCCCGAACCCTCCGCCACTCCCCTCTTCGCAGGCCTCACGGCTCTCGCTGCTGGCTCGGTCGCCCTCTATCGCCGCCGCAAGTCCGTCCCTCCCGCGCCCGCCGCGGCCTAAACGCCGTCGCCGCTCGCTCCACTCGGTCTAACCCAAACCGCCGCCACACGCGGCGGTTTTTATTTTCCCCTCGCCGCGCCTCGCGCTCGCCGCACGCTCGCCTTTCCCAGCACCGATGCCCGTCTCCCGCTCCGCCACCCCGCCCGCCCAACGTGTCCTGCTCGTCGGCTGGGATGGCGCCGATTGGAAGATCGCCTCGCCCCTCATCGACGCAGGTGAGCTCCCGCAGCTCGCCAACATCGTCAATCACGGCGCGTCCGGTCCGCTCGCGAGTCTGCCCCCGTATCTGTCGCCGATGCTGTGGAACAGCATCGCTTCCGGCAAATACGCGGACCAGCACGGCATCCTCGGCTTCACCACCACCGATCCTGCGACGGGCAAGCTCACCGCGATCACGAGCACGCAGCGTCGCTGCAAGGCCCTCTGGAACATCCTCGGCGAGCACGGGCTCACCGCGCACGTCATCGGTTGGTTCGCTTCGCACCCCGCGGAAAACACCACCGGCGTCTGCGTGACCGAGGCGTTTCCCCGTCCCGTCGCCAAGGGCGCGCCGTGGCCGCTCGCGGCGGGCAGCGTGCACCCCGCCGCGCTCGCCGACGAGTTGGCCGAGCTGCGTCTGCGGCCCGAGGACGTCGAGCACGACATCCTGAAACTTTTCGTGCCGAAGGCCCACGAGATCGATCTCACGAAGGATAAGCGACTCGAGCAGCTCGCGATCCGGCTCGCCGAACTTTACTCAGTGCACAACGCCGCCGTCGCCGCCCTCCAACGCGGCTCGTGCGAGTTCCTCGCGGTCTACTACCACTTCATCGACTGGGTGTGTCATGACTTCATGAACTTCCACCCGCCGCGCCGCCCGCAGATCCCGGAGCGCGAGTTCGAGTGGTACAAGGATGTCGTCAACTCCGCCTACCGTCTCTCCGATCTGCTCCTCCGCGACCTGCTCTCACACGCGGGCCCCAACACCACTGTCGTCCTCTGCTCCGACCACGGTTTTCACTCGGACAACCGCCGCCCCGTCCGCATCCCGATGGTCTCCGCGGGCATCGCGATCTGGCATCGCGCGCAGGGTCTTTTCGCCGCCGCCGGTCCCGGCATCGCGCGCGACGTGCTCGTGCCGGGCGCCACCGTCCTCGATATCACGCCAACCATTCTGCACCTGCTCGGCCTGCCCGCCGCCGAGGACATGGATGGCCGCGTACTCGCTCCTGCGCTCGCGTCCGTCGCTGGCCAGCCGCCCGTGCTCCCGCGGAAAATCCCCTCCTACGAATCCGACCCCGGCCCGCATCCGCGTCCACGCCACCTCGCCGCGTTGAGCCACGCCGAGCAGTCGGCCTTGCTCGATCAGTTTGCCGCGCTCGGCTACGTCGATCTCACGCAGGAGCCCGGCGCCGAGTCGCCCGCCACGCGCGGCGAGCGCGACAACCGCTGGAATCTCGCCATCACCCTCCGCCACGCCGGCAAAAACGAGCAGGCCCTCGCCCTCCTCCACTCGCTCCATCTCGAGCGCCCCGAGGATGCCCGCTACGCCTACCACTTCGCCGCCTGCGCCCAGCACCTCGGCCTCACCGAGGAGGCGCTCGCCGCCGCCGAGGTCATCGCCGACCACACGCCCGGCAGTGCGCAAGCCCGCGCCCTCCTCGCCGATCTCGCCCTCTCGCGCCGCGACGCCACCGCCGCCCTCGCCCAGCTCAATACCCCCGAGCCCGCCGAAGCCTCCGAGTCCACCGAATCGTCCACCACCCCGGAGTCCACTCCCACTCCAGCCGCGTCCGCCCCCGCAAAAGAATCCAGCTCCGTCCTCGTCTCCCGCGGCCAAGCCCTGCTCCAACTCGGCCAAGTCCTCGAAGCCTGCGCCGCGCTGCGCTCCGCCGTCGAGGCCGACGAAGAGAATCCTTCCGCGTGGCTCGCCTATGCGCAGGGCCTCTTGCGCGCCGGCTATCCCGCCGACGCCGAGACTTGCGCCCGCGAGACCGTTGCCCTCGCACCCACGATGGCGATGGCCTACCTCACTCTCGGCCAGGCGCTCGCCCTCCAGTCGAAAAACGCCGAGGCCCGCACCGTCTTCCTCCGCGCCCGCGAGCTCAATCCCCGCCTCATCGCCGCCACGCGCGCCCTCGACCGCCTCGCCGGCAAGCCCCTCACGGTCGCCGCCGAAAACCTCTCCGAGAAACTCGAGGAAGACCCGCCCGTCGTCGCCCTCCGCGCCGCCTGCGCCGCCCGCCTCGCCGCCCACACCGCGAAGCTCACCCACCTCCGCGCCACCGCGAAACCCGTCGCCTTCCACAATCCGCCCCAAAAGCCCGCCACCCCCTCGACGCCCGCAACCTCCGACACTCCGGTCACTCAACCCTCAGCCCTCAACTCTCAACTAGTGATCGTCTCCGGCCTCCCGCGCTCCGGCACGTCGCTCATGATGCAGATGCTCGCTCGCGGCGGCCTCCCGCCGATGACCGACGGCCATCGCGTCGCCGACATCAGCAACCCCGAGGGCTACTACGAGTGGGAGGAGATCAAGCACCTCCCGCGCGACCCCTCGCTGATCGCCCGCGCCGCCGGCCACGTCGTGAAGGTCGTTTCTCCCCTGCTCCCGCACCTCCCCGCGACGCACCGCTACAAGATCATCTTCATGACCCGCCCCGCCGCCGAGGTCGCCCGCTCCCAGGAAAAGATGCGCGCCCGCCTCACCGGCCCGGTCACTCAGCCCTCAACTCTCAACCCTCAATCTTCGCTCGCCCCGCTCCTCAACCAGCACGCCGACCTCACCCTCGCCGCCCTGCGCGCCGCCGCGCACGTCGAGCTCCTCACCGTCGACTACCCCACGCTCATCGGGCACGCCGAGGCCGAGTGCGCCCGCGTCGCCGCCTTCCTCGGCGCCGAAATTCTCCCCACCGCCGCCGCGATGCCCGCCGCCATCCGCCCCGACCTCCACCACGAAAAGGAGCCCCGCGCATGAGCCCCTGCCTTTGCCCGACTTTGAATCTTGGCGCTTCTCTGGAGCTTGGTCCTTGGCGCTTGGTGCTTCCCCCCCATGCCTGACCTCTCTCCAGCGCTCGCCTCCCCTCTCGTCCGCGCCCCGTGGCCCGACGAGATCCCGCGCCTCTCCGACGCTTTCCCCGGCGTGCCCTTCGCGCACCCGATGCACCTCCGTGTGCTTGTCCTGCCGTCTTCAGAGGCGAACCTGGAACGACTCGTCGGTGTTGCCGCGATTATGCCCGCTTCCGCCGATCGTCCGCAAGCGACGCTCCTGCTCCGCATTCGCGACCGCTGGCTCTCCCACCCGGGCGCGCACGATTTGCTCCATGCGATCATTGCCGAAGCCCGTCAGGCTGGCTGCACCGCGCTCGATGCCATCGGCGTCACCGGCGAAGAAGACTCGCGCGCCAGTCTCCTGCGTTCTGCCGGTTTCGCCTTACTTCCATCTGCGAAAGGTTGGCGACTCAATCTTGCTCTCTAATATCTGTTCCTAACCGGCCAGTTATTTCTTTCCGAAGAAACTAAAGTGGGATTGCTTGGTGCCGATGGTTATTGGTTGGTTCAACTCTCATCCTTGATCCGCGCCCCCTATGGCTTCTTCATCCCACAAACTTGGCCGCCTGACTCGCACCGCACTCCCTCTGGCTCCGATTGCCCTGGCCGTGGTGCCCGCTGCGAAAGCCACGATCATTTATACCGACGCTCACGACTTCACGATTTCCGCGGGCGACCGCCTCTTCATGTTCGTCGGCACGGGCAGCGATCATCTGGCGCTGGCCAATTCAGGCGGCCGGCTCAGCGGCTATAGTTTTTATTTTAAGTTTTTATACACCAATAGCCTAAACCCTTATATTTATTCCTCAAATACCGCCACCAGGACGGTCATCGATCCGAGCCTCACGGGATTGCACGGTGACGCGGCGGCAAAACTCGGCTCCAACTTTTCGATTTCTTCCAGCTTGGCCGGAGATTTGCAGTTCTCCACCAATAGCTACGTCATGCTGGCCGAATCGGGCAAGACTTCAGCCTGGTCACCCGGCTCGACCGGCTACATCGGGCTCTCGCTGAACAACGGCGCCAACTATGGCTGGGTAAGCGTCACCTACAATTCCGACCAGACCCTGACCATTCACGACTTCGCCTACCAAGATTCCGGCGCCGCCATCCTCGCCGGCGACACCGGCATGGCGATCCCAGAGCCCGCGACCACCGGCCTCATCGCCGCCGCGCTCGCCGGCTCCGTCGCGATCTTCCTGAAACGCCGCCGCGCCCAGAAACAGGCCGCTCCCGCCGCCGCCTGATATCCTCCGGCGCTCTTCCTCTGCTCATCTTCGATCCCGCGGCACCCTCCGCGGGATTTTTTGTGCCGCACGCTCCACGCAAATCGATGCGGCAGTATGCGGTAGTAGCCGGTAAATAGAGGGAAATCTCGCCGCGATCCTCACGTCATCATCGCCGCAACCGCGGCACGGCCACGGTCCCGGTGAAGGTCGGCCAGCCTTTCGGTCGGCGTTTTGATTTAGCGCAATTTCAAAGAACCGTCCGCTCCGGCATCCACGCGATTTTACCCGACAATAGCCGGGACTACGCGGGACATCGCGGGAAAATCAGGCCGATCCTCGTCTCGCGTTTCATCCGATCGATATCCTTCTCGATCGATCCGCGCACTTGGACCTGTCCCCCATTATACCCCATTTCGCGCCGATCGCCTAATCATCGGTGGACTCCATGGACTGTATTGGCGAAAAATCACCTTCTCCCGCTCTTTTTCCCTCCTTTCGAGCTACCTGAGCGCCGCCCGTCAGCCGCCCTCAATCCTTTCGGCCCATGGGCCATTTGCCGTTTTGCATTTGTGACATCTTCGTGCTCGCCAACTGGCAAGACCTTTGCTTTAGCTCGTCTCGTCCAGCGGAGTTGTTTGCCTGCCTTGCTATGAAAACTTCCGCTTCAAATTTCATTTCCCGCCTTCTCCGCGCCGCTCTACCGGTCGCGTGCGTGACACTTTTTGCTGCCACCACGGCCCACGCGCAGATCGTCTGGACCTACTTGGACTCGGCCATCACGGCGAGTCTGGGTGATACGATTTCTTTCTCCATCGGCAGTGGCGGATCTACGGGCTCAGCCACCCTCGGCGTTACTGCGTCCAATTTCCAAATCGCACTCACCGACGTGAGCGGAGAGATTTCAGCCGACATCATAGGAAGTGGTAACTTCAAAGTCTCGGGTACTGGCACCGAGGCGACCGCCTTCATTCCCAATGATTTGATCGATGGCAGTGCCCCGACTTATACCGCTTCGAGCCAAAATATCGAGGTTACCACTGGTGGCCAAACCGGAGCCGCTGGTCCATTCACCCAGAGTGCCAAACTCTACTTGGGCCTGACCGACAACGACCAAAACTACGGCTGGGCTTTGATTTCTTTCAACGACGACAACACGCTTACGCTCTACGGCTTCGCCTACGAAAGCTCCAACAACATCGGCATCCTCGCCGGTGCCATCCCCGAGCCCAGCGTGACCCCGCTCCTCGCCGCCCTCGCCGCCGGCGGTGCCGTCCTCTGGCGCCGCCGCTCGCAGAAGAAAGTCGCGCCAGTCGCCTAACACTCCCGGCGCTTCTCCTCGTCTCACTCTCATCCCGCGGCTCCCACCGTGGGATTTTTTGTGCCTGCGCGCCAAACGACGCGATGCAGCAACCCGCGGTTATAGCGTAAAGAGGGTGTCTCCTTTCACCAGAAGCACGCAAAGATCGCGAAGAATCAGCGATCTCTTCGCTACCTTTGCTGCCTTCGTGTAAACCCGGTTTGAACTAACCTCGAGCCTACCAAATGCTAGAGTGTATCGAGATATGCGCCGCCCTTTGCCGTGCATTCTGCGGCATTCGCCCTCGTCAACCGGCCAGACTTTTGCTTCAGTAGCGACTCGTCCAACTTAACCGCCGCCTGCCTCGCTATGAACTCTCGCGCTTCCCAGCTCACTCGTCTTTCGCGCGCCCTGTTCCCGGCTGCGCTGCTCGCCCTGTTCGTCGCTACCACCGCGCAGGCCCAGATCGTCTGGACCTACTTGCCGACGCCGGTCGTCGCTCTCGCCAATGATTTCATCGCCGTCGACATCGGTGCCGCCGGCTCTACCGGCTCCACCATGCTCAACAATGTCGCGGGCAACACGGACTTTGTCCTCACCTTGGATGCCTTCAACGTGGCGACATGGGACGTAGCTGACTCGGCTCAGGTAATGACCTTCAACCCCGACGGCACCGACTACGTGTCCCGTCTGGACTTCGGCAATAGTATCCCGGGGTTGGACGCGAGGTTTCGCAGCAGCAGCGGCGGCGGCGGCTCCCTGATCATCACCGATCCGGACACTTATGCGGTCAATTCGGCTTGGGCGATCGGCCAGCGGGGCTATCTGGGGCTTTTCATCGGTAATTCGTATTATGCTTGGGCCGAGATCTCCTACGATTTTGATGGCGATAGCACCTATAGCCTCACGCTCTACAGCTTCGCCTATCAAAACAACACAGGTCTTTCCATCCAAGCCGGCGCCATCCCCGAGCCCGGCGTGACTCCGCTCCTCGCCGCCCTCGCCGCCGGCTCCGCCGCCCTCTGGCGCCGCCGCTCGCTGAAGAATGCCGCACCGGCTGCCGCCTGAAGTTCGGCGACACACCGCCGTTCAGATTACCCCAACCTTTTAGATCCCTGCAGCCCCGCCGGGTAGCACCCTGCGGGGCTTTTGCTTTTCCCAATGGCCCGAGGATAACCGACCATTCGTCCCCACGGCGAGTCGCTAGGTTCGTAGCGACAGTATTTTAGGGCAAAATGCCCGCCGGAAATCCCTCGACGGTTTGGCTTAAATCCAGTTACTTACGCAAATCCAGTCGGGCACACGCTTACCTTCGGGCGCGTGTCTTCATCCTTCAACTTCTTCCATGTCCCTTCGCGTCTCCTCCGGCGCCGGGCGCTTCGCGCGCACGGCTCTCCCGCTTGCCCCCCTCGCCATCGCCTCCATCCCGGCGGCCAAAGCCACCCTCATTTACACTGAAGCGCCGGATACCACGGTCACGACGGCAAGCACTCCCATCTATGTCGATTTCGGTACGGGCGGAAGCACCGGTGCGATCGGCCTGAGCAATTTCGCCGGGGTGGATTTCAATATTCAGGATCGCTACACCACCGATATTCCCAAGGTGTTTCTTTACGGCACCACGAAGGTCGCTACGTCCTCGGGCAGCGTCGTCAACTTCGCCGCCGGCAGCGTGATCGACGTGAGCACCTACTTCACCTCGAGCAATTCGCCGCTCAACAACAACGGCAACAACAACGCCCACTGGGCTGCCGGCACCGAAGGCTACATCGGCTTCTCCTTCAACGGCGGCTCCGGCACCGTCTACGGCTGGGCGCACGTTTCGTACAATAGCGACAAATCCATCACGGTTTACGATTTCGCCTACGAGGATTCGGGCGGCGCCATCACCGTGCCCGGCTCGCCTATTCCGGAACCCTCCACCACGGTCACTCTCGCTGGACTCGTCGCCGGTGCCGCAGCCGTCTACACCAAGCGCCGCCGCCCGGTCAGAGGTGCTACTGCCGCCGCTTGAGACGCCGCTCCACGCTTGGGCCCGGAAGCCTGGGCGTAGCACCGGCGTCTTAACCTGCCGCTTTTCATTCTGCCGGCCACTCGCCTGAACCGATCAGACACGTCGGCCTTTTTCTACCCCTCTATCCCGCCGCTCACCGCCGCGGGACTTTTTGTGCCCTGCCACCGTGGATGCTTCATCGCTCGATACGTGCAATACTGAACAAATACCGCCCGTCGTGCGTTTTGCCCTAGTTGCGCGGCAACATAGCTGCTACAGTGACGCCGTCCGCCCCGCTTCGCCTCCCCCGCTCCCGCCGCCCCTCGGTCCCGCCCGTCCCTTAGGTTTCCCCGTCCGCCCTCCGGCCCGCCGCGTGCTCCACCACCCGGCCGGTCATCTCGCTTCAAATTCCCCATGTCCTCTTCCGCTTCTCCTCGCTCCCGCCTCTCTCGCCGCCTGCTCCCCGCCGCCCCGCTCGCCCTCGCCGCGATCCCGTCGGCTCAAGCCGTGATCGTCTACTCCGGCACCGTCGATCTGACCACGGCGTCCGATCCCAGCGTCGGCATCTTCGTCGATTTCATCAACGGCACAGCTGCCACCGGCAGCAGCAATTCGAGCGACTCTCCGCTGCCCTCTGCCAATCTCTCGCTATCGATCAATCCTTACTACCCGCCGCTCTATACCGTTTATGGGCGAGCCCGAAACGACTACGGGGCTGGCGCCGGACTCGCGCTCGACCTCAGCAGCATGAAAGTGACTCCGCTCGGCGCCAATGTCCCGATCAATGGGTCGCTCACCTTCAGCGCCTTCAATGGTTTTGGCTATTTCAACAATCAGGAACCCAACGAGACCGCCGCCTGGCCCTTCACCGATTTCACCGCCTATGTCGGTGTATCGATAAATTCGGGCTCCGTGCCCGTCTATGGTTGGATGCTGGTGACGCTGAATTCCAACTACACCCTCACGCTGCACAGCTTCGCCCTCGACAACTCCGGCGCCGCCATCCTCACCGGCGATACCGGCGCCACCCCCGTCCCCGAGCCCGCCACCACCGCCGCGCTCACCGCCCTCCTCGCCGGCACCGCCACCCTCTGGCGCCGCCGCTCAAAACAAAAGACCGCCGCGTAAGATTTCGGACTAAGCGCAAAGACGCAAAGCACGCGAAGGTAACGCAAAGAATACCTTCAGGCCTTCGTTACCTTCGCGACCTTCTGTAAGCTCTCCGAACTTCAACGTTCAGCGTTCGAAGTTCAGTCTTCCGCTCTCCTGCCTTTCCTCGGTCTTCCTCCTGTAAGAAACAAAAAACTTCCTCAGCCCTTCGCGAACCTTCGCCATCTTAGCGTCTTCGCGCTTAGCCTCAGGCCCGTCCACGCCTTCCGCTCCGCCTACGATTTCTCTTTTTCCTTCTCCACCGCCGCGATCAATTCGTCCGGCGTGAAGGGTTTTCTCAGCACCGCATCCGCACCCGCCTGGCGCACCTCGGCGAGTTTCTCCGGCGTGAGATAGCCGCTCGCGATCACCACGCGGCCCGCGAAGCCCGTGCCCTTCACGCGACGCAGGAGGTCGGCGCCGTTCAGCCGCGGCATGTTGTAGTCCGCCAGCACGAGATCGAATTCGCCGTTGCGCCGGTTGAAGAGCTCCCAGCCTTCCTCGCCGTCGTTGGCCGACACCACTTGGTGACCGCGCGACGTGAGCAGCAGGATAAACGTCTCCGCCACGAGCGCGTTGTCCTCCACGAGGAGCACGCGGAGCGGCTTCGCGGTCGCGGCGCGCCGTGCCGGCGGCTCGACCACGAACGCCGTGTCCGACGCCACCGCCGCGGGCACGCCCTGCGGCAGCGGGAGGTAGATTTGAAAACTCGTGCCGGTCCCGTCGAGGCCGTCGGCTAGCTCGATCCAGCCGCCGAGCGAGTGCACCACGTTCCACACGATCGCGAGGCCGAGGCCCGTGCCGCGGCCCGGCGCCTTGGTCGTGAAAAACGGCTCGAAGATCCGCGCGCGGATATCCGGCGGGATGCCGCCCGCGTTGTCCGCCACCGTGAGGCGCTGGCACTTCAGCATGAAGGGCATCGCCGAGTTGCCGTCGCTGCGCTCCGCGTTCTCCACCTGCTCGGTGCTGATCGTGATGCGCGGCGTCCAGCCGGCGGGCGCTTGGCCGCGCTCGATTTTTTCCAGCAGCGCATCGCGAGCGTTGAGCGCGAGGTTCATCACCACTTGCGGGATGTGCGAGCGGTCGAGCGAGAGCGGTGGGAGATTGGGCTCGAATTTCACTTCGAGCTCGATGCGGCGGTCGAGCGAGGGGCGAAGCAGCGCGACCGCGTTTTCCACGAGCGTGTTGAGGCGCAGCAGCTCGCGCTGCTCGAGGCTGCGGCGGCCGACCGCGAGGATGCGCTGGTTGAGCTGCGAGGCCTGCTGGATCGCCGCGAGCACGGGCTTGAGCAGCCGCACCAGCCGCTCGTCCGACGCGTACTCATGCGTCAGCAGGTCGGTCTGCATGAGCATCGGCGTGAGCAGATTGTTGAACTCGTGCGCCACGCCGCCCGCGAGCTGGCCGACCGACTCCATCTTCTGCGCCTGCCGGAGCTGGCGCTCGAGCGCATCGCGCTCCGTCACATCCTGCGCGTGCGACGCCGCACCGATCACGCGGCCCGCGTCGTCGATCAGCGGCGTGTTGTACCACTCGCACACGATGATGCGGCCGTCCTTCGTGAGATTCTCGTTGGTGCTGCGCGTGCCGCCGCGGTGCGAGAGCAGTGCGTGCCACACGCGGTCCACTGCCGCGCGTGCCGCCGGCGGCACGAGGAAATCCGTGCCGCTCTTCCCGATCACCTCCGACGCCTTGTAGCCAAAAATCCGCTCCGCCGCCGGATTCCACGCCGTGACCGCGCGGTCCACGTTCCACTCGATAACCGCGAGCGGGGTCTGCCGCACGTGCAGCGCGAGCTTGTCCTCCGAGCGGCGCAGCGCGGCCTCCGACTCCTGCCGCTCCGTCACGTCGAGATTTACGCCGAGGATCGCGGTGACCTTGCCATCGACCATCACCGGCGCGACGACACAGAGATAGTGCCGCGGCAGCCCGCGCAACTCGTACGTCACTTCGTGCCGCACCGTCTCGCCGGCAAAGGCCCGGCGATTGATCTCCCCCCACGCCTTCTTCGTGTCCGGCGCGAGATTGAGGTCGTCGAAGGTCCGGCCCGCATGGTCACCCCAGTCGCGGCACGCCGCCGCGTTGAAGAGGATGTAGCGCCCGTCGGTCCCGAGCATCCAGAGATTGCACGGCAGCGCATCGACGGCGGTCATGAGGCGCGCCTCGCTTTCGCGGCTGCGGGCCTCGATGTCGAGTCGCGCGATGAGTTCCGCGCGCAACGCCCCCGTGAGCGCTGCCCCGAAGCCGAGCAGCAGCACCGGGATCGCGAGAAACCACTCCATGCGCTGGCGCCCAAGCGCGATGGCGCGCAGCCACTGTTCCGCGGGATAGTCGACTCCCAGCGCGGCCTCCACGCGGCCCTGTCCATCGTGCAGCGGCACCTGCGCGCTGACCCACACGCCCCACTCGTCGCGCACCGGCTCGGGAGAAAACGTGCTCACGCCCTGCAGCGCCTGCTTCATCTCGTCGTCCGCCTCGGGGTATTCTCGACCGATCGGCGTGCGTTTCTCGCGATCGCCGTCGAAGACGCCATTGTGATTATAGTCCGTCTCGCTATCGACGACGAAGCGCACCTTCCCGTCGATCATGCGGTACGTGTAAACGTCGCTCACGATCGGGCTGACTTTTTTCCAGCGCAGCGTCGCATCGACGAGACTGAGATAGGTCGGGTCGTCCGGCGGCGTTTGGAGCGTGAGCTTCGCGTGACCGAGCCGCTCCACTTCCTGCGCATACGTCGGTGCCACGCCTTGCAGGAAAAACTGGATGCGCTCTTTCTCCGCCTCGCCGGCCTTCTGCACGAGGAACCATCCGCCCGCGAGCAGCCCGGCCAGCAACGGCCAGCTCCACCGCGGCAAACGTCCACGGTACGCCCTCCGCCGCAGCCACCACTCCAGCAGCGCAAACACCGCGGCGCACGCCGCTACATAGATGATATAGTCCAGGTTTGCCGTCAGCCAGCCTCCCATACGCGGAAACAAATCCCTTGCCCGTGCACTACGCAAGCGTGCGCCAGCACATATCGCCCCTCGTTTTTGTTCGCAACCGACGTGCCGGGCGTGCGATGCCTGCGCCTTTGAGCACGAAAACTCTCCTCCTTCTCTGGGATATCGACGGCACGTTGATCGCGTCCGGCGGCGCGGGCATGAAGGCCCTGCAACTCGGCCTCGCGAATGCGTTCGCCATCGAGCGCTCGCTCGCCGACATCGATTTCGCCGGCCGCACCGACCGCTGGATCATGCGCGAGATTTTCAAGCGCATCGGCCACGAGGCCACCGAGGAGAATTTCACACGGCTCTTCGAGGCCTACCTCGCGATGCTGCCGAGCCAGCTCAACAACCCCGGCGCGCGCGTCCTCCCCGGCGTCCGCGAACTGCTCGCCGCCGCCCACGGTCGCGTCGAGATCGCGCAGGGCCTGCTCACCGGCAACATCCGCCGCGGTGCCCAGGCCAAGCTCAGCCACCACGGCCTCTGGGAATTTTTTCCGTTCGGCGCCTTCGCCGACGACGCCGAGATCCGCAACGAGCTCGGCCCGCACGCGCTCCGCCGCGCCCACGCGCACCACGGTGCGCCATTTGCGCCTGACCGCGTGTGGATCATTGGCGACACCCCGCACGACATCGCCTGCGGTCGCGCTATCGGGGCGCGCACACTGGCCGTCGCCACCGGCGGATCAAGCTACGAACAACTCTCCGCGCACAATCCCACCGCCGTCTTGCGCGACTTCAGCGACGCCCCCGCCTTCTGGCGCGCAATCGAGAGCTGATCTTTTCGCTCCGAACTCCGGAGGGTAGTGGCAGCTCTCCGAGCTGCCCTCATCGCGCCACATCCCCCCTGTGAGTGGCGAGCTAGCTCGCCACGTTGCGCGACAAGCGCGCAACCCACATTGCGTCACTGCTGATTCCCGTCACCACGCCTGCGTGGGAGCGCGACCGCCCCCGGTCGCAATCACTTACCGCCGCGAGTTATCGATCGACGTCACGACCCCGTCCCTAAACGTCACGCGCATACCTTCATCGCCGCGAAAGGCCGTCGTGTCGCTCACGCCAATCGATGTGCCCACCGCCGAGCGGCCGCCGTACGAAAACGCCGAGAGCCCCAACCCAAATCCCACACGCGATCGCTGCGTCCCGTAGAACCATAGCTCCGAGGAACCATCGGTGCCCGTATGTACCATGCGGCGACTCGGCTCACCGAAGGCGATGCGCACTTGCTCCTCCGTGAAACCCGGCTCGATGTGACCCGCCGCGACCGTCGCCTGCACGTGCGGCGACCACGAATCATATGCGGGACGATTATGCGCGATACGCTGCGTGGCAGTGGTGCTGCAGCCGACGAGGAAAGCGCCGACCGCGGCGAGGCAAAAAACAATAGGAGCTTTCATGGCAGTGTGAGTGTGAAATTGGTTGCGACGCAATTGGTGCTGCCGCTATGGACAGCCGAACCTAGCGCTCGGTTTCACCCTCCCCTAACCTTCTCATGTCCCGCAAATTCTCCATCGCCATCGGTTCCGATCACGCCGGCTTCGCCTACAAGGAGGCCATCAAGGCCATGCTGCTCACCGAGGGCCACACGGTCCGCGACTTCGGCACGTACTCGAATGCGTCGTGCGATTACCCCGACTGGATTCGCCCGACGGCCGAGGCGGTCGCGCGCGGCGAGTTCGAGCGCGGCATCGTGCTCGGCGGCTCCGGTAACGGCGAGGCCATCGTCGCCAACAAGGTGAAGGGCATCCGCTGCGGTCTCTGCTGGACCGAACAAGTCGCCATCTGGAACCGCTCGCACAACGACGGCAACGTGATCTCCATCGGCGAGCGCACCGTCACCGAAGCCGAAGCGCTGAAGATCGTGAAGACCTGGCTCGCCACCGAGTTCGAAGGCGGCCGCCACGTCGCCCGGATCGCGAAAATCGAGCAGGCCTGAGCCTCGCTCGAAAGAGTATGGGCTATTCCGCCCGCTTAGCGTAGCGACGAGCACCAGCGAGTCGACTCTGCCTAATGGAGGGCCAAGCTCCCGCGCGGCCGAACCCCTGCACGCTCCGATGGGGACGCGGTGCCCCCGCCGCGTTTTACACCCGGCCTGCCCCCGCCCCCGCCAACGCAACCCTTCGCGAACCTTCGCCCTCTTAGCGTCTTCGCGCTTAGCTTTGGACTCCGTCCCTCGCCTGTGAAGTAGCCCATTCGGCCCCGCCCTCACCCCGCCACTTGCGCTGCGCGAAAACCCGCGCACGTTGCAAGCATCATGGCTCTCGCCGCTTACCAGCACCTCTTCCAACCGGGCACGGATTCTGATGCCCCGCCGTTGCTGTTGCTGCACGGCACGGGCGGCACCGAGCGCGATCTGCTGCCGCTGGCCAAGAAACTTTCGCCCGGATCCGCCGTGCTCAGTCTGCGCGGTAACGTCAGCGAGGGTGGCGCGCTGCGCTTCTTCGCGCGGCTCGCCGAGGGCGTGTTCGATCCCGCCGAGGTGAAGTGCCGCACGCTCGCGCTCGCCGATTTCGTCACAGCCGCCTCGGCGCAGTACCACCTCAATCCCTCGCGGCTCACCGCCGTCGGTTTTTCCAACGGCGCGAATATCGCCGCCACGCTCCTCCTCCTCCGTCCCGAGGTCCTCGGCGGCGCCGTGCTGCTGCGCCCGATGGTCGTGCTCGATCAGCCCGCCGCGCCCGACTCCCTCACCGGCAAGCGCGTCCTTATCGCCAACGGCAATCTCGATCCCATCGTCCCGCTCGACCACCCGCCGCGCCTCGCCGAATTGCTCCGCGCCGGCGGTGCCGATGTCACGGTGCGCCTGCACCCTGCCAGCCACGGCCTCATCCCCGCCGACCTCGCGAGCGCGCAGGAGTGGTTCGCCGCCGAGAAATCGCCCGCGCAGTAATCACGATTTCGGCGGGCCTTCCCGATCGAGACCGGCGCCCGCTCTCGTCAGCGCCTCAGTCCGCCACTTCCGTTGCGAGATTGACCGCGTATCCACTTCAGCGATACTTGGGCGTCGGCTGAGTCTCCAGCTCAGTCACGTCCGTCCCGCTTCAACTCCATGTCTACCGTCGCGTTCCTCCGCTCGGCGAAAATCGCCGCACTCCTTTTCGTGCTCACTGCCTTCGTCACTGGTCTCCGCGGTCAGGTGACCATCGGCAATCCCATCGTCGATCACAACAACCGCGATGGTGCGCAGACGACCTACCTCTTCGCCGTCCAGAGTTTCGGCTCCGGCGCCAATGGCTACACCCTTTCGACGTGGAGCTTTTATGCGAATGCCGGCACCACCGGCGAACAAATCACGCCGCTCCTTTTCGAAAACGTCGGCGGCAACATCATCCTGCGCGCCATCGGCACCACGCAGACCGTTACTGCCAACACCGCTTACATTGACCTCGCTTTCGGCCCGGTCGAAGGCAGCGCGCTGATCGATAGCGCCAATTTCTACTTCGGCTGGAAAGACGGTAGTCAGACGAGCCCCAATCAGGGTGTCATCTCTTTTGATTCCAGCGGCGGCGGCGCGATGTACGCGCTGAGCGGCAACAGTATGGAAAACATCACCGGGATCGACATCGGCAATGCATACGACTTCAGCAACAACGTCACTGGCCGCGTCTATTCGGTGAGTGCCACAGCCATCGAAGCGATCCCCGAACCCGCCAACGTCGCCACCTTTGTCGGCGCACTCGCCGTAGGCGTCGTCGCGTGGCGTCGCCGCCGGACCGTCGCCACCGAATAAGAAGACCGCACCGGCCGAGTGCTCGCCCTCGGCGAGAGCCTCGACTTACAGGTAGGGCGCGTTTTCCGCAACGCGCCGGTTGCGCTCAGCCAACCCAATCCAGCCACAGATTACACAGATAGGCACCGATAACTTCTCCACCATCTGTGTCTATCTGTGTAATCTGTGGTTAAAGAAAATTCAGCGCTCACCACAATCGCCGAGAACACACGCCTTTCATTCGCGTGTATTCGCGGTTAAAAAACCTCTCCGCGCAATTCGCGCCGCAGGATTGGCTTTTGCGCAAACTCCGCTCTCGTTGGGGCCATGCTCTACCGTCCCCTCGGCAAATCGGGTCTCCAAGTTTCCGCGCTGTCGTTCGGCGCGTGGGTCACGTTCGGCAAACAGATTGGCGATCCCGTCGCGAAACAGTTGATGCATGCGGCGTACGACGCCGGGATCAATTTCTTCGACAACGCCGAGGCCTACGCCGACGGCCAAGCCGAGACCGTTATGGGCGCGGTGCTGAAAAAATCCGGCTGGAGCCGCAGCAGCTTCGTCGTGTCGAGCAAGGTGTTCTTCGGCTGGGAAGACGATAAGCCCAACCAAAAAGGCCTCTCGCGCAAACACGTCGTCGAGGCATGCCACGACGCGCTGCGCCGCCTGCAGGTCGAGCACCTCGATCTCTATTACTGCCACCGCCCCGATCCCGCCACGCCGATCCTCGAGACCGCGCGCGCGATGCACGACCTCATCGTGCAGGGCAAGGTGCTCTACTGGGGCACGAGCGAGTGGAGCACCGCGCAGATCGCCGAGGCCCAGCGCCTCTGCGCCGCGCACAATCTCCACGCCCCCATCGTCGAGCAGCCGCAGTACAATCTCTTTCACCGCTCGCGCGTCGAAAAGGAGTACGCCCCGCTCTACAAATCTCCCGTCGGCCTCGGCACCACCATCTGGTCGCCGCTCGCCTCCGGCCTGCTCACCGGCAAGTACAACTCCGGCGTCCCGAAAAACACGCGCCTCGACATGCCCGGCATGGAGTGGCTGCGCGACCTCATCCTGAAGCAACCCGGCATCGAGAAAAAACTCGCCGCCGTCCCAGCCCTCGCCGCCATCGCCAAGGAGCTCGACACCACGCTGCCGTGCCTCGCCATCGCGTGGTGCCTCACCAATCCCAACATCAGCACCGTCATCCTCGGCGCATCCAAGGTCGACCAGCTCACGCACAATCTCGCCGCGCTCGACGTCGTCGGAAAACTTTCGCCCGCCATCCTCAAGCGCATCGACGCCATCTCCAAGCCCGTCGCCACGTGACGCCCGCGCCGCTCAAGCCCACCGTGCCGTTCAGCGCGCTCGAGGCGCTCGACATCCGTGTCGGCACCATCACCGCCGTTGGCGACGTCCCCGGCTCCGCCAAGCTCGTGCGGCTCACCGTCGATTTCGGCGACCACACGCGCACGATTCTCTCCGGCCTGAAAAAAGAGCGCCCCGATCCCACCGTGCTCGTCGGCCAGCAGTCGCTCTTCGTCGTCAACCTCGAGCCGCGCAAGATGGCCGGCGAAATCTCCGAAGGCATGCTCTTCGACCTCGGCTACGCCGACGGCATCCTCCCCGCCCTCGCCCAACCCGAGCGCCCCGTCCCCAACGGCACCCGCGCCGGCTGAGTCTCTTATCCTCGTCAGATCGCTCCGTAAACAGAACGACTCGCTGTTACCAGCACCTCTTCGTTCCCTCCGTTCTCTTCTGTAAAAATCCTCTCACATCCCGCCAATCAATCCCGCACGCGCCGTCATCTCTGTCTCCATTCGTGTGCCTTCGTGTCCATTCGTGGTAAAAAATCTTCCCTTAACCATTCCTGAATCCGCCCCTTTTTCGTGCCCTTCGTGTATTTCGTGGTTACTGATCGGCCGTCTTCATTCGCGTGAATTCGCGTCCATTCGCGGTTAAAAAATCCTCCTGCCTTTACTCCGTTCCCTCCTGTAAAAACGGCCTTGGCTTCTGCGCCTTCTGCGCCTTTTTGCGGCTTCCTTCTGTCTTTCTCTGACTCACTTTAGTCCTCGATGCGCCTCACCTACTTCGGCCACTCCGCGTTTCTGCTCGAAGCCGCCGGTCAGCGCTTCGTCTTCGATCCGTGGCTCTCGGAAAATCCCCACGGCAAGATCGATCCCGCCGCGCTGCCGTGTGACTTCGTGCTCTGCACGCACGCGCACGACGACCATATCCACGACGCGCTTCCGCTCGCGAAACTCCACGGCGCCACGATCGTCGCGCCCTTCGAGCTCGCCGAGTATTTCGCCGCACAGGGCGCCAAGACCATCGACCTCATGCCCGGTGGCGGCATCGATTTTGACTGGGGCCGCATCACGATGACGCCCGCCGTCCACAGCTCTTCGCTCGAACTCCCGCGCGGCGAAAACAAAGCGATGGGCGTCGCCTCCGGTTTCGTCATCCGCGTCGAGGACCACACGATCTACCACGCCGGCGACACCGCCCTCTTCGGCGACATGCGTCTCATCGCCCGTCCCGGCCCGGACATCGCACTCCTCCCCATCGGCGACCGCTACACGATGGGCCCCGCCGACGCCCTCGCCGCGCTCGAACTCCTGCACCCGCGCATCACCGTCCCGATGCACTACAACTCCACGCCGCAGATTCAGGTCGACGAACACGCCTTCGCCGCCGCCGCGGAACAAGAAGGCCACACCGTCCGAGTCCTCGCCATCGGCGAAACCTTCGAGCTGTAGCTCACTCAATCCGTTTCACACGAAGGCCGCAAAGGTCGCGAAGAATCTCAGAGCCTTCGCGACCTTTGCGGCCTTCGTGTAAAACAAATCTCTCGCCGAAGGAATTCCACTTATTCCACGCATTGCCCTTGTCGTCCGTCTCGGGCCCTCGCTAAAATTTATCTTATAGGAATGTCCGGCAGGCCACGCCGTGTCTGAATTTATTGTAAGAACATTTCCGCAAGGCGTGTAGTTGGATTTTCCTGCCGTCGGGCTTTGCAGCCCCTGTAATTTTTTCCTGAATCCACCATGAAACCCAAGCTGCTAGGAATTATTGTGCTGGCGTGCACGCTGGCTTTGGCAGGCTGTGTGACCGTATCGCATGAAGAATTGCTTAAGCAGGCGGAGGCCATCGGTTACGGTGCGCCGCCTGCTCCCGGCTGGGAAGAAACGATCAAGCAGTTCATGGAGCTGAGGCTCAGGGATGCCGCGTCGGCCCAATATAAATTCGGAACGCCTGAAACGGGCTGGCTCAAAAAAGCTCCCGTGAGTGGCGGCGGGTTGGATATCACCGGTTACATGGTGAAGGTATTGATCAACGCAAAGAACGGCTATGGTGGCTATGCCGGTTTCGAAACTTACGAATTCTTTCTTCGCGACGGAAAAGTCGTTGGCTACAAGGCAACGGTGAACGGCGTCGGATTTTGGGAAAAGGTCTGAGAGCGTAGTGAAAAATCGGATGCATCGCGAAGATCAAGCGTCTTAAGGCTGATCGATATTTCGTCAGAACCACCGCCTGGAGAAATCTCCACCCAAATCCTTTCGCGCCCAATGCCGCGAAAGCCCGGCGATTCTTCGCAACCTTGGCGACCTTCGTGTAAAACCAAGTCTCCCTCACCGCCCCTCATCCGCGTCCATCCGTGTTCAGCCGCGGTTAAGAACTCCCTTCCTCACCGTTACCGATACCCCTCCGCCTGCAGCGAAAAGAGCCGCGCATAGATCCCGCCGCGCTCCAGCAACTCCGCGTGCGAGCCTTCTTCCATTAGTTTTCCGCCTTCGACTACGAGGATGCGGTCCGCCATCCGCACCGTCGGGAAACGATGCGAGATCAGGATCGCCGTGCGGCCGCGCGTGAGCGTGCGAAAGCGCTCGAAGATCGCGTGCTCCGCTTCGGCATCGAGCGCCGCGGTCGGTTCATCGAGCACGAGGATATCCGCCTCCTCGCGCATGAAGGCCCGTGAAAGCGCCACGCGTTGCCACTGGCCGCCGGAGAGTTCCGCGCCGTCGTTGAACCACCGGCCGAGCTGCGTCTCCAAGCCCGACTTCAGCGTCGCGACAAATTCTTTCGCACCGCCGCGGTCCACGGCGCGCACGATGCGCGGCTCGTCCGCGAGATGCTCGATGCTGCCGAAGCCCACGTTTTCGCGCAGCGCGAATTGGTACTGGTTGAAGTCCTGAAAGATCACGCCCACGCGCCGGCGCAGCGCCGTCTCGTCCCACGATGCGAGGTCGCGGCCGTCGAGCAGCACGCGACCCTCGGTCGGTTCGTAGAGGCGCGTGAGGAGTTTGATGAAGGTCGTCTTGCCCGCGCCGTTTTGCCCGACGAGCGCGAGCGTCTGCCCCGCGGGGATGAAGACTGAGATATTGCGCAGCGCCCACTCCTCCTTGCCCGGATAGCGGAAGCCCACGTTCTCGAAACGAATGCCTTTCTCCGCGCGCACCGGCGTCGCGTCCCCGAGCTGCGGCGCGCGGCCCGTGGTGATGCCGAGGAACTCGAAGAGATTGGCCATGTAGAGATTGTCCTCATACATGCCGCCGATCGCGGAGAGGATGTTTTGAAACGCCCCTTGTCCCGCGCGAAACGCCACCACGTACAGCGTCATCTCGCCGATTGTCACGCGTCCCGCCGCCGCGCCGAGTGCCACCGCCACATAGCAGCCGTAGTACGCGCCGGTGCTGATGAGCGAGAGCGCCGCGGTCCACCCGAAGCGCTTCACCGCGAGCTTCCGGTCCTCGGCGAAAAACGTCTCCGAAAGTACCTTGTACCGCGAGAGCATCATCGGGCCGAGGCCGAAGAGCTTCATCTCCTTCACGTGCTCGTCGTTACCGATGAGATATTCGAGATAGCTCAGCTTGCGCGCGTCGGGCGAGCGCCAGTTGCGCAGCCGGTACGCCACGCCGGAAAACTTCGCCTCCGCCACAAACGCCGGCACCGCCGCCAGCAGCAGGCCGAGCACCACCCACGGGCTGAAGCTGATCAGCAGCGCCGCGTAGCCCGCGAGCGTGAGCGCGCTGCGCACGATCTGGAAATTCTGTTGCACGAGCGACAGCGGCCGCATCGAGGCCTCGCGGCGCGCGCGGGTGAGCTTGTCGTAGAACTGCGCGTCTTCGTAGTGCTGCAGGTCGAGCGTGAGCGACTTTTCCATGATCAGCACCGCGAGGTCGATCGCGAGGCGCGAGCCCACGAGCTGCCGCACCAGCGCCACGAAGCGCTCCACGAGGCCGATGCCGATCACCAGCGCCAGCTCCACCAGCACCCAGTGCCACACGCGCGCCACCGCCGCATCGTGCACCGCGCCGGTCGATCCGTGCGCCGCCACCACCGCGTCAATAATGATCTTGCCCACCCATGCCACGCTCACCGGGAGCAGCGAGGCCGCCACGACGAGGATCGTGATCGCCACAAGTCCGCGCGGCGACGATTTCCACACGAGCTTCAGGGTGCGCGGCGTGTGCGAGAAACTCCCCGCCGCTCGCTGCCAGAAGGGCGGCGTTTCCTTGTCTTTGCGGGCGGCGGTCGGCGGCGGGTGCGGGATTTTCAAGCGCCGCCAAACTCCCGCCGGCCCCCGCGCCCGTCAAGCCGCCGCCCCGGATACCTCCTTTGGCCGAAATAAACCCCCTTGCCCGCCTCCCGTCGCGCGCTCACTTTCGCTGCCCCTCTGCATGGTTTTTCCGCCTCTTCCCGCCCTCCTCGCCTCGCGCCAGTTGCGCCGCACCGACGTCGACCCGGCGTCGCATGAGGCCCTGCTCACGATCTACGCGTGGATGCAGTTCGCCCGCACGGCGGACAACCGCATCCTCGATCTCTTCCGCCAGGGCCTGATCAAGGGCACCGTCACCGGCGGTCAGGGCAACGAGGGCCTCATCGTCCCGCTCGCCCTCCTCGCCGACAAGGCCACCGACGTCATCTCGTTTTCCCACCGCGGTCTCGGCGGCCACCTCGTGTGGAGCGGCCACCCGTGCGACCATCTTAACCAGTACTTCGCCAACGCCGCCAGCCCCACCAAGGCCCGCGAGGGCAACATCCACCACGGCGACCCGTCGGCCCGCTCGCTGCCGATGATCAGTCACCTCGGCGCGATGCTGTCCAACGTCGCCGGCGCGACCGATTCGCAGCGCCGCTTCGGCCGGCCCGCCGTGGGTTTCGCGTTCTTCGGCGACGGCGGCTCCAGCACGGGCGACGTCCACGAGACGCTCAATCTCGCGTCGCTCCTGTCGCTACCGGTCGTCTTCGTCATCGAGAACAACAAGTACGCCTACTCCACGCCCGTCTCCGAGCAGTTCGCCGCGGGCACCGAGCTGTGGCGCCGCGCCGCGGGCTACGGCATCGAGGGGATGTCGCTCGACTGCACCGTCGATGTCGCGGAGACCGCAAAGGCCTTCGCCGCCGCGATTGAAAAGGTCCGCACCACGTCGCGCCCGATCTTGATCGAGGCCCACACGCTGCGCCTCCGCGGCCACGCCGCGTACGACACGTGCGATTATCTGCTGCCCGGTGAGAGCGATGGATTCTACGCCGCCGACCCGCTGCCCAAGCTCCGCGCCCGCCTCGCCGCCGCGCTCGGCGCCGCGCGTATCGACGCCGTGGATACAGAGCTGTCCGCCTTCCTCGAAAGCTGCATCAAGCTCGGCCTCGCCGTCCCGCGCCCCGACCCCGCCGGCATGGTGGACGACCTCTTCGCGCCGGAAACCGCCCCGCGCCCCTGGGTTCCGTCCGTCAGCTCAATCGAAAATCGAGAATCGAAAATCGAAAATCTCAACGCCGCCCAAGCCCTCAACGCCGCGCTGCGCAAGATCCTCACCGAGCGCTCCGAGTCCATCGTGCTCGGCCAGGACATCGGCACCTACGGCGGCGCGTTCAAGGTCACGGAAAACTTGCTCAAGGAGTTTGGCCGCGCGCGGGTCTTCAATACCCCGCTCGCCGAGAGCGCCTGCACCGGCTACGCCATCGGCCTCGCGCTCAATGGCCACCGCCCCATCGAGGAGTTTCAGTTCGCCGATTTCACCACCGAGGCCGCGACGCAGATCGCGCAGAACGCCTCCACGATGCATTTCCGCTCCGGCGCGAAGTGCCCGCTCGTGCTGCGCCTCCCGTGCGGCGGCGGTCTTACCTTCGGCTCGTTTCACTCGCAGGAGTTGGAGTCGCTGTTCCTCTCCATCCCCGGAATCAAAGGCCTCTACCCGAGCACGCCGCAGGACGCCTTCAACGCGCTGCTCGCCGCCTACGAGGACGACAATCCCGTGCTGCTCTTCGAGCACAAGGGGCTCTACCGCCGCGGCCGCGCGCCCGTCGCGTGGGACCCGAATTACCGCGCCGTCTGGACGCCGCGCCAGCTCCGCACCGGCGACTTCGCCACGCTCGTCACCTACGGCGAGATGGTGCACCTCGCCGAGGAAGCCGCCGATTACTTCGCCGCCGAATACGAGCACAGCTTCGACGTCTTCGACCTCCGCGCGCTCTCGCCGCTCAAGCTCGACGCGATCGAGGCCTCGCTCGCCCGCACCGGCCGCCTGATCGTGCTGCACGAAGGCCGCCGCACCCACGGCTTCGGCGCCGAACTCGTCGCACGTCTCACCGAGAAACACTTCTCCGCCCTCAAGGCCGCCCCCCTCCGCATCGCCGCGCAGGACATTCCCGTCCCCTTCGCCCCCGAACTCGAAGCCGCCTTCCGCCCCACCAAGGACAAGATCATCGACGCGATCGCAGGCTGGATGGGGTGAGCGGATTTTCGATTTTGGATTCTCGATTTTCGATTTAACCAATCCATCAGCCATCTTCCGTGCCCAAATCGAAAATCGAGAATCGAAAATCGATAATCCGCGCCGCCGCTTGGGCCGGCGCCCGCCTCTTCGCCATGGACGTCGATGGCGTGCTGACCGATGGCACCGTGCTCATCTCGTCCGACGGCACCGAGGCCAAAGTCTTTTCGATCCTCGACGGCATGGGCCTCAAGCGCCTCGAACTCGCCGGCATCGCCGTCGCGTGGATCAGCGGGCGTCCGTCCGCGGCAACCACGGCGCGTGCGACGGAGCTGAAGATTCCTCACGTCATCCAAGGCCGCACCGACAAGCTCGCCGCGCTCCAGGAACTCGCGGCCTCGCTCGGCCTCACCGCCGCGCAGTGCGTCTACATGGGCGACGACGATATCGACGCGCCCGCCATCGCATGGGCCGGCGTGGGCGTCGCGCCCACCGGATCGATGCCCGCCGCGCTCGCCGCAGCCGACTACGTGCCGGCGCGCCCGGCCGGGCGCGGGGCCGTGCGCGAGGTCTGCGAATTGGTGCTCGCCGCCGCGGGGAACAATCCTCGTCGTTAGCCTACCATACCCCGTCCAGCCATGCTTCGACGCCTCCTGCTCTTTCTCGCGCTCGCCGCGCTCGTGCGCGCCGCCGATGAGCAGCCGTCGCCGCCCGCGAAAAACTGGATGCTCCCGCTCTTCAGCAAGGAAGGTTTCCGCGCGATGACGCTCCGCGGTGCCGAGGCTCGCGTGTTTCCGTCGCGACCCGATGTGCCCGCACGCATCGACGTGCTCGACTTCAACCTCACCACGTTCACTGGCGACGCCAAGGCCACCGTCGACAGCGTGCTGCTCAGCTCATCCGCGAGTTTCTTCCCCGATCAGAAAACCGCCAAGGGCGACAAAGACGTGCGCCTCGTGCGCGACGACCTCGAGGTGAAGGGCGAACAGTGGACCTACGATCACGCCGCCAAGAAGATCACGCTCGCGCGCCACGCCCGCATCGTCTTCCACGCCGCCTTGCCCGATCTCCTGAAATGAAACTCCGCCTGCTGCTCCTCGCCGTCTGCACCGCCGCGCTGCTCCGCGCCGCCGACGACCCGCTCACCGTCATCGAGTGCGATGGCCTCGCGGAAACCGTCACCGAGGGCACCGAGACCATCGCCACCCTGCACGACAAGGTCATCGTCACGGGCAACGGCATTAAGATTTTCTGCGACTACCTGAAGGTCGTCGCCATCCGCAAGGGCGACCCGACCGCCGTCATCGGCAAATACGAGAGCTTCAAGTCGCTCCTCGCCACCGGCCACGTGCGCATCGAGCAGGGCGACCGCGTCGCGACCTGCGGCCACGCAGAGATTTTCCCCGGCGAGGACAAGATCGTGCTCACCGAAAATCCTGTCGTGAGCATCGAGCGCGAAAACTACATCGCATCCGGCCCGCGCATGGAGCTCTACCGCGGTCGCAAGCGTGCCGTCATCGTCGGCGAGACCACCCAGCGCGTGCGGATCATTCTCCCCACGTTGAAGGACCTCGGCCCCGGCAAGGACAAGCCCGCCGACGCTGCACCCGCTCCGGCCACTGCCCCTGCGCCCGAAGCGCCCAAGGACAAATGAGCCTCGCCCCCGGCAGCTCCGGCACCTCTGAGATTCGCACCGAGGGTCTGGTCAAGACCTACGGCGCGCGCAACGTCGTCGACGGCGTCACGCTCCGCATTGGTGCCGGCGAGGTCGTCGGCTTCCTCGGTCCCAACGGCGCGGGCAAGACCACCACGTTCTACATGATCGTCGGTCTCGTCCCCGCGAGCGCAGGCAAAGTCTCGCTCAATGGCCACGATCTCACGCGCCTCCGCATGCACGAGCGCGCGCGCCACGGCATAGGCTATCTGCCGCAGCAAGAATCGGTCTTTCGAAAACTGACCGTCGAGGAAAACATCCTCGCTATCGTCGAGGCCATCGGCGTCCCGCGCAAGGAGCGCGCCGCCCGGGTCGCCCGCCACCTCGCCGAGCTGCAGCTCACCCCGCTCGCGAAACAGAAAGCGTTCCTTCTCTCCGGCGGCGAGCGCCGCCGCCTCGAAATCGCCCGCGCCCTCGTCACCGAGCCGAAGTTCCTCCTCATGGACGAACCCTTCGCCGCGATCGACCCGATCTCCGTCGCCGAGGTCCAGCGCATCATCGGCGAACTGAAGAAGCGCGGCATCGGCGTCATCATCACCGATCACCAAGCCCGCGAAGTCCTGCGCGTCGCCGATCGCGCCTACCTGATCTACGAGGGCAAAGTCCTGAAGGAAGGCACGAGCGAGTTCCTCGTCAACGATCCCGAAGTGCGAAAGCGCTATCTCGGCGAGAACTTCAGTTTAGAGTAGCTGCGGCCGATTTGTGGCCCACGAAACACACGAAATGCCACGAAACTCTTTCGTATAAATCGAACTCTCCCCTCTGTCTGATTCACCACAGAGACACGGAGACACAAAGATATTACCCACGGCTCCACCGCAGCCTTCGCCTCCCCCATTCGTGTAAATTCGTGTCCCTTCGTGGTCACCTCTCCGTGTCTTAGGGTCTCCGTGGTTCACTTCATCCTCCGCTCCGCCTCGCTCCACCGCAGATAAAAGGTCTCGTCTCCGTTCGTGTCTTTTCGTGTGTTTCGTGGGCCACCCGCTCCAGCCCCCGCCTGCCTAAAGCCTACCGCCTGACCAAATGCAAAAAGCCATCCACGGCATCACCGTTGCGCATTTCTTCGAGACTTACCGCGAGAAGCTGAAGCTCGAACTCGTCACGGGCGAGAAAGGCCTGCACCGCATCATCCGCGAGGGCACGCCCAACCGGCCCGCGCTCGCGCTCACCGGTTTCTTCCGGTACTTCGCGCACAAACGCGTGCAGATCCTCGGCGCCGCCGAGATCACTTACCTCAAGACCCGCGACCAGCGCGCGCAGATCGAGACGTTCCGCACGATGGTGGAGAAGGGCATCCCGTGCCTCATCCTCACGCGTCATTACCAGCCCACGCACCCGATGCTCGTCGTGGCCGAGGAGATGGGCCTCCCGCTTTTCCGCACGCCGCTCATCACGATGAATTTCGTGAACCTCGCGACGCTCTACCTCGACAACGAGTTCGCGCCGTCCACCACCGAGCACGCCACCACTCTCGACATCAAGGGCGTCGGCGTGATGCTCCGCGGCGACTCCGGCGTCGGCAAGAGCGAGTGCGCCCTCGCCCTCATCGAGCGCGGCCACTCGCTCGTCGCGGACGACCTCACCATCATCAAGCTCCTCGACGAGCGCGAACTCATGGCCTCCAGCCGCCCGCTCAACCGCGGCTACATGGAGTGCCGCGGCATCGGCATCATCAACGTCGGCGAGATGTTCGGCATCAAGTGCGTGCGCCTCGACAAGCGCATCGACATGGTCATCACCCTCCGCGAGTGGACGCCCGACGCCGTCGAAGAGCGCACCGGCCTCGAGGAAAACTACTACGAGATCCTCAACATGAAGGTCCCGCACATCGAGATCTACGTGCGCCCCGGCCGCGACATGGCCCGCCTCGTCGAAGTCGCCGCCCTCACCCAGGCCCTCAAGAAAATGGGCCACGACCCTGCGAAGGATTTCAACGAGCGCCTCATCGCCTTCATGTCCGAGCAATCCGCGATCACCTCGACGAAAATCAAACCCGTCGAGCGCGAGGAACGTTCCCCGGGGAGCTGATTTCAGCTCTAGAGAGCGCTAGAAAGGGTCAAATGCACGACCTCAAATTCAAATCTTACACCGAGCTAGAGCACTTTCTCCGTACATTCAGCACTTGGGAACGCGACGAGACCGTATACGACGTTGGCTCCGCGTTTTCGCTCTTGAGCGCGATTCTCGGTAACTTGCAGGAAAAAAGCCTGCCACAAGAAGTCACCGACTACGCCTGTGCTCTTTCAAGCAGCGAAATTCAATTCCTTGAGCGCCTGCTCAACGAGGCAAAGCGTGTCGATCACGCTTCAGATACGAACTAGATCTCGTACGATCTACGTCTCAACCCCGAGCTTGCCTCCCCTCCTCGCGGCGCGCTCTCCTGTTCCGATGTCCACACCCTCTGCCCGTCCCGATGGCCGCCGTGCCGACCAAATGCGCGAGATCAAGTTCGAAGCCGGCATCGCGCCGCACGCGACCGGATCCGTGCTCGTGTCGTTTGGCCAGACGCGCGTCATCTGCGCCGCCACCATCGAGGCCAATGTCCCCACGTGGATGAAGCAGCAGAAGGTCCCCGGCGGCTGGCTCACTGCGGAGTACTCGATGCTCCCTTACTCGACGCACGACCGGAAGGCCCGCGATATTTCCAAGGGCAAGCTCGACGGCCGCACCGTCGAAATCCAGCGCCTCATCGGCCGCTCGCTGCGCGCTGTCATCGATCTCCAAAAGCTCGGGCAAAACACGCTCTGGCTCGACTGCGATGTGCTGCAGGCCGACGGCGGCACGCGCACCGCGTCGATCACCGGTGCGTACCTCGCCGCTCGTCTCGCGGTGCAAAAGCTCCTCGACGCGAAAAAAATCGCCGAGAATCCGCTCGTCGATTCCGTCGCCGCCATCAGCGCCGGCGTGTTCAAGGGCCAGACTATCCTCGATCTCAACTACCTCGAGGACAAGGACGCCGAGGTCGACGCCAACATCGTCATGACCGGCCGCGGCCAGTTCGTCGAGGTGCAGGGCTCCGGCGAGGAAGCGACGTTTTCCCACGAGCAACTCCAAGGCCTCCTCGGCCTCGCGCAGGGCGGCCTCAAGCAGCTCGCCGCGCTCCAGTCGGCCTTCCTCGTGAAGCAGTTGCTCTGAGGCGGCAATCGCAGTCGCAGCGACTCCTAGTCAGCAAGCGAAGGATCGAACTGTGGGAGGGGCTTTACCAGCCTGTCGGACTTAGGAATCGAGCGAGAGGAAAAGGGGCAGGAGGAAAGAAAAAGGGCGAAGCGGCGCTTGCGAGTGAGTGCGAGAGCGCTGGAAAC
>JBEHXH010000019.1:0-78454 GCA_048498795.1 Verrucomicrobiota bacterium
GCCGAAGAACGCGGCGAGGGCGCCGCGTTCTTCGGCGGCGAGGGCGCCGCCGCCCCATCAATCCAGAGTAGCGGCTCTCAATCCAAGCAGAGTGTTCTGACCCGCAGTCAGCCTCCTGTTCAACCCTCGCTCAGCTTCCGCGTGAGCAACTGACTGCTCAACCCCGGCAACCGCTCGGAAAATTCCTCCGTCTCGATCGCCTGCCGCAGGGCGCGCTGGACCATGCCCATGCGGGCGTCGAGGTTGTCGATCATCGAGACGAAGACGGCCTCGGGCGTGGCGGCGTACACGGCGGCGCCCCACTCAGGTTCGCCTTGGTGGGAGAGGATGATGTGCTCGAGCCGCTCCAGCCGCTCGGAGTCGAGCTTCGCGCGGAGGCCGTGCTTGCGCACGAGTTGGTAGCCGAGGACCACGTGGCCTTGCAGGATGCCGCGGCGGCTGCGGCGCGTGGCGAGCGTGCCCTCGTACTCGATGGCCTTGCCGGTGTCGTGGAGGAGGATGCCGGCCATCGCGAGGTCGGCGTCGACTTCCGTGTAGAGCGGCAGCAGTGCACGGCACGCGCGCGCCATGTGGATCGTGTGCTCCAGCAGGCCGTGCCGATACGCGTGGTGCATCGCGACCGCCGCGGGCGCCCAGCGAAACGTCTCGCCGATTTCCTCGAAGACACCGCGCGTGGTCATGCGGATCTCGTCGTGCTTGATCGCATCGATGAACGCATTGAATTCCGTCCAGAGCGCCGCGCCGTCCTCGGGCGCGACCTCGACGAGGTTCTCGATCATCTCGGGCGAGGTGAGCTCGGCTTCGGGGACGACGGTGAGCTTGGCGATCTTCGGCGATAGGCGCGACTGGTAGTAGTCGATCTTGCCCTCGACGCGCACGACGACGCCATCGCCCTCGGCCTTGAGCGTTTCGAAGGCGGGGTTGTCATTGAAGACCGTGCAGCCAAAGGAGCCGGTGCGGTCGCCGAGTTCGAGGCTGAGGAACGGGTTGCCATTGGACGCGGTCTTCGGGACGAGCTTCTTGACCACGAGCATCGCGGCAAACGCGCGGCCGGTGACCTCGGGCCCGAGGGTTTTCAGATCGCGGACCGAAGAAAGGGTGGGCTGCTCAGCCATGGGATTTCACGAGTTGAGTGTAGGACTTGAAGAAAGGATGCGCGACATCGTGCAACAGCGCGTAGAAGACCGTCTCGCTCGGCAGTACGTGCACGCCCGCATGGCGCAGCGCGGCGAAACACACCGCCGCATCGTCGGGCCGCCGCGCGCTCACGCAATCGCTGAGCAGCGTCACTTCGAGGCCCGACGCCCGCGCATCGAGCGCTGTCTGGTAAACGCACACCGACGTCTCGATGCCGCAGAGCAGCAGGTGCTCGGCGTGCAGCTCGTCGAGCAAAGCGGCGCGAATGCCATCGTCGGCGAGCGCGGAAAACGTCGACTTGCCCAGTGTCGGCGCCGCCGAAGCGAGCGCTCGCAGCTCGGGCACCGTGCCGCCGAGTTTCTGCGGTACCTGTTCGCTGAAGACCACCGGCACGCCAAGCCCGCTCGCCGCCGCGAGGGCGAAGGCGCAGCGCTTCTGCACACGCTCGCTCTCCGCCACGGCGCGGAGAAATACGGGCTGCAGATCGATGCAGAGCAGGACGGTGGGCGAGGGTGCTTCGCTCATGGCCAGTAGCGTGCGCGCGCTTTGACCTGAACGAAACGCTTTTCCGGCAGAATGTACGCCGTGAGGTGCCCGCCCAGCACACACGCCGTGTCGATGCCGACGGACCATTTCAATTTGTAGACCTCGGGCCGCGGCGTGTGCCCGTATACGACAAACGGCGGGCCGCTCCACAGGTCGGCCCACAGGCGGCCGTTGGACGCATCGGCGCGCTTGCGCGGCTGGCCGTCGCGGTCGATGACCTGGATGCGCGTGACGACCTCCGCCGGCTGCCGCTGCCACGGCTCGTTGGGCAGGAAACCGCCGTGGACGAAGACCGTGTTGAGCGCGGGCTCCTCGATGGTGAGCTTCATCGCTTCGAGGTATTCCCAGTCGCTCGCCGTGAGCTGCGCCAGCGTGAGGTGGTCGTGGGGCTTGAGCACGCGCTCGTCGCCGGTGCGGCGGTACTTGAGCAGCCGCAGTTCGTGGTTGCCGACGACCGAGACCGCGCGATTTGCCCGGGCGAGTTCGATGACTTTGTGGCTGTCGGGGCCGCGGTTCACCAAGTCGCCGAGGAGGATGAGCCGGTCGATGGGGGTGAGCTGGAGCAGCGAAAGCAGCTCGGCAAACTCTTGGTGGCAACCGTGGATATCGCCGATGGCGATGAGACGACCGTTCATGCGGCGCAAATTTGCTAGCGTCCGCCGGGCGTGGAAGTAAACCAGAATCCCCCATGGATCTGATTCTGCAACCGATGGCCACCGTATGTGCCGTGTCGAAGCAAGGCTTCGCCGAAGGCGACAAGGTGGTGAGCTGGCTCGTGCGTCCGACCACCGTCGACGTGGTGCGCTACGATGTGCTCGCGGCCCACGCCGCGGGTTTCGCCCCCGTGGGCGCGATCATCTGCCGCTGGGCCCACATCTACAAGGGCCGCCGCAGCGAGAACGGCGGTGACCGCGCGCTGAAGCTCACGACGGAAAATCTCTTCCTCACGCTCGTCGACCCGCTCACCGAACCGACACCGGAAAACACACGCCTCGTGCAATTCCTCACGCTCATGCTGGAGCGGAAAAAGATCCTCAAACCCCGCGGCCAGACCGCCGACAAGGAGAAGAACATTTACGAGCACTCCAAGTCGAAGCAGCTCTTCGAAATCCCCGCCGGTGAACTCACGATGGAGTTCTTCATCGCGGTGCAGGAGCAGCTCAGTGTGCTCGTCGGCGAGCCGAAGAAGAAGGCGGCTGCGGCTGCAGACGCGGCAAAGGCAGACGCGGCGGCGAAGGCGGGCGAGGTTGCTTCGTCTGCTGTCACTGAAACATCCACTTCAGCTCCGACTGAATCGGCCGCGGATGTGAGTCCGCCTACGCCGCCACCAGCTTCGAGCTGAGTGAGTAAATCGCAGATTTTTTAGCCACAGATTACACAGATGGGCACAGATTGAGGCGTCAGCTATCCGTGCCCATCTGTGTAATCTGTGGCCAAAGGATAGGCCCCAGTCCGCGATAACGCCTTCAGCGCCGCACTGGCACGCCGCGCGTCGCGAGATGGTCTTTCACTTGCGGAACGGTAAACGTACCAAAGTGAAACAGGCTCGCGGCCAGCACCGCGCTGGCGCGGCCGGCGTGGAGGACGTCGGAAAAATGTTCGAGGGTGCCGGCGCCGCCGCTGGCGATCACGGGCACGGTTACAGCGTCGCTCACGCGGCGCGTGAGTTCGAGATCGTAACCGGCCTGCGTGCCGTCGGCGTCCATACTCGTGAGCAGGATTTCGCCCGCGCCGAGTTCCACGGCACGCTTGGCCCACGCTACGGCGTCGAGCTCGGTGGGATTGCGCCCGCCGTGCGTATAGACGCGCCACGAGCGACCATCGGGCTCACGCTTCGCGTCGATCGCGACCACGATGCACTGCGCGCCAAAGCGATCTGAGGCAGCGCGGATGAGGTCAGGATTCTTGATCGCGGCGGTGTTGAGCGAGACCTTGTCGGCGCCGCTCTTTAGCATCGCCTCGATGTCGTCGACCGTGCGGAGGCCGCCACCGACGGTGAGCGGCATGAAGCACTGCTCGGCCGTCGCCGCGACGACGTCGCGCATCGTCTGGCGGCCGTCGCTCGATGCTGTGATGTCGAGAAACACCAGCTCGTCCGCGCCCTGTGCGTCGTATGCCTTGGCGCACTCCACGGGATCGCCCGCGTCGCGCAGCTCCTGAAACTTCACGCCCTTCACGACGCGACCAGCGGTCACGTCGAGGCAGGGGATGATGCGGCGGGTGAGCACGGAAAGTAGCGAGTAGTGGGTAGCGAGTAGCGAGTAGGTTTAGCGCGAAGCGATGCTCGCTACCCGCTACTGACTACTCGCTACTTGCCTCAGGTTTCCGTCGGCGCGATATCGGGCTCAAAGTTGACCGCGAGGCGGTACGTGTGGCCCGGGCGCATGATGAGCGCGTGGTCGCGCACAAGGTACTGCAGATAGTGAATCTTGCCGTAGTTTGTGCGGTAGGTCGGGTCGGCCGTGACGATCTCGGTGTCCTGCCACGTGGCCTGGAAGTCGTCCTTCGCCACGGTGCAGCGGTGGCCGTGCTGGCCGAGCGCGAGCGTGCCGGGGACGTGGTACTTCGAGTGCGGCGCGGCGATGGCGAGCGCGAAGCGGAACTTATCGAGCGTCACCTGCTGCTTGACCGTGTACGCGAACTCCACGCCGATCTTGTTCTTCTCGAACGTCCACTGGACCTTCGCGGAGCCGAGATTCTTCACGAACTCCTCCTTGGTGTTGATCAGGTCGGGCTGTTCGTAGCGGAAGAAGAAGCTGTTGCGCAGGCCGAGACCCGTGACGCAGTTCTTGCCGTAGAAGGCGGGGAGCGTGACGTTTTCGCCGAAGGTCAGCTCGGGGAGCATGACCGGCATGTAGACATTGTTCGGCCAGTCGAAGACGCCCGGGCAATGCGGGAAGGGCAGGGAATCCGCCGTGAGCGTGCTGCCGGAGCTGATCAGCGGGATCTGCAGGTGGAGGCCGCTCTCGGCGTCGCGATAGAGGAAGAGGCCCTGCTCCTTGCGGTTGGACTTGTCGAAGATGACGAAGCGGCCGCTGGTCTTGGGCGCGTCGATCTTGGGCAGGCCGGCGGGCATTTGCACGGTCTTCGCGAGGCGCGACCACTGGCAGAGATAGCGGGCGGCGTCGAAGTTCGCCATGCGCGTGGTGTGGTGGCCGTACGCAGTGCGCTCGTCGTCGCGGAGATCGAGGAAGCCGTGCTCCTGGTCGAGGTACGTCTGGTAGAAGCAGAGGAAGAGCCGGCGCAGGATGTCGTAGTATTTGACCTTCTGGTCGTCGGCGATCCAGCCGTCGCGCAGGCCCTGCAGAATGAGGCTGATGCAGTGCATCTGGCCGTAGGCACCCGCGGCGCGGCCAAACGCCCAGCCGAGACCGTCCGCGCGGACGAGGTCGGGCATCATCTTGATGTACTTTTCCGCGTAGGTGCGGAGCGTGGGCAGCTTGCGGTCGCGCACGCCGCTGTTGGCGTGGAGCTGCAGCGCCGAGCGGATGAACACGAAGTTCATCACGCCGTAGAGATTGAAATTGCCGCCGAGACCCTGGGTCGAGTCGTCGAAGTAGCCGGTCGAGCTGGTCTGGTTGATGCGCTCAACCATGCGCTCGATCAGGCGCGAGGTCTCGTCCTTCTTCGAGAGGCCGAAGCTGAAACGCGCGACCGCCTTGGCGACGTTGAAGCACTGCCAGTGGTTGTCGTAGTCGCTGCGGTGGAGGAGCTGCTTGTCGATGCGCTGCTGCGTCTCCTCGACGAGGCGCTCCCACACGGGATTACGCTCCTTGGAGGGGCCGAAGCAGAGGAGGCCGAGGGAGCCGTACGCGAGGCCGTTTTCAGCCGCGGGCTCGGTGAACATCTGTGCGGTGACGCAGCGGGCCGTGAGATCGATGAGGTCGTGGCCCTTGAGGGTGGTTTCGCCGGTGGCGCGATAGTATTCGCCGAGGGCGTAGGCGACGTGGCCGGGTTCGTCGGTGCGCGATTGCTCGCCGCTGACAGGAGAGAGGGTGCCGTCGGGCTGGATCGAGTCGAGATTGTGGCCCAACATGGAGCGGGCCATGTCGAGGCATTGCTCGGAAAAGCTGTGCATTCGGTGTGTTAGGCGTGGTGTGCGGCGGAGCGCGTGGTGGCGCGCGAGGGAACAGACGAATCTCAGGAGTTTACGCCGAGGAGCAAGAGGGAAGTTTGCACGAGTTTCCGGGACCGTAAATCAGAGCGAAACCGCGAAACCCGGGAGAGGGGAGGTTTTCAACCGCGAATGGACGCCAATGCACGCGAATGAAAACTCCGATCCGGGGAAACCACGAAACACACGAAGGACACGAAAAACCGATCCGCCTTCGCGTGAATTCGCGTCCATTCGCGGTTCAAAAAAATCTCACCACGGAGACACAAAGACACGGAGACCGCGCTCGACCACACGTTCCTTACTCACGAGCACACTTACCGACCCGAAAAGCAGAATCCCTTTTCGTGCCTTTCGTGTGTTTCGTGGTTAACCCTTCCTCGTTTCGCGTCGCGTGACACTACGCGCTTACCGCGCGATCAACTTCAAGAACTCCGCGTTGGTCTTCGTCTTCGAGAGGCGCGCGATCATCGTCTCGGTGGATTCCTCGATCTTCTGCTGCACGAGCGCGCGGCGGAAGAAGTGGATGCCCTCGAGGGTCTTTTCATCGATGAGGAGTTCCTCTTTGCGCGTGCCGGACGACGCGATGTTGATCGCGGGCCAGAGGCGCATCTCGGCGCACTTGCGGTCGAGCACGAGCTCCATGTTGCCGGTGCCCTTGAACTCCTGGAAGATCACGTCGTCCATGCGGCTGCCGGTCTCGACGAGCACGCTGGCGATGATGGTGAGCGAGCCTGCTTCCTCGGTCTTGCGCGCGGAGGCGAAGAGCTGGCGGGGTTTTTCGAGCGCGCGGACATCGAGGCCGCCCGAGCCGGTGCGGCCCGAGTTTTTCGCGGTGTTGTGCGCGCGGGCGAGGCGCGTGATCGAGTCGACGAAGAGCACCACGTCGCGGCCGCTCTCGACGAGGCGCTTCGCGCGTTCGATGCAGAGGTCGGCGATGCGGATGTGATTCTCGATCTGCTCGTCGTTGGACGACGCCCAGATTTCCGCAGCGACGCTGCGCTTGAAGTCAGTCACTTCCTCAGGGCGCTCGTCCACGAGGAGGATCATCACGTGGCACTCCGGATTATTTTGGAGGACGCCCAGCGCCATGTCGCGGAGCAGGGTGGTCTTGCCGGTGCGCGGCGGCGCGACGATCAGACCGCGCGTGCCCTTGCCGATGGGGCAGAAGAGATCGACGGCGCGCGTGGTGAGCCGGCCGTCCTTGAGCTCCATCTTGAGATGCTGGTTGGGCGAGACCGTCGTGAGCGCGGTGAATTCAAACTTCCCGCGGCGCTCCTCGAGCGGCATGTCGTCCACCGTCTCGATGAACTTCATCTTCGGATTCGGGAAACGTCCGTCGGGTGGAAACGCCGTGCCGCCGATCTTCTGGCCCTGCTTCAGCTTGAAGCGCCGGATGAGCTCCTTCGGGATAAACGGGTCCGTCGGGCGACGCTTGCCGGCCTTATTCATGTCGAGCAGTTGGCCGTTGCCACCGCGTTGGATGTCGATGTCGAGGATGCCCTCGACGTGGATGACATTCTCGGGCACGGGCGCGGGAGCCGCCGCGGGGGGAGCGGACGGGGCAGGGGCGGCGGGAGCCGGGGCGATGGCCGTGCTGGTGGCGGCGACAGAAGGATTGTCCGTGGGAGCGGACGCGGGTTTCTTTTCCATGACAGATTGATGGCTGCTCACCTGCGCTTGACGCTTAAAACTCTGGTCGGGATAAGTGGACCTCCCTTTTACGGGAAACGACCCAACCCCCTAAACAGCCACTCACGTGACAGATCAGACGATTACCTCAGTATCCCGGGAGTCCCGGAAATTCAGGCCTTCGGCCGAGTTCAAAGCCCAAGCGAATCTTGGGAGCGATGTCGCATATAAGAGGCTCTACGCGGAATCTGTCAACTCCCCAGAAAAGTTCTGGGGCCGCATGGCCAAGGAGCACATCCTCTGGCGCAAGGAGCCCAAGAAGGTCCTCGAGTGGAAGCCGCCCCACGCGAAGTGGTTTCTCGGCGGCAAGCTCAACGTCTCCGAAAACTGCCTCGATCGCCACCTCGGCACCGCCCGCGAAAACAAGGCCGCGCTGATCTTCGAGGGCGAGCCCGGCGACGTCCGCACGATCACCTACAAGCAGCTCCATTTCCACGTCTGCCGTCTCGCGCAGTTCTTCGAAAACATCCACATCGGCGCCGGCGATCGCGTGGCGATCTACATGCCGATGATCCCCGAGGCCGTGGTCGCCATGCTCGCGTGCGCACGCGTCGGCGCGATCCACACCGTCGTCTTCGGCGGCTTCTCGCCCGAGGCGCTCAAGGATCGCATCAACGACTGCAAGGCCAAGCTCGTCATCACCGCCGACGGCGGCTGGCGTCGCGGCAAGGTCATCGAGCTCAAGGCCAACGTCGACCGCGCCGTCGAGGGCACGCCGACCGTGCAGACCGTCCTCGTCGTCAAGCGCTGCGGCAATCCCATCAACATGGTCGAGGGCCGCGACGTCTGGTGGAAGGAGGCCTGGGAGGGCGCGCCCAATTTCCATGCGCCCAAGGCCTTCGACTCCGAGCACCCGCTCTTCATCCTCTACACGTCCGGCTCCACCGGCAAACCGAAGGGCGTGCTCCACACGAGCGCCGGCTATCTCCTCGGCGCCAAGCTGAGCTCGCACTACGTCTTCGATCTCAAGGAGACCGACCGCTACTTCTGCTCCGCCGACATCGGCTGGATCACCGGCCACAGCTACGTCGTCTACGGCCTGCTCGCCAACGGCTCCACGATCTTCCTCTACGAGGGCGCGCCCAATCAGCCCGAGCCCGACCGCTTCTGGCAGATGATCGACCGCCACGGCATCACGATCCTTTACACCGCGCCGACCGCCATTCGCGCCTTCATGCGCTGGGGCGACAACTACGTCCTGCGCCACCGGCTCGACTCGCTGCGTCTCCTCGGCTCCGTCGGCGAGCCCATCAACCCCGAGGCGTGGATGTGGTACCACACCATGATCGGCAAGAAACGCTGCCCCATCGTCGACACGTGGTGGCAGACCGAGACCGGCTCGATCATGATCACGCCGCTCCCCGGCGTCACCCCGACCAAGCCCGGCTCCGCCTCGCGTCCCTTCTTCGGCGTCAAGCCCGTGGTCGTCGACGATCAGGGCAAGGAGGTCCCGCGCAACTCCGGCGGCAAGCTCGTCATCACGCAGCCGTGGCCCTCGATGCTCCGCACCCTCTGGGGCGACGACGACCGCTACCACAAGGCCTACTTCAGCGAGTTCCCCGCGCACCCGCACTACTACTTCACCGGCGACGGCGCCCGGCAGGACAAGGACGGCTACTTCTGGATCGTGGGCCGCATCGACGACGTGCTCAACGTCTCCGGCCATCGCATCGGCACCGCCGAGGTCGAGAGCGCGCTCGTCTCGCATCCCTCCGTCGCCGAAGCCGCCGCCGTCGGCCGCCCCGACGAACTCAAGGGCCAGGCCCTCGTCGTCTTCGTCACCGTGAAGTCCGGCATCGAGGCCAACGAAGCCCTCAAGGAGCAACTCCGCGCCCACGTCGGCAAGGAGATCGGCTCCCTCGCCAAGCCCGACTCGATCCGCTTCGCCGCGAGCCTCCCGAAGACCCGCAGCGGAAAGATCATGCGCCGCATCCTCAAGGAAATCGCCGCCGGCGGCGAAGTGAAGGGCGACACCACCACCCTCGAAGACTTCAGCGTCGTCGCCGCCCTCCAGTCCGAAGACTAAGTTGAAGTCGGAAGTCTAAGTATCCTCCAAACGGCCCAGCCATCCCGCTGGCCTATGGGGACGCGGCGCCCCGCCGCGTATCCGAAAACCAACTACGCAAGTCCATCCGGACCCCGTATCCGAAAATCAACTACACTCTCAAGCCCGCCCTCACCCGGCGGGCTTTTTTCTTCCCGTAGCTACGAGCGCCAGCGAGTAGATGTCCCGAGTATCGCGCCCCTTCAGCCCGCACCCACCTCTGCGCACACTCGCCATCCCCATCTCTCCCCCGTAGCCACGAGCGCCAGCGAGTGGAAGTCCCTCTCATTCGTGTGCCTTCGTGGTTCCTGACCGGCTCCCCATTCGCGTGCATTAGCGTCCATTCGCGGTTAAAAACTCTCCTTCCTTCGCGCCCGACCTTATCGCCTTCGCACCTTTGCGTTTAACTAACCATCCGTCTTCGCCGGAACTCACCGCCGCTCCTCCCGCTCTTCGTTCTCTCCGTTACCTTCTGTAAAAATCCCTCCGAGTTTCGACGTTCAACGTTCAGAGTTCGATGTTCGGCGTTCTTCCGGTCTCTGCCCCCTTTTCGCGCCTTTCGTGTGTTTCGTGGTCTCCTCCGAAATCAGCGCGGCTTCACTCCCCAAACTTATACCCCAACCCCACCAGCATCATATCCGCATCGCGCTGATAGTTGCTCGTCACGCGATTGAACAAAAACCGCGCGAACCACCCCGCACCCAGATCCCGCGTGAGCGACAGCGACACCAGCGGCGCGATCGCCGCCGGACTCTTGTTCGTGATCCCCACCGGATGCTTCTTGTCGATATAGATATACGGTCCGAGGCCGAAGCCCACCGTGATCTTGCGCTCGAGAAACGTATTCACCGGCCACACCTGCAGCGCCACGCCGCTCCGCCGCACGATCTTCGGATCGCCCTCGTAGATGGCTGACGCCGTCCAGTCCAGATGCGGAGCAAACCCGCGCCGCAGCTCACCCGCGCCCGCCCACGCGCTCTCGCTGAAAAACGTGTTCACGATGCTCTGCCCGCCCAGCAGCGTCACCTGCGTCGGCGTCACGTAGTCGTCCATTACCGGATTCTCGCCCGGCTTCGAGCCCAGCGGCCGCCGATTCGGCCCGAGCCAGTAGCCCACGCCCACCGCCAGCGTCTGCGTCTTGAAATCCCGCGACGGATTGATGCGACTCGCCGCCACCCGGTAAAACCACCGATTCGACAGATATCCCGTCACCGTCGCGCTGAAGATCGGCGCCGTCCCGTGCACATTGAGACTCCCGCCCGCGCCATCCGGCTGCGTGTCGTAATAGTAGTACGCGCCCGCGCCCAGCGACAGACTGATCCGCTCGTCAAACAGCGGCAGATTGCCCCACGCCTGCCAAGCCGTGCCATCGCGGTGGTGGTTGGCAGGGTGGCCCTCGTTGATGTAGGTCATCGAGGCGGCAAAGTTGCGATACAGGTCTTGCCGGTAGTCGACCTGATACGTGTAGCTCGAGTCCCGCAGTTGCGACGGCGTCATGCCGCCCCCGAGCACCGTCAACTCCTGTCCCCGCAACCTCACCACCGTGAGAAACACGAGTGCCATCAGCACTATCGACCAAGACCGCAGCGAACAACGCGTGAGTGAGCCAAGAACAGGCATGAGAGTAGGGGAGTTAGGTCCCGCGACCGACCCACGTATCTCGAACCAGTTCATGCACCCCGCCCGATAGCGGGCAAACACCTCCCACCACCTCCGCGCCGAGCCGGCTAAACGTGGGAATAGCCGGGAAATAGAGGGAGAATCCCCCCTCACCCGTGTCCGGCCGCACCTCACGTATCCATCTTCGCAGCCCATTTCACGCCGCTCACCCGTCTCTCGTCGCTATTTCTCCCGAACCGACAACACCCGGCAATAGCCGGTAAATAGAGGAGAAATCCGCGTCTCTTCCGTTCCCGTAGCTACGAGCGCCAGCGAGTAGATGCCTTTCTCATTTCGTGCCCCTTCGTGTATGTCGTGGGCACCTCCTCCGACAATCTTTCAAAGAACCCCAGCACACTCATTCTACCAACTTCTCCGTCCCAGCGCCAGCCCCCAGCCCTGCTTCCATTGACTCCATGGACTGTATTGCGGAAATATTTTCGTTCCCGAGTGTGAGAGGGGCTTTACGCCCCGACATGCGCCCCGCCAACTTGAGTACTCGTCAGCGATGAAACCCGGCTTTGGCCTCTACGCCCTCGAAATCCTCCTGCGCACCTGCTTCGGTGCGATGCTCGGTGCAGCTATCGGCGCTTTCATTGGCAGCGGCATGGCCGATGTCCTCGGTTCACTTCGTTTCAAGCGACACGCGTTTTCCGGGTTCAATACGACTTGGTCCAAATACGTTTCGGACTTCGCCGCGATCACGCTTTTCGGCATGGCTGCTGGAGCGATTCTAGGGCTGGCCTTCGGCATCTCTGCCGTCCGCGAGCATTCCGCCAAAGCGCGCGCAGCCGCCTCTGCAGATCAGCCCACCGATGATACCTCGCAAAACTCCATCCGGTGATCTTTCCAAGTGAAACCCCGCCGGCTCATACTCACCGTCGCTCCCTTTACCTGCGTGCTGCTGGTCGCGGCCTTCGTGTACTCGCAGCGTCCGGTGAAACCGCCGCCGATTGAGGACGGCGAGCGCTTCAATGTCGCAACCCTTGCCCCCGGTGAGGAGATTCTGGTTCGAATCGTGTTCTCCCATATCGGCACGTAGGCTCATGAGTATCGCATCGCCTTAGCTGGGGGCGCCAAGCAGGCCACGGTCTTTGAACTTTCCGAACATCAGGAAGGCGGGCGCACCGTGCTGCACCCCGATAAGGTCATAGCGAGCCGCGTGCTCACTTCTGCAGATGAACAAGGTCTCGATGCTACGCTCGCCTTGATTCGCATGCGTCACGAACAAGCCGCCAGCGGCATGCTACTCTATCGCCTAAGCTACATGCGGGCTGGCCAACTCGTCGGCGAGGAGACTTTTTATCGCGTCCCACACCTCGAGCAACTCGTCGCGTTTCGTCGTCATTCTCTGCCTGGCAGCGAATCGGCCAGTGATGGTCTCGCACGTTTTGCCCGGCAGTGCGATATCTCGCGCGAGCAAGCCGCGAAGCTCATGCCCTTCGAACTGCTCGAAGACGCGGCTGATCAAACCGGAGGCTGATGTTTGCGCTGGTGCCCACCTGCAGAGATATCCCCGATCAAAGAAACCGCTCCCTCATGAAACGCGCCCTATTGCTCTCGACCTTGCTGATTGCGACCATCGCCGCATTTGTCGCGGTGAAGAGGTGGGCCATCGTTCCGTTCGGATTTCACTCCTATCTTTCGTCGGATGGTGAGACCGACGCGGAAATGATCCGCCGGTATTGGCCTCATCGTCTGATCCAGCCGGAGTGGATGGGCCCGGGTGATCGCGGCTTCGCCCTGTGGCATGTGGCGGAAGCAGGCGCGCGGGTCAGCGTAGTTGTCGTACTATGGTCGATGGTCGGCCTCGCTGGTTGGAAGCTCGCGCAAAGATCACGGACGCTAAACCGTTTCCGCGGGCCCATCGATGCAACCTCCTCCGGCTCCTCTTAGCCTGCTCTAAGCTGGCTCCCAACCTTGGGCCTGCTAAGGTGTAGGGCTTACAAATGATCGGAAACGCGCACAACGTCTTGGTCCTCTCACTGTGGATTATTTACGTGCTGGTGCTGCCCTTTTCGAAGCGCCGGCCGGATATCTGGCTCTACGATGTGCTGGTGCTCATCATTGCGTGGATTCTTTCCGGATTGTGGGTCCCGTTTATGGTTCTGCGCTATCCGCCCGGCCAAGAATTTTCCGCGCTGATCACCTCTCTAAGAATCGTGATGCGCGGTTGCACGTTCCCGCTTGTGGTGATGCTCGTCATCGCAGGGTGTTTCCGAGAGAGCTGGATTGGAAAGCGGCGCTCTGTGAAATCGAATCCGAAGGCCACCAAATCATGAGTTTTTTGGTGCGCGGTGTCAGCCATTCCTTGATGTTCAGCGACCAATGACTTTTCCCTCGCACTGGCAGTCGTTCATCGAATCCGCCGGTTTGGTCGGTGGCAGCACCTCAATCCCTGAAGACAAAACCGTTTCAGGTATTTCGGCTAGTATCTACTGGTTCACCGATGAGCAGGCACGCGAGGAGATGGAGGAGGCCTACCCGGGTATCGTCGTGGCCAAAGACGGGTTTATCCCTGTGGGTGGTTGCAAGACCGGCAGCGGCGATCCCTACTTCATCTGCTTGCAGGACGGAATCGGCGGCCCGCTCTATCGCATCTATCACGAATCTGTGCGCGAAGATGGCTACAATCGCGAAGACGCGATAGCCATCGTACTGCAGGACTACCGCGAGCTCTTGAATTTCAAATGAAACAGGTCATGAGATGAGACCGATCGAATACGTCACCGTTTTTGATGTGACAACGGCGGGATTCAAAGGCTGGGGATTCGTGGTCTTGGGCCTTTTCTTTATCACGCTCGGGCTGGCCTTGCTGGTTATCATTTGGAACCGCATCGTCCGAAACGTTCCGCCGACGATGGCGCAATGGTATCCGACGGTCATACTTGGTTTCGCCGCGCTTTTGACGACTTGGGCGTGTCTCACGTCGGTCAGCGACTACCGCTCCGCGGTCGCTGCGATGGAGACTCATCAAGCCAGCCTCGTCGAGGGCGTCGTGACGAATTTTCATCCAATGCCGCGGTCTGGGCATGGGTCAGACTCATTTTACGTGGAGGGCGTGCGATTCGCTTTTTCGGATTTCGTCAGCACCGCTGGATTCAATCAAACAGAGTCCCACGGCGGCCCGATCCACGCAGGACTCCGCGTTCGCATTTGGCACACGCGTGGGGAAATCCTCCGCCTCGATATCCCGAAGGAGTGAAATTAGCTAGCGGCCCCGGTGTCGAGGCTCGCGCCACGGCCGCGCTCATCTTAATTTTCGGGCAAGATGTGGCCGACCGACAATCTCGATTCGTGGCGGAGAATTCGTGAATTTATCGCCGAATTTCCGGATGACGACCGTTGGCGTGACTGGAAACGCATCGCCTCGGCGTTGATCGATTCACTTGCCGCAGAGCGGCTCGATTGCGCGTTCCGTGTCGGGCAATCGGTGAGTCACCTTATTTTTTCTACACTGGGGCATCACCAGTTGACCGACGAGCCGCGAGTCACGCTCGAAATTGACTACGAGGCGCGGCGAGTGACAGTTTCCAATTCGCAAAGTAATGTGTGGTTTAACCCGCCGATTGAGCAGGAAACGGTCACGGAGACCGATGCGTTGCTTTCAACGAAACGTGCCCTACGCAGGCTTTGGTGCGCTACTAAACCAGAGAGCGAGTTACCAGTTGCACTCAGAGAAGTCTAGTCAGCCGCCAGCAGTGGACTCCGGGCTGACGCTCGATTGAGGCGCATCCTGAGCAGGAGGGCTGTCGTTGCCCCGCGTGGATGGTGCCGTGCCAGGTCTGTTCGCCTCCCGCGCCCGCGCCGGAAAAGTTTTCTGTTTATTCCCGCGGGCGGGGCTGCACACTTGTCCCTCCCATGCTCGATCCCAAACTCCTCCGCGAGACGCCTGATCTCGTTAAAGCGGCCATTGCCAAGAAGCATCTCGACGTCGATCTCGACGCGGTGCTCTCCATCGATGCGGCGTGGCGCACGCAGTTGCAGGAGGTCGAGGCGCTCCGCGGCAAGCAGAAGCTCGCCAACACGGAGATGGCCGCGGTGAAGGATAAGAAGTCGCCCGAGTTTCAGGCCAAGATCGCCGAGATGCGCAAAGTCGCCGACGCCGTGAAGGAAAAGGAAACGGCGCTCAAGGAGAGCGAAGAGAAGTTCCGCACCGCGATGCTCGCGCTGCCCAATCTCCCGCACGCGAGCGTGCCCGAAGGCCGTACGCCGGAGCAGAATGTCGTGTTCGCGACCAACGGCGATGTCGCCGCCGTCTCGGCCGCCGCGAAACCCCACTGGGAAATCGCGGGCTTCGACAAGCTCTTCGACTTCGCGCGCGGCGCGAAGGTGACTGGCGCGGGCTTTCCTTTCTTCGTAGGCGACGGCGCGAAGCTCGTGCGCGCGCTGCTGCAGTTCTTCTTGGAAGAGGACGGCAAGGCCGGCTACGTCGAGGTCGCTCCGCCGATCTTCGTCAACGCTGCCAGTGCCACCGCTACGGGCCAGCTGCCGGATAAGGAAGGCCAGATGTACGAGACCGCGGACAAGCTCTACGCGGTGCCGACGGCCGAGGTGCCGCTCACGAATTTCTTCCGCGACGAGATCGTCGACGAAGCCGCGCTGCCGATCTACCGCTGCGCGTACACGCCGTGTTTCCGCCGCGAGGCGGGCAGCTACGGCAAGGACGTGCGTGGGCTCAACCGCCTACACCAGTTCGACAAGGTCGAGCTGCTCAAGTGGGTCCACCCGACGACGAGCTACGACGAACTCGACAAGCTCCGCGGCGATGCCGAGCGACTGCTCCAGAAGCTCGAGCTGCCGTACCGCGTGCTGCTGATGTGCGGCGGCGATCTCGGCTTCGCGCAGTCGAAGAAGTACGACCTCGAAGTGTGGTCGGCCGGCCAGAAGCGTTGGCTCGAAGTGTCGAGCTGCTCGAACTTCGAGGCCTTCCAGGCGCGCCGCGCGCAGATCCGTTTCCGCGCGAAGGAAACCGGCAAACCCGAGCTCGTCCACACGCTCAACGGCTCCGGCCTCGCCGTCCCGCGCGTGCTCGCCGCGCTGCTGGAAAACAATCTCCAGCCCGACGGCCGCGTGAAACTCCCCGCCGCGCTGGTGCCGCACTTCGGCAAGGAATATCTGAGCTTCGCCTGAGCCGCGGAGCGGTGCGGATCAATTGGCGAGCCGGAGCAAAGAACGTGGAGTGATATGCGGAAGATGAAAGCATATCACTCACCGCTCTACCGCCCATTGATCGACTGGGGCTGCGGCGCCCTCGCCGCGGCGATCGACGTTGAACGCGGCGAGGGCGCCGCGTCCCCATTTTCTTTTATCGTGCTCGGCAGTATGGAGGCGCGGTGGTGAAGCGGGCGCAGCAAAAGCCCATCTGGCCCGCCGTCGCCGCCGCGCTCGCGACGCGCGTGCCGCTCACGAGGCTTCATCCCGCTGTGCTCGCGCGTGCGGAGCAGGGGAGAGCTCGGGCGACATGGTGCGTGGCGTTTTCCGGTGGGGCCGACTCGCTCGCGCTGCTGCTCTTGCTCTGGGCGCATTGGCCGAAACGCCGCGCGCGACTGGTGGCGCTGCATTTCAATCATCGCTTGCGCGGTCGCGCGGCGACGGAGGATGAGCGATTTTGCCGCGGCGTGTGTGCGGCGTTGCGCGTGAAATATATCTCAGGTCGCTGGGCTGAGGCTCGCCCCGATGCGAGCGAGGCGGAAGCGCGCGCGGCGCGGATGGAGTTTTTCGCGGGGCACAGCCGCGTGCTGTGGCTCGGTCACCAGCAGGACGACATCGCGGAAACGATGCTGATGCGCCTTGCGCGCGGCAGCGGGTCAAGCGGACTCGCCGCCCCGCGGCCGGTGCAACCGATGCCGGGCAATCGCACGCACCTCCGACTACTGCTTACATTAAAGAAGACCGAGATCGTCGGTGCCTTGCGCGCCGTAGGCGCGGTGTGGCGCGAGGATGCGACCAACGCCGGTGATGCTTTTTTCCGCAATCGGGTGCGGCGTTCGGTGCTGCCGATTTGGACCGAGGCCGCCGGGCGCGATGCCCTGGCGGGTGCCGCCCTCGCGCGCGAGCTGATCGAGGAAGATGACGCTGCCTTGGAAGCGCGAGTGGATGAGCTTAAACCGGTTGTCCGTGGGCGTTGGCTAGAGCTTGGAAAACTCGCCGGTCAGCCGCGCGCGATTGTGCGGAGGTCGTTGCAGCGCTGGCTGATGGCCGTGGGGCGGGGCGGAGTGCTTTCGCGGCAGGGATTCTCGGGATTACTTGCGGCGGTGGAGCGTGGCGCGCCCACGCGGCAGAGCCTCGGCGCCGATGGTTTTGCGGAGCTGCGGGGAGGTCGTTTGCGGCTTGTGCGCAGAAAATCTACGTAATGCTACTGGAAAATATCCCCGAACTTCCACGGCGGGTAAATTGACAGACGGGGCTGGAACCATCAGTGTAGGGTCAAAGTCGAAAGCACGAAACCTCATGCCAGATTCTGATAACAAGAAACCCCGTCGCGCATTGAAGAACCTCCCGCCGGATAAGTTCCCCGGCAAGGTCCTCCTGATCTGGGTCGCCATCGTCGGCGCCGCTGTCGCGCTGCTGGTGTGGAATCCGCCGCTGACCAGCTCTCCGGCTGTCATCACCATCCAGGAGGTCGTCGACCTCGCGAGTAACAACGAAGTCGCCAAGGGCGAGATTCGTCCCGACACGTCGAGTGGCGCGGGCTGGGTGACCATCGTCGGCCAGGCCAACAACCCGACACTGACCAACGAGCGCGGCATCAAGACCAAGGACTTCGTGGCCTCGGGCAAGGTGACCGACTCGAATTACGAGCGCCTGCAGAAGTCGAAGAAGTTCGTCGAGCCTCGCGCGACGACGCTCCTCACGACCATCGCCGCGCAGGTGGTCACGTTTGCGCTGATCATCGGCCTGCTCTATTTCCTCTTTGTCCGCCAGCTTCGCCAAGCCGGTCGGGGCGCGCTCAGCTTCGGCAAGAGCCGCGCGAAGCTCCTCACGCGTGATCGCGACAAGGTCAATTTCTCCGATGTCGCCGGCTGCGACGAGGCCAAGGAAGAAGTCGCCGAGGTCGTCGAGTTCCTGAAGGACCCGAAGAAGTTCACCAAGATGGGTGGCCGCATCCCGAAGGGCATCCTGATGGTCGGTCCCCCCGGTACCGGCAAGACGCTGCTCGCCAAGGCCGTCGCCGGCGAAGCGGACGTGCCTTTCTTCAGCATCTCCGGCTCGGACTTCGTGGAAATGTTCGTCGGCGTCGGCGCGAGCCGCGTGCGCGACATGTTCGAGCAAGGCCGCAAGAACGCGCCGTGCCTCATCTTCATCGACGAAATCGACGCGGTCGGCCGCCAGCGCGGCGCGGGCCTCGGCGGTGGCAACGACGAGCGTGAGCAGACGTTAAATTCGCTCCTCGTTGAGATGGATGGCTTCGACACCACCGAGGGCGTCATCATCATCGCGGCGACCAATCGCCCCGACGTGCTCGACAGCGCGCTCCTGCGCCCGGGTCGCTTCGATCGCCAGATTTACGTCGACCTGCCCGATCTCGCGGGCCGCGAGCAGATCCTCCGCGTGCATGCGCGCAAGATCAACCTCGGCGAAAATGTCGACCTCCACGTGATCGCCCGCGGCACGCCCGGCCTGTCCGGCGCCGAACTCGCCAATCTCCTCAACGAAGCGGCTCTGCTCGCCGCTCGCCGCAACAAGAAGAAGGTCGAGATGATCGACGTCGAGGATGCGCGCGAAAAGGTGCAGTTCGGTCGCGAGCGCCGTCGCTTGATGGACGACCGCGAGAAGAAGCTCACCGCCTATCACGAGGCCGGTCACGCGCTCGTGACCGCCGTGCTCGATGATGGCACGCTCCCCGTTTACAAGGTCACCATCATCCCGCGCGGCCGCTCCCTCGGCAGCACGATGTACATCCCGAAGAAGGACATCCTCACGCAGGAGAAAAAGAAGATCGAGGTGCGCATCGCCACGGGCTGCGGCGGCCGCATTGCCGAAGAGCTGGTGATGGAAGACATCTCCAACGGTGCTTCCGGCGACATCAAGATGATCACCCAACTCGCCCGCCACATGGTGTGCGACTGGGGCATGAGCTCCCTTGGCCCGATCGCGTACGGCGAAAATCAGGACACGGTCTTCCTTGGCCGCGAGATCAACCGCAATCAGAACTACTCCGAGGAAACCGCGCGTAAGATCGACGTGGAGGTCCGCCGCATCGTCGATGAGCAGTACGAGCGCGCCCGCTCGATCATCATGGAGCGCCGCGCCGCCCTTGATAAGATTTCCGAGGCCCTGCTCGAGTACGAGACCATCGAGGGCAAGCACGTGCTGGAGATCCTTCAGACCGGCGCCATCCAGTCGCCCATCACGCTCGCCCCCGGCGGCGGCAAGCCGGACGAAAAACCGGCTGAGAAAAAGACCCCGGAAAAGTCCGCCGGCCAAGAGCCGTTTGGTGGTGGCACGCCGGCCCCCACGCCCGCCTAAGGCGAGTGCGTAGACTCCTCGGTTGCAGCTCGCGCCCCCGTTCTAGTTAACGGGGGCGAATTATTTGCGCTTGGAAACACGCCTGCTCGCGGGCACATCAACCCTTTCCCAATTTTACCATGAAGATCTGCTGCATCGGTGCTGGATATGTCGGCGGCCCCACGATGGCCATGATCGCGCTCAAGGCGCCGTCCATCGAGGTCACGGTCGTCGACATGAACGCCGCGCGCATCGCCGCGTGGAATTCCGACACGCTGCCGATCTATGAGCCCGGCCTCGACGAGGTGGTGAAGCAGCGCCGCGGCAAGAACCTGCACTTCTCGACCGACGTCAACGGCACCATCATCGCCGCCGACATCATCTTCATCGCGGTCAACACGCCGACCAAGACCTACGGCATGGGCGCCGGTCGCGCGGCCGACCTCCGGTACATCGAGTCCGTGGCGCGCACGATTGCGACCGTCGCCAAAGGCCCGAAGATCATCGTCGAGAAGTCCACCATCCCGGTTCGCACTGCCGAGACCGTGAAGGACATCCTCGCGGCGAATGCCGGCGGCCACGCCTTTCAGGTACTCTCCAATCCCGAGTTTCTCGCCGAGGGCACCGCGGTGCAGGACCTCATCTCGCCGGATCGTGTGCTGATCGGCGGCGAACGTACGCCCGAAGGTGACGCGGCCGTGAAAGCCCTCGCCGATGTCTACGCGCACTGGGTGCCGCGCGACCGCATCATCACGACCAATCTCTGGTCCTCGGAACTCTCGAAGCTCGTCGCCAACGCCTTCCTCGCGCAGCGCATCTCCTCGATCAACTCGATCTCCGCCCTTTGCGAAGCGACCGGCGCCGACGTCGACGAAGTCGGCCACGCCATCGGCCGCGATTCACGCATCGGCCCGAAATTCCTGAAGTCCTCCGTGGGCTTCGGCGGCTCGTGCTTCCAGAAGGACATCCTTAACCTCGTCTACCTCTGCGAAAGCTTCGGCCTGCCCGAGGTCGCCGCCTACTGGGACAGCGTGGTGAAGATGAACGACTGGCAGAAGCGCCGCTTCGCCGACCGCATCGTCAAGTCGCTCTACAACACCGCCGCCGGCAAACGCGTCGCGGTGCTCGGCTTCGCCTTCAAGAAAGACACCAACGACACGCGCGAGTCCGCCGCGATCTCCGTGTGCCGCGCGCTCCTCGCCGAGCGTGCCACCGTGATCGTGTACGACCCGAAAGTCCCCGAGGAGGAAATCCGCCACGATCTTGCCGGAGCCGAGAATCTCGCGACCAACCTCGTCGTGGCAAAGTCCGCCTACGAGGCGGCCGAGGGCGCGCACGCGCTGGCGATCCTCACGGAATGGGACGAGTTCAAGACGCTCGATTACGCGAAGATCCACGCGGGCATGGTCAAGCCGGCCAACCTCCTCGACGGTCGAAACATTCTCGACCTCGCCAAGCTCCGCCAGATCGGCTTCCGCGCCTCCGCGATCGGCAAGTAAGGCTCATCGGCAATTTTTCCCTGAGGCGGCTTCACCCTGAAGCCGCCTTTTTTGTGGGCACGTTTTATGGAGAGGCCTTATGGGGACGCGGCGCCCTCGCCGCGTTCTCCTATCGCAGCCTCAAGCAGCGACCACATCCTCACGCTTCCGCCTCGGCCTCAAGACCAGCACGTAACTCGCAGCCACTCCCGCCACCATGGCTGACCACGCCGCTGGCTCCGGAATCGCGGTGAAGGCCACGTCGTCAAACAACACCGCGCGATCAGTGTAAACTCCGCCGGAGACCGCTTCAAATTTCAGGGTATAGTTGCCGGTACTTGGGATCGTGACCCAGTACGAGGTATAGCTGAACGCCGCGCCCGTTGTGTTGCTGTCACTCGTGCTGAAGATCACCGAGTTGTCGCCGTCGGAGGTCACCGACACCGTGTAGCTAAGCCCCGGATAGCTCTCGCGGCCGCCCTCGAGGTAGGAGAGCAGGAATGTTCCCGCGGTCGTGAAGCTGATCGATTGCGAGATGCTGTTGGTGTCCTGCGTGTGCACCTGCAAAAAGGCGAACTGGCTCGTCGCATTGCCGATGGGAGCCCAAGCGGAGGATTTGCCTGCGATGCCGCCCTGGCCGAGAAACGTCCAGTCGGCTGACGCGGGATTGTAGGTATAGCCGGTGGTGGTCTGCGTTGGCGTCGAGAAGCCGGCGTTGACGATGGTCTGGGCCGACGCGACCGCGCTCAGCGCGAGGGCGCTGAGCAGGTGCCACAGGAACGGAAAGCGACGAAACAAGCGCACGGAATTGTCAAAAACGCCGCGAACCGTGAGCAGCTTCCGCCCCGGAAGCGACAACCTTTTGCGTCTTCAGCTATACGGACAGATTGCTCAATGAGCAAAATCTGAAAATGCTATGTATTATATTTTCGCCCGCGCGCGACATGTTTGTGCGGGTGGCCTCGCAAAATTGCCAGCGGACCTTCGGGACGCATCAACGGGAGAGATTTGGTGCCGGCGATCCGGAGACGAAACGAAATTACGAGCCACGCGGCGAGGGCGCCGCGTCCCCATTAAAAAACAGAAGACCCGCGTTGTTCGCTATCCACCCAGCAACTCCGCCGCGAGACCCCAGCGGAGATTGTAGGTGGAATTCCGATACGCGGTGAATCCTCCGAGGTCGGCGAGCGCGATCAGGGTGGAGAGCGCAGTGGGGAAAACGTCGGCGCGCGCGGGCGGGAGGCCGGGGATTTTTTTTCGCTCGGCGAGTGGAAGCGCGCCGAGGGTCGCAAGAATAGCACGCAGCTCGGCGACAGGCACGAGTGAGTCTGTTTCTTCGAAGGCGACGCTATCTCGCGCGGCGCGCACCGCGCGCAGCGTGGTGAGCGTGCCACCGGTGCCAACCGCGGTCGCGGTGGCGGGTAAGGCGAAAGCGAAGCCGCTGCGCACAACCGTCTCACGCGTATGCGCGGCGATCGCCGCGTCGGCGGCGGCATCGAAGGGGGCCGACGAGTCGCGCACGAACTTCTCCGTGAGCCGCACGCAGCCGAGCTGCAGGCTGATCTCGCGCTCGATACGGCGCTCGCGAAACGCGAGGCACTCGAGGCTGCCGCCGCCGAGATCGAAGACGTAGAAATCGCGCAGCCCCGTAAGCGCCGGGTCGCACGTGAGGCCGCGCCCAATGAGATTGGCCTCTTCGTCGCCGGTGAGGATGCGAATCTCATGGCCTGTGGCCGCACGCACGCGGGCGCGGAAATCGATGCCGTTCTCCGCATCGCGCACCGCGCTGGTGGCGACGAGAATGATTTTTTGCGGGGCGTAGTCGGCCGCGATCTTCAGCAGCTCGACGACCGCCGCCACGCCCGCAGTCATGCCCGCTTCGCTCAATCGCGGTGTCGCGGCGCTGATGCCCGCACTGATGCGCGAATCGATCGTGTGGAACTTCAGCGCCACGAGGTGCCCGTCAACGCGGCGCGCGGCGACTAGGACCTTGATCGAATTGGAGCCAATATCAACGACAGCGACGGAGCGATCAGTCATGAAGAAGAGGTCGCCACGAAACACACGAAAGCCACGAAAGGGAAGCGCCGTGGCGCGGGGCCGAATGCGAGTGCTGACGAAAATGGGACAAGGAGAGCACAGAGAAAAGAAGAGGGGTCACGGAGAAATCGGGGAGAGCAGTTGCTATGATTTCACACCTGCACTTTGAGTTCTCCGTGTCGGCCCGCACGACGCATTTACGATCGGGCGCTGCTCTCGCGGAATCTTTTCGTGTCCTTCGTGTGTTTCGTGGTTTCCCTCACAACACGAAATCCCCCGGGGCGATGAGCAGGACGAATTCGCCTTTGAGGCTGGTCTTGGCGAGGCGGGCTTGGACATCGGACGCGGGGCCGGTGAGGAAGGTCTCGTGGAGCTTGGTGATTTCCTTCGCGACGCAGATCACGCGCGTGGGGCCAAGGGTGGCGACGATTTCGTCGACGGCCTTGTCGATGCGATGGCAGCTCTCGTAGAGCGCGAGGGTGTAGGTGAAGTCGCGGTGATTTTCGAAAAACGTAATGCGGGCTGCGCTCTTCGGCGGAAGAAACCCGACGTAGAGAAACCCATTGCTCGGCAGGCCGCTCGCACTGAGCGCGGCGACGAGCGCGCTCGGGCCGGGCACGGGCACGACGGGCAAGCCGCGGCGGCGGCACGCACGGACCACGCGAAAGCCGGGATCGCTCAGTGCGGGAGTGCCGGCATCGCTCACGACTGCGACGGATTTGCCCGCGGCGATCTGCTCGGCGAGTCGATCGGCGGCCTCGGTTTCGTTGTGCTCGTGATAGGCGACGAGTTCTTTGCGGAAGCCGAGGCGGGTGAGCAGGGCGCCCGTAGTGCGCGTATCCTCACACGCGATGAGATCGACGCCGCCGAGGATCGAGCGCGCGCGATCCGTGAGGTCGGCGAGATTGCCGATGGGCGTCGCGACCACGTAGAGGTGCCCGGGCAGCGGAGTGAGGGAGGCATTGTCCATCGCGCGGAAGAGCGTCCAGCGCAGCGCGCGGGTGGCTAGACAAAAATCGGATGGTGACGGATGCGATGGCTCGTAGCGGAACGCGTGAGCGTTTCGCTCGGAGGCGAAAGCCTCACGGCTTCCGCTACAAGGAGATACCTGAAAATAGGAAAGGCGGCCGAGTGGGCCGCCCTTGAGTGAGAATCGATAGTCTCGAAGCGCGTTACCGCGGATTGTTCTGCGGGAGCGCCATCACGGGCTTTTGCTCGCGGGCGTTTGCACCATTGAGCAGCAGGTCGAGCGGGTAGTCGGCAGGGAGATTTCCGTCGGCCTTTTGATACGTGCGGGCGTTGGCCGCGAGCTGCTCGTAGTTGCCATTGGCGCGCGGCACGTTTGAGCCGCTGTTGATCGCGCAGCCGGTCAAGAGACTGCTGGCGATAAGGCCGAGGACGAGCAGCGCGCGGAGTTTCATGGTGCGAAAGCGTTTAGCGACCGCTGCCGCTGGGAGAGCCCATGCCGGGGATCTGGCCTTCCCAGCCGGCGGGACGGCTCCACGGAATCGCGGTGTCCTTCTGGGTGCGGGTCGAACAGCCACCCGCGAAGGCGCCGAGCGCGAGCAAGGCAAGGGCGATGAGATGGCGGATGGAAAAGGTCATGGTAGGGCAATTATTGAGGCAATTTCGCGGTTCTGCAAGGCGTCAGACGGCTGAGAAGCGGGAAACCACGAAACACACGAAAGACACGAAAAATAGGGGAGAAGAAAGGACGAGAGGGCGTAGTGCGCTTTGCGCGGACGGGAGTGAGAAATGATTGGCGGAAGGTAGTTCCGAAATAAGTCGCGGCGACCGGCGGGCGACTGGACACAGAGAGCACTGAGGGAGGGAGAGAGGTCACAGAGACCGGAATAGGAGAGTGCTGTTGGAGGACTCGAAAAATAAAAGAGGCCACGGAGGATTTCTCCGTGACCTCTCGAAAGCTTCCTCTGTGGTCTCTGTGACTTGGCTTAGTCGCGTCGTCGCTCAGCCCGCGCGATACGTGGAGTTGTACCATGGGGACTTTGCGCGCTTTTTCACGCCGCTGCCTTTGTTGGCGGCGAGGTGCTCGAGGATCTTGAAGGCGAGCTCGGGGTCGCCGCCGACCTGGGCGGCGAGGGCCTCGGCGGTGAACTGTTGGTCGGGCGCGGCCTTGAGGGCGGCGGCGAGTTTCAGCTTCAACGCGATGACGGCACCGGCGGCCTTCTTGCCGGCTTCGACGCCGGGCTGGTGGTAGGCGTTGATGCCGACGAGCGATGCGTACAGGCCGACGACGCGCTCGTAGAGGGCGATGAGCATGCCGATCGTGCGCGGCGAGACGTCGGGCAGGGTGATCGTGACCGAGTGGCGGTCCTTGTCGCTGAGCGCGCTGCGCGTGCCGAGGTAGAAGCCCTGCAGGTAGTCGCCGCTGGTGATGCCCGGCTCGACTTCGAGCGAGCCCTTCGCGTCGCGGTCCTTTAGCACCTCGATGAACGTGATGAAGAAATTGTTCACGCCGTCGCGGAGTTGCTGCACGTAGGCGTGCTGGTCGGTCGAGCCCTTGTTGCCGTAGACTGCGATACCCTGGTTAACGACGTTGCCCTTGAGGTCGTGCTCCTTGCCGAGCGACTCCATCACGAGCTGCTGCAGGTAACGCGAGAAGAGGAGCAGGCGATCCTTGTACGGGAGAACGACCATGTCCTTCGCACCGCGGCCATCGGTGGCGAAGTACCACATCAGCGCGAGCAGCGCGGCGGGATTTTCGGCGGTGACGGACTTGCGCGTGACGGCGTCCATCGCGGCGGCGCCCTCGAGCATCGCCTGGATGTCGAGACCCTGCAGCGCAGCGGGCAGTAGGCCCACCGCGCAGAGCTCGCTGGTGCGGCCGCCGACCCAGTCCCACATCGGGAAACGGGCAAGCCAGTTTTCGCTGACGGCCACGCCGTCGAGCTTGGAGCCGACGCCGGTGACAGCGACGAAGTGCTTCGCGTGATCGAGCCCCGCGGCCTTGAACGCGGCGATGGCCTCGAGCATGCCGTTGCGCGTCTCGGCGGTGCCGCCGGACTTTGAGATCACCACGACGATGGTCTTGGCGAGCTTGCCGCGCAGGCCGGCGAGCACGTAGTCGATGCCGTCGGGATCGGTGTTGTCGAAGAACGCGACGTCGAGCTCGTCCTTGCGCGGATTGCCCAGCGCGTGAGTGACAAACTGCGGCCCGAGCGCGGAGCCGCCGATGCCGATGACGAGGAGGTTGGTGAACTTCTTGCCCGGCGCGGGCGCGATCTCGCCGCGGTGCACCCGCGCGGAAAAGTCGATGATGCGCGCCAGTGTATCCGAAATCTCGGTACGCAGCTCGGCGGTGGGCGCCATGCTCGGCGAGCGCAGCCAGTAGTGGCCGACCATGCGGTTCTCGTCCGGATTGGCGATAGCGCCCTGTTCGAGCGCCGCCATCGCCGCGTAGGCGGCCTGCATGGCGGGTTCCTTCGAAGCGAGGAAGTCGTCGGGGAACGGGAGGCGCGAGATGTCGAGCGAAACGCCGAGATCGGCGTTGGTGTAGTAAAGGCTCTTGAATCGGGACCAGGTTGTCATGAGGGAGGGTGGGTAAAGCACAGCCCAACGCCGGGATAGGCGCAAGCGTGGTTGTGCACGATGCACGCACACGCATGGTCCTCAGCGGCGGTCGCGGGTTTGTGGCGCTTGGAAAAGACGAGCCTTCACCTCTGACCAAGGAGAGCCTTCGGCTAGACTAGCTTCGTAGCGCTGCTGGTCTTCGGTGAGCAACCGGCGGTGCCAATCGGGCAGCGGTAGTTTATTCTCGGGGGCAGCAATGTCGGCCATGCCACGACGATTGTTGCTAAAAGCTCGGACTACAAGGCGAGGGGTGGCGGACCATGAGAAACGGATTTATTTATCCTGCGGCACGAGTGCGCCGCCGCCAGAATGCCAGCCCTAACACAGCTACGCCACATACTGCGCTCCACGTCGCCGGCTCGGGGATCGCGAAGAGCGCGGTGGTGTTCTGCAGGTCGGCGATCTGCCCGGCGGAAAACGCGCCGCTGTAGATCGCGACGTCGTCGAGCGAGCCGGCGAAGTAGTTAGTGGCGTTCATCGCGGGGTTGCGCGAGCCGCCGATGGAAAGGCCGCCGTCGGCGGTGAGGCTGAAGCTGAGGTTCGTGGAGAAAGCCTGCGAGCCGTTGACGTAGCCAGAGAGGGTGGTGCCGTCGTAGACGTAGATGACGTTGATCCACGTGTCGACGAGGCCCGAACTCAGATTGATCGCAGAGGCCGTGCGCAACGCGCTCACATTCGTCGCGCCGGTGATGTCGGGGCTGAAGAGTTCGAGGCGACCTGCGGTGTAGCCGTAGATGACCGCGGTCTGTGCGCCGTTGGGGTCGCCAATTTGGAACACGTAGCTCTGCGGCGTGGTGGCGACCGTCGAAACATTCATCCAAAACGAAATCGAGAAACTGTTGCCGAGGGCGGTGCTGCCGCCCGCGAAGTTCGAGGTATCGAGGCGGCCAGCGGAAAAGTTGATCGCCTCGCCGAAGCGTCCACTCGAATTGGCCGACGGGTACGCGCCGTTAATCAGGCCGAGTGTGCCACCGACGCCGGTCGCGTTGGTGATGTGGCTGGAGCCGTCGAGCGTCAGCGTGGAGGCATCGAGGCTGTAGTAGGCGAGGAGCGACTGCGCGCGCAGAGTCGGCACGACGACCCATGCGAGCGCTCCGACTCCCCAGAGGGCGAGACGGCAAAGCAGGCTGCGGATCGGCTGGAAGCGCATAGCCAGTGATATCGGCACGGGTGCGTGCCGGAAAAGGGCAAAGTGTGCACCCTGAGGGTATTTACGCTACCCCCGAGCGGCCAGACGAGTGGTCTTAGTTCGTGGCGTTCGTACCGACGGTGGTGCTGGGAGGAGCCGGAGGCGCCAGCTTTGCGCCCTCGTCGAGTTCCAGTCGCAGGTAGTCATACACCACGCCACTCGTGAGTTCGCCGGCGGGGACGGTGAGCGTGATCGTGTTGGCACCGGCCTTGAGGAGCGCAGCGTCGAACTTCAGCGTCTGCTCCTGCCACACGCTCTTGTTGGTGTTGTAGCGGAGGGCGTTGGTGCTGAGGGGACGGAGGACGGCGGTGGGCTGGCCGTTGACGCCGATAATGAATTGCTGCGTGTCGGCACCCGCGAGCGCGAGGCGCAGGGCGGCGACGCCGGTCGTGGCCTTCGCGAGATCGAACTGGATCGTCCACGTCGTTGCTTTGCCGCGGCCGTAGATGCGCCACGGGCCGGCCTCGTTGGTCTGCGGATACTCGGTGAGCGACTCGGATTTGAGCCAGCCGAAGCGTTGGTTAGCCGGGTCCTTCGCGGCGGGGTTGATCCACGAGCGGTTCTCGCTGCGCGGCGTTTGCTGGAAGAACCAGTCGCGGCGGTAGTCGCTTTTGCCGACGGTGTACGTGATGTCCTGCGGGAAGAGCAGCGGGTAGCGCAGGCCCCAGCCCCAGAGCCAGAAATTGGCGCCGTCGCCCTTGAAGAATTTTCCGCCGGTGCGATCCGGATAACCGATGTCCCAGAGCTGCGTGCCGTAGCGCACGGGCTTCCACTCGATGGTGCCGAGATCGAGTGACTGGCCGGCGGTAACCGTGATCTGAGCCTGCGCAAACTCACCGAGCACGCCCTCCGCAAACGCGTGCAGCGTGTACGTGCCGGGGCGGACATTCGGAATGGTGAATTGGCCGTCCTCCGAACCATCGGTCCAGAACTGATAGTGCTTCGCATCGTGCACCCAATCGGTCGGTCGTGGGCCGAAACCGCCGGGGCGACCGAAGCCGCCGGGGCCGCCACCACGACGACCTTGGCCACCGGGACCGCCCGGTCCACCTGCGCCGGGCGCGCGAGGCGTGCGCGGCGCGCCTTCGCCCTCGGTCGCAGTAGAGGAATTTTCCGCTGCAGGAGCGGGCGCGAGCGCCGTCGCGGCGGCTGCAGCTGTATCGGCACTGGCGGTGGTGAGATAGGCGTTGCCATTGGCGCCGCCGCTGCCGGGCGAATCGGGATACGCGAGGCCGACCGTGAGGTGCGGGAGTTTCTTCGACTTGGCCTGCGCATCGGTGAGCACGAGCTTGCCGGTGACGGTCGCGCGCTCGGCGCGGTGCGGGTAGTCGACACCATTGACCCAATCGTACGGCCACTTCGCCTTCTCGGATTTCGCCTGCGCGAGCGCGTCCTGCCAGAGCGCGGTGGCGTTGGCCTGCCACGCGGACGGCACGGTGGGATTGCCCGCGGTGGCCTTGAGCGTGTCGAGATCGGCCGCAAAAGGAGTCTGGAATTTTTCGAGCGAGTTGACGTACACGAGCATAGGCCCGACGACCTTGGTCCACTCTTCGCCCGCGGTGATGCTGGCGCTCGCGCCGCCGCCGTAGTGCGTGCCGCGCCAGTAGTTCAGGATGATCGGGTCGGGATTACCGTTGTCGCCGTAGTGGCAGACGAGCTCCTGCTTCGACGCGCCGCCGCTGAGGTACTCGATGGTGGGATTGACGAACCACACACCGACATGGTCGCGCGTACTGGACCAGCCGTAGGCGGGGATTTTATATTGGACGGCGGTATAGCTGTATTTGTGTTCGACGGAGTTTTTATAAACACCCTTGTCGAGGATGCGCTGCTCCTTGGCGTGGACGACGACGCCGGTGCCCCAATCGGTCGGCGCGCACTCCAGCATGTTGCGATCGGCATCGACCGAGATCCAGTCAAAGGCCTGGCTCAGACGCGTGATGTAGCGGCTCTCGGGGAGATTGAGCGGACCATACGCGGCCGGGTGCGAGAAAATCGCATACACGTACACGCCGCTTTCGCCGCGAGCGAGCGAGTAGCGGATCTCGAGATCGCAATTGGTCATGCCACCCTGCGCGCCGCCGGGTGAGCCCGGCGTGAGGCCCGCGGTCGGGTCGCCCTTGGTGATGCCCTTGATGGAAATCTCGGCGCGCGCACCGCCATTGCTGGCCGGATCGATGGTGATGGACTGCGAGAGCCCGCCGACCTTGGCCGCCGCGGAAGGGTCCTGCTCCCAACCGCCAACGTGGCCCTGATCGTGGCCGAGCAGGTCGACGCCGCGATAAATCAGCGCCTCGAATTCGCCTGCACGCTTGTTGATGCGCGCGGTGAGGATGCCGTTGTCGAGGATGAAGCTGTTGCCCTCCTCGCGGACGGTCACCGGCGCCGTGGCGGCCGGTTTCGCGATGGTCGGCGCTGGCTCGGCCGCGCGGAGCGTGGCAAGGGCCAGCAAGAGGGTAGTGGCAAGCGAGAGGACCCGGGGCATGGGGAGGGAGACGCAGCGGCGGCGGGGAAGCATCACGCTGGGCCGCGAAATGTTACCGGACGGTCCGGGGTTTCGGTCGGAGCGGAGGGGCGGGGTGGCTGGCGATTAGCTAGATGGCCGGGAGAGGATTGGCCACAAGAGGCACACAAGGCACAAGAAGGAGCGGGATTCCAGTCCAGCTGGAGCAGGGACCGAGAGCGAAGTACGCGCGGCCTATTCTTCGTCGTCCTCGATTTCCGGTGGCTTGATGGTGGTGAGCAGGCGGTCGAGCTCGGCTTGGGTCGGGTTGCGCAGGGAGCGCACGGTTACGAGGGCTTCGCCGGCGGGGAGCACGACTTTCGTGGGCGTGTTGGGCGTGAGGCCGAGCACGGCGGTCGCGAGCGGGGAGTTGTGCGGCAGGCACTCGATGCCCGATTCATCGTCGACGGCGGTCTCGCCGTGCGTGGTGATGAGGAAAGAGAAGCGGTGCACGCGCTTCGTCGCGAGGTCCTGTTTTTCGAGGCGCACCACATGCCCGAGCTGCACGGTATCGGTCGGCTTCGTTAGCCACGTGGCGGGATCGACCATGATGAAGGTATTGCGCGCGACGAAGCGATCAAGCGCACCCATCTTCCGGTCGACCGCACGGATGGCGTCCTTCGCCGCCTTGAAACCGAAGTTCTCGCGCAGGTCGCCTTGGCTATGCGCCTCGACCTTGTCCTTCACGAGATCGACGCGTTTGGCCTTCAGCGCCTCGAACTCCTCCGCTAGCACCCGATTGTACCCCGGCCGCACATAGATCGTCGTAGGCGCGGGCGGCGCGACGCGGAAAATGTTTTTACGGCGGAGGGGCATGAATTCTCAGCGTTAGAGGTGGCCGCGCTTCGCGTGCCAGAAGCGAGCAACCTCCACAGTCGTACCGTCGCGTGCGATACGATACACGATCCGATAGGGATCGTGTATGATTTCACGGACTGATGGGTCGCGAAACTCGGGCACGATACGGCCCGCTTCAGGGAACTCGCCGATTTGCTGAGTCCGCGCGATCAATGCTTCACCGAAAGCGACGGCTCGATCCGGGCTGTCTTGGGCGATGTAGCTCACGATCCCCGCCAAATCTTCAATCGCCCGAGGCGAGAGAATTACTTTCCGGCCCATTTCGGAATCATCTTTTTCACGTCTTCAATGGGCACACCTTGGCCGCGGTCCAGTTGCTCGAAGCCTTCACGCACACCAGCGATGAACTCTATTTCGCGCGCGACCTCATGCAACGAGACGTCGGGCGGCAGTTGATCGAGGATCAATTTGACGGCTTCGCGCGTGCTCATGGCCGAAAGTAAATCGGGTTAGTTTTCGAGGTCAACGACAGCGATGATTGCAGACTGAGTACAAAAAAGGGCGGCTCAATGGGCCGCCCTAAATTTTCGAACTGAGTGTTGATCCTCAGAGATACTTATCCGTCACAGCGCCCTCCGATGCCGTGCTCACGAGCTTCGCGTATTTTGCGAGGACGCCGTGGGTTTCCTTCAGCTTCTTGGGTTTCCAGGCTTTCAGGCGGGCTTTGATTTCCTTGGCGGGGAGGTCGATCGAGAGCTCGTTTTTCACGGCGTCGATCGTGATCGGGTCGCCGTTTTTCACGATGGCGAGCGGGCCGCCGTTGAAGGCCTCGGGCGTGATGTGGCCGACGACGAAGCCGTGGCTGCCGCCGGAGAAGCGGCCGTCGGTGATGAGGGCGACTTCCTTGCCGAGGCCCTTGCCCATGATCGCAGCGGTGGGGGAGAGCATCTCGCGCATACCGGGGCCGCCGCGGGGGCCTTCGTTGCGGATGACGATCACGTGGCCGGCCTTCACCTTGCCGTCGAGGATGGCGCGGAGGGCCGTCTCCTCGGACTCGAACGTGATGGCCTTGCCGGAGAACTTGAGACCTTCCTTGCCGGAGATCTTCGCGACGGAGCCCTCGGGAGCGAGGTTGCCGTAGAGGATGCGGAGGTGGCTGTCGGCCTTGATCGGATTGGAGAGCGGACGGACGACGTCCTGATTTTCTGGATACGCGCCGACGTTCTTCAGGTTTTCCGCGATGGTCTTGCCGGTGACGGTCATGCAGTCGCCGTGGAGCAGGCCCGCGTCGAAGAGGACCTTCATGAGCGGCGGGAGGCCGCCGATGCGGCTGAGATGCACCATGCCGTACTTGCCGGAGGGCTTCAAGTCGGCGAGGACGGGCACGCGCTTGCCGATGCGGGTGAAGTCGTCGATGGAGAGCTTCACGCCGGCGGTGTGCGCGATGGCGAGGAGGTGAAGCACGGCGTTGGTCGAGCCGCCGAGCGCGATGGTGACGGTGATGGCGTTTTCAAACGCCTTTTTCGTCATGATGTCGCGCGGCTTGAGGTCGGCCTTGAGGAGCGCGAGCGCGGCCTCGCCGGCGCGACGGCAATCCTCGCGCTTCTCGGCGCTGATGGCGATCTGCGCGGAGGAGTTGGGCAGCGACATGCCGAGAGCCTCGATGGCGTTGGCCATCGTGTTGGCGGTGTACATGCCGCCGCACGAGCCGGGGCCGGGGATGGAGCACTCCTCGACTTTTTTCAGGCCGGTGGCGTCGAGCTTGCCCGCGGCGTGCTGGCCGACGGCCTCGAACACGGAGACGATGTCGCATTCCTTCTTCGAGTCGGGATGGATGCCGGGGAGAATGGTGCCGCCGTAGACGAACACGCTCGGGCGGTTGAGGCGCGCGAGGGCCATGATGCAGGCGGGCATGTTTTTGTCGCAGCCGCCGATGGCGACCACGGCGTCGAAGCCCTCCGCGCCGGTGACGGTCTCGATGGAGTCGGCGATGACCTCACGGGAAACGAGCGAGTAGCGCATGCCCGGCGTGCCCATGCTGATGCCGTCGGAGACGGTGATGGTGCCGAAGATGATGGCCTTGCCGCCCGCGGCATCGGCGCCCACGGCGGCTTCGCGCGCGAGCTGGTCGATGTGCATGTTGCAGGGCGTGACCATGCTCCACGTGGAAGCGATGCCGACGACGGACTTCTTGAAATCAGCGTCGCCGAAACCGACGGTGCGGAGCATCGAGCGAGCAGGCGCGCGGTCGGGACCGTCGTGCACGATGGAGGAGTGGGGGCGGAGGGAGTCGGTCTTTTGGCTCATCGAAAAAGGAGGGCGAGAGTTGAGGGTTGAGCGATGGGAGTCGAGTGCCGAGAGCGGCATGCGACGCGGAGGGGGACGGGGAGAGGTTTATTTTTGAGACACAGAGAGCACGGAGGTGGGGGAGGAGGGCACAGAGGGAGAAGCGCGGAGGGAGTGGGGGCGAGTGCGGGGGAATCGATCGCGGAGGTTGGATGCAGATTGAGGAGAAGAAATGCGGGGAGTGTGCCGATAGCATTGGGGCTGCGGACGTTTGCGCTGCGGCCTGGTCCCGCTTGGTCGGCTTCATCCACTTCACTTCATGATACAGGCTCGGAGAATTTTTCGTCGCGCGGCGTTGGTCGTGCTGGGCGTGATTGCATTTGCCGAACCCGGCCTAAGCACGGCGCGGGGACAGATACTCTACATCTCGGACTACAGTTCGGGACGAGTGGGGACTTTCGACGGGCAAACGGGAGCCGCCATCAACGCCACCTTTATCACCGGCCTCAGCGGTGCGAGCGGCCTCGCGGTCGTCGGGGGCACATTGTACGTCGCGCAGGCGAGCAGCGGACGGATCAGCACCTATGACGTGAACACCGGCGCGGTGATCAACGCCAACTTCATCACGGGCCTGACCGAGCCGCGGGAAATCGCAGTCTATGGCTCGAGCCTGTTTGTGACGCAGCCGAATTCCGGGAAGGTCGCGCAGTACAATGTTTCCACCGGGCAGCTCATCAACGCGAGTTTCGTGTCCACTACCTACACCGAGGGCGTGACTGTGGCGGGCACGACGCTCTACGTGGCGCGCACGACTGCGAGCCCGGGGACCGTGGGCTTTTACGACGCGAGCACCGGCAGTGGTCCGTCGATCACGATCTCGGGATTGGGCCAGCCGGAGGCTTTGTTGGTGGTGGACGGCGTGCTCTATGTGGGTGGCGCGAGCAGCGGCCTGATCGGTACCTATGACGCGGTCACGGGCAGTGCGATCAACGCGAGTTTCATTAATACTCACTCGAATCCCTACGGCCTCTCGATCGGCGGAGGCTACATCTTCGAGACCAATTTCGGCGCCGGCACGGTCGGGCGCTATGACGTCACCACAGGCGTCGGCACAGCATCGTTTATCACGGGCTTCACCAATCCCTATTCGGTGCTGGCGATCCCCGAGCCGTCGACGTGGGCGGGATTCGCCGGACTCTCGGTGCTGGGACTGGCGGTGGTGCGGCGCAGGCGGCAGGCGAACTGAGCCGCCTATCGGCCGGAGTTTTCGTGATTGCGTGCCGGAAACGGCAGCGCATCACTCGGCGGGATTTTCCCGCATGGCGTTCAACCTCAAAAAAGTCCTCAAGGCTCTCCTCATGTCGTCGAGCCAGCCGCTCTCGACCAAGGACATCCAGGCCGCGTTCACGCGGTTTCATGAGCAGGCGACGGCGATCCCTGAGTTGATCGAGGAAGCGCCTGGCGCTGCTTTGCCCGAGGGCGCACCCGCGGCGGAAACGCTTGCTCCCTCTGACACGCCTGTAGCCGCCCCCGCCGATCCAGCGGCGGAGACACCCGTGCTCGAGCCCGCGGAAGACCCCGAGCTCTACAGCGAGGTGCCGTCGCTCGTGACGGTGACGCAGATCCGCGAGGCGATGGATCAGATCTCGGTCGACCTGAAGTTTGCCGACGATGGCCTGCTGCTCATCGAGAGTTCTACGGGCTACCGGCTCGTGACGCATCCGCGTTTCGCGCGCTGGATTCGCATCCTGCGCCAGGAGCCGCCGCCGATGAAGCTCAGCGCGTCGTCGCTGGAGACGCTCGCGGTAGTCGCGTATCGCCAGCCCGTCACGCGCGGCGAGATCGAGACGATCCGCGGCGTGTCGGCCGAAGCGGGCATTAACAAGCTCCTCGAGCACGACCTCGTGTACATCACGGGCCGCGCGGACCTCCCGGGCCGCCCGATCCAGTACGGCACGACAGACAAGTTTCTGGAGTTCACTGGCGTGAAGTCCCTCGACGAGCTTCCGGCGTCCGACGTCCTCACGTCGCGCCAGATCGACGAGTGGCTGAAAACCTCCTCCGCGACGCACAAGCCCAACGACACCGATATGGGCCTCGCCGACGAGCAGATGGCGCTTGATGCCCCGCACGAGAGCGTGGCCGGTGAGCCGCCGGTGCAGAACATCACCCTCGCTTCGGCCCCCGAGCCCGAGTCCGCGCCTGAGCCGGAGCCCGAAGCCCCCGCGCCCGCGAGCGACACGCCGTCGAGCCCCGCCTGATTCATGGACCTCGAGCCCATCCGCCAGAAGATCGACACGCTAGATCGCCAGCTCGTCGAGCTGATCAATCAGCGCCTCTCCCTCGCCGCCGAGATCGGCAAAATCAAGCGCAGCACCGGCGGCGAAATTTACGTGCCCGAGCGCGAAGACGCGGTCTTCCGCAAGGTCTGCAAGCAGAACCAAGGCCCGATCAAGGACGACGCGCTGCGCGCGATTTATCGCGAGATCATGTCGGCCGCGATCGCGCTGGAGAAGCCGCTGCTCGTCGCATATCTCGGGCCCGAGGCCAGCAACACGCACGCGGCCGCGATGAAGAAATTCGGTGCCAGCGTGGACTACCATGCGATGGCGACGATCAACGACATTTTTACTGCGGTGGAAAAGGGCGAGGCGGACCACGCCGTGATTCCGATCGAGAACTCCACCGAGGGCAGCGTGCGCGAGACGCTGGACAGCTTCGTCGAGAGCGACCTCAAGATCGTCGGCCAGCTCTACGTCGAGATTTCCCACGCGCTCATTTCGCGCAGCCCGCTCGATAAGATCGAAAAAGTTTACTCGAAGGATCAGGCACTCGCGCAGTGCCGCCACTGGCTGCAGCGCCATCTGCCGCACGCGCAGCTCATCGACGCGCCGAGCACATCGCGCGCGGTGCAGATCGCGAAGGACGACCCGACGGTCGCCGCCGTCGCGGGCGAGCTCGCCGCCGAGCACTACGGCGTGCCGGTCGTCGCGCGCAACATCCAGGACAAGGCCGACAACACCACGCGCTTCTTTGTCCTCGGTCGCAAACCCGCCGGGCCGGTCGGTAATGGAAAAGATGTGACAAGCTTCCTCGTCTCCCTCGGCGACGAGGCCGCGGCGCACTCCGGCTCGCTGCTCAAGATGCTCATGCCTCTCGCGGAGCGCGGCATCAATCTCTCGAAGATCGAGTCGCGCCCGAGCAAGAAGCGCCCGTGGGACTACTACTTCTTCCTCGATGTCGGCGGCCATCACGAGGACGCCTCGATGAAGCAGGCCTTGGGCGAGCTGCGCCGGTTCTGCCCGATGGTGAAGTGGCTTGGCAGCTATCCCGCGGCCACATGAGGGCCGGCCGGTGTATTGTAAAAGCTGACACAAATCCGTCGGTCACGAAATAATTTCATTGCGGATACCGCCGTACGCGCCCAGCTAGAACGGTTCCGTTTAGTTCAAACTTGCTGCTATCATGACTTCGCGCTCCCCCTCTGTCACTGCCCCCCTGACTTTCGATCTTCCGGAGTCGCTCGTTAAGCGAATCGAGTCCTGCCGCGACCACAATGACCTGAAGTCCGCGAGCGAGGTCGTGCGCCTCGCCATCGAGCAATTCGACTTCGCCGCCTGCAAGCCGGACATCGATCCGCACCGCCAGATCTCCGTGCGCATCCCGACCCGCGACCGCACCATGCTGCGCCGCATCGCGCGCCAGAAGGGCGTCAGCGTCGGCGAGCTCCTGCGTCTCGCCCTCGAGGAATACTCGAGCGCGCCCGCGCCGTCCAAGCGCGGCAAGAAGTAAGCCGCGCTGCGGCCTTGCTTTTGCGGGTGGCGTTTCGTTTGAGTGGGTGTCTCCGCACCCATGTCCAACGCATTGCCGCCGCTCTCCCTCTGGGCCCGTAACGTGTCGCCTTCGCCGACCTTGGCTATCGATGCCAAGGCGAAAACGATGAAGGCCGCGGGCGACGACGTGTGCAGCTTCGCCGCCGGCGAGCCCGACTTCGACACGCCGGAGCACATCAAGGACGCCTGCATCGCCGCGCTCAAGGCGGGCCAGACCAAGTATTCTCCGACCCCGGGCATCGACCCGCTGCGCCAGGCCATCGTCGACCGCTACGCGGCCGAGTACGGCCTCAAGCTCACGACCGCGCAGGTGGTCGTTTCCCCCGGTGGCAAGTTCAACTGCTACCTCGGCGTGCTCGCGACCTGTTCGCCGGGCGACGAGGTGATCGTGCCCGCGCCGTATTGGGTGAGCTATCCCGAGATGGTGAAGCTCGCCGGCGCGACGCCGAAGTTTCTCCTCGCCGACGACAAGACCGGCTTCCGCCTCACGCCCGCGATGCTCGAAGCCGCGATCACGCCGAAGACGCGCCTGCTGATCATCAACTCGCCGTCGAACCCCACGGGTGCGATCTACACGCGCGCCGAGTTGGAAGCCATTGTCGCCGTGGCCGTGAAGCACAATCTCTACATCCTCGCCGACGAGATGTACGAGCATCTCACCTACGACGGCGCGAAGCCGACCTGCATCGCCACGCTGAGCAAGGAAGCCGAAGCGCGCACGATCACCGTCGCCGGTTTCTCGAAGACCTACGCGATGACCGGCTGGCGCATCGGCACCACCGTCGCGCCGCTCCCGATCGCGAAGGCGATCTCCGAGCTGCAGAGCCAGATGTCGTCCAACGTGACGACGTTCACGCAATTCGGCGCGCTCGCCGCACTGAAGGAAAAGGAAAAGACTCAGGCCGAACTCGCGAAGATGCTCGTGGCCTTCGACCGCCGCCGCAAGTATCTGCACGCCGAGCTTAACAAAATCCCCGGCATCACCTGCCTGCTCGCCGAGGGTGCGTTTTATCTCTTCCCGAACATCTCCAGCTTCGGCCTCAAGGACGACGTCTTCTGCGCCAAGCTGCTGGAGCAGGAAAAGGTCGCCGCCGTCCCCGGCAGTGCGTTTGGCGCCGAGGGCTACCTCCGCCTCAGCTACGCGACGAGCGACGCGATCATCGAGAAGGGCGTCACCCGCCTCGCGCGCTTCTGCGCCTCGCTGAAAAAGTAAGCGCAAGAACCGCGAAGCGAGACCCGCGTAGCAATCAATCAAACAAAACCGCCGAGAGCTGCGAAGCTTCGGCGGTTTTTTGTTGAGGAAGTTTTTAACCGCGAATGGACGCGAATAAACGCGAATGAAGACCAATCCCAATGGCCGCAAGAAGGCGCAAAAAGCGCAGAATGAAGAGGCCGGTTTTGCGCCTTCTGCGCCTTTTTGCGGCTATCTCTTTTTAACCACGAATGGACACGGATTCACACGAATGAAGTGCAATCCGGATAGCCATAGAAGGCACAAGAGGCACAGAAATGCAGCGTGATCGTCATGTGCCTTCTGTGCCTCTTGTGGCCAATCACTCTCCGCGAAGCCGAGCGCGACGTTTCTGGGTTTTCATTCGCGTTTATTCGCGTCCATTCGCGGTTAAAGAAACTTAATCTAACTCAGCCCACTTTGGGCTCTGCTTCGACGACGCGTTTGAGATTCGCGAGGCCTTCCTCGAATTGGCCGCCGACCATTTTGTCCATGTTCATGAAAAGGCCCATGACTTTGCCGAGGAGGTGATTCTTGCCGCTCATGGTCCAGCTCACGACGGTGCCCTTGCCCTCGGGCTTGAAGGCGAACTCGACGCGGTTGTCGCACGCGAAGGGCTTGGTCATCACGAGCGAGATCACGATGAGTTCGTTGGGCGTCGTTTCCTTGATCGTCACACTGCCCGCGCCGACCTGGTTGTTGCCTTCCCACGCGTAGGAGGTGCCCACGCCCGCGGGCGGACCCGAGTAGGAGCGCTTCATGCCCGGATCGAGTTTCTCGTAAGGCGACCACGCGGGCCACTGGTGAAAATCGTTCACGTGCGCGAAGATCGTGGCGGGTGGCGCGTCGATAACGGCGCTGCGTGTGTGGCGGCAATCGTTGGGCTGAAACGAGGCGACGACGAGGATGATGGCGATGATCGCCACGACGATGAGGAGGACTTTGATGATCATGATGGGTAGGGCAGGGAAAGGACTTAGTTGGCCGAGCGGTGGTCACCCGCATCGGGTGAATCGGTCGCCACGAGAATGACGAGCAGTGCGAGGAGAATGATGGCGATAAACATGAGCGGCCTTCCCCTCACGACGAACGAACCCACCGCCGGCGGACACCCGGGAAGATTTTTTAACCGCGAATGGACGCGAATTCACGCGAATGGATACCGGATCGTTGCCCGCTGTATCCTCGTTACAGGATGCATGGCCACAAGAGGCACAGTAGGCACAAGGCCCCCCTGCGTTTTTGTGCCTCTTGTGCTTTATGTGGCCATCGGGATTGGGTCTTCATTCGCGTTTATTCGCGTCCATTCGCGGTTAAGTCCTCCTCACCGCCCGCGCTGGGTTTGGCTGGCGAAAGAAATTTGCGTGGGCACTGTCCGTTTGGCCCCGGGTCGTTCGTTCTAACTTCGAAACCGCCTCACTCATCATGGAAAATCCGCCCGTTCCCTTCATGTTGTTCTTCCGCAATTCCGGCCCGGAAAATCACCGCGGCCTGTCGCCGGAGGAGCGCCAGTTGCTCGTCAGTCGCTGGAATCAGTGGTTCGACACGCTCGTCACGCAGGGCAAGGCCGTCGAAGGCCAGCCGCTGGAGCTGGAGACCCGCGTGGTGTCCGGCACGGGCGGCGCGCGGATCGTCGACGGACCGTTTCCCGAGGCCAAGGAGGCGATCGCCGGCTACGTGAAGCTCATGGTGGCCGATCTCGAAGAGGCGACCGCGATCGCGCAGCGCCATCCTGGCCTGGAGTACGGGCTCATCATCGAGGTGCGGCAGATGACGCCGCACTGCCATCTCGGTGTGACCACGAAGTCCACGACCGGGCAGGAAGCCGTCGCGCCCTGATTTCGTCGTGGCCGAAGACGCTCCAGCGATCCCGCCGCCGCCGACCCACGCCGAGGGGTTGGTGGAGCATTTCTTCCGGCATGAGGCGGGCCGGCTCCACGGCGCGCTCGTGCGCCTGATGGGCGTGCAGCACATGTCGCTCGCGGAAGACGTGGCGCAGGAAGCGCTGCTCCGCGCGCTGCGCACGTGGTCGATGGGCGGCATCCCGCCGAATCCCTCGGCGTGGATCACGCGCGTGGCGATGAACCTCGCGCGCGACGCGATGCGTCACCGCCGCATGTCAGCGGGCAAGGAGGACGCGATTGTTACTCACATCGAGCAAACGGCCTCGACGCCTCCTGTCGCGTGGGAAAGCGCGCACGAAATCCGCGACGACGCACTGCGCCTGATGTTCGTGTGCTGCCATCCGTCCATCGCGCCCGATGCGCAGGTGATCCTCTCGCTGAAGATGCTCTGCGGTTTCAGCACGGGCGAGATCGGCCGCGCGTTTCTCAGCACCGACGCGGCGATCGAGAAACAACTCACACGCACCAAGCAGCGCATCCACGACGCGGGGATCGGCTTCGAACTCCCCGAGGGCGAGGACCTCACGCCGCGACTCAACGGCGTGCTCGCATCGCTCTACCTGCTGTTCAACGAAGGTTACAAAGCCTCCTCCGGCGAGCGCCTGCTGCGCGAGGAGCTGTGCCAGGAGGCGATCCGCCTCACCACGCTCCTCTGCAATCACCCGGTCGGCCGTACGCCGCGCAGCCACGCGCTCCTAGCGCTGATGCTGCTCACGGCCGCGCGTTTCCCGTCGCGCCTCGACGAACACGGCGACCTGCTGCGTCTCGACGAACAGGACCGCAGCAAATGGAATCAGGAGCTGATCGAGCGCGGCCTCATGGAAATGGTTGCAGCTGCCCAAGGCGACGACCTCAGCGAGTACCATCTGCAAGCCGGCATCGCCGCGTGTCATTGCCTCGCGCCCGACCGCGCACTGACCGACTGGACCCGCATCCTCCAGCACTACGATGCGCTGTATCAGCTAAAACCGTCTCCCGTCATCGCCCTCAACCGCGCCGTCGCCGTGGCCTATCTGCACGGCCCGCAAGCCGGCCTCGACGCCATCGCCGAGATCCCCCAGCGCGAACGCCTCGACGCGCACTACCTCCTGCACGCCGTCGTCGGTGAACTCCACTGGCGCCTCAAAAACGACCGCGCCGCCGCCGAAAGCTTCCGCCGCGCCGTCCAACTCGCCCACGTAGGCCCCGAGCAACTTTATCTCACGCGCATGCTGGAGCGCTCAGCGGACACTGATGAGTCAGCGGTGCCGGTTGGCGAGCTGGAGTAGTTTGTATTTTTTACAGGAGAAAACAGAGGAAAGCCGTAGAGTTGTTACAGAAGGAAACGAAGAGAACGAAGGTCCGGCGGCGTGCACCGCGTCCTTTCGCCTGTTCAGCACCTTCGCTCATAGCCGGAAGATCGATCCTTCGTTTCCTCCGTTACCTTCTGTAAGAATTCTTCCGCGAGCAAACCCCGGTGCTGAAATCGCGCTCTGCTCATTCGCGTGAATTCGCGTCCATTCGCGGTTCAAAAAAAATCTGCCACTCACGTAGTGCTTTTCCCATTACACGAAAAAGCCCGCCGGAAATCCGGCGGGCTCGTGGTTTTGAAAATTGGCTAGAGGATCAGAAGGCCTTGGGGAGTTCGGCTTCGATTTCCACCGGGTGGGGGTGGTTGCGTTTTACGCGGTGTAGCGAGTGGCGGCGCTGGAGCATGCGGTCGAGCTTGTCGATCAGCAGCGCAACGGCCTTGTGGCACTCGTCCGCCTCGACGGAGGCGTTCAGATCCGGGCCCTGGATTTGGATGTGGCCCTTGGCTTTGAACTGGGTGCCGATCTCCTGACGGCGATCACATTCCAGTTCCACGCGGAGCCGTACGATGCGCTCCTCGTGACGAAACAGTCGTTCGGCTTTTTCACGCACGAAGGTTTTGAGCGACGGGGTCAACTCGAGGTGAATGCCAGAGACGATCAGTTCGTGGTTGTTTTGTCTGTTCATGTTTCTGCGTTTGTTTTGGTTTAACGGAAACCGGGCAGATGGTCCGGTCTCGAAAAGACAACGCTCAACGCCTACCATGGCTTCAATCGAAGCAGCGCTAAAAAATACCTCGGCCGTCATCGTGACGGGGGGATCTTCCGGTATTGGAAAATCGTTCATTGAGCGCGGAGCCAAGCTGAGCGACACGGCCCGGTTTTGCAACCTCTCTCGACGGTCTCCGGCGATAAATATTTCACCGGAAAGATTGAACCATTTCCCCTGTGATCTGTCCCGCGCCGACGACGTGGCGCGTGTCGCGGGGGCCGTGACGGAGTTCCTCGGACGCGAAGTGCCGAGCGGACGCGTGTTACTCATCAACAACAGTGGTTTCGGCTCATATGGGCACTTTCCTGAGCCAAATCTCGCGCATCAGCTCGAAATGATGGATGTTAACATGCGCGCCGTCGTCGACCTGACAGGCCGGCTGCTTCCGGTGCTCAAGGCCCGCGGCGGCGCAGTGGTCAACGTGGCGTCGACGGCGGCGTTTCAACCGACGGCCTACATGGCGACGTACGGCGCGACGAAGGCGTTTCTGTTGCATTGGTCGTTGGCGCTCAACGAGGAGCTGCGCGGCACGGGCGTGCGCACGCTCGCGGTCTGCCCGGGGCCGACTGGCTCGGAGTTTCACCAGCGCGCCGGCCTGAAGGGTAACACGGTGGCGCCCGCGCTCAGCATGACGAGTGACGAAGTCGCGGACATCTCGTATCGCGCGCTCGCGGCGGGCCGCAGCCAGGTCGTGACCGGCTGGATCAACAAGACGATCACCTTCACCACCTCGAAGCTCGGCAAACCGCTGGCCGCGCGACTCGGGGCAAAAGTGCTGGCGCGAGTACGCCTGAAGCAGGCCGCGAAATGAGCGAGCAAACGGGCGCTGCTGCCGGTTTCGGCGGGCCGGAGGAGTTTTCGCCCCTGCGCGCATCGGCATGGCCGCGGCGGCTGAAGCAGGGGCCGGTGCGAATGATTGCGCCGGAAGAGTTTCAGGCGTGGGTCTCGTATCAGGACGCGCGCCTGCTCGTGCTCGATAAGCCGGGCGACGTGGTGTGCCACCCGTCGAAGAACGGTCCGTGGTCGAGCCTCGTGGGCGCAGTGCGCGAGGCGCTGACACTGGAGGCGGCGCATCTGGTCTTCCGCCTCGACCGCGAGACGAGCGGCCTCGTGGTCTTCGCGAAGGACGGCAAGATGGCCAGCCGTCTGCAAAAGGCGGTGCAGGAGCGCCGCGTGAAGAAGGCCTACCTCGCGGTGATGACCGGCGAGTTGACGGAAATGATCACTGTGGACCAGTCGCTCGGCGACGACACGGGTAGCCCGGTGTTTGTGAAATCGATGGTGCGGCCCGATGGGCAGGCGGCGGTGACGACTTTCACGCCGCTCGCGGTCGGCGGTGGTTTCACGCTCGCGCGCGTGGTCACGGGCACAGGGCGGAAGCACCAGATCCGCGCGCATGCGCAGTGGCTGGGGCGATCACTCGTCGGCGATAAAATTTACGGACCCGATGCGCGGTGTTTTCTGGAGTTCATCGACCATGGCTGGACGCCGGGACTCGCGGAGAAATTGCTGCTGTCGCGACAGGCGCTGCACTGCGCAGAGATCGATCTGCGCGAGGCGGGCGTGCCGCAAGTCTTCACCGCGCCGCTGCCGCGCGACCTGCGGGAGTTTTGTATCAGCCGGGGTATGACAGTGCCCGACTGAGCGCGGAAGGCCTACTGAAGGAAATGCATTAGCGCGTCATCAAGGGCGGCGGCGAGCGTAGCGACACGCTGCGCGAGCGGAAAGGCCGAGGGCGACTCGATGGTGTAGCTCAGTGTGGTGTGGTGCGCGCGCAGATAGATCGCCTCGGGCCAGTTTTCGCGCATGAGCGGATCGCTCACCGGCCGGATGATGCCGGGCTCGGCGATGGGCCGGCCATCGATCGTGGCGGCGGGATCGATGGGGCAGTGGGCCTTCACTGCCTCGATCATCGTGGGCGCGAGCGTGGGGCGGTTGTCGGGGTTCAGCTCGTAGAGATAAAAGCCCTGCGACTCCCAATCCTCGTGCACGCAGAACGTCACGTCGAAGCGCGGCTGGCGGCGCAGCCAGTTCACGTGTGCGGCGATCTCGGGGCTGCGAAGGTCCTTGTAGTCGCGGTTGAGATCGAGGCCCGCGGAGTTTTCGCGGACGTGGCGCGAGAGGCCGGTGGGATTGAGCAGCGGACAGAGAAACCACGTGGCGCGATGATCGAAGATGCCGCGCTCGAGGAGATGGAGGAGAGCGAGGGGCGGAGCGGGCTCATCGCCGTGAATGCCAGAGGAAAGGTAGATGCGCGGCGGCGGGCGCACGCCGGTGGCGAGGAGGGAACGCTGAGCACGCTTCGTAAACGCCGCCAGCGGACAACCCGCGACCTCGGCAAACGGTTCGGTGCGGAAACCGGCTTTGCTCGCCGCGGCGGCAAAACGGGTCGCGAAGGCCGCGGGATCGGCGAGAGGTGAGGTTTTGACAGATGGGGCCGGATTCAATGGATTGGCGGTTTCGCTGCCGGAGCGCATCGTGGCGCAACGGCTCACACTGTCTCTTCAAATCATGTCGCAAGTCCGAGTTCGTTTCGCTCCCAGCCCGACGGGGTTCTTCCACATCGGCAGCGCCCGCACGGCGTTGTTCAACTGGCTGTATGCCCGCCACACGGGCGGCACCTTCATCCTCCGTATCGAGGACACCGACCAGGCGCGCAACAGCGAGGAGTTCCTCCGGCTGATCTACGACAGCATGAGCTGGCTCGGCATGGATTGGGACGAGGGCCCGAATCCGAATGGCGTCGGCGAGCGTGGCGAGTTTGGCCCGTACCGCCAGAGCCAGCGCGGCGCGGTTTACCAGAAGTACAAGCAGCAACTCCTCGATGCGGGCCGCGCGTACGAGAAGGACGGCGCGATCTGGTTCAAGCTCCTCGGTGAGCGTTATCGCGTCTTCGACGACCATCGCAAGAAAGAGGTCGAGAAAGTGAAGTGCGACCCCGTGGTGATCGACGACCAGATCCGCGGCCGCGTGGAGCGCATGGAGGACGAGGACTTCGTGATCTTCCGCTCGGACGGCAACCCGGTGTTTCACTTCGTGAACGTCGTCGACGACATCGCGATGCAGGTCTCGCACATCATCCGCGGCGAAGACCACCTCTCTAACACGAGCAAGCACGTGCGCCTCTACGAAGGCTTTGGTGTGACGCCGCCCGCGTTTGCCCACATCCCGCTCATCCTGAAATCGCCGGAGATGGGTCAGGGCAAGATGTCGAAGCGCGACAAGGGCGCGCTGATCGAGGAGTACCAGAAGCGCCACTTCCTGCCCGAGGCGCTGGTGAACTATCTCTCGCTGCTCGGCTGGAATCCCGGCGACGATCGCGAGAAGATGCCCATCGCGGAGATCGTGCGCCTCTTCGACCTGCCTGCGGTCAATCAGAGCAACGCGAAGTTCGACGGCAAGAAACTCGCGCACCTCAACATGACGTACTTGCTGGAGCAGCCCGCGGATCGCTTCGTGGCGCTTGCGCAGGTGTTCTTCGCCACGCAGCCCAACGGCGCGGCGGTCATGAGCAACGCCGCGTACTTCCGCGAGATCATGCTGCTCGCGCAGCCCAAGATCAAATCGATCGACGAGCTCGCCGCGTACACCACGTACTTCTTCACCGACGACTTCGCCATCGATGCGAAGGTGAAGGAGAAGGTCATGGCCAAGGGCGACCCCAAGGCGCGCCTCGCCGAGCTGATCGCGGCGCTGCCGACGATGGACCTCTCGACCGACCTCGCGATCGAGGAAGCACTCAAGAAACTCGCGGCCGACAAGGGCCTTGGCTTCGGCGACTATCAAGCCGTCGCGCGCCTCGCCGTGAGTGGCACCAACGCGGGACCGAGCATCACGAGCATCTTCCGCGTGCTCGGCCGCGAGCGCACGCTGGCGCGACTGCAGCGGTTGGCCGCGGGGTGATCACGCCTTACGGCACACGGAAATAGAGCTGCGGCGGTGACGTGCGTCGGATGACGTGCGTCACTACGCCGCGGTCATCGCGCTCGAAGGAAAACGTCGCGGCCTGCCCGAGGATAAAAAACTCGTGGTCGGACTGAGGGAAAATTTCCACGCGCGGCTGCTCCTCGGCTTTCACGAAGTAGCGGTTGCCTGTGCGGTAGAAGAGCAGCTTCGTCTCCTCGCGCTGGTAGCGGCCGATGTAGGGGTCGAAGTCTTTCGGCTCGAGCGCGAATGCCTCTTTCTCGGTCATCTGGTAGTCGGGCCACGCATACTCTTTGGCGACGGCGCGGATGACCTCGTTGATGAGAGGCGCGGCGGCGTCGGAGTTGGCCATCACGATCACGCCACGGCCGGTGCGCGGGTAGGCGATGAGCGTGCAGCGGAAACCGTCGCAAGAGCCACTGTGGCTGATCGAGAGCGCGTCGCCTTCGCCCTTTACGCCGAAGCCAAGGCCATAATCGCTGCCCGCGACGACGGGCGTGAGCATCGTCTCGGCGGTGGTGTGGCGGAGGATGCTGAGTTTGCCGTTGAGTGCGTTGCGCAGGGTGATGACAAAGCGCGCGAGATCGGTCGGCGTGGACCACAAGCCGTCGGCGGCCATCTCGGGAAACACATTGTAGCCGCCCGGCATGCGCGTGCCGTCGGCACGATGGCCCGAGGCGGCTCGCACGCTCGCCGTGTCGGAGAGCGGCTGCTCAAACGTGCTGTCGGCCATGCCCGAGGGGCCGAGCACGCGCTCGCGCATCACGACGGGAAATTCCTTTTTCGTGACGTCGGTGAGCAACTGCTGCACGACCGCATAGCCGCCGGGCGCGAAGCGCCACTGTGCTCCGGGCTTCAGTGTCACACGCACCGCGGGCGAGCGCGCGGGTGGCCGGCCATCGAGCACATCGAGCAGCGATGGCACCGGGATGCCGGGCGCGTAGCCGTTAAACGTGCTTGAGGAAATCCCCGCTGCGTGGCCGAGGAGCTGGCGCAGCGTGACCGGCACTCCGGCCGTGATCTCGGACGGCGGAAGTTTCCACGAGGTCAGCTTGGCATTGATGTCGGCGTCGAGTTCGAGCTGGCCGGCGTCGACGTAGTTGAGGGCGGCGGCAGCGGTGAGCGGCAGGCTGAGGGTGGCGCCTTGGAAGAGTGTGCTGGGCGTCACGGCGATCGCGGAGCCGACGCGCGCCAGCCCATAGCCGCGCGCCCACTCGATAGCGCCGTCGTTCAGCACCGCGATGCTCAAGCCGGGCACCTTGTACGACTGCATCCGCGCCTCGATGGACCACGGCTCGAGCTTCGTGCCGGAGACGTGAGCGGCGGGCAGCAGGCCGCTTTCGATCCGCGCGATACGCGCGGCGACCTCGGGCGTGGGCTCGGCCGCACGCAGGGCGGCGACGATGAAGACGAAAAGGAGAGAAAGGCGGCGAGGCATGAGACGCGACAAGCGCAGCAAGAATCAGTGATCCTTCGCCGGTGCCGAGGGAAAAGTGGCGAGGAAGGCATTGACGCTCGCGGACTCGTTGGCGCGGAGCTTGGTCGCGAGGGCGAGGCGGTCCTCGGCTTTTGTAATGTTGGACTGGATACGCGGCTCGGTGCGTGCGGGGTCAGAGAAGAAGGTGCGCAACTTGCCGAATAGCTCGGGATCAGGGCCCGCGAGGCTGATGCCGCTGGCGACGCGGTTGAAAGGGCCCTTGGCTTTGATCGCGTCGTAGTGCGCCATGTACCAGTCGGCGATCATCGGACGCAGCGACGGGTCGGTAGCGAACCCGAACGGCGCGCGGAGAAACTCCACCGAGTTGAGCGCGGGCGTGAGCGAGAGATCGAGGGTGCGTTGTGCGAGCGCGGGGTCGTGGAAACTCGTCAGGCCCGTGATCGCGGCGGAGCGCACCGCGGGGGTCTTGGCCGATTCGAGCAGGCCGCGCAGCGAGTCGAAGAGCGCGGCGTCGCCGTGGTACGCCGCGATCGTGACCGCGACGGTGGTGAGCGCAGGGTCGGCCGACTCCGGATCGCGCAGGAGGTCGGCGGTGAGCTTGCGCGCGAGGGCGACGACATCGGGCGCGGCGGGCTCGACGCCAAGCTGCTCGATCAACGCCTCGCGTAGCGGCGCGATGTGCTCGGGCTCGCCCGCGCGCGGCGTCAGTCCGATGCGGTCGAGGGCGGGGCGCAGTAGCTCGACGCGCAGGGCGTTGAACGCAGTGAGCTGTGCGGGTGTGACAAACACATCGCGCACACGTTCGAGTCCGGTGATGACGCGTTGCACGACCTCAGGCTCAGGATCGCGGGCGAAGGCTGCGAGGTAGGCGAGATACTCGCCACCCGTGAGCCGGCCGGAGTCGAGCGCGGCGGAGGAGTTGTTGAGTAGCCCGAGGCGCTCGCTGAGGGAGAGTGCGGTCGCGGCACGCGAAGCGAGTTTGGCGTTGAGCTCCGCCGGCAGCGTCCAGCGGTAATAGCCGCTCTGACCGGTGTTGGGATAAATCCAGTCCGCCTCCGCGAGCCCGGGGATGTCGACGATACGCGTCGCGTCGCGCAGGAGCACGCGCTCGCGATGGAGCTGGCCGTGCGCCGACCACGTGAACGTCACCGGCACCTGCCACAGCCCGGGCTGCGCGGCCCCAGCGAGGTTGTAGAAACGCGACTGCGCGAGCTGGAGCTTGCCGTCGGGCAGAATCGTAAACGCCACGAGCGGCACGCCCGGTTTTTCGATGAACGTCGCGAGCATCGCGGAAATATCTTCGCCCGAAGCCGCATCGAAAGCTGCCCAGAGATCGCTCGCCGTGGTGTTACCCCAGCGGTGCTTCGCGAAATAAGCCTGCATCGCGGTGCGGAATTTTTCTTCGCCGATCCAGCCCTCGACCATGCGGAGGATCGCCTTGCCCTTGTTGTAAATCAGCTCGGCGTCTTCCATGCCGACGGCCGACGCGTACACGACGCGGCGCACGGGGCGAACCGAAGGCTGCGCATCGGCCCGCAGCGCGGTGTCGGCGGCGGATACTTCGCCGATTTCCGTGCGCATCTCCGGATGGACGCGGTCGACGACCTTGGCGGCCATCCAATCGGCAAACGACTCGTTGAGCCACAGATCGTCCCACCATTGCATCGTGACGAGATCGCCGAACCACATGTGCGCCATCTCGTGGGTGATCACATGCGTGAGCGAGCGACGACGGGCAAACGAAGCGCGCATCGGATCGAGCAGCAGCAGCGTGTCGCGGTACGTGATCAGCCCCGCGTTTTCCATCGCACCGTAGACGTACTCGGGCACGCCGACCTGATCGAGTTTGTCGAACGGATACGGCGAGCCGAAATATTCCTCCAGCGCATGCAGCAGCGCCGGCGACAGCCGCGCCGCCTCAGCCGACAACGCCCCTTGGCCGCGTGGCGCGACGATGCGCCCCGGCACCGACAAGCCCGGCACCGGTGTGAACTCAAACGGTCCGACCGCAAACGCGACGAGGTACGACGGCATCGGCGGCGTGCGGCCAAACGCGAGCGTCTTCGCGGCATCGCCCGATGGTGTCTGCAGTGCGACAGCGGAGTTTGCCACGGCCTCAAGTGCATTAGGCACCGTCAGCGTGACCTGCCACGGAATTTTGAACGACGGCTCGTCGAAGCACGGGAAAGCACGCCGCGCATCCTCGTCTTCGAATTGAGTGAACAAGTACGAGTCGCCGCGGCTGATCGTCTTGTAGAGCCCAAGACCATCGCGGGTGAAGCGGTTGGTGAAGGTGAGATTCAGCGTATAGCTGCCCGGTGCGAGCGGCGAAGGCGCGGTGAGCGTGATCAGGCCGATCTTCGCGTCGGCGGTGGCGACGGTCAGTGCAATCGGATTGTCCGCCGTGGCGGCGAGCGTCGCAGCCGAGATGATGGGCCCGAGCGCGTGTAACCGAAAACTGGATACGGCGCTATGTACGACGACGTTGATCCGCACTGTGCCGTAGAAATCGTCCTTGGCCGGATCGACCGTGAGCGCGACGGCCTCGGAGAGCGGCTCGACCTCGTGGGTGAGCCGGAGCGGATCGGCGACATCAGCGCCGCGCAAGTTAGAGCCGGTGACCGCAAGCAGGGACAACGCAACAGGACGGACAAAGAAAGGGAGGCGCACAGGGAACAGTTTGACGGACGCTAGGCCCCCAGCAGCAGGCACGCCAGCCCGCAGGTGAACCGGTCTACGGAGCAGTGGACCGAGCGACCACGGCGATGTAGTTTCGCACGGGCCAACCCTCTCGAACGTAGTGCCGCTGGGTCGCGGTCTTGAGAAAGAGTCCCGTGGACGGCCCGCCGTCGAAGTTGAGCGCTTCTTGCACGTCGATCTCATGCGTCATCGTATCGCTGCGGAGAAACGCCGCGAGCTCCGGCCCGGTGCAGGCATCCGCCGCGCCGAGCGCCCAATGCCCGCGGCCATCGTGCGCGACGAAGGTCCGTTGTGCCCGCCGCTGCGGATCGAGTCCGGTCTCACTGCGACCATCGCGGACGAGCCATGGTCCCGATTGCAGCGCGAAGGTGACACCGTTGGCGGGAGTGAAGGTCCGACTCGCTTCCAACGTCGCGTGCCCTCCTCGGATGACGAGCACGCCCGCGAGCCAGCTCTGTGGGTCGAAGCGACCGAACCGCTTTCCTTCGTGAATCATGAGCCCAAACGGATTGAACGGCTCGCGATCGAAGAACCCGCCATTGCAGCCCGCGACCGCTCCCGCGGCAGTGACCGCCTCCTCGACATTGGCGTAGCGCGGGTGGCCGTCGCGGGCGTTGTCGATCACGGTGAGCGCGAAATCGTGTTCGTCGAAAACCACCAGCCGCACCGGCACGTCTTCCAGACTGCGTATGAGGATCAGCTCGGTCCACCGCGGTTCGGCAGCCCACGCTGCGCTGGTGATAAGGAGTACAAAGAGGAGCCGGAGTCGCATGCCGCGAACATCGCGGGGTGCGCGCAGCAGGCAATCGGCGAGTAGCGGCCTGACAATTTCCTGACAAAGGGCGGACGATTCGTTGACGACTGCGGCGACGGATTGTGGCAGGGTGGGGCATACCCCTTTTGCCATGAAGACATTACTCGGTTGGCGTGGATTGGTTTTGGTCGGTGCGTTCGCCGTGCGCGCGTGGGCGGCGGGCTACACGGTGCACGAGTGGGGCACGTTTACCTCGGTCGTCGGTTCGGACGGGCGCATGCTGCCCGGGCTCGAAGTCGAGGAAGAAGCGCTGCCGCCTTTCGTGCACAGCCTCGCGGGTTTCGCGCCGGCAAACAAAGGCTGGAATCGTCCGCTGGCCAACGTGACGGTGAAGATGGAGACGCCGGTGCTCTATTTCTACTCGGACGAAGCGCGCACGGTGGATGTCGCGGTGGGCTTTCGTGGCGGCTCGATCAGCCAATGGTATCCCGAGCGCGCCGGCGGTGAGCAGTTGACCGTGCCGCCCGACAATGGCGTGCCGGTGTCGCCGATCGATTTCGCCCGCGAGTATCATGGCTCGGCGCAGTGGCACGTGGACGTGCTGCCGCGAGCCAGTGAACGTGCGCTCACGGCGCGGCGCGATTGGGAGACGCCGCAGTGGCCGCGCGCCCGAGTGCCCGATGCGAATCACGTGATGGTCGCACAAGGCGAGGTCGAGGGCTTCATCTTTTATCGCGGCGTGGGTAACTTTGCGCTGCCGCTCGAGGTGACGAGTGCGAAGCAGGGTGAGCTCGCGCTGCGCAACACTGGCAAGGGCGCTATTCCCTTCGCCTTCATCTACGAGGTGCGCGCCGCATTTCCGCAGGGCGTGGTGTGGTGGAGTGGCCCGGTCGAAGCTGGCTCAACGGTGCACGCTCCACTACTCAAGAGTGTGGGTGATATCGCCGCGCCGCCGGTGATCGACGAGGCCTTGCCGAAAGCGCTGGAGCAGGCCGGCCTCACGGCCAGCGAGGCTCGTGCACTCGTGGCGACATGGCGCGAGAGCTACTTTGGCCATCCCGGTTTGCGCGTGCTCTGGATCGTACCGCGGGCGTTCACTGATGCGACGCTGCCGCTCACGCTGTCGCCGGCACCAGAAAAACTGGCGCGCGTGCTGGTCGGGCGCACCGAGGTGCTTACGCCGGAGTTTGAGCGCGAGCTGCGACAGGAGTTTGCGCGCGATGGTGGCAAGCGCTGGGAGAGCGACCGCTATTTCCGTGCCTATCGGGCGCGCGTGACGCAGCTCGGAGGCGCGGTGGGCGTTGCGTCCGTCCCGGTCGGCCGCTAACCGCTTCTACGTGTCGCACACCCGTCACCGGATCACGCTCTACTGGCTGCTCCTGCTTTTGCCGACGCTCGCAGTGGGCGGGGGAGCGCTGCTACTGCTCCAGCGCGAGCAGGTGCGGATCGACGAGGAGTCAGCGTTGGCCCGACAGGCGACCCGCTCGGCGCTGTCGGCTCGTGCTCGGCTTATTGCGGAGAACATCGAACTCTTCGTCGGCGACTTGGAAAACGGCCTGATGACGACGCTGCGAGAAGCGCCCGCGAGCAATACGCAGCAGTTTCTCAAGGAATGGGAGCACACCAATCCGCTTGTGCGCTCGACCTTTGAGATTGATATCGCAGGGCGCGTGATGCGTCCCTGGGCAGACGATTCGCACGATGCGACGAGAAGAGCTGTTTTAGCGTGGCTCGTGACCGGCACGCCATGGCGTCCGGCTTTTTCACAATCAAAGCTATCCGACGTCGCTGAGCAATCGCGCGGCGACGTGACGGCCAACGTCTTGAAAACCCAGAGTGCGCGCAGTGAGATCAACGGCCTCGCGAATTCGAGTCCGTTTTGGAAGCAGAGCGCCCCGGCCAGCGAGCGCTTCGGATGGACGCCATGGCGCGATGCCTCAGGGCTGCATCTCTTCGGCTGGCGCCAGCTCACCAGCGGCACGGTGATCGGCGTCGAGGTGAAGATGGAGGCGGTGGAGTCACGGCTGCCAGAGTTTGCGCCCGACTATGTGCAGGCGGGAGCACTGGACTCACGGACGCTGACGCGAGAACACTACGCGGTGCGGGACGGTACTCATAGCGATCCCGCATCACCTACGGCAGTCACCGTACCGATCGCGGTGGAGTTTCTACCGGGCTGGGAGGTCGTGGTCACGGACGAGTCGTATCGCGGAACACGTGATAGCGGCGGCTTCTTGATGATCAGTTCGCTCATCGTGGGATTGTTCGTCCTCGCGATTCTCTCTGGTGGCTCGTTGCTGCTCTGGCAGGCGCGGCGGAGCGAGGCGGAGGCGGTGCAGAAGACGTCGTTCGTCGCGAACGTGTCGCATGAATTCAAAACGCCGCTCACGACGATTCGCCTCTACGCAGAGCTGCTGGAACAGGGGCGCGTGCGCGATGTGGCGCAGAGCGAAAGCTATCTCCGCACTATCGCACGCGAGACCGAGCGATTGGCGCGGCTGGTGAACAATGTGCTCGATTTCAGTCGACTGGAGCAGGGGCGGAAGAAATTTGCCCGTGAGCCGCTCGATGTGCGTAGCGAGCTGAGCGAGTTGCTCGACACCCACGCGCCGCGGATCGCGGAGGCGGGTTTGACGCTGTATCGGGATTTCACTGACACGCCGCTCAATATCACGACGGATCGAGATGCGGTCGGCCAAATCCTCCTCAACCTACTCGATAACGCCTGCAAGTACGCCCCTGGCGGCGGCGAGGTGCGGGTGACGCTCACGCGCCGCAGCGAGGGCGCGGAGATTCGTGTGGCGGATCGCGGGCCAGGGGTGCCCCCGGAGCACCGCGAGCGTATTTTCGAAAAATTCCACCGCGTGGACAATGCACTGACGGCCGAGAAGACCGGCGCCGGTCTTGGACTCAGCATCGCGCGACAGCTCGCGCGCGGGCTTGGTGGTGATCTGAACTACCAGCCGCGCGAGGGCGGCGGGGTAGAGTTTGTGCTCACTCTTTCATGAAAGCGAAAATCCTCATCGCAGAAGACGACGCCAATATCCGGCTCGGCCTCGTGGCCACGCTGGAGAGCGAGGGCTACGCCGTTACCGCCGCGGCCGATGGGGCGCAGGCGCTGAAGCTGTTTCCGCAAGAGAAATTCGCGCTTGTCGTGCTCGACGTGATGATGCCCAAGGCCAGCGGCTATGACGTGTGCCGCGAACTGCGAGCACGTGGTGCGCGGGTGCCGGTGATGTTTCTTACCGCAAAGGGCGAGGAGATCGACAAGGTGGTCGGGCTGAAACTCGGTGCCGATGACTACGTGACCAAGCCATTTGGCGTGCATGAATTGCTGGCGCGGGTGGAGGCGTTGTTGCGCCGGGCCAAGGCCACGATGGAGCCTGCACCGGAGCTACCGCCCATGTTCACCCTGGGTGCGGCGGAGGTCGATCGGAGAAAATTCACGGCGGCTATCGCAGGACGATCATCTCCGCTGACGGCGCGCGAGATGAAACTGGCCGAAGTGCTGGCCGCGCATCCGGGCGAAGTGCTGGCGCGCGACGCACTGCTCAATGCGGTGTGGGGCGTCGACTACAGCGGCACCACGCGCACGCTCGATCAGCACGTGGCGCAGCTCCGTAAGAAGATCGAGGCTGACCCGGAGACCCCGCGCACGATCGCGACGGTACATGGGATCGGGTATCGTTACGATGGGTGACGAGCGTCGACTGGGGCGCTACTTTTGACTGGCGGCGTGGGTGGCGGGCCGGACACTCGTGCGATGCCCCATTTGCCCCGGTTTCTGGTGTGTGCGTTTCTCTTGAGTGTCGCGGCGCTGCGCGCGCAGGTCACGGAAACGCCGTACACGATTCGACCGGGCAGCTTCAATGCGCGCATCGATGCGATCACGGTGGGCTTCAATCGCGACACGACGGAGAAGTTCAAATTCACCGCGCTCGGGCTGGCGTCGACATTGATTTCGGCGGGCCTGACCGATACCGTGGATATGCAGCTCGGTGCGCAGTTTTTCTTGCGCGAGACGTATCAGTACAAGGGCATGCGCGAGACCAAGTCGGGTCTCGGTCGAGTGTCGGTGCGGTCGAAGTGGACCTTCTGGCAGGACCCGCAGCTCGGCGCGGCGGCCGCCGTGATTCCGTACGTCACCATCCCGACGAACAAGAATGTGCTGGGTACACAATCGCCCGAGGGTGGAGTGATCGTACCATACTCACTGGATCTCGGCAGCGGTTTCCGTGCGGGCGCGATGGCGGAATGGGATTTGCAGCGCAATGACGACGACACCGGCTACGACTCGCGCTTGTTTGCGAGCGGCGTTTTTCAATCGAATCTCACGTCGTTCTTCGGCCTCTATGGCGAAGCAACGGTGGCGGTCTCGTCGGCGAGTTCGTCAAGTTTCGCCGGCACGCTCGGCGGCGGTGCCACTTTCAATGTCACCAAGACGCTGCAGTTCGATTTCAACGTCAGCCGCGGTCTCGGTAATCGCGCGACCGACTGGGTGAATGTGCTGCGGATCCGCTGGGATTTCTAAGGAGACAATTTTTAACCGCGAATGGACGCCAATTGACGCGAATGCAGACTGCCGAGAGCTGAGCGAGACTAGCGGGCTCGTTCGACGAGGATGTTGCCGGCGGCGGCGAGGCTCAGGGTGATCGATTTCGACGTGGCGCGCTTCACGGTCAGGAGGCCGGCGGCGAGATTGCGGGCGGTGACGGCGACGGTCACGCCGGGGAGGAGGCCGTGCTGTTCGGCGAACTGGAGGAACTCGGCGGACTGCTCGGTCACGCGCACGATGCGGAAATTTTTCTCCGGCACGCAGGTCGCGAGCGTCGCGTAGACTTGGGAGTCGATTTTGCCCTGGGCGCTCGGGATCGGGTCGCCGTGCGGATCGGTCGAGGGGTGGCCGAGGAGGGCGTCGAGGCGGTCGAGCACGGTGTCTGAGATAGCGTGCTCGAGTTGCTCGGCCTCGGCGTGGACATCGGCCCAGCCCATCTTGAGGACGTTGACGAGGAAGGTCTCGATCAGCCGGTGCTTGCGCAGGACGTTGAGCGCGACGCGGCGGCCCTCGGCGGTGAGGCGCACGCCGTGGCGGGGGCGGTGTTCGACGAGACCGTCGGCGGCGAGGGACTTCACCATCGTGGTGGCAGTGCCGGGCACGACGGCGAGCGATTCCGCGAGCACGCCCATGGCGACGAGTTCGTCGCCCTTCTCGGAGAGGAGCAGGATGTGCTTGAGGTAGTTCTCGACCGTGACGGTGGCCATGGGATGGGGAAGAGGCAGCATTAGCGCGGCGGTATTTGAGGCAACCAAGGATTTATTTTGACTAATCAAAATAGATAACAACCATCAGGCGAATCCATGATCCGTCATTACTCTTGTTTCGCAGCGGTGCTCCTGCTGCTGGCCCTTGCTCCGGGCCGGGCGGCGGAGGCTGCCGCGGGCGTGGACAAGAGCGGCTACTCGCTGGTGCGGCCGACGCCCGACGGCCAGCTCCGCGAGCTGAGCACGGATCGACCGGACACGACAGAGAGCCCCTTCACGATCGATGCGGGGCACGTGCAGCTCGAGATGGATTTCGTCAACGCTACACGCGACCGCACCGACGGAGTGAAGACGACGGGGTGGGGCGTCGCTCCTTTCAACATCCGGGTGGGCGTGCTCAACGATTTTGAGCTCGGCGTTTTCATCGCGCCGTGGAGTCGCGTGACGTCGACGTCGCGCGGTGGGCCGAGCGAGCGGGTGCAGGGCTTTGGCGATGTGACGGTGCGAGCGAAGTACAATTTCTGGGGCAATGATGGCGGCGCGAGCGCGTTTGGCCTCATCGCCGATCTGACGCTACCGACGGCGCGCGGTGGCTTAGGTGTCGAGCGGACCGAGGGTGCGCTGATCCTGCCGGTGTCGTTCGAGCTGGCGGATGGTTGGGAGCTGGGTGCGATGACGGGGGCGGAGTTTCACGCACGCGACACCGGCGGCTACCGGGCGGCGTGGATCAATACGATCACTGTCGGTCACGATCTCACGAAGACGGTGGGCGCTTATGTCGAGCTGACTTCGAGTACAGGCGATGGTCCGCATATCGCGACGCTCGACGCCGGGCTTACTTGGAAACTCAACGCGTCCACGCAGCTTGATGCTGGTTTTCTGGTTGGTGTCTCGCGTCGGGCGGACGACCTCACCGTTTTCACCGGCCTCTCGCGCCGCTTCTGATCGCATGAACGAATCTCCCGCAGCTGAACCCACGGCCGATGCTGGCTGGCGCAAGAACGCCGGCACGGCGAGCCTGCCCGAGGCGCACCGCAGCATCGCAGTGCCGACGAACGCGTCGTTCTGGCGCAAGGTCCTCGCGTTTTCCGGCCCCGGGTTTCTCGTGGCCGTGGGCTACATGGACCCGGGTAACTGGGCGACAGACCTCGCGGGCGGCGCGAAGTTCGGCTACTCGCTCCTGTCGGTCATCATGGTGTCCAACCTGATGGCGATTCTGCTTCAGCATTTGTGCATCAAGCTCGGGATCGCGACAGGCCGCGATCTCGCGCAGGCGTGTCGCGACCACTACCCGCGGCCGGTCGTATGGTTTTTGTGGATACTGTGCGAGCTGGCCATAGCGGCCTGCGATCTCGCCGAGGTCGTCGGCTCGGCCATCGGCCTGCAGCTCCTCTTCGGCATTCCGCTCGTGTGGGGCTGTCTCATCACGGCGGCGGACGTGATGGTGGTGCTGCTGCTCCAGCACCGTGGTTTCCGTTACATCGAGGCGCTGGTGATCACGCTCATTCTCACGATTGGTGGCTGCTTCGCGGTGGAGCTGTTCATCGCGAAGCCGAGCCTCGGCGGCATCTTCACGGGCTTCGTGCCGCGGGCGGAGATTCTGCAAAATCGCGAGATGCTCTACGTCGCCATCGGCATCCTCGGAGCGACGGTGATGCCGCATAATCTCTACCTGCATTCGTCGATCATCCAGACGCGGAAGTTTGTCCAAAACTCCGCGGGCAAGGCCGAGGCGATCAAGTTCGGCACGATCGATTCGACCTTCGCGCTGATGTTCGCGCTCTTCATCAATGCCGCGATCCTGATCCTTGCCGCGGCGGCGTTTCACGGTACGGGCCACGAGCAGATCGGCGAAATCCAGGAGGCGTTTCATATGCTCGACGGCGTGCTCGGCGTGACGTTTGCCAGCACGCTCTTCGCGCTCGCGCTGCTGGCCTCGGGGCAGAACTCCACGCTCACCGGCACGCTCGCGGGGCAGATCGTGATGGAGGGCTTCCTCGATATCCGTCTGCGGCCTTGGCTGCGACGGCTCATCACGCGCTGCATCGCGATCGTGCCCGCGGTGGTGGTGATCGGCCTCTTTGGCGAGAGCAAGAGCACGGCGCTCCTCGTCGCGAGCCAGGTGTGCCTCAGCATGCAGCTCGGTTTCGCGTGCTGGCCGCTGATGCGCTTCACCGGCGACAAGGAAAAGATGGGCGAGTTCGTGAACCCGCTGTGGGTGAAGATTGTGGGCTGGGCGATCACGCTCGTGATCATCGTCCTCAATGTAAAACTCCTCGTCGACACGCTGCTCCCCGAGTCGTGGACGCATGCGATCTACGGCCGGCTCGGTATGTCCGGGAACTGACCTTTCGCCATGTACCGCAAAATCCTCGTCGCTCTCGAAAATGGCCGGGCCGACGACACGCTCGTGCCGCACATCGCGGAGCTGGCGTGGCGGCTCGGATCGGAGCTGCTGCTCGTACATGTGGCGGACGGATTCGCGGCGCGCAATTTCGAGCAGCTGAAACTCGCCGAGTCTGCCGAGATGAAGGCCGACCGCGCGTACCTCGCCGCGACCGCCGAGCGGCTGCGCACGCGTGGGCTCATCGTGAACACCGAGCTCGCTCTCGGAAATCCGCCAACCGAGATCCTCAAGACTGCTCGCGCCCAAGCATGCGACCTCATCGCGATGACGTCGCACGGGCACAAGCTCATCGGCGATTTCTTTCTCGGCAGCACCATCGAGAAAGTCCGGCATAACACGGCGATTCCGATCCTCGTCGTTCGATCTGGTACCGGCAGCACGACTCCATGGTGAGCCAGTCGCAAGATTGTTACCGCAAGAAAGTAATCCGGCTCATACTCCGGCAAGTGACAATGCATTCGGTGCAACACTCCGGCTGATCGCTCGTTGCTGGCATCGCGAGTGCTCTACGTGCGCGATGAACTACCCTGCGACCAAGCAACTACGCCTGTTTTCCGCGCTCGGCGCCGCGCTGAGCGGTGCCATCGCGCCGCTGGCCTTAGCCCAGACCGCTCCCGCGCCGTCCACCGCCGCGAGCGAGGAGGCGGTGAAGATGGAGAAATTCGAGGTCAACGCCGTGCCGATCGAGCAGCAGATCCTGCCGACCTCGCGGCCCTTTAATTCGGTGTTCGGCTCCGAGATGAGCATCCTCGATACGCCGCGCAACGTGACGATCATCTCGCGCGAGCAGCTCTCCGCGATCGCGATCCAGGACGTGCGCGATTTCTCGAAACTCACTTCCAGCTCCTACACGCGCACGAACTTCGGCGCGCCGGGCAATCCCGACATCCGCGGTCAGTCGGGCGACGTGTTCGTCAACGGCATCCGTGAGCGCGTCACGAGCAACGGCAACGGCATGCCAATCGACTTCAACTCCGTCGAGTCGGTCAACATCGTCAAAGGCCCCGCGACCGCGGTGCAGGGTGTGTCGACCTACGTCGGCGGCTTCGTCGATCTGATCACGAAGCGCCCGTACTTCGACGGGTTCAAAGGCTCCACTTACTACACGATCGGCTCGTACGACATTAACAAGTTCGGCTTCGATGTCGGTGGCCCGCTTTCGGACAAGCTCGCCTACCGCGTCAGCTACGCCGGTGAGGATTCGCAGGGTTACTACTACGACCAGTACACGCGGAAACACTCGCTCTACGGCGCGCTCACGTATCGTCCGTCGCAGACGTACGAGCTCTTCATGAACGCGCAGGCGTTCTACGCGGAGTACGTTGAAAACTTCGGCATCAACCGCCCGACGCAGCGCTTGATCGACGACGGCTACTACCGGACCGGCATCAATAACAACCAGCCCGTGGGCACCGCGATCTCCGACCCGCAGAACTCGAAGTACGTTACCAGTGGCTTCCCGTCCAACAGCATGGTCTACGGCCCCGAGGTGCTCTTCGACCGCCGTTCCCGCATGCTGAAGCCCGGCGACAATTCGATCGGTCGCAACCTGAAGTACCAGGCGATCCAGACCTTCAAGCCGTCGCCCGATCTCACGATCGTTAACAACACGCTCTTCACCTACACGAATCGCGAGACACTGAGTTCCTACCACTACTCGGAGATCATCACGCCGTCGATCACCCTGGAGTCGCGTCTCGAATTCCAAAAGAGGCTTGGCGCCAACTTCGTGAACGCTGGTGTCGCCGCGCGCTACCTGAGCGTGACCGCATATGCCGACTTCTTCTTCGAACCGGCCGCGGTGTGGGACCTCACGAAGGACCACAGCTACATCAACGCCTATAACTCGATCAACTTTGCCAGTCAGTTTGCCGGCAAGACCGTCCCCGGTTACCCGGACCGCTACGGCTCCACCATCGTCGCCTTCGGCACGGTCAGCGGTGCGGACGGCAACATCAGCACGGCGAAGACGCTCGCGCCCTTCGTGCAGTCCACGTGGAAACTCGCCGAGTCGCTCTCGCTCAATGTCGGCGGTCGCGTCGACTTCATGCGCATCTATTCGCGCGACCCGTTCAGCACTATCGCGGAGGACACCATCGACGTGGGCCTGCCCAACCTCAACGCCAGCTTCACGTACAACGTCTCGCCGACGATCTCGACGTACGCGACCTACAACTACAGCGAGAACACCTCTGGCGCGGCCGGCAACGGCGGCGGCTACACGGCCTTCATCGGCACGGGTCCCGGTGGCACGGGGCCGTTCATCCTCGACAAGTCGGCCTTCACCCAGCCCAGCGAGCTCTACGAGACAGGCGTCAAATTCTCTCTGATGGGCGGCAAGCTCTTCGTCGGCGCGGCGGCCTTTGACCAGACCCGGCAGAACAAGCCGCAGAACAGCCCGGTCGCCACGTATCGTTACCGTGGCTTCGAGTTCGAGGCCAACTACCAGCCGAACAAGCAGCTCTATGCGACGTTCTCCTACGCGCTGATCGACGGCAGCGTTCCCGCCGGTTCCATCGGCTTCGAAGCGATCAACGTCACGCCAGTCGCTTCACCCGAAGTGCACGCCAACCTCCAGACCAAGGGTCGCGTTCGCGTGCAGGGCGCGCCGCGCAATCAGGTCAACGCGCTCGCGTCGTACAAGCTCGCCAACGGCTACGGCTTCTCGCTCAACGGGACGTACACGAGCTCGATGAACAACAACTGGGCCGGCACGCTGGTGATTCCGTGGCAGTACCAACTCGACGGCGGTGTGTTCTACACGAAGAAGGACTGGAGCTATCATCTCACCGTGCTCAACCTCACGAACGAGAAGAACTGGTCCCCGCCCAATGGCGTGTACGGCAACGAGTCGATCCTCGCCGAGCCGGGCATCCGCGGCGAGTTCACCGTCACGCACAAGTTCTAACCACCGAACAATTCGCCTCCGCCCGAGCGAGCGACCGGCTGCCACCGGTCCCTGCGTCGGCCCTTGGAGGTGCGCGAAAGACCGCCGGTTTGCCCGGCGGTCTTTTTGTTTTCGGCTAGGCTGGGGGGAATTTCTGGGAGCGCGACCGCCCTCGGTCGCAGGTTCTCAGAGCGATGTGTGTTACTATAGCTTAAGTCTGCGCATGGGAAGAATGAGCGCGGGCTGAAGCACCACGCTACATTTGTGTGCCGGACTTCGTCGCGAGGGCACAGAAGCCTCGCCCAACTGACAGGCAAACGTCAGGTCCCGCTGGACAATGGGTGCCGGATACCGCTGCGCGCTTGCGTTGATGCATCCAATGGCTGTGCTGGACCGTCTTATTAGCCTCCAGCATGAACCTGCCTAACACGATCACACTGACGCGCATCCCGCTGATGTTCCTGATCGTGTTTCTGATGTTTCAGGGCTGGCCGGGGGCGGCGTCGCTGGCGTTTTGGCTGTTTATCGCCGGGGCGGTGAGCGACTGGCTCGATGGCTATCTGGCGCGGAAGCACGGGCTCGTGTCGACTTTTGGCATCCTGATGGATGCGCTGACGGACAAGATCATGGTGCTCGGCATCATGATCGCGATGGTGGACCGCCGCTATCATCCGATCCCGCTGTCCTTCGTGCTGATCACGCTGTGCCGCGAGTTTCTCGTGTCGGGCATGCGCATGGTCGCGGCGTCGAAGGGCGTCGTGGTCGGTGCGGACAAGGGCGGCAAAACGAAGACCGTTTCGCAGCTCATCGCCATCGGCTTCCTGCTCGCGACCTCGATGGTGGAAAACGACTGGGCCTACTGGTTCCGCGCCGATCTGAGCTGGCTGAGCAGTGCGTGTCACACGGTGGGCCTGGTGGGCTTCATTGTGGGGACGTTTCTCGCGGTGTGGTCCGGCTGGCGCTACATCTGGCGCTACAAGGACGTGGTGTTCAGCGAGGTCGACCGATGAAACTCACGCAGCCCGTGTGGCCGCGCTTTTTCTCTACGCCGACGGTGCTCGCCGTCGCGACGCTCGGTCCCGTCGGCATGAAGCTGCCCGCGCCGGGCACGTGGGGCTCCGTGGCGGGACTGCTGTTTTTCACCGTGGTCGCGTATCCGCTGGGTGATGTCGCGCTCGTGATCTTCAGTGCGATGCTGGCCTACATTGCGGTGGGCTTCTGCGGTGAGGCGGAGTTTCGCATGGGCCGCAAGGACCCGGGCGAGGTGATCCTCGACGAGTTCGTGTCGATGCCGCTGTGCTTCGTCGGCTGGCGCTACGTCACACCCGATGTGGCCCCGTGGATCGTTTTTTTAAGCGGGCTCGCGCTGTTTCGCCTCTTCGACATCACGAAGATTTTTGGCATCCGCCGCCTGCAAGAACTGCCCGGCGGCTGGGGCGTGGTGATCGACGATACGGCGGCGGCGATTGCCGCGTGTGTCACGCTGCACCTCGCGCACTGGGCGTGGCTGGCGGGTAGCAAGTAAGAGGCTGAGGCGCGGCGTCACTAGGTGGCAATCGGACGGGCGAGCCGCCCGTCCCTACCTACAAATCCATACTGCCGAAGCAAAGGTAGGGTCGGGCGGCTCGCCCGACCGCGGCACCTCGGCTGACCTTGGGCGCGAGAGTGAGCGATGCGCCGTTGCTCATCAGCGCCAAGCTCTCAGTGAAAACCTGCGCGGTCCCGCTTCTCACGAAGCGGGCTACACCGGAAGGCACTTACGGAGTCGGCTTGGCCCAGAGGAAGCTCTGTTTCTCGAGCAGCACTTTGCCGTCGCTGCCGACGAGCGAGAGTTTCCACGCGACGGGCCGCAGGCGCTTGTTGGTCCAGTCGGCGCCGGTAAGGCCGAGGTTGAAAGCGCCACCGCCCGTGGGAATCGCGGCGGGAAAGGAAAACGTCTTCGGGTCCGCCGAATCGGGCGCGATGACGTCGACGACGAACTTCGCGCCCTCGATGGCCGCGGCGGAGTTGTCGACGCGCACGAGGAAATAGTAGCCGGCTCGCTGGTCGGGATGGGTGCGCACGACGGTGCGGCCCCCCGTGTTTTCCTTCTCGGTGAAATACTCTGAGATGCGGTCAAACGACTCCGCGTCGTGCCACTGCGGCCAGATGCGCGCGAAGGCCAGACCCTCCGCGCCGCGCGCGAGGTGGCCCGCGAAGCACGCGAGGAACACGAAGAGGATGCGGGCCGGGCGGTGGATCATGGCGCGAACTAAGCACTCCCCCCGAAATGCGCAAGGGCGCGGTGCGGATCAGTTTTCGAGACGCACTCGCTGGAAGCGATGCAGGCCGAGCGGCGCGGGCTCCCAGTTTTTCACGGACGGATGAATCAGGTACGTGCGTGCGCGATAGACGAGCGGCGCACCGGGCGAAGCGTCGAGGAGGAGCGCCTCGGCTTTCTGAAAGAGATCGAAGCGCTTTTGCGGATCGGCGGTCTGCTGGGCTTGGTCGAGCAGGGCGTCGTAGGCCTTGTCGCCCCAGCCGGTCCAGTTCTGACCGTTGCCGGTGCGGAAGATGTCGAGGAAAGTCACAGGATCGGCGAAGTCGCCCGTCCAGCCGAGGCCGGCGAGCGTGTGCTGGAGCGTCTGCTCGTTTTGGAAAAGCGTCTTCTGCTCGTAGGGCTCGATGGAGACGCGCACGCCGAGCTCACGCTGCCACACAGCCTGCAGGGCCTCGAGGATGCGCGGCTGGTTTTCGTCGTTGAGGACTTGCACGGGGATCGTCGGCAGGCCCTTGCCTCCGGGGAAACCGGCCTCGGTGAGGAGGCGACGCGCTTCGTCGTAGTTGGTCGGCACCGAGGCTTTGGCGACGTAGCCACCGCAGTCGGGTGGGACGATGGTGCGAGCGGGCAGGAAGCCGCCGTTGAGCACGCTCTTGGAGATGGCCTCGCGGTCGATGGCGAGGGAGAGCGCGCGACGTACGCGAGCGTCGGTGAAGGGGGCCTTGGTGACGTTGAAATTGAGGTACGTGATGTTGAGCAGCGGGTCGACGCGGAGCGGCGAGGGGGATTGCGCGCGATAGGTGGTGAGCTTCGACTTGGGCACGTCGAACGTGATGTGCATTTGCCCCGCGCGGAAATTGTGGTCTTCGGTGTCGGACTTCTCGATGGGGAAGAAGATCACGCGCTCGAGCCAGGTGTTGGCGGCGTCCCAGTAGCGCGGGTTTTTCGTGACAACGATGCGGCCGTTGGGCGTCCACTCGGTGAGGGTGAAGGGGCCGTTGCCGACCATGTTGCCGGGGCGGATCCACGTATTGGCGCGGTCGTCGATCTTGCCGAATTTCTCGATGGTGGCGCGGTGCACCGGCATCCACGTGTTATGCGTGGTGAGCGCGGGCAGGTACGGGGTGGGGTGCTCCAGCGTGAAGCGCAGCGTATGGTCGTCGACGACCTGCACGCCGACCTCGGAGAAGTTCTTCACCTCGCCCTTGTTGAACTTCTCCGCGTTCTTGAGCGACCAGAGCATGTACGAGTACGTCGAGGCAAACGACGGCGTGAGGATGCGCTCGTAGGCGAAGGCGAAATCCTTCGCCGTGACGGGATCGCCATTGGACCACAGGGCATTGGCGCGCAGATGAAACGTGTAGGTCAGGCCGTCGGGTGTCTGCTCCCATTTCTCCGCCACGCCGGGCAGCGCCTGCGAAGTGCGCTCGTCGAGCACACAGAGGCCCTCGAAAAGCGAGGTGAGGATGATCTGGTCGGTGTACGCATCGAGCACGTCGGGATCGAGACTGCCGGGCTCGTTCTGGTTGCCGATGAGGAGGGTGCGGGTACGGATGCCCTCTTCGACGGGTGTCTCGTGCTTCCCGCAGCCGGAAAAGCCAAGGGCGAGCGCAACTGCAACAGCAAGAAAGTGGCGGAAAGTCACACGCATGGCTCACACGCAAACGCTCCCATCCCCCAAGCGCAAACCGAACGCGCGGTCGGTCTGTATTTCTATTGCTTCGTGGGACCGACTCGGAATTCTACGCCGCGTCCACTTTACCCCTATGCAATGGTATTACGCAGTAAATAAAGATCGGAAAGGTCCCGTCGATCAGGCCGAATTTGACCGACTCGTCGCCTCGGGAGTCGTCACCAATGACACCTTGGTCTGGCACCAAGGAATGACCGAATGGCAAGCGTATGCGACGGTCATCGGCACCCCCGGCGCGGATGCCGATTCGGCGATTTGCGCGGTCAGCGGCAAACGCTACCCCAAGCGCGAGATGATTCAATATGAGGGCCAGTGGATCAGTGCCGAGCATCGCGACGAATTTTTCCAGCGCCAGCGCGAGGGCGTCACCATTCCTGGCCGGATGGAGTATGCGCGCTTCCTCGCGCGGTTTTGCGCGAAGTTTCTCGATGGCATTATCGTTGGCCTGATCGGCATGGTGGCCAACTTCGTCCTCGCGGCGGTGCTGCTCGGCTCATGGAACTATTTCGTGGCGCAGAAGGCGGCTGCTGGCACTTCGGCAGCGGTATTTTTCATGCTCGTCTCCAATGCCGTCGGTATCGGAATCGGCGTGAGTTATTCGGTATTCTTCGTCCGCAAATTTTCCGCGACACCCGGCAAGATGGCGCTCGGGCTCAAGCTCGTAAGGGCCGATGGATCGCCCTTGAGCGTGGGCCGCATCGTCGGCCGTCATTTTGCGGAGTGGGTGAGCGGCATCATCCTCTTGATCGGCTACATCATGGCTGGTTTCGATGAGCAAGGTCGCGCTCTGCACGATCGCATCTGCGACACGCGTGTAATCAAGTCGAAATGACCACCGACTCGGCACTGTCTTGTCCCAAGTGCCGCCGGACCCTCGAGGTCCACTCGTGGCACGATGCATCGAGCGGCACCTGCCGGCGGTGCGAAACTGCCTTCGAATTTTTGGCGTTCCCCGCCCTGACTGCGGCTCCGGCGAAAATTGCCGCAGAGGCGGTGGTAGTCGCGGAAGACTCGGTGTGTTTCTTCCACGCCGAGAACCGCGCCGCCGCCGTGTGCGACGGTTGCGGGCGTTTTCTCTGCACGGTCTGCGCGGTGCCGGTCGGCACGCAAAAATTCTGTCCTAGCTGCCTCGCTGCGGCCAAAAAATCAGAGGCGACCAACGTCGTGCAGGAACGGACGCTTTTCGACAGTCTCGCCCTCACGACGGCGTTTGTGCCGGTACTACTCTGGTTTCTGAGCCCGATCACTGCCCCACTGACTTTGGGGTTGGTGATCTATGGCTGGAATAAACCGGGTGGGATCACCCGTGGGAGGGGCCGAGTGCGATTCGTCGTCGCGGGGATCTTCGCTTTGCTGCAGATAGTTGGCTGGATCATTTTGCTCGTCTTCTTCTGGAGAAAGCGAATGTAACGAATGAGCGCCGCGACCCCTATCTATAAACGACTGACGCGAAGCGCGGCAGGATTATCGACTTATTCGAGTCTCTGGCTGGCGGCGGATCATCTGCTGATCGTCAAGTCCACTGGCTATAGCGAGAGCTACTCGCGAATTCAGTTCAAAGACATCAAAGGCGTTTTCCTCACCCGTACCGCGCGCCGGCTTTACTGGGGATTTGTCTGGGGTATGCCGATGCTCGGCGGGTTGCTCGGCGTGCTCACGACGGGAGCGGGTAGTTTCCCAGTGACCTCACTCGTGTTTCTGCTGCTCGGATTGGGTGCTTTCGTCTGGAATTATCTCATGGGTCCCGGTTGCAAGGCCTACATCCTGACGGGCGTGCAGACTGCGCCCCTGCCAGCGCTGGTGCGCTTGAAGAAAGCGCGCCGTGCGTTGCAACAGATTCAGCCACTCATCGAGGCAGCGCAGGTTGACCTGGTGCCGCCGCTGCCGCCGGTTCAGACTCCGACCACGGCGGCGCAGCCGGAGCCGCCTCCGGCGGTGGCATGAGTGCTGCGCCGGTGCTGCCTCCGGTTCTGCCCAAGGTCGCCGTGCACGCGCGGCGTTGCGTGCGGCATTCGACGCGTGAAGCGGCGGCGCGCTGCCCGGGCTGCGGCGAGTTCTTCTGTCGCGAGTGCGTAGTCGAGCACGATGGCAAGCTGCTGTGCGCGCCGTGTCTCGCGAAGGTATCGCGCGGCACGCAAAGTCGCCGTCGCCGGTTTCTGCAGTTCGGGCGCGTGGCTCAGACGATCGCCGGCCTGCTGCTCCTCTGGTTCTTGATTTACGGGCTGGGTGCCTTGCTACTGAAGGCACCGCCAGATTTTCACGATGGCACCATTTGGCGTCATGCCGAGGAGGAGCCGCGATGAAGGCAGCCGCGCAGCACGGGACCGAGCCAAACGCGATCGAGCTGATCGAGGAAGCGGTGCACTTGCTCCGTTGTGCGCCCGTCAGCACGCTCGTGATTTACTATCTCGGAGCGGTGCCGTTCCTGCTGGGGCTGCTTTTTTTCTGGGCGCACACCACTTGGTTTCGGCCGATGGACGATGAACTCGCGTGGTCGGCGCTTGGGGTGGTTGGGTTGTTTATGAGTCTGAAGGTGATGCAGGCTGAGTTTTGCGCGCGCCTGCTCGCGGCTCGGGTCGGCCAGCCGCCTCCGGCTTGGTCGCTCTTTCGACTGGGACGGGTCGCGCTGGCCCAATGGCGGATTCAGCCGTGGGTGCTCTTGGTCAAAGGCCCGGCCATTCTCGTGGGTGGTTGGATCTTGGCCTACGGAGAGACGGTGACCGTGCTGGGTGCGGAGGAGAAACTGCACGACGAGAGCTGGGAACAGGCGAAGCTCTGGCCGGCGCAAAATCACCTCGGTCTGTTGCTGATCGCCGGCGTGGCCTTGCTCGCGTGGCTGAATCTGGGCGCGGCTTTTTATATGGTGCCGTGGCTCGCGAATCATCTTCTGGGTATCGAAAATGCCTTCGGATTTTCCGGCTGGTGGTTCCTGAACTCCACCGTGGTCGCGTCGGTGACAGGGCTGGCGTGGCTCACGGTCGATCCGCTCGTGAAGGCTTACTACACGCTGCGCGTTTTTTATGGCCGGTCCCGCCGCACGGGTGAGGATGTCCGGGCGGAATTCAAATTTTCGCGCCGACCCGTCGCTGCGGCGATCGTCCTCGCGCTTTTCTGCCTCGTCGCGCCTAGGGCATCGCTGCACGCGGCCGATGCCGCGCCGTCCACCGCCGTGGTGCGCGCGCCGGCGCTGGATCGGGCCATCGACGATGTCTTGGCCGGGTCGGATTTCCGCTGGCGCGTGCCACCGCCGCCAGCCAAAGAGGAAGTCGAGCGACAGGAGGGTGCGGTCTCCCGATTTATTCGGCGAGGAGTGACGTGGCTGCGCGACGGACTGAGTGGCATCGGGCACTGGATCCGCGACGTGTGGGATTGGATCGATCGCCATCTCCTTTCCCGCGGTTCGACGGAGAAACATCAAAAAGCCTCGGTCGGCGGAGGCGAAATATTGCGGCTTGTGCTCTACATTTTTCTGGCGGCGGCGGTCCTGCTGATCCTGTGGCTGATTTATCTGATGGTGAAGAACGCGCGCCTGAATCCGGCCTTGGTCGTCGCAGCCCAGCCGGTGGCCGAGGCGTTGCCGGACTTGAGCGACGACCGTGTGCAGGCTGCGCAGCTTCCCGCCGATGGCTGGCTGGCGCTCGCCCGCGAGCAGCTGGCGCGCGGGGACTGGCGCCTCGCACTGCGCGCGCTGTATCTCGCGACGTTGGCCGGACTCGCGGCCGAGGGACTGGTCTCGCTCGCGCGATTTAAGACGAATCTCGACTACGAACGTGAACTGCGCCGCCGCGCGCTGTCGCGCATAGCACTCGTCGCACGATTCGCGCAGCGCCGGCGGGAATTCGAGGATGTGTGGTATGGGCAAACGCCTCCCGCCGAAAACCTCGTGCGTGAGTGGCTGGCCGAGTTGGAGCGGCCCGCAACGCCATGAGCAGCCGCGCCGCCTGGCTTCTTCTGGGAGGATTGCTACTTGCGCTCGTGATCGGGCTCAGCGGCTTGCTACAGCGGCGGGTGGGGGCCGGCGATGTGTTTCCGCCTTATTCCTCGCAGCGCGCCGATCCACTCGGGACTCGCGCGCTGTACGATGCGCTCGCGCAATTACCGGGGATGCGGATCGAGCGATGGCACAAGCCGATGGCGATGCTCCCGGCTGGGCCGGCTCGGACGATCTTGCTCGCTGGGTTCACGGAGGCGCAATGGAAGCAGTTTCCCGAAGAGGATTTCGCGGCGCTCGATGCCGCCGTGCGCGAAGGCGGCCGGGTGGTCATCGCCTTTCGCGCAGCGTCGGCCGAGACCGACGCGGAGCGGAAACGAAGAGTTCAGGCCGAGGAGGAAGCGGAGCGTCGTCGCAAAGAAACCGAGAAGGATCATCCGCGCGCCAAGCCGGAAATCGCGGACATTCTCCGCAGGTGGGCCGTGGAGCTCGAAAAGCGCAACGAGTCTGCCGTCGGCGATGCGCTGCGCTCGCCCGGCGCGGATCATGCCTTGCCCGCGCGGTTGGCCGGGCAGAGCGATTTATTTTTCAAGCCCGAGAATAATTCGGATTGGCGCATCGTCTATCGACGCGGATCTGAGGCGGTCCTCATCGAACGATCGCTTGGCAAGGGCTCCCTCGTGCTGGCGGCCGACGCGTATTTCCTCAGCAACGAAGCGCTCCAGAACGAGCGCTCGACTGCACTCCTCGTATGGATCGTCGGTAGCCACGCCCACGTGGTGTTTGACGAGAGCCACCTCGGTGTGCTGGCCCAAGTGGGCGTCGCAGCGCTGGCGCGGCACTACGGGCTCGAGGGAGCTTTTTTCATGTTTCTGCTGCTGGCGGGATTGTTCGTGTGGCGGCGCATGGCACTGTTTGTCCCGCCAGTGCCCGATGCTCCCGTGGTGACCTTGTCGTACCATCCCGCGGCGGGATTGGAGGCTTTGCTGCGACGCGCGGTGACGACTTCGCAACTCGCCGCGGCCTGCGTCACCGAGTGGAAGCGCACCGCCCGGCCGGGCGACACGCGCAAGGTCGATGCGGCCTTGGCGGATGCGCCCAAGGCTCACAGTGCGGTCGCACTCTATAATCTCGCGGCGCGAAGCCTGCGCCGTCGCTGACTTTATTTCATGAATCCAGCCCTCGAAAAACTGCACGCCACGCTCGCCGCGGCTCGCTCCGAAGTCTCCAAGGTAGTCATCGGTCAGGCCCCCGCGGTCGATCTCGCGCTGGTGACGTTGCTCACGCGCGGGCATGCCTTGATCGAAGGCGTCCCCGGCGTCGCGAAAACGCTCCTCGTGCGCACGCTGGGCCGCGCGCTAGGGGTGCCGAGCGGCCGCGTCCAATTCACGCCCGACCTGATGCCGGCGGACATCACGGGCACCAACGTGTTCAACCTGCAGACGAACCAGTTCACCCTGATCAAGGGCCCGGTGTTCACGACCTTCCTGCTCGCAGACGAGGTCAACCGCGCGCCGGCCAAGACGCAGGCGGCCTTGCTGCAGGCGATGCAGGAACGCGCGGTGACCATCGACCGCGATACGCTGGCGCTCGATGAGAATTTCACGGTGTTTGCCACGCAGAATCCGGCCGATAGCGAGGGCACCTATCCGCTGCCCGAGGCACAGAAAGATCGGTTCATGGTGAAGATCAAAATGGAGCCACCCTCTCGCGACGATGAGCTAGTGCTCGCCCGACGCATGATGAGCGCGGACGCGCCGGAAGCGGTGCTCGCATCGGGCGCCGTGCAGCCAGCGTTGGCGCTCGGCGAACTGGCGGCGGCGCGCGCCGCGCTGGATAGCGTCACCATGCGAGAGGAACTCGCGTCCTATGTGGTCGATCTGGTCCGCGCCACGCGCTCGCACGAAAGCGTGCAGATCGGGGCGGGCCCGCGCGCGACGCAGGCGCTCTTGCTCGGTGGCCGCGCGTGCGCCGCGCTCGCGGGCCGCGACTACGTGACGCCGGACGACGTGCGCGGATTGGCGACCGCCGTGCTCGGTCATCGTATCGTGCTCCGACCCGAGTTTGAAATCGAAGGGCTGACCATCGACGAAGTGGTCTCTCGTGTCCTCGAGCAGGTCGCGGTCCCGCGGTGAGTCGCGCATGACGACGAGTCTCGTACCGTCGGCTCGAGCCCTGTGGCTCATCTTCTACGTCGCTTTGGTCGCCGTGGGAGCAGGACCGTTGCCGGAGCTGCAGCCGGTCTGGTTTCTCTCTCTCGCTGGAGCCTTGCTCGCTCTGCTGGCGGATGCCGTGGTGTCGTGGCAGCGGGCGCAACCGCCGAAGTTTTTCGTGCCGCCGGTTCTGCGCTTCATGCGCGATCGACCGGGTGTGATCCCGGTGACATTTGAGAATCGCGGCCAGCAAGCCCGCCGAGTGCGCTTCGCGCTGGGCCTGCCCGCGGAGTTTACCTCGGAGGTGGAGGATGTCTGGGTCGATCTGCCTGCGGGCGCGAGTCGCGCCAGCGTAGCTTGGCGGTGCATCCCGACGCGCCGGGGACAATTCGAAGGGATGGTCGGGTGCATCGAAGCGGGCTCGGTCTTGGGCCTGTGGCATCTGCGCGCGCGCGCGACGCTGAGCAGCGAACTGCGCGTGCATCCCAACTTGCTCGCGGAGCGCAAAAGCCTCGCGGCCTTGTTTCTCGCCCGCGGTCGGCCCGGCGCGCGGATCCAGCGCACCCTCGGGCGCGGCCGCGAGTTCGAGAAGCTGCGCGAGTATCTGCCCGGCGACGGTTACGACGAGGTCCATTGGAAGGCCACGGCGAAGCGCGGCCTCCCGGTGACCAAGGTCTTTCAAGCCGAGCGCACGCAGGAAATTTACGTCGTGATCGACGCTTCACGGTTGAGCGCGCGTCCGGTGGTGCATGGGGGAGTGGAGCAAACGGCGCTCGAGCGTTACGTGACTTCTGCGCTGGTCCTGCTCACGGCGGCGGAGCACCAAGGCGACAAATTTGGCCTCGTGACGTATGACGACCGCGTGCGCATCAGCGTCCGGGCCGGCAGCGGCACGCGTCACTACGCCGCATGCCGTGAGGCGATGCTCGGACTCCACCCGAGCGATGCGACGCCGGATGTGGCGGAAATCATGCGGCATCTCCGCGCGCAATTTCGCCGACGCGCGCTGCTGTTTTTCCTCACCGATTTGACGGACCCGGTGCTGGCGGAGGATTTCGCGCGCCACGTGCGCTTCGTCGCGCGGCAGCATCTGGTGCTTGCGGGACAGCTGCGCGCACCGGAGATATCGCCGCTCTTTTCCGGCGCGGAGGTGACCACGGACGCGGAAATCTATGGCCGCCTCGCCGGCCACACCCGTTGGGCCGAGACTCGCGCGCTCGCGCAGAAGCTCAAGCCGCTCGGCGTCACCGCCGTGTTGCTCGAGAATGAGACCATGGCGGCACAGCTCATCGAGCACTACCTGCAGGTGAAACGGAGGCAGGCGCTGTGATCGTCAACCTCGAGAAATTCGTCCGCGACGAACGGCCCAAATGGGAGAAGCTCGATGCGGCCCTGCAGGCCATGGCCAACGATCCCTGGCGCGAGCTCCCGCTCGCCGAGGCGCGCGAACTGGAGTTGCTCTATCAACGCGCCGCAGCCGATCTCGCCCGGCTCTCGACCTACGCGGCTGAGCCCGAGGCACGAGCTTACCTCGAGCAACTCGTCGCGCGTGGGCATGCGGAGATCCATGGTGCTCGCAGCGAGACGGGTCGCTTCCGCGTGCTGGCGTGGCTGGCGCGGACGCTGCCGCAGACTTTTCGCCGGAGAGGAAATGCGTTTCGTCTCGCGCTGGCGTTGACCGTGGCGGGTACGTTATTCGGCGGCGCGGCCGTCTCACTCGATCCCGATGCGAAGGACGTCTTGATGCCATTTTCGCATTTGCACGGCGATCCGAGGGAGCGCGTGGCGCACGAGCGCGAAAGCCGCGGAGCCGAATTGGAGGATCGGAAAGCGCGCTTTTCCGGCATGCTCATGACGCACAATACCCAAGTGAGTCTCACTGTGATTGCGCTCGGGATGACGTGGGGCGTGGGGACGCTCATCCTGTTATTCTACAATGGCGTGGTACTCGGCGCGGTCGCGGCGGATTACATCTTGGCGGGGCAGACCGTGTTTCTCTTCGGCTGGCTCATGCCGCATGGCGTCATCGAAATTCCAGCCATCCTCGTCGCTGGGCAGGCGGGGTTCGTGCTGGCTGGCGCGCTGCTGGGACGAGGCAAGCGGGAGACGCTCGCGAAACGGCTCCGAGCCGCGGTACCCGATGTGATTACCTTGTGCTTTGGAGCCGCGATCATGTTGGTCTGGGCTGGGGTAGTGGAGGCGTTTTTCTCCCAATACCACGAGCCAGTGCTTCCCTATGCGGTGAAGATTAGTTTCGGCGTGATCGAACTGGCGGCCCTCATTTGGTATCTCGGATTTTGTGGCCGGAAAAAAGGAGAGGCGGCCGCGTGATGGGTGACCGGACACATGTCTTGCGCGTGCGCACGCCCGAAGGCGTGTCATTCACCTATCGGGTGGCGAGTCCGGTGCTGCGCGCCTCGGCTTTTCTCATCGATCTGGCCGTGGTATCGGCGACGTGGAGTGTGATCGCACTCGTCCTAAGTCTGCTCAATTTGGTGAACGAAGACATCGCCGGCATGGTGATTACGATCGGCTATTTTCTCTTCACTCAAGGCTACAGCATCGCGAGCGAATGGCTCTGGCGCGGGCAGACACTGGGCAAGCGCGTGCTGCGCCTCAGAGTGGTCGACGCACGCGGCCTGCGGCTGACCTTCGGGCAGGTGGCTTTGCGCAATCTCCTGCGCTTCATCGATGGGCTGCCGCTATTTTATCTTGTGGGAGGCATCGCCGCGCTCGCGAGTCGCCGCGGCCAGCGCCTAGGCGACCTCGCCGCCGACACCCTCGTGGTCTGGGAGCCGGTGGAGGCGGTGCCGGATTTTGCCACGCTGCAGGGCGGGAAGTACAACTCCCTGCGCGCCCACGGCACGGCGATCGCTCGCCTGCGTCAAAACGTCCGTCCCGCCGAGGCCCGCGCGGCGTGGACGGCCTTGGTGCGACGGGAAACGCTGGAGCCGCAGGCGCGAGTGCAGGTCTTTGCTGAACTCGCGGAACATTTCAAAGCCATCGCCGCCGCCCCGCCTGAAGCATGCGACGGAGTGGCAGATGAGCAATTTGTGCGCAATGTCGTGGATGTACTTTACGTGAATCGCGCTTAAACGATTGTTCTAAGAAACCGTCCGCGGGCGCGTCTTATCCAGTGAACTCCATGCCCAACGAAAACCCGACCCCTCGGGCTGCCGCACATGAAGACGCTGGTTTTCTTGAACGTATTTTCGCGGCGCAACACGCGCCACTCACCCGCTATGCCACCCGGTTGCTGGGGGATCCCGAGCGGGCCCGCGACGTGGTGCAGGACACCTTCGTCAAACTCATGGCGCAGTCGCCCGCCGCGATCGAGGGGCACGCCGTGGAGTGGCTCTTCACCGTCTGCCGCCACCGGGCGCTGGACGTCATGCGCCGGGAGGGTCGCATGAAACGCTTCGCCGAGGGCGAGGATGAGCGCGTGGTGGCCGACGAGCCTCGGCCGGGCCGCGCGCTGGAGCACGAGGAGACGCACGCCGCGCTCCTGCGCCTGATCGACCACCTGCCGGCCAACCAGCAGGAGGTCGTGCGCCTGAAATTTCAGAACGGGTTTTCCTACAAGGAGATTTCCCGCATCACGGAGCACTCGGTGACTAACGTGGGCTTCCTGATCCATACCGCGGTCCAGCGACTACGCCGCGAGTACGCCGCCGAGCGGCCCTGAACCAAGGAGACCGAGCCGATGCAAGACACCAAGCGATTCTCACCCGACGATCCCCTCCTCACCGCCTACGCCCTCAACGAACTCGAGGGCGATGAACGCGCCGTCGTCGAGGCCGCACTGCGCTACGATCCCGCCGCGCGCGAGCAGGTGGCCGAAATCCGTGCGACCGCTTCGCAACTCACCGCGGCCCTCGCCGACGAACTCGAAGACGTACCGACCGGTAAGTTCATCCCGATGCCGCGCGAAGCGACTGGCGCGGGCCGTATTCCGGCGAACGCGGGCGAGGCGATGCCGAAGCAGCCGCCCACCGGTAGCGGTCAGCGCGGCGTGCTGCGTTTTCCGCAACTCTACTACGTGATCGGCCTCGCCGCTGCGGCGTGCTTTGCGGTGATCTTTGTGCTGCACTCGTCGCGGGAAGACTCGCCGGCTATGGTACCGAAGACGGCGATCGTGGCCAAGCCTATCGTACCTCCGGCTGCGGTGACCGAGAAATCTCCCGAGGCTCCTGCGACTCTCATCATGGTGACGAAGGAGAACGAGGCGGTCGCCACTACTCGCACTGAGACGAAACCCGCGAGCGAAGCCGCGGCGCCAGTGATTCATGTCGAGTCCACCGTCGCAGACACGGCGAAGCCGGTTGATACGGCGGCGACCGCCAATGTGACGTCTCCTGTTATTGCAGTTGCCGTCGAGAGTCCTGCACCCTCTGCCGCGCCCGCGAGCGGTGCGCCGGTGATCGTCGCGCCGAAGACTGCCGTGGCAACGACGGACAGCGCCAAGGCGTCTCCAATCCCTGCCACTCCCGCGGTCCGCCAACCCGCTCCGCGGCCGAAGCTGGCCGATATCTTGGCCAAGAATCCATCGCCGACCGCGGCCGTTCCGCTCCCCGATCCGGCCGAGTCGAAGAGCCCGGTGCTCACCGCGCAGGGTGAGGCCAAGGCGCGGCAGCTTTCGTCGCAGGACGATATTGTAACGCTCTCGCCTTTCGTCGTGGATAGCGGTCCGCGGCAGAATTTCCTGAAGCGTCTCTTCGCGGGCCTCGGGCCCGATCGTCCGGCGCCGCGGCAGCGCGAGGATGCTTTGCCCGCGCCGCCGGCGCCGCGCGCGGCAGTCTTCGGCGCGCTCAGGGACTACACTTATGGGCGCGACAACGATTTCGTGCGCGCGGTCGACACCCCGCTTTCGACGTTCGCGCTCAATGTCGATACGGAGAGCTACGACAGCGTCCGCCGCTACGTGCAGCTTCATCGGCGTCCGCCGGTCGATGCCGTGCGCATCGAGGAGCTGGTGAATTATTTCCCGTACCACTACGCGGCGCCAACCGGCGATGTGGCTTTCTCTGCTGCGCTGGAAGTCGCTTATGCGCCGTGGGCTCCGACCCACCGGCTCGTGCGCATCGGACTCAAAGGCCGCGAGGTCGCGGCCACCGCGCGTCCTCCCGCCAATCTCGTTTTCCTGCTCGATGCTTCCGGTTCGATGAACGAGCCCAACAAGCTCCCGCTCGTGAAGGAGTCGCTGCGCCAGCTCGTGAGCCGGTTGCGGTCCGATGACCGGGTGGCGATCGTCACCTACGCGGGCACCTCGGGTCTCGCGCTGCCCTCGACGCCGGCGGCCGACACCAAGGCAATCGTGAATGCGCTCAATCGCATCGAGGCCGGCGGCGACACCACGGGCAGCCCGGGCATCCAGCTCGCCTACGATATCGCCAAGGCCAACTTCGTCGCGGGCGGCACCAATCGCGTGATCCTCTGCACCGATGGGGATTTCGGCCTCGGCACGGCGCAACCCGCCGAGCTCGTGCGCCTCGTTGAAGAAAAGGCCAAGAGCGGTCTGTCGTTGACCGCGCTCGGCTTCGGACTCGCGCGCAGCAAGGACAACCTGCTCGAGCTCCTCGCCGACAAGGGCAATGGCGACTATGGCTACATCGATACGCGCCGCGAGGCGGAGCGGTTCTTCGTCGAGCAAATCAACAGCTCGCTCACGACGATCGCGAAGGACGTGAAGATCCAAGTCGACTTCAACCCTGCGCTTGTCGCCAGCTACCGTCTCCTCGGCTACGAAAATCGCCGGCTCAATCCACGCGACTTCAATCACGACAAGGCCGACGCCAGCGAGATCGGCGCGGGCCACGCGGTCACGGCGCTCTACGAAGTCGTGCTCGTCGGAACCGATCAGGTGGCCGTCAGCGAACTCGCTTCGCCCGATGAATCCAAATATGTGACGACGGTCCGGCCTGAGTTGAAGGACGGAGCGGCGACGAAGGAACTCTTGACCGTGCGCGTCCGCTACAAGGCACCGGAAAACGATGCGCTGTGTAAGCAGGAATTTCCGCTGCCCGACACGAATGCAGTTTTTGCACAGGCGACGCCGGACTTCCGTTTCGCCGTTGCCGTCGCCGGCTACGGCATGGTCATGCGCAACTCGCCTTACAAAGGCACTGCGACCATCGCGAATGTGACCGAGTGGGCGGTGGCCGCGGCGAGCGATGATCCGGGCGGCTATCGCGGCGAGTTTATCGGCCTCGTGCGCGATAGCGAAAAATTGGTGGATACGTACTGATGATGTCAGCGCGGCGGGCCCGGGATAAACACGCCAGGCGGCTCACCATCCACCGCGACCAACACGGCACCTGGCACATCCACCGCCCCAACAACACCGAGATCGCACCCCTCCACCCACCACCCGACGACGGGTGACGTCCGGAGCGACGAACCAACCCGAACGACCACGGCGCCACGGGTGCCGGGGTCATCGGCGCGTGCCCGTGCACCCGTGGGAGCGCACGATGTACGACACTTGCTCG
>JBEHXH010000020.1:0-76232 GCA_048498795.1 Verrucomicrobiota bacterium
CTGCGGCCAAAGTGGAGGTCGCTGGCGGTGACGTGAAACTCGATCCGTTCACCGCCACGCTCTCGCCGCGTTCTTGCGCACCCTACGCGGCGAGGGCGCCGCGTCCCCATTGGCTCAAGCAGAGATTTCCCGCCAATGGAGGGCCGAGCTCCCGCGAGGCCGGGCAAGTCCCCACTGTCTGATCGCGATGACGGCCTCGCCGGAGCTCGGCCCTCCATCGCCCAACGCGCGCTATCAGCTCGTCGAAGGAAACCGTCCCCGCGCGCGCTGCACCCGCGCGAAGACTTCCTTCGCCGAGAGCAGCTTCAGATCACCGACCGGTGCCTGGATCACGAAATTAGTCGGTGCATTGAGCGGGTACGGGCCGTACTGACGCGGGTCCGTCGGGCCGAAGATGCCGATGGTCTTCACGCCCAGCGCCGCCGCGAGGTGCATCGGGCCACTGTCGTTGGAAATCACCCACTCGGAGCGACGGATCAGAGCAGGCAGAGAGACGAGGCTCGTATTGCCCGTGAGATTGAAGAACTGCGCACTCGGAAACGTGCTGCGGTCCGGCAGGTAGTTATTGCCCGCCCAGACGACCTTGTGGCTCTTGTCCTCGCGGAGGATCAGCTCCGTGAGTTGCTTGAACCCGCCCCAGCGCTTCTCGGCGCGGCGGCTGTCGGGGAACATCAGGAACGGCTTCGCGCCCCCGCGACCCTCGGCGAACTTGAGATTGAGATTGTCCGCCTCGCGGAATTTCAGCGAGCCACGCAACTCAGGCTTCACGCCGAGCACGGGCGCGAATTGCAGCAAAATTTCGATCGCATGGCTGCGACGGCCATCGGGCGGGAGCGGGACTTTTTCGTCGTAGAAGATGCCCGCCATCTCGCGCGCATCGGTGCGGCCCACTTTTTTCGTGGCGAGTGCACGCGAGGTCATGAGCCCCGTGCGCAGGAGGCCCTGCATGTCGAAGACGTAGTCGTACTTCGTCTCACGCACCTCGCGCATCAGCTTGAGGAAGCCCTTGGCGCCGCCGGCGCGCTCGAAGACGAAGACCTTGTCCACCGCCACGCAGGCGCGGACGAGGGGCGCGAACATCTCGCGCACGATCCAGGAGATGCGCAGGTCGGCGCGCTGCGCCTTCAACGACGTAGCCACTTGCAGCCCGTGGATAATGTCCCCGAGCGAAGAGGGTTTGATGATGAGCAGTTCGGTCATGCCGTAAGGCACGGCGCCACCAGAGAGTTTCTGCTTTAACCGTGCGAGTCTTACGCTTCATGGTTTTTCCTGCCGAAAAACAAAAGCCAAATCCCGCGCGCGTGCTCACTTTCGTACTCAAGACTCTAGGCTGGACCCTCGCCCACACGCCTGAGTTTTTGCTCCGCCTGCTCTCCGCCGCCCTCGGGGATGCGATCTTTTTCCTCACTCCGCGCCGCCGCCGGCTGGTCCTTTCCAATCTCCACCACGCTTTTCCGGAAAAATCGCCCGCCTGGCAGCGCACGATCGGCCGCGAGAGCTGCCGGCGGATGATCGAGACGGCCCTGCTGTCGCTCGCCACCCCGTTTCTCTCGGAAGCACGTATCCGTAAAATCCTTACGGCCGCCCCTTCCCTGCTCGTCGCCCACGAGCTGCACCGGCGCGACCCCGCCGCTACGCTCATCTGCTCGCCCCACCTCGCCTATTGGGAAGCCCAGACTTCGCAGCCGCTGGTGGTGCCGGGGACGTTTCCTGAGTTTGGCATCATCTTCCGCCCGCTCGACAACTCGTCAGCCGACCAGTTCGTGAAGGAGTCGCGCGAGCGTTTCGGCATGAAGCTCCTTTCGCGCAAAGAGGGTTTCGCTGAGGCGCTGAAGATTCTGCGGCGAAAGGGCTTCGTTGGCGTGCTCTTCGATCAAAACGCCGGCCTGCAGGGCGCGCTCACCACGCTCTTCGGCCGCGTGTGCTCGACGACCGAGCTGCCGGGCATGATGGCCCAAAAATTCTCCGCGCGTGTCTACGGCATCTATCCGCAGCGCCTCGGCTTCTGGCGGGTGGCGGTGCACGTGGAACTGGTTAAAAGCGATTCCACCATCGAGGGCGTCACGCTCGCGCTCAATCGCTGGCTCGAAAAACTCCTCACCTCGGACGACAATCTCTGCGCCTCTTGGCTTTGGGCGCATGACCGCTGGCGCAATCAGGACATGCCGGCGAAGCGCCTTCGGCTCGAGGCGAAGCGCGACCTCCTCGCCGAGGATCTCGCCGCCCGCGGGCTGACCGTGCTCCCGCGACGCACCCGCCTCTGGATTCGCCTGCCCAACTGGCTCGGCGACGTCGTGATGGCCGTGCCGCTCCTGCGCGCGATCCGCGCCTCGCGGCCCGACGCCGAGATCACCGTCGTCGCCAAGGCCCAGTTCCTCCCGCTACTGGAGCAGCTCGGCGTCGCCGACCGCCTGCACGCCCTCCCGAAGCGCGACTGGCGTTACTGGTTGCACTTCGCCGCGCTGCGCGAGGAGCACATCGACTGCTGGATTCTTCTCACCAACTCTTTCCGCGGCGATCTCGAAGCGTGGCGCGCGGGCTGCAAACAGCGTTTCGGCCTCATCCGCCCCGGCAAGCGCCGCCCATTGCTCACCCACGCCTACGTCGTCCCCGCCGATTTCGACGAGCGCACCAATCACCAGCTCCTCCTCTGGGAAAATTTCCTGCGCCACTTCGGCCTCAACGCCGTCCCCGACCGCACCCCGCTCTCAGTCCCTCAACCCTCAACTCTCACCTCTCAACTTCAAATCGGCCTCATCCCCGGCTCCGAAAACAACCCCGAGAAACGCTGGCCCATCGCTCACTGGCGCGCGCTGATCGAGGCGCTGCCGACCGCACAGTTCATCCTCTTCGGCACCGCCAACGATCGCGCGATCACCGATGCCGTCGCCGCAGGCTTCGGTGCGCGGGTCGAGAATCTCGCCGGGCGCACCACCCTGCCCGAGTACTGCGACCGGCTGCGCGCTTGCCAATTGATCGTCACCAACGACACCGGTGGCATGCACCTCGCCAACGCGCTCGGCGTGCCGCTCGTCGCCGTCTTCGGCCCCACCAATCCGGTGCGCACCGGCCCGGTATTCGCAGCGCCGTTCAAGATTCTCCAGCCGGTGGACTGCCCGCCAACAGGCGGCGCGGCTCTTGCTGACCTTGCGCCGCAACAAGTCATCGCCACCGTCCAGCAACTGCTCTCAGCTTCGCCCGTTCCCGTCAGCCTGCCGCCTAAAGCCTAGCGCCTACCGCCCCTCGTGCCTCTCCTCGCCGTCAACGACCTCCGCACCCACTTCCACACGCGCAGCGGCGTGTACCGCGCCGTCGACGGAGTGAGCTTCTCGATCGAGCGCGGCGAGACGCTCGGCATCGTCGGCGAGTCGGGCTCGGGTAAATCGGTCACGTGCTACTCGATCATGGGGCTGATCCCGCAACCGCCGGGACGCATCGTGAGCGGCACGGCGTTGTTCGATGGTGTGGACTTACTCCATTGCAAACCGTCCGAAGCGCGCGCGATCCGCGGCAAACGCGTCGCGATGATTTTTCAGGACCCGATGACGTCGCTCAATCCGTACCTGCGGGTCAGCGATCAGCTCATTGAGCCGCTGCTTATCCACGAAAAGATTTCCAAGCGCGACGCCCTCGCCCGCGGCCTCGAGATGCTGGAGGCCGTCGGCATCAACGACGCGCAGAAGCGAATCCACCTCTACCCGCACGAGTTTTCCGGCGGCATGCGCCAGCGCGTGATGATCGCCATGGCTCTCATCACGCGGCCCGAGCTGCTCATCGCCGACGAGCCCACCACTGCGCTCGACGTCACCGTGCAGGCGCAGATCCTCGAGCTGATCAAGAAGCTCCAGCGTGAGTTCAAGATGGCGGTGGTCTTCATCACACACGACCTCGCCGTCGTCTCCGGCCTCTGCGACCGCGTGCAGGTGATGTACGCTGGCCGCATCGTCGAGACCGCCGACACGCGCACGCTCTTCCACTCGCCGCAGCATCCCTACACGCGCGCGCTGCAGAAGAGCATCCCCTCGCTCCAGCAAAAAGGCGCCGAGCTTTTCACCATCGCCGGCCTCCCGCCCGACGTTTCGAAAGACCTCCCCGGCTGCCCCTTCGCCCCCCGCTGCACCTTCGCCCAGCCTATGTGCACCGCGACCACGCCCCAGCTCAAGGAATCCGCCCCCGGCCACGCTCACGCCTGCCTACGGGTCCAAGCCGGCGAGATTCTAGAGCGCTAACTCACGAAACTTTTCGTTCATGCCCGAGCCCATTCTCGAACTTCGCGACGTCCGTACCCACTTTCCCATTACCTCGGGTTTCCTCGTGCGGCGGCAGCTCGGCACGGTGAAGGCCGTCGATGGCGTGTCACTCTCCATCGGGCGCGGCGAGGTCGTCGGGCTCGTCGGCGAGTCGGGCTGCGGCAAGTCCACCCTCGCGCGCACCATCGTGCAGCTCCTGCCCACGACTTCCGGCGCAGTGATTCTCGAGGGGAAAAATCTCACCGCCGGCTCGGTCAGCGAAATCCGCGACATCCGCCGCGATCTGCAGATGGTGTTTCAAGACCCCTATGCGTCGCTCAATCCGCGTCTCACCGTGTATGCCACGCTCGCCGAGCCGTTGCTCGTCCACGGCGTCTGCGCGCCGGACGAAGTGCCCGCGCGGGTCAATGAACTGATGCGCGTCGTCGGCCTCGCGCCGCGATTTCTGCAGAAGTATCCGCACGAGTTTTCCGGCGGCCAGCGCCAGCGCATCGCCATCGCGCGCGCGCTCGCGCTGCGGCCCAAAGTCATCGTCGCCGACGAGCCGGTGTCGGCGCTCGATGTGTCGATTCAGGCGCAGATCCTGAACCTCCTCGCGCAGCTCGTGCGCGAGATGAACCTCTCGCTGATCTTTATCGCGCACGACCTCTCCGTGGTGAAACACATCTCCGACCGTGTCGCGGTCATGTACCTCGGCAAGATCGTCGAGCTCGGGCCTGCGACCGACGTGATCGAGCGCCCGCGCCACCCGTACACGCGCGCCCTCATCAGTGCGATTCCCACGCCGAATCCCGATGTCGAGCGCGCCCGCAAGCGCCTCGTCCTCCCGGGCGACCCGCCCTCGCCGATCAACCCGCCGGCCGGCTGCGCCTTCCACCCGCGCTGCCGCTACGCGCAGGAGAAGTGCAAAGCCGCCGTCCCTTCGCTCGACTCGATCGAGCCCGGCCGCGAGGTCGCCTGCATCCGGGTCAGGGAGATCGACGCGGTCTGATCCGGCCTTTGCGGTCTACGTGGTTTCCGCTTTAAACCGCGCGCGTCCCCTGCATCCTCTTGGCCCACCCGTGCGTATGAACTGGAAATGTCCATCGCTCCGACTTGTCCCACCGGTGATTTCGCCTGGGGCTGGTCGCTGCCCGGATTCCTCCCTGTTGCGTCCCGCCGCATGACCACGGTGCCCCGTTCCACCCCGGCCAACGACGAGCGCCACGTCGTCGACGCCGGCCTCCTTCAACGCATGGCACAGGGCGACCGCGCCGCGCTCGCCGAGTTGTACGACCGGTTTTCCCGGCCCCTGTACGCCACCGCGCTGCGCATCCTCAACGACTCCGCCGAGGCGCAGGACATCGTGCACGACGTTTTTATCGCCCTCTGGGACAAGTCAGGCGCCTTCGCCACCGAGCGTGGCACCGCGTTTTCCTGGGCCGTCACCCTCACGCGCAACCGTGCCATCGACCGCCTGCGCTCCCGCCGCCGCCGCGCCGAGATCATCGAGCAATCCGCCCCGCTCGACTTCGGCTATGACGAGTCCGCCGAAGGCGACGCCGCCGATGCCCGTGCGCTCCTCGGCGATCAGGCCCGCGCCGTGCGCGCCGCCGTAGCCAAGCTTCCCGCCGAACAACAGCAGGCCCTCCAGCTCGCCTTTTTCGGTGGTCTCACTCAGCAACAAATTGCCGCCCGACTCCGCGAACCTCTCGGGACCGTGAAGGCCCGCATCCGGCGCGGGCTCCTCAAACTCCGCGACTCCCTCGCGCACCGCCTATGATCGACGAACGCCACGAAGAGCTGGCTGCCCTGCACGCCCTCGACTTGCTCGAGGGGGCGGAGCGCACCGAGTTCGAATCGCGCTTGAAGAGCGATGTCGCTCTGCGCGATTTCGTCGCCGACCTCCGCGAAGTCGCCGCCACGATCGCCCTCGCCGCGCCGACCGCTCTCCCGCCCACCGAGCTGAAAACGCGCCTGCTCACCACCCTCGCCGCGCGCAGTCAGGCCAATGTGATCAGCGTGCCGCGCGCCCGTTTCCAGATGCTCCCGTGGGCCATCGCCGCGTGCTTCGCCCTCGCGACCGTGTGGGTCGGCAAACTCTATCTCACCGAACGCGCCGGCAACACCTCGCTCGTGCTGCAACAGCAGGCCGCCGATCTCGCGCTCAAATCCGCCCGCAATCAGCTCGAGGCCGAGCGCATCATCGCTCGTCGCGAGTCGTCCGACGCCCGCGGCCAGCTCGCTTCTCTGGAGCAGCGTCTCAAGAGCGAGGCCGACCTTGCCCAGCTCAAGATCGCCGCCCTCACCTCCCTCGCTGGCAACTCTGCGCAAGCCCTCGCCGTCGCGGTCTGGAATCCCGCGAAGCAAGAAGGCACCTTCGCCGTCGACAAGCTCCCCGCCAGCGCCCCCGGCCAGAACTACGAGCTCTGGATCATCGGCGCGCAGCAGGGCGCGAAACCAGTGAGCGCCGGCGTGTTCAACGTCGCCGCCGACGGCACCGCGCGCGTCGGCTTCAAGCCCACCCTCGCCGTCCCCGCCATCGCGAAGTTCGCCGTGAGCCGCGAAAAGAACGACGGTGCCACATCCCACACGACGCCGGGCGAAGTGATTATGCTGAGCCAGTGAGAGGGCGAAGCGGCCCCTTGATCGAATGTGTGAGGAGCTTTACGCCCCGACTCCACGCTGTCCGCGAACTGTCGGGGCATAAACAGTCTGTCGGACTTAGGAATCGAGCGAAAGAAGAAGGGCGAAGCGGCGCTTGCGAGTGAGTGCGAGAGCGCTGGAAACCGCGCAACGGGCCGGGGGGGCCCGTAGATCAACAGCGCCAGCAGCAGCGTCGGCGGGTACTGCGCGCTGCCTGTCCCCCGCTCGTTCAGCGCCGCCGCACTCAGGTCCATCTGCTCCACCGCCTCGATCACCAGGTGCACCACGTCGTCCGCCGTCACCCACTCCCTCAGGTCCACCGCCAGCAGCATCGCCGTCCCTCGATCCACGTTCACCAGTCGCTTCATCCTCCTTCCCCAGCACTTGCCGTGCTACGTCCGACAGGCTGGTAAAGCCCCTCCCACAAAACCGCCAAGGCCAGCGTGTCCTCTTGGGGACGCGGAGCCCGCGCCGCGTGCACCCTCAGCCCGCGCTACGACTCGGCCCACAGCCAAATCGCGCTTCATAATTTTTTTTAACCGTAAACGAACACCAATGGACACGGCCAATCTCCCGCGAGCATCCGCGTTAATCCGTGTTCATCCGCAGTTGCAATCAACCAGCCGCCTTCTTCTCCCGCTTCACCTGCGCCACGAGCCAGCACCAGAGCAGCGCGCTCAGTACAAGCGTCCCCGGCAGCGCCCACAAGCAGGCCTTCTGGAGATCGCCCCACTTGTCCGAAAGATAGCCTACGAATTTCGGCGACCACAGGTCGCCAAACATGTGGATCGCGAAGATCGACGCCGCGACCGCACTCGCGCGCATGCGCACCGGCACCGTTTCGAGGATGAGCGTGTTGAGCGGCCCGGTGCACACGAAGAGCAGGAACATCGACGCCGCCAGCGCGATCTTCGCCGTGCCGAGGTCGTTGATCGCAAAGGTGCCAAACGCCGCCGGCACCGCCGCGATCGCGCTCAGCGCCAGCACCCACGCGTAGCCCGTGCCGGTCTTGCGCTGCCATAGCGTCGCCAAGTAGCCACCGCCGATCGTGGCGACCAGGCCCATGATCACGAGTGATTGCCCGAAGAACGCGCCCGCCTCCGCGAGTTCCATGTGGTGCACGCGCACGAGGAACGTCGGTGCCCAAAACGAGAAGCCACCCATCGCGAACGTTTGCGCCACGTAACCCGCGATCACGAGCAGGTAGCTCGGGTATTTGAACAGATCGAGGTACGAAGTCCAACCCACCGGCTCGGCCTTCGTCTCCGCCGCCGTCGCCTCGGGCTCGGTCGCGCCTCGCGCCGGCTCTTTCAGGAGGAAGAGCACAAACGCCAGCACGAGTCCCGGATAGCCCGCGAAGAGAAACGCCGAGCGCCAGCCGTACTTCGCGGCGAGGATCCCGCCGAGGATGTAGCCGAGCGCCGAGCCCACCGGGATCGCAAGGTAGAACCACGAGATGGCATTATTGCGCTTCTTCGGCGAAAAGAGGTCCGCGATCCACCCGGGGCTGATCGTGCCAAAGCTCGCCTCGCCAAAGCCTACCAGCGTGCGGAAAAAGATCAGCATCACATAGCCGTTGGCATGGCCCGAGAGCAGCGTGCCGAGGCTCCACACGAAGACGCCCGCGGCGATCAGCCAGCGGCGCGGCATGCGGTCGCCGAGGTAGCCGAAGATCGGCGACGTCAGGAAATACCCGAGCATGAAGGCCGTGCCGATCGTGCCGGCCTGCTCGTCGTTGAGCCCGAGGTCGGGCTGGAGCTTGGGCAGCACCGCGGCGAGCAGTTGGCGGTCGAGGTAGTCGAGGAGGTTGAGCCCGGTCAGAATGACGAGCGAAACCACGGGGAGCACCGGCTTGTTCTCGTTCACGGCGGCGGAGCAAAGGCAGCTCCACGCCACTTGGAAAGCGCTAAAACAAAACGACCGCGCTTGTTTGCGCGGTCGTCACGGGTCGCCAGCTGAAGCCAGCGCCTTAAATATATCCTTAGAAGCGGTAAGTCATGCCGGCCGACATGCCGGTCTGCTTCGTGAGATCGATCTTGGTCGAGTAACTGGCGTTATCGGTGTTGATCGTCTGGTTGTAGCTGCCCGCGCTCTGGAAGCTGCCACCGAGATAGAGGCCCGCCCGGTCCGTGATGTCGTAAAGGAGATTGGCATCGACGAAGTAGCCCGGGAGTCCGCGGGTGATGATGTCGTCGCCGCTGTCCGTGATCTGCGTCCCCGTGTCGGGCGAGAACGTCTCGACGACCGAGTAGGTCGTGCCCGAGTAGATGAAGGCCGGACCGGCGGACAGGCTGACCTTGAAATTCTTCCAGAGCGGCATGATGACCGACGCGCCGGCCCGGAACGTGTAGTACGCGCCGCGGACCTTCCAGCGATTGCGTACGCTCGTCGCACTGCTCGCGGTCGCCGTGGTGCGGCCGAGCGGATGATCGCCGAGGAGAATCGTGCTATCGATCGTCGTGTCGGTCGTCGTACCATCGGCGTTGGTGAGCGTGACGGTGCTGGTCGACGGGGCGGTGTAAGAGCCCGAGGGCACCGTCTGGCCAAAAAGGTCGTAATAATCGGTGACCGTCGTGACGTTGGCGCGGACGTTGGCGGAGGTGCTGTTGTTAATGTCGTTGATGCTCATTCCACCGAAGAGCGTCCAGCCGAGCTTGGTCTTGCCGATCTTGCCCATGTCATAGGCCACCGCGAGCTCCATGCCGAAGGCGGCAGCGCCCTTCTTCGAGTGCACGTCGGTGTCGGTCACTTGGGCCGAATAGACGTGAAACGCCGCAAAACCGTCGGAATTGATCTGGCTGCTATCGACGATATTCCACGTGTTGGTCTTGCCATCCGAAGGGAGCGGCTGCGTCACGACCGCGCCATCGCCATTGTCCACGGAAGTGGTCCGGGCGTTGAGCCCCACAAAGCCATCGTGATACGCCCGCGAGGTCGTCGCCACCGTCGCCGGGTCCAAGAGCGTTTCCGGTGCCACGATCTTGCCCTGGCCGCTGAAGCTCGTCTTGGCCCCGCTGATGCGGCGCATGCCGAGGGTCATGATCGACTTGGGCTCGTAGATGAACTCGTCGAGATTCGAGAAATCCGGGATTTCCGTCGGGGGGCGCGCCTGTTGCTGCTGCTCTTCCTGGGCATGAAGCGCGCTGAGCGCGAAGGGAGCGGCGAGCAGGAGGGCGAGGCGGAGTTGTTTCATGCAGGGCGACGAGCGGTTGGACGGCAGTGGCGCGGGAATGTTTCCTCAACTTTCGCGAGTTCTATCCCCCCGCGTCAACGCGAGATTATGGCAAACTTGCCCTCCCCCAACCGCCTCGGATTACTCCCGAAACTCGTCAAATGTGCCCCGGCAGTCGCCCGCCGCCACGCCCGACCGTAGTCCGAGGGTCTCTTCGCGCTGCTCCAGTTCGATCTCTTTCTCCTGCTGGGCCTGCACTTTTTCGAAGAGTCGAGTCTCGCTCTCGTTGATAAAGACTTCGCGCTCCTTCAGCGCTTCCTTGGCTTCGCGGATCGCCGCCTCCTGCTTGTTGAGCTCGGCCTGGAGTTGCTCCATCGCGGCCAGCTCGGCCGGGGTGGCCCCGACGCGCGCCGGGGCCTGCCGCTGGGCGAGCACCAGCAAGCGCTCCTTAGCGATGAGCAGCGCCTCGCCTTCCGCCAGCTCGCGCTCCCGTTCGGCCAGCCGGGCCTCGCCGTCGGCGATCGCCCGTTCCCGGTTCGCGAGGGAAAACTCCACCTGTTTCAGCGCCCGGGTCAAAGCGTCCGCCGCATGGTCGTCGCCGAAGGGCGAGCGCGTCGCCGCAACCAATGCCCGGATCGCCCCCGTGGTCGACGGCACCGGCGGCGCCCGGCGCGGGAGGCTCAGGGGTGAGCGCGTGGCAGGTGGTGGGAGCTGGAGCATGGTCGTCAGGCCGCCTGCCGGCCACAGAGGCGAAGGATGCCGCGCCAGAGACCGTTGCCCTTGGGCGCGGGCATCGCAGTTTTGCAGTGGGGCCGCAGCAATTCGAGCACTTGCGCTTCGAGGAAGGGATCTTTTAGCACCGAGAGTTCGCGGGCCAGACCGCCGTGCGCGAGGGCGTCGGCTTCCAGCTTGGCGAGGTCGTCCTTGAACCATGCAACCACCCGGGCTGCTTGCGCGGCGGGTTCGCGGGCCGTGGTCGCCTGCGCGAGCGCTTCGATGAGGTGCAGGCCTTTCATGCCGGGACGGAAGGGCAGCAGCTCGGCGAGGCTCGCCTCATCCATCATCGCGATGGCGTTGAGTAGGCGGCGGAAATCCCCGCCGACAATCACGTTGAGCGCCATGCGCTGGGCAAACACCGTGAACTGCCCGAGGGTAACGACTTCCTCGCGGCGGCAGAACTCAAGGGTGTTCGGCGTCAGCGCCGTCAGCATCACCGGGAAATCCGCCGAGATACCCATGCGCTCGAGGTTCTTGAGCAGCGCGTTTTCGCGGGCCTCGGTCGTCGCGGTCTGCTCGATCATTTCGCCGAAGGGCGCATCGAACGCCATCGTCTCACGCAAAATCGACACCAGATCGTCCAGCCGGCTCGCCGGCATCCCGCGCTCGGCTAGCCGCCACTGCGCGTCCACGAATTCGAGGTCGATGTAGATGGCGGGGGTCTCGTCGTTCGTCTCGATCGGCCAGGTGGTGCCGTCGAGGTTCAGCGCCAAGCTCTGGATCGGCGTGTCAACCATGAGCGAGGTCGCAAACGACGTCCTGATCTGATTCCATTCGGAGGCGGTGGTTTTCATGGGTGGGAAAGTTTTCTTTCAGGCCGCTACGGGTGCGTGCTCCATCATCTCGGCGGCGCAGCGTTGGTAGTCGCCGACCACATTGTCGTCCGTGCCCGCGCCCTCGGCGTCGCCTTGCAGAAGGGTCACCGGCAGGCCGAGCGCCACGGCGCGGCGCACGACCATCGCGTCGCGGATCTGCGCCTGGAAAATCTTCGCATTGACCGAGGTGCGCTTCGCCGCACGAAATTGATTCAGTCGGAGCTGCATCCGCATCTTCGGCACCTCGATGTCCACTCCCGTCTTCACCGAGTTGAAGATCACGCCCTGCACTTGCGCCGGCTTGCCCATCGCCGCGCTGCGGAAGCCCGCCGAGATGCCGTGAAACTTCTGCAGTTTCTCCGCCAGCAGCGTGAAGCCGATCAGGCTCAGCGCGTCGGGGTTGGCCGGGACGTAGATCTCGTTCGACGCAAACACGCCGCACTGCGATGCGCGCAGGATGTTCGGGGGGCAGTCGAAAAGCACGAAATCATAGTCCTTCTCGATGGCCGCAAGTTGCTCGTAAAACACCACGTACGGCGGCCGCTTCGGATCGCCGCGAAAGTCGCTTTCGAGGTCCACGAGGTTGAAGGTCGTGGGCACGAGATCCAGGCCGGGCAGCAGCTGTTCACCAGTCTTTCCCTGCACCACGTCATGAACCACAATATCACGTAGCTGCGCCCGGCCTGGATCGAAAATCGAGTACACCGCGCCCTCGCCCGAGGCGTTGATCTTGTTCCAGCGCTCGAGGCGGAGGAGCCAGATGCTCGCGTTGGACTGCGTGTCGAAGTCCACCAGCAGCACGCGCTTCCCCTTCCGCGCCAATGCCGCCGCGGTGTTGACGATCAGCGAGGTCTTGCCGACGCCACCCTTGTAATTGAGGAAACTGATTTTTCGCGCCATGCCGTGAAGAGGATGGGCGCAACCTGCCCCCGCCCCCCGGCACAGCCAGCCTTATCCCCTGCCCCGCCCGGTTTTATGAGGCTTTCACAATCGGTGTATCCAGAAAGTGGAGGCACCCAAGGTAGGGCGCGTTATCCCTAACGCGCCGGTTGCGTTCGAGATACTCGATTCCGCCACGGATTACACAGATGGGCCCAGATAAGGATGTTCGGACATCCGTGCCCATCTGTGTAATCTGTGGCCAAAAAATTCCGCTCCTACCGCACCCCAATCTCCCCCAGCCACTTCAAACACTCCTCCGGCCACGCCTTCACCTCCGTCGTCGCCCGCAGGCCGTACCCATGCCCACCCGTCGGATAGAGCAAAAACTTACACGGCTGCTTCGCCGCTTCCAGCGCTGCCGCATATAATTTCGTCCCAGGGACAAAGCTCCGATCATCCTCCGTCTGCGCGATGAAGGTCGGCGGCATCGCCGCCTTCAGGTTGAGATCGTCCGCGACCACACCGTCTTTCCCGAGATACGCCGGATAGATCAGCACCGCGAAATCCGGCCGGCAGCTCAGGCGATCCGTGTCATCGATTTCTGGATACGTCGGCTCGCTGAAGCGATTACTCGCCTTCGCCGAAAGATTCCCGCCCGCAGAAAATCCGATCACGCCGAGTTGCTTCGGATCGACGTTCCACTCCGCCGCGTGCGCGCGCGTCACGCGCAGCGCGCGTTGCACGTCCTGCAACGCGCCGTCGCGGTTATGCGGCACGCGGTACTTCAGCACGAGCGCCGTGATGCCGTGGGCATTGAGCCATGTCGCGATCTCGGTGCCCTCTTTGTCAAAGACCACATAGCTGTACCCACCACCCGGACTCACGATCATCGCCGGAGTCGGAGTGCCGCGCTTCACCGCCGGAAACACGGTGAGCGTCGGACGGCTGATGTTGGTGATGCGCAAGAATCCATCCTCCTTCGCCGACATCGGCCCCTCCGCTTCCGTGGTACCCTTGCCCGGCATTTTCCCCTCGGGCCACACATCCACCACTGCTGCGGGTGTGGGCGGCACCGGCTTTTCCAGCGCGAGCATCGCTTTCGCGAACCGCGCGCCCATCTCGCGCTGTGCTTCCGTCGAGAAATGCAGCTTGTCGCCCTTGTCCCCGAGGCCCGTCGAATCTGCGAAGCCCACGCGCGCCAATGCCGACGGCATACGCTTGAACGCCGCGCGCACAGTCTCGACGCCGGGATATTTTTCCACCGTGAGAAACTCTCCGAGCTGTCCGACCACCACCGGCAGATCCGCCACGCCGAGATCGCTGCGCAGGTCTTTGATCATTTGCGTGAGTCGCGCCTCGTAGGTGTCGGCCGTCTCCTGCTTGTCCGTATCCGATTCGCCCTGATGCCAGATCACGCCCGCGAGCATGCCCGACTTCGCCGCGACCTTCGCACGCACCACCGCCGCCTCGTAGAGATCGCCGCCCTTCACCCAGCGTCGCAGCGGCGTGCCACCGACCGCGCACGGCACGAGTCCGATGGTGATATTTTTATCGGCCGCACTCATCGCGCGCCCAAATGAAAGCCCCGGTCCCACTCCCGGCGGGATTTTTCCGAATGGCTCGTGCAGCGGGTCCTGCGCCACCACCCAGATGCCCGCACCGGTCAGCGACAACACGTGCGGATTTTTTCCCAGCGCCTCCATCTCGCGCACATCGCGCCCGACCATGTTCGACTGTCCCATCAAAAGATAGACGCGAAACTGCGCTCGCTCCGTCGGCGCCACTGCCGCCACGTCCGGCGTCGCCGCGGTCTTCGCCGCCTCCTCGGCCGCGAAACTCAACAGCGGCACTACCAGCACCGCGCTCAGCAAACGCCAAGTCATCCGTTGCACGCTACGCCTGATTTGATCGAGGGGGTAAATCATCACGCGCCAATGTTACCACTCTACTCGCCGTCGCCAATCGAATCTCCCCGTTCCGTCCGCGCGATGCGCCCGCCTCCCATGAAGGCGGGCGCACGCGATTCCCAGTTTTCTTAATCTACCCAAAAACTCTCAATCGTCGCTCAAGTGAAAGATGATCGGCACGACCATCCGAAAACTCACCGGCGCACCATTGCGCTTGCCCGGCGCAAACCGCCAGCGCTCCACCGCCCGCACCGCCGGCTCCGCAAACGCCGGATCACTCGACCGCACCGCATGCGCCGATGTCACGCGCCCATCCGTGCCCACGATGAACTCCACGTCGACCGAGCCCGTCTCGCCCGTCTTTCGGCGCTCCTCCGGATAACGCGGCGGCGGTTGAAACTTTGCGCGCGGCGTCGCATCGAGCATGTTCCATGAGACCACGTCCGGCGGCGGCTGCGTCGTGACGACTCCATCAAGAACTCCCGGCGTCGCGCCGGTGATGATCGTCGCGCCCTCAAGCGTGGTTTGAGGCACCGGCCGAGGCTCGATAACAAATGGCACATCGCTACGCGTCGTCGGCGGCTCCGGCAATGCCGGCGCCGGGTTAGGCGTACCGCGAGGCATCTCAATCGATGTTTCGTCCGGTGGCGGTGGGGGCATTGATATTCTCACCCTTGGCGTTTCAGGCTCTTCCACCGGCTTTACAAAAGCGGTGACTTTTTCTCTTGGGCTAAGCAGCAGACCGCCATGCACGGCCACCGCGATCATTACTGGCACCATAAAATGACGTTCCATGATGAACTCCTTTGGTTGGGTAACTTCATTCTATATTACGCACACCACGCCGGCTTCTTAGTGCCTTCTCGCTTCTCACGAAAAATAATTTCCGTCCGCGTCTCAGCTTCTTCTCCACCTCAACTCAAACTTCCCACTTCAACTGGCGGCGCATTCCGCTCAACGTGACCGCTCATGCCCGCTCGCCGCTCCCTTTCGTTCTCCGCCCTCGCTGCGCTTTTCCTCGCGCCGCTCGCGCTCCGCGCCGCGCTGCCCGCGGACGTCGCCGCGATCGTGAAGGATTTCCGCACCGAGCCCGCGCGTGGCTGGTCGTTCACGCAGACGACCTCCGCCGCCGGCGAATCGGTCGTCGAGCGTTGTGACGCCGCGAAAATCGAATTCGAGCGCTGGTCCCTCGTGCAGAAGGACGGCCACCCGCCCACCGCCGACGAAGACGCGCACTACCATGAGATGCTCACGCGGCGTTCGCGTGGCGGCACCGCTCCGCGCATCACTGAGCAGCTCGACCTCACCTCCGCCGAGACCGTATCAGACACGCCCGAGCGCACCATCTATCGTTTCAAGCTCAAGCCCGGCGAGGCCGGCGATCAGACCGCCGCCTACCTCCGCGCCACGCTCGTGCTGCACAAGGCCACGCACACCGTCGAGTCCCTCACCCTCGCCAACACCGAGGAGTTCTCCCCCACCTTCGGCGTGCGTATCAAGGAAATGAATACAACGATGACGTACAGCCTCCCCGCCGACGGCAAGCCGAGCCTCCCGCAAAAGGTCACCACCCGTCTCCGCGGCCGCGCCTTTCTCGTGAAATCCCTCGATGCCGACATGACCGTGGCGTTCACCGACTACGCTTGGGCCGGGAAGAAGTAAACCCTGCCAGTCGCTGCTGCGAAGGCCTCATCACTTTGCAGCATTCCCCGCCAGTCTGTCCGACGCCCCGCTGCATTGAGTCGCCCTGCCCAGGCAGGCTTCGATGCGGCTCATCTTCATGCCCCATTTCTTTTCCCTGCGCACGCCCCGCCGCTGGCTCATCGCCGCGATCACCCTCGCCATCGGCCTAGGCTCTTTTTCCTGCGCCACTGCGCCGTCAGCAGCCCGCGCCGGCTTCCCTCTCTTCGTCGCTCCGCGCACCGTCCACTCCGACCGCGCCTCGCTGCTTTGGAACAAGGTTCGCTCCGACTCGGCCATCACCTATCACATCCTGCGCGACGGTCAGGAAATCGGCACCACCACCAAGACCCATTTCACCGCTACTGGCCTCACGCCTGAGCACGACTACGTTTTCCAAATCCGCGCCACGCCCACGGCGGGCACCGCCCAGCTCAGCGACTCCGCGAAACTCAAAACCCTCCCCACCGAAAAAATCCTCTCCGTCGAAGCCTTCGGCGCGAAAGGCGATGGCCACACGCTCAACACCAAAGCCCTCCAAGCCGCTATCGACGCCTGCCCGCTCAACGGCATCGTGCGCCTGCCCGCCGGCGTGTTTCTCAGCGGCGCGCTCTTTCTCAAAAGCGACATGACGCTCGAGATCGCCAAGGACAGCGTGCTGCAGGGCTCCGCCTCCCCGTCCGACTACGAACCGTTCTTCCTGAATCGTTTCGAGGGCTGGGAAATGGAGACCTACGCCAGCCTGCTCAACGCCGGCAAACTCGACCGCAACGGTCCCGCTACGGTGCGCAACATCACGATCCGCGGCGAGGGCAAGATCGCCGGCGGCGGCGACCCGCTTGGCAAGGCCATGATCGCCGCGCACGGTATGCGTAGCCGCGGCCGGCTGATCTGCCTGATGAATTGCTCTGGCGTCGAATTGCAGGGACTCAAGCTCGAGACGCCGCCGTGCTGGACGATTCACTACATCTACTCCGAGGACGTCAGCCTGCATGACCTCGACATCTTAACCAACGTGCGCAATGGCGACGGTCTCGACCCCGACTCCTCGCGCAACAGTTACGTGTTTAACTGCGACTTCTCCACCGGAGACGACTGCATCGCGATCAAGTCCGGCAAAAATCCCGAGGGCAATGTCGTCAACCGCCCCACCGAAAATGTCCGCATCACCGACTGCCGTTTCACTCGCGGCCACGGCATTTCGATCGGTAGCGAGATGTCCGGTGGCGTGCGCCACGTGCTCGTCGAGGACTGCGTCGCTGGCCCCCTCCTCTATGGCCTCCAGATCAAGGGCACCAAGGACCGCGGCGGCTTCGTCGAGGACGTGGTCGTGCGCGACTGCGACCTCCAGAAGATCAACATCCTCACCAAGCTGAACTACAACAACGACGGCGCCGCTGCGCCCGAGGCTCCGCTCTTTCGGAATTTCCGTTTCGAAAACATCGACCTCACGCAAGCCGCGCCCGGCAGTGTCGTCATCATCGTCAATGGCTTCGCCGCCGAGGGCCACCGCACGAGCGACGTGAGCTTCGACCACCTCAAGCTTCCCGCTGGCGCGATCACCACGATCGACCAAGCCAACGATATCCGCTTCGCACACCTGACCACCACCGACGGCAAGGAGCCGGTTTTCACCGTCACCAATTCCGAGCGCATCACGCACTAAATCGCTCAAGCCCAACGGGAATGCGCCGATAGCGAAGGGTTGATCGGGTTTGCCAGCCTCATCCCTGGCGTTCTAAAACGACTTCATCCCACCATGCGCCGCTTCCCGCTGCACGTCTTCGCGCTCTTCTGCGCCAGCCTTGGCTTTGCCTTCACCGCGCAGGCCCAGACGCTCGTCCACAGCTACTATTTCAACGGCGATCTCAGCGATTCGACCGGTTCGACGACTCTAGTGTCAAACGGCGGCAGCCTCGCGACGAATGGCGTCTACACCTTTGGTGTCACGCAGGGATTGCAGTTCACCCCCAGCGGTTCCGAGGCCGGCCTCCTCCATGAGTACACCATCGGACTCCGCTTCTACTTCGACGACGTCAGCAGCTATCGCAAGGTCATCGATTTTTCCGAATTGCTCTCCGAGGAAGGCGTCTACGTCGCCGGCGGCGCCTTTACCTTTTTCGACACCACTGGCACCAGCGGCAGTGTCTCGTCCGGCTCCTATGTCGATTTCATTCTTACCCGCGACTCAGGTGGAATGGTCAAGGGCTACGTCGGCACCAGCCTCGAACTCACCTTCGCCGATACGTCCGACGCTGTTTCCTCCAACTCCTTCTGGTTCTTCCGCGACGATATCGGTGGCAACTTCGAAAACGGTTCCGGCGCCGTCGCGACCATCCTGATCTACAACGGAGCCGTCGCCCCGGAAAACATCTCCCTCGTCGTCGATGGCCTCAGCGCTGTCCCCGAGCCCTCCACTTGGGCTCTCCTCACCGCCACGCCCGTCCTCGCCTTCGCCCTCTGGCGCCGCCGCGCCGCCACCGCCCACCTGAGCTGAAGCCGGGCTTCAGTCTTTCGATCCAGCAATTCCGATGGGGCGCGGCGCCTTCGCCGCGTATGCCCGTCAGTAACGAGGCCTTATGTGGGAGCGGCTTTACCCCGACGTCTCACCAACGACTCCGCGTCCCATGTTGACACCGAATACCCCAGCGGCATCCGTGCCCATCAGTGTAGTCTGTGGCCTCGGTATTGGCCGCCCTCAGCGTAGCTTCTCGAACACATCGACCCCGCCGTCGTCGCGCAATAGGTACACCGAGCCCCGCTCCGTTCCGAGATAGCGCCACACAGCTAACGGATTTCTGTTGGCCGCGCCTAGAATCAATTTCTCCCCGTCCATTCTCCAACTGAGGAGTGGCGCAGACGTGCTGCCGTCCGGCAAAATCACGCTCTCGGATACACCGCCATCAGCCGCGAAGTCGTAGATTCTTTTCTCTCCGCCGTTCACGGCTTTTTGCCATTCTGAGCCGATAAGTTTTTCCCGCGTGAGCTGAGGCTTGGGCTCTCGCCTGACCAACTCTGCAATGAATTCCTTCTCCTGCCGGACCGCGCGTTCAGCGACGAATCGCTGATATTCTATACCGGCAAAAAGCGCTGCCGTTGTCAGCAGCAGCGCCAATCCGATTTTCGACCTGCGATTCACGACTGCCAGCGGGAGATCTGTCGTGCCACTTTTGCCCGGGCCTCACCCCTCCGCCTGCCACTTGAACATCACCGTCGTCAGCGGCGGCAGCGTGACATTGAGTGAGTGGCTGTAGCCATCGCGCTCGATCGGCTCGGCCATGCGGCCGCCGTCGTTGCCGAGGCCGGAGCCACCGTAATACTCGCTGTTGGTATTGATCACCTCGCGCCAGAAGCCCACCCGCGGCACGCCGATGCGGTAGCCGCGCGTCGCGCCGCCGAAGTGGCCGACCACCGCGATGAGATTCTTTTCGCTCGGATCGGAACGCACATACGCGATCAGATTCGCGTCGCCGTCGTGACACGTGAGCCAGCGGAAGCCCTGCGGGTTGAAGTCGTTTTCACCGAGCGCAGGCTCCGCGACGTAGAGCTTGTTGAGGTCCGCCACGAGACGGCGCACGCCTTCGTGATCCGGATACTTGCAGAGATGCCAGTCGAGACTCCCGTTGTGATTCCACTCGTGCGACTGCGCGAACTCGCCGCCCATGAAGAGTAGCTTCTTGCCCGGCCAGCCCCACATATGGCCGTACAGCGCGCGGAGATTCGCTGCCTTTTCCGGGATGTGCCACGCGCCCATCTTGAAGAGCATCGAGGCTTTTCCGTGCACCACTTCGTCGTGGGAAAACACCGTCACGAAATTTTCCGCATACTGGTACAGCATGCCAAAGGTGAGATCGTTCTGGTGCCACTTGCGGTGCAGCGGCTCCTTCGCGAAGTAACGGAGCGTGTCGTGCATCCACCCCATGTTCCACTTGAGGTCGAAGCCGAGGCCGCCGTCCTTCGTGGGCTTCGACACGCCGCCAAACGACGTACTCTCTTCCGCGATCATCAGCGTGCCCGGATAGTACTGGTGCACGAGATCGTTCACGCGACGGAGGAAATCGATCGCCTCGAGATTCTCGCGGCCGCCAAACTTGTTGGGGATCCACTCGCCTTCCTTGCGCGAGTAGTCGAGGTACAGCATCGAGGCCACCGCGTCCACGCGCAGGCCGTCGATATGGTAGCGCTCCAGCCACGCGAGCGCGCTCGCGATCAGGAAGCACCGCACTTCGTGGCGGCCGTAGTTGAAGATCAGCGTGCCCCAGTCCATGTGCGCGCCCTGCCGCGGATCGGAGTGCTCGTACAGATGCGAGCCGTCGAACTCCGCGAGCGCGAAGCTGTCGCGTGGGAAATGGGCCGGCACCCAATCGAGGATCACGCCAATGCCGCGCTGGTGGAGATGATCCACGAACCACGCAAAATCGCGCGGCGTGCCGAAGCGCTGCGTCGGCGCGAAGAAGCCCGTTACCTGATAACCCCACGAGCCATCGAAGGGATGCTCCGCCAGCGGCATCACCTCCACGTGCGTGAAGCCCATCTCCACGCAATAATCCGCCAGCTGCGGCGCGGCTTCGCGATACGAGAGCGGACGATCCGCATCTTCGGGCTTCCGCTTCCACGAACCGAGATGCACTTCGTAGACCGACATCGGCCGGTCGACCTTGTTGGCCTGCGCCGCGCGGCGCGCCATCCACTCGCCGTCGCTCCACTGGTATTTGCGCGCCGAATACACGATCGACGCATTGCCGGGAGGCGCCTCGAAATATTTCCCGTACGGGTCAGTCTTGACGTGGATGTTGCCCGCCTGATCGCGGATCTCGAACTTGTACAGCTCGCCCTCTTCCAGTCCGGGCACGAAGAGCTCCCACACGCCCGAGTTGCCGAGCGGCCGCATGGGATGAAAACGTCCGTCCCAGTGATTCGTGTTGCACACGACCGAGACGCGCGCCGCCGACGGCGCCCACACCGCGAAGGCCACGCCGGTCACGCCGCCGAGATTGCGCACATGCGCGCCGAGCTTGTCGTAGATGCGGTGCTCGTTGCCCTCGTTGAAGAGATACAGGTCCTGCTCACCCAGCGTCGGGAGAAAGCAGTACGGATCGAAAAACTGCCGGATCGACCCGCCGTGCTGGTGCGCGCGTAGTTGGTATTTGAATACGCCCGGCCGCTTCGGGATGAAGACCTCGAAGAGCCCCTCCTCCGCAAGCTGCTTCATCGCGTACGACGGCTGGCCCTTGCCGTCGACATCCACCACCTCGCACTCCGCCACGCCGCGGAGCAGCGCCCGCACGACGACGCCCTGGCTCTTCCCCTTAGTGTGGGGATGCATTCCGAGCACGGAATGCGGCGACGAGTGACGGGCTTGCAGCAGACTTTGCAGGTCGGATTTGGAAATAATCACGCAGGCGGGAGGATTGCGAAGCAAACTGACGTAACTCATCGCGGGCGTCTAGCCGCGAATGTGTCCAGTCGCGTCCGCCTCATCCCGTGTTTTTCAAGCCGCCGCTCACGCCGTTGATCGTGAGTTCGACCACGGCGCGCGCTTCGGCGGCCTCGTCGGCCGTGAGATTGCCCGTGCGGAGGCGGCGGAGCATTTCCACTTGGATGTAATTGAGTGGGTCGATGTACGGATTGCGCAGTGCCACCGAGCGGAGCAGCACAGGCTCGCGAGCGAGGAGCTGACGCTGGCCCGTCACCGCGAGGATCGCGGACTCCGTGCGCGCGAACTCCGCCTCGAGCAACGCAAACACACGGCGGCGCACCTTCGGATCGTCGACGAGTTCGGCGTAGAGTGCGGCGATGCCCATGTCGGCCTTGCGCATCGTGAGCTGCGCGTTGTCGATGAGCGTCTGGAAAAACGGCCAGCCCGCGTGCATCTCGCGCAGGAGCTTGCGACCCTTCGCGCCGCGGCCGAGCACCGACACCAGCGCGCTGCCGAGGCCAAACCAACCGGGGAAATTGAACCGGCTCTGCATCCACGAAAATACCCACGGGATCGCGCGCAGGTCCGCCACGCTGGTCGTCGCGCGGCGATACGTCGGGCGCGAGCCGAACTTCAGATTGCCGATCTCGTCGATGGGCGTCGCCTGCCGCCAGAATTGCAGGAACTCCGGGTCGTCGTGTACCACGGCCTTGTACGCCGCGAAGCCCGCCGCGCTCATCGTCTCCATCGCCGTGCGCCACTCGTCGGGCACCGCCGCTTCCTGCTGCGCCGCGTGCGTGCCGAGCATCACGCCGTAGGTCATCTGCTCGAGGATGCGATGCGCGAGGTCCGGATCGTGATAACGCGTCGAGAGCACTTCGCCCTGCTCCGTCACGCGAATGCCGCCGTCGCGCAAACCCGCCGGTTGTGCGAGGATCGCCTTCGCCGCCGGCCCGCCGCCGCGCGCGATGCTGCCGCCGCGGCCGTGGAAGAGCGTCACGCGCACACCATGCCCCAGCGCCACGCGTCCGATGTTCGCCTGCGCTTGATAGAGCGCCCAGTTGGCCGTGAGATAACCGCAGTCCTTGTTCGAGTCAGAGTAGCCCAGCATGATGTGCTGGTGCTCCGGCCGCGCGCGGCCTGGGAGCGTGAAATACGTCTTCAGGATTTCCGGCGCGCGCTCCAGATCGTCGAGCGTCTCGAAGAGTGGCGCAATCGGCAGCGAAGCGCCGGCGAGTTTCTGCAGTAACTCCACCTCCAGCAAATCCGACACCTCGTCGGTCATGCTGATGATGTAGATGCCGAGCGCATCGGGCCCGAACGTCCCCGCCGCGCGCGTCGCAAGCACGAGCGGGTCGAGCACATTGCGCGTGGCCGGCGAAAACGCCGCGATCTCCGTCGCACCGAGCGTCTTCGCGGTCGCGAGTGCAGCAGTGAGCGCGGCACGTTTCTCCGTCTCGCCGAGCTTCGCGTAGCCGGAATTTTTCAGCACTTCCGCAATCGCCGCCTCGTGGTGTGACGAGTGCTGGCGCAGATCGAGCCGCGCCGTATGCAGGCCGAAAATCTCTAGCTGATCCTGCATCGCCTGCAGCTCTCCACCAACGAGGATCGCGCCCCGTCCCGCCTGCAGACTCGCCCGGATCGTCGCGAGCGTCTCGTCCACCGTCGTCTGATCGAGGCACGATAATTTTGCCGCCGCCCCACTCTCGCCCGCCGCGAGTAACACGCTGCCATCGCGCACTTCACCCACCGCCTGCGCCAATCGCTCGCGCAGCACCGCAAGGAGCAGTCGATACGGCTCGTGCGGATATCGCTTTGTCAGCTCCTCGATGTGTTTCGAGAGGTGAAGATTCTCGCGCAGCTCACGCTTGAGCGCGGGCACCACGCTGTCGCGGCGATCACTCACCGTGAGCGTGCGCGCGAGTTCGCGGGCCGCGAGGCGCAGCTTCTCGATTGCGAGGCGGCGATGCAGCAGCAGCACCTCAGCCGACACCGCGGCGGTCACGTTGGGATTGCCGTCACGGTCGCCGCCCATCCACGTGCCAAAGGTCAGCCAGCGCTGCGGCGCCTTCACGGTCGGATAGTGCTTCGCGAGCGCGCGCACCATGTCGGTCTGCAGATTCGGCAGCGTTTCAAAGAGCGTCGTGTCGAAATACCACAGGCCCGTCTTCGCTTCATCAGTCACCTCGGGGCGCGCCACGCGGCTGCGGTCCGTGAGCCACAGCGACGCAATCTCGCGCTCCACGCACTCCGCATCGAGCACGGCTGCCTGCGCCGCCGCGGCCGGTTGAGCACGCTGACGCAAAATCTCACCCAACCGCCGCAGCTTCGTCAGCAGCGTGCGGCGTTTCGCCTCCGTCGGGTGCGCCGTGAAAACCAGTTCGATCTGCAGCCGGTTCACCAGCGCCTGTATCGCCGTCGCGTCCACGCCCGCACTCTTCAAGGCCACCACTGCCGCCTCGATCGACTCGCGCATCGGCGCTGTCTCCTTGCCCAGTGCCCGCGCCGCCCGACGCTCGCGCAGCAGCATGATGCGGAAATTTTCCTCGGCCAGATTGACCAGCTCGAAATACAGCGTGAACGCCATCGCCTGATTCAGCGCACTGCCTGCCGTGAGCCCTGCGACCGCCGCCGACAGCTCGGCCCCCGCCGTGGTCTCGCCCGCGCGGCGCGCCTTGGCCAGCCGGCGGAGTTTTTCCACCGTATCGAGCGCCTCCCGGCCCTCCATGCGGCTGATGACACGCCCGAGGGCGTTGCCGAGGGCGCGCACTTCAGCGCGGAGTTCGGCCATCTCGCGGAGGGCGGAGGAAGAGGTCGGGCGACGGGACATGGCGATACGTTGCGGAGGTTTTCGGGTGCCGCGAAAGCTAAAACCGCGCCATCCGCCTCACGGCTTGCTTGCGCCCCCCCGCCCGCCTTTGCTGCGCGGGTGATCCGTTATTGTGCCCTCCTCGTCCTTGCCGCCGTCGCTCTGCGCGCCGCGGAGCTCGCTCCGCCCGAATTGTCGGGCCTGAAGACCTCCGCCACTGAGGAAGAGGGTATCGTGACGGGCGACGCGCGCTTCTCCGACGGTGACCTCGTGCTGACGGCCGACGAAATCCGTTACAATCTCAAGACCGCCACCGCCTCGGCCAAGGGCAACGTCGTCCTCACCCGCAAAAACGAGCGCCTGCTCGCCGACTCTCTCACCTACCGTCGCAGCGACGGCGGCATTTCCGCCTCCCATGTTCGCCTCGGCCGCGACCCCATCTACGTCGAGGGCGACTCCGCCGACGGCACGCGCGACGACCTCACGGTCTATAAAGTAACCGTCACCTACCGCGAGCCCGGTGCTTTTCAACCGACGCTCAAGGCCGACTCCATTCACTACCAGCGCGGCTCCTACCTCCGCCTCGGCAATGCCCGCGCCGGCATCGGCCCCGCGACCTTCCTCCCCACACTGCGCTTCGAGCACAAGCTGACGGAGCCCTTCGTCTCGCTGTTCAGTTTCGACGGTGGCTATCGCTCTTCGCTCGGCGGCTATCTGCAGGCCGGGCTGCACTTGCCCGTCGCGCCCGATGTTCGAGTCGGCGCCGATACGGCCATCTACACCAAGCGCGGCCTGATGTTTGGCCCGACGGCGAGCTACGACAGTGAGAATCGCGATCTTCACGGCTGGTTCCGCACCGGCTACATCCGCGACCACGGCGACCGGCAGGCCGACATCCTCGGCCAGCCCATCCCCGCTTCGCGCGCCTTCGCCATGTGGGAACACAATCAGACGCTCAGCAATGGCGTCACGCTCCTCAGTAGTATCAACTGGTGGAAAGACTCGTCCATCCTGCGCGATTTCCGTCCCCGCGAGTTCTTCCCCGTTCAGGAGCCGGACAACATTCTCGAGGCCACCTACACCGGCAAAAACTATTTCCTCTCCGCCTTCGCGCGGCTCCAGCCCAACTCTTTCGACACCGTGCAGGAGCGCCTCCCCGAGGTGCGTTTCGACCTGATGCCCACCGCAGTCGGCGGCGGCGTGTACGAGCGCTTCGATGCCAGCGCCGCGTTTCTGCGCCAGCGCACACCCGGCGGCCCGCATCTGGAGTCGCGCCGGCTCGATGCGTTCTACGGCCTCACGCGCCCCGTCGCCGCGGGCGACTATTTCACGTTCACGCCCGTCGCCGGCGCGCGCGTGACGCACTACTCCGCCACCGAGGGCGCGCCTACCGCCGGTGACTACACGCGCACGCTCGGCGAGGTCGGTGCGGATGTAGCGCTGCGCACCAGCGGCACCTTCGACTACAAGAATCCGCAGTGGAAAATCGATGGCCTGCGCCACCTGCTCACGCCGAAGATCAGCTACCGCTACATCCCCGAGGCCGAGCGCGGCCGCCGCTACATCCCGCAGATCGACGATCGCACCTTCAGCACGTATCTGCCCACCCTGGATCTTGGCGACACGCGCAACATCGATGATCTCCACGCGACCAACGTCCTCCGCTTCGGCCTCGACAACGCCATCCAGACCCGCGACGCCGTCTACGGCTCGCGCGATCTGCTCGTCTTCAATGTCGCCAACGATTTCCGCTTCAAGCGCCAGCTTGGCGAGCGCGACGTTTCCGAGGTCCACACCGAGCTCGCCGTCATGCCGGCGCGCTGGCTGGAGCTCAATGTCTACGAGAGCTTCGTCCCGCAGGACCTCACCCTCCGCGAGTTCAACTCCGGCGTCACCCTGCGCGACGGCGATGCGTGGTCCATCCGTTTCTCCAATCAGTTTCTCCGCCGCCAAGTCGAGGACTACGCCATCGAGGGCCGCACGCGTCTCAACGAGGCGTGGGAAGCCCTCACCCGCCTCCGCTACGATGCGCGCCAACGCCGCTTCAACGAGCAGTCCTACGGCCTCGTGCAGAATCTCTCCAACACGTGGCGTATCGACTATGTGGTGACACTCTACTCCGGCCCGCGCCGCGAGAGTGCCTTCGGCTTCAACGTGCAGATCGACACGATCCGCTTCTGACGCCGCGCGCGCAGAGATGAACCACGCCGGCAGCCAGCAACGCAGCCTGCTCGACCTGCTCGCCAAGCTGCGCCCGCACTGGCGGCGCGACGCCGGTCTCGCCGCGCGCCTCGAGCAACTCCTCCGCGCCGACCGCCGCTTCGGCTCGCGCGACCGCCGCCTCTATCGCGAGCTGCTCTACACCGCGCTGCGCTACCTGCCGTGGATCGAGCCTCACCTCGACACCGCGCCCGACCGCGCCGCGACGCTCATCGCATGGCTCGCCGCCGAGACGCCTGCCACGCGTCCTTTTCGCGCCGCGCTGCTCGCCGACTGGCCCGCGTGTCCCGCGGCCTCCGCTGAAAAAGCGGCGCTGCTCACCGCGCGCCTCGGCACGCCGCACGATGCCGACGATCTCCTCCCTGCATGGCTGCGCGAAGAAGCCCCCGACGCCTTCATTCCCGCGCAGCGCAACATCCTCCTCGCTCGCGCCCCGCTCTGGCTGCGTCTCTTGGATCGCGAAGCCGTCCACACCGAGTTCACCGGCCTCGGCTGGCCGTGGCAGCCGAGCGCGCAGTTGCCGAACGCGCTCAATCTCCCGCCCGATCTCGATGTCACGAAAACCGAGTCGTTCGCCCGCGGTCGCGTCGAGATTCAAGACATCGGCTCGCAGATGATCCTCGCGTCCATCGGCGTCGAGCCCGGCACGCGCTGGCTCGATGCCTGCGCCGGTGCCGGTGGGAAAACGCTTCAGCTCGCTTCGCTGCTCGGCCCCACCGGCCACGTCGTCGCGCACGACATCCGCCCTGCCGCGCTCGACGAACTCTCCGCGCGCGCTCATCGCGCCGGCCTCACCGCGCGCACGCTCACGATCACGCGCCAGCCTGCCGGTCTCTTCGATGGCGTGCTCGTCGACGCGCCGTGCTCCGGCTCCGGCACATGGCGCCGCGCGCCGCACCTCAAGTGGACGACCACGCCCGACACGATCCGCACCTACGCCGCTCAACAGCGTATGTTGCTCGCCAATTTCGCCACGCGCGTACGCCCCGGCGGCCGGCTCGTCTATGCCACGTGCTCGCTCTGTCATTCTGAAAACGAGGACATCGTGCGCGATTTTCTCGCGGCGCATCCGGACTTCGCGCCCGCGCCCTTTGCCCAGCCTTTCTTCGGTGAGCCGCGCGGCGCAGGGCTGCTGTTCTGGCCCGTGGCGCACGATGGCGACGGCTTCTTTGTCGCGTCCCTCCGGCGAGTAGCGTGAGTCGCTGGTCTTTTCCCTTGCCGCGACCCTCGCGCCTCCAACCATCGCGCCGTGGTTCCCGACGCCGATTATCGCATCAAGCTGCAGGTCTTTGAAGGCCCGCTCGATCTCCTGCTCTTCCTCATCCGGAAAAACGAGCTCGATATTTACGACATCCCGATCGAGTCGGTGACCAAGCAGTACATCGAGGCCCTGCACACGATGCAGCAGCTCGATCTCGATGTGGCGGGCGAGTTTTTCGTGATGGCGGCGACGCTGATGGAAATCAAAAGCCGCCTGCTCCTCCCCCGCGGCCAGGCCGCCGTCGACCCCAACGCTGACGACGAGGACATCGATCCGCGCTGGGAACTCGTCCACCAGCTCCTCCAGTACAAGAAGTTCAAGGAGGCCGCCGGCGAGATCGCCCTGCTCGCTCGCAATCAGCAGGACCACATGGAGCGCTTCGTCTCCTCGATGAGCGACCAGCTCGAGCGCAGCCTGAAAAACGTCGACCGCATCGATCTCTGGCAGACGTTTAACTTGGTCCTCCGTCGTCTCGCCGAGAAACTCGTCGTCGGCGAGATCCACGACGAGGTCATCACCGTCTCCGACAAGATGGAGGAAATCCTCCTCCTCACGCAGACCGAGAAGAGTTTCCTTTTCACGCGCCTCCTCGAAGGCGGCGGCCCCATCACACTCCGCCGGCTCGTCGCGACCTTCCTCGCCGTGCTGGAGCTCACGCGTCTCACCAAGCTCCGCGTGAAACAGGACGAGGCGTTTTCCGACATCATCGTTTCCGTCGTCGAGGCCGCGCCGCCTCCACCGCCGGTCGCCGAGGAAACGCCCCCGCCCACCGATACGCCACCGGCTCCCTCGGACACTCCTCCGGCACCCGTTGACGTATCGCTCGCGCCTGCTGACGCCGCGTCTGCGCCAGTCGATGTTCCGCCCCCGCCAGTTGCCGAAGAAACTCCTCCGCCCGCCGACACACCTCCAGCTACTGCAGACGCTTCACCCGCGCTCGCCGAAGCGCCGCCCACGCCCGTCGAGACACCACCGACGCCTTCTTCCGAAATGCCGCTTGAAACTCCGACCGACGCGAGCACCGTGACCGCGTGAAGAAGAAGCAGCCCAGCAAGCGCAAACCGGCCGGCAAGGCCATGATCCTCGGCGTCGGCCTCGACCACACCGATGGCCACAAGCGCATCACCACGGCCGATCAGTTCGCCGTCGTCGGCGGCTCGGAGGAGACGCACGGCCGCGCCACCGAGACGTTGATCAAGACTTTCGAGGAGCTGAAGAGCCGCGGCAAACAGCTTCAGAGCGTCGAGCACCAGGAACTCGCCGAGATCATCCACAAGTCGACCCCGCGCTGAGGGCCGTTTGCTTTTTCGTCCGCTTAACTATCTTCAATTACCAACATGTCCGAAAAAATCGCCAACCTGACCACCGACAATTTCAAATCCACCGTCGCCGCTGCGACGACGCCCGTCCTCGTCGACTTCTGGGCCCCGTGGTGCGGCCCCTGCAAGATGATCGCGCCGATCCTCGATGAGCTTTCCAAGGAGCTCGACGGCAAGCTGACCATCGCGAAGGTCAACATCGACGAGCACGACTCCATCGCCGCCGAGTACGGCATCCGCGCGATCCCGACCATGCTCGTCTTCAAGGGCGGCAAGGTCGTCGACCAGATCGTCGGCATGATGCCCAAGGCCTCCCTCAAGGCCAAAGTGCAGGCCCAGCTGTAATAGCTTTCGCTCTCCAAAAAAGCGCGCCATCCTCGGCGCGCTTTTTTTGCGCCCCGATGAAAAAACCTCTCCTTCTCGCCGGCCTGCTGCTCGCCGCCGCGTCCACCTTCGCCGCCGAATCCAACATCGAACTCACCGGAGTCTCCACCGACTCCAAAGGCACCCGCCTGCTCCTCCTCAATCCCGCCGACAACACCTCCTCCTGGGTCTCCGTCGGCGGCACCTGCGCTGGCTACAAAGTCGACGGCTACGACCCCGCGAGCGAAACCGTTGCGCTCACAAAAGACGGCACGACTCTTCGCCTCCGTCTGAAGTCATCGAAGGTCGCTCCCGCCGAACCGCTCACACCTCAGCGTCGACAGCTCATTCAGAGAAACCTCCGGAAGCTGGTCGCTGCGAGCGATCAGTTTTTCCTAGAGACCGGAAAAAAATCCGCGACCATAGCCGATCTTGTCGGCGTCCAAAACTACGTCCGCAGCCTCGAGCCCGTCGCTGGCGAGAACTACGGGGACCTGCTATTTGCTCCTGGCAACGACAACATCTCAGTGACGACCGCGACCGGTGAGACGATCAGCTTCAACCCGAAAGATGATGCGCCCCCGCAAGCGGCCGTCGTCGCAGGCGAAGGCGAACTCGTGATCAAACCCGGCGACACCGCCGCCCGGATCGCGAGCAACGCCGGCCTCACCCTCGCTGACCTCGCCAAGCTCAATCCCGACGTGCAGTGGTCCAAGTTGAAGATCGGCCAGAAAATCCGCGTGAAGTGATGAACTGGACCGCACTCGACTGGGCCGCGCTCGACCGACTCCGCGACACGTTCATCCGGCGCAGCGTCAAGGGCGCGTACTGGCAATCCGCCGAGGAGCTCGCCAGCTACGATCTCACCTACGCCGAGCGCATCGGCTGGAAGTGGGACGCCGTGCTCAGCGAGCTGCGCCTGCGCGGCTGGCGCCCCGCGAGTCGCACTGTGCTCGACTGGGGTTGCGGCTCCGGCGTCGCGAGTCGACGCGTGATTTCTGCTTTCGGCCCGGAAAATTTCGACGAACTGCTCGTCTGGGATCACTCACCCCTCGCCGCGGAGTTTGCCGCGAGCGCCGCGCAAAAAGCCTTTCCCGCACTGAGCGTGGTGCAGCCCATGCCGAGCTTTCTCGAAAGCGACGCGCCCATCGGCCTGCTGCTGCTCAGCCACGTGCTGAGCGAGCTCGATGCCGACGCGCTCGCCGCGCTGCGCCGAGTGATCGACCGCGCCGAGGCCGTGCTCTGGGTCGAGCCCGGCACCTCGGCCGATAGCCGCCGCCTCGGCCTGCTCCGCGAGGAGCTGCGGTCGCGCTGGTCGGTCGTCGCCCCTTGCACGCACAAACAGAGCTGCCCGATGTTCGCCGATGGCAACAGCCGCCACTGGTGTCACTTCTTCGCCGCGCCACCCTCGGAGATTTTCGCCAATCCCGACTGGGTGAAATTCGGCCAGCGCGCCGGCATCGACCTCCGCAGCCTGCCCTACAGTTTCCTCGCGCTCGACCGCCGCCCCCTTACCGCGCCCGAAGGTCTCGCGCGCATCATCGGCCGTCCCGAGCACTTCAAACCCTACGCGCGCCTCCTCAACTGCGATGCCACCGGCCTCGCCGAGCTCACGCTTCCGAAGCGCAGCGACCCCACGCTCTACAAACAGCTCGACCGTCAGCGCGGCCCCCTCGTCTACCGCTGGACCCGCGAGGGCGACAAGATCGTCGCCGGTGAAAGTCTCTCCCTTTGAAAACGCGCGGCTTATCATGAAGTGGCTGCTGCTCCGGTTAGTTCTCTTCACCACACTCGCCACGTCGGGCTGGGCTGAAACCTCCGCCGTCCCACTGAACGACGTTTTCTCTCGCGAGCTGAAATCCCTCGCCGGCACCTGGCGCCCCGTTTACGCGGAAAACAACGGCGTCGAAGCCCCCGAGGCTGCGTTGAAAGGCACTCGCTGGATTCGCGCTGCCGACGGCACGTGGGTGATGAAGCGCGGGGACGAAATCCTCGTCCGCTGGGCCGTCAAAAAGATCGATGCCACGAAGACGCCAAAGGCAATCGATCTGGAGGTAGCCGCCGGACCCTACAAGGGCGTGATCTACCTCGGCATCTATGAGCTCGACAGCGACACGTTGCGGATCTGCTTCGCCCTGCCGGACCGGCCCGTGCGTCCGTCGGAGTTCTCTGCCCGCAAGGGTAGCGTCCGCGCGCTTTCCGTGTTCAAGCGGGAAAACAATTAAGCACTTTCCCAGCGCTGTGCCGCGCTTGACTCGCCCGGGGCGGTGTGAATGAATGTCTTCTTTCACTCGACAAAACCATGGGCCAACAGATCAACAAGCACATCAAACGGAAACGCCGCGCTGCCTATCTCAAGCGCCGCAAAGCACGCGACGCCGCCACGGCGAAGAAGAAATAAAGCGGCTGCGCGCCTGCCCTTTTCTCTTTGACCGACCGCGGCCCCGGCCGCGGTTTTTTATTCCACGAGCATGATCAAAGTCAGTCTCATCTCCCTCGGCTGCGCCAAGAATCTCGTCGATTCCGAGATCATGGTCGGCCATCTGCATCAGGCCGGCATGTCGGTCATCCCCGAGGCGGAGAAGGCCGACGTCGTGATCGTCAACACCTGCTCCTTCATCGACTCGTCGAAGGAGGAGTCCATCGGCCACATCCTCGAGGTCCACCAGAACCGCGGGATGAAGAAGCGCCGCAAGGAGCAGAAGCTCATCGTCGCCGGCTGCATGTCGCAGCGTTTCTCGAAGGACCTCTCGACCTCGCTGCGCGACGAGGTGGACGCCTTCATCGGCCTCGACCAGGTCACCAAGGTCGCACCGATCATCGAGCAGATTTACGCCAAGGAGCGCGCGAAGACCGACCTGCCGCCAAACTTCATCGAGGGCCGCTCGACGTACATTCCCGACTACGACACGCCGCGTTTCCGGCTCACCCCGCGGCACTTCGCGTACATCAAGATCGCCGAGGGCTGCAACCACCCCTGCACGTTCTGCATCATCCCGCAGATCCGTGGCCGCCACCGCAGCCGTACCGTCGCGAGCGTCGTCGCCGAGGCCAGGAAGCTCGTCGCCGAGGGCGTGAAGGAGCTGAATCTCATTTCGCAGGACACCACGTTTTTCGGCATGGACACGTGGGAGCAGCGGCCCAATCCGCGCACGCCCGTCGATTCCTCCCGCGGCACCGCGCTCACCACTCTCCTCCGCGAGCTCAATGCGATCGAGGGCGATTTCTGGATTCGCCTGCTCTACACGCATCCCGCGCACTGGAGCGATGAGCTGATCCGCACCATCGCCGAGTGCCCGAAGGTGGCCCGCTACATCGACATCCCGCTGCAGCACATCAGCGATCACATGCTCGGCGAGATGCAGCGCGAGACGTCGTCCGCCTACATCCGCGATCTCGTGAAGCGCATCCGCGCCGGTATCCCCGGCATCGCGATCCGCACGACTTTCATTGTCGGTTTCCCCAACGAAACCGAGGCCGACGTCGACGAACTCTGCGACTTCATCCGCGAGGCGAAGTTCGAGCGCCTCGGCGTCTTCCGCTACTCGCAGGAAGAAGGCACCCGCGCCGCCAAGATGGTCGGCCAGATTCCGCAGAAGGAAAAAGAGCGCCGCTGGCACCGGGTCATGGCGCTGCAAAAGGAAATCGCCGCCGAAGTCAGCGCGAGCTACGTCGGCCGCGAACTCAAAGTTCTCGTCGAAGAACCCGGCGTTGCCCGCGGCGAAGCCGATGCTCCTGATATCGACGGCCGCGTCTACGTCCCGCGCGATCTTCCGGTGAGCCAATACGCCACCGTGAAGATCACCGGCTACGAAGACTACGATCTCCTCGCTTTGCCTCCCGGCCAAAAGCCCACTGAGAAAAAGATCGCCCGCCAGGCGCAGTAAACGTGCCCGTTTCCCCGTAGCGGAAGCCGTCAGGCTTTCGCCTGCGTCGCGAACTCACCTTTTGCTCGAATGTCTTGCTGTAGCGGCGGTCTATGACCGCCGTCGCGCCCCGCTTAACCGACCGAGTGCCTCCGGCGCTCATAGAGCGCCGCTACATTCATACGGCAGGAAAACATAGGTCTCTCCTCATCCTTCGCGAATCTTTGCGGATCTTCGCGTCTTCGCGCTTAAAACAAGCTCCGCTAACCAGGCTCACCCGCCCGTCTTCGGCGCCGCCGCATCCGCCGGCTTCGCCTCTTCAGCCGGTTTTACATCTTCCGCTGGCTTCGGCGCTTCGACCGGCTTGAGCGCCGCTTCGGCCGCCTGCTTCGCGATATCCTGAATGTCCGCCGCGGGCAGCACCACGATCGTCGTGCCGCTCGAAGCGATTTGGATCATGCAGAGGCCCAGCGTGTGGCCTGCAGCATCGAGCACCGGTGAGCCGATGGCGGGATTCGACACGAGATAGATGCGGCGCGGTTTTTCCGCGATGCCCTCGACCGTCACCACGCGGGCCACAGGCACGCGTTGGAGGCTCTTGCCCGCGCGCGAGACCACGAAATAAGTCCCGAGCTGCGCGCCCTCGGCCGGCTGATCGAGGCTCACAAAGGGAAACTCGCGCTTCGCCGCGCCCTCGCCCTCCGCCGGCACGATGAACGCGAGATCGAGGTCCTGATCCTTCAGCACCACGCGCGCCGGCACCTCTGAGCCGTCGGCGAGGCGGAGCTTCACTTCCTTGTACTCGGTTTCGCCGATGTCGATGCGCTGGCCGTTGCGGCGCATGTTTTCCAGCATCGAGCGTGGATCGATGCCGCTGAGCGCCGTCACCGTCAGGCCGCTCGCGGAAATCACCGTGCCGTTGATCTCGATCTTCCGCTCCTGTGGCGACGCAGGCCGGTCGCCCATCGAGATCTTCGTCGTCGACACCATTTCCACGCTGACCACCGCGTCGGCGTACTTCTTCACCAGCGCGCGGCCGGCGGTCGCCTGCGCATCCGGCTCGGCGCGGAGACTCGCGCCGCAAGCGACGGCAGCCAGTGCAAGGAAAAAGTGGATACGTGCGGGGGATTTCATTTCTTTAGCGGTTGGAGATTGATCTCGATAAACTGGGTCTGGCCACGGCGCTCGACGAGGAGTACCCACCACGCGCGTCCGCTCTGCGCAGCCTCGGCGCGGGCCTGCTTTAAGCCTTCGAGCGTGGTCACGGGTTTGTCGTCGGACTTGAGCACGAGGTCGTCGCCGCGCAGCCCGGCGAGTGCCGCCCAGCCATTGGGCGCGACACTCTCGACCAACACGCCCTGCGCATCGGGCGCGACCTGCAGGCGCATGCGGTCGTCGAAGGCCGGCTCGCGCACCACGTACTCCAGCTTGTCGTCTTCCCAGTACGGCATCTCCGCCGAGGGCTTCGGCTGCTCCTCGAGGATCACCGGTAAATCCATTTTCTGCCCATCGCGCCAGAGCGTAAACTTCGCCTCCGTGCCCGCGCGGTACTGGCGAATCTGCCGCACAAAGAGATCGAGATCCTCGGCGCGCCGCGCCGTCACTGCCGAGCCGTCGAGCGCGAGCACCACGTCGCCGACCTTCAGCCCCGCGGCCTCGGCCTTCGTGCCGGGATAGATGCGCGTGAGTCGCGCGCCGCCCTCGGACTTGATATTGAGTCGACCCGCGAGCTTCACCGTGAGCGGCTGCGACTGCGCGCCAAGCCACGCCTTACGCGCCTGCGGCGTCACCGAGCGGGGCGTCACATTGCGCAGCTCGACCACTGAGGTAAGCACCGCGCCGTCGCGGCGCACGCTCGCGATCACCGTGTGCGTCGCCCCCTGCGTGTCGGGGAGGACTTTGTCCGTAAAGGCCTTCAACTCCGCCACACTGCCGACGGCCTGACCATCGACGGCTACGAGCACATCTTCGCGGCGCAGTTCGGGTTCGCCTTGTCCGGCCGGACCAGCCGGGCGGATATTTTCGAGCCACACGCCGCGTTTGTCCGGCAGGCGCTCATCGCGCGCGAGCGGACCGGTGAGGTCGCGCACGATCACGCCCCAGCCGCGCGCCTCGATGTCGTCGCCCTGCGCCGGTTCGCGCGAGCCGAGCTTGAGTTTCAAAGTCTGCTTTTTCCCCGCTCGCTCGATCTCGACGGCCAGCTCATTGCCCGGCAGGCGGCCCATTTCGAGCCGATAGTAATTCGCCACCGCCTTTTCCTCCGCGCCCTCGATCGCGTGCCCATCGCAAGCCAGCACGAGATCGCCCGCGAGCAGGCCCGCTTTCTCCGCCGGCGAGTCCGGCGCCACGTCGCCGATGCACACACCCGCCCCCGGGCCCGTCGCTTCGAGGCGCGGCTGCACGCTCACGCCCGACCAGCCGCGCGCGACCGTGCCGCTCGCGATGATTTGCTGCGCGATTTGCTGCGCGAGGTTGCCCGGGATCGCACCGCCGAGATTGGCCACGCCGATCTCGTTGATGCCGACGATCTGGCCCTCGGCGTTCACGAGCGGGCCGCCGCTGTTGCCGCCAAAGATGCTCGCGTCGTGCAGAATCCACCGCACGACCATGCCGACGTCCTCGCCGCGCAAAATCATCTTGCCCACCGTTTCCTGCGGGAGCACGAGCGACTGGTTCGCTACAATGCCGCGCGTGACCGACTGCGCAAAAAACGCCGGGCTGCCCAGCGCGAAGACTTCCTGCCCCGCCGCCACTTTCTCCGAATCCGCAAACGTCGCGAGCGGGAGCGGCGGCGCATCCTTCGCGCGCTTGCTGAGATCGAGCTGCAGCACCGCGAGGTCCGTCAGCGCATCCTGCCCGATGCGCTTCGCCTCGAACATCGTGCCATCATACAGATAGCAGCGGTAAAAATCCGCGTCCTCCGCCACGTGGCAGTTCGTCAGCACATGGCCCTGCGGCGTGATGATCGAGCCGCTGCCGCCGACGTGCAGCTTGATGAAATGCCCGTCGCTCGGCCGCAGCCGGATCGCCTCGATCCGCACGACCGCGGGCAGGACTTTGGCCAGCGCCGCCGCATGATCGCCGCCGACGGCCGGTGCCGCGGGCTTCGGCGCAGGTGCCGCCGTCAACGAGGCCGCGGAGGCGGCAAACAGGAAAACCAAGATCCGGCCAACTCGCAGACCGGACACGGGGAATACGTGGGGTGCCATCGCGACTTCGTGAGTGCCAGCGCAGCCGACGAATACAAGCCGCAAGTAACCCAATCGTTGCTCGACGCAACCGGTCCGTCCTACGCCCCCGCCGCCGTCGCGTACCGCGTGATGATCCCGCCAAACGCGCCGTTGCTGAAAAACACCACCACGCGCGGCTTGCCCTGATGCGGCAGCGTATCGGCGAGGAGCTTGTCGCACATCGGTGCGTTGCCGGAAAAATTCTGCGCGCGCACGCCCTGCGCGCCGAGCTGCTGCACCACTTGATCGGGGTCGAAACGCTCGTCATCGCGCAGAAGCGCGGGCCGATTCACCGGCCCGAGGTACACCTCATCCGCCTGCGCGAGCGCGCGCATGAAGGCATCCTGCATGACCTTTCGCGTCGAGGTGTTGGAGCGCGGCTCAAAGACCGCCGTCAGCGCAGCGCCCGGATAGCGCGCGCGCAGCGAGCGCAGCGTTTCCGCCAGCGCCGTCGGATGGTGCCCGAAGTCCTCGATCACCGTCACGCTCGGTGTGTTCACGAGCACTTCCTGCCGGCGCTTCACGCCGCGGAAGCGCGCGAGCGCCGCGAGTGGCAGCTTTGTCGGGTCCGTCGGATCAAGCGCGAGGCCCGCGGCCGTTGCGGCCATCGCAGCATTGCGCGCATTAAAGAGTCCCGGCAACGCCCACTGCACCCGGCCCCACGGCGCACCGCGCCATGTAAGCGAAAACTCCACGCCGGTCGGCGACTCCGCGAAATCCACGATGCGTGTGTCGCACCCTTCACCGGTGCCGACGCGCACGACCTTCGTCCACGCCATCGCGCCGAGCGCGCGGAGGTTTTCGTCGTCGCCGTTCATCACGATGAAGCCGTTGCGCGGCACGATGCGGCTTAGGTGATTGAAGGTCCGCTGCACATCCACGAGATCGCGGAAAATATCCGCGTGGTCGAACTCGAGATTGTTCAACAGAGCGATGTGCGGCGCGTAGTGGATGAACTTGCTGCGCTTGTCGAAAAACGCGCTGTCGTACTCGTCGCCTTCGATCACGAAGGGTTCGCCCGCCGCGCCGAGATGCGCGCCGACCAGCGGATCCTGCGGCACACCGCCGATGAGAAAGCCCGGATCTCGTCCCGCTTCGCGCAGCAAGAACGCTGTGAGCGAGGTCGTCGTCGTTTTCCCGTGCGTGCCGCAGACGACGAGGTTCTTGCGCGTCTTGAGCACGAAGTCGTGCAGGAGTCCCGGCAGCGAGGTAAACGCGATCACGCGCGTCTCCAGCAGCCACTCCACCTCGGGATTGCCGCGCGACATGGCGTTGCCGATCACAACGAGGTCGGGCGCGAGTCGCGCGAGTCGCGCCGCGTCGTAGCCTTCGTGCACCTCGATGCCCGCCTCGGCGAGCACCGTGCTCATCGGCGGATAAACCCCGGCGTCGGCCCCGAGCACCGTGTGCCCAGCAGCACGGACCAGCAGCGCCGCGTTGGCCATCGCGGTGCCTGCCACTCCCATGAAATAGATGCGCATGGAGTTTTGTTGCGCGCGCTTTCGCGACTGGCCACACGAATTTGCGCCATCTCGCAAAGTCCGGGCTGGCGGACGCGCCTTCATATTTATGATGCTCGCGTTTCCTCTTTCGTTTTCGTGCGTCATACCCCTTTCCATGTCGGATTCCCGTAAATCTCCCCGCTGGCTCAAGTGGCCCGTCCGTATCGTCGTCTCGCTCGTTGTCCTCGGCGCCCTTGGCTGGGGCGGACGACTGGTATGGCAGCAGGTCAGCCCCGGTCTCTTCGGCCGCAAGCGCGAGGAAAAGGTCCCCACCGCCAAGGTGAAGGCCGCCAACATCGCCGAGGAAATCGTCAGCGTCGGCCGCATCCGCGCCGTTTTCTCGACTGAGCTCCGCTCCGAGGTCAACGGCCGCATCTCCAAGATCATCGCGCCCGACGGCCAACCGGTGGTCCGCGCGCAGGACATCCTGATGCTCGACCAGCAGGATCTCCTCACACAGCTCCAGGAATCCGACCGCAACATCGAGGCCGCCAAGCTCCGCACCGAGCGCACGCAGCGCGACTACGACCGGCAAAACGATCTCTACAAGCGCGGCCTCATCACCAAGAAGGATTTCGACGAGTCGCGCATCACCCTCGCCCTCTCCGTCAACGACGGCCAGGTCGCCGAGTCGCGCAACGCCAACCTCCGCGACAAGCTCACCAAGACCATCATCCGCGCCCCGCACGACGGTACGTTGCTCCTCAAGGACCTCACCGAGGGCCAGATCATCACCGGCGTCTCCGGGCAAAACGGCGGCACGCTGCTCGGAGAGGTCGCCGACCTCTCTTCGCTGATGGTCCGCACCAATATCAACGAGATCGACGTCGCCCGCCTCAAGATCGGCGATGCCGCGCGCATCCGCATCGATCCGCTCCGCGGCCTCCAGCTCACCGGCGTCGTTCGCCGCATCGCCACCAGCGCCACGGAGAACCAGATGGACCGCACTCGGCTTTTCCCGATCGACGTCGTGCTCGATACGACCGACGCGCGCCTGCGCCCCGGCATGTCTGCGACGGTCACGTTCACCCTTGCCCGCGCGGAAAACACGCCGTCGCTCCCACTCACTGCGGTGTTCTCCAATGCCGACTCGGTCCGCTACACCTTCGTTAAAAAGGGCGATGCCTACGAGGTCCGCGTGATCGACACCGGTCTCGCCGACACGCGCCGCATCCAAGTGCTCGCTGGCGTCGAGGTCGGCGAAGAAGTCGCCCTCACCCGCCCGCCCGCCTTCGACGGTGAGGTGCCCGTCGTTGGCGCCACGCCCAACGGCGCGCCGACCACACGCTCCGCCGGCACTTCGCGCTGACCTGCTGCGATGCGTTCCATCCTGCTCGGATTCACCAGCGGCCTCAGCGAGGTCCTCGCGCACAAGCTGCGCTCGTTCCTCACGCTCTTCGGCATCGTCCTCGGTGCCGCGTCGCTCGTCGGCATGCTCGGCGTGGTAAAGGGTCTCCTGAGCGGCTGGGAAGCGATGATCTACGAATCCGGCGGCATCGAGCGCATCGACATCCTTTCTCGTCCGCCGCCCGACAGCCAACGCGAGATCGCGCCCATCTCTCCGGGCCGCACGCTCAACGACGTCCGCGCCATCCTCGCCGCCGTCCCTCTCGCTCGCCGCGTCACCGCCGAGGTCAGTCTGCAGAGCGGCGGTCGTCTTTTCTTCCAAGGGCGCAATGCCTGGTCGCAGCCACGCGGCGTCTTGCCCGCCACGTTTGCGATGGATCGCATCACCGTCGCCGACGGCCGCATCATCAGCGACCTCGACCTCGAGATGCAGAATCAGGTGATCGTGCTCGGCAGCGGCATCGCCCGCTCGTTGTTCGCGCGCGGCCTCGATCCCGTGGGCCGCGTGCTCACGCTCAACGCCAATCCCTTCACCGTCATCGGCGTGCTCCCCGAGTACGGCAACCGCGACGGCGACGATGGCTCCTTGAGCGAGCGCAACTATTCGGTCTTCATCCCGCTCACCACCGCGCAGACGCTTTTCCGCACCGACGAAAAAGTCGATGTGCTCAGCGTGCAGCTTTACAGCATCGACGACATCCCGGTCGCGCTACAGCAGATCAGCAACGTCCTCACTCACACCCATCGCGGCGTACAGGACGTGCGCATGCAGACGCGCGAGGATTTGCTCCAGCGCTTCGAGGAGACGCGCAACAGCTATGTTTACTCCCTCGGCGGCGTCGCCGTGATCGGCCTCATCGTCGGCGGCATCGGCATCATGAACGTCATGCTCGCCTCCATCAACGAGCGTGTCCGCGAGATCGGCGTGCGCCGCGCCCTCGGGGCCAAGCGTGGCGACATCCTCATCCAGATCCTCGCCGAGTCACTCAGCCTCGCCGTGGCCGGCGGCATCTTCGGCATGGTCGCGAGCGTGCTGCTGATAAAAATTCTCCAGAAGGTCGTCGTCGAATCCAACCGCCCCGAACTCTCCCCCGCCGCCCTCGTCGTCGGCGTCGTCTTCAGCGGCCTCGTCGGCGTCATCTCCGGCATCTACCCCGCCTTCCGCGCCTCTAGAATGAGCCCCGTCGAAGCCCTCCGCTCCGACTAGGCTCCGGGCCTTCAGCACAGAGACACAAAGACACGGAGAAGATGCGGCCGTCCCGCCGCAGCCCCGCGCCCACCCATTCGTGTCCATTCGTGGTTATCTTCAGTATCCCCGCCTTAATTCGCGTGAATTAGCGTCCATTCGCGGTTCAAAAAACTATCCGCGTCCATCAGCGTTCATCCGCGGTTTCTCCTTCTCTGTACCTCCGTGTCTCCGTGGTGAATAACCCCACAGATTCGCAGCCCTAAACTTCAGGCTTCCGCGCGCAGCCACCTTTTTGCACATTGCGCGTTTCCACATGCCCGCCGATTCCCGTCCCACCGCATTGCCCTTCGAGGTCCAGCAATTCGAAGCGCTGCTCTCCCGCCCCAACGGCGACATGACCGGCTTCGCCTCGTTCTTCAACAGCGGTGAGATCTGGGTCGCGCGCGTGCCCGCGCGCCTCGATGTCATGGGCGGCATCGCCGACTACTCAGGTGCCAATGTGTGCGAGGCTGTTCTCGGCCGTGGTGTCCTCGTCGCCCTCCAGCCGCGCACCGATCGCACGCTGCGTATCCGCACACACCAGCTCGGCCCGCGCAGCCTGCCGATCGAGACGCGCATCGCCATGGCCGACTTCACCTCAGGTGACGGCCTCGGCTCATACACGCAGATGCGTGAGCTCTGCCACGCCAACCCGCTCGCGGCGTGGGCCGCCTACACGGGCGGAAGCATCTTCACGCTGCTCAAGGAAGAAGGCGTCAACCTCCAGTACGGTTTCAATCTGCTCCTGCTCAGCGCCGTCCCCATGAATGTCGGCATCGGCAGCTCCGCTACCGTCGAGGTCGGCACCCTCGCGTGTCTCAACGCGTATCTCGGTCTCGGCCTCGACGCCGCCCGCCTCGCTCGTCTCGGCCAGATGGCCGAGAATCATGTCGTCGGTGCGCCTTGCGGCATCATGGACCAGATGACGATCACGAGCGGTCGCGAGGGCCGACTCACGCACATCCTCTGCCGCCCCGGCTCGGTCCTCGGTGAGGTCGACATCCCGCCGGGCACCGGCTTCGTCGGCATCAGCTCGATGGTCCGCCACTCCGTCGCGGGCAATCCCTACGGCGATACGCGCATCGGCGCATTCATGGGCAAGCGCATCATCAACTCGCTCCGCGCGAAAAAGAGCCTCGGCCAGATCGACTATCTCACGCAGCTCACGGGCGACGAGTTTCGCCGCGACTATCTGCCGCAGCTCCCCGAGAAACTCGTCGGCTCCGAATTTCTCACGGAGTACAAGACGCACGACGACTCCGTCACCACCATCCAGCCCGACGCCACCTATCGCGTCGCCGGACCCACGCAGCACCCCGTCGACGAAAACGAGCGCGTTATCCGTTTCATGGACGCCCTGCGCGCCGCGAAATCCGGCGATACCGCTGCGCTCGTGACCGCGGGCGAGTGCATGTTTGGCGCGCACGAGAGCTATCGCGGCAACTGCAATCTCTCCGTCCCCGAGGTCGATTTCCTCGTCGAGGCCGTGCGCAAGCGCGGCGCGAAGAGCGGTCTCTACGGCGCCAAGATCACCGGTGGCGGCACCGGCGGCACCGTCGCCATTTTCGGCAAGACCGAGGCGCTCGCGCAGCACATCCCGCAGATCGCCACCGAGTACTCGCGCCGCGTCGGCGTGATGCCCGATATCTTCGAGGGCACGTCGCCCGGCGCCGTGGAGTTCGGCGCGCGTCAATACACGTTCGGCGCGCAGGGCTGGACCGGCAAGCAGGTCTGAGTTCGCAAAATATCTCCTCATGTCCGCTTCCGTTCGCAAAGCCGTCATTCCCGTCGCCGGTCTCGGCACCCGTCATTTCCCCGCGTCGCACGCGGTGAAAAAAGAGCTCTTCCCCGTCGTCGGGACCGACGGCATCGGGCGCGCGCTCTTTCACTATCACCTGCTGGAGCTGGTCGGCGCGGGCATCGAGGAGATCTGCATCATCGTCCAGCCCGGCGAAGAAGAGATGATCCGCCACTACCTCGCGGGCCCTGATGCCTCGTACCTGAAGCGTCTTGAAAAATATCCCATCCTGCTCCGCGAGGCCGAGCAGATGCGCAGCTTTCTTTCTCGCCTGCGCTTCGCCGTGCAAACCACGCAGGAGGGCTATGGTCACGCCGTGTACCAGACGCGCGACTTCGCCGCCGGCGAGCGCGTGCTGCTCTGCCTCGGCGATCACCTCTTCCGCGGCACACCCGTCTCGCCGTACGCCGAACTCGCCGCGCTCGCGCAGCACGCGGGCAACAAATCCGTCTCCGCCGTCAGTCGCATCGTCGCGTCCGAGCTGCGCGGCTACGGCACCATCGCGGGCCGCCGCCGCAGCGACAATGCGCGCCTGATCGACGTCGATCTCATCATCGAAAAACCCGCCGTCGATGTCGCGCGCGCCAAACTCCACGTCGATACACTCCCTGCCGACACGTGGCTCGGCTGGTTCGGCATGCATCTCCTCGCGCCGTCGATCTACGACATCCTCGGCGAGATGATCCGCGACAACATCCGCGACGGCGGCGAATTTCAGCTCACCCGCGCGCAGGAAATCCAGCGCCAGCGCGAGGGCTATCTCGCCCTCGAGATGCTGTCCGCCACGCGCTTCGACTTCGGCATTCCCGACGATTTTGTGCGCAGCGTGCAGGAGTTTCGCGGCCCAATAAAATAACGCGTCCGGCGGGAGTTGACGGAGAAAATGATCGGGTATAGCATTGTTGCCCGATGAACCAGCTACGCCCCTATATCGCAGGTTCGCGGCTCTCGCTCTTCTTGTTGAGCGTGGCGCTGCTCTCGGGCTGCGCCCACGTCTATCGTGTGACCGTCGACGCAGCCGCGCAGCCGGATGCGGCCAGCCGCTTTTCCTATTCGCTAAAAAATCAGAGCGATCCAGCCACCGCCAGAGTCGGACGTTCCAGCGGCGCGGCCGCCATGGTGAAGACCGCGCTTTCCGCCAAGGGCATGTTCGAGTCGGCCAAAACGGAAGACGCAGATATCCAGATCGACTACAACTACGGACTCTCCACTGAATCGCGGAAGGTAAAACGGTCCGAGACTATTTATCACGATCAGGCGGGGCCGAGATCGGACGATGGCTACGTGCCCCAGGTCCTCTCGGAAATCCGCTTCAAGGAGATTGAGGAGACCACTTACACGAAGGAACTTCATCTCGTCGCGACGGAAAAGAAACCGGCCGAGCCAAATGCCCAGCAGCGAGTGTGGGACATCTCCATCAGTTATCAGGACGAAGATCCCGACTTGGAGAAAGCCATGCCGCTGCTCGCCGCAGCCGCGTGCGATCGGATCGGGACCAACACCGATGGTCCCATCACAGTTCGCCTGCGCAGCAAGGACGAGGTCGTCGCCTTCATCAATCGAGGCATGTAAGGTCAAAGCGGACGCAACCTGTCGGGCCGAGCGCTGACCTGTTGCCTTGCGCGTGAGTTTCATTGCGCGCCGCCGTCGGGCGCTGCACACGGAGCTATGCTTAGATTCTCCAGCCTGCTCGCGGCCGGGACGGCCTGCGCGTGCATTACCTCGCTGATTGCGCAAACCCCCGCCACCGAACCGACCATTCCTCTCGCCCAAGTGGTGGTCACGCCGAGCCGCTACGGCGTGAGCGACAATCCCATCTCGCCTACCGCCACGCTCACGAGCGCCGATCTCGAAACACTTCCGCAGCTCGGCGACGATCTTTTCCGCTCCATCGCGCGCCTGCCCGGGCTCGCGTCGGATGATTACACCGCGTCCTTCTGGGTGCGCGGCGCGCCCAACGATCAAGTGCTGGCACGCCTCGACGGCGTGCAGCTCATCGAGCCGTTTCACCTGAAGGACGTCGACGGCGCGCTCTCGATTGTCGACCCGCGCGTAATCGGCCGCCTCGATCTCGCCACCGGTGGCTTCGCCGCCGACTACGGCGACCGTCAGGCCGCCGTGCTCACGATGGAGACGCGCACGTTTGCGCAACCGCGCACGGCGCTGGAGCTGAGCCTCACCGGCCTCGGCGCCAATACCGCCGGACGTTTCGCCGGCGAGCGCGGACGCTGGCTCGTCTCCGCGCGCCGCGGCTATCCCGATGTCGCCCTCCGCATCATGAATCGCGACGACGAGATCGATCCGCGCTACTACGACGCCACCGCGAAGATCGAGTACGATGTCGCGCCCGGCCAGACGCTCTCGTTTCACGTGCTGCACGCCGGCGACACCCTGAAATATCACCGTGCCAACAACCCCGACCTCGTCAGCGACTACGACAGCGACTACGCGTGGGGCCGTTGGCAGGGCACGTTCAGCCCGAAGCTCTCGTCCGAGGCCGTGCTCGCCTACACGCGCCTGAGCTGGGGCCGCAATGGCAGCGGCACGTTGGACACGTTTCCGTTTTTCCTCCGCGATCACCGCGGCCTCGAAACGATCTCCGCGCGCAACGACTGGTCGCTCGCCATCTCCGATCAGGTCGTCGTGCGCAGCGGCGTCGAAGCGTCGCACGGCACCGCGAGCTACGACTACGCGTTCTCGCACCAATACAGCGTCGTCGATCAGGGCAAGCTGTTCACCGTCACCGACGCACGTTCCTCGTCGCCGCATCCCACGGGCAATTCCTTCGGCGCATTTCTCGCCGTACGTACGCAGCCGCTCACGCCGCTCGTGCTCGAGCCGAGCGTGCGCTACGACCGCCACACCGCCTCGCACGATTCCGACGTGAGCCCGCGTTTTAATGCCGCCCTCACCGTCGGCCCCGCCACGCTGCGCGCCGCGTGGGGCCTCTATTTCCAATCGCAGGGTCTCCACGAACTCGCCGCCAACGCCGGCGACACGCGCTTCTACCGCTCCGAGCAAGCCGAGCATCGCGTGCTAAGCGTGGAGGCACCGCTGTCGCGGACGCTTGGCTTCCGCCTCGAAGCCTACGAGCGACTCATGACGCATGTGCGTCCTCGCTCCGAGAATCTCGACAACGCTTACGATCTCTTCCCCGAAGCGCAGGATGACCGTGTGCGCCTAAGTCCCGAGCGCGGTCGCGCCCGCGGCATCGAGCTGCTTCTCTCCGGTCATCCGCGCCGCGAGCTGAGCTGGAATCTCAGCTACGCCTACGCCCACGCCGAAGAACGCCTCGCCGGCCAGTGGGTCCCGCGCGCCCGCGACCAGCGCCACACGCTGTATTCAGATTTCACCTACGCGCCCGACAAGCGCTGGCAATACAGCGTCTCGTGGCAGTTCCACACCGGCACTCCCACGACCGACGTCGTCTACTCGGTCGCCACGCTCACCAACAACCGCCGCGTTCTCTTCTCCGCCAACGGCCCTATCTACGGCCTCCGCCTCCCGGACTATCACCGCCTCGACGCGCGCGTGACGCGCCGCTTCACCCTCAAGCGAGGCGAACTCCGCGCCTTCCTCGACGTCTTCAACGCCTACGACCGCACCAACCTCGTCGGCTACGACCACAACGTCGTCGTCTCCGGCACCACCGTCACCGACACGAAGAAGGCCCGCAAACAGCTCCCCCTCCTCCCGAGCCTCGGCGCCGAGTGGGCGTTCTGAGCGCAGCATGTAAAGGTAGGGCGCGCCTTTCGCAACGCGCCCCGCCCTTGGCTCAATTCACACTCCCTTTGCGAACCTTCGCGATTGCTTCGCGTCTTCGCGCTTAAATGAAGCGTCGTCCGCTCACCGCCGCGGCATCGCCAGCGCGCCGGGTGCCATCGCCGGCGGGAGCGCTTTCGCGAGGCCGCCGGTGATTTCCACGGGCTTCGCGTCGAGCTTCACGGTCGCGGGCGTAAGGCCATCGCGTTTCGCTGTGATCGTGATCGCGCCGGCTTGCAGCGTGGAGCGGATCATCACGCGGTTGATGCCGCACTCGGTGTCGAGGTAGAGATTGTTCGTCGACTCGGGCTTGCCGCTGTTGAGGCCGCCGCGCCAGATCGCCGGGCCGTCACAGGTGAAGTCCACCCGCGCCTGATCCGTCGGGCAGCGATTGCCCTGCACGTCGACGACTTCCACGTCGAAGAACGCCACATCCGCGCCATCCGCCTGCAGGCCCAGCGGGCCGACATGCGGCGTGAGCTTCAGCGCTGCCGCCGCGCCCGCGGTTTTGATTTCTTCCTGCGCGACAACTTTGCCACCCTTCGATGCCACCGCCTTGAGCGTGCCGGGCGCAAACGCGATGTCCGGAAACGCATAAATGAAGCCTGTATCGCCCTTGTTCGCGCCGTCGAAGCCATCGATAAACTCCAGCGGCTTCGTCGCCACGCCGAGCGATTTTCCTTCGAGGAACAACTCAACTTGATCGACGTGACTCGCGGCGACGTACACGGCCTTCTTCGTCTTTTCCGGGTACGTCCAGTGGCCGATGATGTGGATGTCCGGCGTCTCGCTCTGCATCACGCGCGACACGAAGAAGAGTTCCTTCGGCAGGCGGAGGCCGTCGACCTTGCCGCTCACGCGGAGCACTTCGCTCGCCTCCTGGCGGCCGTCGGCGTTGGAGTCGGAGAAATAGATCGAGGCATAGCCCGCCCACTTCGAGTGCGCCGGATCGGGATTGTCGATGCGGTTGGCCACGTAGGCCGCGTAGCGCGTCGCGCCGGCGAGACAGAAGGTTTCCTGATTCCAGTGATACGTGTCGCCATTGCGGCCGGGCTGACCCTTCGGCTTGAAGCCGAAGCTCGGCGGCGACGCATTGTCCCAAATACCGCGCGGCGCTTCGTCGCGGAAATCTTCCGTCTCGATCAGCGGCGCGCGGTCGCGGCGCGCGATGCTGTAGCCGCGAAACACCTTGTCGCCCGTGATCGCGTCGGTCTTCGGGTCCTGCCCCACCATGATGCCGTAGTACTCGGCCACGGGCGTGACGGCCACGGCCATGTCGTTGTTGTCGCCGTGGCGCACGCCCATCACGCGGCCGCTGTTCGGGTCGTACTCTTTGCGCAGCGCGACCATTTCTTCCATGTGCGGGACCGTGATGACTTGGTTGCCCGCCTCCCAGAAGAAGATGCTCGGGCTGTTGCGGAAATAGATGATCGTGTCGCGCATCACCTCGACGCGCTGGTCCCACTGGCGCTTCGCGACCTCGGGCGCGTTGCGTTTGTCGGTCTCGGGGTCCGACTCTTTGTCGCCCGCGGGGCACGCCTGCACGATGCCCGCGCGATCGCACGCGCGCACGTCCGACGCGCCGGGCGCGACGTGCATCCAGCGGACATAGTTGCCATTGGTCGCGCGGATGAGTTGCGCGGTCCAGTCGTGCATCCAGTCGGGATACGCCTGCCCGAGTCCGGCCCAGTCGTTGACCGAGCGCTGCGCGTAGCCGGGGAGCCAGACGAAGCGGCCGTTGAGCCAAACGCCGCCCTTGCCCGCGCCGCCGCGAAACTCGATCTGGCGGAAACCCGTGCGCACTTTCGCCACGTCCACGACCTCCGTGCCGACCGACACGATGGTGTACACGTCGTACTGATACGGGTCGTTCACATCCCAGAAGCGCGCGCCGGAAAATTTCCCCACCGTCGCAAAAATCTCCGCCTGTCCGTTCACGAGGTCTGAGCGCTCGCTCTCGTAGCGCGCGCGCTCGATGCCATCCGCATCGACGATCACCGACGCCACCGTGATGCCCGCGAAGTCGCCCGACTCGTTGCGCACCTGCGCCTCCACGCTCACGTCCGCGCTGTGCGCCTTCTGGTCAAAGTTCTTCGCGTACACATAAGTGCCCGTCGACTTTAGGCCCTCGTAGAGCGGCAGCGTCGCGTAGATCTTGCCGGTGACGTGCAGCCACACGTTGTGATTGATGCCGCCGAAATTCGGATTGAAGGCCCGCCCCATCCACTGAAACGCCACGCCGCTCGCCTCCTCGACGTAGCGGTCGCCGTTGTCGACCTTCACCGCGATCACGTTGTCCGCGTCGCCAAACTTCACGTACTTCGTGAGGTCGAGGCCGCACGCGGTCACGCCGTTCTCGATCTTGCCGATGGGCTGGCCGTTGATGAAGAAGCGCGCGGCCTGCTTCACGCCCTCGAACTCGAGAAACACCTTCCCGTCCTTCGCGCTCGCGGGGAGCTTGAAGTGCTTCCGGTACCAGCCCACGCCCGTGTACATTCCGGGGCTGCGGTCGCCGCTGCTGTGGCTGATGAACGCGCGGTAGGTATCCACGTCGTTCCACGTGTGCGGCGTGCTCACCGTGCTCCACTTGCTGTCGTCGAAGGCCGCCGCGTCCGCGCCCGCGACATCATCGCGGAGGAACTGCCAGCCGGGATTGAAATTGTACGTCGCACGCGGCGACGCGGGAGGCGCGAAGCGTTTCTCCGCCGCCTGCACCACAGTAAGCGGCGCCACGAGGCACGCGCTCACGAACAACCAACACGCCAACGAAAAACGAGGATTCGAGCTCATGGGGGATTTTCTGCATCGCGGCAGGCTGGCGTGCGTCTGGCCAGTCACCGATCACGCAACAGTTGCATCACCCTCGGCACGTTTCAACGTCCACTTGAGTCCCGCCCGCTCAACCCGTCCACCTCCTCTGCCTTCATGACCGCGTCCAGCCGCCCCACCCTCGCCGAGATCGCGCGCGCCGCCCGCGTGTCGAAGTCGACCGTGTCGCGCGCGCTCCGAGGCCACGCGGCGCTGCCCGAGGCGACGATCGCGCGCATCCGGCGCCATGCAGGCCGGCTCGGCTACGATCGCAGCCCGCTCGTCGCCGAGGTGATGCGGCGCGTGCGGCACCGCGGGCCGTTCACCGCGCTCGGGCAGGTCGCGTATCTCACGTTCGAGGCAAGCGCGCAGGGCTGGCGCGAGCATCTTACGTACGTGCGCTTCTTCGAGGGCGCACAAGCCCGCGCGGTGCAGCTCGGGCTGCATCTGGAGCCGTTTTGGATCAATGAGCCCGGGCTCACTCCCGCGCGCGCCGCGTCCATCCTGCGCGCGCGTGGCATCGAGGGCGTGCTCATCGGGCCCGCTTCCGGGTGGGTGCACACGCCGCAGCTCGATCTCGCGGATTTCTGCGCGGTGAAGATCGGCACGCCATTTGCCGATCTGCCGCTGCCGTGCGCGGGGCACCACCATTTCCGCGGCATGATGGCCGCGCTCGATGAGCTCGCCGCGCGCGGCTACGCGCGGCCCGGCCTCGTGCTGCCCGCCTACCTCGAGGCCAAGACCGGGGGCGCGTGGTCCGCCGCGTTGCTGCACCGGCAAGCCGCCGTGCGCGCCCGTGATCGCGTGCCGCCGCTTTATCTTACCGAGGTGCAGCCCGCCGCGCTCACCGCGTGGCTGAAGAAACACTCCCCCGATGTCGTGCTCGGCGTCGGCTCCGCGCTGTTGCCGCGGCTCGCCGCGCTCGGCCGGCGCGTGCCGCGCGACATCGGTTTCGTCGATCTCGACCGTTGCACGGCGGATCGCGCGGGGATCGACCAGCGGTCCGACGCCATCGGCGGCGCCGCGGTGGACTTGCTCCTCAGCCGGATGCTCGCGCAGGAGCGCGGCCCGCCCGCCGCCGCCCCGCTGGTCTTGATCGAGGGCGGCTGGGTCGAGGGCCCGACCGTGCGCCCGCGGCCCGTCCGCCCGTAAAGGCCGTTGACCGCGCCCCGTCACGACGCCTAGTTATTAGCTTTTTCATCCAGTCCTTACCCGACATGTCCGCGAAACCGACCATCCTCTACACCAAGACCGACGAAGCTCCCGCGCTCGCCACGTACTCGCTCCTGCCGATCGTGCAGGCGTTCACGAAGCACGCCGGCATCAACGTCGAGACGCGCGACATCTCCCTCGCCGGCCGCATCCTCGCCGCCTTCGCGGACAAGCTCCCCGAGGCCCAGCGCACCAGCGACGCCCTCGCCGAGCTCGGCGCGCTCACGCTCAAGCCCGACGCGAACATCATCAAGCTGCCCAATATCTCCGCGTCCGTCCCGCAGCTCAAGGCCGCCGTCGCCGAGCTCCAAGCCAAGGGCTACGCGCTCCCCGATTTCCCCGAGAATCCCACGACCGACGCCGAGAAGGACGCCAAGGCTCGCTACAGCAAGGTCATGGGCTCCGCCGTCAATCCCGTCCTCCGCGAGGGCAACTCCGACCGCCGCGCCCCCAAGGCCGTGAAGGAGTACGCCAAGAAGCACCCGCACTCCATGGGCGCGTGGACCGCCGCGTCGAAGACCTCCGTCGCCACGATGGGCAAGGACGACTTCTTCTCCAACGAGCAGTCCGTCACCGTCGCCGCCGCGACCACCGTCCGCATCGAGTTCGTTCCCGCCCCCGCTGCCGATGGCAAGCAGGAGCCCACCGTCGTCCTCAAGGAAAAGACCCCGCTCAAGGCCGGCGAAATCCTCGACGCCACCTTCATGAACAAGAAGGCCCTCGGCGCTTTCTTCGCCCAGCAGATGGCCAAGGCCAAGAAGGACGACACGCTCTTCTCCGTCCACCTCAAGGCCACCATGATGAAGGTCTCCGACCCGATCATGTTCGGCCTGTGCGTGCGCGTCTTCTTCGCCGCGCTGTTCAACAAGCACGCCGCCACCCTCGCCGCGCTCAATGTCGATTTGAACAACGGCTTCGGCGACCTCCTCGGCAAGATCGAGAAGCTCCCCGCCGACCAGAAGGCCGCCATCGAGGCCGACATCAAGGCCGTCTTCGCCGCGCGCCCCGCCCTCGCGATGGTCAATTCCGACAAGGGCATCACCAATCTCCACGTCCCGAGCGACGTCATCATCGACGCCTCCATGCCCGCGATGATCCGCACCTCCGGCCAGATGTGGAACTCCGCCGGCAAGGGCCAGGACACCCTCTGCGTCATCCCCGACAGCTCCTACGCGGGCGTGTACGCGGCTACCATCGACTTCTGCAAGCAGCACGGCGCCTTCGATCCCAAGACCATGGGTTCCGTCCCCAATGTCGGCCTCATGGCGCAGGCCGCCGAGGAGTACGGCTCGCACAACAAGACCTTCGTCGCCCCCGGCAAGGGCGTCATCCGCGTCGTCGACACCGACGGCAAGGTCCTCCTCTCGCACGAGATCGACACCGGCGACATCTGGCGCGCCTGCCAGACCAAGGACGCCCCCGTGCAGGACTGGGTGAAGCTCGCCGTCAACCGCGCGCGTCTCAGCGCCACACCCGCCATCTTCTGGCTCGACGAGCACCGCGCCCACGACCGCGAGATCATCGCCAAGGTGAAGAAATATCTCCCTCAGCACGACACCGCCGGCCTCGACATCAAGATCCTCGCCCCCGCCGCCGCGTGCCAGGCCACGCTCGAGCGCATCGTCAAGGGCCAGGACACCATCTCCGTCACCGGCAACGTCCTCCGCGACTACCTTACCGACCTCTTCCCGATCCTCGAGGTCGGCACCAGCGCCAAGATGCTCTCCATCGTCCCGCTGATGAATGGCGGCGGCCTTTTCGAGACCGGCGCCGGCGGCTCCGCGCCGAAGCACGTGCAGCAGTTCGTCGAGGAAGGCTTCCTCCGCTGGGACAGCCTCGGCGAGTTCTTCGCCCTCGCCGCCAGCTTCGAGCACCTGAGCATCGTCGAGAAAAACGCGCAGGCCAAGGTCCTCGCCGACACCCTCGACGAAGCCAACGGCAAGTTCCTCGAAAACGACAAGTCCCCCGCCCGCAAGGTCGGCGCCGGCATCGACAACCGCGGCAGCCACTTCTACCTCGCCCTCTACTGGGCCCAGGCCCTCGCCGCGCAGGACAGCGACGCCGCCTTGAAAAAGGTCTTCACCCCCGTCGCCGAAAAACTCACCGCCGCCGAAAAGCAGATCGTCACCGAGCTCATCGCCGCCCAAGGCAAACCCGTCGACATCGGCGGCTACTACCAGCCCGATGACACAAAGGCCTCGGCTGCGCTGCGCCCGAGCGCGACGCTGAATGGGATTCTGGCGACGCTGTAAGCGCGTCGCTTGAATTCCGGCCGATCCGGCCTACGATCCTGCCCATGAGCAAAGCGGAAATTCTCGCCGAATTGCCCAAGCTCTCGGTGCAGGATCGCGCCGAGATCCTCGCGCAGCTTTCGCACTTGGACGAATCCTCCGGCCCGACCGAGCAGGAAAAATCTCTGCTCAACGAAGAGCAGTCCGCCTACGACGCCGACCGCAACGACGGTTCGCCGTGGTCCGAAGTGGAAGCGCGCCTGCGTAAGCGGAAATGAAATGGATCGTCTTCCTGCGGCCCCGCGCCGAGCAGGATTTAGCCGAAGCTCGCGACTGGTACGAACAACGCAGTTCCGGACTCGGCGACAGCTTCCTCGACTCCGCCGCCGAAGCACTTCGCGAGCTCGCACAGAATCCAGAGCGGCACCGGTTCTACTTCGGCAAATTCCGCCGTGTCCTGTTCCAGCGCTTTCCCTACAAGCTCTTCTTTCAAGTAATCGGTCAGCGCGTGATTATTTTTCGAGTACTGCATGCAAAACAAAATCATTCACGCGACCTGACTTAAACTCACCCAAAGGAAGTTTCAGTGCACTAAGATTCAATTCCCACTGCCTTCGGAAAGACCACTAAAGATTGCCTACAAACAGTGGATCCTTCAATATCCGAGGATTGCGTTCATAGGTGTTAGTCTTCGCGTATAAACCTGCACCCAATTCCAAACATGGAAAATCCAGCCGAGTCGACCGAAGTCCCAGTAGAAAAGACCCCGGTTGCAAGAAAACCCAAAAAGGCGAAAACCAGAAAAGGCGGCGGCCCCGTTCGGCCTTTTCCAGCAATGGCATTGGAAGAAACCCTCAAGGTTCCTCAGCTAATCAAAGAAAAAAATGGAGGAAATCCTTGGCCGCCCGCTGAACTTGCAAAGGCATTAGACTTAAGCGCGAAATCAAATAAGCTGTGGTACGTTACATCATCAGCCCGCGACTACGGGCTGACAAATGGAACCAGAGATACAGATAAAGTTGAGCTAGCGGCACTTGGACGAAGCATAGTATATGCGCCGTCACGCGAAGAGGAAGTTTCCGGAATTCGATCGGCATTCTTCAATGTCGAGGTTTTCAAAAAAGTTTACGACTACTACAAGGGCGGTGAATTGCCTGAACTAAAGTACTTAGAGAATACACTTGAGAGCGAATTCAAGGTTGCCCCCAGCTATCATGCAGAGTTTCACAAGATTTTCGGGGCAAATCGTAACTACTTGAGTAGCTTTGGGAGCATCGCGCCCGAAGGCATCCCCCTCCCTAACAGCGGCGACCATGCTATTGTAGTCGGCCAACCAGCCAAAAAAAGTGGCCTCAAGGCATTTGTGGTGATGCCATTCACCGAGAAAACAGGGAAATACGCCGAGGGCTTTTACAAAGAGGCACTCAAAAACCTCATCATCCCAGCAGGCGTAGCCGCCGGCTTCAACGTCGAGACCGCCCGCAAAGACGGAAGCGATATTATTCATGCGACTATAATCAATGAATTACTAGATGCAGATTTAGTCATAGCAGACTTATCAGATCATAATCCAAATGTCTTATTCGAATTGGGCGTACGACTCGCATTCGACAAGCCTACAGCATTGATTCGCGCAGAGGGAACAGGACCCATTTTTGATGTGGATCACCTACTCCGGGTACTTGAGTACAATCCTCGACTTTGGGCATCGACCATTGAAAAAGATCTTCCCGCACTTACTTCACATATCAAGGCAGCATGGGATGCTCGGGAAAACAAAAAGACCTACATGAAAATATTGCGCGGCCAAGTTAGCGCATAACTGAAACGACTACACGCGATAGACTCAACTGGAATAGATTCTCGTGTAGAATTTAGAGAGCGCTAATAAATTGAAGTGATGCACCGCAAGACTCAGCTCCGCGAATTTGTACATCTGCTTTTCGTTAGAGCCACCTGACTCTAAGTTCCGCTGCGTGCGCTGAAAGCGCGCCTCTAGAGAAGCGTTTTCATCAGTGTCGCCGAGTGCGCGCAGGAGTTCACGAATCTGGTCGGCTTGGCGGCGGGCTTTTTTGACTAAGCGGAGAGCGGTGGCGAAGGGGATGCGGCCGGCGGTGGCGTCTTGGTACACGCCACACTCGAAGCTGCGGCATTGGGATGGACGATTGGCGTAGAGGCGGCAAGTGCGGTCGGCGCAGAGGGCCGTACAGGGTTGGGGGAAACGGGCGACCGGGTTCTGGCCGCGCAAGATAGTGACGGGGAGGCCGAGGGCTTTGAAGCGTTTCGCGTCCTCGCCGGGTTCGAGGCGCACGTGGCCGAAGAGCGAGCCGTCGCAGCACAGGCCGCAGGCGAGGCAGAGTTGTTCGGCGGATTTCACCGCCCCACCCTCCGGCAGCTTGGGCCCAGAGCGCAAGCCGCGGTTCGGCGGGTGATCGATCTTGGTCACAGAGAGCACGGAGAGAGGGTGAGAGGTCACAGAGGAATACGGGGTGAGGTTTAGTGCAGGCGTGCCGCCTGCAATCGAAGGACGGCAGGCGAGGACGCCTGCGCTACGTTTGCCTCTCCGTGATCTCTCCAACCTCTCAGTGGCCTCTGTGTCCCATCCTCCGTGATCGGACCTTCATTCGCGTGCATTGGCGTCCATTCGCGGTTCAAAAACTGCCTTTCTCCGTGCCCTCTCCTCCTCTCTCGGTGCCCTCCGTGGTCCAATCTGAGCTTTATCGAGTTACGGCTTTCGTCATCGTCCCCGCTTTACCCCATGAATGCCCTGCTCTCCCTCTGGTTGCCGATCCTGCTCAGCGCAGTGGTCGTGTTCATCATCAGCTCGATCCTCCACATGGTCATCAAGTGGCACAACTCGGACTACTCCGGCTTCGCCAACGAGGATGCCGTGCTCGCCGCGCTGCGCGCGGGCAATCCCGCGCCGGGCCGCTATGTCCTGCCGTTTTGCAAGGACATGAAAGAATGGGGCAGCGAGGCGATGCTGCAGAAATACCGCCAAGGTCCGGTGGGCCACGTCACCATCGGCCCGACGGGCATACCGAACATGGGCAAGTTTCTCGGCCAGTGGTTTGTCTGGACCCTCGTCGTGTCCGCGGTGGCCGCATACCTCGCGGCCGGCATCTACGGCCTCGACCACGCGCACGCCCGCGGCGCCGCCAAGCTGGTGGGCGCGGTCACGTTTATCGCGCACGGCTTCGGCACCGTCACCGAGTCGATCTGGGGCATGCGCCCGTGGGGCACGACCGTGAAGTATCTCATCGACGGCGCACTGTACGCCGCGGGCGCGGGCGCGGTGTTTTTCTGGCTCTGGCCGTGAGAGCGCGCGGCTACCGCCGCTGCGCGAAACAGCCGTCCCAAGTAGCGCAGGCGTCCTCGCCTGCCGTCTTTCTTCCTGCAGGCGGCACGCCTGCTCTAGCCCACTCAGCCGCCCCACCGAGCCGGCCAAAAATTCCGCGCTATTTCTTCAGCCCCTTCAGCATCTCGATCATCTCCTGAAAATCCGCCGGCACGGGCGCGCGGAGATCGAGTTCCTTGCCGGTCACGGGGTGCGTGAGCACGAGGTGTTCGGCGTGGAGCATCACACGGGGGATTTTCGTCGTTATGCGGGTGTCGTTTTTCCAGCCGTAGACTTCGTCGCCGAGGATCACGTGGCCGATGGATTTCAGGTGCACGCGAATCTGGTGCGTGCGGCCGGTGAAAATGCGGCAGCGGAGCTCCGACGCCACCTTGCCGAACTTTTCCACCACCGTCCAATCCGTGCGTGAGGGACGACCACCCTCGCCGATCGTCATGCGGTGGCGGTGCACCGGGTGGCGCGCAATCGCGCGGTCGATGGTGCCACTGAGGAGCTGGGGCACGCCGCTCACGAGGGCGAGGTACTCCTTGCGCAGCGTGCGCGAGGCAAACTGGTCCGCGAGCGCGCGGTGCGCGGCGTCGCTCTTCGCCACGACGAGCACGCCGCTCGTCTCCTTGTCGAGGCGGTGCACGATGCCGGGACGCTCCACGCCGCCGACGCCGCTCAGCTCGCCCTCGCAGTGGTCGAGCAGCGCGTGCACGAGCGTATCCTCCGCCGTGCCCACGCCGGGATGCACGACCATGCCCGACGCCTTGTTGAGCGCGAGCATGTGCGCATCCTCGAAGATCACATCGAGCGGGATCGCCGCGGGCTTCAGCTCGGAGGGTTTCGTCTCCGGCAAAGAAAACTCCAGCGTATCGCCCGGATGCACGTCGTCGCTCTTCGCGAGCACCTGCGCGCCGCGCTTCACTAGGCCCGCATCAAACGCCCGCTGCAACGCCACCCGGCTGTGCTCGGGAAAACCAACCGCGAGCGCCTTGTCGGCGCGGGATCGCCGCGACTCGGCGGGAACAGTGTAAGTGGGCATCGAACCTCAGCCTGCCACGAGGCGGTCGATCTCCGCAATCATTGCCGCGCGCTTCGCAGGCGGGACGTCGGCGATCTCCCAGCCGTTTTTCGCCACGTGAGCGAGTTCGGCGCGGGTGAAACCGAGGCCGCTCGCGAGCGTCGCGTATTCGTCGCTCACGGTATTCGCGAAACAGAGCGGGTCATCCGTGCTCACGGTGCAGCGCACTCCGGCCTCCATGAGGCGGCGAATCGGATGCGCGGCGATCTCGGGGAAAACCTGCAGGCCGATATTACTGATCGGGCACACGTCGAAGGTGACGCCGCGGTCGGCCGCGAGGCGCACGACCGCGGGGTCCTCGATGGCGCGCACGCCGTGCTGCACGCGCGTGACGCCGAGCACCTCGATGGCCTCGCGCACGCGTACCGCGCCATCGAATTCGCCGGCGTGGCACTTCGTGACCTTGCCCGCGGCGCGGAGTTTCGCCCATACGGCCGCCGTGTCGCGCTCGGTCGGCATCGTCTCGAGGCCGTGCAGGTCGACGCCCGCGAGCCCGTCCCACGTGCCGAGCTGATCGATCACCGGCCGTAACGGGCCGACCATATCGCTGCGCAACATTCCCGCGAAAATTCGCACTTCGAGTCCCGGCGGCACCGCCGCGCGGATCGCCGCGACGATTTCCTGGCCGGGCACATGGATGAAGTACGACACAGGCAGGTGAAAACTCGTCTCCACGTAGCGCACGTTTTGCAGCACGTGCTTCGCGAAGATCACCCGCGCCGCTTCGTAGTAACGCTCGGCCGACACGAACCACGGCAGCGCGTGGTCGAGGAGCACCTGCTCGAAATTCGGAAACGTCGGGTAGCGATGACTCCGCGTGCGAAACGCTGGGTTCGCCGGATATTTCCGCGGATCGAGCGGCCGCAGCAGCTCATCGTACGGCAGCGCTCCTTCGAGATGAAGATGCGTCTCCGTCTTCGGCAGCGCTTGAATGAAGGCGTCCATGTCGTGGTTAGCGGAGGTGAGTTAAACGCAAAGGCGCGAAGTCGCTAAGATCGGAGCAAAGAAGAACCCTAAAAATCCTCCATCACGAAATGTCCGCGAGGCGGTTGAGAAATTACCCAGCGATTTCTCAAACCACCTTCGCGATCGACCTTCGCGCCTTGGCGTCTTCGCGATTAATCTAAACTCCGTCTACCTGTGCGCCTGCCCCTCAGCTCACTTCGTCTTCCCGAGCAGATACTCCGGGTTGAGCTTGTGGAGCGGCTTCGGGAGGAAGATGCCGTCTTTGCGGATGAGTTTGCCGTCGAACCAAATTTCGCCGCCGCCGTATTCGGGGCGCTGGATGCAGACCATGTCCCAGTGGACCTGCGACTTGTTGCCGTTGCCGCAGTCCTCGTAGGCTTGGCCGGGCGTGAAGTGGAAGGACCCTGCGATCTTCTCATCGAAGAGGATGTCGCGCATCGGTTCGAGGATGTGCGGGTTGAAACCGATGGCGAACTCGCCGATGTAGCGCGCGCCCGCGTCGCTATCGAGAATCTCGTTCAGGCGCTTCGTGTTGCTCGAGGTCGCCTCGACGATTTTGCCCTTCTTGAAAACGAGGCGGATGTTGTCGAACGACGTGCCAAGATAAACGGTCGGCGCGTTGTACTGCACCACGCCCTCGACGGAGTCCTTCACCGGGCAGGAGAAGACTTCGCCGTCGGGGATGTTGCGCAGGCCGCCGCACTCCTTGGCGCCGATGCCCTTGATGGAAAACTTCAGGTCGGTGCCCGGGCCCTTGAGCTCCACCCGGTCGGTCTTCCGCATGAGATCGCCGAGGATCTTCATGCCGGGGACCATGCGGCCGTAGTCGAGCGTGCAGACCTTGAAATAGAAATCCTCAAATGCCTCCGTGCTCATGCTCGCCTGCTGCGCCATCGCGGACGTCGGCCAGCGGAGCACGACCCACTTCGTCTTGCCGACGCGGTGATCGAGCACGGGCTTCATGAGCTTGCTCACGAGCTGCACGCGCTCGGGCGGTACGTCGGACGACTCGAAGATATTGTCGGAGCCGCGGAGCGCGATGTACGCGTCCATCTTCTGCATGCGCATCAGCTCGACCTCGGCGTGCGGGGCGAACTGCTCCTCGGCCGCGCCGACCATGATCTCGCGCGTGACGCGTGCGCGGTGGATCTGCACGTACGGGTGCGCGCCCTTCGCGCGGGTCGCGCGCACGAGCGCGATCACCATCGCATCCGGCACGTCGAAGGCGTCGATGAGAACGCGCTCACCTTTTTTCAACTCGGTGGAAAACGCCACCAAACCCTCGGCCAACTGGCTGATTCGCGGATCGATAATCATGCGGCAACTAACTCGACCCACGGCGGGGCGCGCAAGGGGGAAAGTTCCCCAACCTACTTGCCTTCCGCGCGCACCGGGGTCTCCGGAAAGCAGATACGGCCCACCGCTTCGTCGAAGTCCGCCGCGCCGCGCAGGATCTCGATCTCCAGCCGCAGGTAGAGCAGCGGCAGCGGGCACGCGCGCGTCTGCGCGATGCGCACGGCGTCCTTCTCCGTCGTGATGAGGCACTCTGCGCGCTCCTTCTGCGCGAGGGCGAAGAGGTCCGCGAGGTCCTCCTCGTCGTAGCGGTGGTGGTCCATAAACCGCTCGCGGCCCACGAGCAGCGCGCCGAGATCGCGGAGAAATTTCTCGAAACTCTCCGGCGTGGCGATGCCGCTGAAAGCAAACACGCGCTTGCCCTTCAGCCACGAGAGCGGCTCGCGCGACGCGGGGTTGTCCGGCGGCAGGTCGAAGCGCTGGAGAAACTGCGGGCGATGCGCGCACTCGATGATGTCGGCCGATGGATTGTGCTTCGCGATCATCGCCTCCAGCTCGGGATCGCGCTGGCCGTTGGACTTCGTGATGAAGACGTAGCTCGCGCGCTTCAGATGCTTGATCGGCTCGCGCAGGATGCCGCGCGGCAGCAGATGGCCGTTGCCGAAGGGATTCGTTTTGTCGACGAGCAGAAGATTGAGCCGGCCCTTGAGGCGGAGGTACTGGAAGCCGTCGTCGAGCACGAGCGTGTCGCAGCCGAACTTCTTGATCGCGTACGCGCCGGCCTTCACGCGGTTCTTGTCCACGAGCACGACGACGCCCGGGAGATTGCGCGCGAGCATGTACGGCTCGTCGCCGGCGGTCTCGCTGTCCAGCAGCACGGACTGTCCGTCGCTGACGATGCGGGGCGGCGGCTCGGCGGTGTGCGAGAGCGAAAACCACCATTTTTGCCAAAATGGCGGGGCCTTGCTTTTGTAGCCGCGGCTGAGGATCGCGACCTTGCGCCCGCGGTCGCGCAGCGCCCGAGCAAATTTCTCGACCACTGGCGTCTTGCCGGTGCCGCCCGCGGTGAGATTTCCCACCACCACCACGAGGCAGCCGAGGGGATGATCGCGCAGGAGGATGCGGTGGCGGTACAGCCAGACCTTGGCCTGCGCGCCGATATTCCAGAGCCAGGAAAGCATCTGGAGCAGCACCCCGTAGATCGTCGCCCCGGTGTCCGCCCGGCGGCCCAGCACCACGTCGACGGTGTAGAGCTCGAATGCTTGGAATTTCTTTTTCAGCCAGTGCGACGACATGCGGTGACCGGAATGAAGGTTGACGCCCCCTCGCGCGCAATCTGTTTTCAGGCGCGTTTACGCGCACACCCATGAGCTACAAACTCTTCATCCCCGGCCCCATCGCCGTCTCGGAAAAAACGCTCCGCGCCATGGCTCAGCCCATGATCGGACACCGCAGCACGGATTTCGTGGCGCTCTACAACTCGGTTCAACCCGATTTGCAGGCGCTCGTCTACACGCAGGACCCGGTGTACATCTCCACGAGCAGCGCGTTTGGCTCGATGGAGGGCGCGATCCGCAACCTCGTCAAAAAGAAGGTGCTCTCGTGCATGAACGGCGCCTTCGCCGACAAGTGGAATGACGTCGCCCTCCGCTGCGGCAAGCAGGCCACGGCCCTCAAGTTCGACTGGGGCACGCCCGTCGACCCCGAGGCGGTCCGCAAGGAACTCGCCACCGGCGCCTACGACGCGATCACGATCATCCACAACGAGACCTCGTGCGGCTGCATGACGGACCTCGCTGCGGTGATGAAGGTCGTCCGCGAGTTCCCCGATGTCATCTCGATCGTCGACACGGTCAGCTCGTTCAGCGCGCTGCCGATCAAGAAGGACGAGCTCGGCATCGACGTGTTCATCACCGGCTCGCAGAAGGCCCTCGCCCTGCCCCCGGGCCTCTCGCTCATCTCCGCCTCGAAGCGCGCCCTCGCGCGCGCCGCGACCATCGCGGACCGCGGCTACTATTTCGACTTCGTGGAATTCCAGAAGAACCACGAGAACGGCATGACCCCGAGCACGCCGGTCATCCCGCTCATCTACGCGCTCAAGTCGAAGCTCGAGGACATCAAGGCCGAGGGCTTCGACGCCCGCTTCGCCCGCCACGCCCGCCTCAACGCGACCGTGCGCGCGCATGTCGGCGCGAAGGGCTTCACGCTTTTCCCCAAGGAGGGCTTCGGCTCGGTCACGCTCAACTGCTTCAACAACACACTGAACATCGACCTCGGCGCGCTGAACAAGACGCTCAAGTCGAAGCACAAGCTCGTGATCGACGGCGGCTACGGCAAGCTGAAGGGCAAGACCTTCCGCATCTCCAACATGGGCGACGAGACCGACGAGACCATCGCCGCGATGCTCAACGCCTTCGACGCCGCCCTCGCCGAAACGCCGAAAGCCACGGCCTAAGCGGAACCAGGCACCGGTTTCCACCACCCAACGCGCGTCGGACTCGACGCGCGTTTTTTTTGGCCCGATATTAGCGTCCAAGTCGACTCCCGCTCGGCATGTCGCTTATCTTCTATTTCCTCGCTCGACACCGTTTGGCGCGAATCTCGCGATATAGACCGGCATGATCCCCTGGATCGCAGTCCTCGGTCTGTTCCCGCTCGTCGCGGGCTGCCTGTATGTCCGCCGAGGCCGTCGCTGGCCGGAGCTGGCGCGCATCGCGATCCTGACCCTGCTGGCGCTGCTTGCTGCCGCGCCGTTGCTCACCACCAAGGGATTGGGCACCGGCGAGGCCTACAACTACTCGCTGTCGATCGCGGACGCGGTCACGCAGATGCGCGCCGGAACCTTTCCGGTTTTCGTCGGCCAGAGCGAATACGCCTTTAACGGGCGCATCCATCCGCTCCGCACCGCCATATATTATGCGCACGCGGCGGGCGCATTGGACTTCGTGACGGGGCGGCAACTCGGTTTCTGGGCGCTGCAAAATCTATTGCTCGCTGCCAGCCTCTTCGGCGCATTTTTCTCCGCTTACGCCTGTCTGCGCCGCGTCGGTACCGAGCGCCCGTGGATGGCACTGATCCTCGCCACTCTCTACGGCCTCTCGCCCGGTCTGCTCGCACCCGCGTACGGCATGGACCTCTATATGACGGTGACCGCCGCACCGTTTGTGCCGATCGTGCTGCTCGGAGCACTGCGTTGCGCTGACCGTATGGCGTTCCGCCACGGCGCGCTCCTCGCGGCCAGTCTCGCCGCGACGCTCGCCGCACATCCGCCCGTGGCCGCGTGGACCGCGCTGGCCTGCGCGCCTCTATTCGTCATCGGCCTCTTCCGTCAGCGATCGCTGCGTGCCGTCGCGGTCACGGCGCTCACTGCGCTGCTCGGGCTCGCTCTCACCGCATGGTCGCTGGCGTCGACGCTAACCTTGAGCGACTCAATTGTTGCTGCCGACAACACCGCGAACCGCCAACTCGTGACGCAGCCGATCATCGAGCAGATTCACACGACGGGCTGGGCCGCTTTCGCACCGATTCAAAATGCCGGCGCGGCGCTCGGTGACTTTCAGCTCGGCTACGCGGGCTGGGCGTTGTTCATCGCGACTCTGATCATCGCACTGCGCCAACGCCGCACCTGTGCACTGGTGCTGCTGCTCGGTGCGACACTTTTGCTGGGCCTTACATTACCCGTTCCGGGGCTGAATCGCTGGCTCTGGACGCAGCTTCCCGCGGCGTTTGGCGCGATGACCAACAGCTGGCCCATGCAGCGCGCGTACCTCGTGGTCGCCGCGCTCACCGTCTTCGCCTTCGCCGCCTTGAGCCCCGTGAGCGTCGGGCGAAGGCCGCGCGTCTGGCTCGGAATCGCGGGCGCATTGCTGGGAGGTTGGACGCTGTGGCAAGCCTCGCTGATCGTGACTCGAGCTTGGCATTTCCAAAAAAACGCGGACGAGACGGCCCAGCTCTACCGGCCGAGCAATCGCGATCTCACCGCGACTTCGTACGCGTTTCTCGGTTTGCCCGACAATTATCACGCCGGCGCGCGCGACTTGGAGCAGGAGCTGCGCGTCGTGTCATTTCACGGCGGGCGCCACGTCGTGGCAGACAACCTCGCTGCCGGCGGACACCCCGGGTCGAGCGGCACACTCCGCATCACTCGTGTCGCCGGCGACACCCAGTGGTTTCTTACGCCCAAGATCGTCCTGCAGCCGCACACGCTGTATCGACTGGTTTTCCACCCGCGCGTGACGCCTCCGCCCTCGCTTCTATTCGTCAGCGGCGGCGAACTGTGGCGCAAACTCCCCCTCCTCGATCCAGCGAGCAAATTCGGTTTCGGCTTCGGCCCGATGCAAACGAAGTCCCTGCCCCTCTGGCTGGACGGCGACGCCAGCGAGGAGATCGAGCTGTCGATCGTGCCGGAGAAACCGCAACAGCCAAGTTTCGAGGTGCTCGGCGATTTCTCGCTGGAAGAGATTCATCGCGACGAACTACCGATCAAACTGCGGGCTCTCGTCCCCTCCCTCCGGGCCGATGTGCAGGCAGCTGAGGATGGCTGGCTGGAAACGCCACGCATGTATGTGCCGGGTTATGTGGGATACGTCGATGGAGCGCTTGTCTATCCACGACGCGCCGCCGATGGCCGGACCCTCGTCCCGGTGCCGGCGGGACATCATCAAGTCGAGCTACGCTACACCGCTCCGCGCCTCCTGCGCAGCGCCGTGTGGGTGTCGCTCGGTGGTTGGGCCGCATTGGGCCTTGTGGCACTCACCCGGAGTTTCGTAACCAAACACCGCGCAACGATCGCGCTGCCTGCGACCAAGCCTGCTGAACGCCCGGGGCGTTCACTGGTAGTCGTCGCGAGTACGATCATCACTTTGATCGCGGCCGGTTATCTCATATTTTTTTGGCGTCACCCCACTGGCCCCGCCCGGCTGCGCGTCGCCCTGCCGCTCGACGCCATCGGCCGGGCTGAGCCCTTGCTCGAAGTCGGCGATGGACCAGAGCGCGTCGTCGCCTTCGTCCGCTACGTCGATGAGGAAACCATTGTGGTCGGCACTGACACCACTGCAGCCGGACGAGAAGAAAGCGATCCGATCAAGGTCGATTTTCGCGAACCACACGAATTCACCGTTTCGACCGGCGCGCTGTTTCGTTTCGAGTCAACCGATGCCACGATTGGCATCGAACGAAGCCTCTGGCTCGCCGAGCACGCGCGGATCGCGCTCGACGGTGTGAGCGTGCTTCAAGTGCCGGCGCATGCCCCGCGCACTCACGCCGCCAAGCCCCGGCTGGCCAGCGCCACCTCCCGCGATGGAGCAGTCATGCCCCGCTTCTCCGGCCTGCTGCTGCAGGCAGATCGCCTCGCCACCGCGCAGGCCGAGTCACCGATTCCGCCCGGATCTGAGCTGCGCCGCCCCGCTGGACCGCTGCGCCTGCAAGTGAAGCTGCCGGCGAAAGAAGTGGGACGATGCGAGCCGCTGCTCACGATCGGACACGGCCCGAACGCCGTTTGCGTGTTTGTCCACTACATCGATGCGAGCCACCTACGGGTAGGAGTCGAGGGTCCCAATGTGCCACTGCAATTCTCCGGCCCAATCCCGGGAGACCCGCGGGAATTGGTGAATTTCGATGTGAGTCATCCAGATTTCTTCCCGCCGGACACCGCGGCTCCAAGACCCGGCTTGGCTAAGCTCTTCAACCGAGTGCGGGTCGGTGTAGGCGGCCGGTGGTTGATCAACGCCGAACTGCCCTACGCCGCAAGGTCGACGCAGGAGCCTGCCTTCGAGCGCAATCCCGGCGTCGCGACCTACCCCGGCGCATTTTTCAGCGGGCAGCTCCTCAGCGTGACGCGCACGCCTGTATCCAATTGGCCACTACAGTCGGCGGCCTTCGCCGCGACCCTCGCTCCTGACGCAGCCGGGCCGCTTCAGCTCGTCGTGCGCCTGCCCCGCGGCATGGACACCCGGACGCAGCCGCTCCTTACTGCCGGTCAGCCGGGTGCCGGTTGCATCGTCATGGTCAGCTACGTCGACGCGACCCATGTGCGCTTCGGCGTCGATGTGTGGAACAAGGCGCTTTTCTGGAGCGAACCGCAGGTCGTCGACTACGACACGCCGCAAACGATCGCCATATCTGTCACTGCGCTGTTTCCTTCGTCCGCGCCCGCCTTGGCGAATCTATCAGCAGAGCTACGCGAGGCGCTCCGCAATCAAGTCGCAGTCGTGCTCAATGGTCGCGTCGTGATCCATGAAAAGATTTTTGCCTATGACGCGAAGGCTTCCGAAATCACTCCCGGAGCGTCTCTCATCGGCGGTTCTTCGAATGAAGCGCTCTTCCTCGGAGATTTGCTCTCGTTGCAACGGCTGCCGGTGAAGTGACGCGGAGGTGAAATTTCCCTGCGTGTTCACGAGTTGCCAGAAACTAGTTCTTGCACTCCGTGAAGGCGCTGCGTAACCGCTCGCGTCCTCATGAAGTCACTTGTCATCGCCGAGAAGCCGTCCGTCGCGGGCGACCTCGCGCGCGCCCTGGGCAAAGTTCCGAAGAAGGGCGACCACTACGAAAATGACGAGTATGTCATCTCGTACGCTCTCGGCCACGTCGTGGAGCTCGAGATGCCGGAGGACATCGACAAGAAGAAATACGGCTTCTGGCGGCTCGAGACGCTGCCGATCATCCCGGAGAAATTCGGCCTCAAGCCCGTGCCGGAATCCAAGGAGCGCTTCGACGCGCTGAAAAAACTGCTGGCCCGCAAGGACGTCGACCAAGTCATCAATGCGTGCGATGCCGGACGCGAGGGCGAGCTGATTTTCACGTACCTGTACCAGCTCACGAAATGCAAGCTGTCCGTGAAACGCGCGTGGATGCAGACGATGACCACGGGCGGCATTCAAGACGCTTTCAAAAATCTCCGCGATGGCGCGCAGATGCAGGGCCTCGCCGACGCCGCGCGCTGCCGCAGCGAGAGCGACTGGCTCATCGGCATCAACGGCACCCGCGCGATCACCAAGCGTATGTTCGGCTCCCGCGCCGGCAACGTCGCCTCGGTCGGCCGCGTGCAGACGCCCACGCTCGCGATCGTCTATGCGCGCGAGCTGGAGATCAAAAATTTCGTCCCGCGCAATTACTGGCGCGTCACCGCCACGTTTGAGGTCGCGAAGGGCCGCTACGAGGGCGTGTACCAGCGGCCCAATTTCAAGAAGGCCGAGGGCGACGACCATGATCGCATCGACCGCATCTGGGAAAAAGCGCTCGCCGACGCCGTCGTCGCTACGTGCGCTGGCCAGCCGGTCGCGAACGTTACGGAAGAGAAGAAAGGCAGCACGCAGGCTGCGCCCCGCCTCTACGATCTCACCACGCTCCAGCGCGAGGCCAACAATCGCTTCGGTCTTCCCGCCCGCCGCACGCTCCAGATCGCGCAAGCGCTCTACGAGAAGCACAAGATGATCACCTACCCGCGTACCGATTCGCGGGCGCTGCCAGAAGATTACATCCCGACCTGCCGTGAGACGTTGAAAAATCTCCAGGGCGATCTCGGTGGCCATGCCAACAAGGTTCTCGACGAGGGCTGGCTGCGGCCCAACAAGCGCATCTTTAACAACGCCCAAATCTCCGATCACTTCGCGATCATCCCCACCGTCAACGAGGCCAAGAACCTCGATGATATGGAAGCGAAGATCTTCGACATGATCGCGCGGCGTTTCGTCGCGGCGTTTTATCCGTCAGCGGAGTTCGATATCACCACACGCCTGAGCGTTGTGGCTACGCATACTTTCAAGACCGAGGGCAAGGTCCTCACGGCTCCCGGCTGGCTCGCCGTCTACGGCAAGAGCGTCGTCGACGACGACACGCCCGATGCGAAAGCGCTGCCCGCACTCAGCGCCGAGGACCACAACAAGGCCAAGACGGTGGAGTCCAAGCTCCACTCCGAGGTCACGCGCCCGCCGCCCCGCTACACGGAAGCGACGCTGCTCTCCGCGATGGAAGGTGCCGGCAAACTCCTCGACGACGAAGAACTCGCCGAAGCGATGAAGGAGCGCGGTCTCGGCACGCCGGCGACCCGCGCCGACACCATCGACGGTCTCATCAATCAGAAGTACATGGACCGCGCCGAGCGCGAGCTCGTGCCGACCGCCAAGGCCGAGCAGCTCATCCAGTTTCTCGCCGCGGTGAAGGTCGAGGACATCACCAGTCCGGTCATGACCGGCGGCTGGGAGTTCAAGCTTCGCCAGATGGAGCAGGGAAAATTCTCCCGCGATGACTTCATGGGCGAGATCGTCCGCGAGACGAAGGTCATCGTGGACCGCGTGAAGAACTTCGAGGAAGACGACTCGATCGCGCGCGAAACCGACATCCTTTCGCCGACCGACAACAAGCCTCTCCGTGAAACCCTCCGCGGCTACAAGTCGCAGGACGGCGAGTTCATGGTCTACAAGGTCATCGGCGGCCGCAAGATGGAGGAGACCGAGATCCGCGAGCTCGTCACCACCGGCAAGGTCGGCCCACTCGACGGCTTCATCTCCGCGAAGACCCGCGCCCGTTTCTCCGCCCTGCTCCGCCTCGTGAAGGACGAGGAGAAGGGCAAGTGGCAGGCGCAGTACGATTTCGGCGACAAGGTCGATCTCGGCACCGTCGAGCCGTACTGGACCGATCCGAAGACCGGCGCGCAGCTCTGCGAAGTCGGCTCGAGCCACGTCCTCCGCGAGCAGCAGGACGGCCAGTGGACCCAGACCTTCCGTATCGGCCGCCTCATGTGCCAGAAGCCGATCACGCGCGAGATGGCGATCCAGCTCGTCGGCGACGGCAAGACCGAGCTCATCAAGGGCTTCATCTCGAAGAAGGGCCGCCCCTTCGACGCGTTCCTCAAGCGCGAGGGCGCGAAGTTCTCGTGGGAGTTTCCCCCGCGCGCGCCCAAGGTCGACAAGGATGGCAATCCCATCGCCCGCAAGACCAAGGCCCCGCCCGATCTCTCCAACGCGAAGGTGCTCTTCCAGAGCAAGGCCTTCAACGGTGAGGCGGTCGAGGCCGGCGACAGTTATTATGTGCGGCGCCCCGATCAGGACAACCGTATCGTCTTCACGATGAAGCGCCACATCTGCGCCAAAGAGATCCCGCCCGGCGAGCTGCACAACCTGCTCGAAAACGGCCGGACCAACCTCATCGAGGGCCTGATGTCAAAGCGCATGACGCCCTTCAACGCCTACCTCGTCCTCTCGAAGAACCGCACCAAGGCCGACTTCGAATTCCCGCCGCGGTAAATCTCTGAGTAATTAACCACGGAGGCACAGAGGACACAGAGCAAAGACCGGTCTCTTTTCCGTGTCCTCTGTGCCTTCGTGGTGAAAATCGAAGAGGAGCCCGGACCGTCCGTCAGGAATTTGCCTCTAACTTAGCGCAGAAGCGGAGCTGTTAGTAACTTTGCCCGGCAACTCGCGTCATGCCCCGACGTGAAATCCCGCCGCAACTACCTCATTCTCTTGCTCGCGCTGACGACCCTGGGCGGCGCGAGTGTCGCTTGGAAACAGTACCAAGAGCTCATCCAACTACGGATGCTCGCCAAGGACACCGGCGAGCGTGATGCGCTCCGGCAGGAAGTTGCCAATGCCAAGAAGCGGATCGCCGACCTCGAAGCTGAGCTCGCCGTTGCGCAGACGACCGGTGGCGATCCTCTCGCAGAAATGCTTGCCGCGGACGATGCGGCGAGTGGCGACAATCAGGGACGCCGCGGCAACCGCGGCCAGAATGGCCAAGGCGGCGGTCGCGGTCAGGGTGGTCCCGGTGGCGGGCGCAATGCCATCATGAACGACCCCAAGATTCAGCAGCTCTTTGCGCTCCAGCAGAAGACCCAAATCGAGGCCCGCTATGCGCCGCTCATCGCCAAGCTGGGCCTCTCGGCCGACCAATCTTCCAAGCTCACCAGCCTCCTCGCCGAGCGGCAAACGATCGGGCAGGATGTCATGGCCGCAGCCCGGGACAAAGGCATCGATATGAGCACCCAGGAGGGGCGCGATGCGATGCGCGCCTTGGCCGACGCCGCCCGCGGCCAGAACAACGACGCCATCAAAGCCGCCCTCGGCGACGACGCGTACAAACAATTCCAAAACTACGAGCAGACCGGCAACCAGCGTAACACCGTTTCCCAGCTCGAGCAGCGTCTCGCCTACTCCGGCACGCCGCTCTCGCAGCAGCAGGCAGATCAGCTCGTCCAGCTCCTCGCCGCCAATCCGGCGCAGCAACAAGGCGGCGGCGGTTTCCGCGGCGGCAATGGCGGCGGCGGTGGCCAGGGTGGGCAAGGCGGTGGCGGTTTCGCCGGCGGTGGCTTCGGTGGCGGTGGTGGGTTTGGCGGCGGTGGCGGTTTCGGTGGAGGCAATGGCGGCAGTGCCACGATCTCCAACCAAGCGGTCAATCTCGCCGCGGGCGTCCTTTCCGGCCCGCAGCTCGCCGCGCTGCAGCAGATCCAGCAGCAGCAGACCACGCAGGCCGCGCTCAACTCGGCGCTCCGCGACAGCATCCGCACCGCAACGCAGGGGAATGCCACCAACGGCGCGGCCGCTGGCACCACAAATGGCACAACCACCGGCGGCAATGGCGGTGGTGGCGGTCGCCGGCGCGGCGGCAACGGCGGCGGCTGAGCCCGCCTCACAATCTGTGTCTTATCGAAACCGCGGAGATCTCTCCGCGGTTTTTATTTTCCCTCGGGCGGGCGGCACAATCCGTGCATCGCCTTTCGCCAGAAACGACCGGAGAAAACCCTTGTTGTCCGCCCACGCTGGCGCGTAACTTCTCCCGCTACCCATTTTACTGCCATGATCGTCACGACCGCCCAACTCTTCAAACACGCCTACGGCAAGTACGCCCTCGGCGCCTACAACATCAACAACGCCGAGCAGGCGATGGGCCTCTTCAAGGGCGCTATCCAGTCGCAGGCCCCGTTCATCATCCAGATTTCCAAGGGTGCCCGCAAGTACACCGACAAGAAGATGCTCGAGGCGATCATCCGCTCCGCCGGCGAGATTTTCCCCGAGGCGATCTACGCGGTGCACCTCGATCACGGCGACGAGGAGACATGCTACGACTGCATCAACTCCGGATTCTACTCGTCCGTGATGATCGACGCGTCGCACGACCCGTTCGACAAGAACGTCGAGATCACCAAGCGCATCGTCGAGGCCGCCCACAAGAAGGGCCTCTCCGTCGAGGCTGAGCTCGGCATGCTCGGCGGCGTCGAGGAGGACATCAAGGTCGACGAGGGTCATGCGATGCTGACCAACCCGGCCGAGGCCGAGGACTTCGTGAAGAAGACCGGCTGCGACTCCCTCGCCTGCGCGATCGGCACCTCGCACGGTGCGTTCAAGTTCAAGGGCAAACAGTCCCTCCACTTCAACGTGCTCGAGCAGATCAAGTCCCGCCTCCCGGGCTTCCCGCTCGTCATGCACGGCTCGTCCTCCGTCCCGCAGGACGAGGTCAAGCGCATCAACGCCGCCGGCGGCACCATCAAGGACTCGATGGGCGTCGATGTGAATGAGTACCTCCCCGCCGCCAAGCTCGGCGTCACCAAGATCAACATCGACACCGACGGCCGCCTCGTCTGGACCCGCGTGCACCGCGAGTACTTCCGCGACAAGCCCGCCGACTTCGACTTCCGCCCCCCGGGCAAGATCTTCATCGAGGAATACGCGAAGTTCATCGCGAGCCGCAACGAACTCCTCGGCTCGGCCAACCAGCTCACCGACCTCCGCAAGAGCCTCGGCAAGTAAGGCGGCGCGAAACACGCAAAGCCGTTTCACTCTCAAAGCCCGATGCTAAACGCATCGGGCTTTTTGTTTTCGTCGATGTGGTAGCCGCAAAAAGGCGCAGAAGGCACAAAAACCTGGGAGCGCGGGCGCCCTCGCCCGCATCCGGAAGTGGTCCGGCCCAGCGGCCGGCACTCCTAGGAAAACATTCGCGGTTATTCGCGTCCATTCGCGGTTCAAAAAACCAAAAAATCAGGAACGCTGATCTGCGCTAATCCTCGCTAATCTCAATCCGACATCAGCGAAGATCAGCGCCGATTAGCGTTCCAAAAAATCCCGTATCTATCCGCGTCCATCCGAGTTCATCTGCGGTTTCCCTTCTCCTATAAATTCTAGACTTCGCGCGTCGTCCGCATACGATATTTTCCATGCCCCATCGCTCGCATCGCCACCGTCATCGCCGGGGTCGTCGGGAATCGCGGCTGGGCTTTTGGCTGGTGGGCTTCGCGCTCGCGTTGCTCGGTGGAAAATATCTCTACGCCGAGATGCTCGATTCTTCCGGAGGGCGTATCGTGCTCGCGGTGCTGGCGGGTCTCGTGTTTCTCGCGGTGATTTTTATTCTGGCCAGTCTTACGGGCCGCCTCGGTGCGGGGGCGTTGAATTTCTTCCGGCTGCACGTCGGTCGAGCGGAATTGGAAGAGTCATTCCACGAGCGTCAGCATCACGACGAAGCTCGCCGCTGAGTCGGCGCGAAGGCGGAGATTTGCGTTGAGCGCGGCGGAGCGCGTTGCACGCTCGGCGCGCCGATGCCGACCGCTCCCCTCGCCTACAAGATCGCTGTCCTCGTCTTCCTCGAAAATCCCGCGGGCGAGCAGCTTCTTTTGCTGCGCGCCAAGCCGCCGAATCTTGGCGTGTGGAGTCCCATCGGTGGCAAGCTCGAGACCGGCATCGGCGAATCGCCGTACGAATGCGCCGTGCGCGAGGTCCATGAGGAGACGGGCCACGTCGTCGAGACCGCCGACCTTCATATGTTCGCGATGATCGCGGAGAAGGCCTACGAGGGCGAGACGCACTGGCTCATGTTTCTCTTCCGCTGCCGCAAGCCGATCACCGCGCTCCCGCCCGAAATGCACGAGGGTAAATTTGGCTTCTTCTCGCGCGCTGCGATTGATGCGTTGCCGATCCCCGAGACCGACCGCACTGCGCTCTGGCCGACCTTCGACAACTACAAAGACCGCTTCGTCGCGATGAAGGCCGACTGCATGCCGGGCAAGCCCGTGCGCGTGGACATCGAAGAGATCGTTTAGCGGGCTCAGCGCTAGCCTACGGCAGCGCGCATGCGGCCATCGCCACGCGTGCGCAGTGGTCCCATACCACCTACGGGACCTATGAGTCCTATTCCGATCCAGCCTCGGCACCTCCGTCCCACTTGCGGACCGCTTCGGCTGTCACACACTCAACGCTTGCGTTCACCTCCGCCCGTCAGGCATTTTTCCCTTCCCATTTTTAACGATCATCCGTGAGCAAGAAAACCAGCACCACCGCCTCCAGCGATTTCAGCAAGGCACCCGTCAACGCGGCCCTCTCGAAGGCCGACAAGATCGAACTCTACCGCAAGATGGTGCGCATCCGCCGCTTTGAGGAGCGCTCCCTCCGTTCGTACCAGGCGAAGAAGATCGGTGGCTTCCTCCACCTCTACATCGGCCAGGAGGCCGTCGCCGTCGGCTGCTGCTCGCTGATGGGCGCCAACGACCACGTGATCACCGCCTACCGTGACCACGGTCACGCGATGGCCGTCGGCATGGACACGAAGCCGCTCATGGCCGAGCTCTACGGCAAAGCCACCGGTTGCTCCAAGGGCAAGGGCGGTTCGATGCACTATTTCGCGCCCGACAAAAACTACTGGGGCGGCCACGGCATCGTCGGCGGCCAGATCCCGCTCGGCGTGGGCCTCGCCTACGGTGTGAAGTACAAGGGTCTCAAGGGCGCCTCCATGGCGTTCATGGGCGACGGCGCGGTCAATCAGGGCGCCGTGCACGAGGCGTACAATCTCGCCTCGCTGTGGAATCTCCCGGTCGTGTTCGTGATCGAGAACAACGGCTACTCGATGGGCACCAGCCAGGCTCGCTCCTCCGCCGGTGAACTCGCGAAGCGCGCCGAGGGCTACAACATGGATTGGGGCCAGTGCAATGGCCACGACGTGTACGAGGTCCGCGCGACGATGGACAAGTTCCTCACGCTCGCTCGCGAGAAGAACCGCCCGAGCACCGTCGAGATCGACACCTACCGCTACCGCGGCCACTCCGTCGCCGACCCGGACAACACTTACCGCACAAAGTCCGAGATCGAGGACTACCGCAAGACGAAGGACCCGATCCAAGTCTTTCAGGACAAGCTCATCGCCGAGGGCGTGCTCGATGACGCTATCATCGCGAAGATCGACGAGGAGGCCCGCGCCGAGGCCGACGTGGCCGCGGACTTTGCCGAGGTCAGCCCGTACCCGACGCCGGACGACATCCAGAAGGACGTTTATTGGGAGGCCGATAATCCCTCCGAGCGCAAGTCGCAGGGCCGCCTGTTTTTCAACTAATCCAGAACCTAAGCGCAAAGTTCCGCAAAGTCTCGCAAAGAATCCGTCAACCAACTTCGCGAATCTTCGCCATCTTTGCGACTTCGCGCTTCCTCCGAAATTTTTTCTTTTTCCGATGTCCGTCATCACTTACCGCGAAGCCATCCGCCACGCGCTTGCCGAAGAGCTCACGCGCGATCCCAATGTCGTCGTCATGGGCGAGGAAGTCGCCCAGTTCAACGGCGCCTACAAAGTCACCGAGGGCCTGCTCGAGAAGTTCGGCCCGCAGCGTATCGTCGACACTCCGATCTCCGAAGCCGGCTTCATCGGCATGGGCATCGGCGCCTCGATGCTCGGCGTCCGTCCCGTGATGGAGCTGATGTTCTGGTCGTTCTACTCGGTCGCGTTTGACCAGATCCTTAACAACGCCGCCAACGTCCGCTACATGTCTGGTGGTCAGATCGCCTGCCCGATCGTCATCCGCGGTCCCGCCAACGGCGGCACCAACGTCGGCGCCACTCACTCGCACACGCCGGAAAACGTCCTCGCCCATCACCCGGGCATCAAGGTCGTCGTGCCCTCCACGCCGTACGACGCGAAGGGCCTGCTCAAGTCCGCGATCCGCGACAACGACCCGGTGATGTTCCTCGAGAACACCATCCTCTACGGCGACAAGGGCGAAGTGCCCGAGGCCGAGTACGTCATCCCGCTCGGCCTCGCCGACGTGAAGCGCCAGGGCACCGATCTCACCATCGTGACCTACGGCCGCCCGACGATCCTCTCGCTCGCCGCCGCCGAGATCCTCGAAAAGGAGCACAAGATTTCCGTCGAGATCGTCGACCTCCGGAGCATCCGCCCGCTCGATATCGACACGGTGCTGAAGTCCGTCACGAAGACTCACCGCGTCCTCATCGCCGAGGAGCAGAAGCCGTTCTGCGGCGTCGGCGCGCAGCTCACATACATGATCCAGGACGAGGCCTTCGACGAACTCGATGCCCCGATCAAGCGCCTCTGTACCGTCGACGCGCCCGCGATCTACAGCCCGCCCGTCGAGGTCGAGCAGCTCCCCAACATCCAGCGCATCGTGAAGGCCGCGCTGGAAACGATGCAGTGAGCAAGCTCACGCGCTGTAAGCTTTAGGCTTTAAGCGATAAGCTCCCGATCCAACCCACACTCTCATTACCCGCCTTAGCGCTCATAGCCTACCGCTTACAGCCTAACGCCTAAAGCTATCTTCCTCTCCCATGGCTCAAATCATCGAAATGCCGAAGCTCAGCGACACCATGACCACGGGCACGTTGGTCAAGTGGCTGAAAAAGGAAGGCGACGTCGTGAAGTCCGGCGACATGCTCGCCGAGGTCGAGACCGACAAGGCCACGATGGAGCTCGAGTGCTTCTTCGACGGCACGCTCCTGAAGCTCTTCGCGCCCGCGGGCTCGCAGGTCGCCCTTGGCGCCCCGCTGTGCGCCGTCGGCAAGCCCGGTGAAGTCGTCGAGGCTCCGGCCCCGAAAGCCGCACCCGCCGCCGCTGCGCCCGCTCCGGCCGCTGCAGCTCCTGCCGCCGCTCCCGCGGCTGCGCCGGCCCCCGCGCCTGCTCCTGCCGCGGCTCCAACTCCGGCCCCTGCGGCCGCTCCGGTTCACGCCGAGGGCGCGCGCATCAAGATTTCTCCCCTCGCCCGCAAGCTCGCGATGGACAAGGGCGTCGACGTCTCGCGCGTCGCTGGCTCCGGTCCCGGTGGCCGCATCGTGCGCGCCGACATCCTCGCCGCCGAAAAGGGCGGCGGCACCAAGGCCGCTCCCGCCGGCAAGGGTGGCGCGGTCCCGAGCGGCCCGTCCGCCTTCGCCAAGGGCCCGATTCAGGAAGAGCGCACCGTCCCCGTCTCCAATATGCGCGGCGTCATCGCCAAGCGCCTGCTCGAGTCGAAGACGCAGATCCCGCACTTCTACCTAGATATCGAAGTCGACGCCGCACCACTCCTCGCCATCCGCGAGCAGCTCAACACCGGCCTCGAAAAGGAAGGCGTGAAGCTCTCCGTCAACGACTTCATCCTCAAGGCCAGCGCCGAGGCGATCCGCCGCGTGCCCGCCGTGAACTCCTCGTGGGAAGGCACGCAGATCCGCTACTTCGGCGCCGCGCACGTCTCGTTCGCCGTCGCGATCGAGGACGGCCTCATCACTCCGGTGGTGAAGGACGCGCACCTGAAGACCGTCTTCCAGATCAGCGCCGAGGCGAAGTCGCTCGGCAAGCGCTCCAAGGAAAAGAAGCTCCAACCCGCCGACTACACGGGCGGCACGTTCTGCGTGTCCAACCTCGGCATGATGGGCATCACGAAGTTCAACGCCATCGTCAACCCGCCCAACGGCGCGATCCTCGCCGTCGGTACCACGGTCACCAAGCCGGTCGTGAAGAACGGCCAGATCGTGATCGGCCAGACGATGATGCTCACCCTCTCCTGCGACCACCGCGTGGTCGACGGCGCCGTCGGCGCCCAGTTCCTCGCCGCACTCAAGGTGCTCCTCGAGTCCCCCGCGCTGCTGCTGGTCTGAGCCTGAAGCGCATCGCGCCACGCGGCGTATTCGACGTATTCGACGTATTCGATTATCGAATACAGCGCTCGCGAAAATGAATTGAATCAAGGCCGCCTCACTGAGGCGGCCTTTTCATTTTCGCGTGTAGTCACCCGCCCTGAACCCTCATTCGCAGCCCCCATCACTGGAGGGCCGAGCTCCTGCGAGGCCGGGAACGACGATTGAGGTGAGCAGCGGTTTCGGCCTCGCAGG
>JBEHXH010000021.1:0-58747 GCA_048498795.1 Verrucomicrobiota bacterium
CATCGCTGTCGCTCGATCTACATTGACCAGTCGCTTCATCCTCCTTCCCCAGCACTTGCCGTGCTAAGTCCGACAGGCTGGTAAAGCCCCTCCCACAGTTGAAGGCATCGACTTGCTGGCGCTCGCTGCTACATATAAGAGACATCCCTGCCGGACTGGCCGTGCACGGTGCGCCTTTCTGTTTTGCGTAGGCGGGGCGGTTAATGATTTCACTGCTGGCAGGTTTTCCCCTGCCCCCACCCCCATCATCCTTCCGAACATGCCCTCTGCGTTTCGTACTCTCTCCGTCCTGTGCGCTCTCGGTCTCGCGTCGCTCGCCTCGGCGGCGGACGCCATCAAACTCGGCTTCGTGGTGAAGCAGCCCGAGGAGCCGTGGTTCCAGCTCGAGTGGAAATTCGCCGACCAGGCCGCCAAGGAGCTCGGCTTCGAGCTCGTGAAGATCGGCGCGCCCGACGGCGAAAAGGTCCTCGGCGCCATCGACAATCTCGCAGCCGGCGGCTGCCAAGGCTTCGTGATCTGCACGCCCGACGTGCGCCTCGGGCCCGCCATCGTGAACAAGGCGAAGGCCAACAAACTGAAGGTTTTTTCGGTCGACGACCGTTTCCTTGGTTCCGATGGAAACCCGATTGCCAGCGTGCCGTACCTCGGCATCTCCGCGCGCCGTATCGGCGTGTCGGTCGGAAAAGCGCTTGGGGCCGAGATGGAGGCCCGCCAGTGGCCCGCGGCGGAGACCGCCGTTTGCGCGGTCACGTTTGAGGAACTCGACACGGCGCGTGAACGCACCGATGGCGCGATCGAGGCGCTGATCTCGGGCGGATTCGCGAAGGACAAAATCTACAAGGCCCCGCAAAAGAGCAGCGACATCCCCGGCGCGATCGAGGCCGTCGATATCCTGCTGACCAAGCACCCCGAAGTGAAGCACTGGCTCATCTGCGGGATGAACGACTCCGCTGTGCTCGGCGCCGTGCGCTCCACGGAAGGCCGTAATTTCGCCGCCAAGGACGTGATCGGCATCGGCATCAATGGCACGGACTGCATCCCTGAGTTTCAGAAATCGAAGCCGACTGGCTTTTTCGCCTCGTCGCTCCTCTCCGCCCGCCAGCACGGCTACGAAACGGCCAAGATGCTCTACCAGTGGGTGAAGACCAACCAGGAGCCCGCGCTCGATACGCGCACCATCGGTGTCTTCATCAACCGCGACAACTTCCGCCAGGTCCTCAAGGAACAGGGCATCACCAACTGAGCCGCGCCGGGCCGTACTTTACGGTCCGCTGGATCGGTGCTGTTTTCGGCTTGTCCGCGCCCGCCGGGTCGCGATGCCTAGGACGCTGCGTCGCCTCTACCCGCTTCCCCCTGATGCCCACCCGCCTCGCCTTCGAATCCGTCACCAAGGAGTTTCCGGGGGTGCGCGCGCTCGATGGAGTGTCGTTCACGGCGGAAGGCGGACAGGTCCATGCGCTGATGGGTGAAAACGGCGCGGGCAAATCCACGCTGCTCAAAATCCTCAGCGGCGCTTACGCGCCCACCAGCGGCGCACTGGTGATCGACGGACAGCGTCATGTGTTTACGGATACGGCGTCGGCCATCGCGGCGGGCGTGGGCGTGATCTATCAGGAGCTGCACCTCGCCTCAGAGCTGAGCGTGGCGGAAAATCTCTACCTCGGCCACTTGCCCCAGCGCTTCGGCATCGTGGACCGGAAAAAGCTCCGCGCCGACGCGGCGAAACAACTCGCGTGGATCGGCGAGGAGATCGATCCCGACACCAAGGTCGGACATCTCCCCATTGCGCAACGCCAGCTCGTCGAGATCGCCAAGGCCCTCTCGCGCGGCGCGCGGGTGATCGCCTTCGACGAGCCGACCAGCAGCCTTTCCTCCCGGGAAGTGCAGCGGCTCTTCGGCGTGATCCGCGATCTCAAGGCGCGCGGCCACGTGATCCTCTACGTGACGCACCGCATGGACGAGGTGTTCGCGATCTGCGACGCCATCACCATCCTGCGCGACGGCCGGCATATCCGCACGTACGACACGATGGCGGGGCTCACGGTGGACGATATCATCCGCGCGATGGTCGGCCGGCAGTTGTCCGCGATTTTCAACTACGCGCCGCGTGCACACGGCGCGACCGTACTCGAAGTCGACTCGCTCACGGGCAAGGGCCTCACCGCGCCGGTGTCGCTCAAGGTCGCGAAGGGCGAGATCGTCGGGATGTTCGGTCTCGTCGGTGCGGGCCGCAGCGAACTCATGCGCCTCATCTACGGCGCGGAGAAGCACACGGGCGGACAGGTCCATCTCGACGGCGAGCATGCCAACATCGACAGCCCGCGCGCGGCGATCGCCGCCGGCCTCGTGTTTTGCCCGGAGGATCGCAAGCGCGACGGCATCGTGCCGGTGCGCTCCGTGCAGGAGAACATCAACATTTCTGCGCGTCGCCACCACTGCACGGCGGGCATCGTGATCAACGAGACGTGGGAGCGCACCAATGCCGAGCAGCATGTGGCGTCGCTCGCGGTGAAGACCGCCTCGCTCGCGACGCAGATCGTGTACCTCTCCGGCGGCAACCAGCAGAAGGCGATCCTCGCCCGCTGGCTCTCCGAGACGGTGAAAGTGATCCTGCTCGACGAGCCGACGCGCGGCATCGACGTCGGTGCGAAGAGCGAAATCTACGCGATCATCCAAAAGCTCGCCGCGCAGGGCGTGGGCGTGCTCTTCGTGTCGAGCGAACTACCCGAGGTGCTCGGCGTAGCCGACCGCGTGCTCGTGATGCGCGGCGGCGCGCTGAGCGCGGAGTTCGCGCGCGCGGAGGCGACGGAGGAAAAAGTGCTGAAGGCGGCGCTGCCGGCCACCAACTGATTTTCACATGAGCAAACAAGTAGGCGGATTTCAGCTCTTCTGGGAACGCGCGGGCATGTTGCTCGTGTTCGCGGTGCTCTTCGCGGCGTGCTCGATTTTTGTCCCGGGGTTTTTCTCCGTGTTCAACATGAACGGCCTGCTGCTGGCCGTGTCGACCATCGGCATCGTCGCGTGCACGATGCTGTTCTGCCTCGCGTCGGGCGCGTTTGACCTCTCGGTCGGCTCGGTCGTCGCGTGCGTGGGCGTGCTCACGGCGGTGGTGATGAACCTCACGGGCAGTGTCGCGGCGGGCATCCTCGCGGGTCTCGCAGCGGGCACGCTGGTCGGCCTCTTCAACGGCTACCTGATCGCCGGGCGGGGGCACAACGCACTCATCGCCACGCTTGCGACGATGCAGATCGTGCGCGGCTTCGGCTACGTTGTCTCCGACGGCAAGGCGGTCGGCGTGACGCAGGAGGGCTTTTTCCTCCTCGGAAACACGGCGTTTCTCGGCGTACCCGTTCCGGTGTGGCTGTGCGTGGCGTGCTTCGCGATCTTCGGTTTCCTGATGGAGCGCACGACCTTTGGCCGCAACACGCTCGCCATCGGCGGCAACATGGAGGCCGCGCGCCTCGCGGGCATCGCGGTGACGCGCGTGCGCCTGACGATCTTCACGCTGCAAGGCCTGCTCGCAGGGGTCGCGGGTGTCATTCTCTGTGCGCGCATGACGAGCGGTCAGCCCAAGGTCTCCGAGGGTCTCGAGCTCGATGTCATCTCGGCCTGCGTGCTCGGTGGTGTGTCGCTCAACGGCGGCGTGGGCAAGATGAGCTATGTGGTCGCGGGCGTGCTCATCATGGGCACGATCAGCAATGCGATGAACCTCTTGAATATCCCGCCTTTCTACCAGTACATCGCCCGCGGCATCAGTTTGCTGATCGCGATCGAGATCGACCGGTTGAAGCAGAAGTCGTCGAAGTAAAACTCCTGCCCTGCCTGCAGCCGCAAACGGAGACCCGAAGATGCGCCGCACACCCGCTCTCACTCTTACGCTCAGTGTGATTGGTCTCGGCCTCGGGCTCGCGCTCGCGGGTTGTGTGGCTCCGGAGATGCCAGCCAAGCCGGCCGCACCGCAGGCGGTCACGCCGATGCAGGCGATGGTGTCGGATCAGCTTTTCTTTGGTCGCACGTATGTGGACGGACGGCTGATCACCGACGACCAGTGGACGACGTTTCTCGCGGAGATCGTCACCCCGCGGTTTCCCGCCGGCCTCACGGTATGGCGCGCCGATGGCCAGTGGCGCGGGGCCAACGGGCAGATCGCCCACGAGCCGAGCATGGTGCTCCAGTTGCTGCACGCCGACGACGCCGCGGCCGAGAAAGCCATCGCCGAGATCATCGCCGAATATCGAAAACGCTTCGCTCAGGAATCGGTGATGCGGGTGCATGGGCGGGTCGAGGTGAGTTTCTGAAGGCGGAGAAGATGTGGTAGGCGGAGCGCGGGGTAAACCCGGCCTCGCGGGAGCTCGGCCCTCCAATGGAACGAAGGTTTTGCGGAGCGAAATCGGCTAGAAACGCGCGATTTCGAAAAAATACCCGCAATACAGTCCATGGAGTCAACGGAGCGCTCACGCTCCGCGTGGAAGTGTGGCAGAATACGGGGTGCGGCGCGGAGATCGCTGTGATTTCGGCGCGCTGAAAATAAATGAAAACTTTGGTGCACACAGATCGACTCGCTGGCGCTCGTCGCTACGCGGAAGCGCCAAGCTGGGCTGGGCTGGGCCGGTGGACTGGCGGGGAATCTCCCGCGATGTTCCGCTTTGTCCCGGCTAGTCCCGGATATTGCCGTGTGTTCTCGCCATGAAGCGGAAGAGAACCACGAATGGACACGAAGGCACACGAATGGAGAAAGGCGTCCACTCGCTGGCGCTCGTGGCTACGCAGGCGCGATGGTGCGGATGAGCAGAATTCTCCTCTATGTCCCGGCTAGTCCCACCTGTTGTCGCGTATGCTCGGAGGTCACCCAAGCGGATTTACACGAAGACCGCAAAGGTCGCGAAGAAATCCCGGTTCTTCGCGACCTTTGCGGTCTTCGTGTGAGAGGGCTTTCCCTCTATTTCCCGGATAATCTCGGGTGGTTTCGGGTTTTTCGGTTCTTTGAAAGTGTTGGTTGATGGTGATCGAAAAAAGGAGCGTGTGGATCGTTTCCATCTGCGGCTGGAAGCCGCAGCTACTTGGAAGCGGACACGGGATTTCTCCTCTATTTACCGGCTATTGCCGGTTAGCACCGCGTGTGGCCGGCGGGGGCGCCGGCGCTCCCAGTTACCAGACGCGGACGAGGTAGACGCCGTGGCGGGAGACGGAGGCAGTGAGGGTGTCGGATTTGGGCGTGAGGTCTTGCTGGCGCCAGAGGTCGCGGAGGTGTTTCGGGGCGGGGAGGCCGAGTTGGGCCCAGGTGGCGGAGATTTCTTGCGGCTCTTGGGCGAGGTTGAAGAAGCCGATGGCGTGAGAGCCGTCGGCGAGGGTCTTCAAGTAGATCTGCTTGCGGCCATCGACGATGAGCTGCTGGGCGGGCTGACCGAGTTCGTCCTGATCGAGGGCGAGGACCTCGTCGTTGCTCAGGAGGCTGAGCGTGAAGGGGTCGGCTTTCTCGATGGGGCAGCCGATGAGGAGCGGCGCGGAGAGGAGGCACCAGAGGGAGATGTGGGTGTATTGCTCGTTGGGCGTGAGGCGGGAGGGGCGGATGTTCTTGCCGCTCGCGACGTCGACGGGGCCGATGACGAGCATGTCGGGATCGTTCCAGTGGCCGGGGCCGCCGTAAGCGCGCCACTTTTCCTGCTGGGACCAGATGTTGCGCACGTTGCCCCACTGGTCGCGGATATCGCCGGTGGTGCGCCACGAGTTGGCGAGCTGCGAGAGCGCGGGGGCGTGAGCGAGGGGCGCGTTGTTCGAGAGGCTGTAGATGATGTCGCGGCCGGAGGCGCGGAGGGCGCGGGACATCTCCTCGGTCTCGGGCGGCTCGTTGGGATTCCAGTCGTACTTGAGGTAATCGATCCCCCACTCCGCCCACTGCTTCGCGTCGGCCTGCGCGAAGGAGAAGTCGCCGAGGTGCCATGGCTTCATCTTGCGGTTCACGGTCTTCGCGCCGCTGGGCTTGGTCCACGTGCCCTCGGGATTGTCGGAGGAGCCGCCGGGGTAGCTCGCGTAGCTCGTGATCCACGGCGTGGAGTAGATGCCAGCCTTGAGGCCCATGGCGTGAATCTCGTCGCAAAACTTCTTCAGGTCGGGAAATTTCTCGTTGCCCTGCAACGCGTGCGTGGGCGCGGGGCGGAGGCCCTGCCACGTGTCGTCGATATTGATGTAGCTCCAGCCGTGCTGCACGAGGCCGCTGGCGACCATCGCGCGGGCGGAGGCGAGGACCTTTTCCTGGTCCACGTTGACGCCCCAGCAGTTCCAGCTGTTCCAGCCCATCGCGGGCGTGAGCGAGATCGCCTCGCCGACCACGATGCGGAGCGGCTTGGCGTCGGTGCCGCGGGCATTGGTGGCGCGGAGCGTGACCGAGTACGTATTTGCTTTCTCGATACGGCCAGTGATGCGGCCGGTGGCGGCGTCGAGCGTGAGACCGGTCGGCAGGCCGTCGGCGGCAAACGTCATCGGGCGCTCGCCGGTAGCGGCGATCTGGAAGAGAAAGGGATTGCCGGGGCGCACGCCAAAGACGCGGGTGCCATTGAGGCGCGGAGTCGCGGGCGCGGCGGGGGTGAGGATGACGGCGGCCTCGTCGAGCGCGGGAGCGAGGACGGACTTGGGCTTGTCGCCCTCGAAGGTGAACTTCGCGTCGGCCCAGTCGGCGAGCGCCTGCGTGTAGGCATTGCCCACGTCGGAAGTGATGAAGACGAGGGTCTTCTTGCCGCGGACATCGAGATCGACGGGCACAGCCTCGGCGCCGCGCTTCACGGTGGCGTGCCAGAGGGCGGCGCCATCGGCAAGCACCTCGAAGCGCACGCTCGCATCGCCCTCGGTGGCATCGTCGACGCCGACCACGGCGGTGAAGCGCGTGGCGCCATGCACCTCGACGGCGTTGCGATTGTCGACCTGAGTGCCGAGGCCCTTGGCGAATTCCTTGCCGGCGATGCGCAGCGGCTGGTTCTTCGCATTCTTGTCGAGCGCGGGACGCGCGTGCTCCTGGTCGGCATCGCGGACGGCAGCGACGGCGGAGAGCCAGACGTCCTCCGCGCAAAGGAGCGAAGAGCCAGCAGCGAGGAGGAGGGCGAGACGGAGCAACTTCATAGGGGAGACGGGCAACGTGGAGGGGATTGGATAGCTTGGCGCGCTCGATGCGGGCGGACGGTCCCGAACGGCTCGGCTGTCGAGCGAAGCCGAAAATTGAAACGATCAGTTGTTCGGCACGGGCGTGAGTTCGAGTTGGCGCAGGCGCATGAGACTTTCGCCGCCGAGGTCGGTGGGCTTGACGGTGAGGGTGAATTCGCCGGCGGGAAGCGTGATCGTACCGAGGTCGTCGGTGCGGAAGATCGAGACGTTTTCCGTGGCGGTGACGTGGCCGGAGAGCTGTTGATCGGCGACGCTGAGGACGTAGGCGCCGTGGGCGGTTTTCTCGGCGGTGTTGTAGTTGACAGTGACCTTGAACTTACCGGGCGTCGCGACACGCACGGGCCAAGAGATGGTGGCTTCGGTGCTCGTCCACTCCTCAATGACGTCGCGCGTGCTCTTGGCGTCGCCGTACTTCGCGCCGTGGCCGGCGAGCGTACCGTCGAAGACATGGAGTGTGGTGGGCTCGCCCTTCGCGGCGAGGAGACGCGAGCGATTGATCGCGGGCTCAGTGGAGAAATCGAGGGCGAGGACGCTGTCGGCGTTATTGGGCGCAGCCGCGGGCACGGTGAGTTCGACGTCGTTGGCGCTGATGCGGTGCGCGGTGATCTTGGTGGAAGCGCCGAGGAGCGTGGTCGTTTTCGGATCGGTGCGGAGGCCGGTGACGAGGAGCTTGCCGTCGGTCGGCCAGTGGAAGACGTGCAGGTAGAGCCGGTTGCCCTTGCGAGTCGATGTGCCCCAGTTCTGCACGGGGAGCGGCGTACGGTCGCAGGCGTAGATGCTCTCGGAGTACTGCGCCATCCACGCGCCGATGCCGTGCAGGATATTTTGGTCGAGCGGGTCGATGGTGCCGTCACCGCGCGGGCCGATGTTCATGAGCATGTTGCCGCCCTTCGAGACGGCCTCGGCGAGCAGCACGATGAAGTGCTCGGGCGGTTTGTGCGAGAGGTCGAACTTGCTGTAGCCGTACGACTCGTTGGTCGTGGGGATCGCCTCCCAGTGGCCCGGCGTGTCGGGGTAGTAGGCGGGGCGGTCGGAGGTGTTCTTGTAGTCGCCGTAGTTGGTGAGCAGGCGGCCGTTGATGACGACGTGCGGATCGGTCGCGCGCACGGCGGCGAGAATCTCGCGATTCAGCTCGGGCGGCGTCTTGCTCGAGGTGTCGAACCAGAAAATGTCGGGGTGATAAAATGCGACGAGTTCCTGAATCTGCGGAATCGATTTTCCCTCCACGTAGCGCTTCGCCTTCGGGATAAGATCGGGGCGCTTCTCCCACCACCCCGATTCGCCGCCGGGTGCGCCGTAGTCCCAAGAGTTGCCGATGGCATCGGGGTGCTCCCAGTCCCACGCGTGCGAATAGTAGAAGCCGAATTTGAGGCCGTACTTCTTACACGCGGCGGACAGCTCGGCCATCGGGTCGCGCTTGAACTTCGAGACGGTGGTGAGGTTGTAGTCAGAGACCTTCGACGGATACATCGCGAAGCCGTCGTGGTGCTTGGCGGTGATCACGAGGTACTTCATGCCCGCGTCGTGCATGAGCTTCACCCAGGCGTCGGCGTCAAATTTTTCGGGGTCGAAGGCGCGGGCCACTTTCTCGAGGTAAACTTCGCGCGGGATCTTCAGCACGCGCATGATGTGCTCGGCGTAGGTGCCGCCCTTGCGGCCTTCGAACTCGTTAGCGAGGCCGGAGTACACGCCCCAGTGCACGAAGCAGCCGAAGCGCGCCTCCTTGTGCCAAGCGACGCGTGCATCGCGCGCGGCATCGGGCTCATCGAGTGAGGGCAACGCAGGTGTGTCCGCCGCGAGTGCGGCGAGCGGGAGAAAAGGGATCAGCCAGCGGAGAAACTTCATGAGAGAGAGCGGGTGCGTGTGCGTGAGTTCGTCTATTTCAGGCGCGTGTAGCCACGACGACGCGAGCGCTGTGCGGGGCGAGAGACAGCTCAAGGCGTGAGCGAGCACCGAGATCGGCATCGCTCCAGAAATCTCGGAGGACACGCGAAGAGTTGAGCAGCACGGTATGATTGCGTGGCTGGTCGTCCCAGTTGAAGACGAAAATCAGTTCGCGGCCTTCGGGCAGTGAGGCGCGGCCTTCGCGGAAATCGTCGGTGGTGAAGCGAGCGGGAGCGTTGGTCGGTGGGAGCGTTTTGCGGAGCATGGCTTTTTGCGCAGCGGTGAGTCCGGTGTAGTCATCGCCGTTGAGCGTCATGCCACCGGACGCGAGAATGGCCGCAGCGTGAAAGCCGAGTTCGTCGTCGGTGACCTCGGCGTTGCCGCCACGAATGCGTTTCGAGACGACGATGCAGTCGGGGTCGTTGATCCAGAGGCGGCCGTGCTGCCAGTTGCGGTAGAAGAGTTCGCGGGCGCAGCGGGTGAACTTGCTCCAGTCGCGCTTGATGTCGCCGGTCACGCGCTGACCGTGCACGAGACCGAGCGAGGCCCACATCGGGGCGTTGCAGCCGAGGAGGAAACTGTCCGGCCCCGCGCCGCGGATGATCGCCGCCATGCCGCGACGATAGTTCTCGATGCGCGTCGCGTGCGGGTCGGCGTAACTGCTGCCTTGGACAGCGCCCCAGAAGTTCGCGTCGAGTTTGAAGTAGGTAACGCCCCACTCCTGCCGCATTGTGCGAAAGACGTTTTCCAAGTGCGCCTGCACGACGGGCTGAGTCGCATCGAGCATGTACCACGGCGCGTTGTTCCAGCCGCGGAAGGTGACTTTCTCCGCGGACAACGGCTGGCCGTCGTCGCCCTGCACAAACCAATCGGGATGCTCGCGAAGCAGGCGGGAATTGGGCGCAGCGATGAACGGCGCGACCCAGATCGCCGGACGAAAGCCACGATCGCGGATAGTGTGACAGAGGGCCTTGATGCCGCGCGGGAAAAACTTCGGATTCTCATCGAGCCAATCGCCGTGCGCCGGCTGATAGCCATCGTCGATCTGGATGTAGTCGAGCGGGATTTTGTCCGCCGCGATCGCATCGAGATTCTGCAGGATATCGTCTTCAGAAAGTCGCTTCCCGTAAAAGTACCATGAGCACCAGCCGGTGGGCAGTTGGGGGAACGAAAGCCGAGGGTGATTCGCCGTCACTCGCCCAGCCAAACGGTCGAGCAGCGCCTCACGATCCACATCAATGAAGTGAACCAATTCCTCCAACTCCCACGTTTCACCCGGCCCGAGCGTACGACCCTCCGTGTCGAGCACGGCTTCTAGCCGCGCAGCAAAAATCCGCAGTTCGCCGCTGAATCGTCTGCACGAAGCGAAGCCCACGAGATGTCGCGCGGTGCTAGTGGGCGAGAGCAGTGCGAAAGACCGCACTGTGGCTGCGTCAGGCACCTCGGGTAACTTGTAATGTTCTTTCTCAGAGTACGCCACGTGCTTCGGCTGACCGAGTGTCCCTGCGGTCTGCGAGAGCATCTGAAACGACTCACCATACAGCGAAGTGTCCTGGCCGAAGGCATGCGGCGCACTTGCGAGCACGATCTCGCGAATTACGAGTGGCGCGGTGCCGCGATTGGCAAGCCGCGCACGGCAACTCCCGCCGGACCACTGGCGCTCGAGCACGGCGACTTTCCGGTCGGCCACACTGCCGTCGACCAGCCGCACGTGAGCCTCCGAATCTTCCAGTGGTAGCATGCGCGCCGCAGCGCCAGCTGGCGTCGTCGCCGACTGAGCCCACGCCAGCCGCGGCAGGGCGGTGGCGGCTGCGCCGAGCGCGAGGGTGCGGGCAAAATCGCGCCGGGATAGACGAGCAAACAGAGACGGAGAAGAATCAGCCATGAGGGGGTCGACGCGCGGAGGGAGTGGTGCGCATTGCAGCAAGCGCCTCCCTAGCACGCCCGTTAAGAGCGTGCCTGATTACATTGTTAACGCAATGGGGCGCTTCAGCGCCCCTTCCTCGACGAGCGCAGGGTCTGTCCGGCATTCCAGACGCCTTCCACCATCGTGACGATCCCCTGCCCCGGCAGCCCGCGCTCATGGCGCTCGACGAGGCTTACCAAGGCGTCGATCGCGGCGGCGCCGATGAGGCGGCCATTCTGGTGCACGCCACTGAGCTTGTGGCCGATCTCCGGACAGGAAAACACCGCCACGCCGATGTCGTGCGGCACCTTCTTTCCCAATGCAGCGAGGTGCCCCATGATCTGGTCGGCTGTGGGCACGAGAATCACGTCGGGCTTTTCGGCCCGCAGCCATGCGCGCAGCTCGGCGAGCGTGGGCCAGTCAGGCAGCAGGAGCGGCTTCGGTGCGTCGATGTCTGGCATGCTGCGCACCGCGGCGAAATACCCCGCTTCCCAGCGGCGCTGCAGACGGTCGTTGTGCTGGTGCATGAGTACGAGGCCGGGGCGGCGGTAGCCGAGTTTGTGACACTCCATCACGGTGGTCAGCGCGGCGTAATAATTATCGTGGCACACCGTGCGCATCGGCGGCGACAAACGTGGCATTCCCACGTGAGCGCAGGAAAAATTCTCCCAGCGCAGGTTCGGCGCATTCGCTCCTTCCGGCAGCGGCCCGAGCAACACACCTTGGATCCCGCGCGCGTGGAGCACTTCGCTGAAGCGCTCGTTGGACATGCCGTCTTGGTGCAGCCAGAATTCCTGCGGCTGGTAGCCGCGCTCCGCGGCGTGCGTCATCGCGCCCTCGAAAATCTGCCGCACGGTGTGTGAGGTCGAGTTTCGCCAGCCGTGCTGACGGTCGTACGCCCCGACGATGGCGAGCACGGGATTGCTCGTGATCGGCTTGCCGCGGCGCCGGCTGCGCATGAGTGCGGCGACATACGGATTTGGCTGATAACCGAGGCGGCGCGCAATGCCGTTGATGCGCTCGCGCGTCTCGACCGAGATGCGCGGATGGTTCGCGAGGCTCAGCGATACCGTAGCTTGGGACACGCCGGCTTGAGCGGCGACGTGCTTCATGGTGACGCGTTCGGTCATGGAAGAGTTAAGGATATAAGCTAATCCGCACTTTAAGTCCCGCTCAGCGCAACCCAATTCATAATAATAATTCCGCAGGAGCGCATGACCCGGCGCTGCGTGCGGTTTCAACCCAAGCACCCATCCCCAACAACCACATGACTGCATACCGCTATTCAGCGTCGTGCCTGCTCGCGGCTGCGTTCGCAGCCGTCGTTCACGCCCAGACCGCTCCCGAGGCCCAGAAAGCCGCCAACTCCGCCGTCGCAAAGGAGGAAGCCGTCCAGCTCTCCGAGTTCAGCGTCAGCGCTGGTGGCGACGATCGCGGCTACATCGCCGCCGAGACCATGACCGGGACGCGCGTCGCCACGGCGATCAAGGACCTCCCCTACACCGTCAACGTCCTCACCAGCGAGTTCTTCAACGACTTCGCGATGTTCCAACTCGACGACACGCTGACTCAGATCGGCGGCCTCACGGGCCTCGACATTGGCGGCGGCTTCAATCTCCGCGGCTTCGCCTCCTCCTCGCAGCTCCGCGATGGCTTTTACCGCCTCGGACGCTACGGGCAGACCAACATCGACCGACTCGAAATCATCAAGGGCCCCAACGCCGGCATCTACGGCCGCACCTCGCCCGGCGGCATGGTCAACATGATCTCGAAAGCGCCGAAGAAGCAGGACGCCGTCGATCTCACTTTCCGCATCGGCGACAACGACACGCGTCAGGGCACGCTCGAGGCCACCGGCAAATTGCTCAGCCCGAATACCTATTACATCCTCACCCTCTCGCAGTTCACGCGTGGCTTCGACATGGACTACGCGCACATCCGCGAGAATCAGGGTTTCTTCGCCGTAAAGCACGACTTCGCCAACGGCGGCCACCTGCTCGCGTCCGCGGAGTACTTCCTCCAGTACCGACACGCGCCAACACCCGCCGCGCCCACCATCATCGACCAGAAGGGCACCGCCGCAACAACTGACGACGAGGTGATCGGCTACGCCAAAAATCTTGCGCGCTACAATCCCTACGGCCCGTACAGCGAGCTCAACCGCGGCTCGATCACGTATTTGGTTTCCTATGACAAACACCTGACCGACGCCATCAGCGTGCGCGTCGCCGCGCAGGATTTCCGCGCCCGCCGCTGGGACTACAACCAGAACAACGGTTGGGGCAGCGTCACCATCAACAGCACTAACGCCGCCAACAATCTCATCTCCACCCGTGGCGCGCTGCCCAACAAGGGCCTCATCCAAGAAGACGGCGGCGGACTGCAGGCTGACCTGGTCGCGAACTACGCGCTCTTCAACAACAAGGTTAAAAACAAGACCCTCGTGACCGTCGACTTCAACGACTACTACCGCTGGGACCCGACTTGGAGCACCGGCGCCGATGCCATGACGGTCGCGTGGAATGCCGCGGGCTCCGGCCGCGTCGTCGCCCTCGGCGCCGACTACCGGCCGCTCGCGTCGTCGCTCAACTATTTCAGTGAGCCCTTTCACTGGGGCAACGAGGTGCTCACCCGTCTCACACGCCGGCGCACCACGGTCGAAGGCGGCCAGTTCCGCCAGGAGTCGCATTGGCTCAACGACAGCCTGCTCACCTACTTCGGCATGCGCTTCGACGAGGCGCGTTTCCGCGAGCGTGACTATGTCGCCACGATCAACGGCGTGAAGTCCACCATCGCCGCGCCGTACACCTTCGACCGCAAGGTGAAGCAGTCGAAGCCCAACGTCGGCGTGCTCTACAAGATCACTCCGTCCTTCCGCATCTACGGCAACTACAGCGAGAGCTACTTCGTGAACCAGACCGACAACCCCGTCGACATCGGCAGCACCGAGTACAAGCCCGAGACTGCGAAGGGCGTCGATTACGGCTTCAAGGGTTCGTTCTTCGATGACCGCCTCAACTTCACGCTCGGTGGTTACTACATCCGCCGTTACAATGTGTCCGTCACCGACAGCGTCGAGACCTTCCCCGGCTCTGGCAGCTACGTGTCGATCACGCGTCGCGATGGCGACCAGTTCGACCGCGGCGTCGAGGCCGACGTCAACTGGAGCATCGATCGCAACTACTCCACCGGCCTCAGCTACGGTCACGTCAACGCCAAGTACTCCGACTTCGGCTCCGCCAATCCGCAGGCCATTGGCCGCGATGTGCAGAACATCACGCCCACCAACGGCAGCGCGTACGTCCGCTACAGCGGCAGCGAGGGTTTCCTGAAAAACTTCTCCGCCAATCTCGGCGTCACCTACGTTTCCCGCACTCCGACCGAGGCACCCTCCGCCGGCGAGACCACCGGTCGCAACAGCAGCGGCCAAGTCGTCGTGCTCACAGAGAACTACCAGTGGAAACTCACCATCCCGTCGTTCACGCTCTGGAACCTCGGCCTGCACTATCGCCTGAAGGGCAACGCGCGCTTCGAGCAGCGCTTCGATCTCAACGTGAACAACGTCTTCGATCACGACTACCTGAAGGTGAACAAAAACATCGGCGACGGCCGCTCCGCTTACTTCAGCTACACGCTCAGCTTTGGCGGCAAGCACTGAGCACTGAACTAACTATCCATCTCCTGACCCGCCAGCCCACGCTGGCGGGTTTTCTTTTGTGTCATGGCACAAGAGCGCGAATACGCGCCGCGCGAAAATGTTACTCAAACGGGTCGGCGGAATTGGCTCACAGCTTGCACAAGCACAAGATTGTCACAGCATCGCCTGCGTATGGTAGCACTGTGACGACCATCGCCCAGTGTCTCGAATCACCTATACTATCGATGCAGTGGACCGGATCGTGGCGGCCAGCCCAGAGTGGTTTGCGTTTGCCCGAGCCAATGGCGCTGCCGCGCTCGTGCCCGAAGCAGTGATCGGCCGCTCGCTGTGGACCTTCATCACCGATCACACGACTTTTGAGATTTACCGCCAGCTTCTGCTCCGCGCCCGCAGCGGCCGCGAAATCGCCGTGCACCTACGCTGCGATATTCCCTCGGCCCGCCGCGTCTACGAACTGCGGCTGCATCTGCTCGCGAACAACGCCGTCGAATTCTCCTCGGAACTGATCTCTCACGAGCCGCGAACGCCGCAACCCATTCTTCAATCCACCAAGGAGAACACTGCCGCCTTGGTGCGCATGTGCAGTTGGTGCCAGCGCATCGCCCACGCCGATGGGCGGTGGTTCGATCTGGAGGATGCGTTGATGCAAATTCCCCGCCTGGCCGATCCGCAGCCGCCGCAGCTCACGCACGGTATCTGCCCGACCTGTCACGAGCGCATGACCCAGATGCTCAAGACCTGATCTCGCGGAAAATCGGCCACGTGTCCTAATTTCTTGCAACGCCAGCCGCGGCGCCGCGTCTTGGCCTCGGTCGCCCATGCACTTCCGCGCCTTGCTCCTCCTCGTCGTGTCGCCCCTGTGCGCCGCGCCGTTGACCATCAATCCCCCCGCCGAGCCTGTCACGCTCGCGCGCATCGCCACGCTCCCCGCGGCCGACCAGCCGGCGTGGAAAGACTATCTCTCCCGCTCGGAAAAGCTCATGGCCACCGACAAGGCCGCCTTCGCTGCCGAGCTCAAGGAAGCCAAGCTCGACCGCCCCATCGTGCCGCCCGGAGGCCGCGGCCCAGCGCTCAATCAACCCGCCGCGTGGTTCGCCACCGAAGAGGCCACTAAACTCGCCGACAATGTCGTGTCGTTCCAGACCCTCGCTGGCGGCTGGGGCAAAAATCTGAGCTTCGCCGCCCACCCGCGCGCCAAGGGCGAACTCTTTGGTCCCGCCAATCTCGCGCCTGCAACCGCTACCAAGGCCCCCGCCGACGGCGTCGATCTCGACGCGCCGCACGATGCCGCCTGGCACTATTTCGGCACCTTCGACAACAACGCGACCACCACGCAGCTCCAATATCTCGCGAAGGTCATCTCCGCCCTCGATGAGAAAAAATCCGCGCCGTATCGCGCCTCATTCCAGCGCGGCCTCGAATACACGCTCACGGCCCAATACCCGAACGGCGGCTGGCCGCAGATCTTCCCCCTTGAGGGCGGCTACCACGATGCGATCACTTACAACGACGGCGCGATGTGCAATATCCTCGAGTTCCTCCGCGATGTTGCCGACGGCAAGGGCGAGTATGCCTTCGTCGCTCCAGAGGACCGCAAGCGCGCCGCCGCGGCCGAGCAGCGCGGCATCGCCTGCATCGTGAAGTGCCAGATCGTCGTCGATGGGAAACTCACCGCGTGGTGCCAGCAACACGACGCACTCACCCTCGCCGCCACCTCCGCCCGCAACTATGAGATGCCCTCCATCTGCGGCTCCGAGAGCGGCGGCCTCGTGCTCTTCCTCATGCAGCTCCCTTCGCCCAGCCCCGGCGTGGTGAAAGCCGTGCACGCCGCCTGCGCATGGTTCGAGAAGACGAAGATCGAGGGCAAGATTTTCAAGCCCGCCCCCGATAAATCCGGCCGCGCCGTGCAGGACTCCCCCGGTGCCACGCCCCTCTGGGCTCGCTACTACGAGATCGAGACGAATCGCCCGATCTTCGGCGACCGCGACAAGTCGATCCACTACGACGTGAGCGAAATCTCCAAGGAGCGCCGCAACGGCTACTCCTGGTACGGCGACACCCCGAAGCGCGCCCTTGAGCACTACACCAAGTGGGCAAAGGCCCACCCGAGCGCGTAACAAACGCAGCAGTTGTAGCTCGCGGTTATTTCAATCCGTTAAGCGCCAAGACGCAAAGATGGCGAAGGCTCGCAAAGGCTTTCGCGTTCTTTGCGTTTCTGTTTTGCTCAAGAGGAAGGCCACACATGAGCCATCCTCTCAGCCTCCGACATTCCCGTTCATTGGCGTCCATCCGCGGTTAAAAATCCTTCACGAAATCTTCGCGTTCCTTCGCCATCTTTGCGTCTTCGCGCTTAACCTAACCTGGGCCGCAGCCTCCCACCGCCGCGTTTCCATTTGCCCGCCGACCGGCACGCCGCAAGCTCACGCGGCAACATGAGTTCTTCTCCAGTCGCTGCCCCTACCCCGATCGAAACCGAACCCGCCTCGACCCTCGACACCTCCGGCATTGGTGGCCAGCCCCGCGGCCTCACCACGCTGTTCTTCACCGAAATGTGGGAGCGTTTCTCCTACTACGGTATGCGGGCGCTGCTGATCCTCTTCATGACGAAGGCCGCGGCCGAGGGTGGACTGGGCTTCGACACCAAGCACGCCGCCGGTATCTACGGCACCTACACGATGAGCGTGTACCTGCTCTCCATCTTGGGCGGCTTCATCGCGGATAATTTCATTGGTGCGCGCCGCGCCGTGCTCTTCGGCGGCATCGTGATTGCGACGGGGCACTTTACGCTCGCGCTCAATTCCCTCACGACGTTTTACGTCGGCCTCGTCCTCATCGCCCTCGGCACCGGACTCCTCAAACCGAATATCTCCTCGATGGTGGGCAGCCTCTACAGCAAAACCGACGAGCGCCGCGACGCGGGCTTCTCGATTTTCTACATGGGCATCAACATCGGCGCGTTCCTCTCGCCGCTCGTCACCGGCTATCTCGCCCAGAGCCCCGGTTGGAAATCCCAGCTCAGCGCCTGGGGCCTCGATCCCACGCATAGCTGGCACTGGGGTTTCGCCGCCGCCGGCGTCGGCATGACCTTCGGCTTGATCACGTATCTCATGCGCGCGCAGACCATCGCGCATGTCGGCCACGCTCCCGCGCTCGCCGACGGCCAGTCGCGGCCGTGGGGCAAGCTCGCGCTCGTCGCTATCGCGTCGTTCGCGCTCATCGTCGCGATGAAGTTCAGCGACCAGTATCCCGTGCTCGTCTATCTGCTTTTCGGCCTCCAGATCGCGGCGATTCTCTTCTTCGCGTTTCGCTCCGATCAGGACAGCAAGCGCATCGCGGCCATCCTCGTGTTTTTCTTCGCCGCCGAAATTTTCTGGGCGATCTTCGAGCAGACCGGCTCCTCGATCTCACTCTTTGCCGACCGCCTCACCCGCAACGAAATCCTCGGCTGGTCCTTCCCCTCCGCCTACTGGCAGTCGGTCAACTCGATCTGGGTCATCCTGCTCGCGCCCGCGTTTGCGTTTCTCTGGATCAAAATGGGGTCGAAGCAGCCCTCGAGTCCGATGAAGTTCACGCTCGGTCTGCTCTTCGTCGCGCTGTCCTTCGTGCTGATGGTTCCCGCGGCCAAGCTCACCGCCGACGGCAAGGTCGGCCCGCTGTGGCTCGTCGGCTTGTTCTTTCTCCAGACCGTGGGCGAGATGCTGCTCAGTCCGGTCGGTCTCTCCACGATGACCAAGCTCGCACCCGAACGCCTCGTCGGTCTCGTGATGGGCATCTGGTTCCTCGCTGCCGCGCTCGGCAACAAGCTCGCGGGCGTGCTCGCCGGTGAATTCAAGAGCGAGAACTCCGCCGAGCTCGCCACGTTCTTCTGGCATCAAGCCATCGGCGTCGGCGTCGCCACGCTCATTCTCTTCGCCCTTGTCCCGTGGGTGAAGAAGCTGATGTGTGGCGTGCGATAAAAAGTAGTTGCGGCTTCCAACCGCGGATGCCTTTCAGTCCCGCACTTCGCCAAATCTAATACCCGAAGGCCCGAAGTTATTTTCGGGCCTTCATTGCGTTCGCCGCGCGCATTCCCGGCTCGTCGCGCGCCGGTCCACAGGCGTAAGCCGGGAGCATGTCCACTTGGAATAGCTCCCAGTATCTGAAATTCGCCAACGAGCGCACGCAGCCGTCGATCGATCTCGCCGCGCGCCTCACGCTCGATACCCCCGCGCGCATCATCGACCTCGGCTGCGGCCCAGGCAACAGCACCGCCTCCGTCGCGCGGCGTTATCCTACTGCCGCGATCACCGGACTCGACAGCTCACCCGACATGCTCGTCACCGCAGCCAAGGTCCACCCCGAGTGGACGTGGCAGCAGGCTAGCATCGAGCAATGGGCCGAGGCAGGCACTCAGCCGGGAGCAGAGCGCTACGATCTCGTTTTCTCCAATGCCGCACTGCACTGGGTGACGGATCACGCCACTTCGCTGCCGAAGATTTTCGCCCGCGTGGCGCCCGGTGGCGCACTCGCCTTTCAAATGCCGCACAGTCTCGCGCAGGCGCACCAGAGCTGCATGCGCGCCCTGCCCAACACGCCGAAATGGCGCGCGCATTTCCCCACTCCGCCCGATGCGTGGCAGGTCGAGCCGGTGGGCTTCTACTACGATCTCTTCGCGCGACACGCTGCACGCGTGCACCTGTGGCTGACCGAATACATCTACGTCTTCGACGGCGTGCAGGGCATCGTCGAGTGGCATCGCGGCGCCGCGCTCCGGCCATTTCTAGCGCGGCTGCCGGACGACGCCGCGCGTGCGGAATTTCTCGCGGACTATCTCGCCGCCATCGCGCCGCACTATCCGCCACAGGCTAACGGCAAGGTCCTCCTGCCTTTCCGCCGGCTCTTCGTCATCGCCTATCGCTGACGCGCGCGCCAACGTGCGCGGATGCACTGGACGCTCCTCTTCATCGCCGCCGCCTGTGAAATCGTCTGGGCCGCCGGCCTGAAATCCACCGCCGGCTTCACGCGGCTCTGGCCGAGCGTCGGCGTCGGCGCCGCGATGGGCGCGAGCATGATCCTGCTCGCCGTCGCCGCGCGCGGCCTGCCCATCGGCACCGCCTACGCCGTGTGGACTGGCATCGGCGCCGTCGGCACCGCGATCGCCGGCATCGTGCTGTTTCAGGAATCCACCTCGCTCGCCCGTCTCGCCTGCCTCGCGCTGATCGTGATCGGCGTCATCGGTTTGAAATTCCTCGGCAAGTGAACCTCACCCTACTCTGAATTTCCCATGCCCACCCGCGCCTGGTTTCCCACTTACATCTACTCCGAGCCGCTGCAGAAAAACGGTCTCGCGCGGCTCAACACCGAGCTCGTCGACGAGTGCCATCGCCTGCGCGAGTTCGACACCGCAGGCCGCAAATGGTCCGCAAAAAACTATCCCGGCGGCTACACGAGCTACGCCTCGATGAATGAGCTGCACCGCTTCTCCAGCACGTTTGCCGCGCTGGAGAAAAAGCTCAACGCGCACGTCCGCGCGTTTGCCCGCACGCTCGATTTCGATCTTCGCGGCCGCTCGATCGCACTGAGCGACATCTGGGTCAACATCATGCCGCCCACCGCCGCGCACTCGCTGCACCTTCATCCACTCTCATTCATCAGCGGCACCTACTACGTCGCCACGCCGCCCGGCTGCCCCGGCCTGAAGTTCGAAGACCCGCGTCTCGACCGCTTCATGGCCGCCCCGCCGCGCTTGGGTGACGCACGTCGCGAAAATAAAACGCACGTCACCTATCCCGCCGAGGCGGGCAACGTGCTCCTCTTCGAGAGCTGGCTTCGCCACGAAGTCACTGCCAATCGCGTCGACGCCGAGCGCATCAGCATCAGTTTCAATTACCACTGGAGCTGATCGCGCCGCCGTGTCGACCCAGCGCCTCTTCGTCGCGCTCGCGCTGCCCGAGCCCGTGCGCGCTGCGCTGGTCGCACTGAACGCTCCGCTACCAGATGTCACGTGGACCAATCCCGCCCAGCTCCATCTCACGCTGCGTTTCCTCGGTGACGTCGTTGATGAGAAGATCGAACCGCTAACCGAGAAACTCGCCGCGATCCGCGTCGAGCCCTTCATCCTGCCGGTCGAAACGCTCGGCACTTTCCCACTGAAAAGTCCGCCGCGCGTCCTCTGGATCGGCGTGGGCGGCGGACATCCGCGGCTCTTTCAACTCCGCCAACGCCTCGACGATACCTTGCTCGCCGCCGGGCTCACCGAGCTGGATCTCAGGACCTTTCACCCGCACATCACGCTCGCCCGCTGCGGGCCCTCGGCCGCTCCGGCCCTCACGCGTTGGCAACGACAGCACGCCGAGTTTGCCGCGCCGCCGTTTCGCGTGACGGCTTTCGATCTCTACTCCAGCCAGCTCGCACCCAGTGGTGCGGTGCACACGCTGCTGCACCGTTTCCCGCTCGCGCCGTGAGCGCGGGCGAGTTTCGTTTCGCGCCATGCTCGTCATCCGCCGCATGGTCGACCGCACGCGGGGCTACACCGCGATCTTCCTGCCGGGAGAGGAGCCGCAGATTTTTCCGACCACCGACCAGGAGCACGCGCGCATCCTGCAGATCTACAAGCAGGACCGCCCCTACGACGGCATCGTGAACGACTTCACGGATTTCTTTCCCGCCGAGAAACCGCCTTCTCCCGCGCAAAAAGCAAAAACCCGCCGCGGCCGGAGCCGCGACGGGGTAACTAGGCCCAAGCAAAGGGCGCCAGTTGATTAGCAATTTCAGTGCCGCCCGCCGTGGCGGTGGCCATCGTCACGCCCGCCATCGCGACCGCCGTAGTAGCTATAGCCTACCCCGATACGCACAACCGGAGCCGGCCGATAGTACACCACCGGCGCACGCTCGACATACACCACCTGCGCGGGCGCGGGCGTGTAGTAAACGACCTGCGGAGGCTGCTGCACCACGACGGTCTGCGCCGGCGCGGCGCAAGCGGGAGCCGAATAGGTCGGAGCATACTGCACCACCGGCGCGCACGCGATGGTCGGAGCCGTCTGCACGACGGTCGTGACCGCCGGGCGCTCATAGACGACCGTCTGTGGCGCCGGCACCGTGGAGCCGATCAGCGCACCCGCCGCCGCGCCGATGATGGTGCCCTCGGCCCAACGATCGTGATTATGTCCGCCGACAAATGCGCCAGCGATGGCCCCGAGGACCGTGCCGTTCGTCACGGCCGGCCGATAGACTTGGGCTGAGGCGGAGCTGACTCCGACCGCGGCCAGCGAAAGAGCGAGAATCAACGCAGGAGTTTTCATACACCGCATGAGACGCAACGAGTCGGGGGTTTATTCATTTCCGACCACTCTCCCACCTCAATTAGCTAATCATCAGCCAATTAAACTCTGCCCAAAATCATCAGATTTCCCCAAAAACGCGGCGAGGGCACCGCGTCCCCATTAAACAGCCACCTTACCCTACTCGCTTCTTCCACACCCACGCCTTCAGCACCCTCGCCCTCCCCTTTTCGTGCCTTTCGTGTGTTTCGTGGTGACCTTCCGTCGCACGCTCCGCCCGCGTTTGACCGCCGTTCATCGCACTTTGGCGTCGCTCCATCGCAAAGCCGTCGCACGACCGATCAAACCGGTTAACTTGGTTTCATGCCACACATCGAGATCAGCGACGAGGTCTACGTCGCCCTCCAGCGCCTCGCGTCGGGCTTCCACCAGACGCCTGACGCGGTGCTCGCCGGGCTGCTGAATATCCCCCGCTCCGGCCCGCCCTCGCTCGACCCGCTCGCCGCCTACGTGCTCAGCCCCGAGTTTCGCGCGATGTTCACCGACGCCGAAAAGTATCTCGCCCTCCTCAGCTGGATCGCCACCCGCCACGAAGCCGAGTTTCGGGAGTTCATCCAAGCCCACAGTACCGGTCGCCGCTACCTCAGCCTCTCGCGCGACGAGATCCTCGAAACGTGCCGCCACAATCAGGCGCGCCAGATCGCCGGCACGCCGTACTGGGCGATCATGAACATCGACACGCCCACCAAGCGCCGCTTCCTCGCCCGCGTGCTCGAATTCGCCGGCTACCGCGACGAGATCATCGAGTTCGCCTGCGCCGCCATCGGCATGCGCCCCCTCGCCCGCCGCCGCCGCTTCGCGCTGGCAAGTGGAGGGTGAGAAGCCAGACCGAGGTTAGGTTAAGCGCAAAGACGCGAAGATTCGCAAAGTTTCGCGAAAAGGAGAGTCAGGAGCCGAAGTCACACTGTTGGCGCTCCCCTCCACAACCTTCGCGAATCTTCGCCACCTTCGCGTCTTCGCGCTTAACTGTCTTTTCCGATCTCCTGCCTTCCTCCGCGCCCTCTTGTAAAAAATCCGGATCGAAAATTCCCCTTCCCGCCCCGCCCGTCGCTCGCGTAGCGTCGCCGCGTGGACAATCCCTCGCCCGACGCCAGCTCACTCGTCAAGCAGCGCAGCTTCCGCAATTTCATCGCTTCGGTCCGCTACTCGATCGAGGGCTTTTTTGCGGCGATGCAGCACGAGCCGTCGTTTCGCGAGGATCTGATCTTCGCTATCCTGCTGCTCCCCGTCGCGATCTTCCTGCCGGTTAACGCCGTCTCCACGGCGCTCATGATCGCGTCGCTGATTCTCATCCTGATCGTCGAGCTACTCAACTCCGCCATCGAGTGGATCATCGACTACCTGCGCCCCGAGCAGCACCCGCTCGCCAAACGCATCAAGGACATGGCCAGCGCCGCCGTCTTCCTCAGCTACATCAGCTGCATCATCGTCTGGGGCATCATCCTCTACAGCGACAGCGTGTGGAAGCGCCTCGGCGCTATGATCCACTAAAGTCGAAGCACCAAGCACCACCCTCCAAGCTCCAGCGAAACTTCAAGCTTTGGAAGTTTCCGTCTCTTGAAATTTCTTTGGAGTTTTGACGTCTGGGATTTGGATTTTTTTCAACGCAGCCGGACAAAAAAACATCCCGCTAGCGCGATCATCCCAGCATTCGGCAGCCACGCGGCAAACTCCGGCTCGATGTAGCCCTTCTCCGCGATGGAGCGCGCCACGACCTTGAGCGCGAAGTAGAGCACGAAGAGCACGATCGATTTCGATACCCCCACTGCCGGGTTCACGCGCACGCCCGACACGGCAAACGGAATCGCGATCGCGATCACGATCAGCGGCGCGAGCGTCTCTGCGATCAGCGAGTAGTAGCTCACCGCGTAAGGCACGCCGCTCGCTTTGTTCTCCACGTCAAAGTAATCGATCAGCTTCCGCAGCTCATACGCCGAGAGATCGATCGGGCGCTTGCCGATCAACAGCATGAGTTCCGGGTCCTCGGGATACTCGACCACGTGTTTGAACGCAAAGGGCTCGGACGCCACCAACTCCCCGCGCTCCTCGTTAAAGGTCAGCAACCGCCCCGCGGAAAAATTCCAGCCGCCGCGCTCAGTATCACGCCACGCCTCGGTCGCCACGAGCCGTGACGTCTCGCGATGCTGCGCGTCGAGTGTGCTCACCGTTACGCCATATCCGCGCTCCGTGAACTTGCTGAATCGATCGAAAAACCAGATGCGCCCCGCGCGCGGATTCGCAAACGCCACCGCATATTCCGCCCCGATCAGGTCAGGCGTAAGGGTCTTCTGCGCGTGGCGAAACTTCACTTCCTCCTTTTTCGCCTTCGCATACTCCACCGACTTAGGCACCACGCTCGCATTGAGCCACCACGTGAGGCCGCAACAGAGCACGCCAATCACCCATAGTGGTCGCGTCATCCGCATGAAGCCCACTCCGGCCGCGCGCATAGCCGTGAGTTCGTTGGCTCGGTGCAGCTTCCCGAGAGCGAAGAGCAGCGAGAGCAGCAGTGCGACTGGCAGCACCGTCGCAAAGAAGCTCGGCATCGTCCCGAAGATCGGCGACCAGAGTTCCCAGCCCCGCGCCCCGTCGTCGCGCAGGTTCTTGAAATCGTCGAGCATCACCTGCGCCAGCAGCAGCCCGCACATCGCAAACAGCACCATCCCGAGGATCGATAGCCACTCGCGCAGAAGATGCCGGTCAAACGTGTTCACGTCCCGCCGATCAAAGCCGCCCCGCGCCCCACGAAAAGCCCAATCGCTCACCGCCGCCATTTCCCACCGCTTCAATAACTCGCCCTGCCAACTTCAAAAATGGGGACGCGGCGCCCCCGCCGCGTTTCTTCGCCCGCCCTCCCTTTTCGTGCCCTTCGTGTATTTCGTGGTCTCCTCCGTCTCCCCTTCGCCGGACAAACAGTTTGGTTGAAACCTCCTTCGCCGTCGCGTTTTCTCCCCGGGCTCTTCCCAACATGCTCCCCCCGTTTCGTCGTCTTGCCGGCCTCGTCTCGACCAGTCTCGTCCTCGCCATCGGGTCTTCCGTGCTCGCACAGGACACCATCAAGATCGGCGAATTCGCCTCGATGACCGGCAAAGAGGCCGTCTTCGGCCAGCTCTCCGACAAGGGCGTGCGTCTCGCCGTCGACGAGATCAACGCCAAGGGCGGCGTGCTCGGCAAGAAACTCGATGTGCTCCTCGAGGACGATCAGTCGAAGACTGGCGAGGCGTCCACCATCGTCAAAAAATTCATCTCGCGCGACAAGGTCGTCGCCGTCCTCGGCGAGATCACCTCCGGTCGCACCATCGAGGCTGCGCCCATCGCGCAGAATGCCAAGATCCCGCTCCTCACGCCCGGCGCCACCGCTCCCGAGGTCACCCAGAAGGGCAACTACATCTTCCGCGCCGCGTTCATCGATCCGTTTCAAGGCACTGTGATGGCGCGCTTCGCGCGAAACTCGCTGAAGCTCTCGCGCGTCGCGATCCTCTCGTCGGTCTCTTCGCCGCAGAGCGTCGGCCTTGCGAAGTTCTTCCGCGAGCGCTTCACCGCCGACGGCGGCACCATCGTCGCCGACGCCAAGTACTCCGAGGGCGAAAAAGATTTCCGCGCCCAGCTCACCGCGATCAAGAGCGCCGGCGCCGAGGGCGTCTTCGTCCCCGGTTACTACGCCGAGGCCGCACTCATCTGCCGCCAAGCTCGCGATCTCGGTCTCACTGTGCCGCTGATGGGCATCGATGGTTGGGAGTCGCCCGACCTCATCTCGATCGCCGGCCGCGCCGTCGAGGGTTCTTACCTCGTCACGCACTACTCGCCCGAGAGTCAGGATCCCGTGGTCGTAGCTTTCAACGAGCGCTTCAAGGCTCGCTACGGCGACAACTCCAACGCTCTCTCCGCCCTCGGCTACGACTCGGTCCTCATTCTCGCCGACGCCATCAAGCGCGCCGGCACCACCGAGGGTCCCGCGCTGCGCGACGCACTCGCGGCCACGAAGAATTTCCGCGGCGTCACCGGTATCATCACGCTCGACGAGCAGCGCAACGCCACCAAGTCCGCCGTCATCCTCGTTGTGAAGGACGGCAAGTTCCGTTTCTACGAGACCGTCGCGCCCTGAGCGCGCCCCGCTTCTTCCAGCATCGCCGCGCGCCGTCCGATCGTTCATCTTTCTCCCATGCGTAATCTCATCCGTCATCTTCTCCCCCTGCTCGGACTCGCCGCCATCGCCCACGCGGCTGACCCCATCAAGATCGGCGAGTTCGCCTGCCTCACCGGCAAGGACGCCACCTTTGGTCAGTCGCAGAACAAGGGCATCAAGCTCGCCGAAGAGGAAATCAATGCGGCGGGAGGTGTGCTCGGTCGCCCCATCGAAGTGGTCGTCGAGGACAACCAATCCAAGCCGGGCGAATCCGCCACGGTCGCGAAAAAACTCCTCTCGCGCGACAAGGTGGTCGCCATCCTCGGTGAAGTCACGTCGACCCGCTCCCTTGAGGTCGCTCCGCTCGCGCAGGGCGCGAAGATCCCAATGATCGCCACCGGCGCCACCAACGCCGCCGTCACGCAGAAAGGCGACTATGTTTTCCGCGTCTGCTTCATCGACGATTTCCAAGGCACCGTGATGGCGAAGTTTGCCACCGAGGACCTCAAGGCAAAGAAGGTCGCCACGCTCACCAGCGTCTCCAGCGCCTACAGCGTCGGTCTCACCAAGGTCTTCAAGGAAAGCTTCATCGCCTCGGGCGGCACGGTCGTCGCCGAACAAAAGTTCAATGAGGGCGACAAGGATTTCCGCGCTCAGCTCACCACGATCAAGGCCGCAGGCGTCGACGCAATTTTCGTCCCCGGCTACTACACCGAGGCCGCGCTGATCGCCCGCCAGGCTCGCAGCCTCGGCATCACGCAGCCGCTCTTCGGCGGTGATGGCTGGGAGTCCGAGAAGTTGCTCGAGATCGGCGGCGACGCGCTCAACGGCTCCTACTACTCCACCCACTTCACGCCCGAGAACAAGGACGCCGAGGTCGTGAAGTTCGTCGAGAAATTCAAGAAGCGCTGGAGCAACGAAACACCCGACGCCTACGCCGCCCTCGGCTACGATGCACTCTACGTGCTCGTCGCTGCCATCAAGCGCGCCGGCGGCACCGAGGAGCCCGCGCTCCGCGACGCCATTGCCGCCACCACGAACCACTCCGGCGCCAGCGGCGTGACCACGATCAACAAGGAGCGCAATGCCTCCAAGCCCGCCACGATCATCGCAGTCAAGGGCGGCAAGCTCCAGTTCTTCAAGACCGTCGCCCCATGAGCACCAGAGAGCGCGACTGCCTTCAGTCGCTCGTGTCTAAACTATCGTTCGTTCGCCGCGGCCTGGTTGGCTGCGCTCTCGCGCTCTCCGTTTCTGCTTTTGCCGCCGAGCCGATCAAGCTCGGCGAGATCGAGTCCATGACCGGCAAGGACGCCGCCTTCGGCCAATCGTCGCACAAGGGCGTGCAGATGGCCGTCGAGGAACTCAATGCCCGCGGCGGCCTGCTCGGCCGGCCGGTCGTGCTGGTCGTTGAGGACAACCAGTCAAAGGCCGGTGACTCCACCACCGTCGCCAAGAAACTCGTCAACCGCGACAAGGTCGCCGCCGTGATCTGTGGCGGCACCTCGACCAACTGCCTCGAGATCGGCCCCATCGCCCAAGCGGGCAAAGTGCCGCTCATGGCCACCACCGCGACCGACCCGAAGGTCACCGAGAAGAATACCTACGTCTTCCGCAACTGCTTCATCGATCCATTTCAGGGGCCCGCCATCTCCGGCTTCGCGCTGGATGTGTTGAAGGCCAAGCGCCTCGCGCTGCTCACCTCGATCTCCGCGCCGTACAGTGTGGGCCTCTCCAAGGTCGTCCGCGAAACCTTCGTCGCCAAGGGCGGCACCATCGTCGCCGACTCGAAGTACAACGAGGGCGACAAGGATTTCCGCGCGCAGCTCACCGCCATCCGCGCCGCCAAGCCCGACGTCATCGCCATCACCGGCTACTACACCGAGGCCGCGCTCATCTGCAAACAGGCCCGCGACCTTGGCCTCACCTGCCCGCTCATCGGTGGCGATGGCTGGGAAGCGCCCGAGCTCGTCGAGATCGGCGGCGCCGCGGTCAACGACAGCTACTACTCCACCCATTACTCCGCCGAGAGCACCGAGCCCAAGTCGCAGGACTTCGTGAAGAAATTCCGCGCGAAGTTCGACGGCGAAATTCCCGACTCCCTCGCGCCCCTCGCCTACGACGCCACGATGATCATCGCCGAGGCCATCACGCGCGCCGGCACGACCGAGGGACCGAAGCTCCGCGACGCCCTCGCCGCCACCAAGGATTTTCCCGGCGTCACCGGCAAGACCACCATCGACCCCAACCGCAACGCCAGCAAGGCCGTCGTCATCGTCACCATCAAGGACGGCCACACCCGTTTCGTCCAAACTTTCTCCCCGTGATTCGCCTCCCGCTCCTCCGCACCGCCCTCGTTTTCGTTTCGTTCGCGCTCGTCGCGCGCGCCGCCGACGAGCCGATCAAGATCGGCCACTACGCCTCGCTCACCGGCAAGGACGCCGCCTTCGGCGTCGCCACGAGCAAAGGCGTCCGCCTCGCCGTCGAGGAGATCAACGCCAAGGGCGGCGTGCTCGGTCGCAAGATCGAGTACCTCGTCGAGGACGTACAATCGAAGCAGGGCGAGGCCAACACCGCCGCGAAGAAACTCATCTCGCGCGAAAAAGTCGTCGCCATCCTCGGCGGCAACCCCTCCGCCGACTCTCTCGACGCCGGCGGCATCTGCCAGAAGGCAAAGATTCCCATGATGGCCATCTCCTCGACCAACCCGAAGGTCACGGAGATCGGCGACTACATTTTCCGCATCTGCTTCATCGACCCGTTTCAGGGCGCGGTGCTCGCTAAGTTCGCGCACGATTCTCTGCACGCCAAGCGCGTCGCCCTGCTCACCTCGGTCAACTCGCCCTACAGTGTCGGCCTGTCGAATGTGATGCGCGAGCGCTTCACTGCCCTCGGCGGCGAGATCGTGGCCGAGCAGAAATTCGTCGAAGGCGACAAGGATTTCCGCGCGCAACTCACCGCCATCCGCTCCGCCAAGCCCGACGTGATCGCCGCCACCGGCTTTTATTCCGAGGCCGCCCTCGCCTGCAAACAAGCCCGCGATCTCGGCCTGAACATCCCGATCATCGGCGGTGACGGGTGGGAAGCCCCGCAGCTCACCGAGCTCGGCGGCAAGGCCGTCGAGGGCACCTACTATTGCACCTACTTCTCCGCCGAAAATCAGGCGCCCAACGTCCAATCCTTCGTGCAGCGTTATCGCGCCAAGTGGAACAAGGAGACACCCGAAGGCGTGTCCGCCCTCGGCTACGACGCCATGTACGTGATCGCCGCCGCGATCGAGCGCGCTGGTGGCACCGACTCCGCCAAGCTCCGCGACGCCATCGCCGCGACCAAGGACTTCGACGGCGTCACCGGCCACACCACCATCGACGAGAAGCGCAACAGCTCCAAAGCCGCCGTGATGCTCACCGTGAAAAACGGCCACGCCGAGTTCTTCGAAGCCGTTACGCCATGAGGCGGCTCGGGCGGATTTCCGCCCGGAACGCTGCCATTGACCCCTGTGCGGCACGCCGCCAGCTTCGCGCCTCACGTTGACTGAATTCCTTCAACAGCTCCTTAACGGCCTGTCTTTGGGTGCAATCTATGCCCTAATCGCACTTGGCTACACGATGGTGTACGGCGTGCTGCGGTTCATTAACTTCGCGCACTCGGATGTTTTCATGGTGGGTGCCTTCATCGGGTACTATCTTGGAAAGCTGGTTCCCGAAAATACCGTGTGGGGCGGCGTGTTGGTTTTGTTGGGCGCGATGATCGGCTGTGCCATTCTTGGTATGACCATCGAGCGGCTCGCCTATCGTCCGCTGCGCAATGCCGCCACGCTTAATGTTCTCATCACTGCCATCGGCGTGTCGCTACTGCTGGAGTATTCAGGGCAAGTCTTCTTCGGCGCGGCGCCGCGGACGTTTCCGCAGGTGTTCCCGTCGGCTAACTTCACCTTCGGCAGCCTCGTCATCTCGACCAATCAGCTGATCGTGATCGTCGTCGCGATCACGTTGATGATCGCGCTGCAGTACATCGTCCATCGCACGAAGATCGGGACCGCGATGCGCGCCGTGTCGCTCAATCCGAAGGCCGCCCAGCTCGTCGGCATCAACAACGATGTCGTCATCTCCTTCACCTTTGGCCTCGGTTCGGCCCTCGCGGCCGCCGGCGGCATCCTCTACGCGCTCAACTACCCGTCGATCGACCCGTTGATGGGCGTGATGCCCGGATTGAAAGCCTTCGTCGCCGCGGTGCTCGGCGGCATCGGCAACATTCCCGGCGCCGCGCTCGGCGGCCTCATCCTCGGCACCACCGAGACGTTCGTGAACGGCAGCCAGTGGTCCACGTACAAGGACGCCATCGCCTTCGCGATTCTCATCATCATCCTGCTCTTTCGCCCCGCCGGCTTGCTGGGGAAATTCGTCACGGAGAAAGTCTGACGAACCGCCATGCCCCGCCCGCACCTTTACCTGATCGCTGCCGTCCTCTTCGCAGGTGGCGTCTCGTATTTCTCCGACCACATCGACCCGTACTACCTCGATGTGCTGATCGGCATCGGCATCAACATCGTCCTCGCCGTTTCTCTCAATCTCGTAAACGGATACACGGGCCAGTTCTCGCTCGGCCACGCCGGTTTCATGTCGGTCGGCGCGTACATGTCCGCCGCCGTCTCGCTCTTCCTCGGCCCTAAGCTCCTCGGCGAAAGCGGTGGCACCACGCTCCAGCAGGCCGCGCTTTTTCTCGCCGCGCTCCTTGCTGGCGGACTCGGCTCGGCCATCGCAGGCCTGCTCGTCGGTGTGCCGTCGTTGCGGCTCAAGGGCGACTACCTCGCGCTCGTCACCCTCGGTTTCGGTGAAATCATCCGCGTGATTTTCCAAAACGTCGAGGTGCTCGGCGGCGCGCTCGGCCTCAATGGCATTCCGCCGTACACGACGGTTTTCTGGGTCTTCTCCTGCGTGGCGTTCACGGTGTTCGTCATCGTGTGCCTCGTGCAGTCCACCTACGGACGCGGCTTCCTCGCCACCCACGACGACGAGATCGCCAGCGAGGCTATCGGACTCAACACTACGCGCTACAAGATCGTCGCCTTCGTCGTCGGTGCGTTCTTCGCGGGCATCGCGGGCGGCCTCTACGGTCACTTCAAGCTCACCATCACGCCCTCCGGCTTCGATTTCACGAAGAGCATCGAGATCGTCGTCATGGTCATCCTCGGCGGCATGGGCAATACCCTCGGCGTGATCCTCGCCGCGATCCTCCTCACGCTGCTCCCCGAGCTCCTCCGCCCCATCGCCGAGTATCGCATGATCATCTACTCGTTCCTGTTGATCGTGCTGATGATCGTGCGGCCGCAGGGCCTGTTCAACTTCCGCCTCCGGGCGAAATCTTGAAACATCCTCCGCCCCCTTGCATCGTGCCGACTATGAACGCCGCACTGGAAACCCAGATCTCCCGTCTGAACAAGCGTCAAAAGCTCGCGCTGGCTGACCGCCTGCTCGCCGACGCCGGACTGCATGCCAAGCCTCCCGGGATTCTCAGTGCCAGCGATTCTGGTTTGGGAACTGAGCTGTATCGTCGCCTGTCGGACAAGAGTCCGGACGCCTGGCTGAGCCTTGAATCCTTTCGCGCCAAAGCAGGCCTGCGCTGATGCCGCGGTTTCGCATCCATCACCTCGTGTATCCGGAGTTCGAAGCCGCACGTACTTGGTACTCAGGGCGCAGTGCTTTGGCTGCGGTAAATTTCGCCCTTCGTTTCGATACCGCAATCGCTCGGGTGGCTAGCCATCCCCGGGCAAATGCTCCTTTGCAGATGATATTTCGCCGCATCCGACTGGTGCGTTTTCCGTATTTGATTCTCTTCCATACGGACCGTCATTTTACGTCCGTGCTGGCTTTGGTCCATGAACGACGGGAGTCGAAAAATGTTCTTCAATCGGTACGCGTTAGGCTGACAAATTTCACCTGACATGCGCACCTCGGCCGTTCCGCTATCAACTTCCGCCTCGGTTCCGGGTCTAAGGGGCATTCGCCATGAACCCGGAAGAAACCATCCTTTGGAAAGGCTCCCCGTCGCAGTGGACCAATCTCGGTGTCTATCTGCTTTGCCTGATATTCGCCGCCGTCGTGATCGTCGCTTACGCGCTCACCTCCGTCGGGACACTTGTGCTCGTTGCCCTCGCCTTGCCCGTGACATTCGCCTTCGCGCGCTGGCTCGCGACACGAACCCACGTTTACCAAGTTACCACCGAGCGCGTGCTCGAAACGACCGGCGTGCTCTCGCGCCGCACGAGCGAGATCGAGCTGTACCGCGTGCGCGACTACACGCTCGACGAGCCTTTCTGGCTTCGGCTCGTGGGCTGCGGCAACATCGTGCTCAGCTCCGCCGACCGCTCCACTCCTGAGCTTCTCCTTCGCGCCGTGCCTCACGCCTCGGGCTTGAAAGACCAAATCCGCACCCATACCGAAACCATGCGCCAGCGTCGCGGTGTGCGCGACCTCGAGATCAATCCGCAGTGACCGCCCCCCTCCTCCAGCTCAACAAAACCACCATCCGCTTCGGCGGCCTCACCGCGGTCAATGGCGTGGACTTCACCGTCGGCGAGAACCAGCTTGTCGGCCTCATCGGCCCCAATGGCGCGGGCAAGACCACGGTGTTCAACATCATCACCGGAGTCTATCAGCCAACCGAGGGTAGCGTGACCTTTGCCGGCCAGAGCATCGCCGGTCTGCGCGTCAACGAGGTCGCCGCGCTCGGCATCGCGCGCACGTTTCAAAACATCCGTCTCTTCGGCTCGCTCAGCGTCTTCGACAACGTGCGCGTCGCCTGCAATCTCCACCGCGCCACCAATCCCGCGCAGTCACTCGTGCGCATGGGAGCATTTCGCGCCGATGAGGCTGCGATCGAAAAGCGCGCCGAGGAGTTGCTCGATATTTTCAACCTGCGTCGTTTTCGCGACGCCCCGGCGAAAAGCCTGCCCTATGGCGAGCAGCGCCGCCTCGAAATCGTCCGCGGTCTCGCCACGCAGCCCAAGCTCTTGCTGCTCGACGAGCCCGCCGCCGGCATGAACGCCACTGAGAAGGTCGAGCTGGTGCGCCTGATCCAGCAGATCCAAAAGCAGTTCAAGCTCTCCATCCTGCTCGTCGAGCACTCGATGAAGGTCGTCATGGGCTGCTGCGAGCGCATCGCCGTCCTCGACTACGGCGTGAAAATCGCCGAAGGCACCCCCGCCGAGATCCAAGCCAACCCAAAGGTGATCGAAGCCTATTTGGGTGAAGCCGACTCGCTGGCGCATCACTAAAACAATTTTCGATTTTCGATTCGCGATTTTCGATTGCCCGACATGCGGGATCGAAATCGAAAATCGAGAATCAAAACTCGAAAATGCTTCAAGTCTCCGACCTCTCCGTTTCCTACGGCGCGATCAGCGCGCTGGGTGGCATTTCGTTTTCCGTCGCGCAGGGCAGCATCGTCACGCTCATCGGCGGCAATGGCGCGGGCAAGACCACCACGCTCCGCACTATCTCCGGCCTGCTGCGCGCGAAGAACGGCACGGTCACGTTTCTCGGCGAGAACATTTCCGCCGTCCCCGCGCACCAGATCGTCGCTCGCGGCCTCTGCCACGTGCCCGAGGGGCGCATGGTGTTTTCCAATCTCACCGTCGACGAAAACCTCTCGATGGGCGCGTACCTCCAGACCGACGCCGCGCGCATCGCGCAGAACCGCGACTACGTCTTCTCGATTTTCCCGCGCCTGAAGGAGCGCATCAAGCAGACCGCCGGCACGCTCTCCGGCGGCGAACAACAGATGCTCGCGATCGGCCGCGCACTCATGGGCAGCCCGAAGTTTCTCATGCTCGATGAGCCTTCGCTCGGCATCGCCCCGCGCCTCATCAGCACCATTTTTGAAAAGATCGTGGAGATCAACCGCACCCACGGCATCACGATCCTCCTCGTCGAGCAAAACGCCAATCTCGCCCTCGAAGTCAGCTCCTACGCCTACTGCCTCGAAACCGGCCGCATCGCGATGGAGGGCGAGAGCAAACAACTCCGCTCTGACCCGCGCCTCAAAGCCACCTACCTCGGCGGGTAAATCGATCGGAAGGCCTTTACACGAAGGCCGCAAAGATCGCGAAGAATCGAGTGTCCACCTGAGATTCTTCACTACCTTCGCGATCTTGGTGTAAAAATTATCCGCGCAGCACAGGGTTCAGCTCCGCCGAAGTCATCACGCGGTCGACATAACCAAACGTCCCCTGCTCCGCCAGCTCCCGCGCCGCGTCCCGCAGGCCCGTCATCGCCGCGCGATAGAGCGACGCCGCCACGCTCACACGTCGCACGCCCACCGCCTCCAGCGCCGCGAGCGGAAACGCCGCGCCTTTGAAGGCGTTCATGAAATTCACCGGCTTTTTCACCGCCGCGCACACGGCACGGACATCCTCCAGGCGCTTCAGACCCGGCGCGAAAAGGACATCCGCGCCCGCGCGCTCATAGGCCTGCAGTCGCACGATGATCGCGTCGATATCGGTCGAGCCGTGTAGCAATCCCTCCGCCCGCGCCGTCAGCACAAACGGAAAAGGCAATTTCCGCGCCGCCTCCACCGCCGCCACCACGCGCTCGACCGCCTGCGCGAGATCGTAGATCGGCTTCGCTTTGTCGTTGGTCGCGTCCTCGATCGAACACCCCGCGAGCCCGATCTCACCTGCGCGCCGCACCGTCTCCGCGACAAACTCCGGCGCATCGCCAAAGCCATTTTCGAGATCCGCCGACACCGGCAAGTCCGTCGCGTCCACAACCACCCGCGCCATCGCTAGTGCCTCGTCGCGCGTCACCCCATAGTCGCGCCGCCCCAGTGTCGCGGCCGCGGCCGCACTCGACGTCGCGAGCGCCTGAAAGCCCATCGACTCCAGCATTCGCGCCGAGCCACCATCCCACGGATTCGGAATGATGAAGGCGCGCGGCCCCTCATGCAGCGCACGAAACTTCTGGGCTTTCTCAAGAATCGTCAGGCTCATGCCGCCAGCGAACTCCACGGCCCCACCCCGCGCGAGTCCAAAGCCCCAGTCCACCAGCACAGCACACGTCATTTCACATCTTTCCAATCTCTCGTATCCATAATTCCCCTACAATCATTACACCCGAATGCTCAGCCTCCACCACTCGCGCGATACTCCGTTCCCCATTCGCGTGCATTAGCGTCCATTCGCGGTTCAAGAAATCCGCCCCTCTCCTCATCCGCGTTTATCCGTGTCCATCCGCGGTTCTTTTCCCTCCCCCGCACGTCTGTCTGGACTGTCCGCCCGTCGTGCTTTTGCTGCACGTGTCCTAGGACTCACCCTCGCCCTACACCCCATGCGCTCCCTCCTTCGCGCCCTGCCCCTTGCGTCGCTGCTGCTTGTCTCGGCCTTCGCGGCCGACGAAAAAACATCCGCCCCCTCCTCCACCCTCACCCGGGAGAACAAACCCTGGACCCGCTGGTGGTGGCCCGGTAGCGGCGTCGACAAGGCGAGCATCACCCAGCAGCTCGAGCAGTTCGCCGCCGCCGGCCTCGGTGGCGTCGAGATCACGCCCATCTACGGGGCCAAGGGCTACGAATCGCGCTACATCGATTTTCTCTCGCCGAAGTGGATGGAGATGCTGGAGCACACCGGCCGTGAGGCCAAGCGCCTCGGCTTGGGTGTCGACATGGCGACGGGCACCGGCTGGCCTTTCGGAGGCCCATGGATCGATGAGGCCCACGGCTCGCAGAAGATCACCCTCGCCGACGGCAAGCTCACCGGCACGCCCACCAAGATGAAGGTCAAACGCGCCGCGCCCGGCGACGAGGGCCTCGTGATCGACCCGTTCTCGACCGAGTCGCTACAGCGTTACCTCGCGCCGTTCGACAAGGCCTTCGCCAATTTCCCCGCCGGTCTCGTCCGCTCGCAGTTCCACGACTCGTTCGAGTACTACGAGGCCGGTTGGACGCCCACGCTGCCCAAGGTGTTTCAGGAGATGCATGGCTACGACATCCAGCAGTACGCCGAGGAGATCATGGGCAAGAAGCCGATGGACGCCGACACGCTCGGCCGCATCAAGAGCGACTACCGCGAGGTCCTCGCCAAGCTCCACCTCGACTACCTGCACACGTGGGTCGAGTGGTCGCATAGGCACGGTTTCCTCGTGCGCAATCAGTCGCACGGCGCCCCCGGCAATCTCCTCGATCTCTACGCCAACGCCGACATCGCCGAGACCGAGGTGTTCGGCTCCACGCCGTTTCCCATCCCCGGCCTGAGGCGCAATCCCGATGAGGTCCGCACCGGCGGCGAGCAGGATCTTCCCGAGGGGCTCGTAATCCGCATGGCGTCCTCCGCCTCGCACATCGCCGGCCACCCGTACGCGTCGAGCGAGACGTGCACGTGGCTCCGCGATCACTGGCACGTCGCTCCCTCCTACACCAAGCCCGAGATCGACCGCCTGTTCGTCAACGGCATCAACCACATCTTCTACCACGGCACCGTCTTTTCGCCAACCGATGCGACGTGGCCCGGCTGGTTCTTCTACGCCGCCACGCAGTTCAACCCCAACAACACCTGGTGGGACGACTTCGGTGCGCTCAATGGCTACGTCGCCCGCGTGCAGTCCGTCCTCCAAGCCGGCAAGCCCGACAACGACATCCTCCTCTACTGGCCCTTCGCCGACGTGATCGACGACTCCGCCGGCACGATGAAGATGTTCGCCGTCCACAATGTGAAGTGGCTCCTCGACCAGCCGGTCGGCAAACTCGCCGCTCAGCTCACCGACAAGGGCTTCAGCTTCGACTACATCTCCGACGCGCAGCTCGCCGAGACCACCGCCAAGGACGGCAACCTCGTCACCAAGGGCGGCACCTACAAAATCCTCATCGTCCCCACCACGCGTCGCATGCCGGTGGAAACGCTCAAGCAAATCCTCGCCTTCGCCCGCGGCAAAGCCCGCGTGCTCTTCACCGCGCTCCCCGAGGACGTCCCCGGCTACGGTCGCCTCGAAGCGCGCCGCATCGAGTTCAAACAACTCCTCGCCGACGTCCACACCCTCTCGACCGACAAGCGCTACGCCACCTATGTCGGCGCGCTCAATCTCGATGACGCAACCGGCAAGTACGCTCAGCTCACCGGCCTCGGCATCTCGCGCGAGCCGATCGCCGACGCTGGTCTCGGCATGATCCGCCGCGCCACCGACGATGGCTACGGCTACTTCGTCACTAACCTCACGGCCAAGCCGTTCGCTGGCTGGACCACCCTCGGCCGTAAAGCCCGCGCTGTGCTCATTTCCGATCCACTCACAGGCCGCCAAGGTATCGCCGCTACCAATGTCACCAACGACGCTACGCAGGTCTATCTGCAGCTGAAGCCCGGTGAATCGCTCTTGCTCGAAACGTACAAAAGCGGCGTTTCCTCCAACATTCCTTTCTGGGATTCGCTTGTTCCCGCTGGCGCGCCAGTCGCCCTCACGGGCAACTGGCACGTCGAGTTCATCAAAGGCGGCCCGGAGCTGCCGCCGGCCTTCGACACCGCTGAGTTGAAATCGTGGACCGAGCTCGGCGGCATGAGCGCGCAGCGTTTCGGCGGCACCGCGCGCTACACGCTCAACTTCGATGCACCGACCGACGAAGCCAGAGATTGGCTCCTCGACCTCGGCGATGTCCGCGAAGTCGCCCGCTTGAAGCTCAACGGCAAATCCGTCACCACCGTGTGGAGCCTGCCGTTTCAGGTGCGCATCGGCCAGTTCGTGAAGCCCGGCAAAAACACGCTCGAACTCGAAGTCACCAATCTCGCCGCCAACCGCATCCGCGATCTCGATCAGCGCAAGGTCGACTGGAAGATCATGCGCGAGATCAATATCGTGAACATCAACTACAAGCCCTTCGACGCGAGCACCTGGCCCATCGCCCCCAGCGGCCTCCTAGGCCCCATCACGCTAACGCCATTGAAGACGCCGACATTGTAGGAGTCAGTGAAGAATAGCGCGAGCGCGGTACCATCCGTGTTTATCCGCGTAATCCGCGGTTGATTAACCCCGCTTGATTTTTTCCAGAGCCTGCTAAACTAGCAGGCTCTTTTCATTTTCGCGCGCCTCTGGCGCCACCTAGCCTTTCACACACACCTAAACGTCCCTCCTAAACCTTCATGTCCACCGCCACGCCGCAAAAATTCGAGTTCCAGGCTGAGATCAAGCAGCTCCTCGATATCGTCATCCACTCGCTCTACACCGAGAAGGAAATCTTCGTTCGCGAGCTCGTTTCCAACGCCTCCGACGCGCTGGAAAAGCTCCGGCACACGCAGCTCACCGAGAAGGAGATCGCCGACGACAATCTCACCCTCGAGATCAACCTCACGACCGACGACAAGGCGAAGACGATCACGATCCAGGACTTCGGCATCGGCATGACCCGCGCCGAGCTCGTCGAGAATCTCGGCACCATCGCCCACTCCGGTTCGAAGCAGTTCCTGAAGGCGCTCGGCGAAGGCGGCGCCAAAAACTCCAATCTCATCGGCCAGTTTGGCGTCGGCTTCTATTCGGCGTTCATGGTCGCGAAGAGCGTCAAGGTCTACTCGCACTCGTGGCGCAAGGACGAGCCCGGCCATGTGTGGACGAGCGACGGCTCGGGCAGCTACACGGTCGAGGAAAGCGAGGGCGAGCGCCGCGGCACCAAGATCGTCATCGAGCTGAAGGACGACGCCGCCGATTTCGCACAGGATTGGAAGATCAAGGAGATCCTCGAGCGCTACAGTGCGTTCGTGTCGTTCCCGATCAATCTCAACGGCAAGCGCATCAACACCGTTCAGGCCCTCTGGCTGCGCAGCAAGAGCGAGATCAAGGACGAGGAGTACACCGAGTTCTACAAGTTCCAGGCCCACGCGCACGACGACCCGCGCTACAAGCTTCACTTCAGCGCCGACGCTCCGCTCTCGATCAACGCGCTGCTCTTTGTCCCGAAGGACAACACCGAGAAGCTCGGCTTCTCCCGCCTCGAACCCACGGTATCGCTTTACTGCCGCAAGGTCCTGATCGACGCCAAGCCGAAGGACTTGCTCCCCGAGTGGCTGCGCTTCCTCAAGGGCGTCGTCGATAGCGAGGACCTCCCGCTCAACATCTCGCGCGAGACGATGCAGGACAAGGCCCTCATCGAGAAGCTGAACAAGGTTATCACGAAGCGCTTCCTCAAGTTCCTCGCCGACGAGGCCAGCGCCCGCGCCGACGCCTACAACGAATTTTATCAGGAGTTCGGTATCTTCCTGAAGGAAGGCGCCGCAATGGACTTCACGCACAAGGACCAGCTCGTGAAGCTGCTCCGCTTCGAGTCCTCGCTCACCGAGAAGGGCAAGACCACCGCCCTCGCCGACTACGTCACGCGCATGGCCGCCGACCAAAAGGAGATCTATTATCTCGTCGGCCCGAATCGCGCGGCGATCGAGAGCGGCCCGTACCTCGAAGCCTTCAAGGCCCGCAATCTCGAGGTGCTCTTCTGCTACGAGTCCATCGACGAGTACGTGATGAACAACGTGCGCGAGTTCGACAGCAAGAAGCTCACCGCCGGCGACCACGCCGACGTGAAGCTCGCCGACCTGCCGAAGCCCGAGGGCGCGCTCAGCGACGACGACGTGAAGAAACTCACCGGCTGGCTCAAGGACACGCTCGGCGAGCGCGTCGCCGAGGTGAAGTCGAGTGACCGCCTCGTCGACTCGCCCGTGCTCGCACTCAACTCCGACAAGTTCACCTCGCCCCACATGCGCCGCATGATGAAGGCGATGAACAAAGACGGCGCCGACTCGCCGCTCCGCGTGAACCTCGAGATCAACCCGCGCCACGCCGTCATCAAGCGTCTCTTCGAGAACCACACGGCCAACCCCGAGCGCGCCAAACTCGTCGCCGATCAGCTCCTCGACAACGCCCTCATCGCCGCCGGCCTCCTCGAAGACGCTAGCGCGATGGTCGCGCGCCTGAACAAACTGCTGGAGTCGGTCTAATCACACATCGCGTCGAGGCCAGCCCTCGACGCGAAAAATCACCAAGCACCAATCTCCAAGCACCAGTGAAACTCCAATGCTCCAATCACTGAAACTTGGTGCTTCAATGGAGCTTGGAGATTGGCGTTTGGAATTTTTCGGCTACACTTGCTTCGTGTTCGCGTGACTCAGTACGCCCGCGCTGTACGCGATATAGTAGCCTGCGGTCAGGCCGTAGACGATTAGGGTCAGCGGACTTTGAAACATCTCCGGGGTGCCCACGGTGCGCAGGCTCGGATCGCCCAGCACGACAATGACTCGATACACAATGCGCCCGACGAGCAGCAGGACCAAGCTGAGTCCAATGTAAGTGTTGGGGGTGTAGTGCAGCTTGCCGTCAATCGTCTCAAATCTCGTCAGCTTCAAGCCCACGATTGCCGTCGCGGCGCCCGCGGCTAGGCCACCCGCCAGACCGACCAAGATCATCGGGTTGATCAGCCCTCCCACCGCTAAAAAAGCGGAGGCCACGCTCCAGAGTACGATGCTCACGATCAGCCGCGTGCGATGCAGGGTTTGGCGACCAATGTTGCGCTGCACCCGCCGTGCCACGCGCCAAATCAGAAAAGGGATGACAAGCGCGGGCACCAGTTGGCTAGAGGTCATAATAGAGCGACGCTGACCGAGCCATCGGCGATTTCAAATCCCAATGAGCCGCATGGAAACGTAACACTGGATTCCAACGCCCTATGCGCCGTGAAATTGCAAATCGCATTGAGTAATATCCACCGCACAGCGAGCTGGCCTCAGGTCGATATAGGTGAAAATTTACACCTTCCATGCACTCGCTTCGCCTCCTTTGCTGCGCCGTCGTACTCATATCGACGACCGTCTTCGCAGGCCCGCTCGACGCCACCGCCCAAGCCAAGGTCGATGCCAAGCTGAAGGAGATCGTCGCTTGGGCCGCCGATCCGATCGTCGTCGAAGCGGTGCGCGCGCACAATGTCCCGCTGCCACCCGAGCTCGCGGCGCTCACCCAGGAAAAATGGGCCGCGCTCAACTCGGCCGATCCGATTGTGCGCAGTTTCACGCGCAATGCCGTGGGCCAGTTTCTTCGCTCGAAAAAAGACGCGACCATCACGGAGTCCTTTGTCTCTGACGCCGCTGGCTACAAAGTAGGGTTCGTGGCGAAAACGACCAACTGGTGCCACAAGGGCAAACCCAAGCACGATGTCCCGATGACCGGGAAAATCTGGCAGGGCCCGATCGAGATCGACGAGTCCACGGGCCTTCATCAGCTTCAAGTCGCCGTCCCCGTGCTCGATGCCGGCAAGGCCATCGGCTCGCTGGTCGTCGGCCTCGATGTCGGCGAACTCACGCGCTAAGCGCGGAGTCGTTTCTCACCTTTCGGCGTTCGTCCAGCGTTGGTAGCGGCGACGCCACTGCGAGTTGTCTAGAAATCCCAGCACGCCGTCTGCATCGTACGCGACCCAGCCTTCCGCGAGCTGCGCGAGCGCACGGAGCAGCGCGACTTCCTCTTCGGGAAACGCGCTTGTGCGGGCCACGCGCATCGTCATCGCCTGCCAGAGCACGAAGGGCAGTTCGGGCACGTGGTCGCGGTCGTAGAATTCGAGCCCGAGGCGGCCGACCAGCGCCGGTAGCAACCGGCTTGCCTGCTCCCTCTGCAAGGGCAGGCCCACGCCTTCATTGGTGATGTCGTCTCGGCTGCCAGTCGGCCGCGAATCGTCAGGTGCTTGGTGCACACGGGGGCTCATACAGTTGTCGGGCTCGCCGACAAACTGACTGCGCCGCCTTCAGGACGAAAGCAGCCGATGGTAACCGGCTTGTTACACGTTCACGCAGGCGAACGTATACGTAGGGTCAGTTCGAAGCGACGTTGTGCGTCGTAGCCGCAGCCGAGGCCTTTTTCACGTCGTGACCATTGAGGCCTGCCGGCGTGAGCGAGCTCACGCCAAACCAGCCTCCCGCGATGACGACGGCGACCACGGCCATTGCGTACGGCAGCGGCACGATCTTTTCCCCAGTGCTGAGTCCGATTTCCTTGGTGTAGTCTCTGCTTACCATAGTTAACCGCCCCACAACGGCACATCGCCGCGCCGCTTTAGCGCGATTCATGCATCGGCGGAGTGTCAGAAATCCGGCGCGCACTCCCCGCTCGCGTCCGCGGCATCCTCGATTTCGCTTGGGCCATGCCTCGCGTCCTTCGTCTCCGCCTCGCGCTGGGTTACGCCTTGCTCGCCTCCTGCCTCCGCTCGGCCGAGCCCGTATCCGAAAAACCGATACCGCCCGCTGACCTCTCGCAATGGGTCGTGGAGCAGATGCCCGGTGGCAGCGTGACCGTGCAGGGCGATGCCCTTGTGATCGAGGATGTCGGTGGTTGTTGTGTGTGGTATCGCGAGAAACTCACCGCACCCGTCGTCATCGAGTACGATCTCACCGTCGTCTCGCGGGGCGGGCCGTTCGATCGCGTGTCTGACATGAATTGCTTCTGGATGGCCAACGACCCCAAGGCCCCCGGCCGCCCCACCGGGCGCTCGGGCAAATTCTCCGACTACGATTCGCTCTTCACCTACTACGTCGGCTACGGCGGCAACACCAACTCAACCACACGCTTTCGCCGCTATGATGGCACCTCGGATCGCCCGCTTCTTCCTGAGCACGATCTGAAGGACAAAAAATTCCTGCTCGTGCCCAATCATGCGTACCACATCAAGCTCGTCGCGCGCGATGGTCGCGCGGAGTTCTGGCGCGATGGCGAACTCATCCTTTCGTACAAAGATCCCTCTCCGCTCACTTCGGGCTGGTTCGCCGTGCGCACGGTGAAGAGCCACCTCGAGGTGCGGAACTTTCATGTGACCGCGGAAAAGTGACGGCGCTGTTCCGCTCGGACTAGGCCCGTCGGTTGCGCGGTGCGAATTTCCCGAGCATAGTGTGAGCATGTCGTTGGTCTCGATCAATCCCGCCACCGGTAAGCGTATCGCCCGTTATGATACGCACACGGCGGCCGAACTGGAGCGCGCTCTCGTGCGCGCCGAGCGCGCATTTCAGGCGTGGCGCACCACGCCCGTAGCCCAGCGCGCCGCACTCCTGCGCAAGCTGGCGCGCGCGGTCCGTAAGCAGTCCGAGACCCTCTCCGCTCTCGCCACCGCCGAGATGGGCAAACCCATCACGCAATCCCGCGCCGAGGTCGAGAAATGCGCCGCCGTGTGCGAGTTCTACGCCGCGCATGGTCCAGCGATGATCGCGCCAGAGCGCCCGCCTGCCGCGCCGGGCAACTCGATCGTGCGCTACGATCCGCTCGGCCCCGTCCTCGCGGTGATGCCGTGGAATTTTCCTTTCTGGCAGGCGTTTCGCGCCTTCGCCCCCGCGCTGCTCGGCGGCAATGTCCTCCTGCTCAAACACGCCGCCAATGTCACGGGCTGCGCTCTCGCACTCGAAAAGCTCTTCGCCGACGCCGGTGCGCCGCGCGGGCTCTTTCAATCGCTGCTCATGCCATCCGCCAAGCTCGGTCCGCTGATCGCGGATCCGCGCATCGCGGGTGTCACGCTCACCGGCAGCACTGCGGCGGGCCGCTCGGTCGCCGCTCTCGCCGGCGCGGCGCTCAAGCCCGTCGTGCTCGAACTCGGCGGCAGCGATCCCGCCATCGTGCTCGCCGACGCCGACCTCGATGAAGCGGCCGAACTCTGCGCCGCCTCTCGCCTGCTCAACAGCGGCCAGAGCTGTATCTGCGCTAAGCGCTTCATCGTCGACCGGCGCGTGCGCCGCGATTTCGAAAAACGCCTCGTCGCCCGCATGGCCGCGCGTCGCCTCGGCGATCCGACTGACGCGAAAACCGAGATCGGCCCACTCGCTCGTGCCGACTTGCGCGACGAATTGCACGCTCAAGTACAGCATAGCACTCGCCGCGGCGCGCGACTTTTACTCGGTGGCGAGATCCCCGCGGGTGCCGGCTTCTTCTATCCGGCCACGGTGCTGACCGAAGTGCGGCCCGGTCAGCCCGCATACGACGACGAGATGTTTGGTCCCGTAGCGGCGGTCATCAGCGCTCGCGACACCGACGACGCCATCCGTCTCGCCAATCACACCATCTACGGACTCGCCGCCACGATTCACACCCGCAATCGCACCGCCGCCCGAGCGCTCGCCGCGCGCATCGATGCCGGGACCGTATTTATCAACGGCGTCGTGCGCTCCGATCCCGCCCTGCCCTTCGGCGGCGTAAAGCAGAGCGGCCACGGTCGCGAACTCGGCGCGTGGGGTCTTAAAGCGTTTCTCAACGCCAAGACCGTCGTCGGCTAAGTCCATCCAGTGCGGCCGCTTCCACTCCCTCTTTCGAGGGGCGACGGCCCGCATTTCCCTCGGGGCTGCGTTACAATCGACGCTATGCCCCAAAAATCGCTCGTGTCGCTTTTCCCGCGCCCTAGCGTGGGCCGTTCTGCATGGCCCAGCGCAACGCCACGTCTCACGCACCGGTCTCCCCGCGGTTTTTCAACCGCGAGTTGAGCTGGCTTGCGTTCAACCAGCGCGTGCTGGCGCAGGCGGATGACGCGCGGCACCCGTTGCTGGAGCGGCTGCGGTTCCTCGGCATTTTCAGCAACAACCTCGACGAGTTTTTCCAGATCCGCGTCGCCGGCCTCGTGCAGCAGATGGACTCCGCGCTCACCGAGCCGGGCCCCGATGGCCTCGCGGCCTCCGAGCAGCTTCCGGTTTTGCTCGGTATGGCGCGCAATCTCGTGAACGAGCAATATCGCTTGTGGCGCGAAGTGTTTGTCCCCGCGCTCGCCGCTGAGGGCATCCAGTTGCTCAATCCCAGCGAACTACCCGCGACCGACGCCCGCTGGATCAAAAACTATTTCCGCCGCCAGGTCCTGCCTGTGCTCACGCCACTTGCGGTGGACCCGACGCATCCGTTTCCGCAGGTCGGCAACAAGACGCTCAACCTCGTCGTTGTACTAGAGAGCCCCGACGCCGCGGGCGCGGGCCGCCGCCTCGCGGTGCTCCCCGTACCGCGCATCCTGCCGCGCCTCGTCGCGCTGCCGAGTCGTCGCGGTCAGCCAGTGCGCTACGTTTTCCTCGGCGAGGTCATCAAGCTCTTCGCCGGCGAACTTTTCCCCGGCTATCGTCTCGTCGGCGCGCATGCGTTTCGGGTAACGCGCAACAGCGATCTCTACATCGACGAAGAAGAAGCCGCCAACCTCCTCAAGAAGATCGAAGAGGAACTGCGCAACCTCCGCCGCGGAGCCGCCGTGCGCCTCGAAGTCGAGTCGTCCGTCGACGACGACACGTTCGGCGAGCTCTGCACGCACCTCGCCCTTTCCCGCGAGTACGTGTTTCGCATCGATGGGCCGGTCAATCTCACCCACGTGCAGACGCTCGTGGAGCTGGATCGCCCCGCGCTGAAGTTTCCGTCGTTCTCGCCCGTCGACGTCTCGCCGATGGAGGATCCAACGAAGATCTTCGAAGTGCTGCAAAACGACGACGTGCTGCTGCATCATCCGTACGATTCGTTCACGCCGGTTGTGAGTTTCGTCGAGCAGGCCGCCCGCGACCCGCAGGTGTACGCGATCAAGCAGACGCTCTACCGCACCAGCGGCGACTCACCGATCGTGCGCGCGCTCATCGAAGCATCGCAAAACGGCAAGCAGGTGACCGCCCTCGTCGAGCTCAAGGCGCGCTTCGACGAAGCCAACAACATCCAGTGGGCCAAGCAGCTCGAGGAGGCCGGCGTGCACGTCGTATACGGCGTCCTCGGCCTCAAGACGCACTGCAAACTCTGCCTAGTCGTCCGTCGCGAGGGCCGTAAGATGCGTCACTACGCGCATCTCGGCACCGGCAACTACAATCCCCGCACCGCGCGCGTCTACACCGACCTCAGTCTCTTCACTTCGCGCCCCACGCTCACCGCCGATGCGGCGTATCTCTTCAACGCGCTCACCGGCTTCGGGCGCACGCCGAAGTTCCGCCACCTGCTCGTCGCGCCCTATGCGCTTCATCGCCAGATCGGCGAGCTCATCGCCCGCGAGGCCGCCAATGCCGCCGTCGGCAAACCCGCGCGCATCATCGCCAAGATGAACTCGCTCGTCGACGAAGCGACGATCAAGGCCCTCTACGCCGCTTCGCAGGCCGGCGTGAAGGTCGACCTCATCGTGCGCGGTACCTGCTGCCTCGTTCCCGGCGTGAAAGGCCTGAGCGAAAATATTCGCGTACGCTCCATTATCGGTCGCTTCCTCGAGCACGCACGTGTGGCCTACTTCGAGAACGCCGGTGGCGAGCCTGTGATCCTCGCCGGCAGCGCCGACTGGATGCCGCGCAATTTCTTCCGCCGCGTCGAGGTGCTCTTCCCCGTCGAAAGCGAAACGCTCCGCCGCTGGCTCGTGCGCGAGCTGCTGGAAAACGAACTCCGCGACAACGAGCAGGCCCGTATCCTCCACTCTGACGGCATGTGGCACCCAGTGAAACGTCGGCCCAACACCGCGCCATTCTCCGCCCAGGCCCACTTCATGGCCGCCGCCCGCGAGCGCGCGCAGCCCTGAGATCGGCGCGCCGAGTCGCACGTCGTCTTTGACAAAACCCGGCGGCCGTTTTCCGTCTGAGAAACTTTCCGGCCCGCGCCGGCCCCGCTCATGTTCGAAGTAAAGACTACTGCCGGCGCCTCCAAGTCCGTCCTCTATCGCGAGCTCGCGGACCAAGCCACCGCTCTGCTCTCCGACGAAACCGACTGGCTCGCCAACACCGCCAATCTCTCCGCGCTGATCCATCAAGGGCTGCCCGGCCTCAACTGGGCCGGCTTTTATTTCCTCCGCGGCGACGAACTCGTGCTCGGCCCGTTTCAAGGCAAAGTCGCCTGCGTCCGCATCAAGCTCGGCCGCGGCGTCTGCGGCACCGCCGCGCAAAAGCGCGAGATTGTGCTGGTGCCCGACGTGGAAAAATTTCCCGGTCACATCGCCTGCGACCACGCATCGCGTTCCGAGATCGTGCTGCCGCTCGTGAAGGACGGCACACTCCTCGGCGTCCTCGACCTCGACAGCCCGCACCTCGCGCACTTCGACGAGACTGACGCCGAAGGTCTGCATCGCCTCGTAGCATTGCTCTTGGAGCGCACCGATTTCAGCCGCCTCGCCGCTCATTGAGCGCGCCGCTACGCGCACGTCCGTTTCAGCGAGCAGCCAGCACCCGCCGATAGTGGCTCACGCTCGCGTAGCATTTGCGCGGCCCGACCACGCGCCACGCCTCGACCCAGTGATCAGCATCGACGAAAAAGAAACGCCCACGGTAGCGATCTTCTCCGCATAAGTGCACGACGCTCTGCTTCGCCGCCGCGCTTAGCTCGATGAATTCAGAACCATCGGGAAAGCGCACCACTACGCGCTCCGCCGCAAACTCCAGCTGATACGCACGCGTCGCGCGCGTCGTCGTCTCGCCCAAATTCAACGAGCCCGCTTCCTCAAACTTGTCCGGCGTGACGATGGCCGTGCCTTCAAACGTCGCTCCTTTCGCTGCGCGAAAATCATAAATCCGCCGCCGTACCTCCCACGTGTCGAAAAACGCTTCCGACTCGCTTCGCACGGAAGCCGACACCTTTTCGCGCAGAGACCGAGCTTGATTGCGCATTGTCTTCATGCGCGCTCGAACCACTGAAGCCGTTGGAGTTGTGCGGAAGAATTCATCACTCGCTGGGCCTGAGGAAACGCGACCGCGAGGACTATTCAATCTCTGGTGCGCCCTCCCCCAAACTCGACACGGCCCCTCTCCAGCAGCATCCGCGCACAACCTTTCCCGGCAAAGAACCGTCTTGCCCCCCGTCATGGCAAAAATACCCCGCCTCGCCCTGCTCGGAATTTTCGTGTGCGCATTCGCTTCGACGTTCGCCCAAACTCCGCCGGCCCCGAGCCCCACGGACGAAGCGGGCTTCGTGCCGATCTTCGACGGCAAAACCCTCAAAAACTGGGACGGGGATCCGACCTATTGGCGTGTCGAAAACGGCTGTCTCGTCGGTGAGATCACGCCCCAAACCATTATCAAGCGAAACACGTTCGTCATCTGGCGCGGCGGCGCGCCGAAGGACTTTGAACTGAAGGTCGAGTATCGCGTCTCCGACCGCGGCAACAGCGGCATCAACTATCGCAGCATCCAGCTCACCGATGCGAAGTGGTCGCTCGCCGGCTACCAAGCCGACATTGATGGCCCGAGCAAATACTCCGGCCAGAACTACGAGGAACGCGGTCGCACGTTCCTCGCCTATCGCGGCCAGATCGTCCGCCTAGTCTCCGGTCAGAAGCCGATCGTCATCGGCAGTCTCGGCGATTCCGACGCGCTCAAGGCCTTTGTGAAGCCCAACGACTGGAACGAGTATCACCTCATCGTCCGCGGCAACCAGCTCACCCACATCCTCAACGGTCACGTGATGAGCATCGTGATCGACGACGACTCCGAGAAGCGTGCAATGGAGGGCCTGATCGGCGTCCAAGTCCACGTAGGGCCGCCGATGAAGATCGAGTACCGAAACTTCCGGCTAAAACAGCTCTGATCCGCGCCTCCCAGCAGCGCGTCGCACATCTCGCGCAACCCCTTGAACAAAAAACCCTCCCAGCGCCGTGGGAGGGTTTTGGAAATTGGGTGCAGGGGCTGGATTTGAACCAGCAACCTTCAGGTTATGAGCCCGACACCTAAAGGGCCTAACCAGAGTCGTTTGGGAAAAAATCAGGCCCGACTACGTGGGAAACTACGTCTACCGTGATTTCGGGAGTTCCACTCCGTTGCTCTGGGTTTCTCAGGGTCACATTAACCCTAAAGAAAAACGGAGGATGTCATGCCCTTGGAATTACAACGTGGACGAAGCAAATGGTGGTATGGTCGGTTCGAGGTGAACGGCCGAAACCTGTGCAAGAATCTTGGCGTGGAGGTGAAAGGAGTAATTCCTGCGGCCCTCGCTCAACATGGCGATCCCCTCTTCGAACGCTCGCGCGCGAAGGCGCAGGCGGCCCTCGAAAAGCTGCAACTGGACGCCAAGAAACGAAGCACGGCCGAAGAGCTGGTGCAGGCGATCCACGAAATCCGAACCGGCGCTCGGATTGGCTCAATTCCTCTCAACGAGGCCGGACTCCGTTGGAAGGCTCTCCCGCGTCGCCGCCCGCTCAGCGCGCGTTACGTTAGCCAAGCCGAGAGTTGGATGGCGGAGTTCGTCACCTACCTCGGCACCCATCACTCGGCAGTCCGGGAAATGGCCGACGTGCAGCATAGCATGGGCCGCGCGTATTTCGCGACCGTAGAGGCGCGGGGCGTTTCGGGGAAGACCTACAACAACATCTTGATCTTCCTCCGCTCATGTTTTGAAGCGCTGAAAGACGAGGGCGGCATTCCGAAAAATCCGTTCCTGGGGCTGCCCACAAAAGAGGAGGACACTGTTTTCCGGAAGCCCTACAGTGAAGAGGACCTGGCGGTGATCGTGAAAGCCGCCAAGGACGATCCCTTCATTTATCCGGTTGTGGTAACGTCGCTGTGCACCGCCATGCGCCGAGGGGACTGTTGCCAGTTGCGCAAGTCGGCGGTCGATTTGCCGGACCGTTTTGTGAAGGTCAAAACGTCGAAGACGGGCGAACTCGTCCAGATTCCGATCTTCCCCCTCCTCCAACAAGTGCTCGAGAAGCTGGAGCCCAATGACAGTCCCTTCGTTTTCCCTGAACAGGAGAAAATCTATCAGATCAATCCGGACAATATCACCCTTCGGTTCAAGAAGGTCATGCGCGTGGCCGGTTTTTTGGACCTCGGTGCGGATGCCACGGCAGAAGAGAAAGCCCACAATCGTGGCGAGACGTGGCAGGCCCGACCCAACGGGCTGCGCAAGGCGTCGGTGCGCGACTTCCACTCATTCCGCGTCACGTGGGTAACGCTGGCCCTCACTGCGGGCGTTCCGTTGGAAATCGTGAAGAAGGTCACGGGCCATCGAACGGCTGGCATCGTCATGAAGCACTATTTCCAGCCGGGCCGGGAGGAGTTTCGGCGGACTCTTACTAACAAGCTTCCGTTGATCCTCGGTGGCGGCGCTGGTCCGAAGACACTCGATCACCCAGAACTGGCCATGCACCTCAAGGCCATGAAGACGAAGACTTGGACGCGGATTCGCGATGAACTGCTCGCCCGAATTGCCGAGGAGTCGGGCAAACTCGTCGCCGCCATACCGGCCCCCGCTGCCTAACGCATTGCCGCATGCCGCCGCTCTTGGTAGCGAAGCGGCATGCCCCGCCTCTACTCCTACACGATTCCCCACGACGATGGCGCGGCGCCAAACCCGTTTCGCGGCCTGTGCACCCTCGCGATCTGTAAACCGGAAATTCGTCGGAAAGCTGATGTCGGCGATTGGGTGGTAGGCTTGGGCTCGGTGAATGCCCCTAGCGGCAATCTTGGCGGGAAGATGGTATATGCCATGCGCGTGGACCAAATCCTCACCTTGCGAAACTACGACCGCCTCGCTCCGACGCATTGGCCTCATCGCGTTCCCGATCTCAACAGCGCCATCATTCCCAATCGTCTCGGCGATTGCATCTATGATTTTTCGGGCGCCGTTCCCGTGCAACGGCCGGGCGTGCATGGTCCGGCAAACATGAAAACGGATCTTCGCGGGCTGAACGTTCTGCTTTCACGCCATTATTTCTACTTGGGGAAGAATGCCATTTCCCTGCCCACTGAACTGCTCGGTATCGTTCACCAAACTCAAAGTCACAAAGTTAATGCGAACGATCCGTTCGTGGAGCCGTTCATCGAGTGGATTCATTCTCTCGGACTCGACCCCAATCACCTTTATGGCTGGCCGGATCGCGTGCCCGACTGGAGCACCCTGCCGACAGGCGGATGCGTGACGCGATGTTGAGCGATGGAGAGGCACGAGAAAAGTCACGCTACCCGGAGCATCTGTCGCGCGCACTGCATCAGCTTCACTCGACCGGGTGCCGGTTGGACACTGGACGCGGCGGAATCAACCGACGACGCAATCTGCTTCACCGCGGTGGTGGGAAATTGCGACTCAGTTCGGCCTCTGCGAACGCCAGATCCTCTCGGTTCCACGACGCTTTATTCGTCAGTTGAAACCAAGGTGGCGAGCAGCGCGAGGATGACGACGACAGCGATCATGACTGCACCTCACCGACGCGAACTCTGGCGGCGAGAAACGGTTCTAGCTCAGCGGCGCCGAAGTCCGCGAGAATCTCTCCCGACCAGTCGAGGACCGGCGCCTTCGTCTGGCCGGAGATGCGCATCATTTCGACGCACGCGGCGGCGTCGCTCGTCACGATCCGTTCGTCGTATGCGATCCCGTGCCGATCTAGCACCTCACGAGCCTCGGCGCTCCAAGGGCACTCAATTTTGGTGTAGAGAACAGGCCGGGAGATGGAATGGGAATCTGCGGGGGAAGCAGGAATGGGTTTCATTTGAGGATGATGGTGGGAGGACTGTGCGGATATTGCGGAAGCGACATTGACGGCGGTAGCGGTGTGGCACTGGCGCCGCGGCGGTTTCGACTGCCACCGTCAATCAGTTTGACGCGATCTTAGTGACGGTCGGAGGCACCATCTTGCGGAGCTCAACGCTCCAGCGGTTGATGGCCCAGTGCGCTTGACCGAAGCGAGTGAAGGCCCAAAGGCCTTCTAGCGGAGTGGCGTTGCTGAAACCCGCGAGGGCCACGAGTTGTTCGCCGCTGGTGGCATCGCTGACTTCGAATTCCATGCTGACACCGCCGTTGTCGACCGGACAAAGCACCAGGCTCGTGGCCACGTTGAGCGCGGGATTGGAAGTATCTACGCCAGTGATCGCGGAGCGGACTCGTAGCGTTCCCGGCTCGGCGGCAGTGACGATCTTCCAGTCTTTCGCGAACGCTTTCCGCAGGGCCCTGTCGCTGTAGGCGGCAAGCGCCGTTATTTCCGTCGCGGTGATTTTCTTTTGATCTTCGGCGGTGAGGCGGACGATCGCGGGCTCGATGAGGACGCCAGTGTAAACAGACTTCTTCCAATCAGCCCGCTCATATACGAGGCGGTGCGAGTCTTTCGAATCGGGCTTCAGGTGTTCGTAGCTGTCGAGAAAACCACTGGAGCGGTTCGACATGCTGGCGCAACCACCCAACAAGAGTGAGGTGAGAAGCACGGGGAAGATTATCCAGCGGGAACCGAATTGCGATTTCACGGCGGGGACGGGATTGAGGGAATTGGTATGGGACATGATGGGATGAAGTGAGGTTTTCACAGGTGGAGTGTCGTTGATGGGAGAAGGGACGGTTCAGACCCCAGCGGGCAGTGGCGCGGCCATGGGGAAATCCACGACCGGCTGCGCGATGTGGTTGGTGTAATTGGTGAGAATGTTCAGGGCGACGTGTGCGACCGTCTCGATGATTTCGGCGTCGCTGACACCCGCGTCGCGCACGGCGGCGAGCGCATCGTCGGAGACCAAGCCGCGTGCCTGGACGACAACGGCGGCAAACTTCAACAGTGCGTCGATCTTGGCGTCGGAAGCCTCGGCGCGGCGGGCGGACGCGATGGCTTCCGGAGTAAGACCGGTTGCCTTGCCCACCAGGCTGTGAGCGGCGAGGCAGTAGTCGCACGAGTTGATCTCGGCGACGGTGAGCGCGATCTGCTCGCGGACTTTGAGAGGAATGACGCCCGTGGCTAAGGCCGTCTTGAAGCCGAGGAAGGCTTCGAGGGTGGCGGGCGAATGACCGAACGTCCGCATGAGGTTGGGCACCGAACCGAGTTTGGACTTTACGGTAGCGAAGACTTCGGCGGTCTTGCCGGTGGTGGTGTTGGGATCGAGGGCGATGATACGGGACATGATGGTTTTTGTTTGGGTTGAGATTCGGCCGGGAAACCCCGGCGGGAAAATAAGTGGGAAAAGATTTCTTTTCAGTGAGGGTGTGACTTCGACTTACTGCCGAAACGTGACGCCGAGTTGGGTGTAGCTGCCCGACGAAACTTTGGCTCGTTGAAGCACGTCCCCCGCGGCGAGGTATTCGAAGTTGGCGAACAGCGTAAGGCGTGCGGACGCCGTCCAGTTCCCGCCAATCCGGAGTAGTCGGCCGACCGTGTGGCCGGGGACATTTTGCGTGCCGGAATAGGCGCGCATCAGACCGCCATAGACGGCGTCATTCGCTGAGAGCCGGCGCGCAAAGCCGTATTCGACTGAAAGATTGGTAGACGAGGTTGGCGACGCGGAGATTCCCGGCGTGAGGAGCGCTAGATTACTGGTGCTCAGAAACAGACCGTCGCCGAGGTAACCGGAACTGGCGTAAAGCTGATTGAAACTCTTCAAAGTTCCGGCGCCATACGCACCGCCACCGGAAGCAAGATCGAGACGAGTGCCCAAGCGTGGCTTCCAACCGTTCGCGGAGAGCGCGACGCTTTGGACAGTGAACAATCCCCACGCTTTGACGTCGCGATCCAGGTAATGGCCGCGTTGCTTTGCCAGCGTCCAGTCGAACGACAGCTTGCCGCGTTTGCCCCAAAGACGCGCTCCATACGTGTTGCGAGTGTCGAGGCCGGTGCGGTTGCCGGAGCGGAAGACGGGGTTTTCGGTGTGAAACCAGAACGGGTCGAGGAAGATGCTGGGCGTTTCGGCTAAGGGTGAGATGACCACGCTTCCGTTCAGTCCTTGGAGGCGCTCGGCGTAGTTGATGGATTCATCGAACGATCCGCGGCCCAAGCGGGTGCCCCGAAAGTCGAAGGCGCCCAAGCGCAGGCGCCGGCCGTGCGCGTAGACCCGCACACCATTCCAAGTTCGATGCAGGTTAGGCCCGTCGCTGACACTGACGAGTTGGCGAGGTCCATCGGCGAATTCCTGACGTCCCGCCATGACGCCTACGAGATCGGGGCCAATGTCACTGCGAACGTCGACGAAGAGCTGTTGCAGGGAAGCGCTATTCTGAAAATTGGCGGTCGCTGATTCGCGGCGGCCTTCGACGCCGCCGAGTCCGATTTCGCCATAGGTGCGAAGCTTGGGGTTCACCCAGAGGTTCGCGCCGAGACTGCTCCGAAATAGTCCTTGGTCGTAGTCGTTCCCGGAGGCCAGCTGCCCGTTGTTGTAGGTATCGAACCGGGCGCGACCTTCGCTGCTAAACGTCAGGGCTTTTTCACGCTCTTCCGTGACTTCCGTGTTGGCCCAGCGGCTGATGAAGCGGCCGCCCGTTACCGTCGGACCCCAGCCGGCGGCTTGGAGTGGGTAGGGACTTGTGAGGTGTGCCGGTTGGCCGGCCTGCGCAACCTGCGTGGACGCGAGAAGTGCGAACAGCGCGACGCGCTGGGCAGCGACCCGCGCCACGGTGCAAGCGCGTGAGATTGTTTTTTCGTTCGAGGTAGGTCGGTGTGACATGCCATCATCATAGCGTGTTCTAAGAGATGGCGGAAGACGCACGTTATGCATGTTATACGTGCGTCAGACGCCATGTCATAGTGTTGCTTCCCACCTAGTGTCCGCCGTCTCGACTCGGCGGAGAGAGTGCCGCTACGATCGCGGAGGCATGCATGATGACCTTCCAGCTTCGTTTGTCCGCTATGCGGCGGACATTTTAGGCGAGACGAATTCCGGACTTTCGGGCGGCAACATCATCTCCGCCACGAACGCCTATGCGGTGGAATTCGGCGTGCGGGTGCCGCATGCGGCGATGACGGTAAACATCGGTAACAAGCGCACCGCGCTGTTTGAAAACCTCCTGGCTTTCTCGCCAGCGCAGCGGTTCCGGATCATTCGAGAACTCTGCGACCATCGTTCGTTTGCTCTGCGGCAACCCGATGAGTTGAAACAGCTCAAGGTAAAGCTTGTGACCCAATATGGGCATCTCGACCCGCAGCCACTGACGGCGCAGATCAATCAGCCGTTGGTCGAAGAAACGAAGCACTGGCTTACCGGCTATCCGACTGCAGCCTCCCTTTACGCTGAGGCGCTACAGAAATATCGACACGGAGCTTTTCAGCGCAATCTGCTGGACGACCTGCGCCTCGCCCTCGAATCCCTGCTGCGGGAACTGTTCGGAAATCAGAAGTCGCTCGAGAATCAGCTGCCGGCGGTGGGCGCCTACATCAAGGCAGCTGGTGGTTCGCCGCAACTGGCCAACATGTTTCACCGGCTCCTGGATTATTACAGCAAATATCAAAATGACCACGTGAAGCATAACGACGCCGTGATCGAAACGGAGATCGAATTCGTTCTCGAAGTGACGTCGTCGTTCATGAAACACCTCGTTCGCATTAAGAAGCCTGGTCCCTGAGGGTCAGGCGGACGGATTTACCGCTGCAGCAGCGATTGCGGCGGGATTTTGTGGGGAACTGGGTCGACGACTTCGGGCGTGCGCGACGTCCGACGGGACGCGCGGGCGATCACCCACTCGGCGACAGCGGCGTTGATGGCCCAGCCCGCCGCCATGCAGAGCGTCCGAGCGAGTTCGCCGCGGATGCTCGGAAACAGGAACCAAGGGATGTGGGTGAGGGCTTGCGTCCCCGCGCCAAGGCCGAGGGCGTAGGCGCGAATCATCCAAGCGCCGTGACGCTGAAAATCGCGCTTCAGGATCGTCGCAATGCCCAGGCAGAGGAACAAGGCCATTGCCGAACCCACCAAAAGGCGGATGACATAGAGGAAACGGCCGTCAAAGTCCGCGACTAGGGGGCCCTTGAAATTGCCGAGTGGAAAAAACTGGGTCATCCACAAAGCCGAAAACGCCACAATCAACCCGCAGGGAATGAGAACCCGGCCAGCCGCGCGATGCCAGTGGGGGCGGCGACGGCGGAAGCCGGGAGCGAACTGGAACGCACCCAGAAGGCAGTAGATCACAGAACTGACGATGTGCAGCACTACGGGAATCGGGGCCGCGAAAAATCGCGCGTTATCCGGGGTGATGTCCGCCCCGCCGGCAAGTTGAGCCACGCGAATCGTGCCAGCCACAACCGGGAGGAAGCTGAGGAGGAGCAATCCACCGGGGATGAGGAAATCGGCTTTGGGCGAGGGATTCACGTGGGAAGCTCTACTTGAGGCAACGGCTGTGGTTTGAATGCCCGGCTGTTCGAGGCAATGGCGAGCGCGAGGACGATCAGGGCCGCCGCCACGGCGAATGTGATCCGCATACCGGCGGCTACAGCCATGGGGACCGCCGTGGTGATGTCCGTCGTCCCCGACGCGAAGGCAAACACGGCCCCCATGACGGACGCGCCGGTGATGAGACCGAGATTGCGCGAAAGATTCAGCATGCCGGAAACAACGCCTCGCTGGTCCGCGGTAATATCCCGCATCACGGCGGTATTATTGGCCGTCTGGAAAAGTGCGTAGCTGACGGTGATCGTCACGATGGGCGCGATATACCCGGCGATGCCGAGAGGCGCTGGTAGCAGGGCGAGAATGAGGGAGCCGCCCGCGATTCCGAGAAGTCCAAGGACGGTTACACGGTGGGCGCCAAACCGGTCCGCCATCCGCCCGGCAGGCACGCCCATGAGTGCCGCGACGAGGGGACCGATCGACAGGACAAGTCCAACCACGGCGGATTTGAGCCCGAGTGCGAGGGAAAGATAGAACGGCCCGACGACGAGCGTTGTCATCATGACCGTCGAGACGAGCCCGCTCGTCAGGAGGCCCGCCCGCAACCCGCGGTCCCGGAGCAACGCCAACCGGATCAAGGGCGCCGCAACCCGCGACTCGGCGAGGAGAAAGAGACCGGTCATGGCGGCGGCGCCGGCCAACAAGGCTAGGTTGAATGAACCGAAATGGCCCCGCCCGATCGTCATCGCGAGCGCGTAAGCGCCGAGGGCGAGCGCCAGCAACAGGGTGCCCACTGCGTCGAAACGTGTTCGAACTGCCGGCGAGGAGCTGCGGTCCGCCGGCAGAAAATGACGGGCCAGAAGAAACGCCGTGACGCCGAGCGGGAGATTGATGAGGAAGATCGCCCGCCAACCGGCGGCGCCGATCAGGACGCCGCCGAGTGAGGGCCCGAGCGCAGTGCCGACGGCGGACATTGTGCCGAGCAGTCCCATAGCGCGGCCGGTTTGGGCTTTGGGGACAGTCTCGCCGACGAAGGCCATGGTAAGAGCCATCATTGCCGCGGCGCCCAGCCCCTGCACCGCGCGGGCCGCAATCAGCAGCCCGAGCGTGGGCGCGAAACCGCATAGGACTGACGCCATCGTAAACAGAAAGATCCCGGCCAAGAGTAGCCGGCGCCGACCGATGAGGTCGCCAAGCCGCCCCACGCTTACGATCAGAGAGGTGACAGCCAAGAGGTAGGCAAGGACGACCCATTGGACTTCTTGGAACGTGGCGCCAAATTCGTGCGCCAATGTCGGCAAGCTGACATTCGCGATGCTGGTGCCGAGAGAGGACAGCAGCATGGACAGCGAAAGCCCGGTGAGAGCCCACCGCACCGAAGGTGCTCGGGCGGCATTTTCGGCGGGCTTCACATCTTGTGCGGCAACACTCGTCTTCATGTAGCCCAGTGTAGTCCACCGGTTGACATGGCGGAAGGCGCACCGTATGCACTTTATCCATGCACGGGACGCCATATCACGACCGGGCTGCTTCGGCCGCATGACACGACCAGACTTCAACCTGCTTGTAACTCTCGACGTGCTTCTCGCGGAAGGGAGCGTCGCGCGCGCGGCGCGCCGACTGCAGCTGAGTCCCTCCGCAATGAGCCGGGCGCTGGCGCGGCTGCGGGAAGCGACGGGCGATCCGCTTTTGGTCAGAGCCGGGCGTGGGCTCGTCCCGACACCTCGGGCCGCCGAGCTTCGCGAGCGCGTCGGTCAACTGGTGCAGGAAGTCGAAATCGCTTTGCGTCCGGTCGGGAAACTGGACGTAAAGCAACTTGTCCGAACGTTCACATTGCGCACCAGCGAAGGCTTCGTGGAAAACTTCGGGCCAGCTCTCTTTGCTCGCGTGGGTGCGGAAGCCCCGGGAGTGGAGCTGCGTTTCGTGCCGAAGCCGAACAAGGATAGCACGCAACTGCGCGAAGGAAGTGTCGATCTGGAAACCGGCGTGTTGGAGCCAACAACCAGCCCTGAGTTGCGGACGCAGGCGCTGTTCCGTGATCGATACATCGGTGTGGTCCGGAAGGGTCACTCGCTGAGTAAAGGGAAGATCACGCCTGCGCGTTACGCTACCGGTCGCCACATCGGCGTCTCACGTGACCCCAGCCAAGACCCGGCAGACGTTGCTTTGGCGAAACTCGAACTGAAACGAAAAATTGTCGTTTCACTCATCGCTGGCTTCGCGACGGCAGTGGCGCTCGCCCGGACCTCCGACTTGATCGCCACCGTTCCCGAACGGCATACAGGCAATCTTAGGGTGGGCCTGCATAGTTTCCCGGTTCCCGTTTCCATCCCGGACTTCACGGTATCCATGCTATGGCACCCGCGGCTCGATGCCGATCATGGGCATCGCTGGCTGCGCGACCACGTTCGCGCCGTCTGCGCTGGAACGCGGTGACAGGACGGCCGAAGCCGGCCTATAGGAGGCCAGCCTCCCGGAAAGAATAGTGACCGACCCCAAGCGGGTCCGCCTTGGCGTCGCCGACGATCACGTGGTCGAGAAGAGCGATTTCGATAATCTTGGCTGCTTCGCGGAGGGCGCGCGTGACGCGCACGTCGGCCTGGCTGGGTGCCGGATCACCGGTTATACCGCATACGGCATAAGCGGCGTTATGCCGCATCCCGTTTTATGCCGAATGCCCGGGGCGCGCTCCTCTGAAATGATCCATTTGGATGCGGCATAAAACCGGACGGTGGTGGTG
>JBEHXH010000022.1:0-18857 GCA_048498795.1 Verrucomicrobiota bacterium
CGACATTTTAGAAGGCCGCATGATAGTAGAAATAGGTATGGCTGCAGTTAGGCCTGCCGAGTTCATCATCCTCCGCTTTTCGCACAAAATGCAGGAGAGTTTAGCAGCCCCGCCTTGCTTTTGGTCGATTCGGACCAGTTGGTGTGGGACCTGGCTATGCCTTGCGATGCGATGAGTAACGCGGCTCATCGTTTCCCCTTCAACACAGGGAACTGCGTAGCCCGCGAAGGGAAAGTACTTAGGTGTTTGGCCTACGCGGCGCGGAGCCGGCTCTCCAAAAAGCCTTCGAGACTAAAGGCGCGCTGGGCCCACTGCGCATCGAACGGACGAAGATAGGCCGTGCGGTATTTTTCATCGTCGGGCCAATCGCCGTAGTCGGTAAAGATCGCACCCACATTGTGCATCGCATCGGCCAGCGCATGGACCACGTCCGCATCTTTCGGCGAGCCCGAGTGCGCACGAACGAAGAGAAACGTGTGATTTACCAGTTCGGCATAGGCGCGCAGAATTTCGTCAGGAGGATGGCGCACGGGCTTCATGAAGGGGAAATCGAAGCTATCTGGAAAGCAGGCGAATCACGGCGTTGAGCACCGTAAAGACCAGTCCCGCGATAATGAGCAGTCCCGCAAATCGAGCGGTTGATTTGCTCGCCGTGACGCCGCCGGGTGTAACTAGATTCGTTCGCGCGGCGGTAAGCAGTTCGTCCATCCACTTGGCCTGTTCGAGAGTCAGTTCCTCATGCGCAACGATGTCAGTGCCGATGGCGAGAAACAGGCGATGGAAGCGCTCACTCTCGATGATGGTCGGATGAAAGCCACGGTATTTGATCATGAGCGCCCGCCACACCTCGCGAAAGTGTCCAGCCCGCTGACCGGCTTCAAACTGCTCCAGCAGAGTCCAGCCGCCGATGCTGGTTCCGATACGGGCAGCTGCGACTAATAAGATAATGGCCGGGCCTCCGATCATGATACCAAGCAAACCGAGCCTAATGCCGCTCCAGTCGCCGACGATGAAATGCAGAACGATCGCCATCGCCAAGAAGTAGGCGAGCGCTACTCCAGCGATAACAAGGTACAGCGGTTTAGCATCGTACCTCTGAGTGAGCCATTTTTTGTAGTACCTAATAGCGTCAGGGCTCATGGCGGTTGTGTATTGTGGCCACGTGAATCGGTCACATACACGACGGGAAAGTGTTGATGCTGGGCTTACTCAGTAAAACAAAAACGCCGCCGGCAGACGAAACTGCGCGGCGGCGTTAAAAGGAAAGCGACCCGCTCAGCCGGCCAGCTGGTAAGCGGGCAGCTCGGTGATCGCGGACTCGGGGGCGGCGGCGCCGAGGTGGAAGAGCGCGATGAGGCGCTCGAGGTCCTGCCTCGACACGGTGCTCTCGACGAGTACGACGCCGGGCGCGCCGAGTTCGTAGCGCCAGCCACTCGCGCCGGCCACGATATGGCCGGCGGGAAACGACGCCTCATCGACGATCACGCTGGCGATCACGGTCTCGCCAGCGGACGACGCAACGACGGGCGACGCCATCCGCGCGAAGCGGATGCTGCGCACGAGCGAGCTCAAGCCGCGACTTGCTTGCGGGCTGCGACCGGCTTTTGGGCGGTCGTGGCGGCCAGATTCGCGAAGAAGGTGTCGCGGCGCTCGCGGGCCACGAGGACATCGCGGGTACCGAGCGAGCGGCGCACGCGCTCCTTGGTGAAAGGAGTGGGGTGCACGGTGTAGTGCAGGAACCAGGTGCCGTGGTTGTTCCACAGGTGATGGTTCGGGTTCTCTTCGCTGACGCGGATGCCGGGCAGTTTGGTGAGGGTGCTCATGTTGCGTGATTTTCTTTGTAGGAGTTATCGCGCAGCAGGGGTGGAAAACAAAAAACCGATCTGAGGCATCAGATCGGTTCTCGTCTTCGGGAGCGTTCTTGGTTCGAGACTCAAGGTGAGTCTCGCACATCCGAGCTTTCGCTCGATCCACCGTGGCCGCTCCCGGCCCGGTTGGCGGAATCGGCCTTGTTAGGACCGACTCGTTCCTGATGCAGATACAACCGTGACGCTCTCGTGACAGGGGTCCAGCACTTTTTTCGACAAATTTGTCATAAGTGCTAACGTGCTGAATTAGCGGGACTTCACCGCTAACGGAAATCTGAGCGGCGAATCCATACAGCGAAATCGAGCAGCCTGCAGGGGCAAATTGAGTAATTTCCCCTCGGCGCCTTACCGAAAAACGTCGCGGTATTCCTTTTCTGAAAGGCTGGATACGCGGCCAATCGCGACGTCTTCGATCCGGCGAATACCCTCGCTCACGGCGTTGGCGGATGGCCCAGATTGCGCCACGCTTTCGATCAAGCGGCACTCTAGCTCAGTGCGATCTTTTGGCGGCAACTGCAGGGCAGCGTGAAAAATCTCGGAGACGGACATTTATGGAAGATCGATGCGCAATGGTGGTCGGGCAAGCGAGAGGGCAGTCCTTGGAGCGGCAAAATCGTCGCATCGGCTTGACGTGAAGCAATCCTATAGAAACCTATAGGTCATGCCCACGCTCTCTTTCCACGCCCCCGAGACTGCCGCCAAGAAGATTCGTGCGGCGGCCAAGCGCCGTGGTGTGCCGGTGTCGCGTTTTCTCAAGGAAGCGGCGGAGCGGGAGGCGACGAAGAACTCGGCTTCATTTGGCGAGTGGGCTCGGCGAGTCTCTGGCATCGTGCGGTCGGGCAAGGGTGACCTCTCGACGCGTGAAGGCTTCGACGATTAATTACCTTGTCGATGCGGGACCGCTCATCGGACTGCTTGATGGCGACGACCAATGGCACGACTGGAGTGCGCAAACACTCACGGTGCTGGATGAGCCTTTGGCGACCACCGAGACGGCATTTGCAGAAGTCTGCCATCGGTTGAAGCAGCATCGAGCGGCGCTGCTGGAATTGCTCGTGTTGCTCGGTGAGGGTAGAGTGAAACTGGAGCCTGTACTGGCCGCAGAACCACGACGTGTGGCTGAACTTGTTGCCAAGTACCCTCAGATGGATGTTGGCGATGCGACGCTCGTCGTCCTTTCAGAGCAGATGCCGCGGGCGAAGTTGATTACGGTCGATGATGATTTTCGCCACTACCGTCGGCTGCGCAATCAGGCGATCCCACTCGTGATGCCGGATCGGCAGCGATAATCTCCGTGCGGGCGATTGTCGCGCGGTAAGCTGCTAAACAAAAAGCCACTCCGCCGTGAACTGGAGTGGCCTTGAGGGAAGAAACTTTTGTGCGCTCAGCTCAGCGTCACGCCCTTGGCCTTCGCGGCGCGGAGGAGGGCGTCGGCCATATCGCTGGGGGTGGCAGCGACTTCGATGCCGCACTCCTTGAAGATCGCGATCTTGGCGGCGGCGGTGTCCTCGGCGCCACCGATGACGGCGCCGGCGTGGCCCATGCGGCGGCCCGCGGGGGCGGTCGCACCGGCGATGAAACCGGCGACGGGCTTCTTGCAGTTGTCCTTGATCCAGCGCGCGGCCTCGACCTCGGCGTTGCCGCCGATTTCGCCGATGAGGATGATGCCGTGAGTCTCGGGGTCGGCGTTGAAGAGCTTGATGACGTCGAGGTGCGAGGTGCCGTTGACCGGATCGCCGCCGATGCCGACGCACGTGCTTTGGCCGATGGTTTTCACGGTGAGCTGATAGACGGCCTCGTAGGTGAGAGTGCCGGAGCGGGAGACGACGCCGACGTGGCCCTTCTTGTGAATGTAGCCGGGGGCGATGCCGATGCGGCAGCCGCCGAAGCTCTTGTCGCCCGTGCCGGGCGTGACGAGGCCGGGGCAGTTGGGGCCGACGAGGCGGGTGCGCTTGCCGGTCATGGCGCGTTTCACGCGGATCATGTCCTTCACCGGAATGCCTTCGGTGATGGCGACGGCGAGATCGAGGCCCGCATCGGCGCACTCGAGGATGGCGTCGCCCGCGAAGGGCGGCGGCACGAAGATCGCGGAGACCGTGGCACCGGTGGCCGCAGCGGCCTCGGCGACGGAGTTGAAGATCGGCACTTTGTGCGCGCCGTGCTCGAAGAACTGGCCGCCCTTGCCGGGCGTGACGCCGGCGACGACCTGCGTGCCGTAGTCGAGCGAGAGCTTGGTGTGGCGCGCGCCGAATTCGCCGGTGATACCCTGGATCAGGATCTTCGTTTCAGGAGTGATGAGAATGGCCATGTCGGAAATTTATTTTTAACCACGAAACACACGAACGACTCGAAAAAGAATCGGCTGCGGCGAAGTGGTGAGAGGAATCAAAAAGATAGAGGAGAAAACTGCGGCGAGACTCAGGTTTTTTCCACGCCGTCGTTCTTGGGTTTGCGTTGATGCAGGGCGATTTCGTTGCCGTCGGGGTCCTTGACGATGAACATGCGGCACGGGGGAAACTCCATGATGTCCTGCGCGACGTCGTAGCCGTCGGCCTTCACCGTGCGGTACGCTTCGTCGAGGTCGGCGACTTCGAGGCCGAGGGAGGTGGCCTGCTTGCCGGGCATCGCGTTGGAGACCGCGAGGGCTTGGCCGGCGATGTCGTACTCGATCCACCACTTGCCGCCGCCGCAGTCGAACTGCATCCCGGGCTTCAGGCCGAGCAGGCCTTCGTAGAATTTGCGGGCGCGAGCGACGTCGGTGATGGGGTAGAAGACGAACGCGAATTCTTTGACCTGGATGCTCATGGTGGGGGGAGGTGAGGAGGGTTAACCACGAAACACACGAAGAACACGAAAGGGTGAGCGAGAGTGCGGTGGAAGTTGGGTTTCGTTCAGAAGCGCGATCCGAATTCTTACGCGGTATTTGGACTCGGATTTTCGTGCCTTTCGTGTGTTTCGTGGTGGCGAAATTAAGCCGCGACGAGCTTCACGATCTTCTGGGCGGCGTCGGCCATCGAGTCGCCGGAGACGAGCTTGAGGCCGGAGGCGTTGAGGGTGGCCTTGCCGGCGGCGACGTTGTTGCCCTCGAGGCGGACGACGAGCGGGAGCTTGAGGCCCACTTCCTTCACGGCCTCGACGATGCCGGTGGCGATCACGTTGCAGTCCATGATGCCGCCAAAGATGTTCACGAAGATGCCCTTCACGTTGGCGTCGCCGAGGATGATCTTGAACGCCGCGACGACCTGGTCCTTCGAGGCGCCGCCGCCGACGTCGAGGAAGTTGGCCGGGCTGCCGCCGTAGTGCTTGATGATGTCCATCGTGCTCATGGCGAGGCCAGCGCCGTTGACGAGGCACGCGATCGAGCCGTCGAGGGCGATGTAGCTGAGCGAGTATTTCGAGGCCTCGATCTCCTTCGAGTCCTCCTCATTGAGGTCGCGGAGGGCGACGATCTCGGGGTGGCGGAAGAGCGCGTTGTCGTCGAAGGAGACCTTCGCATCGAGCGCGAGCACTTCGCCGGTGGGCGTGGTGATGAGGGGATTGACCTCGACCATCGCGGCGTCGGTGTCCCAGTAGCACGTCCAGAGATTCTTGATGAGCTTGGCGGCGTTCTTCGCCTCGGCACCGGTGAGGCCCAGCTTGAAGATCAGTTCGCGCACCTGGTAGTCAGCGAGGCCGTAGGCAGGATCGACGAAGACCTTCGTGATTTTTTCCGGGGTCTCGTGCGCGACCTTCTCGATCTCGACACCGCCCTCGGTGGACGCGACGATGACGGGCTTGGACGAGGCGCGGTCGAGGAGGATGGCGAGGTAGTACTCCTTCTTGATGTCGCTCGCGACGGTGAAGTACACCGTCTGGACCTTGCGGCCGGCGGCACCGGTCTGCGCGGTGACGAGGGTGTTGCCGAGCATCTTGCCGGCGATCTCGCGAGCATCGGCCTTGGTCTTGCAGAACTTCACGCCGCCCTTGAAGCCGTCGGTAAACGTGCCCTTGCCGCGGCCGCCCGCGTGGATCTGGGACTTCACCATGGTCGCGCCCTCGGGGAGCTGGGCGAGCGCGGTGACAAACTCCTCCGGGGTGGTGGCCGCCGCGCCCTTGGGGACCGGCACGCCGTATTTTTCGAAGAGAGCTTTGGCTTGGTACTCGTGAATGTTCATTCGGAAAGAGGGGACGCCCAGTCAGCCACAACGAGCCGGGGCAACGCACGACAAAAAACGGCCGGAACACGAATGTTCCGGCCGCTAATTGAGCCTATCTTGGAAAATGAGGCGCGTTTTTTAAGGCAAGGTATCGGCGCTGAGGAAAACTCCCGCGAAAAGGCCGGTTTTGCAGACGGCTTGGCGCTCGGTGCCGTCGCGGTCGACGAAACGGATTTCGTAGATGCGCTCGCCCTGCGCGCCGAACCAGCCCGGGCCAAACGGGGACCACTCCAGCGAGATCACCCGGCCGCCGCGCGCGTGCACGTAGGTGTGCACGCGCTGGTGGTCGAGGCACCCAAGCGCCACCCGGTAGAGGACCGCGAGCGCGATCCAACCGGGCCAGAGCATGAGGGCGGCGGAGAAGTCCACGGGATCAACCCTCTTTCTTGTCCATCGCGTTCTTCAGCGCGGGGACTTGCTCGAGGAGCTTTTCCAGCTTCACGCCGGTGAGGGATTCGAGGACGGGCGGGAGCTGGCTGAGGATCGTGGTGATGTCGCTGGTGAGCTTGCTCGCGCCGCCGCCGGGGCCGGAGCCGCCGTTGATGATGACCATCTTCTCGGTCTTCGCGAGGGGGGCCGAGATCTGGCCGGCGATCTGCGGGAGCGCCTCGACGATGAGCTGGATGATGGCGGCCTGATTGTACTCCTGGAACGACTCGGCCTTCTTGCGCATCGCCTCGGCGGTCGCGATACCCTGCGCCTCGATGACGGACGCCTCGGCGAGACCGCGCGCTTTGTTGGCGTCGGCCTCGGCCATACCGGTGGCCTTGACGACGTCGGCCTGCGCGAAGCCCGTGGCCTTGGCCGCAGCGGCGGCGCCAGCGGCCTCGGTCTCGAGCTGGAATTTGCGGGCGGTGGCGAGCGTCTCGAGCTTGTAGCGCTCGGCGTCGGCGGGGCGCTGCACGGTGGCCTCGAGCTCGCGTTGCTTGCGCAGGATTTCCTGCTGCTGGAGTTCGATCTGCTTCTGCTTCTCGATGATCGAGACCTGCACCTCTTCCGCTTTGACGAGCTGGTTGGTCTTGTACTTCTGCAGGTCGTAGGCGAGTTCCGATTCGGCCTTCTTCTGGTTGACGGAGGCATTGTACCCGGCGACGGACATTTCGTAATCGCGCTTCGATTCGGCGATGCGGGTTTCGGCGGCGAATTTCGCCTCCTGGCCGGCCTGCGAAGCCTGCGCGGTGCGGATGGCGGCGTCGCGGTCGGCCTCGGCCTGCGCGATCTGCGCGTCGCGCTTCACCTGCGCGATGCGGGGCTTGCCGAGCGCGTCGAGGTAACCCTGCGTGTCGCGGATGTCGCGGATCGTGAAACTCACGATCGTGAGGCCCATGTTGGCCATGTCGCCGGCGGCGACCTCCTGGACCTTCGAGGCGAAGGCGTCGCGGTTCTGGTAAATCTCCTCGACGGTCATCGTGCCGAGGATGGCGCGGAGGTGACCCTCAAGCGTCTGCATCGCGATGCCCTTGATGTCCTCGGTGCCCTTGCTGAGGAACTGCTCCGAGGCGGTGGCGATGGAGACATCGTCGCCCTTGACCTTGATCTGCGCGACGCCGTCGACCTTCACCGGCACGCCCTTGCTCGTGTAGACCTCGGGCGTCTGCACATCGATGGTGAGCAGCTCGAGCGAGAGCACGTCGGCCTTTTCGACGACGGGCATGATGAACGTACCGCCGCCCTTCACGACGCGGAAGCCGCGCATGGTCACCCGACCATCGGGCCCGGCGATCCGGTGCTGCTTGCCGGACACGATCAGCACCTCGTTGGGTCCGACCTTTGTGTATCGGCTCGCCCATACGATTATGGAGAGAATGAAAACGATGACGATGGCGACGATCGCAACGACGATCGCCGAGACACCGAAACCGCCAAGTTGCGCGAACAGGATGGGGTTCATGTTAGGATGAGCTGAGGTGAAACCGGGCAGAGAAAACATCAGGCCGTGACCACGTAGAACTGCGCGCCGACGATGCGCGTGATGCGGACGGCCGCGCCGTTGACGTGCGGGACGAAGTCGTCGGCGCGAGCCGGCGCCGAGTAGCGCGAACCGTGCTGCACGTAGGCGATCTCGCCGACGCCATCGACGGAGATCGGCGTGATGACCGTGGCCTCGTGGCCGACGAGATCGGCGACACGGCCTTCGCTGGAGGCCTGCGTCCTCATGAACACGGCGCGAAAAAAGAGGAATACGATGAACGCACTTATGAAGCCGACGAGCGTGGCCAGAGGGGCACTGAGCCACGGTGTCCGCGTGGCAGGGAATTGGCTGAAGACTATGCCAAAACCGCCGAACGCGGTGATGAACGTCGCAACCGTCGTCGGGCTGAGCGGCGCAAAACCCGGCATGTCGTGGGCACCACCGCCAGCGTCAGCGTGACCTTGAGCATGGCCGTGCCCAACACTGCCGTGCACATCGTGGCCCAGCTCGCCGTGACCGCCAAAGACATGGGCACCGAGTGCGCTGAGAATCGAGAAGAGCAGACCTACACCGAGAAAGATGCAGTAGACGATGAACGCCGTGCTGGCGGCGTCCTCGCCGGATTCGTAGGAGGCGACTCCGGCGGCACCGATGGTGGTGGCGGCCGCCATCGCCGCGGAAATCTTGTTCATGGTGACGAGCTGGTAGAGCTTGGTGGCGAGGCCGGCACCGGTGCCGACCCCGACCGCGGCAGCAGAGGGGGCGAGCGCGCCGGTGGCGAGCGTGGCGGCGAGGCCGGCGGGCGGCGCGGCGACGGCCTTGGTGGCGAGCGCGAGCGCAAGGGCGGCGGCGGTGGACGTGATACCGCGGCGAAGGAGCAGGCCGCGGAGCTTGTCGAGTGCGCGCTCGGCGCGCATGCGGGCGGAGCTTTCGCCGATGCCGAGCTTCTCACCCATGCTGGCGAAGGGCTGGCCCTCGAAATAGCGCATGAGCACGGCGGAGCGGTCGTGGTCGGGCAGATCGCAGATGGCGTCGTCGAGGATGGGGCGGAGTTTCTGCCAGTCGGTCTCGGTGAGAGTGTCGCGGTCGTTTTCCTGCATCGTATGGGCCTCCTGTTCGCGGTGGGCGCGGCGGTGTTTCGCACGCAGGGCCTTGTGGGCGGCGAAGCGCGTGCTGGTGTACAGCCAGCTCGTCAACTCGGCCCGGTCGAGGAGCGACGGGGCTTTGCGGGCGAGGTCGATGAACACGCTTTGGCTCACGTCCTGGGCGAGCAGGGTGTCCCCGCTGACCTGGCGGAGGGCAGCGGAGTAGACGAGGCCGGTCTTGCGCTGCACCAGTTCGGTGAAGGCGCTCTGGGACCGCTCTTGGACGTAGCGGCGCAGGAGGTCGGAGTCGTCTGTCATCACCTCACTACACCCGCCCAACGGGGCAATGGCACACGCCGCGCGAAAAATCGCGGGGGCGGGAGTGGCGGCGGATGGCAGGGACGCATCCATATTGGCGGACGGCATTTAACCAGCATCGCCCGGCGAATACACTTACAATGTGCACGCAAAATCCCAAATGACAGCCTTTGGCGATGCCGCTAAAATGCGGGGAACGTGACCCCGCGGCACTTGCGTTTGCGCGAGGCAGCCGCTCACGATGGCTCTGCCATGCAATCGCACGAGGTGATGAAGGAGGTCCTCAAGAAGACCAGCGCGAAGCAGATCGCGGCCGAACTCGGCCTGTCGCTCTCGCTGATTTACAAGTGGGCCGAGCCACCCGAGGACGAGAGCGGCAGCGGCACGGGCAGCCCCCTCGACCGCGTGGCGCAGCTCATCCGCACGACGAAGAGCGAAGCGGTGGCGCAATGGGTGTGTGAGGAGGCGGGCGGCTTTTTCATCCGCAACCCCGGCACGCTGCCGTCAACGCGCGCGCTGATCCCCGTGACGAACGACATCGTGAAGGAATTCGCCGACATGCTCGCGAGCATCGCAATCTCGTCGTCGGACAACGTGATCACGAAGGAAGAAGCCCGCGCGATCCGTCGCCGGTGGGAAGAACTGAAGAGCGTGACGGAGGGCTTCGTCGCGGCCGCGGAAGCGGGGACGTTTGGGCCGCCGAAGGAAGAGGCGGAGAAGAAGTAGGGGGAGGCGTGCGGGAGCGGTTGGCTGCGGCGGGCGTGAGGCCAAGCGCGACGACGCGAAGGTGGCGAAGGCTCGCGAAGAAATGCTGGTGGGAGGGTGGTGGTGCGGCCGCGGGGATTTTTAGGGGAGGCGGTGTGGCTGCGGGGGCGCGAAGGGTGAGATCGTAAGACCTATAGGTCTCATAGGTCGTATAGGACCTATTTTTTAATGGTATCCAGAGAGTGGATACTCAGGTCGCCGTCAGGCGGAGGATGTCCACTTGGGTGGTGCCAAAGCCGCGGGGGGAGAGCTTTTCCTCGGTGAGGGCGTAGCCGGGGAGGGGCTCGGCGAGGAGGGCGGCGACTTCGGCGTCGGTGCGGAGAGTGGCGGAGAGCACGAGGTCGCGGCCGGTGCAGGCGGCGCAGAGGCGGGCGGTGAGGTTCACGACGGAGCCGAAGTAATCGAGGTGGTCGTTTTGATTGATCGCGAGGCACGGGCCGAAATGGATTCCGGCCTTGAGGGCGAGCGGGCGGATCGAGGACGGCGGGATCGTGAGGTGATTCGGCAGCGCGTAGTCGAGCGGGTGACCGAGCCAGTGGTGGGCGCGGAGCATCGCGCGCACGGCGGACACGGGTCGCGGGAAGACGGCCATGACGGCGTCGCCCATGGTCTTGATCACGGCACCGCCCTCGGCGGCGATGGCGGCCTTGAGGATTTCGAAGTGGGTGAGCACGCGGCCAAAAGCAGGGGCGTCTCCAATTTCCTGATACAACTGCGTCGAGCCCTTCAGGTCGGTGAAGACGATGGTCATCGTGCCGACAGCGATCTGCTCGCCGGGACGCAGGACCTCGCGCGAAAACATGTCGCGGAAAAGTTGGAGCGACGTGGCCTCGGCGGCGGTCGCAGCCTGGTCGCTCCATGCGACGTGCTCGACGATGGCGAGGTGCGGCGACTCGGAGGCGTTGACGAGCACAAGCTCGCCCTGCGGGTCGACGAGCGGCTCGGCGCGCGCAGCAAGGCCGAGATCGATGCGCGCGCGAGCGGGGGCGTTTTCTGCGGCGACGCGAAAGGCGTGCTGCTCGGGCAGATCGGGCGTGCGCACGCGATAGCGGCCGGGATTGAGCGCGAGGGGCAGCGAGCGTTTCTCGCCCGAGGCGAGCGCTTGCTGCGCGACGATGTGCGGCGTCACCTGCGGGCCGCCGACGCAGTAGTCGACGCGCGCGACGTGGCGGATGGCGGCATTGGGCGTGAAGGTGAGCTCGACCGACTGATCGAAGTTAGCCTTGAAATCGATATTGCAGGAATCGCAGTGGCCGAAGGCGCCGACACCGGAGAGCGACGGCGTGGAGGACTTCACGCCGCGGCAGTGCGGGCACGTGACGTCCCAACTGAAATCGAGCACGCCGGCGCGCGTGGCGTGGAGAAAGAGTTTCAGCGTCTCGCGTCGGTCGGCGCGCCAGTCGTCGGCGAGCGCGTAAGGTCGCATGCGCGCAGCGGTGAGATCGTCGGCGGTGGCGAGAAACGTCGTGAGCTTGTCGACGAGCGGGGCGGACTGCGCGGCGTGGTCGACGAGAGCGGCGCGGGCATTCGCAAGCCGCTGCTCCGCGCCCTCGGTGAGCTGAGGCGGTGGGGCGAGTTCGGAGAGACGGAGGCCATTGAGCGCGAACTCGTCGTAGCGGCGGAAGACGCGTTCGGTGGTGGCGCGCACGCGTCGGCCGATGGCGAAAGGCAGCAGGAGATTCCACAGCGCGCCGCGCGGCGTGAGCCGCATTTCGTACACGAGCGTGGTGCCGCCCTCGGGACTCGGCGCGAGGTCGCAGCTCATGACCATGCGCGTGAACGGCCCGCGCAGGTAGTCGCGCTCGACGGCGAAACGGTTGGGCGCGTGCCACTCGAAGGCGCGTTCCTCCCACTCGATCACGAGGCCATTGGCGCGCGCTTCGAGATGACGGGTGTTGGTGAGCTTGGCCCCGGTGGTCGACGCGGCGGATTGGCGTTGCGGCAGAATTTTGACCGTTGGGTAGCCGCAATCGCGATTGAAACGATCGGTGTCCGACACGAGCGGCCAGAGCGCGGCGGGCGGCGCGCGCAGGGAGAGATTCCACCGGAAAACTTGCGGAGCATGAGCCATGCGAATCGGGTTCGGATGCGGAGATCGAAACGAATGCTACGCCGGCGCGATGAAAGTGGATGCGGGCAGGAAAGTGAAGTGGGCGGAGATGAAGCTAAGCGCGAAGACGCAAAGAGGGCGAAGGTTCGCGAAGAGAAGGCATAGGAACTGTGGGACTCGTGGGATCTATGAGCAGCGCGAAGGTCTTCTTCGCGTAAACTTTGCGATCTTAGCGTCTTTGCGCTTAAGAAAGAGTCCGACAAGCTACGAACTCAGCTCGGTGGACGGAGGACGCGTTCGAGGGCTTGGGAGAGGCCGTCCAGGGAGAAGGGTTTTTCGAGGAGGCCGCGGACGCCGGCGGTACGGGCGGCTTCGAGGTCGAGGGAGCGCGTGTTGCCCGTGGTGATCACGACGGGGAGATCGGGGCGGATGGCGGCGACTTGGCGCACGAAGTCGATGCCGCCGAGGCCGGGCATCGTGAGATCGGTGATGATCGCGGCGAAGCGCGACGGGCTGGCCTGCACCGCAGCGAGGGCGGCGTTGGCGCTGGAGTAGCTCGCGGGTTTGTAGCCGAGGAGAGTGAGCGCGCGCTCGGCGACCTGCAGCACGCCGGGTTCGTCGTCGACGAGCAGGATGGTCTGGCCGCGCCCCTGTGCCTCGGGCAGGACGACGCTCGCGGGGGCGGTGGCCTTCGCGTGGGCCGAGGCGAGACCGGGGAAATAGAGCGAGAACTTCGTGCCGACGCCGACGGTGCTTTCGACGACGATCGCACCCTCGAGCGCTTGCATGATGCCGTGCACCACGGCGAGGCCGAGGCCAGTGCCCTCGCCGACGGGCTTGGTGGTGAAGAACGGCTCGAAGATGCGCTCGAGCGTGGACGCATCCATGCCGGAGCCGGAGTCGGCGAGCGAGAGGCACACGGTGTGCGCGGGCCGGAGTTGCGGGTGGCGGCGGAGCTGCTCGGCGGTGAGCTGAACCAATTCGAGGGTGACGCCGAAGCTGCCCGGCACGCTGCCGATGGCGTGCGCGGCATTGGCGCCGAGGTTCATCACGATCTGATGAATCTGCGTGGGATCGCAGAGCACGACCGGCGTCGTGGGATCGAGCGATTTGCGCAGCTCGATGTTGGACGGCAGCGAGGCGCGGAGAAGTTTCAACGCCTCCTCGACCACGCTGCCGAGCGCGGTGGGCGTGAGGGCGAGTTCGCTGCGGCGGGAAAACGTGAGGATCTGTGTGACGAGATCGCGCGCGCGATTGCAGGCCTTGAGCGCATCGGCGAGGCAGGACTCGGCAGGATGGCCGGGCGTGAGCTCGAACTGCGCGAGCTGCACATTGCCGAGGATGCCGGTGAGGATGTTGTTGAAATCGTGCGCGATCCCGCCGGCGAGCGTGCCGATGGCTTGAATTTTCTGCGACTGGCGGAGTTGCGCTTCGAGCCGCTTCGTGGTCTCGGCGGCGATCATCCGCGCGGTGACGTCGCGCGAGGCGATGACGGTGTGCGGCTCGCCATTGGGCGCGATGAAGGTGCTGCCCGACGACTCCAGCCAGTGTAGCGACCCATCCTTGAAGGTGCAGCGAAACAGCGAGGTCGTCTGCGCTCGGCCAAATTTCTCCTTCAACAAAGCGAGGTCGTCGGGGTGGACGTGCGCGAATACGTGGATGCCAATCAGCTCCGCAGGCGAGCGGCCGGTGATCGTCTCGTAGTTGGGGCTCGCGTAAGTGATGAGACCGTCGGCGGTGGTCTGGAGAATCAGCTCGTTGGAGTTTTCGACGAGGGTGCGGAAACGCGCCTCGTTGTCGCGCAGGGCGGCTTCGGACTTCTGGCTCTCGATGCGGATGCGGCACTCGCGCAGCTCGCGTTCTATTACGGGTACGAGGCGAGTGAGGCTGTCCTTGAGCAGGTAGTCGTGCGCACCGGCGCGCATGGACTCGACCGCGACCTCCTCGCCGACCGTGCCGGAGACGAGGATGAAAGGCATGTCGAACTTCAACTCGCCGTAGATCTTGAGCGCTTCCAAGCCGCTGAAGGTGGGCAGCGCGAAATCCGCGATGACGATGTCCCACGTGCGCTCCGCGAGCGCTTGGCGGAAATTGGGCGCCGTCTCGACGCGCAGGGCGTCGACCTTGTACCCGCCTCGTCGCAGCGTATCGAGCACCAGCAGTGCATCATCCTCGTTGTCTTCAACGAGAAGCACCCGCAGGAGCTGAGGCGAGAGGGGCATGATAACTCTATATCGCCAAAGGCGGCGCTTCGTTAAGCAGGAGCCAGTACAGGCCGAGCTGGCCGACGGAGCGCATGAACTCGTCGAAGTCGACGGGCTTGCGAATGTAGCTGTTGGCCCCGAGGCGGTAGCTCTCGATCACATCCTGCTCCTCGCGGGAGGTGGTGAGGACGACGATGCGCAGGAGCTTGGTGCGGTCGTCGTTTCGCACGGCCTTGAGCACTTCAAGGCCATCGAGCCGGGGAAGCTTCAGATCGAGCAACACCAGCGCGGGCTGGACACTTACATCACGTCCCGCATGAGCACCTGTGCCGAAGAAATAGTCCAACGCCTCGACCCCATCCGCGGCGACCACCACCTCATTGAGAATGTGATTCTTTTTGAGGGCACGCAGCGTCAGCGCCACGTCGTCCGGGTTATCCTCCACCAGCAGGATCTTCTTTTGGGGCATGATCACGGATTTATGACAAATTCTGATCTAATGTGAACTTAAACTTCGCTCCTTGGCCGATTTCCGCCTCGGCCCAGATGCGTCCGCCGTGGCGCATGACGATGCGGCGGACGGTGGCGAGGCCCACTCCCGTCCCTTCGAACTCGGCCGGGGAGTGGAGTCGCTGGAAGGCCCCGAAGAGCTTGCCAGCGTAGCGGAGGTCGAAGCCCGCGCCGTTGTCTTCGACGCAAAACACGGTCCCGGAGGCCGTGGTTTCGGCGCGGAAAACGATGCGCGGGGCGGGCTGGCGGCGCGTGTATTTCCACGCGTTGTCCAAAAGATTTTCCAAGGCGATGCGGATGAGGTTTCGATCGGCCTGGGCCTCGAGGCCGGGGGAGCAGACGAACTCGACCTGGCGCTCGTTGTTGTGGCGCTGGAGCTCGGCGGCGATCTCGCGGGCCATCTCGGTGAGATTGAGCGCCTCGCGATGCAGTTCGCCGCGGCTGACGCGCGCGAGTTTCAGGAGATCGTCGATCAGCAGGCCCATGCGCTGACTGGCAGTGCGGATGCGGCGGAGAAAATCGCGACCGGGATCGTCGAGTTTTTCAGCGTAGTCCTCCTGCAACGCGCGGCTGAAACCATCGATCGCGCGGAGCGGCGCGCGCAGATCGTGCGAGACAGAGTAGCTGAAGGCCTCCAGTTCGGCGTTGGCGGTGGCGAGCTGGGCCGTGCGCTCGGCGACGCGATGCTCCAGCTCGGCATTGAGCCGCCGGACCTCCTGCTCGATGCGGGTCAGCTCGGTGAGATCGAAGAATGCGCCGAAGATGCGCACGGGCCGGCCATCGCGACACTCGACTTGTGCAATGGTGCGCACGGGGACGATGCGGCCCTTGGCCGTACGGAGGCGGAGGCGCAGATCGTAACCGCCGCCGGTGCGTATCGCCTCGTCGATCGCCGTGCGCAGCATCGGCCGATCTTCTTCGACGTAGAATGCGATGCCCGTGGCGACGGAGGGCTGATGCTCTTCAGGCGTGAGATCGTGGATGCGGTAGGTCTCGGGCGTCCACGAAACCGTCTCGGTGGTGCAGTCGATCTCCCAGCCGCCGACGTGACCGAGCCGCTGGGTCTGCTCCAGCATCTCCTGCTGCCGGTGCTCAACCGTGACATCGTGCACGAAACCGACGATGCGCACGACCGCACCCGCGGGGTCGAAAACGGGCACGAGCGTCGTCTGCAGCACGGAGTCGCCGAGCGGCAGGATGACGCGCTGGAGAATATTGACCGGCGCGCGCGAGGCGATGCACGCGCGATAGTCGTTTTCAAAAACAGCGGCGGTGCTCGGCGGGAAAAGATCGTGCGCGGTCTTGTCGCCGGTGGTGAACTGCTCGATCGTGAAACCATATTTCAGCACGGCGTGATTGATGCGCTCGTAAACGAAACGCCCATCGGCCTCGCAACGCAGGAGAAAGATGACGTCGGTCGTGTGCTCGAAGATTTCCGCGAGCTGGTGCTCGCTCGCGCGGAGCGAGCGCTCGGCGGCGCGCATCGCTTCGACCTTCTCGCGCAGCTCCTGCGTCATGCGATTGAACGAGCGCGTGAGCGCACCGACCTCGCCGCTGGCGGTGACCGGCACCTCGATGGCCAGTTCGCCGTGGCCGACCTGCTCGGCGGCGTGCGCGAGGTCGCGGATCGGCCGGCTGAAACGCGCAGCCGCGGCAGCGGCGGCAACAGCACCGAGGAGAATTAAGAGCGCGCCCAGCTCGAGCATGCTGTTGAGCAATTCGTCGCTGGCACGACGGTGAAACGACTCCGCCTCCACGAAGGCGACGCGCCACGCGATGTGCTGGAGCTGCATCAATCCCACGCGGTCGCCGCCCCGATGGGCGAGCGGGGTCCACGGGGCCGAGAGGAGCCGCACGCCCTCGCTCGCGGGCGGGATCTCGTGCGCGGGAGCAGCCGTACCGATGAGAGCCGCGTCGGCGCCGTGGGCGAGCACGCGGCCACGGTCGTCGACGATCAGGGCGAATTGCGCCGCGGGATTGCGCGCGGAGATTTTCGTGACGATCTGCTGCAGCGCGGTGAGCTCGTAGCGTACGCGCAGCACACCGGCGATCATGCCATTGGAGAGTCGCACCGGCGCGCTCACCCAGAGCGCGGGACGGCCGCCCGCGGGAAACTCCACGATGGCCGCCGTCAGGCCGTTGGCCAGCGGCTGCGCGATCCATGGGCGCTCGGATTCGTTGACGGTTGCGAGGGTTGGGTCGGTGTCGGCAAGCTTTGCGCCCGTGCGATCGAAGAGGGCGCTCGACGTGATGTTGACCGGATCGACGCTGACGACGGTGGTGAGGAGAGAGTTGAGTCGCGCGTCGGGTGGGATGCGGCGCGCAGAATCGCTGCTGAGGTAGGCGAAGAAGGTGGGCAGCAGGCCGTCGGTGCGGACATCCTCCAGCGCGCGGAAGACAAAGTCGTCGACCTGCGCGCCGAGCACCCGGGTGAGCGCGACGAGATTCTCGTCGGACTGCGCATCGAGGCGGGCCTGGCTCGTGCGGAAGACGATCAGACCGGCGGCCAGAAGAGGCAGCAATGCGAGCGCGGCGAGGACGAGGATGAGCTGCGTGCGGATCTTCACTCGATGAATTGGGGATCGAGGAGATCCTCCGGCGTAAGACGCCGACCGAGAGTGCCGCGCGTGATGAAGAATTCCACGAACTCGCTGGTCGCCGCTTTCAGCGACGGGCTCGCAGTGGGAGAGAAAAGTTTCCGGTTGTCCGCGCGATCGTGCAGGCGGATGCCGTCGAGGGAGATCGTCTCGAGCGCGATCTTCATGCGGCGCGCGATGAGGTTGTTGCCCTCGGTCGGGTGCGCGCGCCACCAGTCGAGCGCGCGGAACCAAGCGCGCACGAGACCCTGCACCTCGGCGCGGCGCTCGCGGATCACGTCGCCCCGCGCAACCATGCCGTCGAGGATGAGGCCGGGAGTTTCCGCACTCGTGAACCACGTCGTCGCGCCATCGCGCCGGGCCTCGGCGGCGTAGGGTTCCCAAGTGTGGCCGATGTCGAGTTCGCCTTTTTTCAGGAGCTGAGGAACGGCCGCGGCATCGGCGGTGACGAGGGAAACTTCGTTGGTGCGCACGCCATGGCGATCGAGAAAGCGCCGCACGAGCAGCTCGCCGAAGCCACCCGCGGTGGTGCCGATGCGCTTGCCGCGAATCTGACTCGCGTCGCGCAACTCGCCGTGGCCGAGCACTTGGTCGGCGCCGGCGGATTCGTCGGAGCAGAGGATCAGGCGGAGGTCGGGCTCGACACGCGTCGCGAGCACGATGTCGCCCAGCGCGACGCAGATGAGGTCGTGCTTGTGCGCGGCAAAATCGGCGACCATGCGGTGCGTGTCCTGCGGCGCCTGCAGCTCGAGCGCGACACCCTCGGACTTGAGATAACCCAGCTCATCCGCCAGCACGAGCGGGTAGTAGCCGGCCCAAAGATCGATGCCGACCCGAAGCGGTTTGCCGCTTGTCGGCGGCGCTGGACGGCACGACAAAATCAGGAAACCAAAAACGACGCAGCAGCCCACGAGTCCAAACCTGATAAAGGTATGACGGCGAAATGCTGGCATGTAGGGGGCGGCCGGGGTGGCAACTTGCCAAAGCAATACGGCTGCAAACGTGCCGACGACTCAGGCAGAATGCAACCCGGGTCGCAGGGGAACACTACTTAGCCGAATGTTACAACCGCGCGGCGGCAGGTCGACCGGGTGTATATAAGTGCGGGCGGGAAAGAGCGCGGAGGTACCTACGCGGCGAGGGCGCCGCGTCCCCATTGGACTACGTGGCTCGAAACTGTGAGAGGGGCTTTATGCCCCGATGTTGGCTCGGTCTGCGTGTAAAGTCTGCTCGCGGTTGAGTCGGGGCGTAAACAGCCTGTCGGACTTAGCACGGCAAGTGCTGGGGAAGGAGGATGAAGCGACTGGTCAATGTAGATCGAGCGACAGCGATGCTGCTGCCGGTGGACCTGC
>JBEHXH010000023.1:0-11416 GCA_048498795.1 Verrucomicrobiota bacterium
CGGCGTAGGAGGGCTTTTCTCTGGCCGGCGCACCCAGCCCCGAGCTTCAGCGAGCCAATCCATCCTTCGCTCTTCGAGCTTCGGATGGCACGGCCATCTCCAGACATCGCACGGTCTATGCGGGACGCTGGCACTCCGAAGCGAAGGATGCCCTCCGAAGCCTCGGCGTAGGAGGGCTTTTCTCTGGCCGGCGCACCCAGCCCCGAGCTTCAGCGAGCCAATCCATCCTTCGCTCTTCGAGCTTCGGATGGCACGGCCATCTCCAGACATCGCACGGTCTATGCGGGACGCTGGCACTCCGAAGCGAAGGATGCCCTCCGAAGCCTCGGCGTAGGAGGGCTTTTCTCTGGCCGGCGCACCCAGCCCCGAGCTTCAGCGAGCCAATCCATCCTTCGCTCTTCGAGCTTCGGATGGCACGGCCATCTCCAGACATCGCACGGTCTATGCGGGACGCTGGCACTCCAAAGCGAAGGATGCCCTCCGAAGCCTCGGCGTAGGAGGGCCCACGGTCAGCCAGTAGACGATCTCCGTTGGCGAAGCCGACGAAACACAGCAGGATGACTTGGCGATGCACTACGTCTACCTCATCGAGTCCACCTCTCATCCGGACCGCCGTTATGTTGGCTATTCGGAGGACCTGCGCAAAAGAGTAGCCGATCACGCTGCGGGTAAGAATGTAAGCACCGCGCCTTATCGTCCGTGGAGATTGCACGCGTATCTGGCGTTTTCCACCAAGACCCGAGCGCTGGCGTTCGAGAAGTACCTTAAGTCAGGGTCAGGACACGCGTTCGCGCAGAAACGATTTTGGTGAATGCACATCCCTTGGAGTTCGACGAGGACGCTACCGTCGCTCCATCGAGCCCATCACCGGTCTGACTCCAGCGTAGCCCGGATTTGCGCCACGATTTTCGGCGCCTCCGTGATCGGCGTGTCGCGATAAATTTCGGCGTAAGCTCGTTGCACGGCTTGCAGTTCATCCAAGCGATCCGGCGCTGCTTCGCGCACGGCGGCGAGGCGATGGGGCGTAAACTGACGGCGGTGCGGATCGAGCCAGCCGTGGCGCATGAAGGCCGCCGCTTTCTTCGTGCAACGGCAGGGGTTCGCCGGGTTCACGAGCCCGCATTTATTCTGCATGAAGTGGTAGAGGTCGTGCCGCGCGCGGGTGAGCAACTGCCGGAAGTTGGCCGGGGAAACCTCCATGATTTCTGCGCCCGCTTCGCTGGTAACTCCGAATATCTCGCCCAGCACGAATGCCAGTCGCTGCCGCCGATCGAGGCACATTAGCATGGCGGTAATGCAGCCGAGCTTCGCTTCTTCGACCAGCAGGTTGTGACCGATCGGCAGCGCGGACTCGTCCGGCAGATCCGAGTCCTGACACTCGTCGAGCGATTGCGCCATGTCGCCAAAAGTCATCCGCTTCTCCTCCATCTCGGATTTGCGAACATTGAGCAGATGGTTCACCGCGATCCGGTAGAGCCATGTCGAAAACTTGCTGCGCCCCTCGAACGTGCTGAGATGCGTCACGGCCTTCAGGAGGATTTCCTGCGCGGCGTCTTCGGCCGAGTCCCGCCGCCAAACCATGCGTAGCGCGAGGTTGAAGATCCACGGTTGATGACGGCGCAGCAGCCGGTCGAGCGCCGCCAAGTCGCCGCGCTTCGCCGCCTCCAGCCAGGCCAGTTCCTCCGGGTCAGCGGTGAATGGCGGACGCAGCGCGGTTGTCGACATGACCCGAGCGTGATCTCCCTGCGGCTATTGGCGAGGCGTCGGTTGCGCACCCGGAAACCACTCGATATGCAGATCGCCCTGACGGCCGAAGTAGACCACGCGCTTGCCGTGGAGGAAGGCGAAGTACCCTTGCACTCCCGCCGCCATGGCACGCCGCGTGAAGTCTCGGTAATGCTGTCCGTTTCGCTGGCTATCGAGGATCGCCGCTTTCACCCCAGCCAAATCGAAATCGGCGGCGACCGCAGGTAGGTCATCGTAGTCGATCTCCGTCGTGACGGGAGCCTCGCGCTGCGTGGAGTAAAACGTCTTTTTCCGCGTCACGTAGTCCACATGATAGTACTCCACGCCGGCGCGAAGGAGGCAGCTGACGACCTCCGGAAAAGAGATCGTGCCTGTGAGCGTTTTTGCCGCCGTTTGTTGAATGAGTGGATTGTCCATACGCCCGGTTGGACAATTCGCGTGCTGGCCCTGTGACAGAATCCGGCGCTTTTTTTGCGCCGTGAGCTGACTAGTTTCGTGCGCCTATTTCCCCACGGCTGGCAACTGCACCCCGAGCGACTTGAGCGCCTTCTCCACGCGCGTCGGATCGAAGCCCATTATCGCGTCCACGACCTGCATGTCTTTGTTCAGAATGAGGGTCACGGGATACGCCTTCACTCCCGCTTGGTCGACTATCGTGGATGCGTCTTCCCCGACAATCGTAGGATATGGCAGTGCGTTTTTCTCCGCGGTACGGCGCGCGATGTCGCTCTTGTCGATGGTGTTGATCCCCACAAATGCGATCCCCTGCGCTTTGAGCTGCGGCTGCAGCTTCACAAGATAGGGCATCTCACGGACACACTCCGTGCAGGCGGAGAACCAGAAATTCAAAACCGCCCCTCGACCCGATGCTCCGATGAGATCAGCGACCGACACGACGTTTCCACTGGGGTCGCGCCCCGTGATCGGCGGCAGCTTCGCTCCGGCTTTGATCAATACATCGAGCGGGTTGAACTCGCCCGCCGGGTGCGCATCCGGCGGTGCCACGAAGACGACTTGCTGGCGCTCCAGCGCCGCCACGCGAAGGGTGCGATAAACCGTCTCATACCGCACGCCCTTGAGTTCCACGCGCGTGCCTCGCGGCAACAGCGTATCGCGATCCACGAAGAGATTGACGATGTGCTCGGCGGCGCCCTTGCAGGGAATTTGGTAGCACGCCCAGTCGTAAAATGGCGCCTCGGTCGCTGGCCCCACCTGTCGACACGCATCCGTTTGATCCGGCCAAAGCGCCTCGAAGCCCACCGGCAGTGGATTGCCCGGCCGTCGCCGGGTCGTCGCGTATTCCTGCCGATCGGCGAAGTACGTCGTTTCATTTTCCTTATCAGTGTACTGCTCGCTCGCCGGATACTTCGCGTAGAACAATCCGTCGCGCGCGATGCGAAAGGTGATGGGGATCACCGAGGGGCTGACCATCTCAGCCTGAATCTCCACGCCCGGCATCGCCTTCACCTTCGCCGCGACATCGTCGAGACCCGGCGCCGCGCCCGCAGACGCAGCACGATTCGCTTGGACAAATAATCCCAGCAACGACGCAGCACAGAATAGAACTCCCTTACTTTTCATGATTCTCATAGTTCGAAAAACAAAGTGAGCGTCGCCGCGGCGAAAATTGTTTCGCGCGTCGCGCAGATTTTTCCGTGGACGCTCTCCTACTCACATCGCAGTGCGACCATCGGATCGACATTCGCCGCGCGGCGCGCGGGCAACCACGACGCGAACAGCGCGACGCCAAGCAGCAAGAGCGACACCCCCGCAAACGTGATCGGGTCGGTCGCCTGCACATTGTAGAGATAGCCCGTGAGAAACCGCGTGAGCGCGAACGAGCCCGCAATTCCTACAGCGATACCGATGAGTGCGAGGAGCAGCCCGCGCCCGACGACGAGCCGCAGCACGTCGCCCTTCGACGCGCCGAGCGCGACGCGGATGCCAAACTCGCGCGTGCGCTGGCCCACCGCGTACGCGATCACGCCGTGCAGCCCGATCGCCGCGAGCACGAGTGCCGTCACCGCAAAGAATCCGAGCAGCATCGCGGTCAAGCGACGATCGCCCAGCGAGCGCCCCACCACCTCGGACAGGAGCCGCACGTTGGCGATGGGTTGATCTGGATCGATCTCGAGGATCGCGCGGCGCACACTCTCGGCCAAAGCGAGCGGCGAACCGCTGGTGCGTACGACGAGCGTGGCATTGCGCCACGGGTCAGTGGGTATGGCGCGGTAGACGATTGGCTGCGCATCGCGATGCAGCCCGCGCGAGCGGATGTCGCCGACCACGCCGACGATTTCCCACGACTCGTTGTCATACACGAGCGTGCGCCCGATGGGGTTGCCCTCGGAGAAACACGCCTTGACCATCGCTTCGTTGATGATCGCTGCGCGTCGCGCGGGCGCCACATCGCGCGCATCGAAGGAGCGCCCGAGTTTGAGCGGGATGCCCATCGCGCGGAACCAATCCCGCGTGCATGCGCTGTAGTCCGCATCGAAGCCGGGATCGTGATCTCCCGACCAGCCCGGGACGCGCACGAAACGATCCGATTGGCTCCCGGAAAACGGCATCGAGTCGATCATGCCCGCGGCCGACGCACCCGGCAGCGTCGCGACTCGGTCCGCGATCTTGTTGAAAATCTCCACGCGCTTCGCGTTGTCGGGATAGCGCGCATCGGGAATCGAGAGCTGCAGTGTCACCGCCTGCTCGGGATTGAAGCCCGTGGGCACATTGAGCAATCGGTAGAAACTGTGCAGCAGCAGCGCTGAGCCCACGAGCAGCACCAGCGAAAGCGCGACCTCCGCCGCGATCAGCGTGCTCCGCAATTTTTCACCGCGCCCCGCCGAGCCGCGCGCGGAGTCTTTGAGCGCACCGCCAAGCGCAGGTCGCGACGCCTGAATGGCCGGCGCGAGGCCGAAACAAATTCCCGTCGCCACGGCCACGAAGAGCGCGCCACCGAGCACCGTGCCGTCGAGTGCAATCTCGTGCGCGCGGGCAAAATTCATCGCCCCGATCAACTGCCGCAATCCCCCCGTCGCCCAAAAGGAAAACGCCAGCCCGAGCAGTCCGCCGCTGACCGACAGCACCACGCTCTCCGCGAGCAGTTGTCGCACGATGCGACCGCGCCCCGCTCCGAGCGCGATGCGCACCGCGATTTCCTTTTCGCGGCTCGCGGCGCGCGCGAGGAGGAGGTTCGCCACGTTGGCACACGCAATCACGAGGACGAAGCCCACCGCGCCGAGCAGGATCATGAGCGCCGAGCGGATGTTGAGAGCGAGTTGCTCGTTCAGCGGCATCAGCATGGCCGTCCACTTATTCTTCCAAGCCGGATAAAGCTCCCGCTCGCGCTCCGCGAGATTCACCAATTCCGCGGCGCCCTGCTCGATCGTTACCCCCGGTTTCAGTCGCGCCGTCACGCCCAGATAGTGCCCGCCGCGGTTTTGCAGCTGGCTGCTGCTAAGCACGAAGGGGATCACATAGAGCTGCGTCTCGTAGGGTAGAAAACCTTGCGGTAGCACGCCGATGATCGTGAACGCCTGCCCATTGAGCGAGATCGTGCGGCCCACGACATCGCGGTCGCCGGCGAATTGTCGCTGCCAGAACTGATAGGCCAAAACGATCACCTTCTCCTTGCCCGCCTCATCCTCGCCCGGCGCAAACGTCCGGCCGAGGATCGGCTTCGCGCGCAGGAGCTGCAGGCCGTTGGCCGACATCCGCACGCCGCTAATGCGCACCGGCTCGCCTGCGCCCGTGAGATTGAGATCGATGCTGTTGCTCGCCGCGAAGCCCTCAAAGAGCGTCGCCTGTGTCCGCCAGTCGTTGAAGATTCCCGGCGACACCGAGTTCAGCGATCCCGGCCGAGGCATCTCATACACGCGCACGAGCTGACCGGGATTCTCATAGGGCAGCGGTTTCAGGATGAGCGCGTTGACCACCGAGAAGATCGTCGTCGTCGCGCCGATGCCGAGCGCCAGCGTGAGCACCGCGACCACCGTGAAGCCCTTGTTCTTCGCCAGTGTGCGGAGTGCAAAGCGGATATCTTGGCGAAGCTGGTCGAGCCACAATCCAAGGCGCGATGCGGGGGTGAAAGCCGGTGTCATCGGCATGCAAACTCCGCCGATCACAAAAAGTTACTCCGAAAGCCAGCTCCCCTCTGAAAATAGTCGCCGTTTTCGCGCTAAATTCCTTCAGTTCCCTCTCTGCTGCGCCTTTTCACCGGCTCAATCTCACCTCCGCCGGGAACAAAACCTCAAAACACCGCGCACAAACGCGCGCAAATTGCACAGGCGGACCTTCAGCGAGCGCAATTTGCAAGGTTCCCGAAATAGTAGCGGCATGCCAATCCTGCGGTGGAATTTTGTTTCTCATTAATTATCAATAGCTTTATAAATTATCAAAGCAGCTGGCACCAAACGAGGTAGAGGGATGCTCACATCCCGGCAAATTTTATGAACTCCTCCAACATCCTGACGCTTCCCACCGAACTTTCCTCAGCCGCTGCCGAAAAGGCCAGCAGCTCCCGCTCCGCCGCCCAGGCCGACGCCGAGCTCGTCCGCCGCTTCGTCGGTGGCGACGAGGCCGCCTTCATCGAGATCGTCAACAATCACCGCGCGAAGATCTTCGCCGCCGCCCTCGCTCACCTGCACGACCACGGCGACGCCGAGGAGATCACGCAGGACACCTTCATCCGCGCCTACCGCGCCCTCCCGAAGTTCCGTGGCGACTCCTCGCTGGCCACCTGGCTCCACCGCATCGCGGTCAACCTCGCCCGCAACCGCTACTGGTTCTTCCACCGCCGCCGCCGTCACGCCACCTGCTCGCTCGATCGTCCGCTCAGCGACGAAAACGATGCGACCCTCTCCGACCTCGTCTCGGCCGAGACCGCCGATCCGTCGCAGGAGTCCAGCTGGCGCGAGTTCTCCGAGCACGTCGCCGACTGCCTCCAGGAGCTCGACCCGCACCACCGCGAGATCCTCCGCCTGCGCAACACCGAGCTCCTCGCCTACGAGGACATCTCCAACATCCTCGGTATGAATGTCGGCACCGTGAAGAGCCGCATCGCCCGCGCCCGCAAGAATCTCCGCAACCTCCTCGCCGCCCGCTGCCCGGACTTCGCCCAAGGCGTCAATCCGGACGATTACTTCCTCCCGGCCCGCGGCACTGGCCAGGCGATGCTCGCGGCCGCCTAAACTTTCGCGCAAGGGACACATAGCACACCGCGAGCGCCTGGAACCCGCTCGCATCAACCACCCCGGCGAGGCAACTCGCCGGGCTTTTTGTTTTTGCGCGGCATCAAATCCATGTGCCCACGAACCACACGAACGCACACGAAATGAAGCCGCTCATGAAATCACGCGCCAAGCATCGCACAAACGGTCCCGCTCAAAACGATTCCGCTCAAATGTAGCGGCGAGCGCCAGCGAGCCGACTGAGGCCAGGCTCCTCGCCGCCGCCCGTCATTACTTGAATCCGACCATTTCCACCGGCCACGCGGCGCTCAGGACGGTGTCCTCTTTTTTTCCGCCGCACTGGTGCAGCACCAGCTCACACGGGCGCGCAGGCTTCACGCCGTCCTTCTCGTGATTGAAGCGCACATAGGAAAACTCCTCGGCCGTCCGCCACTGCGGCGTGCCGGAAATCTCGTCGCCGGCGTTCTGCACCTGATCGACCTCGCCGGTCGCGAGCGTGAGCACGCTTACTTCGCCGTGATCCGTGCCAAACACCACACGGCGATCATCCGGGCTTACCTCGAAATAAATCAGTCCTCTCGGCGTGCGGCCTTCCGCCAGGCGCGGGATGAGTCGCACGAGTGTCGCCTGCCGTGCCGGATCGATCGCGAAGAGTTGCTCCTGCGTCGACGCACCGTCCGCCTTGGCGATGGGCAGCGTGATCTCCGCGGTGTTGAAGAGAATGCGCCCATCGCGGAGACAGCGCACGCGGACGTCGCCCGACAACAAGACACCCGCGAGCGACTTCGGCTCGGCCTCGAGCAGCGGCTTCCCCTCCGGTGATTCGACGCCGCGCACGAGCAGTGTGCCCAAGCGGGGCACGTCACCACCACCGCCTGCAGCCTGCACATAGGCGAGTGAGCGGCCATCTGCCGCCCAATCAGGGAAGGAACTGACAACGGTTGCGACCTCCAGCGCCTGCGCGCCATCGACGGTCACCGCGATCAATCGGTTCGGCGCCTTTTCGGGCTCGATCCCCGGCTCGACCACAAATGCCACCATCCGGCCGCCCGGCGCCACGCGCACGTCGCGATAGCTTCCGAAACCGTGATGCAATCGAGCACCCACGGTCACAGTGTCCGCTTCGATCCGCGCGACGAGCAACTGATAATGGGGGACGGTTTTCTGCAGCGCGTCCTTCCACATTTCTTCACCGAGGAGCTGTTTGAGTTCTTCGGGGTGGTGCTCGCGGAGGTAATTGGAGAATACCGGTTCCTCCGGCATGGCCCGCGGATCGGCATCGCGGCTGCTCTTCGCGGCCTTATCCAGCGCCTCCCAAGTCATGCCCGGTTTGTAGAGCTTCCAGACCGACTCGATGGCTGCTGCGACCGACTGGGCTTTCTCCGGCCCCACCTCGGCTGCAAACTTTGCCCAGGTCTTGGCATCGTCTTTCTTTTCCTGCGCCTGTAAATCGCGCCAAGCCGCGTCGCGCAGCACGAGCTTGAAATCATCGGCGTGATGCTCGCGGAGATAGATTAACAGCACGTCCGCGATACGGTACTCGAAACCCTCGCTGGCCGTTTCCCATGTCATGCCGCCCTGAATGCTTTTCCACGCAGTCTCGGCCGCAGCTTCGACCTCACGAGCCTTGTCCGTACCCAACTCGCGGGCAATCGCGGTCCAATCCGGGAGCGCCTGCTCAGTCACGAGTGCGAGGCGCTGCGAGTCATCGAACCACGCGACACGGTTGACCTTGCCGAGCGACAGCGCCGGAGAGAGTCGGCCGTTGGCGTCCGCGAGAAAGACCTTTTGTGCACCGAAGACGAACGCGCGCTGCCCATTGGGTGACCACACGAGGCGCTGCTCGTCGAAGCCGCACCCCGCGAGGAGCGTGAGCGTAATGAGCGCCGCGAGCAGGCCGCTGTACCGCCAGAGTTTTTTTAGCACGGGATTCATCGGTTGCCCTCCTTGGTGGCCAATACGTCAAACGATTCCCACGCTGTCCGACGCGGCTCTGGGGTCCGCGCCGCGGTCTCTGCTGTGCGTCGCGCATTGATCCAAAACGCATCCGCGGCCGACGGCGAAGTCACGGTAACGGCTCGCGCGTGTACCTGCGCGATCACCGGCGCTGCCGGCTCGGGTCGCCGAATCGCCCAGCCCACCACCACGCCAAGGGCCACACATGCGGCGAGCCTCAGTCCTTGAGTGAGCGCGCTGCTCCACCACGCCGTTCGCTCGACCTTTGGCCATGTCGCCAGAGTGGGAATGTTCGTGTCGTCATCCACGCGAACCGCAGTGCGCGCGAGATCCACCGTACCGGTGAGCGCCGCAGCCCGCGCGGCCGCAGCGGGATTTTGCGCCAGATGTTCGTCGAGCAGCTCCGCGACTTCGGGCGTGAGTTGCCCGAGGGCTCGGTCGAGCAAAAGCGCTTCAAGTGTTTCTGTTTTCATGAGAGTTCGGGGTCGGGTTTCCGTTCGAGTTTAGAATCTCCTGCAGCCGCCGCACCGCGCCGTGGAGTCGCGAGCGCACCGTGCCCATCGGCACGCCCAGCACTTCGGCGATTTCTTCGTAGCTGAGTTCTTGCTGGAGTCGCAGGAGAAGCGTTTCGCGCTGCGGCTCAGGCAGGCTGGCGATCGCGCGGCGCATCGGTTCGAGACGTTCGTCCGGACCTTCCGCGGTAGGCGCAGCCTGATCGGTCAGCTCCACTTCGTCGCGCTGCGCGCGCAGGCGATCCAGCCCGACGTGACGCGCGATGCCAAAGACATACGCCCGCGCCGACACCGACTCCGCGAGCCGGTCGCTCCGCTTCATCGCCCGCACAAAAGTGTCCTGCACGAGGTCCTCTGCCGCACCCGCAAGCGCGGGCCGGCGACGGAAGTACGCGAGCAGCGCCGGCGCTATTTCGCGATAGAGCCGCTCAAGCTGGAGGCGAGCGGAGGTCATGCAGGAAAGGTGAGCAAGGCAGACAATGTAGGTTTACACCCGACACGTCGGATCACCGATGAAAAAAGTTCACGAACATGGACCGATTTTCTCTACGCGATTGTACACACCATTCCTAGCTTGGCAGCGGCAATGCTTTGCGTCGCGATACCTCCGCGCATGGCTATCTTCACGCTCCAATCCGGACCCGCGAACGCCCGCTTCTTCATTTCGCGCTGGTTGTTGATCGGCCTCGTGGTGCTGCTGATCGGCCCTTGGACGATTCTCGGTGGCTGGCTGCTCTATTCGACCGTGCGCCGCGATGCCGCCAAGGCAGCTACGACCGGCATGGTGAAATGCCAGCCCGGGCCCTGGGGTGATCTGGAGTTTTCGCGCATCCTGATCGAGCCACCGGAGGAGTTTATTGTCGCCGACTATACGCGGCCGGATGCGCTCGTGTGGCATTTCAAGGGCTACACCCCCGATACGCTCGCCAAGCTTTTCGACGACGCCGGCCTCGACGCCGCCCAGCGTCACGCGCTCGAAGACCCGGCCAAGCGCGAGATGCTGCCCGACCGCATTCTCATCCACCCCGACCGCGACCTCGTGATCGGCCTCAAGCCCGCCCAGCGCGCCAAGCTCTACGCCGCCCTCTCCGCTTTCGAGGAAAACGGCCCGCAAAACAATCCCTACCGCATGCGTCCCGACGCCGTGGCGCAGTGGTTCGTCGACACCGGCCTTTCGCCCGAGACCGTCGCCCTCACCCAAAAGATGTTTTATTCGCGCACCGACACGGCGATGTGTTTCGCGGACGACGACATCATCCTGCCGACGCTCGATCTCACTGAGCGGGTGAAGTTCATCAAGGCGCTCTCGCGCAAGTCCACCCTGCTCCCGCGCCTGCGCGTCGGTCCCGAAACCAACATCGAGGCCCTCGCCAACTACTGGGGTCGAGGCCGCCACAAGAAGGACATCAAGCCTCTGCTCCAGTCCGTCGCGCGCCTTCCTGGCGGCGGCACGCTCGACATCTCCCACCTGCTCCCGGCCTTCGCCCGCGGCCTGCTCTATACTTACCCGCAGCCACCTGCCAATCCCAACGACATGAGCCACGACTGTCACTGGACGTCGTTCAACTTTTTCAACGACGTGCCGGATGAAAAATTTTCCGACATCGCCAACATCCAGAAAGCAGTCGCCGAAAACTACGCTCCCGCTACGGGCCTGCCCGCCTTCGGCGATATCCTGATGTTCGTGCACCGCGACGGCGTGGTCGTCCACTCGTGCGTCTACATCGCGGACAATATCGTCTTCACGAAAAACGGCCCGGCTTTCTCCGTCCCGTGGCAATTCGCCACGCTCGACGGCGTGATGTCGTTCTACTCCGTCGGTGCGCCGGTCGAGATCCGCCGTTATCGCATGAAGAATAGCTGAGGGTAGCCTCAGAATTCTTTCCACCTGTTAAAATCGGCTTGATCGGATCGATGGGGACGCGGCGCCCTCGCCGCGTTCTTGCGCACCCTGCGCCACGAAGGGCAGCATCGCGTGGGCCGCGTCGCCGATCAGCACGGCACGTCCTTTTT